>NZ_JBCHVC010000003.1:0-577714 GCF_039023495.1 Erwinia magellanica
GCGGCGCTGATATCAATCCTGCGAGTGCCCACACAGATTGTCTGATAAATTGTTAAAGAGCGTTGCGGTAAGCACCCGGAGGCGTTACTGCGAGGTGGCGTATATTACGCTTTCCTCTTTCAGAGTCAACCCCTTAATCAGGAATTTTCTCTTCATCTTTCAGCACGCTGAGCGTTTGCTCGTTGCCGTTCGATGGAGGCGCATTATAGGGATGCGCCGTGGGAAGGCAAGCATAAATCTGAACTTTTTTATCAACCGCTGAAACTTCGTGCAGAACGCTGCTTTTTAGCCCTGTTTGATGCGCGCAGGCAGGTCAGCGAGGCTGTTAATCACCCAATCGGCTGCTTTTTCGCCCTCTTCCGTTACCGGCTTCCCGCTGCGAACCAACACCTTTGTACCTACACCTGCCGCTTTGCCTGCCAGCATGTCATCAATTTTATCGCCAACCATATAAGAAGCGGCCATATCGATGTTCAGTTCTTTCTCCGCTGCCAGCAGCATACCCGGTTCGGGTTTGCGGCAGTCGCACTGCTGGCGATACTCTTCTACTACTGCTTCAGGATGATGCGGGCAGAAATAGATGCCATCCAGATCGATATCGCGGTCAGCGAGCGACCAGTCCATCCATTCGGTCAACTTCATAAAGGTATCTTCAGAGAACATGCCGCGCGCGATACCAGACTGATTGGTCACCATCACCAGCGCGTAGCCCATCTTTTTCAGTTCCTGCATCGCCTCAATAACGCCATCTATAAACTGAAAGTTGTCGATCTCATGGACGTAACCATGATCCACATTCATCGTGCCATCACGATCCAGAAATATGGCGGGGACTTTGTCTGTCACGTAGAAACTCCTGCTACTAATGTTGCCGTAGAGTATCGCATGATTGCGTGTAGGGTGAGAACGGCAGTTTGAATGACTTTGATTGATTTAGCCATCTGGATGCCTTAACATCCAATCGCCTGCCCCTGGGCGAGGCACTCATTACACGCCACGGATAACTGCACTACGATAATAAAATGATAAAACTTAACTCTATCACTAAAGTGTTCCAGCAGGGGACGCGCACAATCACAGCGCTGTCTGATGTCAGCCTGCACGTGCCTGCCGGACAAATTTATGGCGTTATTGGCGCCTCGGGTGCCGGGAAAAGTACCCTGATCCGCTGCGTTAACCTGCTTGAGCGCCCAACCTCTGGCAAAGTCCTGGTTGACGATCAGGAGCTGACCAGCCTGTCAGAAAGCGAGCTGACTCAGGCTCGTCGCCAGATTGGCATGATTTTCCAACATTTTAACCTGATGAATTCACGCACCGTGGCTGGCAACGTTGCCCTGCCGCTGGAGCTGGGAAAACTGTCACGCGGCGAGATTGCCGCACGGGTAAAAGAGCTGCTTGAGCTGGTTGGTCTGGCTGATAAGCACGATTCCTGGCCCGCTAACCTCTCCGGTGGGCAAAAGCAGCGCGTGGCCATTGCCCGTGCGCTGGCCACCAATCCAAAAGTCTTGCTGTGTGATGAAGCCACCAGCGCGCTGGATCCGGCGACCACCCGTTCAATCCTTGAATTACTGAAAGACATTAACCGTCGCCTGGGCATCACCATTTTACTGATCACGCATGAGATGGACGTGGTGAAACGTATTTGCGATCAGGTTGCGGTTATCAGTAACGGGCAGTTGATTGAACAGGACACGGTTAGCGAAGTGTTCTCCCATCCCAAGACGCCTCTGGCACAGAAGTTTATCCAGTCCACGCTGCATCTGGATATTCCGGAAGATTACAGCCTGCGTCTCTCTGCGGAGAATAAGCCCGGAAGCGTACCTTTATTGCGTCTGGAATTTACCGGCCAGTCTGTGGATGCCCCGCTGCTCTCCGAGTCGGCTCGCCGTTTCAACGTGAATAACAATATTATCAGTGCCCAGATGGATTACGCTGGTGGCGTGAAGTTCGGCATCATGCTGACCGAGATGCATGGCACCGAGGCCGACACGCAGGCGGCAATTACGTTCCTGAAAGAGCATCATGTAAAGGTTGAGGTATTAGGTTATGTCTGAGGCAATGATCCTTCTTCTCTGCCGGGGTGTCTGGGAGACGCTGGTGATGACCTTTGTCTCGGGCTTCTTTGGCTTCGTGCTGGGTTTACCACTTGGCGTTCTGCTTTATGTCACCCGTCCGGGACAGATTATTGAAAGCCGTTCTCTTTACCGCTTTCTCTCTGCGGTGGTGAACATCTTCCGCGCCATTCCTTTTATTATTCTGCTGGTCTGGATGATCCCCTTCACGCGCATGATTGTAGGGACATCGATTGGTTTGCAGGCCGCTATTGTGCCGCTGACCATCGGCGCTGCGCCCTTTATTGCCCGCATGGTTGAGAATACGCTGCTGGAACTGCCAACCGGTCTGATTGAGGCTTCCCGCGCAATGGGCGCCACGCCGCTGCAAATTGTGAAAAAAGTCCTGCTGCCGGAAGCGCTGCCAGGCCTGATTAACGCCGCGACTATTACGCTGATTACTCTGGTTGGTTACTCTGCAATGGGCGGTGCCGTGGGCGCCGGTGGTCTGGGGCAGATCGGTATTCAGTATGGTTATATCGGCTATAACGCAACGGTGATGAATACGGTATTAGTGTTGTTAGTTGTTTTAGTGTATTTGATTCAATTCTGTGGCGACCGCATTGCACGTGCTGTCACACATAAATAACAGCTCATTGAAATTAAGGAAGGGATATGTCTTTTAACTTTAAAACATTTGCCGCTGTGGGCGCGCTGATTGGTACTTTGGCGCTGGTAGGTTGCGATCAGAAAGAGAAAGATCCAAACCATATTAAAGTAGGGGTGATTGTGGGTGCCGAGCAGCAGGTTGCTGAAGTGGCTAAGCAGGTTGCCAAAGATAAATATGGTCTGGACGTTGAGTTGGTCACCTTTAACGATTACGTGTTGCCGAATGAAGCGCTGAGCAAAGGCGACATCGATGTTAACGCTTTCCAGCACAAGCCTTATCTCGATCAGCAGATCAAAGATCGTGGCTACAAGCTGGTGACTGTCGGCAACACCTTCGTTTACCCGATTGCTGGCTACTCGAAAAAAATCAAATCGCTGGACGAGCTGCAAAACGGCGCGCAGGTTGCTATTCCTAACGATCCAACCAACCTGGGGCGTTCACTGCTGCTGTTGCA
Source organism: Erwinia magellanica (assembly GCF_039023495.1). NCBI lineage: Bacteria > Pseudomonadati > Pseudomonadota > Gammaproteobacteria > Enterobacterales > Erwiniaceae > Erwinia > Erwinia magellanica. The sequence continues at coordinate 3,176 of NZ_JBCHVC010000003.1, forward strand.
GAAAGTGGGCCTGATCAAACTGAAAGAGGGCACCGGCCTGCTGCCAACCTCTCTGGATGTGGTTGAGAACCCGAAGAACATCAAGCTGGTTGAGCTGGAAGCTCCTCAACTGCCACGCTCGCTGGACGACCAGCAGATCGCGCTGGCTGTTATCAACACCACCTATGCCAGCCAGATCAATCTGACGCCGGCAAAAGATGGCATTTTTGTTGAAGATAAAGATTCGCCTTACGTGAACATGATTGTGGCGCGTGAAGATAACAAAGATGCAGAAAACGTGAAGAAATTCGTTCAGGCCTACCAGTCTGACGAAGTGAACGATGCCGCTAACAAGATTTTCAATGGCGGTGCCGTTAAAGGCTGGTAAGCGGGTCTTTATGCAGTTAACACTGCGGCCCCTCTTTCCACAGCGCAAAAGCGGGCTTATGCCCGCTTTTGCCTTCTTAAGCGCTTGTTATTTCCCCGAAGGCTTGTTTCAATAACGCCCACTTTATCCGAACCAGAGGATTGTCCCATGCGTGTTTTACCGCTCTGTTTGTTAGCCCTCTCGCTGACAGGGTGTTCGTTGCTGCATAAGCCTTATAAGCCTGTCGAACCCTTTAAGAAGACAACACAAACTCAGTCCGGAGCCAGTAAACCGCAGCCACGCCCTGTGCCGGTAAAGTTGTATACGGATGCCGGCGATCTGGTCAGCAAGCCGTTCCGCGACCTGGGTGAAGTGTATGGTGATGATTGTCAGGCAACGGCACAAAGCTCGCCGCCAAATCTCAATACCGCCCGTAAAAGAATGCAGATCCGCGCGTCAAACATGAAGGCGAATGCGGTACTGGTCCATCAGTGTGAAGTCGTCAGCAATGCTCAGGGCTGCTACCGTCAGGCCGTATGTCAGGGTTCTGCACTGAAAGTTTCCAATCAATGAGTGAATTTTCCTTCCAGCAAATCGGCACCATACACTCCCCCTGGAAGGAGAAGTTTGCCGTTCCCCGTCAGCCAGGTCTGATTCAGGATGGCGGCGGAGAGCTTCATCTTTGCGCGCCCTACAATCAGCCTGAAGCCGTTCGCGGACTGGAAGCGTTCAGTCATCTGTGGCTGCTTTTTGTTTTTCATCAGACCATGGAGGGCGGCTGGCGGCCAACCGTTCGCCCTCCCAGGCTGGGCGGTAATGCGCGGATGGGCGTTTTTGCCACACGTTCTACCTTCCGGCCAAACCCCATTGGGATGTCGCTGGTGGAACTGAAAGGCGTCCGCACAGAAAAAGGCGCCGTGGTGCTGGAACTGGGGAGCCTGGACCTGGTGGACGGCACCCCGGTCGTCGACATTAAGCCTTACCTGCCCTTTGCCGAAGCCCTACCGGAAGCGCGGGCAGGCTTTGCCCAACAGGCTCCGGAAGCGGCCATGCCGGTAACGTTTTCACCCCAGGCTCAGCAACAGCTTGCGCTCTATGGCAGGCAGTACCCGCATCTGGAACGCTTTATCACTCAGGTTCTGGCGCAGGACCCGCGCCCCGCTTACCGAAAAGGGGAAGAGCCGGAACGTGAGTATGCCGCCTGGCTGCTGGATTTCAACGTACGCTGGTGCGTTAACGCCACGGGAACCGTGGTGATTGCGCTCGATCCCCGTTAATTTGTTACCCTGCATCTTTTGACTCTTCGGACACGCTGGTACACTAGCCGTCAGAATTTTTTTTTGCCCTGCTGTCTTTGTATAGCTTTCCGCATAAATGGAATCGTAACTCATGCGTACTACTCAATATCTGCTCTCCACCCAAAAGGAGACGCCTGCCGACGCAGAAGTGATCAGCCACCAGCTGATGCTGCGTGCCGGGATGATCCGTAAGCTGGCCTCTGGGTTATATACCTGGTTGCCAACCGGCCTGCGCGTTCTGAAAAAAGTTGAAAACATCGTGCGTGAAGAGATGAACAACGCCGGTGCGATTGAGATCTCCATGCCGGTGGTACAGCCAGCCGATCTCTGGCAGGAAAGTGGACGTTGGGAACAGTATGGCCCGGAGCTGCTGCGCTTCGTAGATCGTGGCGATCGACCTTTCGTACTCGGTCCAACGCATGAAGAGGTGGTGACCGATCTGATCCGTAACGAGCTTAGCTCTTACAAACAGCTGCCGCTGAACGTGTTCCAGATCCAGACTAAATTCCGTGATGAAGTCCGCCCACGTTTTGGCGTGATGCGTTCACGTGAATTCATCATGAAAGATGCCTACTCTTTCCACGCATCGCAGGAGTCTTTACAGGCCACCTACGATGATATGTACCGCGCCTACAGCCAGAGCTTCAGGCGGATGGGGTTAGATTTCCGTGCGGTGCAGGCTGATACCGGTTCTATCGGCGGCAGCGCATCACATGAGTTCCAGGTGCTGGCACAGAGCGGCGAAGACGATGTGGTTTTCTCTACCGACTCTGACTACGCAGCCAATATTGAGTTTGCCGAAGCGGTAGCGCCTGCGGGCGGGCGTGCCGATGCCCGTCAGGAGATGCAGCAGATTGATACGCCAGAGGCGAAAACCATCGCGGCGCTGGTCGAGCAGTTCAACCTGCCCATTGAGAAAACCGTAAAAACGCTGATGGTGAAAGCGACCAAAGAGAGCGGCCATTCGCTGGTTGCCTTGCTGGTTCGTGGCGATCATGAACTCAACGAAATTAAAGCTGAAAAGCTTGATCTGGTTGCTGCCCCGCTCACCTTCGCTACCGAAGAGGAGATCCGCGCTGTCGTTGGTGCCGGCCCTGGCTCACTGGGTCCGGTTGGCCTGACGATGCCTGTTGTTATTGATCGCAGCGTCGCGGTAATGAGTGACTTCTGTGCAGGCGCTAACATTGACGGCAAGCATTTTACCGGCATCAACTGGCTGCGTGATTTACCTTTACCGCACGTGGCGGATATTCGTAACGTAGTGGAAGGCGATGCCAGTCCGGATGGGAAAGGGACGTTGCAGATCAAACGCGGCATCGAAGTGGGCCATATCTTCCAGTTGGGTACCAAGTACTCAGAAGCGATGAAGGCCTCTGTGCAGGGTGAAGATGGGCGCAATCAGATCCTGATGATGGGCTGCTACGGCATCGGCATTACCCGCATTGTAGCGGCGGCGATCGAGCAGAATCACGACGATCGCGGCATTATCTGGCCTGCTGCCCTGGCCCCGTTCCAGGTTGCGATTTTGCCTATGAACATGCATAAATCTTTCCGCGTGAAGGAGCTGGCAGAAGAGCTTTATGCTCAGCTGCGTGCCAAAGGCATTGAGGTGATCCTGGACGATCGTAAAGAGCGCCCTGGCGTGATGTTTGCCGATATGGAACTGATTGGCGTGCCGCACACCATCGTGATTGGCGACCGCAATCTCGACAGCGAAGAGATTGAGTACAAATCCCGTCGTGAAGGCGAGAAGCGCATGATCAAAACCAGCGAAATCCTTGATTTCCTGGTAGCTGAAATCAACGGCTAACATGCTCACTCCCTGACATCGAGGGAGGGAAAAGCAGAGAGTAAAACGGGGCGGCTGATACTTAAGCCGCCCCGTTTATTTCAGGCTGGTTATGCAGTGGGTACGGTTACCCGGCTCCGCAGGATTCAGCGTTCAGCACCGCCCCGACATCCGTTATCAGTGGCTACCTGTTCACCAGAAGCTCTTCTTTAACGCCACGATCAAATTTGTACCGGTGCCAGTCGGTAGCTGTTAGCAGTTTCGATGGGGTTCCCGTGGGTATCCATCATCTCCAGTCCACTTTCCAGCGGGCGGAAATAGCGTTTCTCTCCCTGGTCTGAAACCAGCACCAATTTTTCAGCGGTTCTGCTCCAGCGTCCCTGCTGCCGGGTCTGAACATTATCGGAACCGAGGTACTTCTGGTTCAGGCTGTAGCGCCCACCCTGCTGAAGCAGCAACGTCACCTCTATACCTTCGCAATCGGCACAGGGGATAACCCCTTTAAATTGTTGCACCGTCGTTTCTGGCCTCTGGCTGGCAGAGACAGAGTCGTGATTCTGGCAGCCGAGAAGTGAGCCAAAAGAGAGTGTTACCAGCATCGCTATAACAATTTTTTTCACACAGCCTCTCCGTTTTGTCAGGGTTATTCCGGCGTGCCGCGCATTTTGCCGCGCAGTGACTTGGTTGAGGCCTTACGCGCCTTTCCTTCAAGCCGGCGTTTCTTTGATGCCAGCGTCGGGCGCGTGGCCCGCCGCGTTTTCTCAACCACGGTCAGTTCCTGGATCAAATTCTCCAGCCGCCTGAGCGCCGCTTCCCGGTTCATCTCCTGGCTGCGGTACTCCTGCGCTTTGATGATCACCACCCCTTCCGGCGTTATCAGGTGATGGCTGGCCGCCAGCAGTTTTTCTTTATAGAACTCCGGCAGGCTGGAGGCGCGGATATCGAAGCGCAGATGAATGGCGGTCGAGCTTTTATTGACGTTTTGTCCGCCGTTGCCCTGCGCCCTGATAGCCGTCAGCTCCAGTTCACCGTCAGGAATTGTGACGTTGCGTGACAAAATAATCATGCCAGCTTGCCGTTAATCAGCCAGTCCGTAAAGCGCAGCTCCAGATGATTTTGATCGTCGGAGAGCCAGATCGTGCCATCCTGAATGGTCGCCTGTAAGGTCATAGAGCGCGAAGCCAGCCGGGTCAACGCTTTAAGCTGCTCATCATCCAGGAACCGTACCGTCAGATTATCCTGCTGGGCGAGTTTGCTCTGGTTCTGCTGCCACCAGATCTGCGCTGCACGTCCATTATAGGTATATAACACTACGCTGGCTGAGCGATTACAGGCTCTTTTCACCCTTCTCTCTTCCGGCAGGCCCAGCTCAACCCAAACCTCAATACCATTATGATCGTTAAGCAGCCAGATCTCTGGCTCATCTTCCGCGCTTAACCCGCGGGTAAAGGTCAATCGTTCATGCGCGTTTACCAGCCACGCCAGCAGCCGCAGCATCAGCCGCTCCTCGGTTTCAGAAGGGTGCCGGGCCAGGGTCAGGCTGCTGTCGAGAAAAACATTTCTGTCCATATCTGCAACGTTTACCGTCGCTTTATAAATGGTCGCTTTAAGTGCCATGGGGTTCCTTATCGTCAATACCTGCCATTGTAACCCGTTGAGAGAGCAAATCACTCGCCGGTGGGCTGATTTCCCGCAAAAGCCTGTGTTATAGTCGTTAAATAGCAACCCTGGGTGAGGTGCACATGCAAAAGTATTGTGAATTAGTTCGCCGTAAGTACGCTGAAATCGGCAGCGGCGATCTGGGATACGTGCCGGACGCATTAAGTTGCGTCCTGAAAGCACTCGATGAGGTAGCGGCAAATTCAGAGCTACCCTCTTCTGTCAGGGAACAGGCAGCCTTTGCTGCTGCAAACTTATTGGTGAGCGATTATGTTAATGAATGAAGTCTACAAACCGATAAACTGCGATGATTATGACAACCTCGAACTCGCCTGCCAGAACAGCTGGACGCTGACGCTGGAACTGAAAGATGGTGAAAAACTGAAGGCGAAAGCGACTGATATGGTGTCACGCAAAAACGTGGAATATCTCGCCATCGATCTTTCCGGTGAAGTCCGTGAGCTGCGGCTGGACCATATCGCCAGCTTCAGCCATCCCGACTTAGGCACTGTCGTCGTCAGCGAATCTGACTAATCTTCCGGGCGGAATAAATTCCGCCCCTGCCCTTCTCAGGGTTGCAAAGTGGCATAATAAGCCGCCAAATCGTCAATATCTCCGTCACTCAGCCCCGCGACAAACGCCTTCATGACCTCTGCCTGACCACCGTTGCGCTCCCCTTTCTTGTAAGCCTGTAAAGCATGGGCCAGATAGGCAGCATTCTGCCCGGCAAGATGCGGGTAAAGCGGCACGCTGGCCTTTCCTGCTGCACCATGACAGGCCTGACAGGCGCTGGCTTTTTGCTGCCCTGCCTGCACATTGCCTGCGGCCCAGGATACACCAGGCACGATTAACGCCATCATTAACACGACTCTTTTCATTTTATTGCTGTTCCTTGTTCCAGCTAAGGTGCCAGCAGGAATAGTTTTCCGGATCGCCTTCCCGGGTCACGAACACGCCTGCTGCGGCGATCAACCTGTCGCCATAAAAAAGTAAGGGGGTACGGTCTCGCTGCCAGGGTGGAACCCCTTTCTCCTGCCAGATTTTTTTCAGCGACCGACTGCCCGCCCGGTCCGTTAAATGGAATTTCCCCTGTGCCTGAAAGCGTACGCTCACCTCTTCATCTTTGAACGGTGCGCGAACCTTCATGCCCTCTTTATTCCACTGCAACCACCCTAAGTTCTGAGGAAGAGCGAGCGTTTTTTCTTCCTGGGGCCAGGGCAGCACCAGCCCGGCCACCGGCTGATTTACCGCCAGCCAGTAAAGCCTGTCGCGAAAGCGGCGGACTTCAAACTGCCCCAGCCGCACGCAGGGTTCTGCATCTTCCCGACTACAGGCCACTTCCTGCCAGATGCGGACAAGCGCCTCACGCGAAGGCATCAGGCCATGCTGTAACGCTATCCAGCGCCGGATCAGCGCAGCACGCCGCGCCTCACTCATCGCCAGCAGAGGAGGCCAGGCCAGGCCATTTTCACTGTCCACCAGTTCGCGCAGGGAATCTGCCAGTAGCTCGTCTAACAGCTGCTCCTGTTCAGCGCAAAGCGCGGCGCTGCGTGCTGCGGCCTGCGAAAAATGCGGCCAGCGGCTGACCAGCTGTGGGATCACGGTTTGCCGCAAAAAGTTGCGATCAAAACGGGTATCCTGATTGCTGTCATCCTCTATCCAGCTCAGCGCATGCTCTGCGGCCCAGGCCTCCAGCTGTTGACGGGTAAGAGAGAGCAGAGGCCTGAGCAATCTTTGGCCGGGGGAAAAGGATTCAGCCGCCATGCCAGATAATCCTGCTGGTCCGCTGCCGCGCTTCAGTGCCAACAGCAAAGTTTCACACTGATCGTCCTGATGCTGGGCAGTCAGCAAACACTCCGCAGGCCGCAGATGCTGAGTAAAAGCCTGATAACGCGCCGCCCGCGCGGCTGCCTCAATCCCTTTTCCTTTTGGAGCCAGCGTTACGCGAGCCACCACCAGCTCCACCTGCCAGCGACTGCACTGCTGCTGACAATGCTCCACCCAGCTGTCCGCCAGAGGATTCAGACCATGATGAATATGAATTGCGCGGATGTGCAGTTCGGGACGCTGCTCACGCAGCTTCACCAATTGGTGCAGCAATACGGTGGAATCCAGCCCACCGCTGTACCCAACCAGCAGTTGCTGGTGGCCATGGAGATGATGGGCAAGAGAATGCAGTGGCATGAAATTTCCGTAAAAATTGGCAACCCGGCCAGACCTGACCGGGTCAGAATGGCACTATCTTACGCCTGATACAGCTCCAGCGGCAAACCATCCGGATCGGAGAAGAAGGTGTAGCGCTTGTCGGTTACCGGATCGATACGCACCGGCTCGCAGGCCACGCCGTGTGCTTCCAGATGCTGTTTCGCAGCGTCAACGTCATCCACGCTGAAAGCCAGGTGGCGCAGGCCGCAGGCTTCAGGCTGCGTAGGACGCGCTGGCGGAAAGGGAAAGGAGAAAAGCTCAATAGTGTATTCACCATTCAGAGCCAGATCCCCTTTCCAGGAGTCACGCGCTTCACGGTACACTTCGCCCATCAGGGTGAACCCCAGGATGTCACAATAGAAGGCCTTACTGACCTGATATTGCTCGGTAATAATGGCGATATGGTGAACCTTTTTAAGACCTAACATAATAATTCCTTGATAATGGCTTCCATGCCCTACCTTACGCAGCCGCTCCGGCGCCCACAATGGCACAATTCTGGATTTAGTCCGCTTTCAGTACCCGCACCAGGTACTGCCCTTCATCGGTCAGGGTTGCGCCGTGAATATCCGTTTCGAAACCGGGGTAATGTCGGCCAATAGTGCAAAGCATCAGCAGGAAATCGAGCACGGCCCGACTCTCTTCCGTGATCATCTCTCCTGGCATCACCACCGGCACCCCTGGCGGATAAGGCAGGATCATATTGGCAGAGACGCGGCCCACCATCCTGGCGATATCGACCGTTTCAACGTTGCCTTTTACCTGTTGCTGAAACATCTGATGCGGTGTCATTTTCATCTCTGGCAGTGTGGCAAAGGCCTGTAGCATCAGCCGCGGCAGATCGTGCTGGCGGATCAGCGTATGGATCCCCTGCGCCAGATCCTGAATGCGCATATTACGGTAGAAATCAGGATCCTCAGCGTAGAGATCCGGCAGCATGTTTTTAACGCGCAGATTAAGATCGTAAGCCCGCTTGAATTCGGTCAGCCCGCGCAGCACGCTCATGGCTTTGGTTTTATCAATGCCGATGCTGAACAGAAACAGCAGGTTATAGGGGCCGGTTTTTTCCACTACCACACCGCGTTCGTCCAGAAATTTAGCCACCAGCGCGGCAGGAATGCCCTGATCCGCCATCACGCCCTGCTCACTCATCCCCGGCGTCAGGATCGTCACCTTGATCGGATCCAGATACATATGATCAGCATCAGCGTCCATAAAGCCGTGCCACTCTTCATCTCCCGGCTGGATCGGCCAGCATTCCGGTTCATCTACCCCTTCCGGCTGCCAGATATCAAAGAACCAGCCGTCGGACTCTTCCCGCAGCCGCTGGACTTCGCGACGGAAATGCAGCGCGCGCTCAACCGAGCGGTTGATAAGCCGTTTGCCGGGGTTTCCTCGCAGCATAGCCGCTGCCGTCTCAATTGAAGCCACGATAGCGTAGTTGGGTGAGGTGGTGGTGTGCATCATGTAGGCTTCATTAAAGGTTTGCTCGTCGTAGTCCCCTTTAATATGGATCAACGAAGCCTGAGAAAAGGCAGCCAGCAGTTTGTGAGTCGACTGCGTTTCATAAATGACTTTTCCCGGCGTGCGCTCGCCGCTCATCCCGCTCAGACCAGCATAGATAGGATGGAAATTGGTATAAGGAACCCAGGCTGAATCAAAATGGATGGAAGGGACGTCCAGCGTCTCTTTAATATATTGGGTGTTATAGAGCAGCCCATCATAGGTGGAGTTAGTGATCACCGCATGAACCGGCCAGGTGGCCCGTTCCGTCTGGGCCACCTTCAGCGCGATGCTCTCTTTAGTGAATTCACGCTTAGGAATGCCGCCAAGAATACCCAGCGCATTGCGCGTAGGCTTCAGCCAGATGGGGATAATGTCGCTCATCATCAACAGATGGGTCAGAGACTTGTGGCAGTTACGGTCAATCAGCACCGTACTGCCTGCGGCGGCAGCGTACATCCCGACAATTTTGTTCGAGGTGGAGGTGCCATTAGTGACCATATAGCTCTGCTCCGCGCCAAACGTGCGCGCCACATACTCTTCGGCATCCAGGTGCGGGCCGGTATGGTCAAGCAGCGATCCCAGCTCGGTTACCGAAATAGAGACGTCAGCCTTCAGCGCATTCGCGCCAAAGAAATCATAAAATAGCGTGCCAACCGGGCTTTTCTGAAAGGCCGTCCCGGCCATATGTCCCGGCGTACAGAAGGTATATTTCCCCTCTTTCACATAGGTAAACAGCGCTTTGGTCAGCGGGGGGGTAATGGTGTCGATATATTCATTGGTGTACTGACGGATACGCTGGCCAATCTCTTCCGCTGCGCCCAGGCCGTATTCAAAGAACCAGATAGCCATGCGCAATTCATTGACGCTGACATCCATCGTGGAATGGGTATTGATAAACGCATAAAGCGGCAGGTATTCATTCAGCAGTTGAACCTCGCAGCATAAATCCATTCCGTGTTCATCCCAGTCAAAGATGACGCCACAGATGCGGGGATTATGCTCAATCAGCTTCAGCAGATCGTTGGCATCTTTTGGATAGATGGTCTGGAACCCCTGAGTGGCCAACGCCCCGTCCAGTTCACGGATGGGTTCATCTTTATAAAATGCGTTATGCGGTCCCATGATCGCGATGATATTCAATGCTTACCTCCTGGTAACAATGTTGCATGGGTAAGCATAGCGAAGATTGCTGCCTTGCAGGCGCAAAGTGTTCCAAAGCCCGGTCTTATCTCATCAGGTTACCGAAGGGGTAACCAGTAGCCACCAGCCAGAGAGCGCCAGACAGGGGCCGAACGGCAGCGGATTATCCTGCATGCTTCGCCCTGCCAGGCGTAATAGCAGAACAGCGAGTATCCCCATGAATGCAGCATAGAGCAGCAGTGTTGGCAAACGCTGCCAGCCACACCAGGCCCCTAAAGCTGCCAGCAGCTTGAGATCGCCATAGCCTAACCCTTCTTTTCCGGTTGCCAGCTTAAATCCCCAAAAGAGTAACCACAGAGAGAGATAGCCCGCAACGGCTCCGATAACGGCCTCGTTTAGCGGCACCAGCGCCCCCTTCAAATTCGTCAGCAGGCCCAGCCAAAGTAGCGGCAGGGTCAGGAGATCGGGTAACTGCATGTGCTGGATATCGATCGCTGTCAGCGCTATCAGCAGCCAGGTAGAGAGCGCGAGGGCAAACGCCGTTTCTCCCGGAGGCCAGCAGTACGCAATCCAGCCGCTGCACAGGGCGGCCACCAGCTCCACCAGCGGATAACGCCAGCTGATACGATGCTGGCAACGGTGACAACGGCCTTTTAGCAGGAGCCAACTCAACAGGGGAATAGTATGGTAAAAAGCCAGCGGGCTGCGACAGCACGGGCAGCAGGAACGGGGCAAAAACAGATTGAAGCGCGCCTGCCCCTTCTCTTCCGGCGGGAGCAGACCGGAGAGCTGAAGCCATTCTCTCTGCGCCTGTTGTTGCAGCATCACCGGCAGACGCCAGGTAACGCAGTTCACCACGCTGCCAGCCAGCAGACCCAGTCCACACATTGTTATCAGCCATAGTGACAGCGTCATCGCCTCTTCTCCCTGTGAGGTTCACAGGCCATCTTACCCCTTCTTATGGCAGAAAAAATAAGCCGGGTTAAAAACTGGAAGGCGTATTCCAGACTGTTTGCATGCCGGTTTTTTTGATGAAAAAAGAAGAGTAAGGAAGAGAAGGTTGTTAAGAACGAATAAAGAGATTATCGGCAGGCATATTGCTGGTGGCGGCGCATGACCCTGCGATCCGCTGTTTTCACTCGCGGCAGAGAGGGTGAACGGATAGCCATAAAAAAAGCGGGTTCTGAACAGGTTCTGGCGGAGATCGTTCCTCTCCGCCTTCACCCTTCAGAACCCGCCTTTGGCGGTTACGCCCCTGTCAGGCGTAGCCGTAGTTCATCAGACGCTGATAACGGCGATCTAACAGCTCTTCTTTGCTCAGCATATCAAGCTCAGCCAAATCAGCCAGCAGCTGCGCTTTCATCGATTCGCCAATAGCCAGCGGATTGCGATGCGCTCCGCCTAACGGCTCCGGAATAACCGTATCGATAAGCTTCAGCTCTTTCAGGCGCGGTGCAACTATGCCCATTGCCTCAGCAGCCAGCGGCGCTTTATCTGCGCTTTTCCACAGAATAGAAGCGCAGCCTTCCGGCGAAATGACCGAGTAGGTGCTGTATTGCAGCATGTTGACTTTGTCGCCCACGCCGATAGCCAGCGCCCCGCCGGAACCGCCTTCACCGATAACGGTGCAGATCACCGGCACTTTCAACCCTGACATCTCACGCAGGTTGCGTGCGATAGCCTCAGACTGCCCGCGCTCTTCAGCACCCACGCCCGGATAGGCGCCAGGCGTGTCGATGAAGGTGACGATTGGCATATTAAAACGCTCAGCCATCTCCATCAGACGCAGCGCCTTGCGGTAGCCTTCTGGTGCCGGCATCCCGAAGTTACGACGAATTTTCTCTTTGGTTTCGCGACCTTTCTGATGACCAATAATCATCACCGGGCGACCTTCCAGACGAGCAATACCGCCAACTATGGCTTTATCATCCGCATAGGCGCGATCGCCAGCCAGCTCGTCAAAATCAGTAAATACGTTGCGGACATAGTCCAGCGTGTAAGGGCGCAAAGGATGGCGCGCAAGCTGCGCGATCTGCCAGGCTCCCAAATCGGAGAAGATCTTGCGGGTCAGCTCTACGCTTTTTTCACGCAGACGCTGCACCTCTTCATCCAGATTAATATCCAGTTTTTCATCCTGACGGCCAACGGACTTGAGCGAATCAATCTTCGCTTCAAGTTCTGCGATTGGCTGTTCGAAATCCAGGTAATTAAGACTCATAATATTCCTGTTTTAGTCAAACTCCAGTTCCACCTGCTCCGACCCTATCAGCGACCGCAATTCATTTAATAAACGATCGCTGGGCGACACGCGCCACGCTGCGCCAAAGCGCAGCTTCGCCCGCGCATCCTCTCTCTGGTAGTAGAGATGTACCGGAATGGTCCCAGAACGATGGGGTTCCAGGGATTGACGGAGACGGTTCAAAAGCTGGTCATCAATTTGCCTGTCCGTCAGCGAGATAGCAAGCCCGCGAGCATATTTTTCACGGGCTTCATCAATGTCCATCACATCGCGGGCGGTCATTTTAAGCCCCCCGCTGAAGTCATCGAAGCTGACCTGTCCGCTGACGATCAGGATACGGTCTTTTTCCAGCAGATGCTGGAACTTGTCTAACGCATCTGTAAATAACATCACTTCAAGCCGACCAGAGCGGTCGTCCAGCGTACAGATGCCAATCCGGTTACCGCGTTTTGTTACCATCACGCGGGCCGCCACCACCAAACCGACAGCCATGGTCATTTTGCCACGCTCGGTTGGGTGCATGTCTTTCAGGCGCATTCCCCCCACGTAGCGCTCGATCTCTTTCAGATACTGATTGATCGGGTGCCCGGTTAAGTAAAGCCCTAATGTTTCTCTTTCGCCATCAAGCTGAACCTGCTCAGGCCACGGCGTGACGTCAGCGTACGATTTCTCAATGTGTTCCGGCTCTTCCGCCAGTACGCCAAACATATCTGCCTGGCCAATCGCCTCTGCTTTGGCGTGCTGATCCGCTGCCTTGAGCGCCTCTGGCAGCGCGCTCATCAGCGCGGCGCGATGCGGCCCCAGACGGTCAAACGCGCCAGACATAATCAGCTTCTCTAACACGCGGCGGTTCAGCTTTTTGGTATCCGTGCGGGCGCAGAGATCGAACAGCTCGCGGAAATAGCCATCCTGATTACGCGCTTCAATAATGGCTTCAATCGGGCCTTCACCCACGCCTTTAATCGCCCCGATACCGTATACGATTTCACCGTCATCATTAACGTGAAACTGGTACAGACCGGAGTTGATATCCGGCGGCAGCACTTTCAGCCCCATGCGCCAGCACTCATCCACCAGCCCCACCACCTTTTCGGTGTTATCCATATCGGCCGTCATTACCGCTGCCATAAACTCGGCCGGATAGTGAGCCTTCAGCCACAGCGTCTGATACGAGACCAGCGCATAGGCGGCGGAGTGGGATTTGTTAAAACCATAACCGGCAAATTTTTCTACCAGATCGAAGATTTTAACCGCAAGTTCACCATCAATGCCGCGAGACTTAGCACCATCTTCAAAGCCCCCGCGCTGCTTGGCCATCTCGACCGGGTTCTTTTTACCCATAGCGCGACGGAGCATATCTGCGCCGCCCAGGCTGTATCCCGCCAGCACCTGAGCAATCTGCATCACCTGTTCCTGATAGAGGATGATGCCATAGGTCGGCTCCAGCACCGGCTTCAGCGACTCATGCTGCCACTGAATATCGGGATAGGAGATCGCCTCACGCCCATGCTTACGGTCGATAAAGTTATCTACCATGCCGGACTGCAACGGGCCGGGACGGAACAGGGCCACCAGCGCGATCATATCCTCAAAGCAGTCGGGCTTAAGACGTTTAATCAGATCTTTCATGCCGCGCGATTCAAGCTGGAATACCGCTGTGGTTTCCGAGCGTTGCAGCATATCGAAACTTTTTTTATCTTCAAGCGGAATGGCTGCGATATCGATCGGCGGCTCACCCTGCTTTTTACGCCGGGCGTTAATCATCTCCAGCGCCCAGTCGATGATGGTCAGCGTGCGCAGGCCCAGGAAGTCAAACTTCACCAGCCCGGCATATTCCACATCATTCTTGTCAAACTGCGTAACCGGGTGATTACCGTTTTCATCGCAATAGAGCGGCGCGAAATCGGTGATTTGCGTAGGTGCGATAACCACACCCCCGGCGTGTTTACCGGCATTACGCGTCACGCCTTCCAGCTTACGCGCCATATCGATCAGCGCTTTAACTTCTTCATCAGCTTCGTAAATTTCCGGCAGCTGAGGCTCGGCGGCGAACGCCTTTTCCAGCGTCATACCCGGATCCGGCGGGATCAGTTTGGAGATGCGATCGACAAAGCCATAGGGATGGCCCAGCACGCGTCCAACGTCACGGATAACCGCTTTAGCCGCCATGGTACCGAAAGTGATGATTTGCGATACCGCTTTACGCCCGTACATCTCCGCCACATGCTCAATCACCAGATCGCGCTTTTCCATGCAGAAGTCGACGTCGAAGTCGGGCATCGAGACGCGCTCCGGGTTCAGGAAGCGTTCAAACAGCAGGTCGAACTCCAGCGGGTCGAGGTCGGTGATTTTCAGCGCGTAGGCCACCAGCGACCCGGCGCCTGAACCACGGCCAGGCCCTACAGGCACGTCGTTATCCTTGGACCACTGGATAAACTCCATCACAATCAGGAAGTAGCCAGGGAAGCCCATCTGGTTGATAACGTTAAGCTCAAGCTCAAGGCGTTCATCATATGCCGGGCGTTTTTCCGCGCGTATCGCTTCATCGGGGAACAGGAAGGCAAGACGCTCCTCCAGGCCTTCACGCGACTTCATTACCAGGAAGTCTTCGGTGCTCATATCCCCGGTAGGGAACTGTGGCAGGAAGTATTCACCCAGGCGGATGGTCACGTTACAACGCTTAGCAATCTCTACGCTGTTTTGCAGCGCTTCAGGGATATCCGAGAACAGCTCGCACATCTCCTCTTCCGTACGCAGATATTGCTGAGGACTGTAGTTTTTCGGACGTTTAGGATCGTCCAGCGTAAAGCCGTCATGGATCGCCACGCGAATTTCGTGCGCGTCGTAATCCTCCTCCTCCAGGAAACAGACCTCATTCGTGGCCACCACGGGAATGTCGTGCGCAATAGCCAGATCCACGGCAGCATGCACCCAGGTCTCTTCATCCGGACGCCCTGTACGGATCAATTCCAGATAGTAGCACTCCGGGAAATGCTCCTGATAGAAGGCCAGGCACTCTCCTACCTGCGCATGGTTGCCACGCAGCAGCATCTGGCCCACATCGCCGCGTCTGCCGCCTGAAAGCAGGATCAGCCCCTCTTTCAGTTCAATCAGCCAGTCACGATCGATAATGGGGCCGGCTGCGCCATAGCCACGCTGGTACGCTTTGGAGATCAACAGCGTCAGATTCTGGTAACCCGTGTTATTTGCTGCCAGCACCGTGAGCTGCGCAAGCTCGTCGCCCATCGCCTCAGAACTGACTTTGAAATCAGCGCCAATGATCGGTTTCATGCCCTGCGCATGCGCGCCGCCGTAGAATTTCACCAGGCCGCACAGGTTAAGGTAATCCGTAATCCCTATAGCGGGCATGCCCAGAGAGGCAGCTTTTTTCACCAACGGACCGGTTTTGGCTAGTCCATCTACCATGGAGTAGTCGCTGTGTACGCGTAAATGAATAAAACGAGGTTCGGCCATATCGGGATCCCACTTAAGACTGAGGGGTAAAAATTACAGAATCTGTCCGGCTGATGCCGCTACTTCCGCATCCAGTATCGCATTTCTCACCGGCGCAAAACTACGGCGGTGGTGCGGGGTGACGCCATGAAGCGCCAGCCTCTCCATATGCAGCGCAGTCGGATAACCTTTATGCTGGGCAAAGCCGTACTCGGGAAATTGCAGATCCAGCTCGGTCATCTCCCTGTCGCGCGTCACTTTCGCAATAATCGAGGCCGCGCTGATTTCACGCACCAGACTGTCGCCTTTTACCACGGCCTGAGAAGGCATGGGTAGCGCCGGGCAGCGATTACCATCAATCAGGACGAAATCAGGCGTGATATGGAGACCGGCCACCGCCCGCTGCATCGCCAGCATGGTGGCATGCAGAATATTAAGCTGGTCGATCTCTTCCGGCTCTGCGCGTCCCAGACTCCAGCTTAACGCTTTTTCAGTGATCTCATCAAACAGAGCCAGCCGGCGCTTTTCAGAGAGTTTTTTCGAGTCGGCCAGGCCGACAATAGGTCTGGCAGGATCGAGGATCACCGCAGCGGTAACAACTGCGCCAACCAGTGGCCCACGTCCCACTTCGTCCACGCCCGCAATGCAGGTCGCCACAGGATAGATAAAATCACTCATGGACAGAGTTCCAGTACGGCTGCCGCGGCCTGCTCATCGGCATTCCAGCGGATTTGATGATGAAGTTCAGTAAAGGTAGCCAGCAGCCGATCGCGGGTTTCGCCTTCGGCCAGCAATGGCGCCAGCGCGGCGGCAAGCTGCTCAGGCTGACACTCATCCTGCAACAGCTCTTTCACCAGTTCGCGCCCCGCCAGCAGATTTGGCAGCGACACGTAATCGGTTTTCACCAGTCGCTTTGCCAGCCAGAAGGTAAAGGGCTTCATGCGGTAACCCACTACCATCGGACACTTGGCAAGCATACACTCCAGCGCGGCGGTGCCTGAAGCCAGTAGGGCCGCATCGCTGGCGATCATCGCCTGTCGGCCTTTGCCATCCAGTAAATGCATGGGCAAATCCGGCGCCACTTCAGCCTTAATTCGTTCAAACTGTTCGCGGCGGCGTGGGTTAACCAGCGGCACCACGATTTCCAGATCCGGCCATTTTTCCCGCAGGATCACCGCCGTTCTCAGGAAATCCGCGCTGAGCATTTCAACTTCCGCATTGCGGCTGCCCGGCAGCAGAGCAAGGCAAGGTGTGCCCTCGGCTATCCCCAGCTCGCGTCGCGCTGCCTGTTTATCTGGCTGGATGGGCATTGCATCGGCCATGGTATGCCCGATGAAACGGCACGGCACGTTGAAGCGATCGTAGAAAGCTTTTTCAAACGGCAAAAAGGCCAGCACCAGATCGGTTGAGCGGCCAATTTTAAATACGCGCTTCTGTCGCCAGGCCCAGACAGAGGGACTGACGTAATGAATAGTGCGAATGCCCTTCTGCTTGAGGCGCCCTTCAAGCGTGATATTGAAATCGGGCGCATCAATGCCGACGAACACATCGGGTTGCAGCTCGGTAAAGCGCTGCGTCAAATCGCGGCGAATTTTCAGCAGCCGGGGCAGACGTTCAACCACCTCGACAATGCCCATCACCGCCAGCTCTTCCATCTCATACCAGGCTTCACAGCCTTCGGCCTGCATCAGCGGCCCCGCGACGCCCACAAAGCGGGTGTCCGGATGCTTCTCTTTCAGCGCGCGGATAAGACCGGCACCAAGAATATCGCCGGAGGTTTCTCCGGCGACAAGGGCAATCGTTAAAGGATGCTTTGGCATGAGTTAACGAATCAGACCTCGCGTGGAGCGCGTGAAGAAGTCGTAGAAAGGCTGCACTTCCGGATGCTGCCGTGCAATCTCTTCGATTTCCGGCTTAGCTTCGTCCAGCGTTTTACCGCTGCGATAAAGGATCTTATACGCATTACGGATCGCGTGCAGCGCTTCCTTGCTGTAGCCGCGACGTTGCAGGCCAACCAGGTTAATGCCAAATGGCGTAGCGTGGTTACCCTGGGCGATGACAAATGGCGGCACATCCTGAGCAACGCCAGAGCAGCCGCCAACCATCACGTGCGCGCCGATAATGCAGAACTGATGAACGGCTGTCATCCCACCAATAATGGCAAAATCATCCACTACCACATGCCCGCCCAGCGTTGCGTTATTGGCGAGGATACAGCGGTCGCCAATGATGCAGTCGTGGGCAATATGAGCATTGACCATCAACAGGTTATCGCTACCGACTTTGGTGAGTCCTTCAGCCTGAGCGGTACCACGATGAATGGTGACGCTCTCACGAATGCTGTTGCGGTCGCCCACCTCAACACGGGTTGGCTCTCCAGCGTATTTCAAATCCTGGTTAGCTTCACCGATAGTGGCGAACTGATAAATGGTATTGTCTTTGCCAATACGGGTATGACCATTGACCACAACGTGAGACTTGAGAACGGTACCTTCCCCAATTTCAACGTTTGCCCCAATAAAGCAGAAGGGGCCGATGTGGACGCGAGCACCAATAATGGCGCCCTCTTCAATGACGGAACTTGGATGGATTACAGCAGTTTCATCAATCACGGATTATGACTCCCGGCTGCGGGCACACATCATCGTTGCTTCGCAGACAATTTTACCGTCTACGGTCGCCACGCCTTTAAAGCGCGTCAGACCACGGCGGGTTTTCTCGAAGGTGACTTCCATGATCATCTGATCGCCAGGCACCACAGGACGCTTGAAGCGTGCATCGTCAATACCGGCAAAATAGTACAGCTCACCCGGTTCCAGTTTACCTACGCTTTTAAACGCAAGGATGCCTGTTGCCTGAGCCATAGCTTCTAAAATCAGTACGCCTGGGAAAATCGGTTTACCAGGGAAATGGCCCTGGAAAAACGGTTCGTTAACCGATACGTTTTTTACCGCGCGAAGGAACTTGTGCTCTTCAAACTCGAGTACGCGATCGACCAGCAGAAACGGATAGCGGTGCGGCAGCAGTTCAATAATCTCTTCAATTTTCAGAGTATGAGTTTCAGTAGTCAAAATACTCTTCCTGTCCTAAAAATTCTGATGGCATCAATAACACGGCCTGCAAAGATCGCAAGATCACCGCAGGCCGCAAATCAGTTTCCGTGCGCAAGCCTTCCCTGCTTAGCTTTCTAATTCTACCCTGGTGGGTACTGAAGGCTGCTCAGGCTGCTGGCAAGGCGCTTAGTCTTTGTGGACTTTACGCTCGATGGCTTTTAAGCGTTTGCTTATTTCATCGATATTCATCACCAACGCGGCCGTTTTGCGCCAGGTTTTGTTGGGTTGCAGCGGAATCCCGGAGGAGTATACCCCAGGTTCAGTAATTGGTCGCATGACCATTCCCATTCCGGTGACTGTCACTTTGTCACAAATTTCCATGTGGCCATTAATGACACTTGCACCGCCAATCATGCAGTAGCGGCCGATTTTCAGGCTGCCAGCCATGATGACGCCACCCGCAACCGCGGTATTGTCGCCAATCACAACGTTATGTGCAATCTGGCACTGGTTATCAATGATAACACCATTCCCGATCCGAGTGTTATCCAACGCACCGCGATCGATAGTGGTACAGGCACCGATTTCCACCCGATCGCCAATGATTACGGTACCCAACTGCGGGATTTTCACCCAGTTGCCGCGATCGTTAGCGTAACCAAAACCGTCCGCGCCGATAACCGTGCCGGACTGGATCAGGCAGTGTTCGCCAATCTGAATTTCATGGTAAACAGAGACATTCGCCCAAAGACGGCTCCCTTTACCAATGCGGGTATTCTTACCGATGAAACAGCCGGCGCCAATCACCACGTTATCACCCAGCTCTACGCCAGATTCGATAACGGCATTCGCCCCGACAGAAACATGCTGGCCCAGCTTCGCGCTGGGATCGATCACCGCGCTGGGCGCGATATTTGTGGCAGGTTGTGGGGTAGTGTCCAGAATCTGCGCCATGCGGGCATAGGTCAGATAGGGATCTTTTACCACCAGCGCGGCACCCTGCACACACTCCAGATCCTCAGCTAAAAGCACCACGGCAGAGGCCTTGCAGGTTGCAAGCTGCTCGCGGTAACGGCTGTTAGAGAGAAAAGTGATTTGACCGGATTGGGCGGATTGCATAGAAGCAATGCCGGAGATGACGAGGTCGCCATCTCCGTGCAATTCTGCATCCAACTGCTGGGCTAAATCAGCCAGTCGAATTGATGACATCGATTATTTAACCTGTTTCAGAACATCAGCAGTGATGTCTTTAGATTTAGCTGCATACGCCACGGCGTTAGCATCAACAACGACGTCGTAACCTTCATCATCTGCAACTTTACGCACAGCATCCTGAATACGGCTCAGGATTTTATTGCGTTCTTCTGCCTGACGACGACGGTTATCCTGCTCGAAAGCCTGAGCTTTTGAAGAGAAGGCTTCACGCTGCGCCATCACGTCTTTTTCCATGCGGCTGCGTTCGCTCGCCTTCATGGTAGAGCCGTCACGCTGCAAACGCTGCATTTTGGTTTGCAGATCGCGCTCCATACCTTGCAGCTCAGTTGCACGGCCTTTGAACTCATTTTCAAGCTGTTTCGCAACTGTCGCACGCGCCGGTAACTGTTGGAAAATGCTGGAAACGTTCACCACTGCAATCTTATCTGCAGCCTGAGCACCAGCGGAAACCGCCAGAGCAATTGAGAGGCCTGCGGCACACAACAACTTTTTCACTATAAACTCCTTACCATCAACGTTTGTGTCTGAGACACATGTGTTGCGCGTTAAGGCAACCATGCAGGTTGCCTTTAAACGGCGCGATACTCACTTAGAAGCTTCCTTGCTGAACCGCGTTACCAGGTTTTACCAATGTTAAACTGGAACTGTTCGGCTTTATCTCCATCATACTTTTTGAACGGCTGGGCATAAGAGAAGACCAGCGGCCCCAGTGGCGACATCCACTGTAGCGCCAGACCAGCCGACATACGGATATTGCCAGGATCGCTGTAGTCAGGAATTCCAGCCGCACGCGTTTCGGCGGTGTTTTCCCACTTGGTATCCCACACTGTACCGGCATCCACAAACAGCGATGTCCGCACAGAGTTCGCATATTTCTCACTCAGGAACGGCGTTGGCGTGATCAGCTCTGCACTGGCTGTTGCCATAGCATTACCGCCAACGGCATCGTTTGAATCACAGAGTACGCCGGTTGAGCAGGTGTCTGAGTTATTGTTGTAGTAAGCCGCTTTTGGACCAATGGTATTAGAGCGGAAACCACGCACGGTGCTGGAACCACCGGCATAGAAGTTCTCATAGAACGGCAGCTCTTTGCCATCCAGGCCATCGCCATAGCCGACTTTCCCGCGACCCAACAGCACCCAGGTACGATCCTGGTTCAAAGGCACATACTGCTGCGTATCCAGCGTCGCTTTGTAGAAGGCGTTATCGGAACCTGGGATAGTCACTTTACCATTCAGGTTGGTACGGTTACCGGCCGTTGGGAAGAATCCGCGGTCCAGGTTGTTGTATGTCCAACCATAGTTAAAGGTAAAGTCGTCGGCAGCATAATCAGCATCGCCGTTGAGATCCGGGTTCTGACCCACAGAATTCAGATAGCGGAACATGGCTACCTGCGGCTGCATATTGGAGAGGTCGTTATGAACATACCCCAGACCAACGCGCAACGTGTTGTTTTCATTGACCGGGAAACCGAGCGTACCGTCTAAACCATAACTTTTGTTGGTATAGTCAGAGAGGTCAGCGTCATCCGCTTTAAAGTCGTTATAGAACACACGACCGCCGAGGCTCACACCGTCAACCGTGAAGTACGGGTCGGTCAGTGAGAATTCCGCATAGGTCTGATAATCGTTTTTCGTGCCGCTGATGCCAACGGTGTTACCGGTGCCGAGCCAGTTTTCCTGGGTCACGCCAACCTGGAAGCTCACGCCACTTTCCGTGCCGTAGCCCACGCCAAAGTTGAAGGTACCGGTGTTACGCTCTTTCACCTTGTACACCACGTCTACCTGATCCGGCGAGCCTGGCACGCGCTGCGTGTCGGTATCTACCGTTTCAAAATAGCCGGTACGGTTCAGACGCTCTTTGCCCTGATCGACCAGGTCGCTGCCCAGCCAGGCACCTTCCATCTGGCGCATTTCGCGGCGCAGAACGGAATCTTTAGAGGTGTCATTGCCTTCAAAGCGCACTTTACGAACGTAGTAGCGGTTGCCCGCATCGACGTTGACGTGCAGCTTCACCGTTTTATCGGCATCGTTGATTTCTGGCTGCGTGACAACGCGTGGATAGGCATAGCCATATCGACCCAGCATCTTCTTGATGTCATCTTCCATTTTGGTCACTTTGGCGCCGTTATAAAGCTCGCCTGGCTTAACCTTAGTCAGCGTTTCGACTTCCGCTGAGTGGCCCGCCATGCTGCCATTAACCACAACGCCGGAAAGCTTGTACTGATCGCCTTCGGTGATATTGATGGTGATGTAGATGCCTTTTTTATCCGGCGTCAGGCTGACCTGCGTCGAATCGATGTTGAAACGGGCATAACCGCGGTCCAGGTAGAAGCTGCGCAGGGTTTCAAGGTCGCCGGCCAGCTTTTGCTTCTGATACTTACGATCCCCTACCACGTTCCACCACGGTACTTCATCACGCAGCTGGAAGCGGGAGATCAGCTCATCAGATGAGAAAGCTTTGTTGCCCACCACGTTGATTTGCTGAATCTTGGCAGAGACGCCTTCGGTAAAGACCAGCTTCAGGTCTACGCGGTTACGCGGCAGAGGAGTAACCACTGCCTTCACACTGGCGCTGTATTTACCCACGCTGTAGTAGAAGTCTTCAAGCCCCTTCTCAATAGAAGAGATGGTGGTGCGGTCAAGGGCTTCGCCCACGCGCACGCCAGAGGCTTCCAGATTCTGCTTCAGCATGTCATCTTTCACCGCTTTGTTACCGGAGAAGGTGATGCTGGCGATCGTCGGGCGCTCTTTAACCTGAACGATCAGCGTGTCGCCGTCGCGCAGGACTTGTACGTCTTCGAAGTTTCCGGTCGCGAAGAGAGCACGAATAGTATTACTGATATCATCATCGGAGACGGTGTCTCCCACGCGGACAGGCATACTCAGCAATGCCGCGCCGACGGCGACTCGCTGCAGGCCTTCGAAATGAATATCCTTCACTACGAAGCCGTCTGCCGCGTATACGGTAGCGCTGCTAAACAGCAGCGACGCTATGAGCAACTTTTTCATCGCCATCGTTGTTATGCATTCTTCCTAACTGGTTCTCACGGGTAGCGTGCGCCTGGCCTGCTAAAGACGTGAGAAATCATTGAATAGTGCAAGCCCCATTAACAGCACCAGCAATATAGAGCCAATGCGATAACTGAAGTCCTGAACTCGCTCAGACACCGGCCCACCTTTGATCTTTTCGATCGCCAGGAACAGCAAATGCCCACCATCTAATACCGGCAACGGGAACAGATTGATTATCCCGAGGTTCACGCTGATCAAAGCCAGGAACATCAGGTAGTAGATCAAACCATATTCCGCCGACATCCCAGCACCCTGGGCGATTGAAATCGGCCCGCTGAGATTGTTTAACTTCACTTCGCCGACTATCAGTTTGCCCAGCATGTTTACCGTCAGCTTCATCAGCTGCCAGGTTTTGGCGCTCGCCTCACCTATTGCAGCAAACGGGCCATACTGTCGTACCGTTTTAAATTCATCCGGCAGAGGAATAATGCGCGGGATAACCCCTGCGAACCCTTCTGCTTTGTTGCCAGGCTTAACGTCTGGCGTCAGGGTTAACCGGACAGGGGAACCCTCTCGTTCAACCTCTACAACCAACGCCTGCCCCGGATTATCGCGTACCAGCGTAACAAAACGCTGCCACTGGTCTACCGGCTGACCATCGACTTTAACGATCCTGTCGCCCGCTTGCAAACCCGCCTTGCTTGCTGCCGAGTTCGCCTGCACTTCTGCCAGTACCGTTTCGATCTGGGGGCCACGAGGCTGAATGCCCAGCGACGCTACCGGATCCTGCTTATCCGGCTCGAACTGCCAGTTGCGCAGATCGAGCCGCTTTTCTGTGACCTGAGAAGAGCCAAAAGGCGTCACGCTCAGCGTCGTTTGCTGGTCGCCTATTTTTGCCACCAGCGCCATACGCACAGCATCCCAGTCAGGCGTTTCGATACCGTCGACAGCTTTAAGTTCCATTCCTGGCGTAATTTGAGCCTCTGCCGCCTGCGAACCGCTCACTATTTCGCCAACGACCGGACGAACGCCAGGGACGCCGATGATAAACACCAGCCAGTAAGCAAAAATGGCAAACAGGAAATTCGCGACAGGCCCGGCACTGATGATGGCTGCGCGCTGTAGGACGGTTTTGTTATTGAAAGCGTGATGGCGCAGCTCTGGCGCTACGCTTTCAACACGCTCATCGAGCATTTTGACGTAGCCGCCCAGCGGGATAAGTGCAATGACATATTCGGTTCCCTGCTTGTCGCGACGACGCCACAAGGCTTTTCCAAATCCCACAGAGAAACGTTCTACTTTGACACCACAGCGACGGGCCACCCAGAAGTGGCCAAATTCGTGCACGGTGATCAATACGCCAAGGGCAACAATAAATGCCCCCAGGCTCCAGAGAATGCTCAGCATAACGTCCCTTATAGCGTCCCGAAGACCAGCAACAGCAGACAGGCAAAGACCGGCACGGCGGCGGTCAGGCTGTCGATACGGTCAAGGATCCCACCATGACCGGGAATGAGATTACCGCTGTCTTTTATGCCCGCCTCACGTTTAAACATACTCTCTGTTAAGTCGCCCAGCACGGAAGCCAGCGCGGCCACCAGCGAACAAATCAACAGCGTAGTAATGGGCACGCTTAGCGGCGCCCACAGACTGAACAGCCAGGCAATAATAGCAGAGGTCACCAGACCGCCAAAGAAGCCTTCCCAGGTTTTGCCTGGTGAAACTTTTGGAGAGAGCTTGTGCTTACCAAACAGGCGGCCAAACATATAGGCTCCCGAATCCGCCCCCCACACCAGCAGCATCACGTATAACAGCCACCAGGCGCCGGCGAAATGATCGGTATCGTAGTGATACTGGCGCAGCGTGAGCATACCCCAGAAAAACGGCACGATGGTCAGGATACCAAACAGCAGACGAAGAGGTTTAGAGGAGCGCCACAAAGCGGCAGAGCCGGGATAGCGCAGCACCAGCACCAACGCCACCACCCACCAGCAGAGGGCAGCCCAGAGCGAGCCAGCAACCTGGGGCAGATGCACGGAGTGCTGATAGGCAGGAAGGGTGAACATCATGAAGGCGAGAAGCAGCCCGCACAGGACCGCCAGCCAGATGCGTTGCGATTTAGACGCGAAGCCCGCGAACTGCCCCCACTCCCAGGCGGCGAGCATACATACCGCCAGGGTGATAATGGCAAATCCAGCAGGCGGCAGCAAAAACAGCGCTGCAATCACAATCGGGATAAGTATAAACGCGGTAATCAGGCGTGACTTCAGCAAAGATTACCCCCAGAGCGCTCAGGCGCCGCCGGGTGCTGCACCGCCAAAGCGACGCTCTCGTTGTGCAAATGCATTCAGTGCACCTTCAAAGACTTGTTCATCAAAATCAGGCCAGAGAACATCGGTAAAAAAGAACTCTGCGTAGGCAACCTGCCACAGCAAAAAGTTACTGATTCGATGCTCTCCCCCTGTCCTTATTACCAGATCCACGGGAGCCAGATCATTGAGGCAGAGATAGTTGCCGAGGGTGTCTTCCTCGATCTGATCGGGACGGAGTAGACCTTCCTGAACCTGCTCTGCTATTTTTCTGACGCCATGGATGATATCCCAACGTCCGCCATAATTCGCGGCAATGTTGAGGGTTAGTCCATTATTTTGTTGAGTAAGTTCCTCGGCGCGGCGAATGCGCTCCTGCAGACGGGCATTAAAACGACCGGTGTCGCCGATGATCCGCAGACGAACATTATGCTTATGCAGACTTTTCACTTCGCTGTCGAGCGCCCAGACGAAGAGCTCCATCAACGCCAGGACTTCCTGCGGCGGACGGTTCCAGTTCTCACTGCTGAATGCATAAAGCGTCAGCGCATCAAGCTTGTTGCTGACAGCAAAACTTACCGCCCGACGAACTGACTTCACACCGGCTTTATGCCCCGAGATGCGCAGCTTGCCACGGTTTTTAGCCCAACGGCCATTGCCATCCATAATGATGGCCACGTGACGGGGGTTTTCCCCTTGCAGGTCATCGGTTTTTAATTGATTTTCGGACGACATAACGCGTAATGATTTCCTTTAATCAGAAATACAACGGCTTCTGAAATATCTTACCCGCTCGACGTAAAAAAGCCGTGTCTCGCACGGCCTGCGTTACCGCTTCATCGCAACGTGATACTCAAACAGCGGCGGAAGACTATACCATCTCCGCCCCCGCCCCACAAATGGCCGCACCCTGATTGGCTGAATTACCGGGCTTCAGAGAAGCGTGACAGCATGGCACCTGCCGAGGCGCGCGCCTGCCTGTCAATCTCCAGTACCGCCTCAACGCTGTCAGGTTCCGCACAGGATAACTTCTCCAGCACGGCCGTATTGAGTGCGGCGATATCGGTAAAGCGGATTTGCGAATCCAGGAAAGCGGCAACCGCAATCTCGTTGGCTGCATTCAGCGTCGTGGTCGCAGCCTGTCCGGCAGAACAGGCATCGATAGCCAGCTTCAGGCAGGGATAGCGCGCAAAATCCGGCTCGGCGAAGGTCATCGCCCCCATGCGGGTGAAATCCAGTGGCGTAGCCCCGGACGGCACTCGCTGAGGCCAGGCCATCACGTGTGCAATAGGCGTCCGCATGTCAGGTGAACCCAACTGAGCCAGTACGCTGCCATCACGGTAACGCACCATAGAGTGGATTACCGACTGGGGATGCAGGATGACTTCCATTTGGGCGTCGGTTGCATTAAACAGCCAGCGGGCTTCAATATATTCCAGGCCTTTATTCATCATGGTGGCAGAGTCAACGGAGATTTTTCGCCCCATTGACCAGTTCGGATGCGCACAGGCCTGATCCGGCGTCATGCGCTCAAGCAGGTGTAACGGCGTCTCGCGAAACGGGCCACCAGACCCCGTGAGGATAATGCTGTCAATGCCATTATCTTCCAGAGAAGCGTACCCTAACTGTTGCTGGAGGGAAGCAGGCAAACTCTGAAAAATGGCGTTGTGCTCGCTATCCACGGGCAACAGCTGCGCTTTTGACGCGCTTACCGCCTCCAGAAAAAGCTGGCCGCAGGTAACCAGAGACTCTTTATTAGCAAGAAGCACCTGTTTTCCAGCGCGAATTGCCGATAACGTAGGCATTAATCCTGCCGCGCCAACAATTGCCGCCATAACCTGATCCACCTCATCCAGCGCCGCCAGGTCGCAGGCTGCCTGCTCACCGCTCAAGACCTCGGTCGCTACGTTCAGGCTTTTCAGACGAAGTCGCAGGGCCGCAGCAGAGCGTTCATCAGACATTGAGGCATAGGCAGGGCGAAAGGCCAGACACTGTTCAGCCATCCGCTCAACATTATGACCCGCGACCAGCGCCTTAACGGCAAACAGATGCGGATTGGCGCTAACTACCGCCAGCGTGCTGGTCCCGATTGAACCCGTTGAACCGAGGATCGTCAATTGCTTCATGAGGGTGCTCTGTGTCATCACCGACGGCCTGGCTCTTCCGGCCATCAGCTAAGCGAATAAATGCAAAACGCCGTAAGACTGACCACTCATTTGAACGGCAATCTGTACGGCGTTTCATGGGAAAATGACGAACTCAGAAGTCCATCAGCTCCGTTTCTTTTTCTGCCAGCGCTGTATCAACTTTCTTGATAAAGAGGTCGGTCATTTTCTGGATATCATCCTGAGAACGCCGCTCTTCGTCTTCGCTGATCTCTTTGTCTTTCAGTAAAGCTTTAACTTTGTCGTTCGCGTCACGGCGGACGTTACGCACGGACACGCGACCCTGCTCTGCTTCGCCACGGACAATTTTGATCAGGTCTTTACGACGCTCTTCCGTCAGCGCAGGCAGCGGAACGCGAATATCGGTGCCAGCTGAGCTTGGGTTAAGACCCAGGTCAGAGGTCATGATCGCTTTTTCTACAGCCGCGCTGATAGAGCGGTCAAACACGTTGATTTTCAGCGTGCGGGAATCTTCAACGGTGACGCTGGCCAGCTGGCGCAGCGGCGTGGAAGAGCCGTAATAGTCAACCATGATGCCATCAAGAATGCTTGGCGAGGCGCGACCAGTACGGATTTTGCCGATAGTGTTTTTGAATGCTTCCACGCATTTATCCATGCGCGTTTCAGCATCTTTTCTGATTTCGTTAATCACGTTGGAACCCTTGGATTCTGGTTAGCACGGGTCGTATGGCACCCGTGTCAACATAGTCTTGGTGAATCTGATTATAGTGCGCAACGCACTACAAAAGCAGAATATACCTTATTTTACGCAGCGGCGGATATTATTGCGTAATCAGGGTGCCTTCTTTTTCGCCCATTACCACGCGACGCAGTGCGCCTGGCTTATTCATATTGAAGACACGAATCGGCAGTTTGTGATCGCGAGCCAGCGTAAAGGCCGCCAGGTCCATTACCTTCAGCTCTTTATCCAGCACGTCAGTGTAACTGATCTGATCGTACAGGGTCGCATCCGGGTTTTTCACCGGATCGGCTGAATAGACGCCATCTACTTTGGTGGCTTTCAGCACCACATCTGCTTCAATTTCGATGCCACGCAGGCAGGCGGCGGAATCGGTAGTAAAGAACGGGTTACCCGTACCGGCGGAGAAGATCACCACGCGGTTGTTGCGCAGCAGGCTGATCGCTTCTGCCCAGCTGTAGTTATCGCATACGCCGTTCAGCGGTATCGCGGACATCAGGCGGGCGTTCACATAGGCACGATGCAGAGCATCACGCATTGCCAGACCGTTCATCACGGTCGCCAGCATGCCCATATGGTCGCCAACGACGCGATTCATTCCAGCCTGCGCCAGACCAGCGCCACGGAACAGATTACCACCACCGATAACCACACCCACCTGAATGCCCAGTTCTACCAGTTCTTTCACTTCCTGAGCCATACGATCCAGTACGCTTGCGTCGATGCCGAAGCCTTCAGCACCTTGCAGCGCTTCGCCACTCAGTTTAAGCAGAATACGTTGATATACAGGTTTTGCATTGGTCGCCATGGTGTTTTTTCCTGGATGGTTTGGTCGATGTGAGGAGTTAAATCTGATCTATCATCCTCTTAGCACCGGAGAAATGCTATTGGGATGAGACTGAAAATGCGTGGTGCTAACGGCAGACAAAAAAGAACCGCCGATTGGCGGTTCTTATCAATCATTAAGACTGCTTGGACATCGCCGCAACTTCTGCTGCGAAATCGGTTTCTGCTTTCTCAATGCCTTCGCCCACTTCAAAGCGGATGAAGTTAACAACGTCTGCGTTTTTCTCTTTCAGCAGCTGGCCCACAGTTTTTGATGGGTCCATCACGAAAGGCTGACCAGTCAGAGAGACTTCGCCGGTGAATTTCTTCATGCGGCCTTCAACCATCTTCTCTGCGATCTCTTTCGGCTTACCGGACTGCATGGCGATGTCCAGCTGAACCTGGAACTCTTTCTCAACCACGTCAGCAGAAACGTCTTCTGGCTTAACGAATTCTGGCTTGCTTGCTGCAACGTGCATTGCCAGCTGCTTAACCAGCTCTTCATCAGCACCTGTTGCTGAAATCAGAACGCCGATACGTGCGCCGTGCAGGTAGCTGCCCAGTGCATCGCCTTCCAGTGAAGATACGCGACGAATATTGATGTTTTCACCAATTTTTGCCACCAGCGCCACGCGCTCTTCTTCGAACTGAGCTTTCAGCGCTTCAACATCGGTGATTTTGCCAGCAACAGCAGCATCCAGCACTTTGTCAGCAAAGGCCTGGAAACCGCTATCTTTAGCCACGAAGTCAGTCTGGCAGTTTACTTCCAGAATCACACCGTAGTTGCCTTCGATCTTGGTTTTGATCACGCCGTCAGCAGCAACGTTGCCTGCTTTCTTAGCCGCTTTGATCGCGCCAGATTTACGCATGTTCTCGATTGCCAGTTCGATGTCGCCATTGGCTTCGGTCAGCGCTTTCTTACAATCCATCATGCCAGCGCCAGTGCGCTCACGCAGTTCTTTTACCAGAGCCGCAGTAATATCAGCCATTCTCTAATCCTCGGTTATTCAGCATTTGTTGGCATCCCGCCGGAACGGGGGAGACAAATGTCTCTTCTCGGGAGAAACATTCTGCCCCGCCGATTGTGACAACCGGCAGAGCGAATTCGAATAAAATAAAGGGGCCATCCGGCCCCTTACAGATTTACATCTGATCAATAAGGGCTCTCTGAGGAGCGATCCTTATTACTCAGTTTCGGCGAAGGTTTCTTCAGCCTGCTGAGCCAGGTCCTGAGAGCGACCTTCACGCACAGTGGTAGCCACTGCGGTCAGGTACAGGCTCACAGCACGGATTGCATCGTCATTACCAGGAATGATGAAGTCAACGCCGTCCGGATCAGAGTTAGTATCAACGATAGCAAAGACCGGAATACCCAGGTTGTTTGCTTCTTTGATTGCGATGTGCTCGTGGTCTGCATCAACAACGAACAGAGCGTCAGGCAGGCCGCCCATGTCCTTGATTCCGCCCAGGCTGTTTTCCAGCTTGCCCAGTTCACGGGTGCGCATCAGCGCTTCTTTCTTGGTCAGTTTATCGAAGGTACCGTCCTGAGACTGGGTTTCCAGATCTTTCAGACGTTTGATGGACTGACGAACGGTTTTCCAGTTAGTCAGCATGCCACCCAACCAGCGATGGTTTACGAAGAACTGGTCACAGCTCAGCGCAGACTCTTTTACCGCTTCGCTTGCAGCGCGCTTAGTACCGACCATCAGGATCTTTCCTTTACGGGAAGCGATCTTGTTCAGTTCAGCCAGAGCTTCGTTGAACATTGGTACGGTTTTTTCAAGGTTGATGATGTGAACTTTGTTACGAGCGCCGAAGATGAATGGCTTCATTTTCGGGTTCCAGTAACGGGTCTGGTGACCGAAGTGTACACCAGCCTTGAGCATGTCGCGCATGGAAACAGTTGCCATGATTACCTCTATAGAGTGATTTGGGGTTAAGCCTCCATGTATCCCATACAACCGACCCGTCAGACTGCTTGCGCAGGCTTTAAGGCACCCCGGCGTATGTGTCGATACATGTGTGTTATTTACACATAATGAGAGTTATGCGTTTCGCTGAGAAAAGTTCTTCACAGAGAATCGTCGGCGCGCTTTATATCACAAAGCGCCCTGTGAAGCCAAATTTTGTTAGCAACGCCCTTCCTGCCACAAACTGCAATTGGCAGAGCAAAGGTGGGCTGCTACCATTGCTGCACTTCCTTTATTATTGTCGAAAATAGCGGCAACTGCGGACAAAATTAATGGCGATTACAATTAAAACCCCTGAAGAAATCGAAAAAATGCGCGTGGCGGGCCGTCTGGCTGCTGAAGTGCTCGAAATGATTGAAGAACATGTTAAGCCCGGTATCAGCACCGGCGAGCTGGATCGCATTTGTCACGATTACATCGTTAACACTCAGAAAGCGGTTTCGGCCAGCCTGGGTTATCACGGTTTTCCGAAATCGGTCTGCATCTCCATCAACGAAGTGGTCTGCCACGGTATCCCAAGTGATGAGCGCATCCTGAAAGAGGGCGACATCGTCAATATTGATGTCACCGTGATCAAAGATGAATACCACGGTGATACCTCTAAAATGTTTATCGCCGGTAAACCTACTATTCTGGGCGAGCGTCTGTGCCGCATCACGCAGGAGAGCCTTTATCTGGCGCTGCGGATGGTGAAACCAGGCATCCGCCTGCGCACTATTGGCCGCGAAATTCAGAAGTTTGTTGAAGCGCAGGATTTCTCTGTTGTACGCGAATATTGCGGACACGGTATCGGTAAGGGGTTTCATGAAGAGCCGCAGGTTCTGCATTACGATGCGGACGACGGCGGCGTTGTGCTTCAGGCTGGCATGGCCTTTACCATTGAGCCGATGGTTAACGCTGGTGATTACCGCATTCGCAGCATGAAAGATGGCTGGACGGTGAAAACCAAAGATCGCAGCCTCTCAGCACAATATGAGCACACCATTGTGGTGACGGAAAACGGCTGCGAAATTATGACGCTGCGTAAGGATGACACCATTCCCGCCATCCTGACCCACGACGCGTAAGGCAAAAGAAATAAAAAAACCGGCTCCGGCCGGTTTTTTTTGATCTCAGGCTGCTGCTGGCGCTATTGTCGGTGTTCTATTCCGATCCGCAGCGCATTAAGCAGGAGCACCGGCGTGACCAAAACCCTTAAGGATTATAAAAAGTCTGGCTCCCCTGCCCACTGGGCCGATGAGGAGCTGACTCGCGAATCCCTGAAGCAACATCTTGAGCAGTTCAATCTGCTGCTGGCAGATGCGTTTGACCAGGGCGAAGACGTTGAAAAACTGATCGATGCCCGCACGCTCTTTATCGATCGTCTGCTCAGACGCCTCTGGCGTTTTTATGGCTTCCCGGAAAAAGAGGGCATTGCCCTGGTGGCTGTGGGCGGCTATGGACGCGGTGAACTGCACCCGCTTTCCGATATTGATGTGCTGATCCTCAGCCGTCGTACCCTCTCTGAACAGGATGCCCAACGCACCGGCGAGCTGCTGACGCTGATGTGGGACTTAAAGCTGGAAGTGGGGCACAGCGTCCGCACGCTGGAAGAGTGCCTGCTTGAAGGGTTGTCTGACCTCACTGTCGCCACCAATCTGATTGAATCCCGCATGTTAACCGGTGATGTGGCGCTGTTTCTTGAGCTGCAAAAGAACGTCTTCAGCGACGGTTTCTGGCCTTCAGACCAGTTTTTCGCGGCAAAGATTTCAGAGCAGCAGGAGCGCCACAATCGCTATCATGGCACCAGCTACAATCTGGAGCCGGACATCAAAAGCAGCCCTGGTGGCCTTCGCGATATCCATACGCTGTTGTGGGTTGCCCGCCGTCATTTCGGGGCAACCTCACTGGATGAGATGGTTGGATTTGGCTTCCTGACGGAAGTGGAGCGCAACGAGCTGAACGAGTGCCAGAGCTTTTTGTGGCGCATCCGGTTTGCCCTGCATCTGACCCTGCCCCGCTACGATAACCGCCTGCTGTTTGATCGCCAGCTTACCGTGGCTCAGCGCCTGAACTACCAGGGCGAAGTTAACGAGCCGGTTGAGCGGATGATGAAGGATTTCTACCGGGTGACCGCGCGTATCAGCGAACTTAACCATATGCTGCTGCAACTGTTTGATGAGGCGATCCTTGCGCTTGGCGAAGATGAGAAGCCGCGTCCCATCGATCAAGAGTTCCAGCTACGCGGTTCGCTGATCGATCTGATCGATGAAACGCTGTTCTCGCGCGAGCCGGAAGCGATCATGCGGATGTTCTATACCATGGTGCGCATGCAGAACATCAGCGGGATCTACTCCACTACGCTGCGCCAGTTGCGCCATGCCCGCCGTCATCTGGCCCAGCCGCTTTGCACTATTCCGGAAGCGCGCCGTCTGTTTATGTCCATTTTGCGCCATCCGGGCGCCGTCAGTCGGGCGCTGCTCCCTATGCATCGCCATAACGTGCTCTGGGCCTATATGCCGCAGTGGGGCAATATTGTCGGGCAGATGCAGTTCGACCTGTTTCACGCTTATACGGTGGATGAGCACACCATCCGGGTGCTACAGAAGCTGGAGAGTTTTGCCAACGAGGCGACTCGTCCGCG
This sequence comes from Erwinia magellanica, assembly GCF_039023495.1. Classification (NCBI taxonomy): domain Bacteria; kingdom Pseudomonadati; phylum Pseudomonadota; class Gammaproteobacteria; order Enterobacterales; family Erwiniaceae; genus Erwinia; species Erwinia magellanica. The sequence continues at coordinate 36,685 of NZ_JBCHVC010000003.1, forward strand.
CCATCCTCTCTGTGTGGAAATCTGGCCACGCTTGCCGCAGGTGGAACTGCTGTTGATGGCCGCGCTGTTCCATGACATAGCGAAAGGACGCGGCGGTGACCACTCTCTTCTCGGCGCTCAGGATGTGCTGGAATTTGCTGAACTTCATGGCCTGAACTCGCGTGAAACCCAGCTGGTTGCCTGGCTGGTGCGCCATCATCTGTTGATGTCGGTAACGGCGCAGCGGCGTGATATTCAGGATCCCACAGAGATCCAGCAATTTGCCGAAGTGATGCAAAACGAGAACCGACTGCGTTACCTGGTCTGCCTGACGGTGGCGGATATCTGCGCCACTAACGAGAATTTATGGAACAGCTGGAAGCAGAGTTTGCTGCGCGAGCTGTTCTTCGCCACCGAAAAACAGCTGCGTCGCGGCATGGAAAACAGCCCGGATCTGCGTGAGCGGGTGCGTCATCATCGCTTGCAGGCTCTGGCGTTATTACGGATGGATAATATCGACGAGCGCGCCCTGCACCCTATCTGGAGCCGCTGCCGCGCTGATTATTTCCTTCGCCATACGCCCAATCAGCTCGCCTGGCATGCCCGCCATCTGCTGCAACACGACTTAACGCAGCCGCTGGTGCTGGTCAGCCCGCAGGCGACACGCGGCGGCACGGAGATCTTTATCTGGAGTCCGGATCGGCCTTATCTTTTCGCCACCGTAGCGGGAGAGCTGGATCGCCGTAATCTCAGCGTGCATGACGCGCAGATCTTCACCAGCCGCGACGGCATGGCGATGGATACCTTTATCGTGCTGGAGCCGGATGGCAGCCCGCTGGCCGCAGACCGTCATGAAATGATCCGGCAGGCGCTGGAACAGGCGATAGGCCAGACCAGCTGGCAGTCACCGCGCACCCGGCGGCAGTCCGCCCGGCTTAAACATTTCAGCGTGGACACTCAGGCGAAGTTTTTACCGGGTCACACAGACCGTCGCACCTACATGGAGCTGATCGCGCTGGATCAGCCAGGCCTGCTGGCCCGCGTGGGGGAAGTCTTTGCCGACTTAGGCATTTCACTACACGGCGCGCGTATCAGCACCATCGGTGAACGCGTGGAGGATTTATTTATCCTCGCTAACAGTGAGCGGCGAGCTTTGGGGCCGGAATTGCGCGAACAGTTACAACAACGGTTGACAGACGCCCTTAATCCAAACGATAAAGTGTGACCCGGATTTAATTTTTAACACACCATGTGGGGCAACGTGGCGGGGTTAACACCCCCCTTCCCGCATCGGGAACATGAGTGAAACAGGAAGAACTAATGCAACAATTACAGAGTGTTATTGAGAGCGCCTTCGAGCGCCGCGCAGAGATCACCCCCGCTAATGCAGATACTGTTACCCGCGAAGCGGTCAAACAGGTTATCAGCCTGCTTGACAGCGGTGCCCTGCGCGTCGCTGAAAAGATTGACGGTGAGTGGGTAACGCATCAGTGGCTGAAAAAGGCCGTACTCCTCTCCTTCCGCATCAATGACAATCAGGTGATTGAGGGTGCAGAAAGCCGCTTCTACGACAAAGTGCCGATGAAGTTTGCCGACTATGACGACGCGCGCTTTAAAAAAGAGGGCTTCCGCGTAGTGCCACCCGCTGCCGTTCGCCAGGGCGCCTATATCGCCCGCAATACCGTACTGATGCCTTCTTACGTTAATATCGGTGCCTATGTGGACGAAGGTTCAATGGTAGATACCTGGGCGACCGTGGGTTCCTGTGCGCAGATTGGTAAAAACGTGCATCTTTCTGGCGGCGTGGGTATTGGCGGCGTGCTTGAACCTCTTCAGGCTAACCCCACTATCATCGAAGACAACTGCTTTATCGGCGCACGCTCGGAGATCGTTGAAGGGGTGATTGTTGAAGAGGGTGCGGTTATCTCTATGGGCGTCTATATCGGCCAGAGCACTAAAATTTACGATCGTGAAACGGGCGAAGTGCATTATGGACGCGTACCAGCCGGTTCTGTAGTGGTTTCCGGTAACCTGCCTTCAAAAGATGGCAGCTACAGCCTCTACTGTGCGGTTATCGTGAAGAAAGTTGACGCGAAAACTCGCGGTAAAGTGGGCATCAACGAACTGCTGCGCACCATCGACTGATCCTCTGCGGGTCACGCCCTGTGGCCCGTAATCTTTTCTTTACAGTCAGCCTGCCAACAACCTCTTTCGCGTGACGAAATAACGGATGCTATTGCGCAACAACTGAGCGATAATCCGCGCCGTTAAGCGCACAGACGCTCCCCGATTGCGTTTCTGATTTACACATACTCATCTGAGTACGGGACGAGCGGGCAAAACTGACAAGGCGCCAGCGCCCCGCCTGCCTACTTAAGTAGGGGTGAGCACTGACACCGCAGCATTTGCAACGCGCAGCCGAAACAATAATCTCCCGCATAAGGAATCTGAAAAGTATGTATGACAATCTGAAAGGCCTGGGTATCTCTTCTCCTGACGATATTGACCGTTACAGCCTGCGTCAGGAAGCTAACAACGACATCCTGAAAATCTATTTCCGTAAAGATAAAGGCGAATTTTTTGCCAAAAGCGTGAAATTTAAATACCCGCGCCAGCGCAAAACCGTGGTGGCTGATAACGGCAGCCAGGGATATAAAGAGATCCAGGAAATCAGCCCTAACCTGCGTTATGTGATCGACGAACTGGACCAGATTTGCCAGCGTGACCAGGTTGAAGTGGATCTGAAACGTAAAATTCTGGAAGACCTGCGCCATCTGGAGCATGTTGTTTCCAATAAAATCAGCGAGATCGAATCCGATCTTGAAAAGCTGACCCGCAACGGCCGTTAATTCCCGGTAAGTTGTCGAAAAGGGCGGAGGCGATCTCCGCCCTTTTTTTATTTATGGCTGTTCATCCAGCTGTAGCGCAACATAGAGCAACAGTCTGTCGTCAAAATTACTCAGATTGAGTCCGGTCAGCTCAGATATGCGGTTAAGCCGGTATTCCAGCGTGTTGCGGTGGATATAGAGCGCTTTCGCCGTTGCCGAGGGCTGCACGTTATTGCTGAACCACGAGGTCAGCGTTCTGCGTAACAGCCCGTTATTGTCCATCGACTTTAGCCGGGCCAGTGGACGGGAGAGTTCACCAGCCTGCCAGCCGCCACGCAGGCTGTCGAGCAGTACGGGCAGCACTAAATCCTGATAGAAGTAGCTGCGCTGTTCAGGCATTCGCTGCTTGCCTACCAGCATTGTGGTGTGGGCGGTACGGTAGGAGCGCGCAATGCTACCCGGCCCGGTGAAAAAATTCCCCAATGCGATACGCATCCGCAGATGTCCGCTCTCCTTCATGCGCGATTGCAGCAGCTCAACCCGTTTGCGGTGATCGTCTGCGTCATACCGGCCATGCGCGTTGAAAGCTGGTTTCAGTACCACCATCTCCGTCAGTGAAACAATCGCAATCAGGTTATCTCTCTCCGGCGTGGTCAGCAGCGTTTGCAGCTGCTGTAACTCTGACATGGCGCTGTCCACGCCCAGCTGGCCGCTGTCCACTTCAACCACCGCCACCACTCTGGGCTGATTAAGATCGATACGCAGACGCTGTGCCCATTCCACTAATGCGGGTGAAAGCGTATCGCTACGGATCAGGTTCAGCACCAGCTCTTCACGAAGACGGCTATCCTGCGCCAGCATATGCAGCAGACGCGCCTGCTCCAGCATCATCTCCGCCGTCATGCAGACCAGTTCACCATAGTGCCGCAGCGTTTCCGGTTCGCCAGTCAGGCCAATAACGCCAACGATGTCGCCATCAATGCGCATCGGCAGGTTAATCCCCGGCCGCACACCGTGCAGGTGCTTAGCCACTCCCTCATCAATGTCCACAACCCGTGCCTGAGAGAGCGCCAGCAGCGCCCCTTCGTGCATTTCACCAATACGTTCAGGGTCGCCGCTGCCGATGATACGGCCCCGCGCGTCCATCACGTTGACATTGCTGTCAATAATTTGCATCGTGCGGGCAACAATTTCCTGCGCCAGCCGGGCATCCAGATGATAGGTAGCCATTTACCTCTCCAGCAAAGCATCATTCTTTCAGCATACCTGCGGCACCAGAGCGAAACATTGTGCAACTGCACTAAGCGCGGTGCGGACTGTAAAAATTGCGGGGAATATCACAAAGAGAGAGGACAATAACGGGGATTTCAAAACAGAAGTGCCGACGGGGTCGTCGGCACTTAAGGCAATTACTGCATCAACAGATAGATGGAGCTGTCGCCACGCTGGATATTCAGAGCCAGTACGGAAGGCTTGGTATCCAGAATTTTACGCAGCTCGCCCAGATTAGCGATCGCCTGCTGATTCACGCCCAGGATCACATCATCTTTCTTCAGACCAATGCGCGCTGCGGCAGAACCCGCCTTCACATTATCCACCTTGACGCCTTTAACGCCCTTCTCGTCAAAGTTACTCAGGTCAGCACCCTCAATACCGGTGTAAATCGTTGCGGATTCCACCTTATTCTGGGTACTTTGCTGAAGTTCAACGTTAACGGTAATAGGCTTGCCATCGCGGATCAGGCCCAGCGCCATTTTGGTGCCGACCGGCAGCGAGCCAACCTGAGCACGCAGTGCGGCAAAGCTGGAGATCTGCTTACCGTTGATGGAGGTGACCACATCGCCCGCCTTCACGCCCGCTTTTGCGGCTGAGGAGTTGGGCAGAACCTGGCTGACAAACGCGCCGCGCTGTGCGTCCACTTTCATCGCTTTCGCCAGCTCCGAGTTCAGCTCGGTGCCCATGATGCCCAGCTCACCGCGTTTCACCTGGCCATACTCCACCATCTGCGCCGTCAGGTTTTTCACCATGGTGCTGGGAATGGCAAAGCCGATACCGATATTGCCGCCGTCCGGTGCCAGGATGGCGGTGTTGATGCCAATCAGCTCGCCGTTAAGATTAACCAGCGCACCACCGGAGTTACCGCGGTTGATGGCGGCATCGGTCTGGATAAAGTTTTCGTAATTTTCAACGTTCAGGCCGCTGCGGCCAAGCGCAGAAACGATCCCGGAGGTGACCGTCTCACCCAGGCCATAGGGGTTACCAATAGCCACGGTGTAATCACCGACGCGAAGATCGTCAGAATCTGCCATTTTGATGGCCGTCAGGTTCTTCGCATCCTTCAGCTGGATCAGGGCGATATCTGAACGCGGATCTTTTCCAATCACTTTTGCGTCGTACTTGCGCCCGTCGCTGAGCTGCACCTGAATTTTGGTGGCGTTATCAACCACGTGATTATTGGTGACCACATAGCCTTTAGCGGCATCAATCACCACACCCGAGCCAAGCGCGCGGAATTTCTCCTGCTGAGTATTGGCTCCGCCCTGATCCTGCCCCTGTCCACCGCCGCCCTGACACATAGGGGAGCTTTGGAAAGGCGAGCCGTCCTGGCAGAATGGCGAATTGTCGCCAAAGAACTGCTGGAACTGCTGTGGCATCCGTGGCGTTTTCACCGTGGTGCTGCCTTCAACATTGATACTCACTACCGAAGGCATAACTTTTTCTAACATAGGGGCCAGGCTTGGAAGCTGCTGGCTGGAGGAAGAAGCGGTTTCTGCGGCCAAAGCAGTAAGCGGAGTCATCGCCATTCCCAGGCTCAGAGCCAACGCGCCAGCTAAAAGTGTTTTTTTCATGCGTCTGTTTCTCTATATGTCCAATTATGCAACCATTGCTGTGGTCGTGATGATGAGAGTGAAGTTTTAGCGCTAAGTTCATGAAAAAGATTGCGCTAAAGGTAAATATTTATGCTTCATCTTTACAATTCAAGGGGGGCGGCGTTATTCCACGGCCATCAGACGCCGATACTCATCCCAGGCAAACAGATCTGTCATGCCACTAACGTAATCCTGTAGCATTCTCGCCCGGTAATAATATTCCCAGATGGCGATATCGCCCGCGCGATTATCCAGGCGCCCCATCGCTTCACTATAAGCCAGACGAAAGCGCGTGGAAAGTTTGTGGAACAGGCGCGTTTCTATCGGGTAGCCTTTTAAATAATCCTTCTCAATCAGCTCGCCAAATTCCTGCTGAGTCAGCGCTAATAAAGGCTGATAAATATCTAATAAGCCGCTGATAACACGGTATCCCTGCAACTCCAGTTGCTCAACGTCAGGATGGTTAAACACATGACGGAAAGCGACTTTTTTGAAAATTTCCAGCAGCTGATTTTGTGCCGTGCCATCTTCCAGCAGCGCCTGATTGAATTTCCCGTCAAAGACTTCCGCTAAATTATCAATAAACCGGCCAGCGGCATGCGGTACCAGACGGGCAACGGTATTCACCCTTAAATACATAAAGAACTGATCTTCGCTGCTGCGGCTGGTTTGTGAACTTCTGGATTTATCCAGCGCGTTCGTTACAACCAGACTAAATAGATCGCCCGGTTGATGTGCAGGCCACAGCGCAAATAAGTGTTCATAGAGTTGCTCAACGGTGAAAATATTTTTCTCGACCGCATCTTCCAAATCGGCCACACAATAGGAGATGTCATCGGCCGCTTCCATAATATAGGTCAAAGGAAAACGACAATGAGGCTGAAGATCCAGTTCTTTGCGTAACCGGGCGACATATTCCGCCTCAGCCAGATAATAGCCCGGTTTTTTCATCAGATAATCGTGGCCTGGCGGAATCTTTCCTTTATGCCAGGCGGGACGAGTATATTTCAGAATACAGCCCACCTGCGCCCAGGTCAGGTTCATCCTCAGCAGCGAATGCACCATGCGGATAGCCTGCGCATTTCCCTCAAAGTGGGATAAATCTTGACGAATCTTTGCACGAAGATCGTTAAAGCCATCTGTCTGATAACGTAACGCTTCCGGTTCACAGCGATCGGTACGTGGATTTTCGGGCTGATAATCGTTATCCAGCCGCTGGCGGAACCAGTCGTTGATTGCCGATTCGCCAAAATGACCAAAAGGAGGATTGCCGATGTCGTGCATCAGGCAGGCCATCTCAACGATACTTTCAAAAGGCCCGGTTAGCTGAGCAAGGCCATAATTTTCCAGTTGCCCCAGCTCTTTCAGCCGGGTAAGGATCTCCTTGGCGATATAGCGCCCCACCTGCTGCACTTCCAGCGAATGGGTCAGCCTTGAGCGGACGGCGGCATTGCGTTCCAGCGGGAAAACCTGGGTTTTCTGTTGCAGACGGCGGATAGCCGCTGAATTAATAATGCGTCCGCGATCGCTCTCGAAGATCCGCAATATTTCATGCTCGCTTTTCACCCCCTGTAGAGGACGATAACGGCGCTGATAATTGATTTTTTTCCTGAAGTCGATATCGGTCATGCCAGCTTCCCATTCTGCGGCACCAGATCCATGCCTGTACCCTCTTGCGGATTATGTCCTTCATCCTGCCATGATAGACTATGCGCCGAAAGCACAGTTTACTTCCACAACATTAGCGAGTATCCCTATGAAAGCAGGCATTATTGGTGCAATGGAGCAGGAAATTACCCTGCTGCGCGACAAAATTGAAAATCGTCAGACGCTGGCCCTGGCAGGCTGTGAAATTTACACCGGAACCCTGAACGGTGTGGAGGTCGCCCTGCTGAAGTCGGGCATTGGCAAAGTTTCTGCCGCGCTGGGCACCACCCTGCTGTTACAGTTGTGCAAGCCAGACTTTATTATCAATACCGGCTCCGCTGGCGGTCTGGCTCCTTCGCTGAAGGTGGGCGATATTGTGGTGTCAGATGAAGTCCGTTATCACGATGCCGACGTCACCGCGTTTGGATACGAGCCAGGCCAGATGGCGGGCTGCCCAGCCGCCTTCACCGCCGATACCGCACTGATTGAAGCCGCAGAAAGCTGCATCGAACAGCTTGGCCTGTATGCCGTGCGCGGTCTGGTCGTGAGTGGCGATGCCTTTATCAACGGCGCAGAACCGCTGGCACGCATCCGCTCAACCTTCCCGCAGGCCATTGGCGTGGAGATGGAAGCCACGGCTATTGCGCACGTTTGTCACCAGTTTGCCGTGCCCTTTGTTGTGATTAGAGCCATTTCTGACGTGGCCGATCGGGAATCCCACCTGAGCTTTGATGAATTCCTGGTTGTGGCAGCGAAGCAATCCTCTCTGATGGTTGAGACGCTGCTGACCAATCTGTCGCGTGGCTAGGTTTCTTGTCGTCCTGCTGCTGCTGACCTGCTTCAGCGCAGCCGCCGCGCCCAGGGTGATTACTCTGGCTCCAGCCCTGACGGAGCTGGCTTTTGCCGCAGGTATCAGACCTGTGGCAGTCAGTGCTTACTCAGACTATCCCCCAGAAGCTAACCAGCTGGAGCAGGTCGCCAACTGGCAGGGTATCAATGTGGAACGCATTCTGGCACTCAAGCCAGACCTGGTGCTCGCCTGGCGTGAGGGTAATCCTCAACGTCAGGTGGATCAGCTCAGCGCTTTCGGCATCAAAATCGTCTGGATCAATCCCGTGACGATCAAAGAGGTGGCGGACAGCCTGCGTCAGTTGAAGGCCTGGAGTCCCGCTCCTGAAAAAGCCGATCGTGCCGCTGAAGCCCTTTTAAACCAGCAGGCGGCTTTATACCAGCATTACGCCAGCCAGCCCAAAAAGAAGGTATTTTTGCAGTTTGGCCAGCGCCCTCTCTTCACCGCCTCTGGCAACACTTTGCAGAATGAAATTCTTCAGCTCTGCGCGGGAGAGAATATTTTTGCCGACAGTCGGGTTGCCTGGCCACAGGTGAGCCGCGAACAGGTACTGATGAGAAAACCGCAAATTGTCATCACGGGGGGCGATGCGAAACGTATAGCTGAAGTGGAGGCTTTCTGGCGACCGCAGTTAGCGGTGCCGGTGATCGCCGTTAATGAAGACTGGTTCAGTCGGCCAGGCCCGCGCATTATGCAGGCAGCGCAACAAATATGCCGCCAACTGCATCCGCAATCCGGAGTGAAGGCGTGAAATATCAGGACCGCAGCAAAGCCGGTTAAAGTTTCAGCAGGAATTGTCGTTAATTAAATAACGAGGCGGCGAAATATTTTATTCTCGCTGCCCATTTTTGGGGCTGATGCCCTGATTTTATCTACACCAGGATAACAGCAAAATGAAAGCCGTTTATCTGGCCTTTGGCCTAATGATGGCTGGTCACGCCTGTGCTGCATCCATTACGGGCAGCATCGGGGTCAAACTGACCATTTACTCGCAATGTCATATTGACGGGCAAAGTGTTACACCAGCAAAAGCACCTGTAGTCAGCTGCGGCAAGCAGGGATCGGCACAGCCTAAAGTCACTGAGTCGGTAATTTCACAAAATAGCGGAGGCCGCGCGGTGGCGAAGTTAGTGACGGTAGAGTGGTAAGAACCCCGGCAGCAAAGGTGCCGGGGCAGCAGCATCAGATGCTGAACGAAGAACCGCAGCCACAGGTGGTTTTGGCGTTAGGGTTGGTGACGATAAACCGGGAGCCTTCAAGGCCTTCGGTATAATCGACTGCGCCACCCACCAGATATTGCAGGCTCATCGGGTCCACTACCAGCGCGACGCCCGCTTTCTCAATGGTCATATCGCCGTCGTTTACCTTGTCATCAAAGGTAAAACCGTACTGGAAGCCACTACAGCCGCCACCGGTGATATAAACACGCAGTTTCAGATCCGGGTTCTCTTCATCTGAAATCAGGTTTTTGACTTTACTGGCCGCTGCTTCAGTGAATTGCAGGGGCAGAGCTATATCGTCACTCATTTAATACTCCAGTATGTATTCGGGCGACTGGTCATAATTCGACCATCTCTGGCACCATTATCTTATATACCAGTATAGCAATCAAGTATCCGCCGTTTTCCCTTTCGGCTGCGTGGCACTCTGTGCTGCCGCTTTTTCATCATCTTTCTGCTGCTGGCTGGCCAGGGTGCGCGCCAGCAGCGAAGAATAGAGCGGCTGGCCGCCAAGAAACTGTGCCAGTAAGGTTGCGCCAAGACAGGTGATAATCATCGGCAGAATAAGCTGATAATTATCGGTCATTTCCAGAACCAGCACGATCCCGGTCAGCGGCGCCCTGACTGAAGCGGCAAAGAGCGCCCCCATGCCCGCAATGGCAAAGGTTCCGGCTTCCAGGTGATACGCCGGGAACAGCGAAGCGCTGGCCATGCCGAAGGCGGTTCCCAGTAAAGTGCCAAGCGCCAGCATAGGCGCGAAAATCCCGCCCGGCGCGCCGGAGCCAAAGCAGAGCAGCGTGGTGGCTACACGAGTGATAAAAATAAACAGCAGCATTCCAACCGTGTAATTGCCCGCAGCCGCAATGGGAATCAGGTTAAAGCCGCCTCCAGCTGCTTCCGGTTCAATCACCCCCAGCACACCACAAACGCCGCCCAGCACGCCGCCGATAAGCAGAATTTTGCGCAGATTACCGCCATGCAGCCGCTTGAACATATCCTGTGTGCGGAAAATCAGCGCGTTAAACGCCACGCCAATCACGCCAAACAGCATTCCCAACAGCAGATAGAGCCACAGCGTGTTGACCGGTGCGCTGGCCAGTTTGCCCACGGCAATAACCGCTCCTTCTCCGTTGAAAATGCGGAATACCACGCTGGACATGATCACACCGATAAAGACGGCTTTAACAGAAATCACGCTGTAGCGGAACTGTAGCCGCATCTCTTCAATAATAAACAGAATGCCCGCCAGCGGCGCGTTAAAGGCAGCGGAGAGTCCGGCAGCGGCACCGGTCGCCAGCAGCGAGTGGCGCGCCTCGGCGCTTTTCATGCGGAAAATATCCAGCACCATCCGGCCTATATTGCCGCCGAGTTGCACCGTCGGCCCCTCCCGCCCCAGCACCATGCCCGCGCCTAACGTGCCCATGCCGCCGATAAATTTGACCGGGATAACTCGCCACCAGCGCACGGGACGCAGCTCTTCCAGCGCGCCCTCGATTTCAGGAATGCCCGATCCGGACGCTTCCGGCGCAAATTGTCTGACCAGGTAATAGCCCACCATCGCCAGCAGCCCGGAGAGAATAAAGGCCAGCGGGAAAACCAGCAGCCAGTGCTGCTCAACAGTCGCCAGCATGCTCAGGCGCTGAGTGCTGACAGCGTTGACCGCTTTCTCAAAGGCGACGCCAACAAGGCCAGCCAGTGTTCCGACAATACCCGCTAAAATAAGCACCGCTATGGGCGTTTTATCTCCCCGAAGCAGCAGACGTAAAAAATCCCCCCGCCGCACCGGAACGCTGTTTAACTGCTCAGTAGATGACGTAGGCTCGTTCATATCCTGTTCATTTCCCGGTAAAGATAAGTCAATATCTTACCCTTCCCGCCGGTGATGTCCCGGAAAAATTTCCAGGCTATTGTGTCAAAAGCGCGACTTGCCTTTTATCCCGGCCCCATGTTCCCTTAGAATGAGGGTGTTTTTTTAAATGCATTCTCAGGAGCGGAACCATGAGTAAGTCTGAAAATCTGTATGCCCAGGCGCAGCAGTTAATTCCCGGCGGCGTAAACTCGCCGGTGCGTGCGTTTAGCGGCGTTGGCGGAGTCCCGCTCTTTATTGAACGAGCCGACGGCGCTTACCTTTACGATGCCGACGGCAAAGAGTACATCGACTACGTAGGCTCCTGGGGGCCAATGGTGCTGGGCCATAACCACCCCGCTATCCGCAACGCGGTCATTGAAGCGGCTGAACGCGGCCTGAGCTTTGGCGCGCCGACGGAGATGGAAGTAAAAATGGCGCAGCTGGTCACCGAGCTGGTGCCAACCATGGATATGGTGCGCATGGTGAACTCCGGCACCGAAGCCACCATGAGCGCGATTCGCCTGGCGCGCGGCTACACCCATCGCGACAAAATCATCAAATTTGAAGGGTGCTATCACGGCCATGCGGACTGCCTGCTGGTGAAAGCTGGCTCCGGTGCGCTGACCCTCGGCCAGCCCAACTCGCCGGGCGTGCCAGCCGATTTCGCCAAACACACCCTGACCTGCACCTACAACGATCTTGATTCCGTACGGGCGGCTTTTGAGCAATATCCGCATGAGATCGCCTGTATTATCGTTGAACCGGTAGCGGGCAACATGAACTGCATCCCGCCGAACGAAGGTTTCCTACAGGGCCTGCGCGCGCTGTGTGATGAGTTTGGTGCGCTGTTTATTATTGATGAAGTGATGACCGGCTTCCGTGTCGCGCTGGCTGGCGCGCAGGCGCACTATGGCGTGAAGCCCGACCTGACCTGCCTTGGCAAAATCATTGGCGGCGGCATGCCGGTTGGCGCATTTGGTGGTCGTCGTGAAGTGATGGCTGAGCTGGCACCTGGCGGCCCGGTTTATCAGGCCGGTACGCTTTCGGGCAACCCGATTGCCATGGCGGCAGGTTTTGCCTGCCTGAGCGAAATTGCCAAACCCGGTAGCCATGAAAAACTTACCGCACTGACCACGCAGCTGGCGGAAGGGTTGCTGGCGGCAGCAAAAGAGACTGGCATCCCATTGGTGGTAAACCATGTGGGCGGGATGTTTGGCCTCTTCTTTACTTCAGCCGACACCGTAACCTGCTACCAGGATGTCACCGAATGTGATGTGGAACGCTTTAAAAAGTTCTTCCATCTGATGCTGGAAGAAGGAGTCTATCTGGCACCTTCCGCCTTTGAAGCGGGCTTTATGTCTCTGGCGCACAGCCAGCAGGATATTGAGCGCACCCTGGATGCGGCACGCCGTAGCTTTGCAAAATTAGCCTGAGTCCTGGCGGCTGAACCGCCGCTCAGGGCATAAAAAAACGCCTGACTGCTGAGTCAGGCGTTTTTTTTATGGGGTACTGCTCAGGCAACCAGCCTTACAGCCATGTTCTGCCACCAGGCTCCTCTCCCCTTAGGTTCAGCCCGTCAGACTTTACGCAGCAGATAAACAAAGTATGGCGCACCGATAAAGGTTGCCAGCAGCCCGGCCGGGATCTGGTTCGGGAAAGCGACAATCCTGCCGCACCAGTCCGCTATCGCCATCAGAATGCCCCCCATCATTGCGGCCATAACCAGCTGTGGCACGGCGCGACGGAAGCCCAGCATGCGCACTATGTGCGGCGCCATTAAGCCAATAAAGCTCAGCGGCCCAATGGTCAGCGTGGCGGCAGCAGTCAGCGCAGCAGCCAGCAGCAACAGAGCAAAACGTGAAGGCTTCAACGCCACGCCCAGCGCGCGCGCGGTCTCGCCTCCCAGCGGCAACAGGGTCAGCCAGCGGCGGCAGAGCGGCACCAGCGCCAGCAGCACCGCCGCCACCCACACCGTCCGCCAGGCCTGAGCAGCATCCACGCCATAGGTTGAGCCGGAGATCCAGGTCATCAGGTTCGCCATCCGCGGGTCGCCGCTGGCCAGCAGCATCAGCAGCAGGGTAGTGAAGGCGGTACTGAGCGCCATACCGGCCAGCAGCATGCGCTCCGGCGAGAAGCCGCCGCGCCCTCCTGTCACCGTGATGATCAGCAGCGTCAGCGCCGCGCCCAGGCTTCCGGCGGGCAGCAGCCAGCCAAAAGCATCACCCGGCACCAGGAACAGCATGATCACCACGCCAAAAGCGGCACCAGAGCTGATGCCCAGCACTTCCGGGCTGGCCATAGGATTGCCCGTCAGACGCTGCACAATGCAGCCAGCCACACCCAACATCATGCCGGTAGCAATGGCGGCCACCAGGCGCGGCATACGCCACGGCATCAGCTGCTGCCAGAGATCGCCAGAGACCCAGCTCCAGCCCTGGGCATCGCGGCCAAAGCTCAGCGCCACAGCACTGACAAGCAGCAGCAATACTGCCCCCGCTGCCGCCCAGTACAGGAGATGGTGACGTTCCACAGGAACACGATCGCCCTGATTCATCGCGGGTGGCACCGCCGTCGTCCGCAAACGGGGCAACAGCCAGAGCAGCAGCGGGGAACCAATCAGCGCCGTTGCGGTACCGGTAGAGACCTCACGCCAGTTATCGGTCAGCCAGATCACCACCTGATCCGCCAGCCACAGCAGCAGCATACCAATCAGCGGAGCCAGCAGCAGACGACTGAGCAGACGTCGTGCGCCCAGCATCTTCGCCAGCAGCGGCGAAAACAGGCCGATAAAGCCAATTATTCCCGCGGCGTTAACCAGCTGAGCGCTCAATATAATCGCCAGCGCCAGTACCCCAAGGCGTGCCGCAGAAAGCGCCAGACCAAGATTTTTTGCTACGCCGTCGTCCAGGCCCATTAACGCCATCGGACGCAGCAGCAGCAGTGAAATCACAAACCCCACCAGCAGCTTTGGCCAGATAAAGCTGACGCTGTGCCAGTCCATCTGGTTCAGCGTTCCGGTACTCCAGAGAAACATGCTCTGTAGCCGTTCATGGTTAAACAGCCCCAGGATCTGATTCACCGCCCCGCAGTACATCGACATCACCAGACCCGCAAGGATCAGCGTCACCGGGGAAAGACGTTTTCCCCAGGCGATGCCAAAGACAATCAGCCCCACCACAATTGCGCCCGCCATCGCTGCAATCTGCTGGGTCATTACCCCACCGGGCAGGCTCCAGAGCGTCACTACGGTGAGGCCAAGCTGCGCACCCGTGGCCACGCCCAGCGTGGCAGGCTCTGCCAGCGGGTTGCGCAGCACCTGCTGGAACAGTAACCCCACCAGACCAAGCCCGGCGCCGACCAGCAGCGCAAGGCTCAGACGAGGCAGCAGGCTGTAATGAAACACCATCTGATCCACATTCAGCGGGTCGGCGGACCAGAGCGCACTTCGCCACTGAGTCACGGGCAGATGCTGGCTGAAGTTGTAATACGTCAGGCCAGCGGCAAACAGTATCAGCGCTGATAACAGCATGACCGGGAAACGTGCAGTCGTTTTCATGTTGCCTCCAGCGCGTTATCCAGCACCCGGCAAAAGCGCATTGCCGAGAGCGTTCCGCCGTAGAACCACACCTGAGGCACCAGGCGGAAACGGTTTTCACGCACAAACGGCATGGCGCGCCAGAGTGGCATTGCAGCGATTTGCTGCATAATCGCGTCATCACCATGGCCGAAACAGACAACGTCTGCCTCGCGGATAGCAGCCAGTCGCTCAATGCCTACAATGGTGCTGCCCCAGTAGGTGGTTTCGCCGTGCCAGGCATTTTCAATTCCCAGCGCTTCCATCACTTCCAGGAACAGGCTCCCTTTGCCAAACACCATTGCATGGCGGGTATCCAGGAAGGAGATCAACAGCATGGGCCGCTGCACTCTGGCCGCCTGCCGGGCTTTGGCTTCGGCAATAAACGCGTCAAATTCAGCGAGATGCAGCCTGGCCTGCTCAAGGCGATCGATTCTTCCGGCGAGCTGCACCAGCGAGTGGCGGGCAACGGTCAGCGGCTTACCGCTCTCATCACTGAAGGCAAAACCCATGCCCGGCGCAATTTTCTCAAGGGTTTCAGGGGAAGGGCCATAGCCTGAGGAGTAGACGATCAGCGACGGTTTCATCTGGATCATCAGCTCGATATTTGGCTCTGTACGCAGTCCCACATCCACCGTCGAGGCGGGTAATGCTGGCTCCCCTACCCACAGCCGATAGTTGTACAGCTCTGCGGCTCCCATCGGCGGCACACCCAGCGCCATCAGCATCTCAGTAGGACGCCATTCCAGGCTGATAATCCGGCCAGGATCGGGCGGCTGCTCCGCCTGAACACGCCAGGCAGGAACAAGAGGAGAGAGTGCCATCGCCATCAGCAGGCGGCGGCGAAAATAATCTGGCATAAACACGCCCATCCGTCAGTAAACAAAACTCACCGGCGAACCGCCGTTAGGGTGAGGCAGGATCCCCATAGGGATACCGTAAATTTCATCCAGCACGCTGCTCTGCATAATTGCCTGGGCATCGCCCTGCGCAATCATACCGCCGTGCCGAAGCGCTATCAGGTGGTCACAGTAGCGAGCCGCCATGTTGATATCATGCAGCACCGCTATCACTGTCAGACCGCGCTCGCGGCTCAGACGCTGGATCAACGCCAGCACCTCAACCTGATGCGCGATATCCAGCGCAGAGGTCGGCTCATCCAGCAGCAGACAGCGACTGTTTTGCGCCACCAGCATGGCAATCCAGGCCCGCTGGCGCTCGCCGCCGGAGAGACTGTCGACCAGACGTTGTGCAAAAGGCTTAAGCCCCACCAGCGAGATCGCCTCCTCCACACGCTCACGATCTTCTGCACCATAGCGGCCCAGCGCTCCGTGCCAGGGATACCGACCCATCGACACCAGTTCACGCACCGTCATTCCTTCTGCCGCCGGCAGCTGCTGCGGCAGGTAGGCCACCTCACGGGCAAATGCTTTACTCTGCCAGTCAGACAGCGCTTTACCGTTCAGCAGCACCTGGCCTTTTGAGGCGGGCTGATGCCGCCCAAGCAGCTTAAGCAAAGTCGATTTTCCGGAGCCGTTGTGGCCAATCAGCCCACAAACTTTTCCGGCGGGAAAGGTCATTGACAGCGGTTGCAATAACGTCCGCCCCGGAACGGTAAAAGCAGCGTTATCGAGCGTGAAGGTTGTTTCTGTAGCATGCGGATGAGACATAGCGGTCTTCTGATTGGAGGGCGCGGCGAACCGCGCCCGATGTAAAGATTAGAAACGGAAGGTTGCGGTACCGACCACCTGACGTTCTGCGCCCCAATAGCAGGCATAGTCACGATAGCAACTCGCGACGTAATCGCGATCGAACAGGTTGTTGACGTTAACCGCTAAAGAAGAGCCTGGTAAACCAAAACGTCCGAGGTCATATTTGACCAGTGCGTTAACAGTGGTATAGCTGGCTACGTTGAAGTTTTGGTTGTTATTAGCGCCGGTGCTGTAAAGCCCTTTGCTCTCACCAACATAGCGTACGCCAGCACCTACTGTCAGGCCAGACAGCGCGGTTTCATTGAAGGTGTAATCTGTCCACAAAGAGGCCATGTTTTCAGGTACCTGAACCGGCGTTCTCCCTTTGAGCAGCGTGTCGTGAGTATATTCAGCATCGGTATAGGTATAAGAGGCCATAACGTTAACGTTGGCGTTAACCGCAGCTTTCGCTTCAAGCTCAACACCACGAGAGCGAATTTCTCCCCCCTGATTACTGAACAACAACTGATCCGGATCGGCCGTCAAGTTTTTGGTTTTCGTCAGCTGATAAACCGCACCGGTAATAACGATGGGACGATCTTTCGGTACATATTTCACCCCAGCTTCGTACTGTTTGGCCCGTGAAGGATCAAACGGCTCTCCCTGAGAATTGGTGCCGGAAGTAGGAATAAAGGATTCGCTGTAGCTGAAGTAAGGTGCAACGCCGTTATCAAAGACGTAATTCAGGCCACCACGCCAGGTGAAAGCCTGATCGTGATTTTTCGTCAGGCTGTCGCCGTTACGGTTAAGGGCAGAGGTCATTGCATAATCGTAACGGGCGCCCAGCGTCATTACCCAGCGATCCCACTCCAGCTGATCCTGAGCATACAGGCCGGTCTGTTCCTGCTTGTTCAGATAATGGTAAGGGAAATTCAGCGCATAGCTGTCGTTACCGTATTGCGGATTTAGTGCGCTCAGCGAAGCAGCGGAGCCAAAATAGCCATCAATATCATTCCGGGTACGCTGATAATCCACGCCCAGCAGTAACGTATGATCCACGGCACCGGTAGCGAACTTAGCCTGCACCTGGTTATCAAGCGCAAACTGATTTAGCGTCTCTTCAGAAAGCGCCACACCGCGAGTGATGGCGTTAGTAGTGGTATCAAAACCGTTACCGTAGATGCTGCGATAGTCGGTACGCAGGTCGGCATAACGCAAATTCTGACGCACGGTCCAGGTATCATTGAAGCTGTGCGAGAAGTTATAGCCAATCATCTTGGTGTTGCGGGAGATTTTGTTGCTGGCTTCGCCTTCATCAAAATCGGTCGGCAACTTGTGCTGATTACCATTGCCATCCGTGATGGGAACAACGGTGCCCTGACGAGGCAACCAGCCGTAATAACCCGTTTGTGGTTCGTTCTGGAAATAGGTCAGCAGCGTAAAATTGGTATTCGCGTCAGGCTGCCAGCTAAAGGAAGGCGCCACGGTGTAACGCTTCTCCTTTTGCATATCCTGCTGCGCATCCTGGCTACGTGCCAGGCCAGTCAGACGGTAGGAGTAAACACCGTCATCATCAATGGCACCCCCAAAGTCAAAACCGGTTGAAAACAGGTTGTCGGTGCCCATCCTGAACTGAACTTCACGCAGCGTTTCCGTGGTTGGGCGTTTGCTGACCAGGGAAACGACACCGCCTGGATTACTTTTGCCATAAAGCACGGAGACAGGGCCGCGAAGCAGTTCGGCACGCTCCAGGAAATAGGGATCGATGGCAAACTCAGAGTAGTTATCGCCCTGAAGTTTAAGTCCGTCTAAATACTGGTTGGTATTTGTCTCGCTGAAGCCACGAATGGATAAGGCATCAATGACGCCAGAGCTGCCGCGATTACCTGTAAGAACGCCTGGCGTATAGTCAAACGCGCTTTTCACGGTGGTGACGGCATGCAGATCCATCTCTTCTCTGGTCACCACGGACACGGACTGCGGGTTCTTCTCAATCGGCGTGTCGGTTTTGGTGCCCGTGGCGCTCTGTTTTGCGGCGATGGTCGGGGCGGGTCCCCAGGCGCTCTCCTGCGGGACGGCGCTGCCTGCGCTGGCATCCACAGTAATCGTCTCTTCGGCCGCCGCAAAAGCGGAGGAGGAAAGGCACAGAGCAATAACGACCGCCAGTCGGCGTTTTGCGGTTTTCACTGGCAAAAGCAAAGGATTAAAAGACAAAGTAGCCATTTTGCATTTCTCTGAATGAGATTATTGAAATGTAAACGTAAACGAGAATTATTATTATAACGATTGGATAATATGCGAATTAACGGCGCTACTGCAAGCAGAAATCCCTTGCCAGCAGGCCAAATGCCGCAGGAATAACCTGATGTAAAATGTGGGAAATAACGGGGTAACTGTGAGGTTAAGCTGAAACGTACAAATGTAAGGTTTTCGTAGCTGGCGTGCAGAATAACGGGCAAAAAAAACCGGCTCCAGAGGAGCCGGTCTGTTCAGGTGGGAAAATTACTTGCCGAACATATCCTTGATCCAGCCAGCCACACCGTTGCTGTCTTTCTGCTCGTCCTGCTGCTGCTGTTGCAACTGTTGCTGTTGCTGAACCTGCTGTTGCTGCTGCTGGCAGAGTGCATTTGCATCGGTGGTCCAGACCGGCAGAGTGCGCCAGGCGCTGCTGCCCGTACCGCAGACGAAGTTACCCGCTGAGTCCACGGTCATCGGCGCTATATCCTCCGGCGGCGTTGGGTTCAGCGGCATTGGCGCCTGGTTATCCAGATAACGACGATAAATCTGCATCGCCCCGCTTGCGCCGTAGAGTTTGGTCGGCTGGTTATTGTCCCGGCCTACCCAGGTGATAGCCACTTCTTTGCCATCTACGCCCGCAAACCAGCTGTCAACCAGGTTGTTGGTGGTACCGGTTTTGCCTGCCAGATGCGCGCGGGGGTAACGGGCACCTAAAGCGCGCGCCGTACCGTGATCCGCCACCTGCTGCATGGTATAGAGCGTCAGATAGGCTGCCTGAGCCGGAACGGCGCGTTCAGCCTGAGGGAAGCTCTGATACAGCACCGTGCCATCTTCAGCAATCACCGAACGTAGCGCAGAGAGTGGCGCCCGGTTGCCGCCGCTGGCAATGGTCTGGAATGCCTGAGCAACTTCAATCGGCGTCAGGTTAAGCGCACCCAGCAGCATAGCGGGCACCGCCGGAAGCTGATCTTTGTTCACGCCCAGTTTGGTCCAGGTATCCACCACCTGTGGCAGACCCAGCGTCATCCCCAGGTTTACGGTTGGCACGTTCATGGAGTTGGTTAATGCATCCACCAACATCACCTGGCCGCTGAAGCGTTTGTCGTCGTTCTGCGGTTTCCAGATCGAGCCATTAGGCTGTTTCAGCGCGATTGGGTTATCGGCAATCCAGCTGTTCAGACGATACTTGTCCGGCTGGCTGAGCGCTGTCAGATAGGTCGCTGGTTTAGCCAGAGAACCAATCGAGCGGCGAGCCTGTAGCGCACGGTTGTAGCCCGCAAACTGCGGATCGGCGCCGCCCACCAGCGCACGGACTTCACCGCTGAAGCGGTCAACCACCACCATTGCTGTCTCCAGGTCTTTCAGCCCACGTTGCTTACGCAGCGTCGGGATGCCCTCCTCTACCGACTTCTCGGCAGCATCCTGAGAAACCGGGTCCATCGTGGTAAAGATCTTCACGCCGGAGAGATCTTTTACCTTATCGCCAAGCTTAGCCTGAAGCTCGTTACGCACCATCTGCATAAAGGCTGGCTGCGGCGTGATCACCCCACCCTTCGGCTGTACTCCCAACGGCCGCGCGCTGAGCATGTCATACAGCTCCTGGTCGATCACTTTCTGCTGTTGCAGCAGGCGCAGTACCAGATTACGGCGCTCCAGCGACAGTTTCGGGTTACGCCACGGGTTATAAAGCGACGCCCCTTTCACCATTCCCACTAACAGTGCCTGCTGGTCGAGGCTCAGCTCATCAACCGGACGACCGAAGTAGTAAAGGCTCGCCAGCGGGAAGCCACGGATCTGATCGTTACCCGCCTGACCGAGATAGACTTCGTTCAGATAGAGTTCAAGAATGCGGTCTTTGCTGTAACGCGCATCCATGATCAGCGCCATGTACGCTTCGTTGGCTTTACGCCACAGTGAACGCTTGTTAGTCAGGAACAGGTTTTTCACCAGCTGCTGCGTTAAGGTACTGCCGCCCTGCACCGCCCTTCCGGCAGTGATATTTGCCAGGAAGGCGCGACCAATCGAGTAGAGGCTGATGCCATCATGCTGATAGAAGTGACGATCCTCTGTAGCAACCAGCGTATCCACCAGCAGATCGGGGAAGCCCGCACGGGGTACAAACAGACGCTGCTCGCCGTTTGGCGACTGCAACATAGTGATCAGACGCGGATCGAGACGGAAGAAGCCAAAATCACGGCCGCTGTCGAGATTTTTGATCTCACTCAGTGTGTCGCCACTGAAGCTGAGCTGCGCGCGGATCTGCCCCTCTTTACTGTCCGGGAAGTCAAACGGGCGACGGATCATCTCAATGCTGTTGGCCTGCACGGTGAATTCGCCGGGACGAGTCATCTTGGTGACCTGGCGATACTGTGTGCCTTCCAGCAGAGCAATCATCTCTTTCTTGTTGTAGGACATGCCCGGCTCAAGGTTGACCATGCGGCCATAGACCGTGGCCGGAAGCTGCCAGACTTTGCCATCAATGCGACTGCGAATTTGTGAGTCGAGGTATACCCCGTACACAGCCATCAGCACGATAAAGATCAGCAGCAGCTTAATCAGTAAGCTCAGCCAGCCTCTTTTCTTACCCGATGGACGCCCTTTTCCTTTACGTGGCACCGGTTTTACCTCCTCGTTATCGTTGTCATCATCCTGAAAATCATCAAAATCTTCGTGCTCATCGTCCCTGCGGCGACCTCGGCCCGCCACTTTGCGCGGGGGTTTGGGCTGTTTTCCTTTGCGCCCAATAGGTTCGCGATCGT
This sequence comes from Erwinia magellanica, assembly GCF_039023495.1. Lineage (NCBI taxonomy): Bacteria > Pseudomonadati > Pseudomonadota > Gammaproteobacteria > Enterobacterales > Erwiniaceae > Erwinia > Erwinia magellanica. The sequence goes on from NZ_JBCHVC010000003.1 coordinate 58,190, forward strand.
CAGACATGCGTTTTTATTCTCCAGGAACTGCCGTCGGCAGGGCCGACTACTTTGTTCTTAGTCAGTTGGCTTCGGAACGGGAACCTTCCGAAACAGGGACTCCGGCGTCTTCGTTCAGGAAGGCGCAGAAAACTTTTTAGTGCGCCGCGTGGGCAGCGCGGAAGCCGGATCGTCCGGCCAGGCGTGTTTGGGGTAGCGGCCTTTCATCTCTTTCTGCACTTCACGGTATGCGCCCTGCCAGAACCCGGCTAAATCACGGGTGATCTGTAACGGTCGGTGCGCGGGTGAGAGCAGCTCAAGCACCAGCGGTACACGCCCATTGGCTACCGTGGGGGTTTGCGCTTCGCCAAACATCTCCTGTAGGCGAACGGCCAGCGCCGGAGGCTTCTCTTCGTCATAGCGAAGGGGAAGTCTGCTTCCGGTCGGCACAGTGTAATGAGTTGGCAGACGAGTATCCAGTTGCTGGCGCTGTGACCATGTGAGCAATTGTAATAAAGCGCCGTAGGCATCGATTTGTTTCAGCCCCTTTGCATCGCGCACGCCGCGCATCGCAGGCAGCAGCCACTGCTCCAGCGAGGCCAGCAGATCCGCCTCTCCCGCCGCGGGCCACTTCTCTTCCGGCAGCCACTGGTGAGCACACACCAGACGGATGCGCAGCTGTTCTGCCTGCGGACTCCAGTTGAGTACCGCAAGACCTTTGCTGCGGATCCAGCGAAGCATGGCCGGATGCAGCTCTTCCTCATCCGGTTTATTAAGCGGCTGCGATTTTATCACCAGCTCGCCAATCTGCTCGCGCCGCCAGGCACGCAGCGTGCCACGCTCTTCATCCCACTCCACTTCCGTCCGCTGTTGCAGCAGTTGAGGAGAGTGGCGGATCAGCGCATCTGGCTCTATCGGCAGGGCCTGAAGAATGCGGGCATCGGGCTGCGTGCTGCTCTGTAGCAGTTGCGGAGCTATCAGCCATTCATAGCGGGTTAAGGCTTCGTCAGTATCCAGCATCGCGCCCATGCCGTTAGCCAGCTGGTAGCGCCCTTGCGTGCCGCGCCGCCGCGCAATCCTGTCCGGAAACGCTCCCGCTAACAGAGGAACAATCAGGTCGCTGTCCGGCGTGCCGCCCTCACTTTTCAGCCGTCGTTGCAGCTGCCTGGCCCGCTGCTGCCAGTTTGGCTGGCGACGATGAAAACTGTCACGAAGATCGGCGCTGCCCCGCGCCGGCTCTTCCAGCATTGCCACTAACAGCGAGGCTGTAGCCACGCTGTCCGCCTCTTTGCCGGCATCAATCAGCAGCGCGGCAAAACGCGGTTCGCTACCCAGCGCCGCCATGCTTCGCCCTTTAGTCGTCAGCATTCCGGCTTTATCCGTGGCGCCAAGCTGGTGAAGCAGCTCTCTGGCCTGCTGAAGATTGTGCGCTGGCGGCGTATCAAGCCACTGAAGCTGGCTGACGTCACGACACCCCCACTGCAACAGGTCCAGCCAGAGCGAGGCCAAATCACTGTGCAGGATCTCAGGTTCCGCATGGGAAGCGGCACGTTCAGCCTGATCCTTCGCGGTAAGATGCAGGCAAATTCCCGGCTCCAGTCGCCCTGCTCGTCCGGCCCGCTGCGTCATAGAGGCCTGACTGATGCGCTGCGTTTGCAGCCGGGTCAATCCGGTGCGGGTATCAAACACGCCGGTTCTTTCCAGAGTACTGTCCACAACCAGACGGATGCCTTCAATTGTCAGGCTGGTTTCCGCAATATTGGTTGCCAGCACCACTTTACGCCGACCCGCCGCTGCCGGAAGAATCGCTTTGCGCTGTTCGCTGAGCGGTAACGCGCCATATAAAGGAGTGAGATCAACATCGCTGCCAATCAGCGAGGAGAGATGCGTCTGTACACGCTGGATTTCTCCAACGCCCGGCAGAAACAGCAGCAGTGAACCGCTCTCTTCCCGCAGCAGCTGGCTGACCTGGCGCGCCACGGCCTCATCGAAGCGATAATTCGCCGCCAGTGAAGCGTAACGGCGCTCAACGGGCCAGGAGCGCCCTTCGGAAGCTATCATCGGCGCATCGGGCAGCATGGCCTGCAACCGCTGATTATCCAGCGTTGCGGACATCAGCAAAATTTTCAGATCGTCACGCAGCCCCTGCTGCACATCCAACAGCAGCGCCAGCGCCAAATCCGCTTGCAGGCTGCGCTCGTGAAATTCATCCAGGATCACCAGCGACACCCCTTCCAGCATCGGATCCTGCTGCAACATGCGGGTGAGGATGCCTTCGGTGACCACTTCAAGACGCGTAGCGCTGCCTACCCGGCTCTCCGAGCGCATGCGGTATCCCACGGTTTCCCCCGGCTGCTCGCCCAGGATTTCCGCTAATCGCTGCGCAACGTTACGCGCCGCCAGACGGCGTGGCTCCAGCAGCAGGATGCGTCCCGTGAAGTCGGCCTGTTGCAGGATTTGCAGCGGCAGCCAGGTTGATTTCCCCGCACCGGTCGGGGCCGCCAGCAGCACCTGCGGGGAAGATTGCAGCGCCGCCAGCAGGTCGGGTAGCACCACGCTCACCGGTAATGAACTCACGTATTTGCTCCAGAACGTCATGGTCTAAATTTGCCGGGCATTGTAGCATTCCTGTTTCTGGAAAACCGGAGAGCACCATGAGTGAGCAAAAAAGGCTGTTTTTCGGCATCAGTTTGCCTGAAGAGAGCCGACAGAGCTTAATCAGATGGCGAGCCGAGACGTTTCCCGCCGAAGCGGGCCGCCCGGTGGCCGCCGATAACCTGCATATGACGCTGGCCTTTCTTGGCGATATCAGCGAGGAGAAGGCGCATGCGCTCAGGCAGCTGGCCGGGCGCATCCGTCAGCCCGCCTTTACGCTGACGCTGGATGATGCCGGGCACTGGGCACGTTCCGGGGTCGTCTGGCTGGGGCCGAAGCGGTCGCCCCGTGGGCTGCTGCAACTGGCAGAACTGCTGCGTTCTCAGGCTGCCCGCAGCGGCTGTTATCAGAGTCCTCTGCCCTTTCATCCTCATGTCACATTACTGCGCAACGCTACACAGTCAGTCTCGCTACCGCCGCGTAATTTTAGCTGGCGGTTTCGCGTTGAACGGTTTGCGCTGTTTCAGTCCCTGTATGCTCAGGGCAAAACGCGTTATCAGCCGCTCGCTGAGTGGGAACTTTCACAGGAAGTGCTATGATTTTTCACCCTGCGTTGCGTCCGGCTACGCTGATTAAACGTTACAAACGTTTCCTGGCCGATGTGATTACGCCAGAAGGGGAAATGTTAACCATGCATTGCGCAAATACGGGGGCGATGACCGGCTGTGCCACGCCAGGCGACACCGTGTGGTACTCCACATCGGCGAGCCTGACGAGGAAATATCCCCACAGCTGGGAGCTAACGGAAACGCAAACGGGTGACTGGATTTGTGTGAATACCTTACGCGCCAACAGCTTAGTTAAAGAGGCGCTAACGCTGGGGACAATTCCAGAATTTTCCGGTTACGGCAGCCTGCGTGCTGAAGTGAAATACGGCGCAGAAAAAAGCCGCATCGACTTTCTGTTACAGGCAAGTGACCGGGTAAACTGCTATATTGAAGTCAAATCCGTGACGCTGTTACAGCAAGGTATTGGGTATTTTCCGGATGCGGTTACCGTTCGTGGCCAAAAGCACCTTCGTGAACTGGCGAAGATTGCTGAAAATGGCGAACGTGCGGTTCTGTTTTTTGCCGTTCTGCATACGGGGATTGAGGACGTTTCCCCGGCGCGTCATATTGACGCACGCTACGCAGAACTACTGGCACAGGCTCAGCAGAGCGGGGTTGAAGTGCTTTGTTATAAAGCTCAATTATCACCAGACGGCATGACGCTGAAAAAGCCACTGGTTGTGAAGTTGTAAATTCAGGCGCATTTTGCTGTTATAAGCTTGCTCATAACGTGCGCCTGAATACGCTTTTACTCACAGGCTTGTCAAGGCATGTTCAGGAATAATTGCTAACCTTGATCGCTTCTGCTATTTATAGCGACCTGTTTTTATCCCCGATGGGGATCGATAGTGCGTGTTATCCAGGAGAAACAACATGCAAGAAGGGCAAACCCGTAAAACCTCGTCCCTGAGTATTCTCGCCATCGCTGGGGTGGAGCCATACCAAGAGAAGCCGGGCGAAGAGTACATGAATAAAGCCCAGTTGGAGCATTTCAAGAAGATCCTTGAAGCCTGGCGTAACCAGCTTCGGGATGAAGTTGATCGCACGGTGAGTCATATGCAGGATGAAGCCGCCAACTTCCCCGACCCGGTTGACCGCGCTGCACAGGAAGAGGAATTTAGCCTTGAACTGCGTAACCGCGACCGCGAGCGCAAACTGATCAAGAAGATCGAGAAGACGTTGAAGAAAGTGGAAGATGACGATTTTGGCTACTGCGATTCCTGCGGTGTTGAAATTGGTATCCGTCGCCTTGAAGCACGTCCTACCGCCGATCTTTGCATCGACTGTAAAACGCTGGCGGAAATCCGCGAAAAACAAATGGCCGGTTAATGGCTACTGGATTGTGCAGTGAAGCACCTGCTTCACTGCCGGTCTCTTCCACTATGTCTGCTTCCTGTATCGGGCGCTTTGCCCCCTCTCCTTCTGGTGAACTGCATTTCGGCTCTCTGATTGCTGCGCTTGGCAGCTACCTGGAGGCTCGTGCTCAGCAGGGGCAGTGGCGCGTACGCATTGAAGATATCGACCCGCCCCGAGAGGTAGCTGGGGCAGCCAGACGTATTCTTGCGCAGCTTGAACAGCATGGGCTGACCTGGGATGGCGAGGTTCTCTGGCAGTCGACCCGTCACGAGGCTTACCGCGAAGCATTAGCCTGGCTTTCTGAGCAACAGCGCAGCTATTACTGCACCTGTACACGCAGCCGCATCCAGCAGATTGGCGGTATTTACGATGGTCATTGTCGGAATTTACACGCCGGCCCGGAAAATGCAGCCTTAAGGTTGCGGTCAGACCATCCGGTAAGCGAATTTCAGGATAAGCTCCGGGGCACTATCAAAGTGGATGCAGCTCTTGCGCAGGAAGATTTCATTATTCATCGCCGCGATGGTCTGTTTGCCTATAACCTGGCGGTAGTCGTGGATGACCATTTTCAGGGCGTGACTGAAGTCGTCCGGGGGGCCGACTTAATCGATCCCACGGCCAGGCAAATTGCGCTCTATCAGGCGTTCGGCTGGCCGGTTCCCGATTACCTGCATTTACCGCTGGCTATGGGGGCGGATGGTCAAAAATTGTCAAAACAGAACCATGCCGCTCCCCTGCCATCGGGTGATGCCCGCCCCGCCATTGTGCAGGCACTGCATTTTTTGCGGCAGCCGGTCAGTGAAGGCTGGCAAGATTTGCCGCTGTCAGAAATCCTGCAACAGGCGATAGCCCGCTGGCAGGTGACAGCGTTACCGGCAGAGAATGCGCTGTACAGCAATGCTGAAACCCAATAGCTTTACGCTATGACTTCTGTTTGTTTGGAGCTGGTCTACAGGTGTTCAGGGCGGCGTCACTCCCTTTTCTGCCTGAAAGATGACGCGGATGAGAGATGAAGATTCTCAAATCGACTTCTCTGAGCTATGATTAGCCGCTGTTTTTTAACGCTAAGCTAAATGTCACTATCGAGGTGTCCCATTTTTACCCGAGTTGCTAATTTTTGCCGAAAAGTTCTGAGTCGTGAAGACGAAGCGCCCGCCGAGGTCGGCGAAGTGCACCAGATGACCGTTGTCCCTCGCGATCGTCATACTATCTCGCGTAAAGACATCAGTGAAAATGCCCTTAAGGTGCTCTATCGCCTGAATAAAGCCGGTTATGAAGCCTATCTGGTAGGCGGCGGCGTTCGCGACTTATTGTTGGGTAAAAAGCCGAAAGACTTCGATGTGACCACCAACGCCACGCCGGAACAGATGCGTAAACTGTTCCGCAACTGCCGCCTGGTTGGCCGCCGTTTTCGTCTGGCACACGTGATGTTTGGCCCGGAAATTATCGAGGTCGCCACCTTCCGTGGCCATCACGAAGCTGAACAAGTGGTTGAAGATCGCAACAGTTCGCAGCACGGCCAGAACGGCATGCTGCTGCGCGACAATATTTTTGGCACCATCGAAGACGATGCGCAGCGCCGCGATCTCACTATTAACAGCCTCTATTACAGCGTCTCTGATTTCTCGGTACGCGACTACGTTGGCGGCCTGAACGATCTCCAGCAGGGCATTGTGCGCCTGATTGGCGATCCGGAAACCCGCTATCGTGAAGATCCGGTGCGCATGCTGCGCGTGATCCGCTTCGCCGCCAAGCTGGATATGTCCATCGCTGCCGAAACGGCAGAGCCTGTTCCACGCCTGGCCACGCTGCTGCATGATATTCCCCCTGCGCGTCTGTTTGAAGAGACGCTGAAGCTGTTGCAGGCTGGCTACGGTTACAGCACCTATCTGCTGCTGCGTGAATATCAGCTCTTCCAGCCCCTGTTCCCGACCATTACCCGTTACTTTACGGAGAAGGGTGACAGCAACATGGAGCGGATGATTGTGCAGGTGCTGAAAAACACCGATCACCGTATTCATAACCAGATGCGCGTTAATCCCGCCTTCCTGTTCTCGGCAATGTTCTGGTATCCGCAGCTGGAAGCGGCGCAGAAAATCGCTCAGGAGAGCGGGCTTGCCTATTATGACGCCTTTGCGCTGGCGATGAACGATGTGCTGGATGAAGCCTGTCGTTCGCTGGCGATCCCCAAACGCATCACCACGCTGGTTCGTGATATCTGGCAACTACAGCTTCGCCTGTCACGTCGCCATGGTAAACGCGCCTGGAAACTTATGGAGCATCCTAAGTTCCGTGCCGCTTATGATCTGCTGGCGCTGCGTGCTGAAGTGGAAAACAACCAGGAGTTGCAGCGCCTTACCACCTGGTGGAGCGAATTCCAGGTCTCGGCCCCACCTCAGCAGAAAACGATGCTGAACACGCTGGGGGATGACCCGGTACCACGCCGTCGTACCCGCCGTCCACGTAAGCGTGTTCCCGGCCCGCGCGGCAGCAACAGCAACGTATGACCCGCGTTTATCTCGCCCTGGGCAGCAATCTTGCTGACCCGCTGCATCAGGTGCAGGCCGCACTTGATGCACTGGCTGCAATCCCTGAGACCACGCTGGTGGTCTCTTCTGCTTTTTACCGCACGCCGCCTTATGGCCCGCCCGATCAGCCCGACTACCTTAATGCTGCCGTCGCCCTTGATACCGCCTTACTGCCTGAAGAGCTGCTGGACCAGACGCAGCGTATAGAGCAGGAACAGGGACGCGTAAGAAAAGAGGAGCGCTGGGGGCCGCGCACGCTGGATCTCGATATCATGCTGTTTGGCGACCAGACGCTGGCTACCCCGCGTCTTACCGTGCCCCATTACGATATCGCTAACCGTGCTTTTATGCTGGTGCCCCTGCTGGAAATTGCGCCGGAGATTGCCTTACCTGACGGCGTAAAAGCCGCTGACCTTCTCTCAAAGCTGGACGCAGGTGCCATACAGCGCTGGTAGTGCAAACCCCTTCCCCTTCCATTAAGATACGCCCACGAAAACTCGCTTAAAGAGGTTGTCATGAAACCGACCACGGTCTCTACCCTTCGTCAGTGGAAAAAAAGTGGCCGAAAGTTTGCCTCGATCACCGCTTATGATTTCAGCTTTGCCAGATTGTTTGCCGACGAGGGCATTCAGGTAATGCTGGTGGGTGATTCGCTTGGCATGGTGGTTCAGGGGCACGACTCCACCCTTCCGGTGACCCTCGCAGACATTGTTTACCATACGCAATGCGTCAGACGCGGTGCCCCTTCGGCTCTGCTGCTTTCTGACCTGCCGTTCATGACCTATGCCACGCCGGAACAGACCTTTGACAGTGCGGCTCAGCTGATGCGTGCCGGTGCCAATATGGTCAAACTGGAGGGCGGCAAATGGCTGGCTGAGACAGTGAAGCAGTTAACTGAGCGTGCCGTCCCCGTTTGCGGCCATCTTGGCCTGACGCCGCAGTCCGTTAATATCTTCGGCGGTTACAAAATTCAGGGTCGCGAGAGCGAGGCAGCAGAGACGTTGCTGGCGGATGCTCTGGCGCTGGAGGCGGCAGGCGCACAGATGCTGGTTCTGGAGTGTGTGCCGGTGGCGCTGGCTAAACGCGTAACCGAAGCGCTCACCATTCCGGTGATCGGCATTGGCGCGGGCAACGTAACCGACGGCCAGATCCTGGTGATGCATGATGCGTTTGGCATTACCGGCGGCCATATTCCCAAATTCGCCAAAAATTTCCTCGCTGATACCGGCGATATCCGCGCTGCCGTCAGGCAGTACCTGATGGAAGTGGAAGCAGGAACCTATCCTGCCGAAGAACACAGTTTTCACTAATACAGGAGAAGGTCTGTGCTGATTATTGAAACATTGCCCATGCTGCGCCGGGAAATTCGTCGCTGGCGGCAGGATGGCAAACGCATCGCCCTGGTTCCCACTATGGGTAACCTGCATGATGGCCATATGAGGCTGGTAGATGAAGCCCGTGAGCAGGCGGATATTGTGGTGGTTTCCATCTTTGTGAACCCGATGCAATTTGAGCGCCCTGACGATCTGGCCCGCTATCCGCGCACGCTACAGGAAGATTGCGAGAAGCTGAATCGCCGCAAGGTGGATCTGGTCTTCGCGCCTGCCCCTGGCGATATCTACCCAACAGGTCTGAGCGAACAGACGTTTGTAGAAGTGCCGGGCCTCTCCACGCTGCTGGAAGGTGCCAGCCGTCCGGGTCACTTCCGCGGTGTCTCAACCATTGTCAGTAAGCTCTTTAATCTGGTCCAGCCGGACCTGGCGCTGTTTGGCGAAAAAGATTACCAGCAGCTGGCGCTGATCCGCAAAATGGTGGCGGATATGGGCTACGACATCAGTATCATTGGCGTACCGACCGTGCGGGCTAAAGATGGTCTGGCGCTCAGCTCCCGCAACGGCTATCTCACCGCTGAGGAGCGCAAGCTGGCGCCAGCGGTCAGCAAAGTGATGAACAGCATGGCGGCGCGACTGTCCAATGGTGAACGGCATATTGAAGAGATCATTGCGGAAGCGGAAACAGCTCTGGCCGTACAAGGCTTGCGGGCTGACGGACTGGCAATTTGCGATGCTGAAACGCTGCTACCGCTCAATGTCGACAGCCAGCGGGCAGTGATCCTGATGGCAGCCTGGCTGGGCAAAGCTCGCCTGATTGATAATCAGCAGGTTGATTTAACGCAGTAACAGACCTCCGGACGCGGCTATGCTGGCGTCCTTTTTTGTTCTCCGGGAAAGGTAACAAGGTTATGAACCGTACTATGTTGCAGGGCAAGCTCCATCGGGTGAAAGTGACCCAGGCGGATTTGAACTATGAAGGCTCCTGCGCCATCGATCAGGATTTTCTCGACGCTTCCGGCATTCTGCAATATGAGGCGATCGACATTTACAACGTAACCAACGGTCAGCGTTTCTCTACCTACGCCATCGCGGCTGAGCGCGGCTCGAAGATCATCTCCGTGAATGGCGCAGCTGCTCGCTGCGCCTGTGAGGGGGATATTTTGATTATCTGCTCTTACGTAACGATGCCAGATGCCGAAGCCCGCGAATGGCAGCCTAAAGTGGCCTACTTTGAAGGCGATAACGTGATGAAGCGGCTGGCAAAAGCCGTCCCGGTACAGGTTGCCTGATTTCCTGACGGGGGATTGCTCCCCCGCCATTCCCTGACAGACTCCGCTTTTCTCTTTTCCCCCAGGCTTCAGGCTTACGCCTGCTTACTTTTGCCCATTGGCTGCATCTCAATTTCCTCAGCCACAGGCTGCGAGCCGCCCGGTGCAGCTGAAGATGAGGCTGTTTGCGCCGCAGGACGAGATGTCGAAGCGGTCGGCTGCGGTGCCGTCTGTGGCGCAGGCGCTGATGTCGAAGCGGTCTGCTGCGGTGCAGGAGCTGATGTAGAAGCGGTCGGCTGCGGTGGCGCCTGAGTAGTTGGCTGCGCGGCAGGCTGACCCGGCGTGGCTGGCATTGCCTGTGCCGTTTGCGTCGGGGACGTCAACCGCTGTCTGACCTGGTCACTCGCCCACTGCTGGGCCGAAGTCATGGCACCAGAAACATTATTTTTTGCATTACTCAGCCCATTTCCTACTGCCTGGCCGGTTCTGACGGCCCCATCTGCTAAGGCGTTAGCCCCTTCTGTCACCTTAGTTTTGGTATATGACGCCGTATCCACAGTAAACTGTCCGACCTGTCTCGCCCCACTCTGCAACCCATCCACGCTTTTATCCCTGAGTTCGCCGGTTTTCTGCCCTACGATGCTGTTCACGACTTTATCCGCAAGGAAATCTACTGCCTCATCGTTACGGTTAGGCGCGGGTCCCGCTAACGCCCCGGCTATCCCCTGGAAAGCATAAGCCAGCGCAGCGCCCGCCAGGTTAATCCCCTGATCTTTAGCAATTTCTACCCGCGAGGTCAGTTCGCCTGCACCAAGACGGCCAACTGCATCTTCGATAGCGGCCGACGGAGCAGAACTCACGGCGCCGCTCACGCCAGCATTGCGGACGATGTTACGTAGCGCGTTGTTTCCGGCCAGTGACAAGGCTAATGTGCCAATTTCTGACACCATATTACCGGAGGTGATATTTAGCGCCCCTTTGGCATAATTACGCGGCGTCATTAAGCTTAACAACAGCGTTTTTAGCCTTTCCGCGCCGCCGGAGTGCATCTGCTGTCTCACACTGGTTTTGCTCAATGCCTCATATTGGGCTTTCCAGTCGCTCCGCCCCAGAAGGTATTCCGGGCCGTGAGAAGCACTGAACCTGTTGGTCAGTACGCCCCCCGCCGAGCCAGCCGCCAGACTCAGGACATTGCTGGTGTGCGAGATTGCCTGCGGGTTATTTTTTGACGCGGTTGCCACGGTACCCACAACAGCGTTTCGGCCATCAAAGCCAATGCCGCCCAGCGGGGCCAGTTTTAAGCTCTCTCCCAGGCCCTGACGCTTTTTCAGCACCCCCTGCATCTCAGGTTCCAGCTTTTCCGCATCGGCTGCCAGCCACAACGTATCTTTGACTACCGGAGCAAAGACCTTATCGCCTACCGATTTGAGCACCATTGCTATTCCCCCATCAATCGCCCCAGCCAACGCTTCTGACGACGCAGAAGAGCCAGCAATGCCGGCGCCTAATTTAACGGCGCCCGATGCATAGCCAGAGATGGCAAAGGGAAAAGCTTTCACCGCGCCGCCCACCGCCTCGCTGATATAATCCATTTTCTGCGCTTTAGCCATATTAGCCGTAATGGTGGCGGGCGTTTCATTCATGTCGTGTAGCTCTGTTGCCCGCTGCTGGATAAGCTCATCCAGGTCGTTATCACCCGGAAAATAGGTTTTCAGATGATTGGCGATAGCACCAATCGCCGCATTACGCGTGGCGTCTGTAGCGGTAACTGCGCCAGAAGAGCCTGCATGGGTCGTATGTCGAGCGCGGGCTTCATGGCTGCCTGATGCCTGTCCTGAAGTGTGGGATGTAGCATGAGTAACAGAAGTGGGTAATGTGTTGATACCGGCCATAAGCATGTTCCAGAGTTAAACAAGTGGATAACAGGCTTGCGGCCTGCCTGAGTTATCGTCTCAACACTGGCGTGCACTGATACCAGTAAAACGTGTTTGCGATAGGAGTGAGTGGCGCCAAAAGGGAAAAAGTTTGCGACGGGATAAGGTTTACTTATATTTAGTGATCAATATCAAATAATGCCGGGCAGGCTTTTCGGGGCAAACCCAGGCGTCCACTGCGGGACGCCTGTTGAAAGCGGAAGACTAATGGGCAAGCGTGGCGGTATTTTTTGGCGTTTTCTTCAGGGTGAAAAGGAAGTTAAACATGCCTTTTCGGCGAAACCAGCAAATGCTCATCGGCAGCAGCAGGGCACACAGGAAAGCGGCAACAAATTTAAGGTCATTAATCACCATTTTCTCACTGGTGAACTTCACCACTTTAGCAAACACCTGGATCGCCAGGTAATGCGAGAGGTAAAACACAATGGAGTTTACGCCGACAAAGTGAACCAGCTTCACATTGGTATGTAATGCCACAAAGATAAACAGCGGAATGGAACAGAGCGCCAGCGGCGCCAGCAGCTGCCACTCTATGCCTCTCTCTGAAATAAAATTAACGGAAGAGAGGATAATAAAGCAGAGTGCCGAGGGCAGCAGCCACGTTTTTTTGCTCACTATACCAGGAATATCCACCTGCCGGTGTACCAGTAAATCCCCAAGATAAAAGAACGGGAACAGATAAAATGAACGATTGATATGGCCGTTATCAAAACTGGAAAACAGGCTGCCAGCAGGTATTTCAGGGAGCGCATAGCTGAGGATCAGTGCCACCGGAATAACGATATAAAAAGGAATGCGGCGAGCACACTCATCCCCCGCAGGTTATCCACCCATGTCAGTCTGTTCATCTTTTTCCCCAGCCATAATTTAAAAAAAGCGAGTCTCCCTGTGGCTGAAATTATTATGGCCATAAGGTTATAAAGACTCTGATAAGCAGAAATGATTATACATATCCTGACAATCGATAAAATGATCATCGCTGACATTCGTCATAAATGAGAATAAACTTAACCAATCCATAATATTGTTTAAAATAATTACTCAGTTAATTCTCAGAATATAAGAATAAACCCGTTAAAGAATATCTTATAAATCGGGTTTCGCTTAATTTAAAGTGGCACTGCTTATTTTATTGACGAGGGTAAGGGGCTATATCGCCCGCGAAAAGAGAATGAGCAAGAGAACAGAGACAAGAAATATAGCGAGGAGGTCAAGCAAGTGATTTTGTTCACTATCCCTTCCCGTAACAGAAAGGGATAGTGGGCAACCTTTAGGTACGTAAGCCCCTGCCGCGTTGGATTAGCACCCAGACCAGAATGTAGAACACCGCAATAAAGGCCACTAATACGCCCAGCGTAAATACCAGCGGCACGTCAGAAATCCCCAGGAAACCATAACGGAAGCCGCTTATCATATATACGATAGGGTTCAGTTTTGACACCATCTGCCAGAACGGCGGCAGCAGGGTCAGAGAGTAGAAAACCCCGCCCAGATAGGTAAGCGGCGTCAGCACAAAGGTGGGGATCAGGCTGATGTCGTCAAACGTCCGGGCAAAGACTGCATTCAGCAGGCCAGCCAGTGAGAAAAGGATCGCCGTCAGCAGCAGCGTGACGGCGACCATTAACCATGAATGAACATGGAAAGGGACGAAGAAGAGTGAAATAGCCGTAACCAATATGCCCACGCAAACGCCGCGCGCCACACCGCCACCTACATAGCCTGCAATAATCACATGCGTGGGCACCGGGGCCACCAGCAGTTCTTCAATGTTGCGCTGGAATTTAGCGCTGAAGAAGGAAGAGGCAACGTTGGCATAGGCGTTGGTGATCACCGCCATCATAATCAGGCCAGGCACAATAAACTGCATGTAGCTGAAGCCGTGCATCTCACCAATACGGGAACCGATTAAGTTGCCGAAGATAATAAAGTAGAGCGTCATGGTGATCACCGGCGGCACCAGCGTCTGGATCCAGATACGGGCGAAACGGTTGATCTCTTTACCCCAGATGCTCTTCAGGGCGACCCAATAAAGATGTGTCATGCTTTCTCTCCTTTGCGACCGTTGACCAGATCGACAAACAGCTCCTCAAGGCGGTTAGCCTTGTTGCGCATACTTAATACCTGCACGCCCTGGTGGCTGAGCTGGCTGAACACGCTGTTCAGCCCCTGCTCGCGCAGCACTTCCACTTCCAGCGTGGCGGTATCCACCAGCCGGTACTGAAAACCTTGCAGCTCGGGTAACGGACATTTAGGCGCGAGATCGAGAATAAAGGTTTCGGACTTCAGCTTAGAGAGCAGCCCTTTCATCGAGGTGTTTTCCACCAGCTCGCCGCGCTGAATAATGCCAATATTGCGGCAAAGCATCTCCGCTTCTTCCAGGTAATGCGTGGTCAGAATGATGGTGGTGCCCTTGGCATTTAAATCTTGCAGGAACGTCCACATCGAGCGACGTAGCTCAATGTCCACCCCAGCCGTAGGCTCATCAAGGATCAGCAGCTTCGGCTCATGCATCAGCGCACGGGCAATCATCAGGCGTCGCTTCATCCCGCCCGAGAGCATGCGCGCGCGTTCGTTGCGCTTATCCCAGAGATCGAGCTGCTTAAGATACTTTTCTGCCCGCTTCAGCGCCTCTGGCTTTTCCACGCCATACAGACCCGCCTGGCTGACCACGATTTGCATCACCGTCTCAAACTGGTTGAAGTTGAACTCCTGCGGCACCAGCCCAAGCTGCCGTTTGGCGTTGACCACATCCTGCTGGAGGTCATAGCCAAACACCCGCACTTTACCGGCCGTTTTGTTAACCAGCGAGCTGATAATGCCAATGGTGGTGGATTTGCCTGCCCCGTTGGGGCCAAGCAGCGCATAGAAGTCACCGGCTTCTACGTTAAGATCAATTCCCTTGAGGGCCTGAACGCCGCCTGCATAGGTTTTGGTCAGTTTTTCAAGTTCCAGTGCATAAGTCATAGATGTAAGAGTGCCCTGTTTTGTGAGGTTTTATTGTTTACCGTTTTAAATCACGTCGCATTGTCCTATATTACCGCAACGCATTTCGAGTTTTGGTCGACACTAACATGAAAGATATTGATACCCTTATCAGCAACAATCGCCAATGGTCCAAGCTGCTGAAAGAAGAAGATCCAGGCTTCTTTGAGCGTCTGACACTCGCTCAGAAGCCCCGCTTTCTCTGGATTGGCTGCTCTGACAGTCGTGTTCCAGCCGAGCGCCTGACGGGGCTGGAGCCGGGCGAACTGTTCGTTCACCGCAATGTAGCCAACCTGGTCATTCACACGGACTTAAACTGTCTTTCCGTGGTGCAGTACGCCGTTGAGGTGTTAGAAGTGGAACACATCATCATCTGCGGACATTACGGTTGTGGTGGCGTGCAGGCTGCGGTGGAAAATCCGGAGCTGGGCCTGATCAACAACTGGCTGCTGCATATCCGCGATCTGTGGTACAAGCATAGTTCGTTACTGGGTGAACTGCCGCCAGAAAAACGCTTCGACAAATTGTGTGAAATCAACGTGATTGAGCAGGTTTATAACCTGGGCCATTCAACTATCATGCAGTCGGCGTGGAAACGCGGTCAGAAAGTGACGATTCATGGCTGGGTTTACGGCATTCAGGACGGCTATCTGCGTGACCTGGAAGTAGCGGCCACTAACCGTGAAATCCTTGAGCAGCGCTACCGTCACGGTATTGCTAACCTGCTCAACGATCTGGAAAGTCCTCGCGACGGCGACGCATAATATAACAGGCCGGGATCGCCGGCCTTAGTCGTTTGTGCGGTGATGCTGAGCGGAAACGTCCGCTCAGTTCAGCTATTCATCCAGCATGACGACTTTGCCCACATAGGGCAGATGACGATAGCGCTGCGCATAATCGATGCCATACCCCACCACAAACTCATCGGGAATAGTGAAGCCCACATACTCGACGGCAACCTCTACCTCGCGGCGCTCGGGCTTGTCCAGCAGCGTACAGATGGCCAGTGATTTCGGCTGGCGCAGGCGGAGAATTTCACGCACTTTGCTCAGCGTATTACCAGAATCGATAATGTCCTCAACGATCAGCACATCTTTGTCCCGAATATCTTCATCGAGATCCTTCAGGATTTTCACATCCCTTGTGGTGGACATGCCGCTGCCATAGCTGGAAGCCGTCATAAAATCGACTTCGTGCGACACCTCAATTTTACGGCAGAGATCGGCCATAAACATAAAGGAACCACGCAGCAGGCCTACCAGCACCATGTCGCTGCCGCTGTCGCGGTACTGTTCGGTAATCTGCTGGCCCAGCTCAGCAATACGCTCTGCGATCTCTGCTTCGGAGATCATCACTTCTACGGTATGTTTCATAACTTTTGTCGATTCAGATGGTTTCAGGGAAGCAGCGAAGTCTATCACATCTTGCCCCCCTGTTTCCTGCTGTTGCGCAAGTGTGGACGGCAATCTTAAAATAGACGTACAGACTTCCAAAACAGGCGTTAGCGATATTTCATCACGCAAAAGGTTTTAACCTTAGAACGATAATTTATTTATTCCCTCCCTCCCGCACAGGGTAACGTAAGCTGAACTTATCCCTCTCAGCATGCCTGTCGGCAGGAGATTGCATGGCTTCCTCTCATTCTAAAAAGACCCATATCGGCGCGCGTGAGCTGCATCCGGAAACCCAGATGCTTAACTATGGCTATGATCCCACCTTATCGGAGGGCGCCGTTAAGCCGCCGGTATTTTTAACTTCCACCTTCGTGTTCACTTCCGCCGAAGAGGGAGAAGCCTTCTTTGATTATGTCTCTGGCCGGAAAGAGCCGCCCACAGGGGAAGCAAACGGTCTGGTCTATTCCCGTTTTAATCATCCCAACAGCGAGATCGTGGAAGACCGGCTGGCTATTTATGAACGGACCGGAAGCGCAGCCCTCTTCTCCTCTGGCATGTCCGCCATCTCCACCACCCTGCTGACCTTTATCGAACCCGGTGATGCGATTTTGCATTCGCAGCCTCTGTACGGCGGAACCGAAACGCTGCTCAGTAAAACTTTCCGCAAGCTGAACGTGTCGGCGGTGGGGTTTGCTAACGGCCTGGATGAAGAGATTGTGCAGGCAGCAGCAGAGCAGGCCATGCAGCAGGGCCGTGTCTCGGTGATCCTGATTGAGTCTCCGGCCAACCCTACCAACAGCCTGGTGGATATTGCGTTAATCGCGCGGGTGGCGGATGCCATTGAGCGCAAGCAGCAGCACCGCCCGATTATTGCCTGTGATAATACGCTGCTGGGGCCAGTTTTTCAGCGCCCGATTGAACACGGCGCCGATCTGTCGCTCTATTCGCTGACCAAATATGTTGGCGGCCATTCCGATTTAATTGCCGGGGCGGTGATGGGCAGTAAAGCCCTGGTGAAACAGATCAAAGCGTTGCGCAGCGCAACAGGCACGCAGCTTGATCCGCACT
Source organism: Erwinia magellanica (assembly GCF_039023495.1). Lineage (NCBI taxonomy): Bacteria > Pseudomonadati > Pseudomonadota > Gammaproteobacteria > Enterobacterales > Erwiniaceae > Erwinia > Erwinia magellanica. The sequence continues at coordinate 75,236 of NZ_JBCHVC010000003.1, forward strand.
CCAGCTGGATGATTGGCCGCTCGCTGGAAACGCTGGCGCTGCGAATGGAACGGGCAAACGACAATGCTGTCGCTGTGGCTGAATTCCTGCGGGGACATAAAAAAATAGCAAAGTTGCACGCCCTCTCCTTCCTGGAGCCAGGGTCACCGGCGGAACGGGTCTTCAGCAAGCAGTGCAGCGGAGCAGGTTCCACCTTCTCCTTTGATCTGGCAGGCGGTAAGCAGGCCGCTTTCAGGCTGCTGAATACCTTGCAGCTGTTCAAGCTTGCGGTTAGCCTGGGCGGCACAGAATCGCTTGCCAGCCATCCGGCCAGCACCACCCATTCCGGCGTACCTGCCGAAGTACGGGCAAGAATAGGCATCAGCGAATCCACCGTCAGGGTTTCTATTGGCATCGAGAATAAAGAAGATTTGATTGAGGATTTACGACTGGCGCTGGATCAACTCTGACCGCGCTGATTTAAAAGGGTTAAAGGCTGCGCGAGCGGCCTTTACACCGTTTTGCTACGCAGCTTTTTCGAAATAAACTGGTACGTTGAAACGGTCAGCCACCAGGAAGCCAGCACCGGTTGTTTCTTACGCAGCAATTTTTTTGCGTAGTGAAAGGACTCAAAAGCTTTTTTGGGCGGCTCCAGCGGAACATCTTTCCACGGTGACCTGCGGTACATATCGATATAATTTTTGTTATATCCCGTCTCTTCAATCGAGATACTCCAGGGTTTGGTTTGCCCGGCGTAATGAATGAAGATAGGTTTTTTCTGGGTGCTTTTGTTCTTTGGAATAAAGTTATACTGCTGTTCCAAAAAAAGAACCTCATCATCCAGGATGATGTTCAGGCAATCCTGATCCGGGAAGGTATTTTTTTTATCTTTGATTTTAATAAAAAATTGCTCCGTTACCCCACGCGCCATCCAGGCTTTGGTATTAATGATCATCACCCCGGAATTAAAATACTTTTTCTCGCGATCCAGCCCCAGAGAGGCCAGGTACTCTTTATTCATCCCCTTGTCCTGCACGGCAGCAATTGTATAGCCGCTCATATCAAGCGACAGCAGCAGCTTAATGCTGCCATTACAGACGATATCGCAGTCCAGATAGAGCAGCTGGCTGACCTCATCATGCAGGATAGTCGAGGCAACGACCCGATAATAGATCGATTTCGGGTAGAAGTCATAGACCTGAAGCCCGTTAAAAACGTCGTTATTTAACAGATAGATGACAACGCTGATATTGGGGTGCTCAGTAAAGAAAGAGGCGGGGAAAAGCTTGCTGTACTCATCAGTAAAGATATGGAAAGTCACGTTTATCTCTGGGTTCATCTGCGCTACAGAAAAAAGACAAACGCCACAATAGGTGAGATATCGCTTATCGGTGGTAAATAAAATATTTATGTCCGCAACAGAATTTTTGTTGCCGGCATAGACAATCCTTTCCTTCACCAGGCTATTTTTATTCATAAGGATGATGACTTCAGGCAGCTGAATTTGAGTTAACGTTATGGCTGGTTACCTGATGAGAAAAAGTAAAAACAAGCTTCTGACTTAATGCAAATTTTGCAAATAAGAGAAAACTCATGGAAGACCACTTTATTATGGAGTGTGCGACACCTTCAGACTCTGATTATAAATATCAGAATAAATAATAATCTAAACTTAATTAACAGGTTAAGTTTATTTATAGCGCCATTCTAATTTTTTCACTTCTGCGTTTAATCCTAACCAGTAAACAGTGGCCCTCTTTTAAAGCGGGTCATAAGCTGGGGGCATTTAGGATTTTTCATTAGGCGTTTGGCTAACAGCAGGCACGCCAATGGTGTCCCGAAGCTGGTGAGAAAGCACTGACTGATGTTTTCCGGGGGAATGATCAATCGGTGAACCGCACGATCCCACGGTGCTCTTAAAGATCTTTGATGCTTAGCTTTACTGCAAATCAGGCACAATGCAGCGCGGCAGATAAGAGGCGCCTTCACAAAATGGACGAACGGCATTTGTCTGTATGCCGTTCGGTGAATTCAGTGAATATAAGCAGCTCAGGTGGAAGTACCTGCAAGCCCAACCACGCCCCCTGATTTTATGAGGCGTGAAGTATTCAGCCAGCCCCTTCGTCACTCACGGTAAACCCGGTCATCATACCGGTATCCTCATGCTCCAGCAGATGACAATGGGCCATATAGGCGTGCTCTTTGCTGGCGGTGTGATCGAAACGAACCAGTACCTCGCTGCGCCAGCCTTCAACCCGCACGATATCCTTCCAGCCGCTGCGGTGCGGTGCCGGTGGCTTGCCGTTTTCCGAGAGAATGCGGAACTGCATGCCGTGAATATGGAACGGATGCAGCATCTCATCCCCTTCACCGGAAATGGTCCACTTCTCGACAACGCCGCGTTTTACGTCAAATGAAGGCTGCGACATAGTGAAGGCCGCCCCGTTAATCTTGTTACCGTTGTGGAAATCATAAGCAGCCGTCTGGGATTTTGCCTCTCCAGACGAATGATCCCTACCGGCCGCAGAACTTTGCTGCATCTGGCTGTGATCCATACCAGCTGAAGTACTCTGATCCGCCATCGCGCCGTGATCCATGCCAGCCATCCCGCTCTTTCCGCCAGCAGCCTCATCATCATGCGCATCGCCACTCATACCCGCCATCGCCGCATGGCCATATTTCTCCATCAGCGCCAGCATGCCGCGACGATCGAGTTCAGGATCCATCGTCAGCTGAAGCCAGCGCTCTTTAACTCCCTGAGTGGCCGGTAAGGCTGGCAGATCAACCAGCTTATCAGGCAGCGTGCCGCTGGCTAAAATTTGCAGTGGAAGGATATGCAGCACCGGCAGCGGCTGATTGAAAGGCGCCAGCGACATACCCATCTGACGCACGGGCAGCGTTTGCAGATCGAAGGCTTTGCCGTCGTGAGTATCAACAAGAATTTCAAAGCGCTCACCGGGCATCATCGCCAGCTCGCTCATCTGCACCGGCTCAGCCAGCAGTCCGCCGTCGCTGGCAATCACATACATCGGGCGACGATCGCTGGTAGTCAGATTCAGCGAGCGCGCATTGCAGCCGTTCAGCAAACGGAGGCGTAACCAGCCCCGTGGCACCGCGTGCTGAGGAAAGATCTCGCCATTGGTAAGCAGGGTATCGCCAAACCAGCCTACCGCCGCGCTCATAACGTCCAGCTCGTACTCTATTTTACTGCCGTCGTTGCTCAGCCGCTTATCCTGCAAGATGACCGGAATGTCATCCACGCCCCAGATTTTGGGCAGCAGCAGCTTTTCACCCGCGTTATCTTTAACGAGGATCAGCCCGGCCAGCCCCTGGGCGACCTGATACCCGGTTCTGCCATGCAGATGGGGATGGAACCAGCAGGTAGCCGAGGGTTGATTAGGGGTGAAAGTCACCGTACGGCTCTGGCCAGGCGCAATGACCGCCTGTGGCCCGCCGTCCACGTCCCCCGGAATAGCTAAGCCATGCCAGTGAACAGTGGTGGCTTCCGGCAGAGTATTTCGCACGTTGAGCGTTACCGGTTTACCGCTTTCCAGCACTATAGCCGGGCCGAGCAGATCACCGTTGTAGCCCCAGGTTGGAACGGTTTTGCCGCGCCACACTTTACTGCCGGTACGGGCCGTAATGTTCATTACGCCGCGTGGGTCGGGCGTTAAAAGCTGGGGAATGGGCAGTTCCGGACGGCGATCGTCAGCGAGAGCGGTGCGGCTCCATAAAGGCAGCGCGCTGGCCGCACCCATTGCGGCGGTTAGCTTAATAAAATCACGGCGTTGCATCATTCTCATCCAGACTTAGCAGGAAATTCTTAGCGGGAAGCATAAACCCTTCCCCACCGGGAAGGTCAAGCATTGCCGTTCGCCAGCAGATAAAATGACCCTATCCGGCGTTTATTGCCGCAAAATTGTCTGAACCCTGCGAATAACTGTGCTAACGTCACTCTTATTACAATCGATTGAGATCAATTATGAAGAAGAGCATCAAGGCTCTGTTGTTACTGAGTCTCTTTGGCTTCTCGTCGACAAGTTTCGCACTAAGTGAGTCAGAAGCTGAAGATTTGGCGGATTTGACGGCGGTCTTTGTCTACCTGAAAAATGACTGTGGTTATCAGGAGCTGCCGGATGGCCAGATCCGCCGCGCGCTGGTCTTTTTTGCTCAGCAGAATCGTTGGGATTTGGCGAATTACAGCAGCTTTAATATGAAGGCGCTGGGTGAAGAGAGTTATCGTGACCTCAGCGGTATTGCCGTGCCTAACGACACTAAATGTAAATCTCTGGCACGTGATTCACTCAGCCTGCTCGCCTACGTGAAGTAATCCCCCTTTTTCATCCCCAACTGTTGATAATTTGACCGTGCAACCACGGTCAGAGTTAGCTACTATATTGCGCCCATTTTTTGTGGCAGCGATAAGGAGAATTCCCCTTGGCCGATAAAGAGATGTGGTATGAAACCCTTCATACCGGATTTGGACAATATTTTTCTGTTGATAAGGTTCTGTACCGTGAGCAAACCGGCCACCAGGATCTGATTATCTTTGAAAGTGCCGCTTTAGGCCGCGTTATGGCACTGGACGGCGTGGTCCAGACCACCGAGCGCGATGAGTTTATCTATCACGAAATGATGACGCACGTGCCGCTGTTTGCGCACGGTAACGCCAGGCGTGTGCTAATTATTGGCGGCGGCGATGGCGCCATGCTGCGTGAAGTGAGCCGCCATAAGGGGATAGAGCAGATCACCATGGTGGAAATCGACGCGGGCGTGGTGACCTTCTGCCAGCAGTATCTGCCGAACCACAGTGCAGGCGCTTATGACGATCCCCGCTTCAGGCTGGTGATTGAGGATGGCGTGAACTTTGTCAGCAGTTGCCGTGAAAAGTTTGATGTGATTATCTCTGACTGTACCGACCCGATTGGTCCGGGCGAGAGCCTGTTTACCTCTGAATTTTATCAGGGCTGCCGCCGCTGCCTTAATGAAAATGGCATCTTCGTGGCGCAGAATGGCGTCAGTTTCCTGCAACAGGACGAAGCTGTTAACAGCCATCGTAAACTGAGCCACTATTTCAGCGACGTCAGCTTTTATCAGGCCGCGATCCCGACCTATTATGGTGGCATCATGACCTTCGCCTGGGCCAGCAACAACCCGGCGCTGCGCCAGCTTGATACGGCTACGCTGAAGTCGCGTTTCGACGCGGCAAACCTGACCTGCCGCTATTATAATCCGGCTATCCACACTGGCAGCTTTGCCCTGCCGCAATATTTGTTGAATGCGCTGGCTGACCAGCCGGGCGTTTAAGGGGGTGAACGAAATTGCAAAAGCTTAAACTACATGGCTTCAACAACCTGACAAAAAGCCTGAGTTTTTGTATCTACGATATCTGCTACGCCAACACAGATGCAGAGCGTGACGGATACATTGCCTATATTGATGAGCAATATAATGCTAACCGCCTGACGGAGATCCTGAGCGAGACCTGTTCGATTATCGGGGCAAACGTCCTGAATATCGCACGCCAGGATTACGAGCCGCAGGGTGCCAGCGTCACCATCCTGGTCAGCGAAGAGCCTGTTGATCCGAAAGATATCGATAACTCGGAGCATCCTGGCCCGCTGCCAAACTCGGTGGTTGCGCATCTGGATAAGAGCCATATCTGCGTACATACCTATCCGGAAAGCCATCCGGAAGGCGGACTCTGCACCTTCCGCGCCGATATTGAAGTCTCGACCTGTGGCGTTATCTCTCCCCTTAAGGCGTTGAACTATTTAATACACCAGCTTGAATCTGACATTGTTACCATCGACTATCGCGTGCGTGGTTTTACGCGCGACATTAATGGCGTGAAGCACTACATCGATCATCAGATCAATTCGATCCAGAACTTCATGTCTGAAGATATGAAAGCGATGTATGACATGCTGGACGTCAACGTCTATCAGGAAAATATGTTCCATACCAAGATGTTACTGAAAGAGTTCGATTTGAAACACTACCTGTTCAACACCCGACCAGAAGAGCTTAGCCCGCAGGAGCACAAGCGTATTACCGATTTGCTGTGGAAAGAGATGCGCGAGATTTATTACGGCCGTAACATTCCGGCTGTAGGATTAAAAACGCAGTAAGGGTGATAAGCCCGAGAAGCGGGTGGCCTGAGGCCGCCCGTTTTTTTTGCTTCAGGAGTCAGAGCTGACAAAGGCGATGTCCGTGGTGCTTGCGGCCGGGCCATGGCTGCGCTGGATCTGCATCTTTACTGCCAGCCTGACCAGCTTCCCTTCTGACGCGAGGGGGTTCTGCCCTCTGATTTTCAGCTGCAATCACCATGCAGGCAAACTGAGCAAAGGTTACGCCACGCCGGATGATACCCCCTGGTTCAAGCGGATATCTGCTCTCTGTTTTAACGCCCCTGCAAAAACGCCCGGTAAGCGGCGATCACCGCCAGGAAATCCTCCACGCCGCAAAAGCAGAGGCTCTCTTCGTCGTAGTAGTTCATTCCCTCCTCCATCTCGTCGCCTTCCACGCTGAGCAGGTTGGCACGGACGATGACCTCTTCCTCATCCAGCCACAGCGTATATTCATGGCCGATGCGCTGCCATTGCCGTTCGCTGCCTTTTACCTCTTTTACAGCGGCCTCTACCTCATCCAGCAAAGCCAGGTTGCCTTCCACTTCTTCATTAAACCAATGGCCGACGGCTTCATGTCCCATCGACATGCGCACCTTCACACCGCCGGTAAGGTCGCGTAAAAATTCATATTCCATGCTGCTGTCCTCTTGCCTGCCTGACTTTTCCTGCACTGATAGTGTGCATTTTCCGCGCATTGTGCGCTTTTAATGGGGGATGTCCCGCATTATCGCAGTCTGACCGGCGAAAAACAGCGATTTCAGGCCGTTTCTCACAGTGGCACGTTTTTCAGGCAGAGGAAGTAGAATCTGCGGATTTGCCGCATCTGGTCAGGGTAACGCTGCGGGCAGGCGTGTAGTGCACCATCAGCGGTTCAGTGCGAAAGGATCGTTGTCAGGGCCGTTTAGTGGACGGGAAAGACAGGAAAAGTTCGCCAACTGCTGTGCACAGTTATCAGCAGCGGAGGCGCATTATCAGCGTATCGGGATGCGGGAGAAGGAGTCAGATCTCGTCTTTCTACAGGAGATGTTGGTCTGACAGGCGAAAAAAAGGGAGGTCAGCGACCTCCCTTCTCTGTTACACGGCGGTCTGGAAGATCACGCCGTCAGCTTTGTCCGTATACTGCGACAGCTGATCGAAGTTCAGATAGCGATAGGTATCTACCGCCGTCTTATCAACCTGTAACATAAACTGCTGATACTCGTCCGGGGTCGGCAGCTTGCCTAACAGCGAAGAGACGGCAGCCAGCTCGGCTGAGGCCAGGTAGACGTTAGCTCCCGTACCGAGACGGTTCGGGAAGTTACGGGTTGAGGTGGAGACCACCGTCGCACCATCTGCCACGCGTGCCTGGTTACCCATACACAATGAACAGCCAGGGATCTCAATACGCGCCCCACTCTTACCGAAGACGCTGTAGTAGCCCTCTTCCGTCAGCTGCGCGGCATCCATCTTGGTTGGCGGAGCCACCCAAAGACGCGTCGGCAGCTGACCTTTATGGCTGTCCAGCAGCTTACCGGCCGCACGGAAGTGGCCGATATTGGTCATGCACGAGCCGATAAAGACTTCATCAATCTTCTCGCCCTGCACATCAGAGAGCAGACGGGCATCGTCAGGATCGTTTGGTGCGCAAAGAATTGGCTCTTTGATTTCCGCCAGATCGATCTCGATCACTGCCGCATACTCTGCATCCGCATCCCCTTCCAGCAGCGTTGGTGCAGCCAGCCATTTTTCCATGCCCTGGATACGACGCTCCAGCGTACGACGGTCGCCGTAGCCTTCGGAAATCATCCACTTCAGCAGCACGATGTTGGAGTTGAGGTACTCGATAATCGGTGCCTGACCCAGCTTGATGGTACAACCGGCAGCAGAACGCTCGGCAGAGGCATCGGAAAGCTCAAACGCCTGCTCCACTTTCAGATCCGGCAGCCCTTCAATCTCCAGAATGCGGCCAGAGAAGATGTTTTTCTTACCTTTCTTCTCAACGGTCAGCAGACCCTGTTTGATAGCGTAGAGCGGGATGGCGTGAACCAGGTCGCGCAGAGTGATCCCTGGCTCCATTTTCCCTTTGAAGCGCACCAGCACTGACTCTGGCATATCCAGCGGCATTACGCCGGTAGCAGCCGCAAAGGCCACCAGACCGGAACCTGCCGGGAAAGAGATGCCGATAGGGAAACGGGTGTGGGAATCGCCGCCGGTGCCAACGGTATCCGGCAGCAGCATACGGTTCAGCCAGCTGTGGATAATGCCATCGCCAGGACGCAGCGAAACGCCGCCACGGTTCATAATGAAGTCTGGCAGCGTGTGGTGCGTGGAAACATCCACAGGCTTAGGATAGGCCGCGGTGTGGCAGAAGGACTGCATCACCAGATCCGCAGAGAAGCCCAGACACGCCAGGTCTTTCAGTTCATCACGGGTCATTGGGCCGGTGGTGTCCTGAGAGCCAACAGAGGTCATTTTCGGCTCGCAGTAGGCACCAGGACGAACCCCTTCGGTACCGCAGGCACGGCCAACCATTTTCTGTGCCAGCGAGAAGCCACGGGTACTTGGCGCCACGTCTTTCGCTATGCGGAACACCTTGCTCTCTGGCAGTCCCAAAGCTTCACGGGCTTTGGTGGTCAGGCCACGACCGATGATCAGTGGGATACGGCCACCTGCGCGAACTTCATCCAGCAATACTTCGGTTTTCAGTGAGAACGTTGCCAGCACTTCGCCGGTTTCATGGTTCTTCACTTCACCTTTGTAGGGATAGATGTCGATGACATCGCCCATGTTCAGGTTTGCCACATCCACTTCAATCGGCAGTGCGCCTGCATCTTCCATAGTATTGAAGAAGATAGGAGCAATGTTGCTGCCCAGCACCACGCCGCCGCCTTTTTTATTCGGCACATGAGGGATGTCGTCGCCCATAAACCACAGCACCGAGTTGGTGGCAGATTTACGGGAAGAGCCTGTTCCTACCACGTCGCCCACGTAAGCCAGAGGGAAACCTTTTGTCTTCAGCGCTTCAATCTGTTTGATGGGGCCTACGTTGCCCGCCTCGTCTGGCTCAATGCCTTCACGGGCATTCTTGAGCATCGCCAGCGCGTGCAGCGGAATATCAGGACGTGACCAGGCATCCGGAGCCGGAGAGAGGTCGTCGGTGTTGGTTTCGCCAGTGACTTTAAAGACGGTAACGGTGATTTTCTCTGCCAGCTCGGGACGTGACAGATACCATTCAGCTTCAGCCCAGGATTTCAGGATTTGCTGAGCGTGCGGGTTACCGGCTTTGGCTTTTTCTTCAACATCGTAGAAGTTGTCGAACATCAGCAGCGTATGAGAAAGCGCTTTTGCCGCGATAGGGGCCAGCTTCTCATTATCAAGCGCATCGATCAGGGGATGAATGTTGTAGCCGCCCTGCATGGTGCCCAGCAGTTCTACAGCTTTTTCCGGCGTAACCAGAGGAGAGGTTGCTTCGCCTTTGGCAACAGCGGCCAGGAAACCCGCTTTAACATACGCCGCTTCATCGACGCCGGGTGGGACACGGTTGACCAAAAGATCGATCAGAAATTCTTCTTCACCCGCAGGTGGATTTTTTAGCAGTTCAACCAGCGCGGCCATTTGGGAAGCATCTAAAGGCTTAGGTACGATCCCATCGGCTGCACGCTCGGCAACGTGCTTACGGTATTCTTCTAGCACGACGTTCTCCTCGCTCTCATTATGTAGGGCTTTCCGACCACCTTGCTCACTTATGGAGAACAACCTTCCCTTTTCATGTCCAGGTTGAGGTGCCCGGTTTCGCGGAGGGCAGAATAGCAGGATTTAGGGTGTTTGTTAATCTGTTTACAAAAATACAACATTAAATGACTATCCTTTCCTGCCGGTTTATTCTCGCTGGCAGCAGGAGAGTTGAGCAGAGCGAGAGTCAGAAAATGAGGGAGGCGGGCTGGCAGACAGCGCGCTGGTTTAGCTGGCCGCAGGTCAGTTCAGGCCAGGATTTAACAGGGCTTATTTATCTGTGATGCATAACAAGCAGGAATAGATCGCTGAACAGAATGAAATTTTTTGGCGGTAAGAGAAAGGTATACGGGAGCACTTGCTGCCGCTCATGCCAGTACGGTGATAAAACGGTTTATCTCCGCATGTGCGGGGAACCCTCAGGAAAGCACGGTCGAACCAAGGTCCACGCGGTTTATTCCCGCATGTGCGGGGAACCCAGCAGAGCGGGCTTCCGATCCATGAACGCCAGCCAAACCATGAAAAAATGGTGTTGCCAGCGCCACCTCTCTTCCCTTCTCAAGGCGTCAATCTAAACAACAGTACGAAGTTAATTTAAGACAAAGTAAAAAAACCTCGCTTCCATGAGATTTGCTGCCGATAAAACAGTATACGTCAGGCATGGCCCACGCGTTCTTCAAGCGTTTCAATAATAAAGGTATTCAATGACTTATTATCTTCAGCAGCAGCCCTGGTAAGCTTCTCAGCAAGAGATTCATTATAACGCAGCGTAAGTGTTTTAATTTTTTCTTTCCGGGCATAAGGATCTATTCCTGCTTCACGGCAGTCTTCAAGATACTCATGTAACGAGAGTTCCCCTTCTTTAATTAAACCTTCAACACTATCGGCAACAAAATCACAGTAGCCGCTCAGACCTAAAAATTTCCCGCGAAACGCATTAAGCTCTGGCACAAAGCTTATCACTGCTGGCTGCCCCGCGACTTTGTATTTTGGATTGACTGTGCTCATGGCTTTATTCCTGTACTTTCTAACCATTCACGAAGGCTGATAACCGCACCCTTATCCGTATCGGGTAAAGGATGTGGTCGATGAAATTTAGCAATACTTCCGTTAAGAATGAAACGACACCGGGAGCCTTTCCCTTCACTGATTTCCCCGCCCAAAGCCCGGATCAGTGATTCGATATCCGACCATTTAATATTAGCGGGCACAGGTACATCGAAAATTTTCTCTAATGTGCTCTGATGTTTTTTCCTTAGTTGCTTCATAGTTTACAGCCTTTCCATGGCTTCATATGATGAAGCTATTATGTTATTCACGCAGGAGTGAGTCAACTCTTGAGCATAGTTAAGACGGTGTGCTTAAGAGCATAAGGGCGAGAATTTTCATCTAAACAGGCATGGAATGGCAGGCCTCTGCTCTTTTTGAAGAGCTGGTGATCTGATTTCCCCGTGCATACGGGGAACACGCGAAGAAGGACGCTGTAACCTGTGGGCTACGGTTTATCCCCGCATGCGGGGAACACTTCGCGGGGCGGTGGAAAACATTGCGGAATCGCGGTTTATCCCCGCGTATGCGGGGAACACATCACCGAGCCGACGATTCGTTCGATAAAATCCGGTTTATCCCCGCGCATGCGGGGAACACAGATGTTGCAGAAGACTGGCCTGATGCATAGGCGGTTTATCCTCGCGTATGCGGGGAACACGGTCAGTACCTCGTAGAGGGTTTTAGGTTTCCTCGGTTTATCCCCGCGCATGCGGGGAACACTCTAAATTTAACGTGTTGATTAAAATCATATTTTAAGCACCTTTAAAATCTACCACGTGAAGCCCTTAAATTAAACCCTGTCTGACCTCCCTGATTTGATGCAAAACAGGGCAGCGGTATTTCCCATAACAAAATCAAAAACAGAGAAGGTGTCGGATTCTTATTTAATCGGCAGCGTGGACTCATCTTCCTACCCTGGCGGCATCAGACGCTTATTAAACTTTGCGCTGTGGTTTTTTAGCAATGTCCAGCGCATCACTGGTTTTGTCGGCGGGAGATTTAAAACAGAGTTAAGGCAGGATTCGCGCGTTAAAAAGCAGACATAAAAAAATCCGGAAACGAGGAACGTTTCCGGATTCTGATACGGCTGCCAGGCTAACTTAACAGATTAACTATGCAGCCGTAGACTCCCCAGGCGACTTACTTCTTCTTCGCTTTCGGGTTTGGCAGGTCGGTGATGCTACCTTCGAAAATCTCGGCAGCCAGACCCACAGACTCATGCAGCGTCGGGTGAGCGTGGATGGTCAGCGCGATATCTTCAGCATCGCAACCCATCTCAATAGCCAGACCGATTTCACCCAGCAGCTCACCGCCGTTGGTGCCGACAACCGCACCACCGATAACACGGTGCGTCTCTTTGTCGAAAATCAGCTTGGTCATGCCGTCTGCACAATCGGAAGCGATAGCACGGCCTGAAGCCGCCCACGGGAAGGTCGAGGTCTCATAGCTGATCCCTTTCTCTTTCGCTTCTTTCTCGGTCAGACCGACCCAGGCAACTTCTGGCTCAGTGTAGGCAATGGATGGGATAACTTTCGGGTCGAAGTAGTGCTTCTTACCGGAAATTACTTCAGCCGCTACGTGGCCTTCATGCACGCCTTTGTGGGCCAGCATCGGCTGACCAACAATGTCACCAATCGCATAGATGTGCGGCACATTGGTACGCATCTGCTTGTCGACGCGGATAAAACCACGGTCGTCCACTTCCACGCCAGCTTTGCCCGCATCCAGACCTTTACCGTTTGGCACACGACCAATCGCTACCAGCACCGCGTCATAACGCTGCGCTTCTGCTGGTGCTTTCTTGCCTTCCATCGAAACGTAAATGCCATCGTCTTTAGCTTCAACGGCGGTAACTTTAGTTTCCAGCATCAGGTTGAACTGCTTAGCAATGCGCTTGGTGAAGACTTTCACCACGTCTTTGTCGGCAGCAGGAATAACCTGATCAAACATTTCAACCACGTCAATCTGTGAACCCAGCGCGTGATAGACGGTTGCCATTTCCAGACCGATAATGCCTCCGCCCATTACCAGCAGGCGCTCAGGCACCTCTTTCAGCTCCAGCGCGGCGGTAGAGTCCCACACGCGAGGATCTTCATGAGGAATAAACGGCAGCTGAATCGGACGGGAGCCGGCAGCAATAATGGCGTTGTCGAAGTTGATGGTGGTGGCACCATTCTCGCCTTCAACCACCAGCGTGTTAGCGCCGGTAAATTTACCCAGACCAGTGACCACTTTAACTTTGCGGCCTTTCGCCATACCAGAGAGACCGCCGGTCAGCTGGTTAATGACTTTCTCTTTCCAGGAACGAATTTTGTTGATATCGGTTTGTGGCTTACCAAACACGATACCGTGCTCTTCCAGCGCTTTGGCTTCTTCAATCACTTTCGCGACGTGCAGCAGCGCTTTGGAAGGGATACAACCCACGTTCAGACAAACCCCACCCAGGGTGCTGAAACGCTCAACAATGACGGTCTCCAGACCTAAATCGGCTGCGCGGAAGGCTGCGGAGTAGCCCGCAGGACCTGCCCCAAGTACCACGACCTGAGTTTTAATTTCTGTACTCATCATGACCTCTTAGTTAACCGCTGGGATATTCATTCATCCACCGGTACGTATTCACCGCAAGAGTTTACAGAATTGTTAATGAACTGCAAACCGCTTGATAAGAAACGTTTTCAACTACCTTGTCGACTCAACAAATCGAAAGTCGGCTATGAGAAGGCCGGCAAAAGCCGGCCTTAAGACTTCTTACATCACCAGACGGCGGATATCAGCCATGATAGTGGCGATATAGGCCGCAAAGCGAGCGCCTGCCGCGCCGTCGATCACACGGTGATCGAAGGAGAGTGACAGAGGCAACATCAGGCGAGGAACGAACTCTTTACCGTTCCAGACCGGTTCCATCGACGACTTAGAGACGCCGAGGATCGCCACTTCCGGCGCGTTGACGATTGGGGTAAACGAAGTACCACCAATGCCGCCAAGGCTGGAGATGGTGAAGCAGCCGCCCTGCATATCACTGGCGGTCAGCTTGCCGTCACGCGCTTTTTTGGAGATCACCGACAGCTCATTTGACAGCTCAACGATGCCTTTACGGTTCACATCTTTAAAGACCGGAACCACCAGGCCGTTTGGCGTATCAACCGCCACGCCGATGTTGATATATTTTTTCAGCGTCAGCTTCTGGCCATCTTCTGAGAGCGAGCTGTTGAAGCGTGGGAACTCTTCCAGCGCTTTGGCAGCCGCCTTCATGATGAACACCAGTGGGGTGATCTTCAGATCCAGCTTCTTCTTCGCAGCTTCTTCATTCTGCTGCTTACGGAAGTTTTCCACTTCGGTAATGTCAGCCTTGTCGTGCTGGGTAACGTGAGGGATCACGATCCAGTTACGGCTCAGGTTGGCACCAGAAATCTTCTGAATGCGGCCCAGTTCGACTTCTTCAATCTCACCGAACTTGCTGAAGTCGACCTTCGGCCACGGCAGCATGCCAGGTATTCCGCCACCGGCAGCAGCCGCTGGAGCAGATTCGGCACGCTTAACCGCATCCTTCACGTAAGACTGGACGTCTTCTTTCAGAATACGGCCTTTACGACCGGTGCCTTTAACCTTCGCCAGATTGACGCCGAACTCACGCGCCAGACGACGAACAACCGGCGTTGCATGCACGTAAGCGTCGTTCTCTGCGAACTCAGCTTTAGCTTCCGCTTTCGCAGGAGTTGGAGCGGCTTCGGCCTGTTTAGCCGGGGCAGCTTCTTCCTGTTTCGCGGCAGGCGCGGCGGCGGGTGCTGCACCCTCCACTTCAAAGACCATGATCAGAGAACCGGTGCTGACTTTGTCGCCGGTGCTGATTTTAATCTCTTTCACGGTTCCCGCGAACGGCGCAGGCACTTCCATTGAGGCTTTGTCACCTTCAACGGTGATCAGCGACTGTTCGGCAGCCACTTTATCGCCCACTTTGACCATCACTTCAGTGACTTCAACTTCATCGCCACCGATATCAGGCACTTCAACGTCTTTTACGCCGCTGGTCGCCGTTGGTGTCGCTGCTGCTTCTTCTTTCATCGCAGGTTTAGGCGCTTCGGCTGGCGCTGCGCCTTCCGCTTCAAAGACCATGATCATGGAACCGGTGCTGACTTTGTCGCCGGTGCTGATCTTAATCTCTTTCACAATACCCGCGAAAGGTGCAGGCACTTCCATTGAGGCCTTGTCGCCTTCAACGGTAATCAGCGACTGCTCTGCTTCTACCTTGTCGCCCACCTTGACCATGATCTCAGTGACTTCAACTTCGTCAGAACCAATATCCGGCACGTTCACATCTTTGCTTTCTGACGCGGCAGCGGATTCTGGTTTCTCTTCAGCTTTAGCCGGTGCGGCGGCTTCTTTTTTCTCTTCAGCTTTAGCCGGTGCAGCTTCGGCTGCATCCTCAGCAGCTTCGAAGATCATAATCAGTTTGCCGGTTTCAACTTTGTCACCGGTGCTGATTTTGATCTCTTTCACCACGCCAGCCTGCGGAGAAGGCACTTCCATAGAGGCTTTATCGCCCTCTACGGTGATCAGCGACTGCTCTGCTTCTACCTTGTCGCCCACCTTGACCATAATCTCGGTGACTTCAACTTCGTCTGCACCGATATCCGGTACGTTAATTTCGATAGCCATTAATCTTTACCTCTTATGCCAGACGCGGGTTGACTTTATCGGCATCGATATCGAATTTAGCGATTGCTTCCGCCACCACTTTTTTATCAATTTCACCGCGTTTAGCCAGTTCACCCAGAGCCGCTACCACCACGTAAGATGCATCCACTTCGAAGTGGTGACGCAGGTTTTCGCGGCTGTCAGAACGTCCGAAACCATCGGTGCCCAGTACGCGATAGTCGCTGGCTGGCATGAAGGTACGGATCTGCTCGGCGAACAGTTTCATATAGTCGGTTGACGCAACGGCAGGTGCATCGTTCATGATCTGAGCGACGTAAGGCACGCGCGGCTCTTCCGTTGGATGCAGCATGTTCCAGCGCTCACAATCCTGACCATCACGCGCCAGCTCAGTGAAGGAGGTCACGCTGTAGACGTCAGAACCTACACCATAATCTTTCGACAGGATCTCAGCCGCTTCACGCACGTGACGCAGAATAGAGCCGGAACCCAGCAGCTGCACTTTGCCCTTGCTGCCTTCAAGCGTATCCAGCTTGTAAATACCTTTACGGATACCCTCTTCCGCACCCTGCGGCATCGCAGGCATGTGGTAGTTTTCGTTCAGCGTGGTGATGTAGTAGTAAATATTTTCCTGCGCTTCGCCGTACATACGCACCAGGCCGTCATGCATGATGACTGCCACTTCGTAAGCATAAGCCGGATCGTAAGAGATACAGTTCGGGATAGTCAGAGACTGAATGTGGCTATGACCATCTTCGTGCTGTAACCCTTCACCGTTCAGGGTAGTACGACCGGAGGTACCGCCCACCAGGAAGCCGCGGGCCTGCTGGTCGCCGGCTGCCCAGCACAGGTCGCCGATACGCTGGAAACCAAACATTGAATAGTAGATGTAGAACGGGATCATCGGCAGGTTATTGGTGCTGTAAGACGTTGCCGCCGCCAGCCAGGATGCGCCTGCGCCCAGTTCGTTGATCCCTTCCTGTAGGATCTGCCCTTTCTCATCTTCTTTGTAGTAAGCAACCTGCTCGCGGTCCTGCGGGGTGTACTGCTGACCGTTCGGGCTGTAAATACCAATCTGACGGAACAGACCTTCCATACCAAAGGTACGCGCTTCATCGGCGATGATCGGCACCAGACGATCTTTGATCGACGGGTTTTTCAGCATCACGTTCAGGGCGCGCACAAAGGCGATAGTGGTAGAGATCTCTTTGTTCTGCTCATCCAGCAGCTGACGGAAATCTTCCAGCGCCGGCAACGAAAGCTTCTCGCTGAAGTTTGGCTGGCGAGTTGGCAGGTAGCCACCCAGCTTCTCACGCTGACCGTGCAGGTATTTGTACTCTTCAGACTCTTTGTCAAAAGTAACGTACGGCAGTGTTTCGATGCTGGCATCGTCAACCGGCACGTTGAAACGATCGCGGATATAGCGCACGCCATCCATGTTCATTTTCTTGACCTGGTGCGCGATGTTTTTGCCTTCCGCGGATTCACCCATACCATAACCTTTGATGGTGTGGGCCAGAATGACCACAGGTTTCCCTTTGGTATCCTGCGCTTTTTTCAGTGCCGCATAGACTTTCTTCGGATCGTGACCGCCACGGTTCAGTGACCAGATCTCATCGTCAGACATATCTTTGACCAGCGCTGCGGTTTCCGGGTATTTACCGAAGAAGTGCTCGCGCACGTACGCGCCATCGCGGGATTTAAAGGTCTGGTAGTCGCCGTCAACAGTTTCGTTCATCAGCTGAACCAGCTTGCCGCTGGTATCTTTGCGCAGCAGCTCATCCCAACGTCCGCCCCAGATAACTTTAATCACTTCCCAACCGGCGCCAGCAAAGATGCCGTCCAGTTCGTTGATGATTTTGCCGTTACCGGTGACAGGGCCATCCAGGCGTTGCAGGTTACAGTTGATGATGAACACCAGGTTATCCAGCTTCTCACGGGTGGCGATGGTGATCGCCCCTTTCGATTCTGGCTCATCCATTTCACCGTCGCCCAGGAAGGCGTAAACGGTCTGCTGGGAAGTATCTTTCAGGCCGCGGTGCTCAAGGTATTTCAGGAATTTCGCCTGATAGATCGCGCCGATTGGCCCCAGACCCATAGAGACGGTCGGGAACTGCCAGAAATCAGGCATCAGTTTAGGGTGCGGGTAAGACGAGAGGCCTTTACCGTGCACTTCCTGACGGAAATTGTTCATCTGCTCTTCGGTCAGACGGCCTTCAAGGAAGGCACGAGCGTAGACGCCCGGAGAGATGTGGCCCTGGAAGTAAACCAGATCGCCGCCATCTTTTTCGCTACGCGCACGGAAGAAGTGGTTAAAGCACACTTCATAGATGGTGGCAGAAGACTGGAAGGAGGACATGTGGCCACCCAGCTCCAGATCTTTCTTCGATGCACGCAGAACGGTCATGATGGCGTTCCAGCGGATAGCGGAACGGATACGACGCTCTAAAGAAGTATTGCCCGGATAGTCCGGCTCGTCTTCAACGGCAATAGAGTTGACGTAGTTGCGGGCGCTCACGCCTGCCGCCACTTTTACGCCACCTTTGCGTGCTTCATTCATGACCTGGTCGATCAGGAACTGCGCGCGCTCAACACCTTCTTCACGGATGACCGATTCGATCGCCTGTAGCCAGTCGCGAGTTTCGATCGGATCCACGTCATTGTGTAAACGTTCTGACATGGGGGTATTCCTTATCTGTGTCTAATACGTTGAATAGTCTGGAGCCTGTCTCGTTATGCTCACCCTGAAGTAAAGCACACTGAGACAGGCTCGTCGTTTATGCCTTGCCTGCGACAAGGCACAGTTCCGCGTTATGGATACGCGTTAGTCCTTACGTTGCTGTAATCGTCGTAAGGAGCGCTCTCGGCGACTCTGCTCGCGACTTCTGTCCAGCAATATTTCTTCGATAAACGCCAGGTGACGGTGTGAGGCTTCGCGGGCCTGTTCCGGCTCACGTGCCACAATCGCCTCAAAAATACTGGCGCGATGACCGCTCACTTTTGCCAGCATTTCCCGGCGCGAGTAGAGCAATTCAAAATTCTGTCGGACGTTCTGTTCCAGCATAGGCCCCATACTGCGTAGCAGATGCAGCAGTACCACATTATGCGCGGCCTCTGTGACAGCGATCTGATACTGCATTACCGCCCCCGCTTCGGCATCGAGATCGCCGCTCTCCTGCGCCGTCTGGATCTGAATATGGCAGTGGCGAATGCGTTGTAAATCTTCATCTGTCCCACGCAGCGCGGCGTAGTAGGCCGCTATCCCCTCCAGCGCATGGCGGGTTTCCAGCAGATCAAACTGCGATTCCGGGTGCCCCGCCAGCAGCTCCACCAGCGGATCGCTCAGGCTTTGCCACAGGCTGGTTTGCACAAAAGTCCCACCGCCCTGACGGCGTAACAGTAAACCTTTGGCTTCCAGACGCTGGATAGCTTCACGCAGAGAAGGACGGGAGACATCGAACTGTTTAGCCAGCTCGCGTTCTGGGAGCAGCTTTTCACCCGGACGCAGGGTCCCTTCCATAATCAGGGACTCGAGCTGCTGCTCGATAGCATCGGATAGCTTTGGTTGGCGGATTTTGCTGTAGGCCATCATCCCTTCTTCTGCCAGTTGCATGAGTAAATTGGTAATACCAATTGCAAAAAGGTGCCCGTAAAGTAACAAAGTATTCACCTCATGTCCATATGGCAAGCTGGTGAAACAGGAGACTGGTCTCGTTTTGCTATAAAGGTTTACCCCGCCTCAAATGCCGAAAAAACCGCCCTGCTTAAATGTTAAATTTTTTAACTTTTCTTAAATCCCGCAGACGCTTAGTGCCCAATAAAACGGCTTACCATAAGAGAAAACTATGCCCTGGTTGATGCCTGGGTAACAAAACAGCTCATCTCACTGAGCGCCTTTTTTTTAAGCACTCTCCCGCACAAAAAGAGAAAGCGAGTGCATTAGAGGGCGCTTATCACTATTCTTGTCGCGAAGGTAGCCTGAACCTCTTTTTCGTGCCTCTGGCACTGTAAATTTTTCAATACGTTACCTGGAAGAACTGACTTACGAAGGCGCGCTTTCGTTGAGAATAATAACGACATCATGAGGTTTACTATGGAACAACTTCAGGGCGAGACGCTGAAACGGGGGCTAAAAAACCGCCATATTCAGCTTATCGCGTTGGGCGGTGCCGTGGGCACCGGCCTGTTTCTGGGCATTGCCGATACTATTCGTATGGCCGGCCCGTCGGTGCTGCTGGGCTACGCCATCGGCGGCTTCATTGCCTTTCTGATTATGCGTCAGCTCGGCGAGATGGTGGTGGAAGAGCCGGTAGCGGGATCGTTCAGCCACTTTGCCTATAAATACTGGGGCAATTTTGCTGGTTTTGCCTCCGGCTGGAACTACTGGATCCTCTATGTGCTGGTAGCGATGGCTGAACTCACCGCCGTGGGCAAATATATTCAGTACTGGTATCCCGAGATCCCCACCTGGGTTTCCGCAGCGGTATTCTTTGTGCTGATTAACGCCATCAACCTGACTAACGTGAAAGTCTACGGTGAGATGGAGTTCTGGTTCTCGATCATTAAAGTGGCTGCCGTAGTGGGCATGATCCTGTTCGGCTGCTGGCTGCTGTTTGGTGGCCATGCAGGCCCGGATGCGAAAGTCTCTAACCTCTGGGACCGGGGCGGCTTCTTCCCTAACGGCATTTCCGGGCTGGTGATGGCGATGGCGGTCATTATGTTCTCCTTTGGCGGTCTGGAGCTGGTGGGAATTACCGCAGCAGAAGCAGATAACCCGGAAAAGAGCATTCCCAAAGCGACAAACCAGGTGCTGTACCGCATCCTGATTTTCTATATCGGCTCACTGACCGTGCTGCTTTCGCTCTATCCGTGGACCAAAGTGATTGGTGGCGCCAGCCCGTTCGTGATGATTTTCCACGATCTCGGCGACAGCCTGGTCGCGAATGCGCTGAACGTGGTGATCCTGACGGCGGCACTCTCGGTTTATAACAGCTGCGTTTACTGCAACAGCCGTATGCTGTTTGGCCTGGCGCAACAGGGCAATGGCCCGAAAGCCTTGTTGAAAGTCGATGCGCGCGGCGTGCCGGTGACGGCCATTGCCGTTTCTGCTACCGCTACCGCGCTCTGCGTATTAATCAACTACCTGATGCCGGGCGAAGCCTTTGGCCTGCTGATGGCGCTGGTGGTCTCTGCACTGGTGATCAACTGGGCTATGATCAGCCTGGCGCACCTGAAATTCCGCCGTAAGAAAGATCAGCAGGGCGTGGAAACGCGCTTTAAAGCGCTGCTCTATCCGCTGGGTAACTGGATCTGCCTGCTGTTCCTGGCGGGTATTCTGGTGATTATGGCAATGACGCCGGGCATGGCGATTTCCGTCTGGTTAATTCCGGTCTGGATAGCCATTCTGGGCGTGGGCTATATGATTAAGTCCCGCACGCAAAAAGCATAATGCTCAGAGGGCACTCCGGTGCCCTCTTGCTGATTTGCTCGCCCCACTCCTACTCCCGCACCTTCACCCTCGCCTGGCTTTCCGCTGCCGCTTCACCTTTTACCTTTTACCTTTTACCTTTCACCTTTTACCTTTTACCTTTTACCTTTCACCTTCCACCTTCCACCTTCCACCTTTCACCTTTCACCTTTCACGCTCCTTGCTTCCTCCTCTTGATCCCTGCTTATTACTTTATTACCTGCCTTATTCTCCAGCCGCCCTTACTAATGCCTTTACCTGAGTGAGCGGAAAGACTTAAGTGTTATCCTACTCACACTTTTCAACCCACAGGCGATTTGTCCATCTCTGCGACGCTTTCTGCCAGCGCAAAGCGGGCCTAAGCCATTAATAATGCACTTCATGATTCCAGTGAGAGAAAAATCCATGAAGAGCGCGGCGCTGACAGTAAGAGAAAAGATTGGGTACGGCATGGGCGATGCAGGCTGCAACATGATTGGCGGGGCGATCATGCTGTTCCTTAATTATTTCTACACAGATGTCTTTGGCCTGGCGCCTGCGCTGGTTGGCGTGCTGCTGCTTTCGGTGCGGGTACTGGATGCGGTTACCGACCCCATTATGGGTGCGATTGCCGACCGGACGCAGAGCCGGTGGGGACGTTTTCGTCCATGGCTGTTGTGGATCTCCCTGCCTTATGTGGTATTCAGCGTACTGATGTTTACCACGCCCGACTGGACTTATAACAGCAAAGTTATCTATGCCTTTGTGACTTATTTTCTGATGTCGCTGACCTATACCGCCATCAATATCCCTTACTGCTCGCTGGGCGGCGTGATCACTAACGATCCTGGTGAGCGCGTCTCCTGTCAGTCCTATCGCTTTGTTATGGTCGGCATTGCCACGTTAATTCTCTCCCTTTCGCTGCTGCCGCTGGCAGAGTGGTTCGGCGGCGAGAACAAAGCGCGCGGTTATCAGATGGCGATGAGCGTACTGGCTCTTATTGGCCTCTGTATGTTCCTGTTCTGCTTTGCGACAGTGCGTGAACGTATCCGGCCCGCCGTGCCAAGCAACGATGACATGAAGGCGGATTTACGCGACGTGTGGAAAAACGATCAGTGGGTACGTATCCTGCTGCTGACCTTTTGCAATGTTTGTCCGGGCTTTATCCGCATGGCGGCGACCATGTATTACGTTACCTGGGTGATGGGCCAGTCTACCCACTTTGCGACCCTGTTTATCAGCCTTGGCGTGATTGGCATGATGATAGGCAGCACGCTGGCCAAAGTGCTTACCGACCGCTGGTGCAAACTCAAAGTCTTTTTCTGGACCAATATTGCACTGGCGATCTTCTCCGGCGGATTTTACTTCCTTGACCCGCAGGCTACCGTGCTGGTAGTGGTGATGTACTTCTTCCTTAATATCCTGCACCAAATCCCTTCGCCGCTGCACTGGTCATTGATGGCCGATGTGGATGACTATGGCGAATGGAAAACCGGCAAGCGCATCACCGGCATCAGTTTCTCCGGTAACCTGTTTTTCCTGAAGGTAGGCCTGGCGGTAGCGGGTGCTATGGTTGGCTTCCTGCTCTCCTGGTATGGTTACGATGCAGGTGCAAAAACCCAGGCACCGAGCGCCATCAACGGCATCGTGCTGCTGTTTACGGTGATCCCTGCTGTGGGATATCTGATTACCGCTGGCGTTGTCCGCCTGCTGAAGGTTGACCGCGCGATGATGAGGCAAATCCAGCAGGATCTGGAAAAACGCCGTACCAGCTTCCAGGAGCTTAATGACTATCATGACAGCAAAGCCGCTGTTAAACCGGTGAATACATAATGACGACTTCTCTGTGGCAAAACCCGTTTATTGAGCAACGCGCCGATCCCTTCATCCTGCGTGAAAACGGCCAATATTACTTTATCGCTTCCGTCCCGGAGTACGATCGGCTGGAGATCCGCAGTGCGGATACCCTTAATGGCCTGGCTTCCGCCCAACCGGTTGTGGTCTGGCGCAAGCCCGAACAGGGGCCGATGAGCGAGCTTATCTGGGCGCCAGAGCTGCACAAAATTGGCGGAACCTGGGTGATTTACTTTGCCGCTGCGCCCACCAGGGCGATTAAAGATGGGCTGTTTCAGCACCGGATGTTCGCGCTGGCCTGCACGGATAGCGACCCGATGAGGGGGGAGTGGCGCGAATGCGGGCAAATTGTCACGCCGATCGACAGCTTTGCCCTGGATGCCACCCATTTTGTGCATCAGGGTAAGAACTGGTATCTGTGGGCGCAAAAAGATCCGCACATTGCCGGCAACTCCAATCTTTATCTGGCCGAACTGGCGTCACCCTGGGCGATAAAAGGCCAGCCGGTGATGCTCAGCAAGCCAGAATATGAGTGGGAATGCAGAGGGTTCAGCGTCAATGAGGGGCCTGCGGTGATTCGACACGGAGAGCGGCTGTTCGTCAGCTATTCTGCCAGCGCAACCGATGAAAACTACTGCATGGGCTTATTGTGGATTGCGGCAGAGGCCGATCCGCTGAATAACGCCAACTGGCAAAAATCCCCGCATCCCCTTTTCACCACCAGCTATGAAAATCGGCAGTTTGGCCCCGGACATAACAGCTTTACGGTAACGGAGCAGGGAGAAGATGTGCTGGCCTATCATGCCCGTAATTACACGGAGATTGAGGGCGATCCGCTGTACGACCCTAACCGTCATACGCGCCTCAAAACCTTTAGCTGGAACGCGGAAGGCATGCCGGAATTTGGCACGCCTCCTGCCGATACGGTGTCAGACTAATGTGCCGTAGATCGTCAACAGCGCGACCACAACGACCATAACCAGCGAAACCTTCTTCGCCAGCGCCACGGCCACGCGAGGGGTTTCAACTTTGTCGGTATGCGGGTCGCGGGCCAGAGAGAACTGGGCAAGGCGTGTCAGCACCTGGTACTGCGGAGTGTGACGATCGGTGAGTGAGGCAAACCAGGCTGGAAGCGCCCGCTCACCATGCCCTAACAGCGCATAGGCCACACCAACCAGCCGCACCGGCAGCCAGTCAACCACATGCAGCACGGCATCCACGCCGGACTGCGAGCGCTCCAGTGGCGAGTGGTGGCGCGCCAGCCAGGATTGCCAGGCGCGCAGAAAAGCGTAGCCCACCAGCAGCACCGGCCCCCAGGGGCCGCCGACCACAAACCAGAACAGCGGGGCCAGATAGTAGCGGAAGTTAATCCACAACAGCGCATTTTGCAGCGCGCAAAGATACTCTCGCTCATCACATTCAACAGGCAGCCCGTGGATCAGCGACAGCTCTTCCGCCATCGCCTGATGGGTATCCTGGTCGTTGCGGCTCGCTGCTTTAAGATAAGCATGATAGTGCAGACGAACAGAACCGGCGCCGATACAGAGCAGACCTACCGCAATCCAGAACAACAGTTGCAGCACGCCAAAAAATAGCCCTTTTAACGCCAGCAGGCACGCCAGCACCACAGCCATTGCTGCCAGCGTCATCATCAAGGTGCGAACCAGGCTGTATTTATGTCGACGGCGAAATATCCCGGCAAGGTGATGATCAAACTGCCAGTGCTCACCCATCTTGAAAAGACGTTCCCAACCCAGAACTAATAACAAACTAAAAAGCGTCATGCCTGTGGCTCCTGTACTGACGCATCCGGCGTTAAGCCTGACGCCCCCCGAAATCGGTTCCAGTCAAAAGCCGGACCGGGGTCGGTTTTTCTGACCGGGGCAATATCACTGTGTCCGGTAATATGCTCAGCCATTTGTGGATAGTGTGATATCAGCAGCTGGGTAACGGCCTGCAAAGCCTGATATTGCTCGTCGGTATAAGGCAACGTATCTGTGCCTTCCAACTCAATGCCTATCGAAAAATCGTTGCAGGCTTCACGGCCCTGATAAGTGGAAACGCCGGCATGCCAGGCGCGAAGATGGAAAGGGACATACTGAATAATTTCGCCATCACGGCGGATAAGGCAGTGCGCAGAAACCCGGAGATGCGCGATTTCGGCAAAAAAGGGATGAGCCTGTGGATCAAGATTTCCGGTAAACAGCGCATCGATCCACGGACCGCCAAATTCGCCCGGCGGTAAACTGATGTTGTGAATAACCAGCAACGATGGCGTTTCATTGTCCGGACGCTCATTGAAATGCGGCGAGGGAACCCGCTTCACTCCTGCAATCCAGCCCGCTTGCAGCTGCATGCCCTGCTCTCCTTTTATAACGTAATCATCAGAGTAGCATGAATCATTTTCAGAAAACCAAACTTCTGGTGCGCCTGAAAACGGCGCTGAAACAGAGAAACTTTTTTGCAGCCGGTTCGCACTCCGCCGTAAATCGTTTTGTCAGGCAACCCGCCTTGTTACCGGCTGTTGCCGTGCTGAACCGCAACGCCAGCCAGCAAGGCTTTTGGGTGGCTGTCCCTGACCGCGGCCAAAGGCGGCTCGCCTTTTGGTGAAGTCATATTCAGCGGAAAGTCGCACAGCGCTAATTTGTCGCCCCACGGCCCACGCTGGCTGGCAAGCCGACGTTAAAAAGGCTAGCATGAGCGGACTCTCTTCCCGACTTTTCGGAGTTCGATCATGACGACCCGCCGCTACGATCCGGACAGCCGCCGCACGGCGTTGCTGGAACGTATTGAGGATGATATTCCACCAAGCGTTGCTCAGGCCCTGCGTGAAGACCTGGGCGGCGAAGTGGACCCCTGTAAAGATATCACCGCCAGCCTGCTGCCAGCAGAGGCTACCTCTCATGCCAGCGTAATTACGCGTGAAGCGGGCATTTTTTGCGGTAAGCGCTGGGTAGAAGAAGTGTTTATTCAGTTGGGCAATAAAACCGAGATTACCTGGCATGTTGCTGACGGCGATAAGATCATCGCCGATCAGATCCTCTTCGAAATTACCGGCCCCTCGGCTTTGATCCTCACGGCTGAACGCACCGCGCTGAACTTTGTCCAGACGCTTTCCGGCGTGGCGACCGAAGTGAGTCGTTACGTATCAATTCTGGAAGGCACCCGCACGCAGCTGCTGGATACCCGAAAAACCTTGCCTGGCCTGAGAACCGCCCTGAAATATGCGGTGCTCTGCGGCGGTGGCGCAAACCATCGCCTCGGGCTTTCCGATGCTTTCCTGATCAAAGAAAATCACATTATCGCCACCGGCTCAATTCGGGACGCCATAGAAAAAGCGTTCTGGCTGCATCCGGATGTGCCGGTTGAAGTGGAGGTGGAATCGCTGGAGGAGCTGAATCAGGCGCTGGATGCAGGCGCAGATATCGTAATGCTCGACAACTTTACCGTTGACCAGATGCGTGAAGCGGTAAAACTAACCAATGGGCGTGCGCAGCTGGAAGTCTCCGGCAATGTTACGGATGAGACGCTTCGCACCTTCGCAGAGACCGGCGTGGACTATATCTCCGTTGGCGCACTGACCAAGCACGTTCGTGCTCTGGATCTGTCGATGCGTTTCAAATAGGTCTCCCCTCACGCCATCCTCTTGTGATGGCGTGAAGCTTTAGCGCGTTCTGCGCATTCGCTTCCAAAATATCTGCCACCAGCTGCAATAACCGCTGATTCTTTTCGGCACACCACGGCGTTGCCTGCTTTGCCGATGGTTCTGCTTTCCTGCTGACGCTATCTTGCCAACCTCTTAACTACACGGAGGTTTAGCATGAAGCAGCAAGGGTTTACCCTGATTGAACTGATGATTGTGATTGCCATCATCGCCATCCTGAGCGCCATTGGCCTGCCCGCCTACCAGAGCTATCTGCAAAAAGCCGCCCTCACCGATATGTTGCAAACCGCCATTCCCTATAAAACGGCAGTAGACCTCTGCATCATTGAGCAGGGAGGAAGCGGCAGCTGTAGCGAAGGCAGCAACGGTATCCCTGCGGGCAAAGGGTCACGCTATGTCAGCGCCATTAGCGTCTCCGCAGGTGTGATTACCCTTACCGGCCAGGAGAGCCTGAACGGGCTAAGCGTAGCGATGAACCCAACCTGGGATGCTGCGCAGGGGCAAATCAGCTGGCAGCGAAGCTGCACCAGCAAGCAGGCCAGCCTGAAAGAAGCCTGCCAGAGTGTCTTTCGCTTTGAGGATGAAACGGAGGTGGCCGAGTGATCCCGCCATCCACTCAGCGGGCGGTGGAGGCCCTCTGTTTACGTCATCAGGCGGTGATCCTGGCGTTTACGCCTGAAAAGCTCCACCTTGCAATGGCAGAGACGCCGGACGATGCGCTGATTGAAGCGCTACGCTTTGCCACGCAGAGCACGCTGGAGGTTGAATGTTGGCCGCAGGCGCAGCTGGAACAGTTTCGCCAGGTTAAGGAGCCTGCTGATAAATGCACGCCGGAATATGAAGCGGGGGAAACCGCACCGGAGAAGATCCAGACTCTGCTGCAACTTGCCATCCAGCGGCGCGCTTCCGATATCCATATTGAACCACAGCGGGATGCGCTGCGCGTACGGTTTCGTATTGATGGCGTACTGCAAAGCGTTGCCGGTAGTGAACATCATAATGCTGCGGCACTGCTCGCCCGCCTGAAAATTCTGGCCAACCTGGATATTACCGAGCGCCGCTTACCGCAGGACGGACAATTTACCACTGAGATTGAGGGTAAATCCGCCTCTTTCCGCCTCTCCACCCTGCCGACACAGTACGGCGAGAAAGCGGTAATACGCCTGCTGCAAAGCGAGCCTCATGCCGTTGCGCTGGAAAAGCTGGGCATGCCCCCTGCCGCGCTGAAGCTCTATCGTCAGGCGCTGGCCCGTCCCCAGGGTTTGATCCTGGTAACCGGCCCAACGGGCAGTGGCAAAACGTTTACGCTCTACAGCGGATTAAGCTCGCTGAACTCCCCGGCGCGCAATCTGTGCAGCGTTGAAGATCCCATAGAAATTCCGCTGGCGGGGATCAATCAAACCCAGATCCATGCCAAAGCTGGCCTGGATTTCAACCGGGTTCTGCGCGCCCTGCTTCGTCAGGATCCGGATGTCATTATGCTGGGCGAAATCCGCGACAGGGAAACGGCAGAAACGGCCATCAAAGCTGCGCAGACCGGGCATCTGGTCTTATCGACGCTGCATACCAACTCCACGACGGAAACGCTGACGCGTATGGGGCAGATCGGCATTCCGGGCTATTTACTGGCTTCCGCGCTGATATTGATTATCGCTCAGCGGCTGGTCAGGCGACTTTGCCCCCATTGTCGTAAGCCGGGTGAGGCGGTTGCCCATTTTCCATCAGCCATCTGGCCCGGCACGGTGCAGAACTGGCAGGCGGTGGGCTGTGAACGCTGCTATTCAGGCTTTTATGGCAGGCTGGCGTTGTTTGAAATGCTGCCAGTCACTGCCCGTCTGCAAAACGCCATCGCTGCTGAGAGCAGTGCTGAACATCTGACTGATATCGCCCGTCAGCAGGGACGCAACTCACTTTTTGTAGAAGGTCTTCACTCTGTAAACCGGGGCGAAACCACGCTGGAAGAGCTTAACCGCGTTGTGGGAGGAGATAATGCATGATTTCAGAAAGCGAGCGCTTTTTGTTTCGCTGGCAGGCGTTGACCAGCAAGGGAGAGCTGCATCGGGGCGCCTGTTTTTGTCAGGATCAACAGGAGGTGATGGACAAATTGCTGGCCAGGGCGCTGACACCGCTGATGCTTTCTTCCGGCAGGCGGGTACGGGCCAGTGAGTGGCAACTGCGGCATAAAATTACGCTGTTTCGCCAGTTAGCGACGTTGCTTAAAGCCGGAATGACACTCTCTGCCAGCCTGAGTCTGATTGCAGAGGATCATGCGATTGTATGCTGGCAGGCCTTACTGGGTCAGCTTAAAAGCGATGTTGCTGAAGGCGTCCCGTTTTCAGAAGCGCTGGCCCGCTGGCCCGCTGTATTTCCTCCGCTCTATCCCGCTCTGATGTCTGTAGGGGAGATGACCGGACGCATTGATGAGTGCTGCCTTCAGCTGGCGGGTCAGCAGGAGCGTCAACATCTGTTGCAGAAAAAGGTCACTAAGGCGCTGCGTTATCCGCTGTTTATTCTGGCCTTAGCACTGGTAGTCAGTACCGGCATGCTGATCTTTGTCCTGCCTGAGTTTATGGCGGTCTATAGCGCTTTTGACGCGCCGCTTCCGGCTTTTACCGCTGCCGTTGTTACCCTCTCGCTCCTGCTGCAACGATACGGGCTGGTGTTACTGACGGTGATTGCAGCATCCGGAATAGTATTACGATGGCAAACCAGACGGTCGCCGCACTGGCAGAAACGCCTGCAACGCTGGCTGTTAGCGCTGCCTTTGATCGGCAGATTGTATCAGGGTGGGATGCTCAGCCAGATCTTTATGACCCTGGCGTTAACGCAGCATGCCGGGCTGACGCTGTTGCAAAGCCTGCAAGCTGTTGAGAGAACGCTGGCAGATCTGCTGTGGCGGGAAGCCATCCAGCAGCTTCAGCATCATATTGCTGGCGGCCATCCTCTGCACCAGGCACTGAAACGGCACACCCTTTTTACGGCTCTGTGCTATCAGTTGCTGAAAGTGGGGGAAGAGTCTGGTTCGCTGGACAGCATGTTAACCCGGCTGGGAAACCTGCATGAGGAGACGACACAGGAGCTGGCGGATAACCTGGCAGCCGCGCTGGAACCACTAATGATGGTGGTTACCGGCTTGCTGGTGGGGGCGCTGGTGATCGCCATGTATCTGCCAATTTTCAATCTGGGTGATACGCTGGGATGATGTTTAATCCGGATGATACGTCGGGATGATGTTTATTGCGGGTGATACGCTGGGATGATGCTTAATCCGGGTGATGGGCCGGGGTTTTCCAGGCGGATAATGGAGCGATGAATTTTAATGCGGGTGATGCCGAAAGATGATTTTTAATGGCTCTGAGGCATGGGTGATAATATTACTGCCTACATGCCCGGCCAATCTTTGGTTATCGATCTGCCAGGCATGTAAGGGGATTAGCGGTTAAATACGCGGTTTTCCTGCTCCGCCACACGGATAAACGTGGTGCGCTTGGTCAGCTCTTTCAAGCGCTCGGCACCTACGTAGGTGCAGGCCGAGCGTAAGCCACCCAGAATATCTTTTGCGGTGAACTCCACCGGCCCCCGAACAGGAAGCTTAACCGTCTTACCCTCAGCGGCCCGGTAATCCGCCACGCCGCCAACGTGCCGCTTCATCGCAGACTCTGAACTCATGCCGTAGAACAGCATAAACTGTTCACCCTGCTCCTCTACCACGGTGCCTTCACACTCATCGTGTGCAGCCAGCATGCCGCCCAGCATCACAAAGTCCGCTCCGCCGCCAAACGCCTTAGCCACATCGCCAGGGACAGAACAGCCGCCGTCGCTGACAATCTGTCCGCCTAAACCGTGAGCCGCATCTGCGCACTCAATCACCGCAGAAAGCTGAGGATACCCTACGCCCGTTTTTACGCGCGTGGTGCAGACCGAACCTGGTCCGATCCCGACCTTAACGATGTCCGCGCCGGAGAGAATAAGCTCCTCGACCATTTCGCCAGTAACCACATTCCCGGCACAGATGGTTTTGCCCGGACAGGCTTCACGCGCACGCTTGAGAAACTCAACAAAATGCTCGGAGTAGCCGTTCGCCACATCGATACAGATAAAGTTCAGCGCAGGCGAGAGCGCCAGAATTTGCTTCATTTTGACGAAGTCGGCCTCTGAGGTGCCGGTGGAGACCATGACATGTTGCAGCACATTTTCCGGCACGCGGGAGACAAACTGCTGCCATTGCTCAACGCTGTAATGTTTGTGCACGGCGGTGAGCACGTCAAATGATGCCAGCGCCTCTGCCATGGTGAAGGTGCCCACGGTATCCATATTGGCGGCAATGATCGGCACGCCGGACCAGGCAACACCAGAGTGTTTAAAGGTGAAATGGCGGGTGAGTTCAACCTGAGAACGGCTTTTCAGCGTGGAACGCTTTGGCCGAATGAGGACGTCTTTAAAGCCTAACTTAATATCTTCTTCAATACGCATGATAGATTTCCTGGTTGATGGCGCAATAGTCAGCAGTAGCCAGCTCCAGTGACGCTATCATACGCACTAAATTCGCGCCGACAAGGGTGCGAATTCAGGTTTTTTTACGCTACACTCTGCTGACTGTATCTGCTATTCGCTCTTGTGAACTGTGCCTCATTTTTACACACGTTGCTGCTAATCGTTTGCTACCAACCGCACTGACATCAGAGCCACGAGAAAAGAGGCTTATGCGCTATACTGTTGCGCTGACCGGTGGCATCGGCAGCGGAAAAACCACCATCGCCAACGCTTTTGCTGACCGGGGCATAGACCTGGTCGATGCTGACGTAATAGCCCGCCAGGTCGTTGCGCCAGGCCAGCCTGCATTAGCGGCTATTGAATCCAGGTTTGGCCAGGAAGTCATCGTAGATGGCAGCCTCGATCGTAAAGCGCTGCGTCAGCGTATTTTTACCTCGGCGGAAGACAAAGCCTGGCTCAATGCGCTTCTGCATCCGCTTATTCAGGCAGAAACACGCCGCCAGCTTGCACAAACCCACTCCGTCTGGTGCTTATGGGTAGTGCCGCTGTTGGTGGAAAATAATCTTCAGCATCTGGCTAACCGGGTGCTGGTCGTCGATGTGGATCGCGAGACCCAGCTAAGACGCACCGCTGCCAGGGATGGTATCAGCCGCGAACAGGCAGAACATATTCTGGCCGCTCAGGCAACGCGCGAGCAGCGCCTTGCCGTGGCGGACGACATTATTGATAACGGCGGGTCACCCGATTCGGTGGCCGCGCGCGTTGCCCAACTTGACCAGTATTACCGCCAGCTGGCAGGGGCAACTCACCAGGATTAAAAGTATGAGCACAACCGTATTATTTGAATATCCGCTGAATGAAAAGATGCGGACATGGCTACGAATTGAATTTTTAACCAATCAGTTAGAGAGCAGCAAAACGATTACCGACCATCTTGGTGCGTTAACGTTCTTCCGCAACGCAGCGGAACTGCTGGATGTCTTTGAACGCGGTGAGTTGCGCACTGAAATTGTAAAAGAGCTGGAAAAACAGCAGCAGAAACTTCGCGCCTGGGCGGAAATCCCTGGAGTAGATATGGAGTTGATCGCTGCGTTGCGTGACAAACTCAAAGCCTGCTCCACCAACCTGATGGCTGCGCCAAGAATGGGCCAGCTGATGCGTGAAGAGCGTCTGATCGGGCTGGTGCGTCAGCGCCTGAGCATTCCCGGCGGCTGTTGCAGCTTCGACCTGCCTACGCTGCATATCTGGCTGCATATTGAGCAATCACTGCGTGATGCGCAGGTCGCCGTCTGGATGGATTCGCTAACGCCGATCAAAGAAGCGCTTACCCTGCTGCTGGATTTGATCCGTCAGTCCGGGGAGTTCCGTATGCAAACCAGCCTGAACGGTTTCTTCCAGGATAACGCTGAAGGCGCTGAACTGCTGCGTCTTCAACTGTCGCTGGAGGACTCGCTCTATCCACAGGTTTCCGGTCACAAGAGCCGCTATGCGATTCGCTTTCTGCCGTTAGACAGCGAACGCGGCGAAGTACCGGCACGCCTGGATTTTGAACTTGCCTGCTGTTAAGGGTCTGCTTTATGAATAAAGATGATGTGATGGTTGTTAACTGCCCCACCTGCTCGAAAGAGGTGATTTGGGATGAACTCAGCCCGTGGCGCCCGTTTTGCAGTAAGCGCTGCCAGCTGATTGATTTAGGTGAATGGGCGGCGGAAGAGAAACGTATCGCCAGCAGCGGCGATCTTTCAGAGAGCGATGAGTGGAGCGAGCAGGATCCGCACCGCGATTAAAGCGTTCCCGCCCGGCCGGGCGGGAGAAGTGTTACTGTACTTCTGCTAACAGTTTCAGAACGATGCTGGCGTTGGCAGGAGGAAATTCCTCCGCCACCAGTTCCCGCTGCGCCACCCAGCGCTGGGGCTGTCCTTCACGGCCCCAGGGTTCACCCTGCCAGCGATCGACAATAAAGAAGTGCAGCGTAACGCGAAAGTTGCTGTCTGCATGCTCCCCCTGGCCATAAGCCGTGGCATGCTCAACCTCAATACCGGTTTCTTCCTGTAATTCGCGTTTCAACGCCTCTTCCGGCGTTTCACCCGGCTCTATTTTGCCGCCAGGGAACTCCCACATATTCGCCATATGCGAACTGGCCGAACGCCGTGCGAGAAAAATATTGTGTTGCCGATCGCGGATAATGCCGACCGCCACTTGCAGATGCTTCATTGCCTTTCACTCTGAGAAACTTAACACCCCGCCACTATTCCAGCGTTATACCGGAATGGCAATAAAAAAGGGCTGGAGAGAAGCTCCAGCCCTTGTTGACTCACCTGCCGTTAAGCGAGGCGGCCATGGCACTGCTTGAATTTCTTACCTGATCCACAAGGGCAGGGATCGTTACGGCCCACTTTACGTTCACCCGTGGCTTCGGCGAGATCTATTGCCGCTTCAGTGTCCGTATCCACATGGCTCAGCTGCTGCTGCTGCGCAAGGCGCTCTGCCTCTTCACGGCGCTGCTCTTCCATCGCTTCCACTTCTTCCGGCATACGTACCTGCACTTTGCACAGGGTGCTGATCACTTCGTACTTCAGGGATTCCAGCATGGCAGCAAACATGGCGAAGGATTCACGCTTGTATTCCTGTTTAGGATCTTTCTGCGCATAACCACGCAGATGAATACCCTGACGCAGGTAATCCATCGCAGCCAGATGCTCTTTCCACAGCGAGTCCAGCGTTTGCAGCATTACCCCTTTTTCGAAGTTGCGCATCATCTCAACGCCGACCACTTCCTCTTTGCGATGATACTGCTCTTTCGCCTGCTCCATAATGCGTTCACGCAGCGTCTCTTCATGCAGCTCTGGCTCTTTGTCCAGCCACTCTTTCACCGGCATATCGAGATCGAAATCGTTTTTCAGGCGCTCTTCCAGACCAGCCACATCCCACATCTCTTCCAGTGACTGCGGTGGAATATAGGTATCGATAGTGGTTTTGAAGACATCGTCACGGATGCTGTTGATAGTTTCAGACACGTCAGAAACATCCAGCAGTTCGTTACGCTGGCTGTAGATAGCACGGCGCTGGTCGTTAGCAACGTCATCGTACTCCAGCAGCTGCTTACGAATATCGAAGTTACGGCTCTCTACTTTACGCTGTGCGTTAGCAATCGCTTTGGTCACCCACGGGTGTTCAATCGCTTCGCCAGGCTTCATGCCCAGTTTACGCATCATGTTAGAGACGCGATCCGAGGCAAAGATACGCATCAGCGCATCTTCCATCGACAGATAGAAGCGGGAAGAACCGTTATCGCCCTGACGACCTGAACGGCCACGCAACTGGTTATCGATACGGCGCGATTCATGGCGCTCAGTACCGATAATGTGCAGGCCACCGGATGCCAGCACGGCATCGTGACGGATTTTCCAGGCGCTTTTGATCTCTTCAATCTGTTCAGGGGTTGGCGCTTCCAGCGCGGCAATTTCTGCCTGCCAGCTGCCGCCCAGCACGATATCCGTACCACGACCCGCCATGTTGGTGGCGATGGTGACTGCACCTGGCTGCCCCGCCTGCGCAACAATGTCTGCCTCGCGGGCGTGGAACTTGGCGTTCAGCACTTCATGCTTGATACCTGCACGCGTCAGCTCCGCGGAAACCACTTCTGATTTCTCAATGGAGATAGTCCCCACCAGCACCGGCTGCCCGTTGGCGGTACGCTCACGGATATCTTCGATGATCGCGTCGATCTTCTCTTTTTCGGTCATGTAAACCAGATCCGCCAGATCTTTACGCACCATCGGACGGTTGGTAGGCACCACAATGGTTTCCAGCTTGTAGATAGAGCTGAATTCAAAGGCTTCGGTATCTGCCGTACCGGTCATCCCGGCCAGTTTGTCGTAGAGACGGAAGTAGTTCTGGAAGGTAATGGACGCCAGCGTCTGGTTCTCATTCTGGATTTCCACGCCCTCTTTGGCTTCAATAGCCTGGTGCAGGCCATCGGACCAGCGACGGCCCGACATGGTACGCCCGGTGTGTTCATCCACGATAATCACTTCACCATCTTTCACGATGTAGTCCACGTCGCGGGTAAACAGGACGTGAGCACGCAGCGCGGCGGTGACGTGGTGCATCATCATGATGTTACCCGGCGAGTAGAGAGACTCGCCCTCTTCCATGATTCCTTCGCTAACCATCAGCTCTTCAATGGCAACCAGACCACGCTCGGTCAGGTGAACCTGGCGCGCTTTCTCATCCACGGAGAAGTGACCTTCGCCCTGGAA
Source organism: Erwinia magellanica (assembly GCF_039023495.1). Lineage (NCBI taxonomy): Bacteria > Pseudomonadati > Pseudomonadota > Gammaproteobacteria > Enterobacterales > Erwiniaceae > Erwinia > Erwinia magellanica. The sequence continues at coordinate 110,480 of NZ_JBCHVC010000003.1, forward strand.
GGAATCTGAATCTTCTTTTTCCTGACGGATCAGGTTTGGAATGATTTTATTCACGCGAATATAGAGTTCAGAGCTGTCTTCCGCCGGACCGGAAATAATCAGCGGCGTACGGGCCTCATCGATCAGGATGGAGTCAACCTCATCCACCAGCGCATAGTTCAGCTTACGCTGTACGCGGTCTTCCGGGCTGAACGCCATGTTGTCGCGCAGATAGTCAAAACCATATTCGTTGTTGGTACCGTAGGTGATATCAGCAGCATAGGCTTCGCGCTTGGCGGGAGCCGGCATACCTGGCAGGTTGATACCGATGCTCAGGCCGAGGAATTCGAATAACGCACGGTTGTTTTCAGCATCACGCTGTGCCAGATAGTCATTCACCGTGACCACGTGAACACCTTTGCCGCTCAGCGCATTCAGGTAGGCTGGCAGCGTTGCCGTCAGGGTTTTACCCTCACCGGTACGCATCTCTGCGATACAGCGGTTATTCAGCACCATACCGCCCAGCAGCTGCACATCAAAGTGACGCATACCAAACACGCGCTTACTGGCTTCACGCACGGTCGCAAACGCTTCCGGGATCAGGTTTTCCAGCTCTTCGCCCTTTTCCAGACGTGCACGGAACTCACCCGTTTTCGCTTTCAGCTCATCATCAGAAAGCTTCTCGAAATCGGGTTCCATCTTGTTGATCTGATCCACAGTTTTGCGCATACGGCGCAGGGTACGGTCGTTACTGCTACCAAAAACTTTGGTTAATAATTTGATTAACATAGTAAATAAATTCTCTCGGCCACCACCTGATGGGGTGAAGCACTCTGTTTTTCGAAGGGGTTAACTGAACGTAACGTTATGCGAGAGCGCCCGGCCCGGCACGAATGCCCTGAACCTGAGCCAGCCAGAGGCCTGTCTGATACTGCGTTTTTGCTGCAACCTGGCGCCCGGCGGTCTGACGAATGATCGTCGGTGGCCTGGCTTCATGGGTCAACAGCGCGTTCAGCGTGTCCAGCAGCGCCAGCTTTTGCACTTCAAGCGGGATAACCCGTTCGGCGGTGGGCTGTCTTGCTGGTGTCAGCGTGAAGGAGAGATGGCGAATAACGGTGCGGATGGCGTGCTGATGCCAGTAATCCACGTTGAAATTAGGGCGACGGACGCTTTCATGCAGCAGCGCCAGGCTGTCGAAGCGCGCCACGCTGCTGATATTCAGACTTCTGGAGGCGGTTTCTGGTAAAGTTGTTCTCTCGCTGGCAGCGTGAGGCAGGCCAAGCCCGGCCGCGACCATCCCCAACAGGAGATGCGGCCAGAAATAACGTCTGCCAAATTGTCGCCAACGATTTAAAATACCGATCACTGTTTCCGCCGGAGCCTGCTATGCGTGATAGTCGCCCGCAATCAATTGAAAATTTATTCGAAACCACCGAAGGCCAGGGCGTGCTGCAAACTATTCAGCAGCGCGCAATTGCGCTTAATAAGCTTAACCGCGCCGTGCAGGGCATACTTCCTGCTCAGATGCATCCCTGGTGCCGTGTGGCGAATTTCCGCCAGGGCATTCTGGTGCTCGAAACCGCTAATGCCAGTTGGATGATGCGCTTACGCTACGAACAATCCAGCCTGCTGTCAGCTTTACGAGCGCAAATATTACCATCATTGACGGCGATCGACATCACCATAAATCCTTCACTGGCTGCAAAAGCGCAGGAAAGCGTGCAAAAAAGCGGCAGTCAGTCGGCAGCGGAAGAAAATGTGCCAGGGCGTCAGTTGAGCGAACAGAGTGCGGAAATATTGCGAAGTGTGGCGAGCCGAAGCCCTGAAAAACTGAAGAGGATAATAGAACAACTGGCCTCACTGGCCGGAGAGAGTACCAGCTCAACCAGTCGTAATAAGTAGTTCTGACTTATGCCAGAACCAGATTAGGCGCCCTGAAGGTCACCGGCAGCTCGGCTTCGTCTTCAAACGTTGCCCATTCCCAGGCTTCCTGCTTAGCCAACACCGCTTGCAGCAGCTTGTTGTTTAACGCATGGCCAGACTTGAATGCAGTAAATGCACCAATGATGTTATGGCCACACATAAACAGATCGCCAATTGCGTCCAGCATTTTGTGACGCACGAATTCGTCTTCAAAACGCAAGCCATCTTCGTTAAGAACGCGGTAATCATCTACCACGATGGCACAATCAAAGCTGCCGCCCAGGCAGAGGCCACGGGACTGCAATGCTTCGATATCACGCATAAAGCCGAAAGTACGGGCGCGGCTGATCTGACGGGCGAAAGCTTCAGCAGAGAAATCCATGCTGTAGCGCTGTGAGCTGGCGTCGATTGCAGGATGGTTAAAGTCGATGGTGAAATCTAACGTAAAACCATTATGCGGACGGAATTCTGCCCATTTGTCGCCATCTTCAACCCGGACTGGCTGTTTGATGCGGACAAACTTTTTCGCCGAATTCAGTTCTTCGATACCCGCGTCCATCAGCAGATAGACAAAGGGGGCAGCGCTGCCATCCATAATAGGAATTTCAGGCGCGTTCACTTCCACCACAATGTTATCAATGCCCAGACCCGCTAAAGCGGCGTTCAGGTGTTCGACTGTCGAAATACGCACGTCATGCTCATTAACCAGGCAAGTACAGAGCATGGTATCACGCACGGATTTGGCATCAGCCGGGAAATCAACCGGTGGATTCAAGTCAGTGCGACGATAGATGACCCCGGTATTAGCCGCAGCAGGGCGTAACGTAAGCGTGACTTTTTTGCCGGTATGCAAACCGACACCAGTCGCCTGAACAATACGTTTTAATGTCCGTTGTTTGATCATCGTATTATCTCGCAAAATTACTCATCCGACCGCCAGTATAACTTACTGACGGGCGAAGACTTTAGCACAAAGAGCGGAGAATCCCAATTCTCAGGATATTCTTAATCCGCCTGCTTACGCAGGAAGGCCGGAATATCCAGATAATCAGGCTCTTTGTTGGTTGGCGCGCTCGGATCGTTGACCACTTTTGCCGCAGGTTTCTGTTCCTGTGGCAGCGGCGCCATACCGTGCTGCTGATAACGATGATCCATCACTGGCTGAGTCTGCTGCTGCTTGTTGGTCACCAGCGTAATCTCTGGACGTTTGTCCATGCCAATACCGGTAGCAACCACGGTCACACGCAGTTCGTCATTCATTTCTGGATCCAGCGAGGTACCGATAACCACGGTAGCATTGTCAGAAGCGAAGGCACGGATGGTGTTACCAACCGTTTCGAACTCATCCAGACGCAGGTCGAAACCAGCGGTGATGTTAACCAGCACACCACGCGCGCCAGAAAGATCGATATCTTCCAGCAGCGGGCTGGAGATAGCCATTTCAGCCGCTTCTTCTGCACGGTCTTCACCGCAAGCCACGCCTGAACCCATCATCGCGTAGCCCATTTCGGACATCACGGTGCGCACGTCAGCAAAGTCGACGTTCATCAGGCCAGGACGGGTAATCAGCTCGGCAATACCCTGCACCGCGCCTTTCAGCACGTCGTTAGCCGCGCCAAATGCGTCCAACAGAGAGATGCCACGGCCGAGCACTTTCAGCAGCTTGTCGTTGGGAATAGTAATCAGAGAATCGACATGCTTGGAAAGCTCAGCAATACCCTGCTCGGCAAACGCCATGCGCTTTTTGCCTTCAAAATTGAAAGGCTTGGTCACCACGGCAACCGTCAGGATACCCAATTCTTTGGCCACTTCAGCTACCACTGGCGCAGCACCGGTTCCGGTACCACCGCCCATACCGGCAGCGATAAACACCATGTCTGCACCTTCCAGTGCCTGACGCAGTGCTTCACGATCTTCTTCAGCAGAGTTACGGCCCACTTCCGGGTTTGCACCCGCACCCAGACCTTTGGTGATACCGTTACCGATCTGGATAGTCTGACCCACGGCCGTTTTACGCAACGCCTGAGCGTCAGTATTTACCGCGAAAAACTCTACGCCTTCGATGCGTTCGCGCACCATATGCTCTACGGCGTTACCGCCGCCGCCGCCGACGCCGATGACTTTAATCACCGCGTCATTGGTTAATTCCATTGGTTCAAACATAATTTCTCTCCGTTATGTGCCTGTCGCCTGGAGATCATAAATAACTCTAGCATGATCCCCTTTTCTCTAAATTAAAACTCTTTTCTCAGCCAGCTGTTGATTCGTTTGAACCAGTTGCCCACTGAGGCTCTTTTTTCTACATCCGCCTCACCGTTAAGATGAGACTCTTTTCCGTAGTGCAGCAAGCCTACCGCCGTTGAGTAGTAAGGCTCCTGCGCGTAATCCGTTAGTCCTGTGATGTTCAGCGGCTGTCCAATACGCACCTGGGTATGGAACACGCGCTGGGCGCAAGCCGCTAAACCTTCAATCTGTGCCGCACCGCCGGTCAGTACAATGCCTGCCGCAAGATGGTGCTTAACGCCCTGCTGGCGAAGCTGCTCCTGCAACTGTAGGATCTCGTCGTTGACCAGATTCAACAGCTCGGTGTAACGAGGCTCAATCACCTCTGCCAGGGTCTGCCGTTGCAGACTGCGCGGTGGACGCCCACCCACGCTTGGCACTTCCACGTTTTCGTCTTTGCCCACGATAGAACCCAACGCGCAGCCGTGACGGACTTTAATCGCTTCAGCATCGGTCGGCGGCGTACCAAATGCGTACGCAATATCGCTGGTGACCACGTTCCCTGCATAGGGGATCACTTTGGTGTGACGCAGCGCGCCACCGGTATAGACCGCGATATCCATCGTGCCGCCGCCCACATCCACCACGCAGACGCCCAGCTCACGTTCATCTTCGGTCAGCACCGCAAAACTGGAAGCCAGACCGGCGAAAATCAGTTGGTCAACTTTCAGGCCACATCGTTCAACAGCTTTTACGATGTTTTTCGCCATATCATTGTGACAGGTGATCAAATGCACTTTTGCCTGCATCCGCACGCCGGACAAGCCGACCGGGTTTTTGATCCCTTCCTGATAGTCGATCGCATATTCTTGCGGGATAACGTGGAGGATCCGGTGCTCATCACGAACACGGACGGATTTGGCGGTATGAACCACATTCTCCACATCTTCCTGCGTCACTTCCTCTTCGGAAATAGGAACCATCCCTATTTCGTTCTGGCAGCTGATGTGTTTGCCCGATAATGCAAGGTAAACCGAGGAAATCTGGCAGTCAGCCATCAGCTCTGCCTGGTCGATGGCGCGCTGAACGCACTTCACCACCGACTCCAGATCGTTCACGCCGCCTTTATCCATTCCACGGGACGGACAGCTGCCTACACCAATGATATTGACCATGCCATCGGGCAGAATTTCACCTACCAATGCGGCGACCTTTGCGGTGCCAATCTCGAGTCCAACTACCAGTTTTCTGTCCGTCGACTTGATCATTATTGTTTAACCTGTGCCTGATTCTGTTGCTGATTACTGTCGGGGGTCTTGATTTCTGCCGGTGCCCATCCTACTGCCGCGCCAGAGTCATAGCGCAGATCCACGTAACTGATACGCTTGTTTTCTGCCTGTGCCTGTTGCTGTAGCGTAGGATAGAGCTGAATGAAACGTTTTAGCCGTTTCATATCTTCGTTGCGTCCCAGCTCCAGCCGGACATCATCGCTCAACACCAGTTGCCACGACCGCCGTGCGGTCATCGACGCCACCTTCAATTTAAATTTACTCGCCGCCAGCAGATCCCTCATCTGGTGATAACCGGTCAGCACTTCTGTCTCGCTGCCCTCAGGCCCATAGAGCATCGGCATCTCTTCCTTGCCGATGTGGCTGGCTGGCACCGTGAACGACTTACCGTCGGCATCAACCATATGCAGGTCATTCCAGCGCGCCACGGGCACATACTCAACCAGATGGATCTTTAACTCGTCTGGCCACTGTTTACGGACGCTTACCTGCTGGATCCACGGCAGACGTTCAATCTGCTGTTGTATAATGTCCACATCCTGCGACATAAAGGTACCCGGCGCGCCGAGCGATAAAATTGCCTGACGAATATCATCGTTAGTGGTGTAGTGCGTCTGCCCGGTCACCACCAGTCGTGAGAGCGGCTGACGGGAAGCATCATCCATCCACTTCACCACCACAAAGCCACCGGCTATCATGACGCCCAGTACCATCGACAAAAAGAGGATACCCGCCAGCCGTGTACCATTACTGCGCCCGGATCGCGCTTTTTCCTGCGCTTCACGGTTTCGGACATTCAGAGCGGCCTGGGACATATCAGTCGGCCAGCTCCAGAATGCGCGCCACCAGCTGAGAGAAGCTCATGCCAGCTTGCTTTCCAGCCATCGGAACCAGACTGTGGCCGGTCATTCCTGGCGAGGTGTTCACCTCCAGCAGATAAAACTGGCCATCTCCGCCCATCATGACGTCTACACGCCCCCAGCCGCTGCAACCTAAGGCGCGCCAGGCTTTAATGACGATTCTGCTGAGTTCTGCTTCCTGTTCAGCAGATAATCCGCTTGGACAGAAGTACTCAGTATCGTCAGAAAAATATTTTGCTTCATAGTCATAGAACTCAGAAACCGTATTTATTCGTATTGAAGGCAATATTTCGTCGCCAACCACCGCTACGGTATATTCAGGCCCGCTTAAAAAGGCCTCCACCAGCACTTCATCGTCATGGCGGAAAGCTTCGGTCAGCGCGGCCTGAAGCGAGTCAGCCTGGTTAACCCGACTGATCCCTACGCTGGAACCTTCGCTGCTCGGTTTAACAAAGAGCGGTAATCCAAGCGCAGCGATTTTCGCTTCGGTTTCCGCACTGAGTCCGGCATCCATCTCCTGACGGCCAATAGCCACATAAGGGGCGATGGGCAGCCCACACCCCTGCCAGAGCAGTTTGGTGCGCAGTTTGTCCATAGTGATGGCGGAGGCCATAACGCCACTGCCGGTGTAAGGGATATTCAGGAACTCTAAGACGCCCTGTAGCGTACCGTCTTCGCCGCCACGGCCATGCAGCGCGATAAAGGCCTTTTCAAAGCCCTCTTCTTTCAGGCGCATGACCGGGAAATCACGGATATCAACAGCATGTGCATCAATACCGGCTTCAATCAGCCCAGCCAGCACCGCTTTTCCCGACATCAGCGACACTTCGCGCTCCGCAGAGGTGCCACCCAGCAATACCGCTACTTTCTCAGCCATGATGTTCCCCTTCTTTCGTCTGCGGTTGTAACTTAAGTTCTGACAGCGTACGGGCAATGCGTCCGACGTTGCCGGCCCCCTGGACCAGGATTAAATCGTTGCCGGAGAGCTTAGGTGCCAGCATATCCAGCACGGTCTCGTGGTCGGAAACCAGAATAGGATCTACCTTGCCACGTCCCCGAATGGTGCGGCAAAGCGAGCGGCTGTCCGCGCCCGGAATCGGCGTCTCTCCGGCGGAATAGACATCCAGCATCAGCAGGACATCTACCTGAGACAGCACATTGGCAAAATCGTCATATAAATCACGGGTACGGGTATAGCGATGCGGCTGGAAAATCATCACCAGCTGCTTGTCCGGCCAGCCCGCTCGTGCAGCCTGGATAGTCACATCAACCTCTGTAGGATGGTGACCGTAATCATCCACCAGCATTGCGGTGCCTGGCTTACCGTTCACATCCTGAATCGGGTATTCGCCGAGGAAATCAAAGCGACGGCCCGTTCCCTGGAAGCTTTCCAGCGCGCTGAGGATCTCTTCATCCTCAATGCCTTCTTCAGTGGCCACCGCCACCGCAGCCGCCGCGTTCAGCGCGTTATGACGGCCTGGCGCATTCAGGGTAACGCGCATCAGCGGCTTGTCATGGCGGGCCAGGGTGAAATGCCCCTGAGCGCCATACTGCTCATAGCTTGCAATGCGCACGTCCGCGTCTTCACTGAAGCCATAGGTGGTTATCTGCCGACCCACGCGCGGGATCAAATCCCGGATAACCGCATCATCAACGCAGAGCACCGCACGGCCATAAAACGGCAGGTTATGCAGGAAGTTGATGAACGTCTGCTTCAGGTTCTCAAAGTCGCCCTGATAGGTGTCCATGTGGTCAGCTTCAATATTGGTGACAATCGCCACCATCGGCTGAAGGTGCAGGAAGGAGGCATCGCTCTCATCTGCTTCAGCGATCAGATAGCGGCTGCTGCCCAGGCGCGCGTGCGTGCCCGCTGCCTTGACCAGTCCACCGTTCACAAAAGTCGGATCCAGTCCGCCTTCAGCATAAATACTGGAGACCATCGCCGTGGTAGTTGTTTTGCCGTGCGTACCAGCAACGGCGATGCCGTGGCGGAAACGCATCAGCTCGGCCAGCATCTCTGCACGGCGAATAACCGGAATGCGTGCTTCACGCGCGGCAATAATCTCCGGGTTATCCTGAGAAACAGCGGTAGAAACCACCACCACGCTGGCATTGCTGACGTTTTCAGCGCGATGATTAAAATAGATGGTTGCGCCAAGCTTGCTCAGATGCTGGGTCACTGCGTTAGGGGCCAGATCTGAACCGCTGATTTCATACCCTTCGTTAGCCAACACTTCGGCAATACCGCCCATGCCGGCACCACCGATGCCAACAAAGTGAATGTGCCGGACGCGACGCATCTCGGGCACGATAGAACGCAGTTTTGCCAGTTGTTGTGTATTCATCTCTTCTGCCTGTCAGCACCTGTGGGTGCCGGGTTGCGGGCCGAACTTTGTCGTCCCGTAAATTCTCAGTTAAAGCGCAGCCTTGCTGACTTCCAGTGCGACCCTTTCGGTCGCGTCAGGGATCGCTACGGCACGGGCTTTGGCTGCCATTTGCAGCAAAGTCGGACGATCCCAGTGAGCCAGCGTCTCTGCCACTACCTCCGCAGTAAACTGCGGCTGTTCATAAATTTTGGCGGCGCCCGCCTGCTCCAGCGGCAACGCATTCCAGTACTGCTGACGATCTTTATGCTGGAACGGCACAAAGATTGCCGGAAGGCCTGCGGCGGCCACTTCGCTCACGGTCAGCGCGCCGGATCGGCACACCACCACGTCAGCCCAGGCATAAGCCGCAGCCATGTCATCGATAAATTCGGTGACCTTATGCTGCGTCTGGTTAACCTGCTGATACGCCTGATTGACCTCAGCCAGTGCGCCCTTCCCTACCTGATGCCAGAGGGAGACCGCATTACCCAATTTTGCTGCGACCTGCGGCATCGTCTGATTAAGCACGCGCGCGCCCTGGCTGCCGCCAATAATCAGCACGCGAACCGGGCCGCTACGGTCAGCCAGGCGCGCTTCAGGAAGCGGCAGCGCCAGCACATCAGTGCGAACCGGGTTCCCCACTACTTCTGCATCAGGGAAAGCACCCGGAAACGCCTGCATCACTTTTTTAGCAATTTTTGCCAGCCACTTATTGGTTAAACCAGCAATGCCATTCTGTTCATGCAGCACCACCGGGATGCCGCAGCTCCAGGCTGCCAACCCGCCGGGGCCGGAAACGTAGCCGCCCATACCTAATACCACATCCGGCTTATACGCTTTCATAATCGCTCTGGCCTGGCGCACCGCATTAAAAATGCGCAGCGGCGCGCTAAGCTGGGCTTTCAGCCCTTTGCCGCGCAGGCCGCTGATACGAATGAAATCGATTTCAATGCCATGCTTCGGCACCAGGTCAGCTTCCATCCGGTCTGCGGTACCGAGCCAGCGAACCTGCCAGCCCTGCGCCATCAGATGGTGCGCAACCGCCAGTCCGGGGAAAACGTGTCCACCGGTTCCGCCAGCCATCACCATCAGTCGCTTCCCTGTCATCGACTACCTCGCGTAAAGGCCTGTGCTTTCGCCAGGCGCGTTTCATAATCAATTCGTAACAAAAACACGATAGCTGTCGACATAATAATCAGGCTGGAGCCGCCGTAACTAATCAGCGGCAGCGTCAGCCCTTTGGTGGGCAGCATACCCGCAGCCGCGCCGACGTTTACCAGCGCCTGGAAGCTGAACCAGACGCCGATAGAGCAACCCAGAAAGCCGGCAAAACGCTGGTCAAGCTCAAGCGCACGACGGCCAATGGACATCGCGCGAAAAGCGACGAAGAATACCATTAACAGGGCTAAAACCACACCGATATAACCCAGTTCTTCCCCGATAATCGAGAAGATAAAGTCGGTGTGCGCTTCCGGTAAATACTCCAGTTTCTGCACGGAATTGCCGAGGCCCTGGCCCCAGAATTCGCCTCGTCCAAAGGCCATCAGCGACTGGGTCAGCTGATAACCGCTGCCGAAGGGATCTTCCCACGGATTCCAGAACGACGTTACGCGGCGCATACGATAGGGTTCAGCCACAATCAGCAGGCAGACGGCAAAGATCCCGGAGCCGATAATGGCCAGGAACTGCCAGAGCTTGGCACCCGCCAGGAACAGCATCGCCAGCGTGGTGACAAACAGCACTACCACGGTGCCGAGATCCGGCTGAGCCAGCAGCAGTACGGCCAGCACTACCATCACGCCCATTGGCTTACAGAAGCCCCAGAAGTTGTTACGCACCTCTTCTACCTTGCGCACCAGATAGCTGGCGAGGTAGCAGAACAGCGACAGCTTTGACAGTTCTGCCGGCTGAATACGCAAAGGCCCTAAAGCAATCCAGCGCGAAGCACCGTTTACCGAACTGCCCACCACCAGCACCACCAGCAGCATCAGTATCGTCACCATCAGCATGATATTGCTGTAGCGCTGCCAGAACGCCATCGGGATCCGCAGAGTGACCAGCGCCATACCCAGCGCCAGCACAATATAGAAGGCGTCACGCTTGGCGAAATAGAAGGGATCGTCCGACAGTCGCTGCCCTACCGGCATTGAGGCGGAGGTCACCATAACAAATCCCAGCACCGCCAGACCAATGGTCAGCCAAAGCAGCGTGCGATCATAAAGAACCGTGGAGCTGGCGTCGCTCTCTCGTGGGCCCATGACCCACTCTTTCAGAAGATTCGTGATGCCGCCGGCCAGGCTTAAACCAGGAACACGCATTAGCCAAGCTCCTTTGCCAGTTGAGTAAACGCGTCGCCGCGCTGCTCGAAGTTTTTAAATTGATCCAGGCTGGCGCAGGCTGGCGACAGAAGCACCATATCGCCCGGCTTCACCTGGCGGGCGATCTGCGTCATCGCCTCAGCCAGCGTTGCGGTCTGAACAGCAACCTCAGGACGGAGCGCAGCTAAGGCTTCCGCATCGCGTCCAAAGCAGTAAGTGCGTACGTTGTCGCCTTGCAGGTAACGGGCCAGCGGGCTGAAATCAGCAGACTTGCCGTCGCCCCCCAGCAGCAGCCATAAGGTGCCCTGCACCTGTAATCCATTCAGGGCGGCTTCAGTACTGCCCACGTTGGTGGCTTTGGAGTCGTTGATCCAACGCACGCCGTTACGATCCAGCGCGATCTGGAAGCGGTGAGCCAGGCCGTTGAATGAAGTTAAAGCTTGCAGGCAGGATGCGCGCGGCAGGCCAACGGCCTCAGCCAGTGCCAGCGCCGCCAGGGCGTTGGTATGGTTATGCTGACCGACCAGCGTCATTTCGCGGGTGTTCAGCAGGGGTTCACCTTTAAACGCCAGCCAGCTCTCATCAGAGCGCATGCTGAGATGGTAATCCCCCTCTTGCACACCAAAGCTGACGCAACGGCTATCCTGGCCCCGCACCGGCAGGGTCAGTGCATCATCAGCATTCACCACGCAAACCGCGGCCTGCTCATATACACGCAGCTTGGCGGCGCGATACTGCTGCATGCCCAGGGGATAGCGATCCATATGATCTTCGGTAACGTTAAGCACCGTGGCAGCTGCCGCTTTCAGGCTGTGCGTGGTTTCCAGCTGGAAGCTGGAGAGTTCAAGCACATAGAGTTGTGCAGGCTGTTCGAGCAGTTGCAGTGCAGGTAGCCCGATATTGCCTCCGACACCAACCTGCCATCCCGCCGCTTTCGCCATTTCACCTACCAGAGTAGTCACGGTGCTCTTGCCGTTTGAACCGGTGATGGCCACAACGGGTGCCTGCGCTTCCCGACAGAAGAGTTCAATATCGCCAACGATTTCCACGCCAGCCGCGGCAGCATCCATAAGCGAGGGGTGCGCCAGCGCCATACCCGGACTGGCAACAATCAGATCGGCAGCCAGCAGCCAGGCATCATTAAGGGAACCGGTCCAGCGCTCTACGTTCTCTGGCAGCTTCTCCAGGCCTGGCGGAGAGACACGGGTATCCATCACGCGAGGCGTCACGCCGCGCGCTAAAAAGAACTCAACACAGGAGAGACCGGTCAGGCCCAACCCGATGATGACCACTTTTTTACCCTGATAGTCAGCCATTCTTACCGCACCTTCAGCGTTGCCAGGCCAATCAGCACCAGCATCAGAGAAATAATCCAGAAGCGCACGATAACGCGCGGTTCCGGCCAGCCTTTCAGTTCGTAATGGTGATGGATTGGCGCCATGCGGAAAATACGCTGGCCGCGTAATTTAAACGAGCCAACCTGCAAAATCACCGACAGCGTTTCCACCACAAATACGCCGCCCATGATCACCAGCAGGAACTCCTGACGAAGCAGAACCGCGATGGTACCCAGCGCGCCGCCCAGAGCCAGAGAACCGACGTCGCCCATAAAGACCTGGGCCGGATAGGTGTTGAACCACAGGAAGCCGAGGCCGGCCCCCACAATGGCGGTACAGACAATCACCAGCTCGCCCGCATGGCGTAAATAAGGAATGTGCAGATATTCAGCAAACTTGACGTTACCTGTTGCCCAGGCCACCAGAGCGAAACCAGCCGCGACAAATACGGTAGGCATAATTGCCAGACCATCCAGGCCATCCGTCAGGTTAACGGCGTTGCCCGTGCCCACAATCACGAAATAAGCCAGCACCACATAGAACAGGCCCAGCTGCGGCATCACGTCTTTGAAGAAGGGAACCACCAGCTGCGTGGCCGGTGTCCCTTTACCGGCAGCGTATAACGCAAAGGCAACCCCCAGCGAGATCACCGACATCCAGAAATATTTCCAGCGGGCGATCAGCCCTTTGGTATCTTTGCGCACTACTTTGCGGTAATCATCCACAAAGCCAATGATGCCAAACCCTACCAGCACCACCAGCACGCACCAGACATAGGGGTTAGAGGGATAAGCCCACATCAGCACGGAAACGGTGATGGAGAACAGGATCATAATCCCGCCCATGGTTGGCGTGCCGCGTTTACTGAAATGCGATTCCGGGCCATCGTTACGCACTACCTGGCCAAAGGACATCTCCTGTAGGCGGACAATCATCCGCGGCCCCATCCACAAGGAGATAAACAGAGCGGTCAGCAGGCTGACAATGGCGCGAAACGTCAGATAGGAAAAGACGTTAAAGCCAGAATAAAAAGTGACCAGATGCTCGGCCAGCCAGACTAACATGTTCCATTCTCCTGTAAGCTCTGTACTACCTGCTCCATGGCGGCACTACGTGAACCTTTAACTAAAATAGTGATAACGGGATGCTCAGCGAGCAGCGTCTGAAGGCGCGCCGTGATGGCCGCTTTATCCTGAAGATGTTCGCCTTTTCCGCTGGCCTCGCTGATGATATGACTCAACTTTCCGGTGCTTAACACTTTATCGATGCCAGCCAGGCGAGCCGCTTCGCCCACCTCACGGTGACACTCTTCAGCTTCATCACCCAGTTCCGCCATATCGCCTACCACCATCACCCGGTAGCCAGGCATATCGGCAAGCACCTGAGCTGCCGCAGTCATCGACCCGACGTTGGCGTTATAGCTGTCATCCAGCAGCAGCTTATTCTCCGCTAACAGCACCGGGAACAGACGGCCGGGTACCGCTTTGAGATGGGTCAACCCTTTCTGGATGGCGCTTAACGGCGCATCGACAGAGAGCGCCAGCGCCGCTGCCGCCAGTGCATTGGCGATGTTATGGCGGCCCGGCAGCGGCAGCTGGATGGCAACGCTGCCCGCTGGGGTAATCATCATAAAGTGCGTGCCGGTGCTGGTGATCTGTACATCCGTCGCGGTGAAATCGCTTTCGGCCTGCGGTTCGGATGAGAAACGCCACACGGTTTTACTGTGCAGGGTTTGCTGCCAGTGCGGCCAGTCGTTACTGTCCGCATTTAAAATAGCCGTGCCGTTAACCGGCAAGCCCTGGAAAATCTCCCCTTTGGCTTTTGCCACGCCCGCCAGCGAACCAAATCCCTCCAGATGCGCCGCCGCCAGGTTATTCACCAGCGCGGACTCTGGCCGGGTAATATTGGTGGTGTAGGCGATCTCGCCCTGATGGTTGGCCCCTAACTCAATCACCGCATAGCGGTGCTGTGGGTTAAGGCGCAGCAGGGTAAGCGGAACGCCGAGATCGTTATTAAGATTTCCAGCGGTATAGAGGGTTTCACCACATTCCCGCAGAATAGCGGCAGTCATCTCTTTGACGGAGGTTTTTCCGGAAGAGCCGGTCAGCGCCACAATACGTGCCTGGGATTGCTGGCGAACCCAGCCAGCCAGCTGGCCGAGCGCGAGACGCGTGTCCGCCACAACTACCTGCGGCACAGCAACGGGTAAGTGCTTACTAACCAACAGAGCTGCCGAACCGGCGGCCATGGCATCACCTGCGAAGTCGTGCGCATCAAAACGCTCCCCCTTCAGGGCGACAAACAGGCAACCAGCGGTAACTTTGCGCGTATCGGTAGTGACTTCAGCAATAGAAAGATCGCTGCCGTACAACGTCCCTCCCGTCAGCTCTGCCAGCTTTTGCAAAGTGAGTGCGATCATGCCATCACCCCCAGTAAACGGGCGACCGTGCTGCGGTCTGAGTAATCCAGCCGACGCGTGCCGACAATCTGGTAATCTTCATGGCCTTTTCCGGCGACCAGAACAATGTCCCCTTCCTGCGCCTGCATAACCGTGTTAGTGACAGCTTCTGCACGACCGGCCACCACGCGGGCACGGCCTGCATCAAGCAGCCCGGAGAGAATATCGGCCACGATAGCGGCAGGATCTTCGCTGCGTGGGTTGTCGTCGGTAATGACCACCACATCAGAAAATTGCTCGGCAATGGCACCCATTAACGGGCGCTTGCCTTTGTCACGATCGCCGCCGCAGCCAAAGACGCACCACAATTTACCGGTGCAGTGCAGACGGGCAGCTTCCAGCGCTTTTTCTAACGCATCAGGCGTATGTGCGTAATCGACTACTACGGTTGGCTTACCTGGCGCACTGAACACCTCCATACGTCCGGTCACCGGCTGAAGATGGCTCCCCGTGGCGACTAACGACGCCAGCGGATAGCCCAGCGCCAGCAACGTGCCCAGCGCGACCAGCAGGTTGCTGACGTTGAATGCGCCCATCAGGCGGCTCTCAATTTCCCCCTCGCCCCAGCTGGAGTCGAAGCGGAGGGTGGCGCCGTTGTCGTGATATTTTACGTTAGTGGCTTTCAGCCAGCGTCCATGACAGCCCGGTTGCAGATTATCTTCCAGGGTTACGGCAACGGCGTCCGGCAGCAGCTGCAACCAGCGGCGGCCCACTTCGTCATCGGCGTTGATAATCGCCTGGCCTACCTGATGCTCGGAGAACAACAGCCACTTCGCGGCTTCGTAGCGCGTCATGTCACCGTGATAATCGAGATGGTCGCGGCTCAGGTTGGTAAAGGCAGCCGCAGCAAAAGGCAGCGCCGCCACCCGGTGCTGAACCAGGCCATGTGAGGATATTTCCATTGCGGCCAGCGTCGCACCCTGCTCAACCAGTGAATGCAGCGTATGCTGGATATCCACTGCCGACCCGGTGGTATTTTCCGCTGGCACAAGGTGACCATAGAGTCCGTTGCCAACGGTTCCCATTACCGCACCCGTTTCTCCCAGAAGCTGGCCCCACTGCGCCAGCAGCTGAGTAGTGGTGGTTTTGCCGTTGGTGCCGGTCACGCCAATCAGGCGAAGCTTTTCGCCAGGCTGCTGATAGAAGCGGCCTGCCAGCGCAGAAAGACGCTGTGAAAGTTGTGAGAGGTAAATAACCGGAACGCCATGTTTTTCAGTGACATGACCATCTTCGGCCTCACCTTCCGCTTCGGCAATGACGGCAGCTACGCCCTGAGCGATAGCCTGTGAAATAAAGCGGCGCCCGTCTGCCGCATGGCCTTTAATAGCGACAAACAGATCGCCGGACGCCGCCAGACGGCTGTCCAGGATCATTTCATGCAGCGCCCGCTCAGGGGCCGCTGGCACCCACGGGGCAAGTAGGTCGCGCAGGCTACGATCGGTCACTGGATCCCTCTCTTCTGTTCTCTGCCATCTCGTTTTTATCCGTTGGGGCTGGCGGCAGCGCATCAGGTTCGATGTTCATGGTGCGCAACACGCCGCCCATGATGGCGCCAAACACCGGTGCAGAAACTGCACCACCGTAATATTTGCCAGCCTGGGGATCGTTGATCACCACCACCAGCGCAAAACGAGGACGGCTTGCAGGCGCAACGCCTGCGGTATAAGCGATATATTTATTGACGTAACGCCCATCCGGCCCGACTTTCTTCGCCGTACCGGTCTTGATGGCGATGCGATAACCTTTGATAGCCGCCTTCACACCACCGCCACCAGGGAGCGCTACGCTCTCCATCATGTGCATTACGGTGCGAACCAGCTCTTCAGGAAACACGCGCTGCCCCGAAACAGGCGGGTCAACTTTGGTAATCGACAGTGGACGAAAAACGCCATAGCTGCCGATCGTGGCGTAGACTCGCGCTAACTGTAACGGCGTTACCATTAGCCCATAGCCGAAAGAGAAGGTGGCCCTCTCTATGTCAGACCACCGTTGTTTTTGAGGATATAAGCCACTGCTTTCTCCGACCAACCCCAAATTGGTCGCCTTTCCCAATCCAAAGCGCGCGTAAGTATCTACTAACGCTGAGGATGGCATCGCTAACGCCAGCTTTGACACACCGACGTTACTCGATTTCTGTAGAACCCCGGTCAGGGTCAGTTCGTTATAGCGCGCCACGTCTTTGATTTCATGACCATTAACGCGATATGGCACGGTATTCAGTACGCTATTTTCTTTTACCACACCGTGTTGCAGGGCGGTCATTACCACCATCGGCTTGACGGTTGAACCCGGCTCGAAGATGTCGGTGATGGCGCGGTTACGCATCACGTCTTTGGTCGTACCGGTGAGGTTGTTCGGGTTATAGGCCGGGCTGTTAGCCATCGCCAGTACTTCGCCGGTATTAACATCCACCAGGACCGCCGTACCCGATTCCGCTTTGTTAAAAGCCACGGCATTGTTCAGTTCGCGGTAGACCAGCGCCTGCAAGCGCTCATCAATGCTCAGAGCGAGGTTGTGTGCAGCCCGGCTATCCACGGAGGAGATATCTTCAATAACGCGTCCAAACCGGTCTTTACGCACCGTGCGCTCGCCCGGCTGGCCGGTCAGCCACTTATCAAAGCTTTTTTCAACGCCTTCAATGCCCTGACCATCAATATTGGTAAAGCCGATCAAGTGCGAAGTTACCTGCCCTGCCGGATAGTAGCGGCGGGACTCTTCACGCAGGAAGATGCCGGGCAGCTTGAGCTTTTTGATGTAATCGCCAATCGCCGGGTTCACCTGGCGGGCCAGATAGACAAACCGACCTTTAGGATTGGCGTTAACGCGGGCGGCGAGTTGGTCGAGCGGGATAGAGAGCGCGTCTGACAGAGCTTTCCAGCGGCTGTCGAGCGTAATACCGCCCTTATCGTGAAGTTCTTTCGGGTCAGCCCAGATAGCATTAACCGGGACGCTAACCGCAAGGGGGCGGCCCGCGCGGTCGGTAATCATGCCGCGGGCAGTGGGAACGGCCTGCACGCGCAGCGAACGCATGTCACCTTCCCGCACCAGCTTATCGGGATTAATAACCTGTAGATAAGCAACGCGGGAAAGCAGCCCGCCCAGAGCCAGTAAAATGCAGCCGCACAGCAACGCAAAACGCCAGCTGACAAAGCTGGCCTGATCTTCATTGCGCTTTAACTTCTTAGCTGCGGATTTCATTCCATCCCTTATGGTTGTACCACGATGTTTTCCTGCGAGGGATCGACGTGCTGCATTTGCAGTTTTTCCGTTGCCGTCCTCTCCACACGGCTGTGATCGCCGAGGGCATTCTCTTCCAGAATCAGGTTGCGCCACTCAATATCGAGCGCATCCCGTTCCAGCACTAACTGTTCACGCTGAGCAGTCAGCAGGCGCGTTTTATGCGCCGTGGTAACTACCAGAACCGCAGACACCAGCACGGCAACGGCCAGGATAAGTGGGATTTTACCGTGACGAAGAATGTCGCCGCCGATAACGCCCGGCAGGCTGTGCCGCTCGTTGCCAATCATGACGCCGTCCGTTCAGCAATACGCAGAACCGAGCTGCGGGCTCTCGGGTTTTCCGCCACTTCTCTTTCATCAGGCATCATTTTGCCCAGCGCCTTGAGATGGCGGCCGCCCAGCTTGCTCAGCTGCGCTTCTGTCATCGGGATCCCGGCGGGGATCTGCGGACCGCGGCTCTGCTCACGCATAAAGCGCTTAACAATTCGATCTTCCAGTGAGTGGAAGCTGATCACTGACAGGCGCCCCTCGGGCGCCAGCGCGGCCAGCGATCCTTTCAGCGCTTTTTCAATCTCTTCCAGCTCGCTGTTTACCCAGATACGGATCGCCTGAAAACTGCGCGTGGCTGGATGCTTGAACTTGTCTTTCACCGGTGTTGCGACGTAAATCACATCAGCAAGCTCTTTTGTCCGGGTCATTGGCTGTTCGCGATTGCGCTCAACGATGGCGCGGGCGATACGTTTGGCAAAGCGTTCTTCACCGAACGTCTTCAATACAAAGGCAATATCGCTCTCTTCCGCCTGAAGAAGCCACTGTGCGGCCGAGAGGCCTCTGGTCGGGTCCATGCGCATATCCAGCGGGCCGTCGCGCATAAAGGAAAAGCCACGCTCGGCATCGTCAAGCTGTGGCGAAGAGACGCCCAGATCCAGCAAAATACCGTCGATTTTCCCGGTCAGTCCCCGCTCCTCAGCATACTCTGCCAGCGCCGAAAACGGACCATGAATAATAGTAAAGCGTGGATCTGAAATCTCTGCGGCGGCGGCAATCGCCTGTGGGTCACGGTCAATCGCATAGAGACGGCCCTGCTCTCCCAGTTGTGAGAGGATCAGGCGCGAATGTCCACCCCGGCCAAAGGTGCCATCAAGATAGATGCCGTCAGACTTGATGTTGAGGCCGTTGACCGCCTCATCTAACAGCACCGTGGTATGTTTGAAATTTTCCTGCATAGCTATAATGACAAATCCTGCAAGCGCTCAGAAAGCGGGTCCTGAGTCGACTGCTCTGCGTCAATATCCTCCCTGACTTGTTGATACCAGGTCTGTTCATCCCACAGCTCAAATTTATTGAACTGCCCAACCAGCATCACTTCTTTGGTCAGGTTCGCATGCTGGCGTAGCGTGGTGGCTACCAGCAGGCGCCCTGCATTATCCATCTGACACTCGCTGGCATGTCCCAGTAACAGGCGCTGAACACGGCGCTCTGCGGGATTCATGCTCGATAAGCGAGCCAGTTTACGTTCAATAATTTCCCATTCGGGCAGGGTATAAAGCAGCAGGCATGGCTGGTGAAGGTCAATGGTACAGACCATTTGACCCTGTGATTCCCCGATCAGCGTTTCGCGATAACGCGTTGGAACGGCGAGCCGCCCCTTACTGTCGAGATTGACTAACGTTGCCCCACGGAACATGCCAGTCTCACCCTCCGATTTCCCCTGTTCACCACTTTACACCACAAATTCCCACCGAGGGAGTTTACGGAGCGGAGGAAATCATTGTCAAGCCGCCAGATACCGCAAAGAGAATTATTTCTTTAGCCGTTAAAATGAGGAAGGAGTTAAAAAGAATGCGATTTTGTAAAGAATTCAAAAATAAACTTATGAATAGTGGCAGGAATTTTTGCGCAAAAATGAGTTTGTTCAAAAATATGCCACCGCTGCAATTTTAAGCCTGGGCCTGTAATGCTGCGACGTGGCGGGCATTTTAGGGTATTTCCTAAGGTAATCCTACCCTCTTCACGCCGCGCCTGTGCTTAAGCCGCGCGCATTGTCCTGAATTTTTAATAATTGAACAAATTTAGATAAAGACATTCCCGCAGGCTTGTTGCCTTTACTTTTATTTACCCGGAAAAGTGAGAATGAAAAGTACAAAAACTTTTAAAGGAGAAATTTCATCACTGGCAGGAAGTTAATTGAAAATGATAAAAAGGCAGCGAGCTGCCTTTTTATGTCTAAATGTTAACTAACCTTACGGCTTAACCGTCCACGACGATAAAGATTACGGCGAATTCGCGTTAATCCGGGCTTGGGTTTGCGCGGTTCATCCAGGCTTGCCAGCACCAACTCCAGTACCCGCTCAGCTACGTCCCGGTGACGCTGGCCGACCGCAAGCACAGGGCAGTCGAGGAAATCCAGCAGCTCATGATCGCCAAAGGTGGCAATGGCTAAATCGCTGGGCAGACGTCCTTCACGCTTAAGCGTAACGTCCATTACGCCCTGTAACAGACCAAAAGAGGTGGTAAACAGCGCATCGGGCATCTCATGGGTTTCCAGCCATTTTTCAAACAGCGCAGCGGCAGCTGTCCGTTCAAAGCTGTTGGCATAGATGTAGTCGATAGTTCGCTCATCCCCTTTCCACGCATCCCTGAAGCCCATCTCGCGCAGAAAACTCACAGAAAGCTCCGGTAATGCGCCCATAAAGAGAACGGAGTTCACCGGCTGCTTACGCAATTCAGCGGCCAGCATCTCGGCATCATCCTGATCGGCGCCAACCACACTGGTGAAGTGTTCACGATCCAGCGCACGGTCCAGCGCGACAATCGGTAAGGGATCGTTAACCCAGCGCTGATAGAAGGGGTGTTCAGGCGGTAAAGAGGTCGAGACAATAATGGCATCCACCTGCCGCTGAAGCAGATGCTCTACGCAGCGCATTTCGTTGTCAGGCTGATCTTCAGAGCAGGCAATCAGCAGCTGATAACCCCGCTGGCGAGCCTGTCGTTCCAGATAGTTAGCGATACGCGTATAGCTGGTATTCTCCAAATCGGGAATAACCAGCCCTATTGAACGGGTCCGTCCTGCACGAAGGCCTGCCGCCACCGCATTGGGATGGTAATTATGCTCGCGCACCACTGCCATGACTTTCTCGACAGTTTTGTCGCTGACACGATACTGCTTGGCTTTGCCATTGATAACATAGCTGGCCGTCGTGCGCGACACACCGGCCAGGCGCGCAATTTCATCCAGTTTCACAATATCCCCACGCTTACGCCAGAATGGCGCAGAAAATAGCCGCGTCGCGGCTATGGATAAGACATTTGTTACATCTAACAGCAGAATAGTTTAGTGAGCAACCGCTTTTACTTCTGCGACAGCTTTCAGACAAAAATAAAAAACCCAGCATTACGCTGGGTTAGCAGAAAAAAAGCGTGGCCGTGGCCGCTTTTACCGCATGATACGGTCGCCGCGGGAAACGCCAACGATGCCGGAACGGGCAACTTCGACAATTTCCGCCACCTCGCGGACGGTGTTAAGAAACGCATCCAGCTTGTCGCTGGTACCGGCAAGCTGAACCGTATAAAGCGAAGGAGTGACATCAACGATTTGCCCGCGGAAGATTTCGGCGCTGCGTTTCACCTCTTCACGGCCATAGCCCGTTGCCTGGATCTTCACCAGCATGACTTCGCGCTCTACAAAAGCGCCCTGGCCAAGTTCGGTAACGCGCAGCACGTCCACCAGCTTGTGCAGCTGCTTTTCGATCTGCTCCAGCACTTTCGCATCGCCCACAGTCTGGATAGTCATGCGCGAGAGCGTGGGATCGTCAGTGGGGGCCACGGTCAGGCTCTCAATGTTGTAGCCACGCTGAGAGAAAAGCCCCACAACACGGGACAATGCGCCGGATTCGTTTTCCAGCAGTACTGATAAAACACGACGCATAATTAAGTCCTCTCCGTTTTGCTAAGCCACATTTCGTCCATTCCGCCACCGCGGATCTGCATCGGGTAAACGTGTTCAGTTCCGTCGACGTTGACGTCCACAAAGACCAGTCGCCCTTTGCCCAACTCTTCCAGCGCCTGCGTCAGTTTCGCCTCCAGCTCTTCGGGATGAGAGATGCCAATCCCAACATGCCCGTAGGCTTCCGCCAGCTTCACAAAATCGGGCAGCGACTCCATATAAGACTGAGAGTGACGGCCTGAGTAGATCATATCCTGCCACTGTTTCACCATGCCCAGGAAGCGGTTGTTAAGGCTCAGCACCAGAACCGGCAGGCCGTACTGCAACGCCGTAGACAGCTCCTGAATGTTCATCTGGATACTGCCATCACCGGTCACACAGACCACGGTCTCTTCAGGCAGCGCCAGCTTCACGCCCAGCGCAGCAGGCAGGCCAAAGCCCATCGTGCCCAGGCCGCCCGAGTTGATCCAGCGACGTGGCTTATCAAACGGATAATAGAGCGCGGCGAACATCTGATGCTGGCCCACGTCCGAGGTCACATACGCCTCGCCTTTGGTCAGCCGCCAGATAGTTTCAATGACTGCCTGAGGTTTGATTTTCCCGCTCTCGCGATCGAACTCCAGGCAGTGACGCGCACGCCACTGGTCGATGCTCTGCCACCAGTCACGCAGGCTGTCGAAATCCTGCTCTTTATCGCTCTGCCCTAACAGCTCAATCATCTGCGTCAGAACCTGTTTCGCATCCCCGACGATTGGCACATCTGCCGCCACCGTTTTAGAGATAGAAGTAGGATCGATATCAATATGCAGCACGGTAGCGTTGGGGCAATATTTGGCTAAATTATTGGTGGTACGATCGTCAAAACGCACGCCCACGGCAAAAATCACGTCGGCGTTATGCATGGTCATGTTGGCTTCATAGGTTCCGTGCATGCCCAGCATGCCCACGCACTGGCGATGCGTACCAGGGAAAGCGCCAAGCCCCATCAGTGAACAGGCCACAGGCAGATTCAATGTTTCCGCTATCTGACGCAGTTCGCCGTGACACTCCGCATTCACCACGCCGCCGCCAGCGTAGATAACCGGTTTCTTTGCAGCCAGAAGCGTTTGTAAAGCGCGCTTGATCTGGCCTTTATGCCCCTGAGTCGTAGGGTTATAGGAGCGCATGCTCACTTCATCTGGCCAGACGTAAGGCAGTTTATTCGCCGGACTCATCATATCTTTCGGCAGATCGATAACCACCGGCCCCGGCCGTCCGCTGGCGGCCAGCCAGAACGCTTTCTTTATAATGGTTGGGATCTCTTCCACCTGCTTCACCATAAAGCTGTGCTTCACCACAGGACGGGAGATGCCGACCATGTCGCACTCCTGGAAGGCGTCATAACCAATCAATGAAGAGGGAACCTGCCCGGAGAGCACCACCAGCGGGATAGAGTCCATGTAAGCGGTAGCGATACCGGTAATGGCGTTAGTCGCACCCGGACCGGAGGTGACCAGCACCACCCCAACGTCGCCGGTAGAACGGGCATAGCCGTCCGCCATGTGCACTGCGCCCTGCTCGTGACGGACCAGCACATGATCAATTCCGCCGACGGTTTGCAGCGCATCATAGATATCAAGTACTGCCCCGCCGGGGTAGCCGAATACATGCTTAACGCCCTGATCGATTAACGATCGAACGACCATCTCGGCTCCTGACAACATCTCCATTTTTGCCTCCAGGCTTTAAGGTGGTGATTTATCCGCTCAGCCCCGGAAAAGTGAGAATGAGAGCGAATAAGGTCAAAACCTGTGTTTATGCAAAGACGCTGGAAATCATTTCCAGCGCCCAGGTACAGGGTGAATCCCTGGCTATTTTTATGCGTTGATGAAATACCATAACCGTAGAAAAGTTAGCAGGCAAACGCCTGGCCTCCGCTTTTACTGAATATCTTCATCGCAAGGCACTACTGCTTAGCGGGAGTTGTCGACAATTACACTGAACAATGGGCGAAAGAAAAGGGGTTTCTTCTGGTAACGAATTCTTTTGCAGTGCGATCGTTTTGTTATTGCAGCGGCCAGCGCGCTAATTCAAGTTTACCTGTTCAAACATCGCCGCTTATTTAGTTTTATCTGCTGGTATGAATAAATTTTAAAAAACAATTATCTGAACGCCCGGTGACTATCCCCAGGGTTTAACTCTACGCTTTTCCTGTGCAACCCATTGATTAAAAAGTTTTTATTATGGACAGACTTTCCTCCCCGGCCTCTTTAAAGCGCTGCCAATAAAAGCTCTGCTAATCTCTCTTCCTTTTTGTTCTGCCTTTAGCGGCAGCGCCAGAATAATTTTCCCGCCCCCTTACAAGCTGAACGATTTTAACCTTACTGCTCAGGTTGACATCGCCCCTGCAAATCAAGTATCAATAAGGGAACAGCAAATTAATGAGGTCTGATTCAATGATTCGTACCGTTCGCCTACTCGGTCTACTACTAAACGCATCTCCATTGCGCGGTAGACTTGTGGGCGAAGAAATGAATCACTGATTCAGGCTTGCAAAACTAAAGAACCCGCGCCAATGCGCGGGTTTTTTTATGCTCGTTTTACGGCGAGGCAAACACGACAAGGAATATGCATATGAGCCAACAAGTTATTATTTTCGATACCACGCTGCGTGATGGCGAACAGGCCTTACAGGCCAGCCTGAGTGTGAAAGAGAAATTGCAAATAGCACTGGCGCTGGAACGTATGGGCGTTGACGTGATGGAAGTGGGCTTCCCGATCTCTTCGCCTGGCGATTTTGAATCGGTGCAGACCATTGCCCGTCAGGTAAAAAACAGTCGTGTTTGTGCCCTGGCCCGCTGTGTAGAGAAAGACATTGATGCGGCCTATGAAGCCCTGCGCGTTGCTGAGGCTTACCGCATCCACACTTTCCTGGCGACCTCGCCGATGCACATCGCAACCAAGCTGCGCAGCACACTGCCGGAAGTGATTGAGCGCGCCGTGACCATGGTGAAACGCGCCCGCAACTATACCAACGACGTAGAGTTCTCCTGTGAAGATGGCGGTCGTACGCCGATTGATGACCTGTGCCGCGTAGTGGAAGCCGCTATTAATGCCGGCGCTACCACCATCAATATCCCTGATACCGTGGGTTACACCCTGCCGGAAGAGTACAGCAACATCTTTACCCAGCTGCGCAACCGCGTACCTAACATCGATAAAGCTATTCTGTCCGTGCACACCCATGACGATTTAGGCATGGCAACCGGCAACGCCGTGGCAGCCATTCAGGCTGGCGCGCGCCAGGTGGAAGGCACCATCAACGGACTGGGCGAGCGGGCCGGTAACTGTGCGCTGGAAGAGGTGATCATG
The DNA here is from genome assembly GCF_039023495.1 of Erwinia magellanica. Taxonomy (NCBI): domain Bacteria; kingdom Pseudomonadati; phylum Pseudomonadota; class Gammaproteobacteria; order Enterobacterales; family Erwiniaceae; genus Erwinia; species Erwinia magellanica. Next base: position 135,769 of record NZ_JBCHVC010000003.1, read on the forward strand.
GCGATTAAAACCCGCAGCCAGTTGATGAACCTGCAAACCCGTATCAACCACCATGAGATCTATCGCACCAGCCAGCTGGTTAGCCAGATTTGTAATATGCCTGTTCCGGCCAACAAAGCTGTAGTCGGCACCGGCGCTTTCGCCCACTCATCTGGTATTCACCAGGATGGTGTACTGAAAAACCGCGAAAACTACGAAATCATGACGCCGGAATCGATCGGCCTGAACAAAATCCAGCTGAATCTGACTTCACGCTCTGGACGCGCCGCAGTGAAACACCGCATGGATGAGATGGGTTACCAGGAGAATGATTACAACCTGGATAACCTGTATGACGCGTTCCTGAAGCTGGCTGACAAAAAAGGTCAGGTCTTTGACTACGACCTGGAAGCGCTGGCGTTTATCAACAAGCAGAACGAAGAGCCGGAATATTTCCGCCTGGATTACTTCAGCGTGCAGTCTGGCTCAAGCGTTATGGCTACGGCCTCGGTAAAACTGGCCTGCGGTGATGAGGTGAAGTCGGAAGCGGCTACCGGGAACGGCCCGGTCGATGCGGTTTACCAGGCGGTGAATCGTATTACGGAATTTGATGCGGAACTGGTTTCCTACCAGCTCACAGCTAAAGGCCATGGCAAAGATGCGCTGGGTCAGGTTGATATTGTAGTGAAATACAACGGCCGCAAATTCCACGGTGTTGGTTTAGCTACGGATATCGTGGAATCCTCCGCTAAAGCGATGATTAACGCCCTGAATAACATCTGGCGTGCTCGCCAGGTCGAGCAGGAGCTGCAACGCAAAGCACAAACCAACGATCAAAAGGAAGCGGTGTAATCATGTCAGGGACTTACCATATTGCAGTGCTGCCGGGTGACGGTATCGGCCCGGAAGTGATGGCTCAGGCCAGCAAAGTGCTGGATGCGGTACGTGAGCGCTTCAACATGCGCATCACCACCAGCGAATATGATGTGGGCGGTATCGCGATTGACCGCCACGGCGAGCCGCTGCCGCCCGCAACGGTGGCTGGCTGTGAACAGGCGGATGCGATCCTGTTTGGCTCTGTAGGCGGCCCGAAGTGGGAACACCTGCCGCCTGCTGAGCAGCCTGAACGAGGCGCCCTGCTGCCGCTGCGTAAGCATTTCAAGCTGTTCAGCAATCTGCGTCCGGCCAGCCTGCATCAGGGTCTGGAAGCTTACTGCCCGCTGCGTGCGGATATCGCGGCTAAAGGGTTTGATATCCTGGTGGTGCGTGAACTTACCGGCGGTATCTATTTCGGCCAGCCAAAAGGCCGTGAAGGCAGCGGTCCGCACGAACGCGCCTTTGATACCGAGGTCTATCACCGTTTTGAGATTGAGCGCATTGCCCGTATCGCTTTTGAATCCGCGCGTAAACGCCGCAACAAAGTGACCTCAATCGACAAAGCTAACGTGCTGCAATCTTCCATTCTGTGGCGTCAGATTGTTAATGAAGTGGCGAAGGATTATCCGGACGTTGAGCTGAGCCACATGTACATTGATAACGCCACCATGCAGCTGATTAAAGAGCCTTCACAGTTTGATGTGATGCTCTGTTCGAACCTGTTTGGCGACATCCTTTCCGATGAGTGTGCGATGATCACCGGTTCAATGGGTATGCTGCCTTCTGCCAGTCTGAACGAGCAGGGCTTTGGTCTGTTTGAGCCTGCTGGCGGTTCAGCCCCGGACATCGCCGGGAAAGATATCGCCAACCCGATTGCCCAGATCCTGTCGCTGGCGCTGCTGCTGCGCTTCAGCCTGAATGCCGCTGAGGCCGCCGATGCCGTTGAACACGCCATCAGTCGTGCGCTGGCGGAAGGCCACCGCACCGGAGATTTAGCGGGTGGCGGCGCCTCGGTCAGCACCGGGGAAATGGGTTCGATTATCGCCCGATTTATTCGCGAAGCCTGACTATGAAAACATTATACGAGAAACTGTTTGATGCCCATGCGGTGACAGAGGCGCCCGGTGAGACGCCGCTGCTCTATATCGACAGGCACCTGGTGCATGAAGTGACTTCGGCGCAGGCTTTTGACGGCCTGCGTGCGCATAATCGCCCGGTGCGTCAGCCCGCCAAAACTTTTGCGACAATGGATCATAACGTCTCCACGCAGACGCGGGATATCAATGCCAGCGGCGAGATGGCGCGCATTCAGATGTCGATGCTGATCAAAAACTGTGAAGAGTTTGGCGTGCGGCTCTATGACCTCAAGCACCCTTTCCAGGGCATTGTGCACGTCATTGGCCCGGAACAGGGCTTGTCACTGCCAGGTATGACCATCGTTTGTGGCGATTCCCATACTTCCACGCACGGTGCTTTCGGTGCGCTGGCTTTTGGGATAGGCACTTCTGAAGTCGAGCATGTGCTGGCGACGCAGACGCTGAAGCAGTCCCGCGCGAAGACCATGAAAATAGAAGTGGTTGGGCAAACGGCGCCGGGCATCACGGCCAAGGATATTGCGCTGGCCATTATCGGCAAAACCGGCAGCGGCGGCGGCAACGGGCATGTAGTGGAGTTCTGCGGCCCGGCGGTGGAAGCGCTTAGCATGGAAGGCCGCATGACGTTGTGCAACATGGCGATTGAGCTGGGTGCAAAAGCGGGTCTGGTTGCGCCCGATGAGACCACTTTCAACTATGTGAAAGGTCGCCAGTTTGCGCCAACAGGCGCAGAGTGGGATGAAGCCGTAGCCTACTGGCGCACGCTGAAAACCGACAGCGACGCGCGCTTTGATAAAGTGGTGACGCTGGATGCCGCCGATATCGCCCCGCAGGTGACCTGGGGAACCAATCCGGGTCAGGTTATCGCAGTCGATGAGCTTATCCCCGACCCCGCTTCTTTCCAGGATCCGGTTGAGCGTGCTTCTGCGGAAAAAGCGCTGGCCTATATGGATCTCAAGCCGGGCATCAAAATGACCGACGTCAGGATCGATAAAGTCTTTATAGGATCCTGTACCAATTCACGCATTGAGGATCTGCGCGCTGCCGCGCTGGTAGTGAAAGGCCACAAGATTGCGGCAGGCGTTCAGGCTTATGTTGTGCCCGGCTCAGGGCCGGTGAAAGCGCAGGCGGAAGCTGAAGGTCTGGATAAAATCTTCCTCGACGCGGGATTTGAATGGCGCCTGCCCGGCTGCTCAATGTGTCTGGCGATGAATAACGACCGGCTGAATCCGGGAGAGCGCTGCGCCTCTACCAGCAACCGCAACTTCGAAGGTCGCCAGGGCCGTGGTGGACGGACGCATTTACTAAGCCCGGCAATGGCTGCTGCCGCCGCGGTCGCCGGCCACTTCGCTGATATTCGCGAGTTACGCTAAGGAAGCCCTATGGCAAAGAAATTTACCCGGCATACCGGCATTGCGGTGCCGTTGGATGCGGCGAACGTCGATACCGATGCGATTATCCCCAAGCAATTTTTGCAGATGGTGACGCGTACCGGTTTTGGCCGCAATCTGTTTTACGACTGGCGCTACAGCGATGCCGAAGGCCAGATCCCCAATCCCGATTTCGTCCTGAACAAACCAGCCTTTCAGGGCGCCAGCATCATGCTGACCCGTGAAAACTTCGGCTGCGGCTCCTCCCGTGAGCATGCGCCCTGGGCGCTGACGGATTATGGTATTCAGGCGATTATCGGCAGCGATTTTGCGGATATCTTCGCCAATAATTCGTTTAACAATCAGCTGTTGCTGGTGACATTAAGCGAAGAGGAGGTTGAAGAGCTGTTTCAGCTGGTCGCCCGTCAGCCCGGCGTAAGGATAACCGTTGATCTTGAGCAGCAGGAGGTGATTGCAGGTGAAAAGCATTACCCCTTCACCACAGATCCCTTCCGCCGCCACTGCCTGATCAACGGGCTGGATAACATCGGCCTGACGCTACAGCACGATGCTGATATTACGGCGTACGAGCAGACACAACCCGCGTTTTTACGTTAAATCGGGGCACGAATGAGGGGTGACTGAGAAGGATCAGCCACTCCTTAAACATCCTTCACCTTTGCCGACATCGCCAGCGCCCCCAGTGCAAGCAGCAGCGCTGCCCAGTAGACCGAATAGTGCCCAAACGCCTCCGCCAGCGCGCCCTGCAACAGACCGGCGAGGATCACGCCAGTTGAAATGCTGTTGGTAAACAGCGTGGTTGCTGCGCCTGGCCTGCCCGGCATCAAATCCTGAAAATAGAGCATACCGATCCCGGCCACAATGCCAATAAAGATTGCGTTGAAAATCTGCAAAGCCATCAGCGCAGCACGCGACTGGAACAGCACAAGGCCCAGATAGAATAGCGCGCCAGCCGCCACGGCAAACAGCATCATATTTCGTTTGCCAAAGCGTTTTACATAGTGACCAGCCAGCAGCATGGCGGGAATTTCCAGCCCCGCCGCTACGCCCATCAGCAATCCCGCCAGCCGGTCAGGCATGCCCAGCACGCTGCTGATATAGAGAGGCATATCAATGATATACATGGTGTTGCAAGTCCACATCAACAGCGAGGCCAGAAACAACAGCCGCACATCTCTGTTCTTCCACGCGCTGATTTGCGTTATCACCACTTCCGGCGGCTGTTCCACGCGAGGCACCGAAGGCAGCGCAAACCAGATCAGCGCGATACAGACCACAAACAGGCCTGCGGCGATCACAAACATGGTGGTAAAGCCGTAATTGAGCGCCAGCGCAAAGGAGAGCGGCGGGCCAATAACCCAGGCCAGCGACAGCTGCGCACGCATCACCGAGCTGAACATCACCACTTCCCTTGCTGAGCTGTCGGCATACTCACGCGCCAGCGCAAAAATTTGTGGCATCGACACGCTGGCCAGCGCAGAGAGCAGCACGCCGAAAGTGATCAGCGTCAGATAATCCCGGCTGAAGGCAAACAGCAGCGCATTGCCTATCGCCATCACGCAGCAAAACAGGATCAGCATACGGCGATCGCCACGGTTGTCTGACCGCTTCGCCAGCAGAATGCTCACCGCAATGCCCGCTATCGCATTCACGGTGTAGAACAGGCCAACCCAGAACGGCCGCACCGCAACTTCACGGGTAAGGAACAGGCTCAGCGTGGGTGCCTGCAACGCACCCGCCACCCCGACCATAAACGAGACGGCCATAAAAGCCAGATACACAGGATTAATACGACGGCGACGCGTAAGCAGCAATTTCATGCCTGGTCCTTCAAGAAGATTAAGCCGCCCCAGCTGAGCGACAAACAGCAAGCATAGAAGAAAACATGAACCCATGAAAAAAGCCAGCCGGGGTAACCACGGCTGGCAGGTGAAACTGCACCTTACTCAGAATAATAAGCAAATGTCAGAGCGCCATTCCGGGAAATGCCTCCCGCTCTTTCATCTTTGGCCAGTATGATCTTAATATAGGGCAAGAAAAACAGACTGAATTTTGCCAAAGGTTCCCCTTTTATGTCTTCTGCCCGTCTGCAACAACAGTTTATCCGGCTCTGGCAATGCTGCGAAGGGGAGTCTCAGGCGACAACGCTCAACGATCTCGCTCTCCGGTTGAGCTGTTCGCGGCGGCATATGCGTAACCTTCTCAACGCCATGCAGGCGGAAGGCTGGCTGACGTGGCACGCCGTAGCGGGCCGTGGCAAGCGTTCAACGCTCCGCTTTCTCTGTACCGGCCTGGCCCTACAGCAGCAGCGGGCTGAAGTGCTGCTGGAAAACGATCTTATCGACCAGCTGGTACCGCTGGTTGGCGATAAAAAAGCGGTCAGAAGCATGCTGCTCTCTCATCTTGGCCGCAGTTTTCGCCAGGGAAAGCATATCCTCCGCGTGCTCTATTATCGGTCGCTGCTTAATCTGGCACCCGGCACGCCGTTACGGCGCTCGGAAACGCACCTGGCCCGGCAGATTTTCAGCAGCCTGACGCGAATAAACGAGGAAAATGGGGAAATCGAACCCGATATCGCCCACCACTGGCAGCCGATCACACCGCTGCACTGGCGCTTCTACCTGCGCCCCGCTATCCATTTTCATCATGGCCGTGAACTGGAAACGGACGATATCATCGCCACGCTTGAGCGTTTAAAACCCCAGCCGCTGTTTTCTCATTTCGATAAGATCACCTCTTCAGCGCCCTGGACGCTGGATATTACCCTGCATCAGCCCGATAACTGGCTGCCCTGGCTGTTGGGTAGCGTCAGCGCCATGATCCTGCCGCGAGAGTGGCAATCCCTGCCAGATTTCGCCCGACAGCCAGTAGGAACCGGCCCCTATGCCGTGGTACGCAATCAGCCTTCCCAGCTCAGGATCCAGGCTTTTGATGACTATTTCGGCTTCCGCGCGCTGATCGATGAGGTCAATATCTGGGTCTTACCGGAAATCAGTGAAGAGCTGGTCTATTCCGGCGTGAAGCTGGAGGGCAGCAGCCTGGAGGAGAAATCAGAAGAGAGCCGCCTGGAGGAAGGGTGCTATTTTTTACTGTTTGACCAGCGCTCTTCCCTGGGGCGGAATGAAGAGGTGCGACGCTGGGTCAGCATGCTTTTCAACCCTATCGCCCTGCTGAACCAGGCGGGTCCCGGCTACCAGCGCTACTGGTTTCCTGCCTGGGGACTCCTGCCGCGCTGGCATCATCGTCGGGAGGTAAATACGCCAGCTAAACCCGCCGGACTGACCACGCTGACCCTGACCTGGTATAACGACCACGTTGAGCATCAGGGCATTGCCAATGCGCTGCGTCCTCTGCTGGCGGAACAGGGCGTGGAGCTGATAACCCGGCAGGTAGATTATGATATCTGGCACCGTGGCGAAGCGGAAAGCGATATCTGGCTTGGCAGCGCCAACTTCACGCTGCCGCTGGAGTTTTCCCTGTTTGCGCTGCTGTATGAAATTCCGCTGATTCATCACTGCGTAACGCTGGACTGGCAGCAGGATGCCAGGCGCTGGCGTGAGCAGAAACTGCCGCTGGCAGAGTGGAGTCAGCAGCTTATCAACACCTGGACCCTGCATCCGCTGTTCCACCACTGGCTGCTGCTGGAAGGCCAGCGCAGCATGCGCGGCGTCAGGATGAATACCCTCGGCTGGTTTGACTTTAAATCTGCCTGGTTTGCGCCGCCGGAATCATGAGGCTTTCGCTAAAGCCGGGAAATCACTAGAATGAACCGTTCTCAACGGGGTGCGTTAGCGGTGTTTCATCGCTAATGCTGAGACAGACCCGTCGAACCTGATCCGGATAATGCCGGCGTAGGGATTTGAGAGTGTGTTGCCCACTCAGATCCTTTGCGACCTCTCACCTTTAAGGAACGCAAAGTGTTAAAAAAAGTACTGCCTCTGCTGCTGCTCAGCGCGCCCGTTTTCGCGGCGAAACCCGTTTTAACCGTTTATACCTACGACTCCTTTTCTGCCGACTGGGGTCCTGGCCCCGCCATTAAAAAAGCCTTTGAAGCCAACTGCGGCTGCGAACTGAAATATGTTGCGCTGGAAGATGGCGTTTCGCTGCTGAACCGTCTGCGGATGGAAGGAAAGAAGAGTAAAGCGGATGTGGTGCTGGGTCTGGATAATAATCTGCTGGATGCCGCAGAGAAAACCGGCCTGTTTACGCAAAGCCAGGTGGATACCAGCCAGACAACCCTGCCGGGCGGCTGGCATGATAAAACCTTCGTGCCTTACGACTATGGCTGGTTCGCCTTCATCTATGACAAAACTAAACTGCAAAACCCGCCCAAAAGCCTGAAGGAGCTGATCGAAACCGATCGCCCAATCAAGGTGATTTATGAAGATCCCCGCACCAGTACCCCAGGCCTGGGGCTGCTGCTGTGGATGCAGAAAGTATTTGGCGACCAGACGCCGGAAGCCTGGCAGAAGCTGGCGAAGAAAACGGTCACCGTGACCAAAGGATGGAGCGAGGCTTACGGCCTGTTCCTCAAAGGGGAAGGTGATATGGTGCTGAGCTACACCACTTCTCCGGCTTATCATCTGATTGAAGAGAAAAAAGCGCAGTATGCGGCCGCTGACTTCAGTGAAGGTCACTACTTGCAGGTAGAGGTAGCCGGGCAGCTCAAGGCCAGCAGGCAGCCTGAACTGGCGCAGAAGTTTATGAAATTTATGCTGGAAAAGCCGTTCCAGCAGAGCATTCCAACCGGTAACTGGATGTATCCTGTGGTCAAAAGTACGCTGCCTGCCGGGTTTGATACGTTAACTGTGCCCGCCCTCTCGCTACAGTACACGCCGCAAGAAGTCGCCAGCCAGCGCAGCCAATGGATTAATGCATGGCAACGCGCCGTCAGCCGCTGATTGCCGGCTGGCTGGTGCCCGGCACGCTGGCAGCCTCGCTGCTGGTGGCTGTGGCCCTGCTGGCCTTTGCTGCGCTCTGGGGCAGCGCACCGGAGATCGATCCGGGTGCCCTCTGGCAGGATGACTATCTCTGGCACGTGCTGCGTTTCTCTTTCTGGCAGGCGTTGCTTTCCGCCATGCTGGCGGTGGGGCCTGCCATCCCCCTTGCCCGCGCGCTTTATCGTCGACGCTTTCCCGGCAGAGAGACGCTGCTGCGGCTTTGCGCAATGACGCTGGTGCTGCCAGTGCTGGTGGCGGTCTTTGGTCTTCTCAGCGTCTACGGGCGTACTGGCTGGCTGGCGGATCTCTGCGCATTACTGGGCATTCCGTACACTTTTACCCCTTACGGCCTGCAAGGCATTCTGCTGGCGCATATCTTCTTTAATCTGCCTCTGGCTACCCGTCTGCTTTTGCAGGCGCTGGAGCAGATCCCTGTCGGGCAGCGTCAGCTGGCTGCGCAGCTGGGCATGCGGGGCTGGAACCATTTCAGCGTGGTGGAGTGGCCCTGGCTGCGGCGGCAGATCCTGCCTGCGAGCGCGCTGGTCTTTATGCTTTGCTTTGCCAGTTTTGCTACCGTGCTGTCGCTGGGCGGCGGCCCCCAGGCCACCACCATTGAACTGGCTATTTTCCAGGCGCTGAATTTTGATTACGACCCTGGTCGGGCCGCGCTGCTGGCGCTGATCCAGATGATTTGCTGTCTGGGTCTGGTGATGCTGAGCCAGTGGCTGAGTAAAGCGCTGCCTTCGGGCGCCGCCACCCTTAGCGGCTGGCGAAATCCTGAAGACAGCCTGCCTGCAAAAATCTGGGATGCTCTGATCATTGCCTGTGCGCTGCTTTTAATGCTTCCTCCCCTGCTCGCGGTGATTGCTGACGGCGTGAATCAGGGAGTGGCCACGGTGTTAACGCAGCCCGCGCTCTGGCAGGCGACTTTTACCTCTTTACGTATTGCGCTGGGGGCTGGTCTGCTCTGCGTGATCCTCACGATGATGCTGCTGTGGAGCAGCCGCGAGCTAAGGCTACGCCAGCGCCTCGTGCCTGCCCACGCCCTTGAGCTTAGCGGTATGCTGATCCTGGCGATGCCGGGTATTGTGCTGGCTACCGGCTTCTTTCTGCTGCTCAATAGCACTGTGGGTCTGCCGGACTCTGCTGACAGCATCGTGATCTTTACCAATGCGCTGATGGCCATTCCCTACGCCATGAAGGTACTGGATAATCCGCTGCGCGATCTTGCCGAACGCTACAACCGCCTCTGCCTTTCGCTGGATATTCGCGGCTGGAACCGCCTCAGGCTGATTGAAGCCAGAGCGCTGAAGCGCCCGCTCGCTCAGGCGCTGGCGTTTGCCTGCGTGCTGTCGATTGGGGATTTTGGCGTGGTTGCGCTGTTCGGCAATGAAGGGTTCCGTACGCTGCCGTTTTACCTTTATCAGCAGATGGGTTCCTATCGCACCCAGGATGGCGCAGTCACCGCACTGCTTTTGCTGCTGCTCTGCTTCCTTCTCTTTACCCTGATTGAAAAACTGCCGGGACGCCATGCTGACGCTGACTAATCTCACTTATCTCTACAATCATCTGCCGATGCGTTTTTCCCTGAAGATGCAGGCTGGAGAAAGGCTGGCGATCCTGGGGCCGAGCGGTGCCGGAAAAAGTACGCTGCTCAGCCTGATAGCGGGTTTTCTGCCGATCAACAGCGGCGAACTGCGGTTGCATGGCGAGGATCACAGCCGTACGCCGCCCGCCCGTCGTCCGGTCTCTATGCTGTTCCAGGAGAACAACCTGTTTCCCCATCTGACGGTGGCGCAGAATATTGGCCTGGGCTTACACCCCGGCCTGAAGCTGAGTCAGGCTCATAAGCAAACTTTGCAGGATATTGCTCAGCGCGTTGGGCTGGAAACTTGTTTGCAGCGCCTGCCGGATCAGCTTTCTGGCGGTCAGCGGCAGCGCGCTGCGTTGGCCCGCTGCCTGGTGCGTCAGCAGCCGATACTGCTGCTGGACGAGCCTTTTTCCGCCCTGGACCCTGCCCTGCGCAAAGAGATGCTGCATCTGGTTGATGAAGTGTGCCGGGAGCGGCAAATCACACTGTTGATGGTATCGCACAGTATTGAAGATGCTGCGCGCATTGCGCCACGCAGCGTGCTGATTGTTGACGGACGGGTTTACTGGGACGGCAGCACCGAAGCGTTGCAGAAAGGCGAAGTTGCCGAGGCGGAAGTGTTGGGCATCAGCCTGCGCTGAAAGGGCGCCCCGGCAGCACAGAGCACCACAGGGCTGAACCGTTTCATACCTCGCGAAAGATGAAGCTGAACCAGCTTATACCTGACGAAAACAGCAGGCCCGCAGCCGCCGTTAATGCCCGATAAATACCTGCCATAACAGCTGACGGAAAACCGGCATCATCGGATGAAATTGCAGGGCGACCAGGCTGGCAAGGGCTATCACTATCATCACCGGAGCCAGCCAGCGCAGACGGCTTGCCGGCAGATAGTTTGTCGCCCAGTCACGCTGTTTTTTGGCCCGCAGCCAGCGCCAGCCAAGCCAGCCGCCCAGCCACACCAGCAGCGCTACCGCCAGCAGCATCCATTTAAACAGGCTGCTGCTGGCCCCTTTCGGCACATCAATCGCCACGCCCGCGAGAATGCCCGGCAACAGATAGAGCGGCGGCCACAGGATGCAGCCAATAATATTTGGCGGAATAAACTTCTTCACCGGCAGCTCCAGCATGCCCGCTACCAGCGGGATCAGCGGGCGCGTTGGCCCCACAAAGCGACCGACAATAATGGTGAACATGCTGTGCTGATGCAGCGCGTGTTCAGTTTTATCCATCAGCCCCTGGTGCTTTTTAATAAAAGACCAGCGGTGCAGCGGCCCCTTGAACTGCCAGCCAATCAGGTAGGAGATCCAGTCCCCCACCAGACAGCCGACCGTACCTGCCAGCCAGGCGGGATAAAGGCCAATCTGCCCGCTGCCGATCAGGGCGCCGAAAGAGGCCATCAGTACGGTGCCGGGCAGCAGCAGGCCCACCAGCGCCAGCGATTCAAAAAAGGTGATCAGCCCAACGGCCAGCAGCGACCAGGCCAGCGATTGCGTGATTAAGTGTTCCAGCCAGGCTTCCATACTTTCCATATTCTCTTTTTGTTTGAGGTCGGATTGTCCTGAGCCACCCCCGATCCGTCAAGGTCTGAATTGTATGGAAGACTGACAGAGCCGCGACCCTACATGAGCACTGTATAAATAAACATGCTATTATTGCTTATTGATTCAGCAAACGGGCATTCAGGTGAACGACGCACGCGCAGGCTTTCTGCTTACCCGCCACTGGCGGGATACGCCTTCCGGTACTGAGGTAGTGCTGTGGCTGGCAACGGACCAGGGGCCGCAGAGAGTGGTGCTGCCGCCGCAGGAATCCGTGGCGTTTATTCCACAAATCTATCAGCAACAGGCCCAGGCCCTGCTGCAACAGGAGCGCCAGATTCGTTTTGCGCCGCTGAACCTGAAAGACTTCCGTCAGCGTCCCGTCGTGGGGCTGTACTGCCGTCAGTACCGGCAGCTGCTTAAGCTGGAAAAGGTGCTGCGCGAAAACGGCATCATGGTCTACGAAGCTGACATCCGCCCGCCGGATCGTTTTTTAATGGAGCGGTTTATCACCGCGCCTGTCTGGTTCAGCGGCCAGACGGCGGGTAACAGTCTGATTAATACCCGCCTCAAGCCTAATCCTGACTATCGCCCGCCGCTGAAGTGGGTTTCGCTGGATATTGAAACTACCCGCCACGGCGAGCTTTACTGTATCGGGCTTGAGGGCTGCGGCCAGCGGGTCGTCTATATGCTGGGGCCTGAAAACGGCGATGCCAGCAGCCTGGACTTTACGCTGGAATATGTTTCCAGCCGCCCGCAACTGCTGGAAAAACTCAACGCCTGGTTTGCCCGGCACGATCCCGATGTGCTGATTGGCTGGAACGTGGTGCAGTTTGACCTGCGCGTGCTGCAAAAGCACGCCGACCGTTACAATGTTCCCTTAAAATTAGGCCGTAATAATGAAGCGCTGGAGTGGCGGGAGCACGGTTTTAAGCCCGGCGTATTCTTTGCTCAGGCTACCGGCAGGCTGATCGTTGACGGCATTGAGGCGCTAAAATCTGCGTTCTGGAACTTTGACTCTTTCAGCCTGGAGGCCGTCTCGCGTGAGCTGCTGGGCGAAGGCAAAGCGATCAATAATCCCTGGGACAGAATGCAGGAGATCGATCAGCGCTTCGCCGAAGACAAACCTGCGCTGGCCCATTATAACCTGAAAGATTGTGAGCTTGTCACCCGCATCTTTGAGAAAACGCAGATCATGCCTTTCCTGCTGGAGCGCGCCACGGTGAACGGGCTGGCGGTAGATCGTCACGGCGGCTCGGTTGCGGCCTTCAGCCATCTCTATCTTCCCCGAATGCACCGCGCGGGCTTTGTGGCGCCGGGCATGGGAGAAGTTGCGCCGGAGGCCAGCCCCGGCGGCTACGTGATGGATTCACGGCCTGGCCTGTATGATTCGGTGCTGGTGCTGGATTATAAAAGCCTTTATCCCGCCATTATTCGCACCTTTCTGATCGATCCCGTAGGCCTGGTGGAAGGCGTGGCGCATCCCGATGAGAAAGACTCCGTTGCCGGCTTCCGTGAAGCGCGCTTTTCCCGCACCACTCACTGCCTGCCGGAGATAGTCAACCAGATCTGGCAAGGGCGTGAAGCGGCTAAAAAACAGGGTAACCAGCCTCTTTCACAGGCGCTGAAAATCATTATGAATGCGTTTTACGGCGTGCTGGGCACCAGCGCCTGCCGCTTTTTCGATCCCCGCCTGGCTTCTTCCATTACTCTTCGCGGGCATGAAATCATGCGGCAAACAAAAGAGCTGGTAGAAGCGGAAGGCTTTGATGTGATTTATGGCGATACGGACTCCACCTTCGTCTGGCTGAAAACCCCACACGACCAGCAGGCGGCAGCGGCAATTGGTCAGCGGTTAGTGACTAAGGTCAATGCCTGGTGGCGCGACCATTTGCGGCAGACGCTTGGGCTGGAAAGCGCTCTGGAGCTGGAGTATGAAACCCATTTCAGCCGCTTCCTGATGCCTACCATTCGCGGGGCAGAACAGGGCAGCAAAAAGCGCTACGCCGGAATGATCCGGGAAGGCGAAACCGAGCGAATGGTGTTTAAGGGGCTGGAAACGGTGCGCACGGACTGGACGCCGCTGGCCCAACATTTTCAGCAGGAGCTTTACCGCCGCATTTTTAAGAAACTGCCCTATCAGGATTACATTCGGGAAACCGTGCGGCAGCTGCTGGACGGCGAGCTGGATGACCAGCTGATCTACCGTAAGAGGCTTCGTCGCCCGCTGGATGACTACCAGCGCAACGTGCCGCCCCACGTGCGGGCGGCCAGAATCGCCGATGAGCAAAATCAGAAACTGGGGCGCCCTTTGCAGTATCAAAAAGGGGGAAAAATTCGCTACGTGATGGCGACCTCTGGCCCGGAGCCGCTGGAGGCAAGGATCACCCCGCCAGACTATGATCACTACCTCACAAAGCAGCTTCAGCCGGTGGCCGAGGGGATACTTCCTTTCCTTGAAGATGACTTTGCTACACTGGTAACAGGTCAGTTGGGGCTTTTTTGACAGGTGACGAACGCGCCACCTTCCAGTACCATAGCGTCCTTCCTGACCCTCTGAATATTTCTGCCGGGCACTGAATGCCGGGCGGTCGTGCTATTGCCTGCAATAACCTCTAATAGAATCGAGCCGAATATCTATGCCTTTTACACTTGGTCAACGCTGGATCAGCGATACGGAAAGCGAATTGGGATTGGGCACTATCGTCGCGGTTGATACGCGTATGGTGACCATACTGTTTCCTGCCACCGGCGAAAACCGTCTTTATGCCAGAAATGATTCTCCTGTCACCCGCGTGATGTTTAATCCGGGCGATACCATCACCAGCTATGAAGGCTGGCAGCTTGAAGTTGAAGAAGTCACCACGGAAAATGGCCTGATGACCTACATCGGCACGCGTCTGGATACCCAGGAAACCGGCGTGGTGATGCGTGAAGTGATGCTCGACAGCAAGCTGGTGTTCAGCAAACCCCAGGATCGCCTGTTCGCCGGTCAGCTCGACCGTATGGATCGCTTTGCCCTGCGCTACCGTGCGCGCAAATATCAGAGCGAGCAATATCGCCTGGCGGTCAGCGGCCTGCGCGGCATGCGTACCAGCCTGATCCCGCACCAGCTGCATATCGCCCATGACGTGGGCCGTCGCCACGCGCCACGCGTTTTGCTGGCGGACGAGGTAGGTCTGGGGAAAACCATTGAAGCCGGGATGATCATCCACCAGCAGCTGCTGGCGGGCCGGGCCGATCGCGTGCTGATAGTGGTGCCGGAAACGTTGCAGCATCAGTGGTTGGTCGAGATGTTGCGCCGCTTTAACCTGCGCTTTGCGCTGTTTGACGACGAACGTTATGCCCAGGCGCAGCTCGACAGCGACAACGCGTTTGAAACCGAACAGCTGGTTATCTGCTCCCTCGACTTCGTGCGCCGCAACAAGCAGCGGCTGGAGATGCTGGCCGATGCCTCCTGGGATCTGCTGATCGTCGACGAAGCGCACCACCTGGCGTGGGAAGAGGGCAAGCCGAGCCGTGAATATCAGGTCATCGAACAGCTGGCTGAGCAGATCCCTGGCGTGCTGCTGCTGACCGCAACGCCCGAGCAGCTGGGAATGGAAAGCCATTTTGCCCGTCTGCGCCTGCTGGACCCCAATCGTTTCCACGATTTCGCTGCCTTTGTGGAAGAGCAGCAGCACTTCCGCCCTATCGCCGATGCGGTAACCGGCCTGCTGGCGGATAAAGCGCTGACACAGGATGAGCTGAATATGCTCAACGACCTGGTGGGCGAACAGGATATCGAACCGCTGCTGCAAACGGCTAACAGCGACCGCGAAGGGAAACTGGAGGCCCGTCAGGAGCTGATCAGCATGCTGATGGATCGTCACGGTACCAGCCGCGTGCTGTTCCGTAACACCCGTAACGGCGTGAAAGGCTTCCCGAAACGCGAACTGCACCAGATCCGCCTGCCGCTGCCTTCGCAATATCAGACCGCGATCAAAGTCTCTGGCATTATGAGCGCGCGGAAAACCGTCGACGAGCGCGCCCGCGACATGCTCTATCCGGAGCAGATTTATCAGGAATTTGAAGGCGACAGCGGCACCTGGTGGAACTTCGATCCCCGCGTCGAGTGGCTGATGGGCTTCCTGACCAGCCACCGCGAGCACAAGGTGCTGGTGATCTGCGCCAAAGCCGCCACCGCCTTGCAGTTAGAGCAGGTCCTGCGTGAGCGCGAAGGTATCCGTGCCGCCGTGTTCCACGAAGGTCTCTCTATCATTGAACGCGACCGCGCGGCAGCCTGGTTTGCTTCTGAAGAAGAAGGGGCACAGGTTCTTCTCTGTTCGGAAATCGGTTCTGAAGGCCGTAACTTCCAGTTCGCTAACCAGATGGTGATGTTCGATCTGCCGTTTAACCCCGATCTGCTGGAGCAGCGTATCGGCCGTCTGGACCGTATCGGCCAGGCGCATGATATTCAGATCCACGTGCCCTATCTGGAAAAAACCGCGCAGTCGGTGCTGGTGCAGTGGTACCACGAAGGGCTGGACGCGTTTGAGCACACCTGTCCTACGGGCCGGGCCATCTACGATAACGTCTACGCGAAGCTGGTGGACTATCTGGCCTCGCCGGAAAACACCGAAGGCCTGGATGAGTTTATTGCCGACTGCCGTAAGCAGCATAACGTGCTGAAAAGCCAGCTTGAGCAGGGACGCGATCGTCTGCTGGAGCTGAACTCTAACGGCGGCGAGAAAGCCCAGGCGCTGGCTGAAAAAATCGGCGAGCAGGATAATGACAGCGAGCTGGTCAACTTTGCGCTTAACCTCTTCGACATCGTGGGGATCAATCAGGAAGATCGCAGCGATAACATGATTGTGCTGACACCTGGCGATCATATGCTGGTGCCAGACTTCCCTGGTTTGCCGGAAGATGGCTGTACCATCACCTTTGACCGTAATCAGGCGTTGTCACGGGAAGATGCGCAGTACGTCACCTGGGAACACCCTATCGTGCGTAACGGTCTGGATCTGATCCTCTCTGGCGACACCGGCAGCTGCGCCCTCTCCCTGTTAAAGAACAAGGCACTGCCGGTCGGCACGCTGCTGGTAGAGCTGATTTATGTGGTTGAGGCGCAGGCGCCGAAACATCTGCAACTCACCCGCTTCCTGCCGCCTACGCCAGTCAGAATGCTGGTAGACCGTAAAGGCACCAACCTGGCCGGCAAGGTGGAGTTTGAAAGCTTCAACCGCCAGCTTAATGCGGTAAACCGCCACACCGGCAGCAAGCTGGTCAACGCTGTGCAGCAGGATGTTCATGAAATCCTGCAACTGGCTGAAGAAGAGGCCGCAACCCTGGCGCGTCAGCTGATTGACGTGGCCCGTCAGGAAGCGGACGAAAAGCTGAGCGCGGAGCTCTCTCGTCTGGATGCCCTTAGCGCCGTCAACCCGAACATCCGTCAGGATGAAATCGAAGCGCTGGAGAGTAACCGCGAGCAGGTGCTGTCGGCGCTGAACGAAGCGGGCTGGCGTCTTGACGCGCTGCGCCTGATTGTCGTGACGCATCAGTAACCCACAAGGGGGCGGCTCAGGCCGCCCCGGATAAATCAAGATGATGGAACCCTACAACCCTCCGCAGGAACCCTGGCTGCATATCCTCTATCAGGATCAGCACATTATGGTGGTGAACAAGCCCAGCGGCCTGCTCTCCGTGCCAGGCCGTCTTGCCGAGTATAAAGACAGTGTCATGACGCGAATTCAGCGCGATTTTCCCGATGCAGAGTGCGTGCATCGTCTGGATATGGCCACCAGCGGCGTAATGGTGGTGGCGATGACTAAAGCGGCGGAGCGTGAACTCAAGCGCCAGTTCCGTGAGCGTGAACCGCAGAAAACCTATGTCGCAAGAGTATTCGGACATCCCGAACAGGAAAAGGGGCTGGTCGATCTGCCGCTGATTTGTGACTGGCCGAACAGGCCTAAACAGAAAGTCTGCTTTGAAACGGGGAAAGCGGCGCAAACGGAGTATGAGGTGCTGGAGTATGCGGCAGATAACAGCGCTCGCGTACGGTTAAAACCGATTACCGGGCGCTCTCATCAGTTGCGGGTACATATGCTGGCGCTGGGGCATCCTATCCTGGGAGATAACTTTTATGCTCATGATGAAGCCAGAGCGATGGCGCCTCGTCTGCAACTGCATGCGGAAAGGTTATCCCTCACCCACCCGCAGTACAAGACGCCCATTACCTTTCATCAGCCAGCCGATTTTTGATCTCATCGTGCGGGATTATTTGAACCCTTTCTCGCGCTTGATCAAATCATAAGCGGCCTGGATCTCCTGCGCTTTCTGCTTCGCCATCTCCATCATTTGCGGCGGCAAGCCCTTTGCCACCAGCTTATCCGGATGATGTTCGCTCATCAGCTTGCGGTAGGCGCGCTTGATGGTGGTGCCATCATCGCTGCTTTTCACCCCCAGCACGCTACAGGCATCTTCCAGCGTCGGCCCACGCCGCGCCTGGCCAAAACCGCCCTGCGAGCCTGCTCCGCCCTGATAGTGACCGCCGCCAAACTGCTGGCCGCCTTCCATCATGCGCAGGAACTGATCGAACTGCGTCTGCGAAATGCCCAACTCTTCAGCAATCACAAACAGCACTTTTCTCTCATTGGGATGCAGTGAGCCATCCGCGAACGCCGCCTGGATCTGGATCTCCAGAAACATCCTGATCAGATCAAAACGTCCAAAGCAGGCGCTGCGCAGCTCTCGCAGTTTGCTGCGAAGGGGGTAGTCACCCTCTTTGCCTTCACGAAATGCGCGCTGTGCCGAATTCCTGGCCTCGCCGTGCAGCTGCATACGATCCATTAACAGGGACGCCATCTGAATATCCGCATCGGTCACGCGCCCTTTTGACTTGGTCAAATGGCCCATTACCTGAAACGTGGTGCGGAAAAACAGCGTCTGTCGGGTTTGCTGATTTGCAAAATAGCCCTGTCCCTGAACCGCTCGCGCTTTATCAATCAGGTGGCCAATCAACAGGCCAAACGCCAACCCCCAAAACCCGGTGCCGCTCAATAATCCAAGCACAAGGCCAATTACTTTACCCCAATAGCGCATATACTCCTCAATTCGCCATGCTGAAGGCCAGAAATTGCATTATCATACCTGTCATTCATCCCAGAGCCTAACGCCCAGCTACCAAACACAGGGATTAACACTAGCGCAACGCAGTTGAGTACGTTAGTCTCTGACCGTTTGTCGGCATGATGCCAGTTATCACGGAATTTTCGATACCGCGTATGAAAAAACGACTACCTACTTTGCTGGCCACGCTTATCGGTTCAGCGCTTTACAGCCAGCAAGGTCTGGCCGACGACCTCGCATCGCAATGTATGCTGGGTGTGCCAAGCTATACACGTCCTCTGGTTCAGGGAAAAAATACCAATGACCTGCCGGTAACGATTAATGCCGATAAAGCCAAAGGTAACTACCCGGATAACGCCGTTTTTTCAGGCAATGTCGATATCCAGCAGGGTAACAGCCGCATGCTCGCTGACGAGGTACAGCTGCATCAGAAACAGCAGCCCGGTCAGCCGACGCCGGTGCGCACCGTTGATGCCCTGGGTAATGTGCACTATGACGACAATCAGGTCATCCTGAAAGGTCCGAAAGCCTGGTCAAACCTGAATACCAAAGATACCAACGTCTGGAACGGCGAGTATCAGATGGTTGGCCGTCAGGGCCGGGGCAGCGGCGATCAGATGAAGCTGCGCGGTCAGAACCGCTATACCATTCTTGAAAACGGTACCTTTACTTCGTGTCTGCCGGGCAACAACAGCTGGAGCGTGGCGGGAACAGAAGTGATCGAAGACCGCGAGGAGCAGGTGGCGGAAATCTGGAATGCCCGCTTTAAGATTGGCTCCGTTCCGGTGCTCTACAGCCCCTATCTTCAGCTGCCTATTGGTGACCGCCGACGCTCAGGCTTCCTGATCCCGAACGCCAAATATGGCAGTTCCAACGGCTTTGAATTCATTCTGCCCTATTACTGGAACATTGCGCCGCAGGCTGATGCCACCATCACGCCGCACTATATGAGCAAGCGCGGCATGCAGTTGCAGAATGAGTTCCGTTACCTGACCCAGGCGGGCGCGGGCCTGATGGAGCTGGATTATCTGCCGAGTGACGATCAGTATGAGAAAGATGCCACTTCGCGCAATATCAAAGATGGTGATGACTCCAAGCGCTGGCTGTTCTACTGGAAACACGCCGGTGTCTACGACCAAAACTGGCGCTTCAACGTCGACTATACCAAAGTCAGCGATCCCTACTACTTCACGGATCTCGACTCCACCTACGGTAACTCGACTGACGGCTACGTGACGCAAAAATTCAGCGTCGGCTACGCCGAGAAAAACTGGGACGCCACGCTCTCCACCAAACAGTTCCAGATCTTCTCTACCAACGCCAGCCGCGATGTTTACCGTGCTGAGCCGCAGTTTGACTTTAACTATTACCAGAATGACGTTGGCCCGTTTGATACGCACCTCTATGCGCAGGCGGTGAAGTTCACTAACGTTAACGAAGAGCTGCCGGATGCAACCCGTTTGCACCTGGAGCCTACCATCAACCTGCCAATGTCCAACGGCTGGGGAAGCCTTAATACCGAAGCTAAACTGCTGGCTACGCACTATCAGCAGGATGATATCGAGTATTACAACAGCCTCAGTGCCAATCAGGACAACCAGTTAAAAAGCAGCGTGAACCGCGTTATGCCGCAGTTCAAGGTTGATGGCAAGATGGTCTTTGACCGCGACATGGACTGGTCCGAAGGCTACACGCAGACGCTGGAACCGCGTATGCAGTACCTTTACCTCCCTTACCGGGACCAGAGCGATATCCGCGCCTACGACTCCACGCTGCTGCAAAGTGACTATACCGGCCTGTTCCGCGACCGCACCTACAGTGGCCTGGATCGCATCGCTTCCGCTAACCAGCTGACCAGCGGCGTAACCACACGAATTTTTGATAACACTCTGGTTGAACGTTTTAACGCTTCTGTAGGTCAAATCTACTCGTTTACTCCTTCCCGTACTGGTCTGGATAGTGCAGACAGTGACGATCGGGGTAGCCTGGTGTGGGCCGGTGATACCTATTACCGTATCAGCGACCGTTGGAGCACCCGTGGTGGCATTCAGTATGACACCCGCCTTGATAATATTTCGCAAGGCAATGCCGTACTGGAATATCGCCGTGATGCCGACCGTATGGTGCAGTTGAACTACCGCTACACCAGCCCGGAATATATTGAGCAGACGTTGACCCGTATCAGAAACCCGGGTTATCAGGATGGTATTTCTCAGGTGGGCGCAACGGCAAGCTGGCCGATTGCTGATGCCTGGTCAGTGGTGGGCGCCTGGTATTACGATACCAAAGCAAAACAGGCTGCCGATCAGCTGCTTGGCGTGCAGTACAGTTCCTGCTGCTATGCAATCCGGTTGGGGTACGAGCGTAAAATTACCAGTTGGGATACCGACAATCTTAACAGTAAGTATGACAACAAAATCTCATTCAACATTGAGCTACGTGGCCTGAGTCCGTCTTACAGCCTCGGCACCGGTCAAATGCTGCGTCAGGGCATACTGCCTTATCAGCGCTCTTTCTGATGTTGTGATTATTAGTATGCAAACCCGCAGTGCGGATAGAAGAATGGAAAAAGTATGAAGAACTGGAGAATGCTGATCCTCGGTGCAGCGCTGACAGCCAGCACCGCGTTTGCAGCACCGCAAGTTGTTGATAAAGTTGCCGCTGTAGTCAATAACGGCGTGGTTTTAGAGAGTGATGTAGACAGTATGATGCGCTCGGTGAAAAGCCAGGCCCAGCAGGCTGGTCAACAGCTCCCCGATGACAAAACGCTGCGCCATCAGATTGTTGAACGTCTGGTTATGGATAACATTCTGTTGCAGATGGGGAAACAGGCCGGGATCCAGATTTCGGATGCGCAGGTCGATCAGGCGATTCAGAACATCGCTGCGCAAAACAAGATGTCCACGGATCAGCTGCGTAGCCGCCTGGCTTACGATGGCATGAATTACAGCGCCTATCGTGAGCAGATCCGCAAAGAGATGACGCTGTCAGAAGTGCGTAACAATGAAGTGCGTCGTCGCGTGACTATCCTGCCTCAGGAAGTGGACTCTCTCTCCAAACAGGTTGCTTCACAGAACAACGCCAGCACCGAGTTAAACCTCAGCCACATTCTTCTGCCGCTGCCGGAAAACCCGACGCAGCA
This sequence comes from Erwinia magellanica, assembly GCF_039023495.1. NCBI lineage: Bacteria > Pseudomonadati > Pseudomonadota > Gammaproteobacteria > Enterobacterales > Erwiniaceae > Erwinia > Erwinia magellanica. Next base: position 157,430 of record NZ_JBCHVC010000003.1, read on the forward strand.
GCAGGTTGATGACCAGGAAACGCTGGCGAAGCAGTTAGTCAGCGAAAGCAAAAACGGCGCGGACTTTGGTAAACTGGCGATCACTTACTCTGCCGATCCTCAGGCGCTGAAAGGCGGCAACATGGGCTGGGGCCGTATTCAGGAGCTGCCATCTCTGTTTGCTCAGGCGCTGGTCACCGCGAAAAAAGGCGATATCATCGGCCCGATCCGTTCCGGCGTTGGCTTCCACATCCTGAAGGTGAACGATGTCCGTGGCGACAGCCAGAACATCTCCGTTACCGAGGTACATGCCCGTCATATTCTGCTGAAGCCTTCTCCGGTGATGACTGACGAGCAGGCTCGTCAGAAGCTGGAGCAGGTATCCGCAGAGATCAACAGTGGCAAAACCACCTTTGCCGAAGCGGCTAAACAGCTCTCGCAGGACCCTGGCTCTGCCAATCAGGGCGGCGACTTAGGCTGGAGCTCACCTGAAATGTACGACCCGGCATTCCGCGATGCGCTGATGAAGCTGAAAAAAGGCCAGATGAGCACGCCAGTGCACTCTTCCTTTGGCTGGCATCTGATTCAGCTGCTGGATACCCGTCAGGTGGATAAAACCGATGCGGCCCAGAAAGAGCGCGCTTACCGCCTGCTGTTCAACCGTAAGTTTGCTGAAGAAGCTCAGACCTGGATGCAGGAGCAGCGTGCGGCTGCCTATGTGAAGATCCTGGATGCCAATGCTCAGTAACGTACGCGTTGCGATCACTCCCGGCGAACCTGCCGGGATTGGTCCTGATGTCACTCTTCAACTGGCCCAGCGCGACTGGCCAGTTGAACTGGTCGTGTGTGCCGATCCAGCTTTGCTGCGCGAGCGTGCAGCAAAGCTGGGTTTACCCCTGACGTTAAAAGAGTACCAGCCCGGTATTGCTGCCCAGCCGCAAAAAGCGGGAACGCTGACCGTGCTTCCTCTCTCCACGCCTCAACCGGTAAAAGCGGGTGAGCTATGCGTTGCCAACAGCCACTATGTTCTGGAAACCTTGACCCGAGCCTGCGATGGCTGCCTGAACGGCGAATTCGCCGCGTTGATCACCGGCCCGGTGCACAAAGGCGTGATTAACGATGCAGGCATCCCTTTCAGTGGCCACACAGAATTCTTTGCCGATCGTTCGCAGTGCGAACGCGTGGTGATGATGCTGGCAACGGAAGAGCTGCGCGTTGCGCTGGCAACCACGCATTTACCGCTGAAAGCCGTTTCAGACGCCATTACCCGTGAAAGCCTGCATGAAGTTATCGCTATCCTGCACGCCGATTTGCAAAGCAAGTTCGGCCTGGCTTCCCCGCATATTTTTGTCTGCGGCCTGAACCCCCATGCGGGCGAAGGCGGCCATATGGGGCGGGAAGAGATCGATGTGATTATCCCCGCACTGAACGAGCTGCGGCAGCAGGGTATGCAGCTGACCGGCCCGCTGCCGGCAGATACGCTGTTCCAGCCAAAATATTTGCAGCATGCCGATGCCGTCCTGGCGATGTATCATGACCAGGGGCTTCCGGTGCTAAAATACCAGGGATTCGGGCGCGCGGTGAATATCACCCTCGGCCTGCCCTTTATCCGCACGTCCGTTGACCACGGCACCGCTCTCGAGCTGGCAGGCCTGGGCAACGCCGATGCGGGCAGCTTTATTACGGCGCTTAACCTCGCCATCACCATGATCAAGAGCAGTAATGAATAATCGCGTCCATCAGGGCCATTTCGCCCGCAAACGTTTCGGCCAGAACTTCCTTAACGACCAGTACATTATCGACAGCATCGTCTCCGCTATTCATCCACAAAAAGGCGAGGCGATTGTTGAAATCGGTCCCGGTCTGGGCGCGTTAACCGAACCGGTTGGCGAGCGTCTGGATGCCATGACGGTAATCGAACTTGACCGTGACTTAGCGGCACGCCTGCAAACGCATCCGTTTTTAGGTCCCAAGCTGACGATTTTTCAGCAGGATGCCATGGCCTTTGACTTCGCAGAGTATGCTCGCGAAAAAGGCCAGTCATTGCGCGTGTTTGGCAACCTGCCTTACAACATCTCCACGCCCTTGATGTTCCACCTTTTCAGCTATACTAATGCGATCAAAGATATGCATTTTATGCTGCAAAAAGAGGTGGTAAACCGGCTGGTAGCAGGTCCGGGCAGCAAAGCCTATGGCCGCCTGACGGTGATGGCGCAGTACTACTGCCAGGTTATTCCGGTTCTTGAAGTGCCGCCAGAATCCTTTACGCCAGCGCCTAAAGTCGAGTCAGCCGTGGTGCGCTTAATGCCCCATACGAAGATTGCTAATCCGGTGCAGGATATGCGCTTGCTGAGCAGGATTACCACCGAGGCCTTTGGCAAACGGCGTAAAACGCTGCGTAACAGCCTGGGCCATCTCTTCTCTGCCGAAGCGCTGGCGGAGATGAATATCGACGCTACGCTGCGTGCGGAAAATATCTCTGTGGCGCAATATTGTCAGCTCGCTAACTGGTTGTCTGCGCATCCTCAGCCGCAGGAGAATTAAAACAATGAACGATACGCCCCGAGTCTGTGTGCACGTACAGAGTGCTTATATTGCCTCGCAATCTGTACCTGATGAAGAACGTTATGTGTTTGCTTATACCGTTACCATACGCAATCTGGGGCGTACCGCTGTGCAGCTGCTGGGCCGTTACTGGCTGATTACAAACGGTAACGGGCGCGAGACAGAGGTGCAGGGTGAAGGTGTCATCGGCGAGCAGCCCCACATCGAACCCGGCAGCGAGTTTCAGTACACCAGCGGTGCCGTTCTCGAAACGCCTATGGGCACCATGCAGGGACACTATGAGATGACTGACAGTGAAGGGGAAACTTTTCAGGTCGACATCCCGGTGTTCCGGCTGGCCATTCCCAGCCATATTCATTAATTCATTTGATTGCACTGACGCGCCCCGGCTTTACGGCCCCGGCGCGTCCGCCGCCATTTCCGGAAAGGTTTAATGAGCACATATCTTATCGGCGACGTTCACGGTTGCTATGATGAACTTCACTCTCTGCTGGAGCAGGTCGCGTTTGATCCGCAGCAGGATACGCTGTGGCTGACCGGCGATCTGGTTGCCCGCGGCCCTGGTTCGCTGGATGTCCTTCGCTATGTTCGCTCGCTGGGCGACTGCGTCCGGTTAGTGCTTGGCAACCACGATCTGCATCTTCTGGCAGTTTTTGCCGGTATCAGCCGCAATAAACCGAAAGATCGTCTTAATCCCTTGCTGGAAGCGGAAGATGCTGATGAGCTGATTAACTGGCTTCGCCGTCAGCCGCTGTTGCAGGTGGATGAAGAGAAAAAGCTGGTGATGGCGCACGCCGGGATCACGCCGCAGTGGGATATCGAAACAGCCCAGATGTGTGCCCGCGAAGTGGAAGCCGTGCTTTCCAGCGATACCTATCCGCTGTTTCTGGATGCCATGTACGGTGACATGCCGAACAACTGGACGCCGGAACTGACCGGTCTTGCCCGTCTGCGCTTCAGCACCAATGCGCTGACAAGAATGCGCTACTGCTTCCCTAACGGTCAGTTAGATATGATCTGTAAAGAGGCGCCGGGATCGGCCCCTCCCCCGCTAAAGCCGTGGTTTAACATTCCGGGGCCGGTCGTCCGTGATTACACCATTGTGTTTGGACACTGGGCTTCACTGGAAGGCAAAGGGACGCCGGAAGGCATTATCGGGCTGGATACTGGCTGCTGCTGGGGTGGGCCGCTGACGATGCTGCGCTGGGAAGATAAAACCTGGTTCGCTCAGCCTTCCAACCGCGAACGGGCCGTGGAAGAGTAGTGGCAGGCTGAATAAAGCCCCCCTGCCAGGAAAACCGCTGGCAGGGGGCGCTACGATAAAACTAGCGGCGCTCCAGAATTTCGAAACAGTAGCTGTGACTGTTCTTTTCATCCGCATCGTGGAATTCGCTGAACGTTGACTGCCACTCTTCCGGCTCAAAGTCCGGGAAGGTGGTGTCGCCCACCACTTCAGCATCAATATGCGTCAGATAAAGCTTGTCGGCCTGCGCCAGAAACTGTTCATAGATACGCCCACCGCCAATCACCATCACCTCTTCAGCCTCACCGGCTGCCTGCAAAGCTTCTTCAACAGAAGCGACCCAGGTTACGCCCTCCGCTGACGATGGCTGGCTGCTGATGACAATGTTCAGACGATCCGGCAGCGGACGTCCGATGGACTCCCAGGTACGTCGCCCCATGATCACAGGTTTATTCAGGGTGTGGCGTTTGAACCAGGCTAAATCCGCTGGCAGATGCCACGGCATGGCGTTGTCCATCCCTATCACACGGTCGGCCGCCATAGCGGCAATCAGGCTTATCATCTTGGAAACTCGGTAAGGTGTAAAATTGGCGCCATCATACGGAAAGGCGAAACTTTCGTCGATACCTCAGCAGCGGGATTTGCGTAAAGCTTCTGTAGGGTAACGTTTGCGTGGTATTTGCGCTGGCCGATAGCTGAAAAATGCCGCGAACGTGCTAGAATCCGCCCCTTAATTGCTACAGGATGCCACCATGTTAGAGACCAGCTTGATTATCGCCACAATTGCGGCCCTGGGCATGCTTTCTCCCGGCCCCGATTTCTTTCTGATTATCAAGAATGCCGCCCGCTATCCGCGCACTGCCGCTATGTTTACCGCGCTGGGAGTAACCTGCGCCGTGGCAACGCATATGGCTTATTGTGTGGCCGGTCTTGCCGTGGTGATCACCACCACGCCGTGGCTGTTTATGCTGCTGAAATATGTCGGCGCGGCTTATCTGATCTTTATAGGTATTCAGGCGTTGCTCTCACGCGGCAACAGCAAAATGGATCTCAGCAACGTAGCGCCGGAAACCACCTCGCTGAAGAAGGCGTTTATGCAGGGCTACCTCTGTAATCTGCTGAACCCTAAAGCCACGCTGTTTTTCCTGTCGATGTTTACTCAGGTGCTGAATGTGCATACCGGGCTGGGTGAGAAGATCTGGTACGCGGGGATCATTATTGCTCTTTGTGCTCTCTGGTGGCCTCTGCTGATTGTAATTATTCAGAGCGCACCGGTGCGTCGTGGTCTGGCGAAGGCGCAGAAGCTGATCGATAAGCTGCTGGGCGGCGTGCTGATAGCGCTGGGCATCAAGGTCGCACTTTCCTGATTTTCCGCCTGCGCTGAGCGCGTTCTTATAGTGAGAGAAAGCACCTCAGCCCGCTGATGCTGGCTGAGGTGAGGAGACCAAATCAGGCTCCTGATTTAGTCAGGTCGGCAAACTCTGCTTTCGCTTTCTGTAACTGCTCTGTAAACGCCGGCTCAGCATGCAGCCTTGCAACCACAGCAGAGGCGACAAGGCGGGCGGCAGTGACGTCACTCTGCCAGTGGTAGCCGCAAATGACCCGGCTTTGCCCCATTTCATACCCTCGCTTGAGGATCTCCCCTTGCCTGCCGATGTTCACTTCCGCCAGCACCAGCGCCGTTGCCCAGCCAATGGTGGTATGTCCTGAAGGATAAGAGCCATTTTTTGAGAGGGTGCTCTCTTCATCCGAGCGGCAGGTCGGTTCGTTATAAAAAGCAAAAGGCCGGATGCGCATATAGTGATCCTTGGCGGAACGGGTAGCCAGATCGCCAGCATCTTCGCGCATTTTCATCACCAGCCGGTAAATTTCCGGCGTTTTCTGTTTGTCGATCGTCATACCAAAGGCTTCTGATAACGCTTCCGCTACGCCGTCACCCGCCACATGGGCATCTTTCCAGGCCTGCTTACCTCTTGGCGTATTCCTCAACATTTTGCCCACGTCATATTGGGCTTTGTCATTGAGAAAATCCAGGCTGTCCATCGCGGGCGGCGGTGGCAGCAGCGCCAGGCTGTCTGGCGCCTGCCCCTCTTGCAGATAAAATCTGTCCGGCTGAGTGGTGACATCTTTAGCGGCCAGAGCCGACTGCCCAGCGGCCAGGCAGACCATTACCGTTAACAGTAATTTCTTCATTTTTTATTCTTCCAGAGTAATGTTATGCCGCTTCAGTGCGGAATTATGTAAGCCATTGAAAATATTATATCTGGACCATAATAGCGGAGGCAGGGCGTGGAAAACCGTAGCGGGATCACAGGCAAAAAAAATCCCTGCCTGAGCAGGGATTTATTCTGAGAGCTGGCTGGCTGAGGCATTTTGCTCCCGGCAGAAGCAGGAGCCTGCGCTTACTCAGCCTTTGATCTGTGCATGCATTTCCTGCACGGAGATAACCTGCTCCGTTGGATCTGCACTCAGCGAGTTCGCCGTGGCGAAACCGCCGTTCAGCGTGGTGTCATAGTGCACTTTGTATTGCAGAGCGCTGCGGCGAATAAGTTTGGAATCCGCAATCGCCTGGCGTCCTGCCGTGGTGTTCACAATATAAGCGTACTCGCCATTCTTCAGGCGATCCTGAATATGTGGACGCCCTTCATGCACCTTGTTTACCAGGCGTGGATTGATCCCCGCTTCACCCAGTACCACGGCGGTGCCGTGGGTGGCATCCAGTTCAAAGCCCAGCTTTTGCAGTCTGGCGGCCAGGTCAACGATGCGCTTTTTGTCGCCATCACGTACAGAGAGCAGCGCACGACCCGACTTCTTCATGTTGCTTTGCGCGCCGAGCATCGCTTTAGAGAACGCTTCCGCAAAGGTGCGGCCAACGCCCATCACTTCACCGGTTGAGCGCATTTCCGGGCCAAGGATAGGGTCAACGCCCTGGAACTTGTTGAACGGCAGCACCACTTCTTTTACAGAGTAGTAAGGAGGGATGATCTCCTCCGTCACGCCCTGCTCCGCCAGCGTCTTACCAGCCATAACGCGCGCGGCCACTTTCGCCAGCGGCATACCGGTTGCTTTGGAGACAAACGGCACGGTACGTGCAGCACGTGGGTTCACCTCAATCAGGTAAACTTCGTTATCTTTCACCGCGAACTGGACATTCATCAGACCGCGCACGCAAAGCTCGAAGGCCAGTTTCTCAACCTGCTGACGCATCACATCCTGGATCTCTTTGCTCAGCGTGTAGGCTGGCAATGAACAGGCGGAGTCACCGGAGTGCACGCCAGCCTGCTCGATATGTTCCATGATGCCGCCAATCAGCACGCGTTCGCCGTCGCAGATGGCATCCACATCCACTTCTACCGCGTCGTCCAGGAAGCGATCCAGCAGCACCGGAGCATCGTTAGAGACAGAGACAGCGGTGTGGAAGTAACGCTTCAGGTCGATTTCGTCATAGACGATTTCCATCGCACGCCCGCCCAGAACATAGGAAGGACGTACAACCAGCGGGTAACCAATGTCTGCCGCTTTCTCCACGGCCATTTCAATGGCTGTCACGGTGGCGTTGGCGGGCTGTTTCAGGCCCAGACGTTCAACGGCCTGCTGGAAGCGCTCACGGTCTTCTGCACGGTCAATGGCATCCGGGCTGGTGCCGATAATCGGTACGCCAGCGGCTTCCAGTTCACGGGCCAGCTTCAGTGGCGTCTGTCCGCCATACTGCACGATAACCCCTTTAGGCTTCTCTATGCGCACAATTTCCAGCACATCTTCCAGCGTCACCGGCTCGAAGTAGAGGCGGTCTGAAGTGTCGTAATCTGTTGAAACGGTTTCCGGGTTACAGTTGACCATGATGGTCTCGTAGCCATCTTCGCGCAGTGCCAGGGAGGCATGCACGCAGCAGTAGTCAAACTCAATGCCCTGCCCGATACGGTTTGGTCCGCCGCCCAGCACCATGATTTTTTCACGGTCGCTGTTAGGGTTGGATTCACACTCTTCCTCGTACGTTGAGTACATATAGGCAGTGTCTGTGGAGAATTCTGCCGCACAGGTATCGACGCGCTTGTAAACCGGATGCAGGTTGTACTGCTCGCGCAGCTTACGCACTTCTGATTCAGAGACGCCAGCCAGCGCCGAGAGACGCGCATCCGCAAAGCCTTTACGCTTCAGCGTGCGCAGGAAGTCAGCGGTCAGGCCATTAACGCCTTCATGAGCAACCTGCTCCTCCAGCTGCACCAGCTCCTCAATCTGTACCAGGAACCAGCGGTCGATGTTGGTCAGGCTGAATACTTCTTCCACGTTCATACCGGCGCGGAAGGCGTCGGCAATGTACCAGATACGATCGGAACCGGCGTCTTTCAGCTCACGGCGGATAAGCGTCATCGCTTCCGGATCGTTGCGGTCCACTTTCGGGTCGAAGCCGTGAGCGCCCACTTCCAGACCGCGCAGCGCTTTCTGCATCGATTCCTGCAAGGTGCGGCCAATCGCCATCACTTCGCCTACCGATTTCATCTGTGTGGTCAGTCGGTCGTTAGCGCCCGCAAACTTCTCGAAGTTAAAGCGAGGGATTTTGGTAACAACGTAGTCGATAGAGGGTTCGAACGAGGCTGGCGTACGGCCGCCAGTAATATCGTTCATCAGCTCATCAAGCGTATAGCCTACGGCCAGCTTGGCGGCGATTTTCGCAATCGGGAAGCCAGTGGCTTTGGAAGCCAGCGCCGAAGAACGGGAAACACGCGGGTTCATTTCAATGATGATCAGACGGCCATTTTCCGGGTTTACCGAGAACTGTACGTTAGAGCCGCCGGTTTCCACACCGATTTCACGCAGTACCGCCATCGAGGCGTTACGCATGATCTGATACTCTTTGTCAGTCAGCGTCTGAGCAGGCGCCACGGTGATGGAGTCACCGGTGTGAATGCCCATCGCATCGAAGTTTTCGATTGAGCAGACGATGATGCAGTTATCGTTTTTATCGCGCACGACCTCCATCTCGTACTCTTTCCAGCCAATCAGCGACTCATCAATCAGCAGCTCATTGGTTGGCGACAGGTCGAGACCGCGCTCGCAAATCTCTTCAAACTCTTCACGGTTGTAGGCGATCCCGCCGCCCGATCCGCCCATGGTAAAGGAGGGACGAATGATGCAGGGGAAACCTACATCAGCGGCCACCGCCAGCGCTTCTTCCATGGTATGCGCGATACCGGAACGCGCGGTCTCCAGACCGATTTTTTTCATCGCCACATCAAAACGGCGACGATCTTCCGCTTTATCAATCGCATCGGCGGTGGCACCAATCATGGTCACGCCAAATTCTTCCAGCACGCCCTGGCGCTCCAGCTCCAGCGCACAGTTCAGCGCCGTCTGGCCGCCCATGGTTGGCAGCACGGCATCAGGACGCTCTTTTTCGATAATTTTGCGCACGACTTCCCAGTGGATAGGCTCGATATAGGTTGCATCAGCCATGTCCGGATCGGTCATGATGGTCGCCGGGTTAGAGTTCACCAGCACCACGCGGTAGCCTTCTTCACGCAGGGCTTTACAGGCCTGTGCGCCAGAGTAGTCAAATTCGCAAGCCTGGCCGATAACGATCGGGCCAGCGCCGAGGATCAGGATACTTTTTATGTCGGTACGTTTTGGCATGTTGTCGCTCCTGATTATTTAGCGGTAGAACGGTAAGCTTCGATCAGTTCGATAAAGTGATCGAACAATGGCGCGGCATCGGCCGGCCCCGGACTGGCTTCAGGGTGGCCCTGGAAGCTGAATGCCGGCTTATCGGTGCGGTGGATACCCTGTACCGTATTGTCAAACAGCGAGGTGTGTGTCACGCGCAGATTGGCTGGCAGGTTGCTGTCATCTACCGCAAAACCGTGGTTCTGTGCGGTGATCATAACGGTATCTCTCTCCAGGTCTTTTACCGGGTGGTTGCCGCCGTGGTGGCCCAGCTTCATCTTCACGGTTTTCGCCCCGCTGGCCAGCGCCAGCAGCTGGTGGCCCAGACAGATACCGAATACCGGTACATCAGTTTCCAGGAACGCCTTAATCGCCTCGATAGCGTAATCGCAGGGTTCCGGATCCCCCGGACCATTCGAGAGGAAAATACCGTCCGGGTTCATCTTCAGCACCTCTTCCGCTGGAGTCTGTGCCGGAACCACCGTCAGGCGGCAGCCGCGATCCACCAGCATCCGCAGGATATTGCGCTTTACGCCATAGTCGTAAGCAACAACGTGGAAAGGCAGTTCCGCTTCCTGTTTCGCTTCCGGCAACCCCTCCAGCGTCCAGCTGCCCTGCATCCAGCGGTAGCTTTCACCGATAGTGACTTCTTTCGCCAGGTCCATTCCCTTCAGGCCGGGAAACGCCTTAGCCTGCTGCAAGGCAAATTCCGCATCTGGCGCATCGCCGGCAATGATACAGCCGTTCTGCGCCCCTTTTTCGCGCAGCAAGCGGGTCAGCTTACGCGTATCGATATCGGCAATCCCCACAATGTTCAGGCGCTTCAGGTAGTCTGACAGCCCCTCTTCATTACGGAAGTTGCTGGCAATCAGCGGCAGGTCGCGGATCACCAGACCCTGAGCATGTACCTGAGAAGATTCTTCGTCAGCGGAGTTGGTGCCGACATTGCCGATATGAGGATAAGTAAGAGTAACGATCTGGCGGGAATAGGAAGGATCAGTGAGGATTTCTTGATAACCGGTCATTGAAGTGTTGAAAACAACTTCTCCCACTGCCGAACCTGTTGCCCCGATGGCCCGACCGTGAAATTGGGTTCCGTCTTCCAGAACCAATAGCGCTGACTTAATCAAAACATCCTCCTGAGAATAAACAGTCACATTATTTGCATATTAATTCATGACGAACCCATAAATCAATGCAAAAACCGCCTGAGTTCTCGATTTTTGGCAAATTGCGCGCATTCTAATGATCGCCCACCCCATTGTCTACCCTGCTGGCGAGTTTTTCATAGGTTTTTACTCAACTGGTGAGTAAATCGGAAGATTTACTGCAAAAGGAGCACTCATTGCGCTCATAAAACCGGTTGCGTTAACAAATGCACATAAGAAAGAGAACGAGAGGAGGAAAAAGTGGACCAAATGGTCAAAATTAACCTCAGAGCGAGGTAAAAAGAGGAGATAACTTACTTTAATGACAACCAGACCATCAGATAAAAGCCAAATGCATATTATTAAAAAATAAAAAGGGCAATAAAATTATTGCCCATCCAATCAGAAAGTTATGATTGAAATAACCACATCACGATGGTGCACAACACTTATAAATCATCAAGATTAAGCACATTTCTCATATCATAAAGACCAGCATTCTTACCTTTTAACCATTCAGCGGCCCGAACAGCCCCTTTTGCAAATGTCATCCGGCTTGAAGCCTTATGGGTTATCTCTACACGCTCGCCAATATCAGCAAAGATAGCGGTATGCTCGCCGACAATGTCACCAGCACGAACGGTCGCAAAACCGATGGTCTGCGCTTTACGCTCACCGGTATGCCCTTCACGGGCATAGACGGCATGGTCATTAAGATCCCACTCCATGGCATCCGCAATCGCTTCGCCCATGGCCAGCGCGGTGCCCGAAGGGGCATCGACTTTATGGCGATGGTGCGCTTCCACAATTTCGATATCAGCGTAATCACCCATCACTTTGGCGGCTTTCTCCAGCAGTTTAAGCACCAGGTTAACGCCCACGCTGAAGTTAGCAGCAAATACCACAGCAATATGCTGCGATGCTTCTTTGATAGCAGCTTTACCTGCCTCATCAAAACCGGTGGTGCCGATCACCATCGCTTTCTGGTGCTGGCGGCAGAACGCCAGGTAAGCCAGCGTGCCTTCAGGACGGGTGAAGTCGATCAGCACGTCAAAATCTTTTACTACAGCTTCCAGGCTGTCGCTGATTTTCACGTTCAGCGCCCCTGTTCCGGCCAGCTCACCGGCATCAACGCCCACCAGCGAAGAGCCTTCACGCACCAGCGCTGCACCTAAGCACACCCCTTCCGCCTCCTGTGCTGCCTGAATTAACTGACGTCCCATGCGTCCTGAGGCGCCCACTATAGCGAGGCGGATTTGTGCATTGTTCATTTTGAATCCCTGTATAAAGTCTGTGCATGCAAAGCGAAGACAGGTTAACCATGCGCTAACCGGCGCGCCACCATAAAAACAGCATAATAAGAATTTTATGCCAGCCGCGATGCATTATCAGTAAAACAAATTTTAGAGGGGTTTGATCGGAGGGAGTGAGGGTAAGGTTAAAGACAGCTGCGGTGGCACGGCGTCGGCACAGAGCGCGTTATCCGAGACGCCGTGAATCTTTCCATGGAAGCTTGGATGCCGCATCCCTGCGGCATACACTCGGCTAACGCGCTCTGTGCCGCCACCCAATGATTTCAGTGCAATTGGTAAGCCGGATGAACACACAGGTCAGAGTCGGGCTTTGAAACAGGCCACAGTGAAGATTGTGGCAAGGAAGAGCGGGCAGATAAGCAGAGGCTAAGCGGCATGGAGGCTGCCGGGCAGCGTCAGGTAAGGAGGCATGGCATTTTTGTGTTCAGCCCGATCTTCCTGACCAGGCCACCCTCAACACAGACAACATGCCTTTATTCAAAGGTAATACTCAAGAGCTGCCGGCTGTTACTCGACCTGACGCACTTCCACACGCAGCTCTTTGGGCACTTCAAAGACGATATTCTCTTCGCGGCCAATCAGCTCGATGGCTGCTTCACCTCCCAGCTCACGCAGGCGCTGGATCACTTCCTGTACCAGAATATCTGGCGCAGAAGCCCCCGCCGTTACCCCCACACAGCTTACACCCTTGACCCACTCTTCCTGAATGTCTTCAGCAGAGTCGATCAGCCGCGCCAGCTTACCGGCACGCTGGGCCAGTTCTGCCAGACGGTTAGAGTTTGACGAATTCCGCGACCCCACAACCAGCACCACATCGGCATCTTTTGCCAGTGTGCGAACCGCTTCCTGCCGGTTGGTGGTGGCGTAGCAGATATCATCTTTACGTGGACCGATGATTTTCGGGAAACGGGCACGCAGCGCATCGATAACCTCGTAGGTATCATCGACGGAAAGCGTGGTCTGCGTCATAAAGCTCAGGTTGTTCTCATCCTTCACCTGCAACTTGTAAACGTCTTCCGGCGCTTCAACAAGGTACATGCCCCCTTTCGGGTTGCTGTACTGCCCCATGGTGCCTTCCACTTCCGGGTGCCCTGCGTGACCAATCAGGATCGCTTCCGTACCCTTACGGCTGGCGCGCGCCACTTCCATATGCACTTTGGTCACCAGCGGACAGGTCGCATCGAACAGCATTGTCAGATCGCGCGCTTTAGCTTCTGCCCGCACCGCCTGAGATACGCCGTGCGCAGAGAAAATCAGGATCGCGCCATCCGGCACTTCCCCGATATCCTCGATAAAGATTGCGCCACGCTCGCGCAGACTGTTTACCACATAGCGATTATGCACCACTTCATGCCGCACGTAGATCGGTGCGCCGTACATCTCCAGCGCACGCTCCACAATGCTGATGGCGCGGTCAACACCGGCACAAAAACCGCGAGGGTTAGCCAGCAGGATTTGCATTTTTCGCCTCCAGTACCGGATCGATTTCCAGTACTTCAACTTCGAAGTGAATAGTCTGCCCGGCCAGCGGATGGTTGAAATCCACGGTGATCGAATCACCGGAAATTTCGCGGATCACGCCCGGCATTTCGTTACCATCCATGCCGCTGAACAGCATAATGGCACCGATTTCAGGCTCGCCCGCCTGGGTAAAATCGCGGCGGGAGAAGTATTGGATCAGGTCCGGGCTGCTCTGACCGAAGGCATCATCTGCGTCCAGCGAGAAGGCTGTTTTCTCACCAACTTTCAGCCCCAGCAGGTGCGACTCCAGCCCTTCAGAGAGGCTACCGTCTCCCAGACTGAACAGGGCTGGCTTGCCATTGTTACGGGTGGATTCCGCCGTAGAGCCATCTTCCAGCTTTAAGGTGAAATGCACCAGCACCGCGCTTTCGCGCTGCACAGAATCAGTCATACCCTGCCCTTAAGTTTTAGCCTGTTTGCCGGACGTGCTGAAAAAACCTTCCAGCACGATCAGTGCGGCACCAATACAGATGCCGCAGTCAGCGATATTAAAAGTGGCGAAATGCCAGTCGCCCACATAGAAGTCGATAAAATCGACCACAAAGCCATGATACGCCCGGTCAAACAGGTTGCCCAACGCGCCGCCAGCGATCAGCGCGTAAGCAATATTGTTTAACTTATTGCTGGCTGCGGTGCGGTACATCATCACCAGCAGCGCCACGACTATCGCGACGGCAATGCCGGCAAAGAACCAGCGCTGCCAGCCGCCTTTATCTGCCAGGAAGCTGAAAGCCGCCCCGTAGTTATGCGCATAGAAGAAGTTGAAAAATGGCATCACTGACATCGACTCATGCAGCATCAGCGTGTTCATAATCCACTGCTTGCTGGCGAAGTCGATGGCAATGACCACCACTATCAACCAGACCCAGCGTAAACCGGTCGAGAAAATAGGTTTACTCATCAGGCAAACTTACGCTGTTCGCCAGCGCCAGCAATGTTGGTGGCACAACGGGCGCACACATCCGGATGCTCAGCATTCTGACCAATGTCCGTAGTGTAATGCCAGCAGCGTGGGCATTTCTCGCCTTCCGCTTTGTGCAGCGCGATTTTCAGACCTTTCACCAGCTCGCTCTGCTGCGCTTCTTCGGTAGCCAGCGCATAGTCAGCGACCTGTGCACCTGAAGTCAGCAGCACGAAACGCAGCTCATCACCCAGGCTGGTCAGCTTCTGCGCCAGATCGGCATCGGCATAGAGCGTCACGCCAGCTTCCAGCGAGCCGCCCAGGCGCTTGTCAGCACGCGCCTGCTCAATCACCTTGTTGACTTCACCGCGCACTTTCAGCAGCTCAGCCCAGTAACTGTCGTTCATCGGCTCGTTATCCGCCAGGCCAAACAGCCCGTCGAACCACTCTTCGGTGAAGACATACTTCGCGCGCTTGCCTGGCAGCTCACCCCAGATCTCATCGGCGGTAAACGACATGATCGGCGCCATCCAGCGCACCAGCGCCTCGGCAATGTAGTAGAGCGCGGTCTGGCAGCTACGGCGCGCCAGGCCATCCGCTTTCGCGGTGTACTGACGGTCTTTAATGATATCAAGATAGAACGAGCCCATCTCAATAGAGCAGAACTGCATCAGACGCTGTACCACTTCATGGAAGTCGTAGCTCTCGTAAGAGGCGAGGATCTCTTCCTGCGCCGCTTTCGCCCGTCCTACAGCCCAGCGGTCCAGCACCACCATCTCTTCTGGCTTCACCAGGTCGGTTTCAGGATTGAAGCCGTTCAGGTTCGCCAGCAAGAAGCGCGCGGTATTACGAATACGGCGATAGGAGTCGGCAGAACGCTTAAGGATCTCGTCAGAAACGGCCATCTCGCCCGAATAGTCGGTAGAGGCGACCCACAGACGCAGGATGTCGCCACCCAGCTTGTTCATCACATCCTGCGGAGAAACGGTGTTACCGATCGATTTCGACATCTTGCGGCCCTGACCATCAACGGTGAAGCCGTGGGTCAGTACCTGACGATAAGGCGCCTTGCCTTTCATCGCCGTGGAAATCATCAGAGAAGACATAAACCAGCCGCGATGCTGATCTGAACCTTCCAGATACATATCCGGAGTATGGCCGCCGAATTCCGGACGGGCATCCACCACCGAGTAGCTGGTTGATCCTGAGTCAAACCACACGTCCAGGGTATCCGGGACTTTAACGTAGTTTTCTGCCTCTTCGCCCATCAGCTCTTTGCTATCCAGATCCCACCAGGCCTGTATGCCATCCTGCTCAACACGCTGAGCCACTTTTTCCATCAGCTCCAGCGTATCGGGGTGCAGCTGCTCACTCTCTTTATGAACGAACAGCGCCATCGGCACGCCCCAGGTACGCTGGCGTGAGATGCACCAGTCCGGACGGTTAGCCACCATCGACTCAATACGCGCCTGGCCCCAGTCCGGGATCCACTGCACGCCTTTGATCTCTTTCAACGACTGCGCCCGCAGCCCTTTCTGATCCATGCTGATAAACCACTGTGGGGTAGCACGGAAGATGATTGGCGTTTTGTGGCGCCAGCAGTGCGGGTAGCTGTGCAGCAGCTTCTCAACGTGCAGCAGCGCGCCCTTTTCACGCAGCAGCTCAACGATCATATCATTGGCTTTAAAGACGTTTACGCCGTCCAGCGTCGGATAAGTACCCGGCAGGAATCTGCCGTCCGGCCCTACCGGATTAGCGGTTTCGATACCATATTTCTGGCCAATAACGTAGTCATCAGGACCGTGGCCGGGTGCTGTATGCACCGCACCAGTACCCGCTTCCAGCGTAACATGTTCGCCCAGTACAACAGGTGAGATGTGATCCAGGAAAGGATGCTGGAAGGGTTGCAGCTCAAGCTCTGCGCCTCGTGTTTCGCCAAGAACCTGCCATTGCGCAATACCGGCACGCTTCATCACGCTTTCAACCAGATCTTTCGCCAGGATCAGCGCGCGGCCTTCAATCTGCACCAGCTGGTAGTCGAACTCCGGATGCAGCGAGATAGCGCGGTTAGCGGGCATGGTCCACGGCGTGGTGGTCCAGATAACCAGTGAAACCGGCCCTTCAGCCTGGGTCACGCCAAATTTGGCCTGTACCACATCTTTATCGACCGCATTGAACATCACATCGATAGAGGGAGAAGTTTTGTCGTAGTACTCAACCTCGGCCTCAGCCAGCGCAGAACGACAGTCCATGCACCAGTGCACCGGCTTGGCGCCTTTATGCAGATGGCCGTTACCGATGATCTTACTCAGCGCACGAATGATATTGGCTTCGGTTTTGAAGTTCATCGTCAGGTAAGGACGATCCCAGTCGCCCAGTACGCCCAGACGGATAAAATCTTTTTTCTGGCCTTCAACCTGTTCAGCGGCGTATTCACGGCAGGCAGCACGGAACTCAGCCGCGGTGACTTTCTCACCCGGCTTGCCAATCATCTGCTCAACTTTGTGTTCAATAGGCAGACCGTGGCAGTCCCAACCCGGCACGTAAGGCGAGTCAAAGCCCGCCAGCCCTTTGGACTTGACGATAATGTCTTTCAGAATCTTGTTAACTGAGTGACCAATATGAATGCTGCCGTTCGCATAGGGAGGGCCATCATGCAGGATAAAGGTTTTTTTCCCTTTCTTGGCTTCGCGGATGATGCCGTAAAGATTGTCATCATACCAACGTTGCAGCATTCCCGGTTCGCGTTTGGCCAGATCGCCACGCATCGGGAACCCCGTTTCCGGCAAATTCAGGGTAGATTTATAGTCACTCATCAGATTCTCGATTCCGTATTTCGGTTCGGTTTAAACCGGTGTTTTCAGCCCAAAAAACGTTCGGGCGCTCACCACATCTTTAGCAATTTGCTCTTTAAGCGCGTCCAGCGAGGCAAAACGCTGCTCATTACGAATTTTTTTAGCGATCGCCACCTCTATATGGCGACCGTACAGATCCATTGCAACGTCCAGCAGGTGAACTTCCAGCTGCTGACGCAGGCCGGCGACCGTGGGACGCGTACCAATATTGGCAACGCCTGGCAGCGGCTTATCGCCCAGGCCATACACTTCAACGGCATAGACCCCTCTTACCGGCGAGAGATAGCGTCTTAGCGGCAGGTTGGCGGTAGGAAAGCCTATCGTGCGGCCCAGCGCATCGCCATGAACTACCCGACCAGAAATCGTGTAGGGATGGCCAAGAAGCGAGGCCGCCAGCGGCAGATCGTCTTCCGCCAGCGCCTGACGCACGGCCGTACTGCTGATGCGTATGCCGCCGTCACAAAAGGTCTGGGTACTGATGACATCAAAGCCATAGTTTACGCCAGCCGTCTGTAATAGCAGGAAATCCCCCTGACGACCAGCACCAAAACGGAAGTCATCACCCACGGCGAGAAACTTCACGTCAAGCTTCTCCACCAGCAAATCGGCGACAAAACTCTCCGCTGTCTGCGCGGCGAAATGGCGATCGAAACGCACGCAGAGCACCGCATCCACGCCCGCTTCGCTCAGGTAACGGACTTTGTCCCGCAGGCGTGTCAGCCTGACGGGCGCTTTGTCGGCCGCAAACAGCTCAAGCGGCTGCGGCTCAAAGATCATTACCACCACCGGCAAATTGCGCTGGCGGCCTTCTTCACACAGTCGGGAAAGCAGTGCCTGATGGCCACGGTGGACGCCATCGAAATTACCGATGGTCAGTACGCAGCCGCGATGCTGCTCCCTAAGGTTATGTATGCCGCGGATAAACTTCATGGCTGGCTCAAATTTGTGGAAATCGGCGGATTATACCAATTACAGCCCGGAAGGTTAACCCGCGAATGCGGCTTTAGCCCGTTTATCCCGCCATTTTCTCCGGCAAACCCTGCCCGCGTGAGCCATTCACATTTATCTTGTGAATAAGCTGTATTCATTGGCATGAAGCTGATAGAATCTTGCGCCATCGAAACGTAACCAAGTGTCGTTTTTTTAGCGACGCTTATTTGCACAAATCCATTGACAACCATGGGCGAAAGAGGCATATTCCTCGGCCTTTGAATTGTCCTCATAGAACTATTTGGGAGTTGGACCTTGGCTAATATCAAATCAGCTAAGAAACGCGCAGTAACGTCTGAGAAGCGTCGTAAGCACAACGCTAGCCGTCGTTCAATGTTGCGTACTTTTATCAAGAAAGTCTACGCGGCTATCGCTACTGGCGATAAAGCGGCTGCGCAGAATGCATTTAATGAAATGCAACCAATCGTGGACCGTCAGGCAGCTAAAGGCCTGATCCACAAAAACAAAGCTGCACGTCATAAAGCAAACCTGACTGCACAGATCAACAAACTGGCTTAATCGCCACGCTGTTAATCGGCTTTGATAAAGAAACCGGCGCTGCCGGTTTTTTTATGTCCGCTTTTTATGAAAACAGCGCAGTGAAATCCTTGTTACAAATACGCTGCACGGCGGGATGTTGGATCATTCGCTCGGCAAAAATCACGTGATACTCCTCCACCAGGCTCTCAATCCTGCCCAGTTCAACAATTTCTTTTTCAGCATAAATGTCATCACCGTAACGGGATGGCGCAACAAAAATCGCATTATGGCTCGCACCAAAGGCTGTCATCAGCGCGGCATCATCAAACTCGCCCAGAATATCCACCTCCAGCCCCTGCGTCTGAAACCAGTTCAGTAGCTGGCGTCCCAGCATGTAACGCCGTCCGGGGATCAGCAATTTACGCTGCTCAAGGCAGGCAGGGAAAGGCAGATCGGGAACCGGTGCCTGACACCAGAAGCTGACACTGCACTCGCCCAGCTTGACGGAAAACAACCCGGCCTGCTGCGTGGAGTCTATCGGGCAGTCGGAGAGGATCATATCCAGCTTGTGCTGGCTGAGCTGCTCCAGCAGCATCTCATGGGTGGACTCAAAACAGCGAAGGTGGATGTTTTCATCCTCCACTACCGCCGTTTTCAGTACCTGGCTCACCAGCCGCTTGGAGAGAACATCCGCTACGCCAACATCAAACAGCAGGCTCGCCTCTTTACGGTAGTTAACGATATCCAGCATCTCCTGGCTGAGCTGGAACATCCGGTCCGCATAGCGAAAAACTAACTGCCCCAGCTCAGAGGGCACCAGCCCCCTTCCCTGCCGTTTAAACAGTTTGCCCTGTAGCCGCTCTTCCAGCGCCTTGATCTGGCCGGTAATGGTCTGAGGCGTCAGATTCAGGGCATCTGCCGCCCCTACCACCGACCCGGCTTTACAAACCTGCCAGAAATAGTAGAGATGGTTGAAATTGATGTGTGACATACGCGCCTCCCTGATGGCGATATCAAGCGCGGCCAGCAGAAGCTGGCCGCTATCTCATTACCTGAGTTTGACTCGCAACAGCGAATAGCCCACAACTGCTGACACAATCGAACCGGTAAGGATACCCAGCTTGGCCAGCGTCACCATCTCTTCATGTGCGGCATCAAAGGCCAGCGAAGCGATAAAGATCGACATGGTGAAACCAATCCCGCACAGCAGGCCAACAGCAGCGATATCCTGCATTCGGGTTCCTTCCGGCAGCGCGGCAACCCGCATTTTGATCGCCAGCCAGCAGATCAGGGTGATCCCCAACGGCTTGCCGATAAACAGCCCAAGAATGATCCCCAGCGGAACATCAGAGAGCAGCCCGTTGAGAGAGACGCCAGCCAGCGAAACGCCCGCATTGGCGAAAGCAAACAGCGGTAAAATCAGCCAGCTCACCCAGGGAGCCAGACCATGCGCCAGATGCATGGCCGGTGAATGGCCATTCTCTTTTTTCAACGGTACGCAGAAGCCAATGATAACGCCTGCAACCGTGGCATGAATGCCCGATTTCAGCACTGCCACCCACAGCACCACCCCTACCAGCATGTAGAGCGAAATGCTGCGTACGCCCAGCTTATTCAACAGGATCAGCACTGCCGTTGCGGCACCGGCCACGGCCAGCGAGGTCAGAGAGAGATCCTGGGTGTAGAAGAAAGCGATGATCAGAATAGCGCCGAGATCGTCAATGACCGCCAGCGCCATCAGGAACATTTTCAGGGCGGGCGGCACGCGGCTGCCTAACAGAGCAAGGATACCCAGTGCAAAGGCAATATCGGTTGCGGTAGGGATTGCCCAGCCGTTGCTGGCAAGCGGATCGCTATGATTGAGCGCCGCGAAGATCAATCCTGGTGCCAGCATACCGCCTAAGGCAGCAATCAGGGGAAACATCGCCCGTTCGCGCGTGGCGAGCGATCCTGAAACCAGCTCATGTTTTACCTCGAGGCCAATCATCAGGAAAAAGATCGCCATCAGCGCATCGTTGATCCATAACAGCAGGTTTTTACTGATATCCAGGCTGCCGAAGCGGAACTCAACCGGCACGTTCAGTATTGACTGGTAAATCTGCTGCGTCCCGGCATTATTCGCCAGGAACATCGCAATTGCCGCAGCGATGATCAGAACCACCCCGCCGGTGGCTTCATTTTTCAGTAATCTTTTTAAAGCTGAATTCATCAGAGCATTCCGTTAACAAAGTGATGAAAGAAAGTAGCGCCAGCATACTCGTTTTAACCGATCGTAAAAAACAGTTTATACCCGCTTAACACTTCACTATTTCCGAAGTATAGCGGCAAACTGAGCCGCAGGCGGCTCTTCAGCAGAAGCAAAACATAAAAAAAAACGGACAGCCTGAGCTGTCCGTTTTTTCTGCCTGACCTGAAGTTATCGGGTCAAATCGTCGAAGAATTTCTTCACGCCGTCAAAGAAGCTTTTCGAACGAGGGCTGTTCTTCTCGCCACTTGGGCCGCCGAAGCTCTCTTCCAGCTCGCGCAGCAGCGCTTTCTGCTTGTCGCTAAGGCTGACCGGCGTTTCTACCACTACGCGGCAAAGCAGGTCGCCCTGCGCACCGCCGCGGACAGACTTGACGCCTTTCCCGCGCATGCGGAATAGCTTACCGGTCTGCGTTTCTGCCGGCACTTTCAGCTTCACACGGCCATCCAGAGTCGGCACTTCAATTTCACCGCCCAGCGCTGCCATTGCAAAGTTGATCGGCACTTCGCAGTAGAGGTTATTCTCTTCACGCTCGAAGATTGGGTGCTTGCGCACCTGTACCTGAACGTAGAGATCGCCTGCTGGTGCACCGTGCTCTCCCGCTTCACCTTCACCGGTGAGACGAATACGATCGCCGGTATCCACGCCTGCCGGAATTTTCACCGACAGTGTTTTAGACTTCTCAACGCGGCCATGACCGTGGCAGGCGTTACAAGGATCTTTGATAACCGCTCCACGACCGTGACAGGTCGGACACGCCTGCTGTACGGTAAAGAAGCCCTGACGCATCTGCACCTGGCCCTGACCGTGACAGGTTGAACAGGTCTGCGGCTTAGTGCCTGGTTTTGCGCCGCTGCCGTCGCAAACCTCACACTCTTCCAGCGTAGGAATGCGGATCTCTTTGGACACGCCGCGGACAGCTTCTTCAAGCGTCAGCTCCATGTTATAGCGTAAATCGGCACCGCGCGCAGCACGCTGCTGACGGCGTCCTCCGCCAAAGATATCGCCGAACACGTCGCCAAAGATATCGCTGAAATCTGCTCCGCCGCCGCCGCCAAAGCCGCCGCCGCCACCCATACCGCCCTGTTCAAAGGCTGCATGACCGTACTGATCGTAGGCCGCACGTTTCTGGCTGTCGGTCAGGATCTCGTAAGCTTCCTTCACTTCCTTGAATTTGGCTTCCGATTCTTTGTCGCCTGGATTGCGGTCAGGGTGGAATTTCATCGCCAGGCGTTTATAGGCCTTTTTGATTTCACGCTCATCCGCTGAATTGGAAACGCCTAAAATCTCGTAATAGTCTCTCTTCGCCATTCTGGTGGTCCTGCCCTTAATATGCATGAACGGGCGTGGAGAAAACTCCTACGCCCGTCAGGTTTCATCAGTGGCCTTTTTCAGGCCACCGTGCCCGCTCAAGGGCGATTATTTTTTGTTGTCTTTCACTTCTTCGAATTCGGCGTCAACAACGTCGTCATCTTTCTTAGCGGAAGCATCACCGGCATCGGCTGCGCCGCCTGCGGCCTGCTGCTGCTGAGCGAACTCCATCAGTTTGCTGGAGACTTCCATCAGCGCCTGCATTTTCGCTTCGATTTCAGCTTTGTCTTCGCCTTTCAACGCCGTGTTCAGCTCGGCCAGAGCCGCTTCGATCGGTGCTTTGTCGTCTGCTGGCAGTTGATCGCCTGCTTCGTCCAGCTGCTTACGGGTGCTGTGCGACAGATGATCGGCCTGGTTACGGGTCTGCACCAGCTCTTCAAATTTGCGGTCCGACTCAGCGTTAGCTTCGGCGTCACGCACCATTTTTTCGATCTCTTCGTCGTTCAGACCAGAAGAAGCTTTGATGGTGATCTTCTGCTCTTTTCCGCTGTTTTTATCTTTCGCGGAAACGTGCAGGATACCATCGGCATCGATATCGAAGGTGACTTCGATCTGCGGCATGCCGCGCGGCGCTGCGTTAATGCCGTCCAGGTTGAACTGGCCCAGCGATTTGTTATCAGCAGCACGTTTACGCTCACCCTGCACCACGTGAATAGTCACGGCAGACTGGTTGTCTTCAGCTGTAGAGAACACCTGGCTGTGCTTGGTCGGGATAGTGGTGTTCTTGTTGATCAGCGCAGTCATCACGCCACCCATGGTTTCGATACCCAGGGAGAGAGGCGTAACGTCCAGCAGCAGCACGTCTTTCACGTCGCCCGCCAGAACACCACCCTGAACCGCAGCACCCACTGCTACTGCTTCATCCGGGTTCACGTCTTTACGTGGCTCTTTACCGAAGAACTCAGCCACTTTCGCCTGCACCATTGGCATACGAGTCTGACCACCGACCAGGATAACGTCGTTGATATCAGAGACAGAAAGACCCGCATCCTGCAACGCAACTTTCAGAGGCGCAATAGAGCGGCTGACCAGATCTTCTACCAGTGATTCCAGCTTCGCACGAGTCACTTTGATGTTCAGGTGCTTAGGACCAGTAGCATCAGCAGTGATGTACGGCAGGTTCACGTCGGTCTGCTGAGCGGAAGAAAGCTCAATTTTGGCTTTTTCTGCCGCTTCTTTCAGACGCTGCATCGCCAGCGGATCGTTGTGCAGATCGATGCCTGAATCTTTCTTAAATTCAGCGACCAGGTAGTTGATCATACGGCTGTCGAAGTCTTCACCACCCAGGTGGGTATCACCGTTGGTAGCCAGTACTTCGAAGGTTTTTTCGCCATCTACTTCATCGATTTCGATGATAGAGATATCGAAGGTACCCCCACCCAGGTCATAAACCGCGATAGTGCGGTTGCCCTGACCTTTGTCCATACCGTAAGCCAGCGCGGCTGCGGTTGGTTCGTTGATGATACGCTTCACGTCCAGACCTGCGATACGGCCGGCATCTTTCGTTGCCTGACGCTGCGCATCGTTGAAGTAGGCTGGTACGGTAATAACCGCTTCAGTTACTGGCTCACCCAGATAATCTTCCGCCGTTTTCTTCATTTTCTTCAGCACTTCCGCAGAAATCTGCGGCGGCGCCATTTTCTGGCCCTTCACATCGATCCAGGCATCACCGTTGTCGGAACCGGCAATTTTGTAAGGCATGATTTTGATATCACGCTGCACTTCTTCGTCCTGGAAGCGACGGCCAATCAGGCGCTTAATCGCAAACAGGGTATTCTGTGGGTTGGTCACAGCCTGACGCTTAGCCGGTGAACCGACCAGAATCTCGCCGTCCTGGGTGTAAGCAATAATAGAAGGGGTGGTGCGATCGCCTTCTGCATTCTCCAGCACGCGCGCTTTACCGCCATCCATAATAGCGACACAAGAGTTAGTCGTACCCAGGTCAATACCAATAATTTTACCCATTACACTTCTCCCACTTAAATTCATGTCAAATCAGTTTATGAACACTTAATGCGGGCTTTTTTTGCCGTTTCAACTGCTGGCGCCACGCTTTTTTTCCAGGTCCATACCCTTGGATGCCAACTAAGATGGGGCCATCCACCACGGCATCAAGGGGCAGCAGAAAAAAAAAGTCTTTTTTATCGCTCTTCAGATCAATGTTTCCCCTTCGCCGGATCTTTATGATGCCGCGCGGCCTGAGAACGCCGGAAAAAATCTTTTGATAAATCAGCAAGATTTGCCCCAAAAATTCACTTTTTATCTTTATTACGGGAAACATATGCATAACAACAGGCTGGCCAATCCAGGACCACTGGGATTAATGGGATTCGGGTTGTCCACGGTTTTACTCAATCTTCATAACGCGGGCTTTATTCCGCTGACTTCCGCCATCATCAGCACGGGCATTTTTTTCGGCGGGCTGGCGCAAATTGTTGCGGGCCTGCTTGAGTACAAAAAGGGTAATACTTTTGGCCTCACCGCTTTCACCTCCTATGGTTGCTTCTGGCTGAGTCTGACAGGCATTTTGCTGCTGCCTGAGATGGGGCTGGCGCAACCCACTGATGCCAACGTGCTCGGTATCTGGCTGGCGTTATGGGGCGTGTTTACGCTGTTTATGTTCTTTGGCACGCTCTCTGCCAGCCGCGCGTTACAGAGCGTTTTTGCCAGCCTGACGCTGCTGTTCGCGCTACTTGCCTGGGGAAATATCGCCGGGAATAAAACGGTGCTGATGCTGGCGGGATATGAAGGCCTGCTCTGCGGCGCCAGCGCAATCTATCTGGCGATGGCTGAAGTGATCAACGAACAATTGGGCCGAACCGTACTGCCGCTGGGTAGCGCTAAGCAGGTTTAACATTAAGCTGGAAGTAAAAAAGGCCCCCAGGGGCCTTTTTTAACGGACAATTATCTACTGAGCGTTGCGCTTAATCTTTTATTCCCTGGGCGGTAACCGCCTGTGGTTAACGCTACTTTTTATCAACCTCTGCTCTGGTTAACGACAAGAGGATGACGGGCAAAGCTGCGCTTAAGGCAGAGGCCAACCAGTAAGCCAATGGCGGAGAGTGCCAGCACGTAATAAGCGGGAGCCAGCGGCGTCACCTTCATAATCAGCGTGACGAATATCGGCGTCAGCCCACCAAAAATGGCATAAGCCACGTTATAGGAGAAGGCGATGCCGGTAAAACGCACCTCGGCGGGAAATGCCCGAACCATCACGTAAGGTACGGCACCCACCACCCCAACGCTGAAGCCCACCAGCGCATAGCAGGGGAAAAGCATCTCGGGGTGCCCGCCAACGGTGCGGTAAAACAGCCAGCTGCAACCGGCCAGAAGCAGGCTGCCAACGATCAGCGTTTTGCTGGCACCAAATCTGTCGGCAGCCAGCCCGGAGCAGATACAACCAACCAGTAACATCACCGTTGCGAGGCTGTTAGCCTGAAGCGCCGACGCTGCCGCAATGCCAAACTGTTTTTGTAACAGGGTGGGCGTCATCAGGATCACCACCACAATTCCTGCTGACAGCAGCCAGGTCAGCAGCATGCTTATCGCGATCTCTTTTTTGCAGTTCAGAATGACCGTTTTGAGGGGAAGCTCAGCAGCCAGCGCTTTACGTGACTGCATTTCGACAAAGATTGGCGTTTCATGCAGCCAGCGGCGCAAATAGAGAGCGATAAAACCAAATACGCCGCCCAGCAGGAACGGGATGCGCCAGCCGCCTTCAGCAATCCCCTCAGCCCCCAGAGTGGTGTTAACAAGGGTCGCCACAACTGAGCCAAGCAGGATGCCCGCGGTGAGTCCCGCAGTCAGCGTACCGCAGGCGAAGCCGATGCGTTTTTCCGGAACATGTTCAGCCACAAATACCCAGGCGCCCGGCACTTCTCCGCCAATCGCCGCCCCCTGCAAAACGCGCAGCAGCAACAGCAGGATCGGCGCGGCAATGCCAAGCGTGGCATAGGTTGGCAGCAGCCCCATCGCCAGCGTAGGCAGAGCCATCAGCAGAATGCTGAGACTGAACATTTTCTTACGGCCCTGGCTGTCACCAAAATGGGCCATGATCAGGCCGCCTAACGGGCGCGCCAGATAGCCTGCGGCGAAAATGGCAAACGTCTGGAGCTGGCGCAGCCAGTCAGGGATATCGGCAGGGAAAAAGAGGTCGCCAATTACGGCGGCAAAAAAGACAAAAATAATGAAGTCGTAGAACTCCAGCGCGCCGCCCAGCGCCGCCAGAGAGAGGGTTTTATAATCCTGTCGGTTTAACCGACGCGCGTTATCGGGAGGCATAATTATTCAGGCATATCCAGAAGTAGAAGAAAAAAGTATAGTCCGCCAATGTAAAGCTATGCGTACTATACCGTTCATTCTCTGCCACACCAGCGCCGCTGGATCTTATGCCTGAATTACGCCATTTTTAGCCGTTTGTTTCGCGCCTGGCACTTTTGGGACGAAAAGCTGCTACTACCGCCTCATGTGTTTCCACATAAGGGCCTTCCAGCAGCTGAATACAGTAAGGCACGCTGGCAAAAATGCCGTGAACTTTGGTTTTACCCTCCGCATCCTTAAGCCCTTCCAGCGTCTCCTGAATCGATTTTGGCTGGCCCGGAAGGTTAATGATCAGTGACTGTTTGCGGATCACCCCTACCTGACGGGAGAGGATTGCTGTAGGCACAAAGTTAAGGCTAATCTGGCGCATCTGTTCGCCAAAACCCGGCATCTCGCGGTCAGCAATGGCCAGCGTCGCATCGGGCGTCACATCACGACGAGCCGGGCCGGTTCCGCCCGTCGTCAGCACCAGAGAGCAGAATAATTCATCTACCAGTTCACAGATGGCCTGCTCAATCATCGGCTGTTCATCCGGCACCAGTCGCTTTTCAATGGTGAACGGCGTAGCCAGCGCCTGCGAAAGCCAGGCCTCAAGCGCAGGCAAGCCCTGATCCTGATAGATGCCGTTGGCGGCGCGATCGGAAACCGAAATCAATCCTATACGTAGTGTATTCATCGTGTCGTCACTGTAGTTACGGCCACGCTTTAAGGGCGGACGCGGGTATCGGGGGAGATAAGAGGGAAGGATAAACTATTGCAAAGCGGGATGTACAGCGAGTGAAAAGAGTGGCTGGTGTGCCAGCCACTCTCAGAGGGTTACAGCAGCTCGGCAATCATCTTGTCGAGTTTGGCCTGGTCGAGCGCAAAGTTACGAATGCCCTGAGCCAGTTTATCCACTGCCATCGGATCCTGGTTGTGCTGCCACAGGAACTCAGATTCAGTCATCTTCGCCGGACGCGCTTTCACTTCGCCAGCCCAGGAGAGTTTAGGCTCCAGCGTACCTTCAGTTTCCGCCAGCTCTTTCAGCAGGGCCGGGGAGATGGTCAGACGGTCGCAACCAGCCAGCTCAATGATTTCGCCTACGTTACGGAAGCTGGCACCCATCACCACCGTTTCATAGCCGTGCTGCTTGTAGTATTCATAGATTTCAGACACGGAAACCACGCCCGGATCTTCATGCGGCGCGTACTCTTTCTTGTCGGTATTCGCTTTGTACCAGTCCAGAATACGACCAACGAAAGGTGAAATCAGGTAGACGCCAGCTTCCGCACAGGCACGAGCCTGAGCGAAGGAGAACAGCAGCGTCAGGTTACAGTTGATCCCTTCTTTCTCCAGCTGCTCAGCGGCACGGATGCCCTGCCAGGTGGATGCCAGTTTGATCAGGATACGGTCGTTGCTGATGCCCGCGTCGTTATAGAGCTTGATCAGGGAGCGGGCTTTTTCAATGCTGCCTTCAGTATCGTAAGAGAGGCGCGCATCAACTTCAGTGGAAATGCGGCCCGGCACCAGCTTCAGGATTTCCAGACCGATATTGACGGCCAGCTTATCCGCGGCAAAGTTGATCTGCTCTTCTTTTTTACTGCTCTGATCGCGCGCCCAGCTCACCGCATCATCAATCAGCTTGCGGTATTCAGGGATCTGCGCGGCGCTCAGGATCAGGGAAGGGTTAGTGGTCGCATCTTGCGGCTTATAGAGCTTCATCGCTGCAATGTCACCGGTGTCGGCAACAACGGTAGTGAGTTGACGCAGGGAAGTCAGTTTGTCCGTCATGGTTGTCATTCTCATCAGAGTGTAGAGTATCGGGTTCTTGAAATTCTCTGCCACGGATAATATCACGCGAAACCCGCCATGCAAGGTAAGGTTTCCCGCAGGCCCCGCAGTGCTAAATTGTGGATAAATGCGCAGAGAAATCAGCTGGAGCGATGACAGCGATTACTGCTTTCATCGCCCGTTTTTTGCTAAAGTAGCGCGCTACTTCAGCTTATTTATACAAGGACTCAGGCATGTTGATGGTTATCTCCCCAGCCAAAACGCTGGATTTTGACAGCCCGCTGGCGACCAGACGCTTTACCCAACCGGCGCTGCTGGATGATTCCCAGAAACTGATTGAGATTGCGCGGCAGCTCACGCCGGCCCAAATCGGCTCGTTGATGAGCATCAGCGATAAGCTGGCGGAACTGAATGCCAACCGCTTCAACGACTGGCATCCCCCTTTTACGCCAGAAAATGCTCGCCAGGCCATTCTGGCGTTCAAAGGTGATGTCTATACCGGCCTACAGGCGGAAACCTTTAGTGAGAAAGAGTTCGATTTTGCCCAGCAGCATCTGCGTATGCTTTCCGGCCTTTATGGCCTGCTGCGGCCGCTGGATTTAATGCAGCCTTACCGGCTGGAAATGGGCATCAGGCTGGAAAACCCAGCCGGGAAAGATCTCTACGCTTTTTGGGGCGACAGGCTGACTGAAGCGCTGAACGCTGCGCTGGCCGAACAGGGTGATGATGTGCTGATCAACCTGGCTTCCGACGAATATTTCAGAGCGCTGAAGCCGAAACAGCTCAATGGCCGCATTATCAAACCGGTATTCCTTGATGAGAAGAATGGCAAATTCAAAGTTATCAGCTTCTACGCCAAAAAAGCGCGTGGCCTGATGAGTCGCTATGTCATCCAGCAGGGTCTGACGAAACCCGCCCAGCTGAAAAACTTTGCTGTTGCTGGCTACGCCTATTCGGCTGAAGAGAGTAATGAAACCGATCTGGTCTTTAAACGCCGCGAACAGCCATAACTTCTGCCAATAGATCGAGCGGCGCAGCGCCCTTTTGCGCCGCAAATCACCCCCTTTTTTCCTCCAGCCATAGCCTTTTTTTATAAGCCCTTTTGTGACAGAACCATTACAACCTGCGGGTCACTCAAGGCGTAATCAGCTATGGGGGGAAGAGTATGGATCAGCAGGGGTTAGAGAGAACCATTCGCGATCGGATGTGGCAGGCCAGCCATCAGCAGGATAAGAGCGTCCGGACAGACGGCTGGCAAAATCCTCTGCCAGATTCAGCCAAAGCGTGGCTGATGGCCGCAGCGGCGCAGTTTGGTGTGGATGAGGCGCAGCAGCAGCAGTTTGCCTCCACCGGTTTGATCCGGCTGGATGCGCTGCACTTGATCCTGATTTGTCAGAGCGAGAAGCCGGTGCCGATGTGGCTGGCGGTTGGCATTCTTCCTGAGCCAGAGGCGCTTCATCCTGAGGTCTGGCAGGAAGCGCTACTCAGAACCAACGATGTGGCGATGGCGATGAACGGTATCAGCCTTTCTCTCGATCCGCAGGGTTCAGCCCTGCTGACCAGGCCGCTGGCGTTTGATCTGCCCGGCCAGCCGGATGCGCTGGCGGGCGTGATGAATGATTTCAATTCACTCGCTTCAAGTCTTATTGACCTGCTGCTTTCGCTGGGACAGCCAGAGACGACAGGTGCGCCAGAAGAAGCGCCCCCGCTTCCCGGCTGGATTGCTGGCTGGCAGCAGCAGTTAGCGGAGCGCATGGATGCGCTGTCCAGGGAGGCACTCACCACTGACTGGCACTATCCCCTTCTGCAACAAACTTTCACCCTGTTGGGCCTGGCGCGGGAAAGCTATCTGCTGGAGGGCTGCTTCTGCAAATTATCCTTCCCGGAACGGCCACTCTCTGTGCTTGCCGACGGCGATCGCCGCCACCTGTTGATCTCTGCGCCGCTGGATCTGGAGATATCTCCAGGCGATGAGCAACGACACTATCTGGTTGCCAACCAGGAGCTTCGGCTGTTCACGCACTGCTCGCTGACCTTATGCGGCGAGAGGATCTGCCTGGTCAGCCGCTGGGATTCGCTGGGGCTGGAGGCAGCCGATCTCGCCGGCTGGCTGGCCGACTTTATGACGCTTACCGTGGCGTTTGATCGCCGTCACCAGAGTGCTGCCTGAACTGAGGAGAGACGCCATGAGTCATTCAATTCAACAGGTTCCCGGTCAGTTTCAGATGACCAGGCCCGGTTCACGCGGCGATGAGGAGAGCGGCCCCCGGCCCGACCACAGCTCCGGGCGCGCCGCCAGGGCCGCCGCCAGCGCAGGGAAGTTTTTCTCCGGCCTGGCGGAAGGAAGCAGCGCGCTTGTGGGCCAGGGATCCACTGCTGCCTGGAACGGCATAAAATATGGAGGAAATGCTGCATGGGGCAGCACGAAAACGGTGGGAAGTGCCACCTGGAGTGGCGTCAAAACTGGCGGCAACCTGGCTTTAACCGGTGCCAGGATAGCGGGTAACGCCGGGCTGAAAGGGGCGAAATCAGCCGGAACAACAGGCTGGAACGACACCAAATCATCGGCTGTTGCCCTGGGTAAATTCACCCTGGCTCCGCTGCAAAATAAGGCCTGGGGCGCGCTGGGCGGTCATGCTTTGCAGCAGATGATTACCTGCGGATTGCCCACCATGATGCGCGAAGAGGCTTTTATCGAAGCCTACAATATGCTGTTGCCCCATCTGGCAGAAAAACATCCTGCGGCTGCCGTCGGCCTACAGGCTGCCGTCTCGCTTGCCAATATTGCGGCTCAAATCCATATCCGTGAACCCCGTCTGGCAAGGGATCCGCAGCACAATCAGGTAGCGGTGCGCGGGCAGTTTGGCCTCAGCCCCGAGGGGGCAGAGGTGATGCGCCGCGATAAGCCTGCGGAATGGAATCGGCTCAGCGCACAAACGCAAACCGACTCAAAACGCGTGACCGGGCAGCAGATTGCCGCTGAACTGATGAATGTAGGCATGTCGCTGGCGGGTGCGCTGACCGGTAATCCCGGCCTGACGGCGCGGGTGCTCAGTACACAGTTGCGTAATGTTATCTACGCCGGTACGCGGGAATCTTTGCAGGCCACCGGCAGCATGGTCGCTTCCCGTGACGGCAAAGCCAGCTACGGCGTCAGCGATGACAATATGAGCACCAATGGCGCCTGGTACACGCTGAATACTCTGGCGATGGGCATGCTACAGGATGGACTGATACAGAAGGCGCTGCCGAAAGGTTATACCGTCTCCGGCCCGGAGATCCGCGATGCGGCAGGCAAGCCGTTAAGCGGTAAAGCGCTGCATGAGATGGGGGCTATCGTCTCCGCGCTTCGCGCCGCCTGTAATACGGTGATTGAAACCGGCGACGCTTTTTTAGGTAAGCATTACGATGCTAAGCAGGTTGGCGATGGGCAAAAGCTCTCCCCTTCCCTGCCGATGAAAGATTATGGTCGCCTGCTGGACCACTCCATTGCCCGTCTTAGCTGGAATAATTTTGCCAACGGCAGCACGCTGGCTTCCCAGCAGATTATGGCTGCCCTGACCAAAGGGAAGGTGTCGCCGCTGCTTTCCAGCCTGTTCAACAATGCCGGAACCGCCGCCGCGTTTGGGCTGACCTATAAGGTGGTAAACCAGATTTATCAGGCACACAGCAAGGTTCGTGGTGCCGTTGCCGCAGAGAGTCAGGCCAGCGCCACGACCAGCAGCCAGGCTCCGCTCACTGCCTCCGCTGGTGCAACCAACACGGGCAATCAGAATGCGGCTACGCTTACCGCCGCACCAGGAGACCAGCCCACGGGCGCGCTGGCCTCATCGGGGCAAAATCCCACAGGTAATTCATCAGCCGTGGCAACAGGCGGTGGCAGCTCATCAGCTACAGCACAGCAGAGGATGACTGGGGGATCGGACAGCTGAAAAAACGGCCCATGCAGGGCCGTTGGAGATCGTTGAAGCTGTATGGGTTACTTATGCAGCAGGAAATCACGCAGCGCGGCAAAATCCGCTGCCATCTTGTGCGACAGCAGCGGCAGGTTAGCGCGGTCCGCCAGCTCCTGAGGAACAGGCAGCTTGCGGTCGAGGATCTCTTCCACGCTTTCGATAAACTTAGCCGGATGCGCGGTGCCCAGAAACAGGCCAAACTCCCCTTCCTGCAACTGATCGCGCAGCATACGGTAAGCGATGGCCGCGTGAGGTTCAGAGATATACCCCAGGTCGGCCAGCTCGCGCATGGTCGCTTTGGTGGTTTCATCATCCACCGCGCCATAGCCCAGCTCCGTGAGTTTCCACGCCTTACGGCGGAAAATCTCTTCCACACGCGGCCAGTTGTTTGGCTGGCTGACGTCCATGGCGTTTGACAGAGTGGAGACGGTGGCGTTAGGCAGCCATTCGCTGTTCACCAGAAAACGCGGCACGGTGTCGTTGGCGTTGGTTGCTGCGATAAAGCGCTTCACCGGCAGGCCAAGAGACTTCGCCAGCAGGCCCGCCGTCAGGTCGCCAAAGTTACCGCTTGGAACAGAGATCACCAGCTGATTGCGCTTCTCCTGCGGCAGTTGAGCAACCGCTTCAAAGTAGTAGCAAATCTGCGCCAGCAGGCGGCTGATGTTGATGGAGTTAGCGGAGTTCAGGCCAATGGTTTTTTTCAGCGGCTCATCATCAAACGCCTGCTTCACCAGGGACTGACAGGCGTCAAAGTCCCCCTCAATGGCGATAGTCTGGATGTTGCCACCCAGGGTACAGAACAGTTTTTCCTGCAACGGGCTGATTTTGCCCTGAGGATAGAGGATCACTACCCGTACGTTATCCATACCGTAGAAAGCATGGGCAACCGCTGCGCCGGTATCTCCGGAGGTGGCGGTAAGAATAGTAATTTTCTCATCGGCTCCGCTGACATAGGAGAGCATCTGCGCCATAAAGCGGCCACCGAAGTCCTTAAAGGCCAGCGTTGGCCCATGGAACAGCTCCAGTGCAGAGATATCATCAGTGACTTTTTCCACCGGTGCCGGGAAGCTGAAGGCCGTTTTCAGGCGATCGTGCAGCTGATGCGGCGCAATTTCATCACCAATATAAGCAGAGAGAATTTTGCTGCTGCGGGTAACGAAATCCATTTCCAGCATCTCATCGATGTCGGTGAGTTCAAACTCCGGCAGCTCCAGCGGAAAGAACAGCCCCTGCTGGCTACCCAGACCCTGTTTAACGGCCTGCGAGAAGCTGACCTGCTCGTTGTGATCCTTCAGATTATACAGTTTCATGCGTTATCCCAGTTTACGTGCGCCTGCCGTATCGATACGACAGATGTGAACGAAGCCTTCATCATTTTGCAGATAGTGCTGGCTGAGCCAGTCAGCCATGCGCTGTGCGGTGTCCGGTTGGTCACAAACCGCGAACAGCGTAGGGCCGGAACCCGATATGCCACAGGCCAGTGCGCCAATATCCTGCGCAGCCTGGCGAGCCTCGGCAAACCCCGGTAAGAGTTTGGTGCGGTAAGGCTCGGCGATCACATCGCGCATCAGCTTTGCCGCCAGCGCCGGCTGCTGCGTGTGGCAGGCATGAATAAACCCACCCAGGTAGCGACCATGCTTGATAATCTCTTCTTTACGGTACTGCGCGGGCAGAATAGCGCGCGCTTCCGCCGTAGAAACCTTGATGCCGGGGTAAGCCATCACCCACAGCCACTGATCAAAGCCTGGCACCTGCTGACTGATAATCCCATTTTCCTCCAGCATCAGCTGAATGCCGCCGAGGAAGCACGGGGCGACATTATCATAATGCACGCTGCCGGAAATTCGCCCTTCCAGCTCGCCCATCAGCGCCAGCAGTTCTGTGTCGCTCAGCGGCTTGCCGCAGTGTTCGTTCATCGCCATCAAACCCGCCACTACGGAGCAGGCGCTGGAGCCGAGGCCCGATCCGATCGGCATATTTTTTTCCAGCGTCATCGCCACCGGCACGCGCTTGCCAATCGCTTCACAGAAGCGATCCCAGCATTGCCAGACGATGTTCTCTTCTGCTTTATCAGGCAGCTTGCTGACAAAGCGCCCCTCGTTGCGCAGGCTGAATTCGCTGGCTGCCTCCACCGTGACGCAATCCCCTAACAGGGAGCCGTCCACCGGTGATACTGCCGCACCCAGTACATCAAAGCCCACGCTGACGTTGCCAATTGAGGCAGGGGCATAAATCTTGACCATTCTTAAACTCCCAACTTCCATGACAAGGTGCGTAACAGGTCGGCAAATACGCCTGCTGCGGTCACATCGTTACCCGCGCCATAGCCCCTGAGTACCAGCGGGATTGGCTGATAGTAGCGGCTGTAGAACGCCAGGGCGTTCTCGCCATTTTTCACTTTATACAGCGGATCGTTGCCGTCCACGGCATCAATTTTCACCCGGCAGCGCCCGCCTTCTTCAATGGCGCCGACAAAGCGCAGCACTTTGCCCTCTTCACGAGCTTGTGACACGCGGGAAGCAAACGCCTCATCCAGCTCCGGCAGGCGCGCCATAAAGGCTTCCACATCCGTTATCGCGGTGAGTTCTTCCGGCAGCACGGCCTCAATCTCGATGTCGCTCAGCTCCAGTTGATAACCTGCTTCGCGGGCTAAAATCAGCAGCTTACGCGCCACATCCATACCGGAGAGGTCGTCACGCGGATCCGGCTCCGTAAAGCTGAGTTCCCGCGCCGTTTTGGTGGCTTCAGAAAGCGATACGCCCTCATCCAGCTTGCCAAAAATATAGGAGAGCGAACCGGACAAAATACCGGAGAAGCGCAGCAGTTCGTCACCCGCATTCAGCAGATTTTGCAGGTTTTCGATAACCGGCAATCCCGCACCTACGTTGGTGTCGTAAAGGAACTTACGGCGCGACTTCGCGGCGGCGGAACGCATCTGCTGATAGTAATTGTATGAAGAGGTATTGGCCTTTTTATTCGGCGTGACCACATGGAAGCCTTCAGCGAGGAAATCAGCATACTGATCGGCCACTGCCTGGCTGGAGGTACAATCCACAATCACCGGATTAAGCAAATGGTACTCTTTCACCAGCCGGATCAGTCGCCCCAGATTGAAGGGTTCACTGGCTTGTGCCAGCGACGCCTTCCAGTTCTCCAGCGGAATACCGTGCACGTTGGTCAGCAGCGCTTTTGAATTAGCAATGCCACAGACGCGGAGATCGATATGCTTATTCTTCAGCCAGGTCTGCTGACGGTGAAGCTGGTCGATCAACGCTGCACCCACGCCGCCGACGCCAATGACGAAGACTTCGATAACCTGATCGGTAGCGAACAGCATCTGGTGCACCACGCGTACGCCGGTAGTGGCCTGGTCATTATCGACCACCACAGAGATAGAGCGTTCGGAAGATCCCTGAGCGATAGCAACGATATTGATATTGGCTCTCGCCAGCGCTGAGAAGAATTTGGCAGAGATGCCGCGCAGGGTACGCATACCGTCACCCACCACGGAGATCACCGCCAGGTGCTCCATCACGTCCAGCGGCTCAAGCAGGCCATCCTTCAGCTCCAGGTAGAACTCCTCTTCCAGCACCCGACGGGCGCGGGCCTGATCGCTTTGCGGCACGCAGAAGCTGATGCTGTATTCGGAAGAGGATTGGGTAATCAACACCACAGAGATGCCGCTGCGTGACATTGCGGCAAAGACTCTGGCAGCCATACCCACCATCCCTTTCATCCCAGGGCCGGAGACGTTAAACATCGCCATGTTATTCAGGTTGGTGATGCCTTTAACCGGGTTATCTTCATCTGAGCTGTCGCCACCGATAAGGGTGCCGGGCGCCTGCGGATTGGCGGTGTTTTTGATCAGGCAAGGGATCTGGAACTGGGCAATAGGGGCAATGGTACGCGGATGCAGAACCTTAGCGCCAAAATAGGAAAGCTCCATCGCTTCCTGATAGGACATCGACTTCAGCAGCCGGGC
This sequence comes from Erwinia magellanica, assembly GCF_039023495.1. Classification (NCBI taxonomy): domain Bacteria; kingdom Pseudomonadati; phylum Pseudomonadota; class Gammaproteobacteria; order Enterobacterales; family Erwiniaceae; genus Erwinia; species Erwinia magellanica. The sequence goes on from NZ_JBCHVC010000003.1 coordinate 193,730, forward strand.
GTCGGGCACCTGACGGGGATCGCAGGTATAGACGCCATCGACGTCAGTCCAGATTTCACAGCAGTCTGCCCGCAGGCAGGCGGCCAGTACGGCGGCGGAGTAGTCTGAACCATTGCGTCCCAGCACCACCAGCTCACCCTTATCATTACCGGCGGTAAATCCGGCCATCAGGATCATATTCTCAGCAGGGATCTGGCTGGCGACGATGCGGCGAGTGGATTCAGGAATATCCACGGTGGATTCGAGATAGTGGCCCACAGCCAGCAATTTTTCTACCGGATCGATAACGGTGACGCCATGTCCACGGGCCAGCAGCAGCGCTTCCATTATCGCAATTGAGAGCTTTTCGCCGCGACAGATGATCGCCGCATTGACGCTGTCCGGGCACTGCCCCAGCAGGCCGATACCGTGCAGGATCTGCTTAAGCTGTGCGAATTCCTGATCGACAACCGCTTTCAGGCTGTCGTAGTGAAAACCAGGCTGCGCTTCTGCCAGACCTTTCAGCAGTGAGGAGAAAATGTTTTCCGCGTCGCTGATATTGGGTAAGGCATCCTGACCGCTGATGGTTTTTTCAATCATCGCCACCAGATGGTTAGTGATTTTCGCTGGCGCGGACAATACGGTAGCAACCTGTCCCTGCTTAGCATTACTTTCCAGAATGTCAGCCACGCGCAAGAATCGTTCCGCATTGGCTACTGAGGTTCCACCGAATTTCAGCACTCGCATTATCAACATCTCCTGAATTTTTGCCGAAAAAAAAGCCCGCACTGTTCAGGTGCGGGCTTTTTTTTGATTTTTCCTTTATGCGTCAGCCCGCACCGTTACCTGGGGTAATGGTGGTGGTAATAATGATTGTTGTCATCAGGCTTTGTTTGCGCATTTTAGATTTATCGTCTGTCTGTCTTTGAATTCTGTCGGCTTTCAGAAGTAAAGCAAACCGCCAGCCAAGTCAATTTTTTTATCTTCTGGCGGCGGCCGCTATTCCCATCAACCCGCGGGGGATTTAAAGCAAAAACAGGTCCATTCTGTTAGTGGCCGAAATAAACCCAGTAAGTCTCACTACTGTGGCGCTATTATTCAGCTTTTTTATCTATAAGTTTTTTTTCTACATCGTGCAGCAGGCGGTGCAGCATCGCGCTGTCGCGCTGTTCCAGCAGGCCCAGACGCTGAGAGAGCCACTCTGCCAGCTTGCGGTCATTACTGACTTCAAGCCGTGTAAGCAGCCGATCGAGCCTCTGGCGCAAGGCCGTTAATTGCAGGGCGTCAGCCGGGGCCTCTTTAGAGGCGCTTACCTGCCGGAGAGCCGAAAGTTGATAACAGTAGACCATCACCGCCTGCCCCAGATTCAGCGAGGGATAGTCTGCCGCCATCGGGATACCGGTTAACAGATCCACCAGCTCAAGCTCTTCATTGGTCAGGCCGGTATCTTCGCGGCCAAACACCAGCGCCACGCTACTGACCCACTGCTGCTTCTCTTCTATTATCGTTTCTACCTGTTGAGGCGTGGCGTAATAGCGGAACTTTGCCCGGCTGCGGGCGGTGGTGGCGATGCTGAAATCGATATCTGCGAGCGCATCGGCCAGCGTCTCCCAGTGGGTAATACCGTCCAGAATCTCCCCTGCGCCATGCGCTACCCAGCGTGCCGCAGGTTCAAGATAAGCCTGGCTGTTGACGATCCGCAATTCATCAAACCCCATGGTTTTCATGGCCCGGGCGGCCGCGCCAATATTTTCTGGTCGGTGCGGAGAAACAAGAATCAAAGGAAAGCGCATAACGTCCTTAATCAGATAGCCTGGAACGTGGCTTCACGCCGCAGGATGTAAAAATAAGCCGGTTGATAGCAACAAATACATAACATTTCAGGTGCATAGTGTAACTGGTCATAATCAAATTATATGATGGCTTTGCACTGAATACCTTAATAAAAACAATTATCAAGGTATAAAGCCATATGCTTCAAGGCATTATCAAATGTTAAATTTGCTGCCGGTATCTTTTTGGGCGTCAGCTTTGTTACGGCTAAAAAGAGCATATTTGTGAGCTAAGCTGGCATTCTGGTAAGAGTTTTTCACAAAACGGTTAACGTGCTACAATTGGTTTGATATAAGTCAAGTTAGCGTCGTTTATTACATTTTGGCCAGGTCTTGTACTGTTATATTGCTGTTAATGCGGTTAAGATATACCCCCATTTTTAAGCGTGCCGGGACAGGGTGCAACCACGATTTACAGGATGCGCAGCCTGGTCTTTAATGACTCAAGAACATATTCTGTACAGCTGTTGTTTCTCTACCCGATAACAACCCTGCTTTATCTGGTTTCTTTACAGCTGTATGCCCTGTTTCGATTTTGTTGGCAATTTTAGGTAGCGAACACATGCAGACCCCGCACATACTTATCGTTGAAGATGAATTAGTGACTCGCAATACTCTCAAAAGTATTTTTGAGGCCGAAGGCTACATGGTTCATGAGGCTACGGACGGTGCTGAGATGCACCATATATTGACCGAGAATGACATCAACCTGGTGATTATGGATATCAACCTGCCTGGGAAAAACGGTCTGCTGCTGGCTCGTGAACTTCGCGAACAGGCGAACGTTGCCCTGATGTTCCTGACGGGTCGTGATAACGAAGTAGATAAAATCCTGGGCCTGGAAATCGGCGCTGATGACTACATCACCAAGCCGTTTAACCCGCGTGAGCTGACAATCCGCGCGCGCAACCTGCTTTCGCGGACCATGAATCTGGCGCCGCACAGCGAAGAGCGCAAGCTGGTTGAGAGCTATCGCTTTAATGGCTGGGAGCTGGACATCAACAGTCGCTCGCTGGTCAGCCCACAGGGAGAGCAGTATAAACTGCCGCGCAGCGAGTTCCGCGCGATGCTGCACTTCTGTGAGAACCCTGGCAAAATCCAGACCCGTGCTGATTTACTGAAAAAAATGACTGGCCGTGAGTTAAAGCCGCATGACCGTACGGTTGATGTAACCATTCGTCGCATCCGTAAGCATTTTGAATCCACGCCGGATACGCCAGAGATCATCGCCACCATTCATGGCGAAGGCTACCGCTTCTGTGGCGATTTGCAGGATTAAACCCACTCAGCCTGTGCTATAAAGGGCCGGAATTCCGGCCCTTTTCTTTGCAGCACGTTATTTCCACGGCATAATAGGGACTGCGCTCAGGGCGTTCTTAGGCGAACCATCCACCACTTTATCGGAATAGCTCAGATAGATCAGTGCATTACGTTTTTGATCGTAAAACCGCACCACCTGTAGCTTTTTAAAGACCAGTGAAGTCCGCTTACGGAAGACCACCTCGCCTTCAGCTTTGCCTTTGGCAATTTTATCGCTCAGTTCAACCGGCCCTATCTGCTGACAGGAAATGGCTGCGTCAGAAGTGTCTTCAGCTAAACCGAGACCTCCTTTAATGCCGCCGGTTTTGGCCCGACTGATATAGCAGGTGACATTTTTTACCTCTGGATCATCAAAGGCTTCCACCACAATCTTATGATCGGGGCCGAAGACTTTGAAGACAGTATCCACGGAACCAACCTGCTCAGCGCGTGCTGCCATTGACGTTAAAATTACCGACGTGACTATTAACAATTTTTTCATTGTCATAACGTTACCATTGCTTAGAAAATAGATGACATTGTAAGGTAACCTCTTCAGGTACTCGCCGCATGGTAACACCTCCCCGCGGTTTGATGTGTATGGCAGAGGCTATTTATCAGTTCTACAGGCAGTACGTTATATGAGTCAGTAGTGGAATTTTTCCCTGCACCACTTTTATCAGGTAAGGATGATTTATGGATCAAGCCGGTATCATTCGCGATTTGCTTGTCTGGCTTGAAAGCCACCTCGATCAGCCGTTGTCTCTCGACAACGTGGCGACCAAGGCTGGTTATTCAAAATGGCATTTGCAAAGAATGTTTAAGGAAGTCACCGGTCATGCGATTGGCGCCTATATTCGTGCACGGCGCCTCTCTAAGGCTGCGGTGGCGCTTCGCCTGACCAGCCGTCCGATTCTGGACATTGCCCTACAGTATCGTTTCGATTCTCAGCAGACGTTTACCAGGGCATTCAAAAAACAGTTTAACCAGACGCCCGCCTGGTATCGCCGCTCTTCTGACTGGAACTCCTTCGGCCTGCGTCCCCCGATCCGTCTGGATGATTATCGCCTCCCGGAAGCGGCCTATATTACGCTGCCAGAAACTGTGCTGGTTGGTCAGACGCAGAGCTATACCTGCACGCTGGAGCAGATCTCCAGCGCCCGCGACGAAATGCGGTTGCACTTCTGGCGGCAGTTCCTGACGGAAACCGATATGATCCCGCCCGTGCTCTATGGCCTGCACCAGTCTCGCCCCAGCATGGAGAAGGATGATGAGCAGGAAATTCTCTACACCACGGCGGTGCCAATGGACCAGCTTTCACAAGCGATGCAGTCCACGCAAACGGTGCTGCTGGAGGGAGGAGAATATGTGCAGTTTTTCTACGAAGGGCCTCGCGCCAGTTTGCAGGAGTTCATTCTGCTGATCTACGGCACCTGTATGCCAATGCTACAGCTGACCCGACGTCATGGGCAGGATATTGAACGCTTCCTGACGGATGGCGGCAAGAAACGCGCGGAGCCGCCAGTGGATATCCGTTGCGAATACCTGATCCCCATTCGCAGCACTACGGAAACGGTCACGGCATAATATAACGGGCAGAACTTCTTTCTGCCCGCTGCCACAATCGTAAGCGTGTATAGCTGCTGTCAGAGGCGGCCTCGCTCGCTCCGCCCTCTTTACAGCACTCTTAACGCTGTAGTTCGTCCAGCGCAGGCTGGTCGAGATGCGAAATGTCTCCCGCCGTCTCCACTACCCAGCCTTCCGCCAGCCAGGCGCTTTGCTGGTGATCCACACGGGAGATGGAGCAGTTCCGCAGACGCAGACGGCGTTCCGCATGGGCCGGCAGGCCCAACAGCGTACTTACCAGTACGCCCAGCGCCATGCCGTGACTGACAATCAGCGGGCGGCTGCCCTCAGGCAGTTCCAGACAGGCATTCAGCGCCTGCTGCATGCGCTCTGCTAACTCGGTCATCGACTCGCCCTGAGGAATACGACCGTTTTCGGTCCCGTCGACCAGCGTTTTGCGCCAGCTCTCCTCCTCCTCACTCAGCTCGTCCAGCGGACGCTGCTCCAGCACCCCCATATTCAGCTCACGCAGCCGTGGGTCGAGCTTTACGCCGCAACCACAGGCATCTGCAATAATTTCCGCCGTGTGTCTGGTTCGCCCCAAATCACTGGAAATAACGTGGGTGATGCCGAGGTGTTTCATCCGCTCCCCCACCTGATGTGCCTGCTGCACTCCTTTCTCTGTCAGCGCGCTGTCCGACTGTCCCTGAATGCGTCGCGCTGCATTCCAAAGCGTTTCTCCGTGGCGAACAAGGTAGACCTGTAACATGCGATTTTCCGTTATACTGCGACAAATTTGCCTGAAGGGTTCAAACAATTATGTACCATGTTGTCGCTGCCACCATCAATCCAGCCAAAATTAAGGCAATTTCTCAAGCATTCAGCGATGTATTCGGTGAGGGATCCTGCCATATAGAGGGTGTCGAGGTCGACAGCGGCGTGGCCGCGCAGCCGGTTACAAACGTTGAAACGAGAACTGGCGCACGTCACCGCGTGATGAATGCCCGTCAGGTTCGGCCTGAGGCGGACTTTTGGGTCGCCATTGAAGCGGGGATTGAAGAGGATAGCGCCTTTGCCTGGATGGTGATTGAAAACCACAAGCTGCGCGGTGAGTCGCGTTCTGCCAGCTTCACCCTGCCCGCTATTGTGATGAAAGGTATTCATGAAGGCCGTGAACTGGGTGAAGAGATGGCCAGACTCACTGGCATTGAGAATATCAAGCACAAAGGCGGCGCTATCGGCGCTTTTACGGCAGGGCTGCTGACGCGCACCAGCGTCTATCATCAGGCGCTGATCCTGGCGCTCTGCCCGTTTCATAATGATATCTACCAGATGAAGCCTGGGGCAGAGTCAGACTTTATCTGACCCTGTCAGCAGCTGCGCCTCCAGCCACGCCTTCAACGCTGGCGGCGCGCTTTTCAGGCTGTTAGAGCCGCGCGTGATGGTAGCGATGCCCACGCCGAGATCGTTTTTCAGCTCGCGCTGGCTCAGCTCACCCCGCATCAGCTCTTCAATGATCCGCAGCCGGGTGCCCAGCGCCTCGCGTTCGTCTGGCGTCATCATCAATTGCAACAGCGGCAGATGTAATCCATTGCCAAAGGCACGTTGCAGCAGCGTCACAAAACGCTGCCACTCTTCATTGTGCGGTTCCATGGTGACAGGAATGGAAGATTCGCTCATAGGTAGCCCATACTATTTAACTAGTACAGTAGCATAGCATAGCCCTGAGGGGATCAGTAGCGCCGTTCCCATTCGCCATCTGCCAGAATCTTATCCGACTTGCCCATGAAATGACGGTAATAAGCGTCGTAAGCCAGCACATTTTTCACGTAGCCGCGCGTCTCAGAGAAGGGAATGGTTTCGATAAAGGCTACGGAATCGATCCGACCTGCACTGTTACCCAGCCAGGTTTTCACCCTTGAAGGCCCTGCGTTATAGGCGGCAGACGAGAAAATACGGTTCTGACCAAACTGCTGATAGACCGACTCCAGATACTGCGTACCAATCTGAATATTGGTTTCCGGGTCCAGCAGCTGGCTGCTGTTACTGTAGCCCGGCAGGCTGTAAACCTTCACCGTGTGCTGTGCGGTAGCAGGCATCACCTGCATCAGGCCCGAAGCGCCCACCGGCGAACGCGCTTTAGGATTCCAGGCGCTCTCCTGACGGGCTATCGCCATCGCATAGCTCACAGGAATCGCCTTACCGTCAGTATAACGCTCAAACTGTTCCTGATAGGCCAGCGGGAAACGCTCTTTAAGGTTATCCCACAATTTGCCGGTAATGGTGGCCTGCACGCTCAGTACCCACCAGTTTTGTTCCCAGGCGAAACGGGCAAGCTGCTGCTGCTGAAGGCTGGGTTTGCTGGCTGTCAGATAACTCCACTCGGTACGAGCCAGGTTATCCATCCCCCAGTACATCAGCTCCCGCACGCGGGCGATTTCTGCACCCTGCGTCAGGCTGCTCTCTGGTTCAGGCGCTTTGTTTATCTGCATCTGGTAATCCTCACCCAGACGCTGCGCGGCTACCATGGGGTAGAATCCGCGCTCCTGCATCAGCGTATGAAGGATTTTCTGCGCTTCCTCTTTACGTCCCTGCTCCATCAACAGGTCAGCCTGCCAGTATTGCCACTCATCCTTTTGTTTCGCTTCAACCGGCAGGCGGGCAATCCAGGTATTAAGTCCCCGACGATCGTTGATCCCCAGCGACATTCTTACCCGCCGTTCAATCAGAGAAGTAGAGCCGCTGCGCATCACCACATTGTCACGCCAGCGCGCCTGTTCCGGGGTCACATCATTTCCCATCAGACGCCAGGCTACGGCTTCATTAAGATCCTGCTCCTCCTGCTCACTCATCTTTTGCGCACTGACCAGAGAGGGGATCATCGCCCGCGCATTTTCTGCATCCTCACGCGCGACTTTGGCGAAGGCGAGAGAGGTAGCCTGACGGGTAAAATTGGTTGGCCCCACGGCGCGGGCAAACGTCACCACGTTCTGCGGATTGTTTTGCAAATCCATCACCGCGTTCGCCATCGTCTGGTAATCTTCCGGCAGCTGTTTAGCAAGGAAATTCACCAGGCTGGTATTCCCCTCTTTCATCGCCAGGCGGATGCGCTCCAGCGTGGTAATAGGGGTTTGCTGACCGGCAGCCTGCCAGACGTTGAACAACTTGTCGCAGGTGGCGGGCAGCGAGGTTCCGCGCAGCCAGATGCTTTTCGCCCCTTCCCAGGCAACCTGCTGTTGGCCGGTGGCCCATTTAGCGTAATACCAGTTGCAGCGCGCCGAAACGGGCTTAGGCTCCTCCGGGCTGAAGACCAGCAAGCCCCGCCAGTCTTCACGGCGAGCCAGTTCATTAACGAAGCGGGTTGAAAGAGAGCGAACCGGCGGCAGCGTAGGATAACGTTTGATAAAGGCATTTACCGCCAGACCAGTTTCCTGATCGAGATGCTGCGCAAACTCGCGGTATTCAAGATAGGGGTAGAGAGGATAGTCACGCAGCGTGGGCATCAGCTGCGCCACGGTATCCATTTGATTACTGTCCCAGGCCTGTTTGATTTCAAGATAACGACTGCGCTGGGCCTCCAGAGAATCCGCCTGTGCCATACCTGTTACGGCCGTTAAACAGGCCCCTGCTATCCACAACTGCCACTTGTCCGCCATGACTTTCCCCACGTTACCGCCTCTCTTTATCCTGAACTTACCGAAAAACCTCCTTCATGCTAACCAGGCTTACGCACTCCTGCACGGTTCTGCACAAAAATTTACTTAACTCCGGCCCTGTAACTGATAAAAAGAGAGGGATAAAGCGTTTACGCTCATCATTCCGTTAAATTCAGTCCTCCAGAGAGAACCTCTCCACACGTTTGAACTCACCTCTGTTATTGGTCACCCGCACGATATTGGCAGCAATAGCCATAACATTGGTGCGGAGAGGGTTCCGTCAGCAGCTTTTCCTGGCCAGACTGTGTAAGGTTTACCGTTGCTCAGTTGTTCGCCCCTTTTTTGTTCATTCGTTGCCCGCTGAACGTGCATCCTTACCGCACTGATAATAATAAATCTTTTTAATACAGCATATTATAATGCTGGCACAGCTTTTGCTGTAGTGAATTCAATCTTGTATACCAGATGGAATTCAACTTATGGCCCTGACCACCGGATTCACCCTTAGCGACTGGCAGCAGCATTACCGGCAACAGCCGGAAGCCGTTCTCACCACGCTGGAAAGCGTGCTGGATGCTCTCTCTACGGAGGATAACGCCTGGATCTACCTCGCCACACCGGCGCAGATCCGCGCCCAGGTGGAACCGTTGCTGGCCGCCTGGCATCAGGACCCGTCGTCGCTGCCGCTGTTTGGCGTGCCGTTTGCCGTTAAAGACAATATCGATGTTGCGGGCTGGCCCACTACCGCCGCCTGTCCTGCCTTCTCTTATCAGGCTGCTGCTGACGCCACCGCCGTTGCCAACCTCAAGGCCGCCGGTGCCGTGGTAATAGGTAAAACTAACCTCGACCAGTACGCCACCGGGCTGGTCGGCACGCGATCTCCTTTTGGCGCAGTGAAAAACACCTTTAATTCTGACTATGTCAGCGGTGGCTCCAGTTCCGGTTCCGCCTCTGTGACCGCGCGCGGGTTAGTCTGCTTTGCGCTGGGAACGGATACCGCCGGATCGGGGCGCGTTCCCGCTGGTTTTAACAACATTGTTGGCCTGAAGCCGACCAAAGGGTGGTTATCCGCCACGGGCGTGGTGCCCGCCTGCCGTCTTAACGATACGATCTCTCTGTTTGCCCTGACCGTTGAAGATGCATTTCTCGCCGCAAGCTGCGCGGGGGGCTACGACGCCAGCGATGCTTACTCACGCCGTAATCCGGGCCTGGCCCCTGCGGCTTTACCCGCCGCCCCTCGTCTGGCCGTACCCGCCACGCTGGAATTCTATGGCGATGTCCAGGCTCAGGCAGCCTGGGAAAAAGCTGCCGCCGCGCTACAGGCTGCTGGCGCCACGCTCCATCCCATCGACTTTTCTGCCTTCCATCAGCTGGCCGAACAGCTCTATTACGGCCCCTGGGTGGCCGAGCGCACCGTTGCGGTGGGCACTATGCTGGATCGTCCCGAAGAGATGGACCCGGTGGTATACGGCATTGTCGCCAGCGGCCATAACTACAGTGCGGTTGATGCTTACAAAGCGGAATACCTGCGTGCGGAACTGAGCCGCCAGATCCAACAGACGCTCAGTCAGTTTGATGCGCTGGTGGTGCCCACCTCACCCACTATTCATACGCTGGAAGAGATGAAGCTGGAGCCGGTGCGCTTTAACTCCCAGTTTGGCACTTATACCAATTTCACCAACCTGGCGGATTTGTCCGCGCTGGCACTGCCTGGCCCGTTCCGTGAAGATGGCTTACCGGCGGGGATCACCCTGATTGCGCCCGCCTGGCATGACCGCGCGCTGGTCACTTTCGGTCAACGCTGGCAGGCCAGCCAGGCGCTCCCCCTGGGCGCAACGGGCAGGCCGACACCCACGGCTCACATAGCCCTGCCCTCCTCTTCCCTGCACGTGCGCGTGGCGGTAGTGGGCGCTCATCTCACCGGCATGCCGCTGAACCACCAGCTCACCAGCCGTGATGCGGTGCTGGTTGAAGAGACAACCACCGCAGCCTGCTACCGCCTCTATGCCCTGGCCGGCACCACACCACCGAAGCCTGGTCTGGCGAAAGACCGCGACGGCGCGGCAATCACCGTTGAGCTGTGGGATATCCCGCTGGCGCGCTTTGGCGAATTTGTTGCGGAGATCCCGGCACCGCTGGGTATCGGCACTCTGGCGCTGGCCGATGGTCGTCAGGTGAAAGGCTTTATCTGTGAACCCGCCGTGCTGGCTGAGGCGACTGACATCACTGAATCTGGCGGCTGGCGTAACTGGCTGGCGCGCAAGGAGACCCCGAATGTTTAATACCGTTCTGATCGCCAACCGTGGCGAAATTGCCTGCCGGGCCATTCGTACTCTGAAACGCCTGGGTATTACCAGCGTGGCGGTCTACTCCGCAGCCGACAAAAATGCGCAGCATGTGAAAGATGCCGACATTGCCATCGCACTGGGTGGCGAAAAAGCCAGCGACAGCTATCTTCGCATCGATAAAATTCTGGCTGCGGCCAGCGAGACAGGCGCACAGGCGATCTGGCCCGGTTATGGCTTCCTGTCAGAAAGCCTGCCGTTTGCCGCCGCCTGTGAAGAAGCGGGCATCGCTTTCGTGGGGCCAACAGCCCGGCAGATTGGTGAGTTTGGCCTTAAGCACCGCGCCCGTGAACTGGCCGCGGTGGCAGGCGTACCGATGACGCCAGGCACGCCACTGCTGGCTTCTCTTGAAGAGGCGCTTAGCGCGGCCGACACCATTGGCTATCCGGTGATGCTGAAAAGTACCGCGGGCGGCGGCGGCATTGGCCTGACACGCTGCGCGGATGCGCAAGCGCTGAGCAACGCATGGGAAAGCGTGCGCCGCCTTGGCGAACAGTTCTTCAGCGATGCTGGCGTGTTCCTGGAGCGCTGTATCGATCGCGCCCGCCACGTGGAAGTGCAGATTTTCGGCGATGGCAAAGGCAAGGTCGTGGCCCTGGGCGAGCGCGACTGCTCGCTGCAACGTCGTAACCAGAAAGTGGTGGAGGAGACTCCAGCGCCACAGCTGCCGGAGGCGACCCGCGCGGCGCTGCTGGCGTCTGCCGTAAAGCTGGGCGAGCTGGTAAGCTACCGCAGCGCGGGCACCGTAGAATATATCTATGATGCTGAACGTAATGAATTCTACTTCCTGGAAGTAAACACCCGACTCCAGGTTGAACACCCGGTAACGGAGTGCGTAACCGGGCTGGATCTGGTGGAGTGCATGCTGCGGGTTGCCGCAGATGAAGAGACAGACTGGGCGCGGCTGACGCAGCCCCCTCAGGGTGCCTCAATTGAAGTACGTATCTATGCGGAAGATCCGCTGAAGAACTTCCAGCCAAGTCCGGGCGTGCTGACAGAAGTCTGCTTCCCTGACAATGTGCGCGTCGATGGCTGGATCGATACCGGTACAGAAGTCTCTGCTTTCTACGACCCGATGATCGCCAAGCTGATCGTACACGCGGAAAATCGCGAGGCTGCGCTGAGCAAAATGCAGCAGGCGCTGAGCGAAACGCGCCTGCACGGTATCGCCACCAACCTGGATTATCTGCGGCAGATTGTGGCGACCGAAGCCTTCCGCACGGGTCAGGTCTGGACGCGCATGCTGGACAGCTTTACGCCGCTGTCGCCAGTAGTTGAAGTCGTACAGCCTGGCACCTGGAGCAGCATTCAGGATTACCCCGGCCGCCTGGGCTACTGGGATATTGGCGTGCCTCCTTCCGGCCCGATGGATGATTTTGCTTTCCGTCTGGCAAACCGCATTGTGGGCAACGCCGAAGAGGCCGCCGGGCTGGAATTTACGCTACAGGGGCCAACGCTGCGTTTTCACAGCGACACGCTGATAGCTCTGACCGGGGCGGAATGCCCTGCCACGCTGGATGGCGAGAGCGTGGCTTACTGGCAGCCGGTTGCCGTACAGGCGGGTCAGACTCTGACGCTGGGGCGTGCCCGGATGGGCTGCCGCACCTACCTGGCGGTGCGTAACGGATTTGACGTGCCGGAATATCTGGGCAGCCGTTCGACCTTTGCGCTGGGTCAGTTTGGCGGCCACGCCGGACGCACCCTGCGCGTTGCTGACATGCTGGCCATCTCTCAGCCAGCGCTGCCGGCCTGCACCACGCCCGCGCCGGCCAGTGAACCGCAGGCCGTTGATGCTTCCCTGGTGCCACGCTATGGCGACGAGTGGAAAATCGGCGTGCTGTACGGGCCACACGGCGCGCCGGACTTCTTTACCCAGCAATCTGTCGACGAATTCTTTGCTGCTGAATGGCAGGTCCACTACAACTCCAACCGTTTGGGCGTTCGGCTTGTCGGGCCGAAGCCGGGCTGGGCGCGCGCCAACGGCGGCGAAGCCGGTCTGCACCCTTCTAACGTCCATGACTGTGAATATGCCATCGGCGCGGTGAATTTTACCGGCGATTTCCCGGTGATCCTGACCCGCGACGGGCCAAGCCTGGGCGGCTTTGTCTGCCCGGTGACCATCGCCAAAGCGGAATTGTGGAAAGTCGGCCAGGTTAAACCTGGTGACCGCATTCGTTTCCACCCGATCAGTTTTGAACAGGCACAGGCTCTGGAACGGGCGCAGGCGAAAAGCGTGGAGACGCTGCATGCCACTACGCTGCCCGCTTACGAGGTGCCATCGCTGGCGGAAACCGAACTGGGTTCCGCTACCGTGCTGGCGGCCATTAAAGCCACTGCTCTCACCCCCACCGCCGTATACCGCCAGGCGGGCGATAACTACATCCTGATGGAATATGGCGACAACGTGCTGGATCTGGCCCTGCGCCTGCGCGTTCACCTGCTGATGACGGCGCTGCGCGAAACCGGCCAGCCGGGGATAGAGGAGCTGTCGCCGGGCGTGCGTTCGCTGCAAATTCGCTACGACAGCCGCATTCTCAGCCAGAAACAGCTGCTGACCCTGCTGCTCACCCTGGAGAAAGGGCTGGGTGACGTCAGCCAGATGAAAGTGCCTTCGCGCATTGTGCATATGCCGATGGCGTTTGAAGACAGCGCCACATTGGGTGCGGTAGAGCGTTACCAGCAAACGGTGCGGGCAAACGCGCCGTGGCTGCCGAATAACGTTGATTTTATTCAACGAATCAACGGGCTGAGCAGCCGTGAAGCGGTTCGCCAGACAATTTTTGACGCCAGCTATCTGATCCTGGGCCTGGGGGACGTCTATCTCGGCGCGCCGTGCGCGGTGCCTGTGGATCCCCGCCACCGCCTGCTGAGTTCGAAGTACAACCCGGCACGAACCTTTACCGCAGAGGGGACGGTTGGCATTGGCGGCATGTATATGTGCATCTATGGCATGGACTCCCCTGGCGGCTATCAGCTGGTTGGGCGCACGCTGCCAATCTGGAACAAATTCCTGAAAAATGAGCAATTTGCCGCCAGCGAACCCTGGCTGCTGCACTTCTTCGACCAGGTACGCTTCTACCCGGTCAGCGAAGCGGAGCTGGATGTGCTGCGCGAAGATTTCCGCGAAGGCCGCGCCACTCTCACTATCGAAGAGACGGTGTTCGATTTCGCCGAACATACGCGCTTCCTTAGCGAAAATGCCGGGTCTGTTGCTGAATTCCGCGCCAGCCAGGCCAAAGCCTTCGAGACTGAAGTGGCGCTGTGGGCGCAGGAAGAGGAAGGCACACCGCTGACCAGCGAAGAAACATCAGAGCCGGAAGCGGCAGAAGATGACGCGCTACAGGTCAGTGCAGACCTGAATGGCAACATCTGGAAAGTGCTGGTGAAACCGGGCGATGTGGTGGCTGCCGGCGAGCCGCTGATTATCGTGGAGGCGATGAAAATGGAGCTGGTTGTCCACGCCCCTCAGGCCGGACGGGTGAAGCGTATCGCCTGCCAGCCTGGCCGCGCCGTCAGTCCGGGTGATGCCCTGCTGTGGCTGGAATAAAGGAGGCAGTATGCAGGAACGCCACTCCAGACGCGGCCAGGCCAGACCGGAAGCGCTGGCCGGAAAGGTCTACCAGACAATCAAGAACGACATTTTCGATTTTCGCCTGATGCCGGGCGACCGCTTCAGCGAAAGCGAAATGGCCACACGCATGGATGTCAGCCGCACGCCGGTGCGGCAGGCCCTGTTCTGGCTGGAGCGGGAGGGCTATGTCGAGGTCTGTTTTCGCAGCGGCTGGCAGGTTCGCCAGTTCGACTTCGAATACTTTGAAGAGCTTTACGATTTAAGGATTGTGCTGGAGTGCGAAGCGGTACGCCGCCTCTGTAGCATGCCGCCGGGGCGCGCCAGCGAATTACTGAATGACCTACAGCTTTTCTGGATAGCGTCGCCGCGCCTGGAGCAGGGCAAGGCCGTTTCACTTCAGGACGAAGCTTTCCATATAGCGCTGGTTGCCGCCGCAGGCAACAGCGAAATGGCGCGCATTCACGCCGATCTGACGGAAAAAATTCGCATTATCCGCCGCCTCGACTTCACCCGCGAGGAGAGGATTGACGCGACCTATAGCGAGCACGCCCGGATTTTGCTGGCGGTTTTGCATCAACAAACTGAGGAGGCCCAGCGCATTCTGACCGACCACATCTCTGTGAGTAAAGCCGAGGTCAGAAAGATCACATTACACATGCTACAGCAGGCAAGACTTCAACCGGATTCACCAACATAAACAATAAAACTCAGGGGTTCGCCAGATGAAAAGACGTTCATTGCTCAAGGTGTTTGCACTCTCCGCCACGGTTGTCAGCATGGGTTTAGCCTGGGGTGCGCAGGCAGCGGAGACCATTAAAGTCGGGATCCTCTCCTCGCTCTCCGGCACGATGGCAATTTCTGAAACGCCGCTGAAAGATGTGGCGTTGATGACCATTGATGAAATCAATGCCAAAGGGGGCGTGCTGGGCAGAAAACTGGAGCCGGTAGTGGTTGATCCCGCCTCCAACTGGCCGCTGTTTGCGGAAAAAGCCCGCCAGCTGCTGACGCAGGATAAAGCCGCCGTGGTGTTTGGCTGCTGGACCTCAGTTTCCCGTAAATCGGTACTGCCGGTGTTTGAAGAGCTGAACGGCCTGCTGTTCTATCCGGTGCAGTATGAAGGGGAGGAGATGTCGCCAAACGTGTTTTACACCGGCGCGGCACCCAACCAGCAGGCTATTCCGGCGGTGGAATACCTGATGAGCGAAGATGGCGGCAGCGCCAGACGCTTCTTCCTGCTGGGCACCGACTACGTCTATCCGCGTACCACCAACAAAATCCTGCGTGCTTTCCTGCACTCAAAAGGCGTGAAGGAGAGCGATATCGAAGAGGTGTACACGCCGTTTGGTTACAGCGATTACCAGACTATCGTATCGAACATCAAGAAATTCTCGGCGGGCGGCAAAACGGCGGTGATCTCCACTATCAACGGCGACTCCAACGTTCCCTTCTACAAAGAGCTGGCGAACCAGGGCATCAAAGCCACGGACGTGCCGGTGGTGGCCTTCTCCGTGGGTGAAGAGGAGCTGCGCGGCATTGATACCAAACCCCTGGTAGGTAACCTGGCGGCGTGGAACTACTTCCAGTCGGTTGAGAATCCGGTGAACAAGCAGTTCGTTGCTGACTACCGCGCTTACGCTAAGTCGCACAACCTGCCCAACGCCGCCACTGCTGTGACCAACGACCCGATGGAAGCGACCTACGTCGGCATCCATATGTGGGCGCAGGCGGTAGAGAAAGCGGGCACCACCGACGTGGATAAAGTGCGTGCGGCAATGGCGGGACAAACCTTCAAAGCGCCGGATGGCTTCACCCTGACTATGGATAACACCAACCACCACCTGCATAAGCCAGTAATGATTGGTGAAATCGAAGACAACGGTCAGTTCAACGTGGTCTGGCAGACCGACAAACCGGTTCGCGCTCAGCCGTGGAGCCCGTACATTGCCGGTAATGACAAAAAGCCCGATCACCCGGTGAAAGCCACGCAGTAATTCCGGCAACGGGCGGCGTCTTTACCGCCCGTTCAGATACGCGCCGGGCGAAAGTATCCGCCCGTGTGGGTTAACTCTGTAGGGGCCGGTGTGCCGGCCCGTTTTCTGCACCCCTGACATGGAGGGGCATTGCGATGACGATTCGCCCTTTTCTTACCCTGCTGTTTGCGCTGTGCCTGCTGGTACCGCTGGCAGCATCTGCCGGCCCGGCAGCGGATTTCGCAGCGGCCAGCCGGCCAGGCCAGATTAAATTACTACAGGCCTGGGCGGCGGCACCGGATCCCGCTCGCCTGCCCTTTCTTCAGGCGCTGCGTAAAGAGAATGTGGTGTTGGATGAGAACAAACAGCCTTTCAGGGAGACCGCAGGCAAGCTCACGCCGCTGGATAGCGCGGCACAGCCTGCTGGTGGCACCAAAAAGCTGTTTATGAATAACCGCCTGCGGGTAATGGTTGCCACCACCCTGGCAGCCCATCAGCTGGTGAGCGACGACGTGGCAACCCGTCTGAGCGCGGCACGCGCTTTGCAAAACGACGCGCAGGCCGATCAGCTGCCGCTGCTGACCCAGCGTCTGGCGGCAGAGAAGGATGCCGACGTGCACAGCGTGCTAGCGCAGGCTGTTGCGGGGCTGCAAATTGCCGACGCCAACCCTCAAATCCGCCTGCTGGCGGTGAAGCTGCTGGGTGAAACCAGCGATCCGCAAACTCAGGCAGCGCTAGAACGCTTAACGCAGCCGCAGAACGAGCCGGATGCTGACGTTCGCGCCACCGCCGCCGGAAGCCTGAAGCAGATCAAACAGCGCCTGATACTGGGCGACCTGCTCGGCCAGGCCTTTACCGGCCTGTCGCTTGGTTCGGTGCTGCTGTTGGCGGCACTGGGTCTGGCCATTACCTACGGCCTGCTGGGCGTCATCAATATGGCCCATGGCGAAATGCTGATGCTGGGTGCCTATGCCACCTGGATGGTACAGACGCTGTTCCAGCGGTTTGCTCCTGACTGGCTGGCTTTCTACCCACTGCTCGCGCTGCCGGTAGCCTTTTTCGTTACCGCAGCCACAGGGATGGCGCTGGAGCGCACCATTATTCGCCATCTGTATGGTCGCCCGCTGGAAACCCTTCTTGCTACCTGGGGCATCAGTCTGATGCTGATCCAACTGGTGCGTGTGCTGTTCGGGGCGCAGAACCTGGAAGTGGCCAACCCGCCCTGGCTCTCTGGTGGCGTACAGGTGCTGCCAAACCTGGTGCTGCCTTATAACCGCCTTGCGGTGATCCTGTTTGTCTTTGGCGTGCTGTTTCTGACCTGGCTGCTGCTGAATAAAACCCGGCTGGGCATGAACGTGCGTGCCGTGACGCAGAACCGCGCCATGGCTGCCTGCTGCGGCGTGCCGACGGGCCGGGTGGATATGCTGGCGTTTGGGCTGGGTTCCGGCATTGCCGGTCTGGGCGGCGTTGCGCTGTCGCAATTGGGCAACGTCGGGCCAGAGCTGGGCCAGGGTTACATCATCGACTCCTTCCTGGTGGTGGTTACTGGCGGCGTGGGTCAGCTGGCCGGTACCGTGGTCGCCGCCTTTGGGCTGGGGATCCTTAACAAAGTGCTGGAGCCGCAAATTGGCGCGGTGCTCGGCAAAATCCTGATTCTGGTGCTGATCGTGCTGTTTATCCAGAAACGACCGCAGGGGCTGTTCGCCTTTAAAGGAAGGGTGACCGACTGATGACGCAACCCATAACGCTTACCCTGGTGCAGAAAGCGCCACGCCTCAGCCTGATCGTTGGCCTGCTGGCGCTGGCAGCGCTGCTGGTGCTGCCTTTCCTGGCGCTGCTGCCGGTAGAGAATCCACTGGCGCTCTCCACCTATACGCTGACGCTGATCGGCAAGATCCTCTGCTACGCCGTCGTGGCCGTCGCGCTGGATCTGGTCTGGGGCTATGCCGGTCTGCTCTCCCTCGGCCATGGCCTGTTCTTTGCGCTGGGCGGCTATGCGATGGGCATGTACCTGATGCGGCAGGCTTCCGGCGACGGGCTGCCGGCCTTTATGTCCTTTCTCTCCTGGAACGAGCTGCCGTGGTTCTGGGTCGGCACCCAGCACTTTGCCTGGGCGCTCTGCCTGATCGTGCTGGTACCGGGCGTGCTGGCGCTGATCTTTGGCTGGTTCGCCTTTCGCTCAAAGATCAAAGGCGTTTACTTCTCGATCATGACCCAGGCGCTGACTTACGCCGGTATGCTGCTGTTCTTCCGCAATGAAACCGGCTTTGGCGGTAACAACGGTTTTACCGGCTTTACCACGCTGCTGGGCTTTCAGGTCACCGCCACCAGCACGCGGATCGGCCTGTTTGTCGCTACCGTGCTGCTGCTGATTGCCAGTTTGGTGACTGGCTTTGCGCTTGCCCGCAGCAAATTTGGTCGCGTGCTGACGGCAGTGCGCGATGCGGAAAACCGCCTGATGTTTTGCGGTTACGATCCCAAAGGCTTCAAGCTGTTTGTCTGGACGCTTTCCGCCGTGCTGTGTGGCCTGGCGGGCGCGCTCTATGTGCCGCAGGTGGGCATTATTAACCCCAGCGAGATGTCGCCGACCAACTCCATCGAAGCCGCTATCTGGGTTGCGCTGGGCGGAAGAGGCACGTTAATTGGCCCGCTGCTGGGGGCCGGGATCGTGAACGGGGCCAAAAGCTGGTTTACCGTCGCCTTCCCCGAATACTGGCTGTTCTTCCTTGGGCTGATGTTTATTCTTGTGACCCTGTTCCTGCCTCGTGGCGTTATTGGGTTACTGCGCAGGAGGCGTCATGACTGATCAACTTTTCACCCAGCCGCACCCCGCAGACCGCCACCGGGCGCAAACCGATCCGGTACTGTTGCTGGAGAATATCAACGTCTCCTTCGACGGTTTCAGGGCGCTGACCAATCTGTCGCTGGAAATTGGCGTCGGGGAGTTACGCTGCGTTATCGGCCCCAACGGCGCAGGAAAAACGACCCTGATGGATGTGATCACCGGCAAAACGCGGCCCGATAATGGGCGGGTGCTGTACGACCAGGACACCGACCTCACTACCCTCTCTCCGCCAGAGATTGCCCGCATCGGTATTGGCCGTAAATTTCAGAAGCCGACGGTTTTTGAAGCGCTGACGGTGTTTGAGAACCTGGAGATCGCGCTGAAAACCAACAAGTCCGTCTGGGCATGCCTGCGCAGCCGCCTCAACAGCGAACAGCAGGATCGCATTGACGAGGTGCTGAAGCTGCTGCGGCTTGGTGCGGAGCGTTATCGTCCGGCTGGTTTGCTCTCTCACGGACAGAAGCAGTTTCTGGAGATCGGCATGCTGCTGGTGCAGGACCCGCATCTGCTGCTGCTGGATGAGCCGGCGGCAGGCATGACCGATGCTGAAACGGCGTACACGGCAGAGCTGTTTCGCAGCCTGGCCGGACAGCATTCGCTGATGGTGGTGGAGCACGATATGGGCTTTGTGGAAACCATTGCCGACCATGTGACCGTGCTGCATCAGGGGCAGGTTCTTGCCGAAGGCTCGCTGCGCGACGTACAGGCGAACGAGCAGGTTATCGAAGTTTATCTGGGGCGCTGAGATGTTACAGGTATCGCAACTCAATCAATATTATGGCGGCAGCCATATCCTGCGCGGCCTCTCTTTCGAGGCCAAACCGGGCGAAGTCACCTGCCTGCTGGGACGAAACGGCGTTGGCAAAACCACGCTGCTGAAATGTCTGATGGGGCTGATCCCGGCAAAGTCCGGCACCATCAGCTGGCAGGATAAACCAATCAACAACCGCAAACCGCACCAGCGCGTGCAGGCGGGGATCGCCTATGTGCCGCAAGGGCGCGAAATATTTCCCCGGCTGACTGTGGAAGAGAATCTGCTGATGGGGCTGGCGCGCTTTTCCGGTGCCGACGCCAAACAGGTACCGGCAGAGATCTATCAGCTCTTTCCGGTGCTGAAAGAGATGAAGCAGCGTCGTGGCGGCGATCTCTCCGGCGGCCAGCAGCAGCAGCTGGCGATTGGCCGCGCCTTAGCCTGTAAGCCCCAACTGCTGATTCTGGATGAACCGACCGAAGGCATTCAGCCTTCGGTGATCAAAGAGATCGGTGCCGTGATCCGTCAGCTCGCCCAGCGGGGTGATATGGCGATTCTGCTGGTTGAACAGTTCTACGACTTTGCGGCCGAGCTGGCCGACAGCTATCTGGTGATGTCGCGAGGCGAGATCGTCCAGCGTGGCCTGGGCAAGAACATGGAAGCAGAGGGCGTCCGGGGTTTAGTGGCTATCTGACGGGTTGCGCAGCCCGGCCTGAGTAACAAAACGGGAGCCGCTGTTTGAGCGCTGCCGTTTAGCTCACTCTTAATCCACCATAATCAGGCGCTTCTCTGACGCCATCAAACAGCGGGCTGCGACTTTCATCCCCGGAATTCATCCACGCTGATACCATGCTTTTTGAGCTTGTTGTAAAGCCCGGCGCGGGAAACGCCGATAGTCTGGGCCGTACGGCGCAGGTTGCCTTTTAACGATGAGAGAACAGTGATGATATGCGCACGTTCGCTGCTCTCCAGCCGCTGCGGATCGCACTGCTCCGGACTGCTGCCGATCTCCTCCGGCAAATCTTCGGCCTGGATCAGCTGTTTATCGCTGAGGTTGATCGCCCGTTCGACAATATTCTCCAGCTCCCGCACATTGCCAGGCCAGGGATAACGGCTTAATGCGGTCATCGCCCCGGAGGTAAACTGCACGCTGGCTTTCTTCAGCCGGGTGCACATCTTTTCGCTGAACCACTCCACCAGCTGAGGCACATCCCCCGCACGTTCACGCAGTGCGGGGATGCGCAGAGAGAGGACGTTCAGGCGGTAGAAGAGATCGCGCCGAAACGCCCCTGTCTCCATCGCCCGCAGCAGATCGCAGTTAGTGGCTGCAATGATCCTGACGTCGACTTTTACCGGACGCTGCGCGCCAATACGCATCACTTCCGCTTCCTGCAACACCCGCAGCAGGCTGGTCTGCGCCTCCAGCGGCATATCGCCGATCTCATCCAGGAACAGCGTGCCGCCCTCAGCCAGCTCGAACTTTCCTGCCGCACCGCCGCGCCGGGAGCCGGTAAAGGCACCGTCCACATAGCCAAACAGCTCGCTCTGCACTAAATCTCGCGGCAGCGCAGCACAGTTCACCGCGATAAATGGCCCGCCCTGACGATCGCTGCCGTTATGGATCGCCTGCGCAAACAGCTCTTTTCCGGTACCGCTTTCACCGGTCAGCAGCACGGTGCTGTCGCTTCTGCTGCTGGTTTTCGCCTTCTCCAGCGCTTCGGTTAGCGCCGGTGAACGGCCACAAATCATCTCAAAGGTATAGCTGGCACCGATGCCCATCACCTGGCGGGTAATGGCACGAATGCGCTGATTATCGCGCAGTGAAACGATGCGTCCGCCATCCGGAGCAGGCATCACCGAGACCAGACAGGCCACTCGAGGCCGGTCCGGCGGCTGAAATATCACCTCTCTGTCGTTACAGAACGTAATATCGGTCAGCTTCAGCCCCTCCGGGAGCAGTGCTTTATCCAGATCCCTGCCGGTCAGTTGCAGGCCGCGAAAAATCTGCCGGGCATAGCGGTTGATGGTTTTGATAGTGCCGCTGGCATCAGTCACGATCACCCCTTCATTCAGGGTTTCCAGAATGGAGCGCTGTTCGGCCAGCAGACTGCGCAGCACCAGCTGGCGACCAATGGCTTCCGCCGCCGCCTGTACCGTGCCCAGCGTGTGATAGTGGAAATTGTCCTGGCTGGCGGTCAGCGTCAGTACGCCGATCATTCTGCCTTCGGCATTACGCACCGGCGCGGCGGCACACTGCCGGTGCCGCTGGCGCAGCTCCTGTTTCCAGTTTTCGCCGCTCAGCAAATAGACCAGCCGCTGTTCATTCAGGCAGCGCCCGGTGCAGTTGGTCCCCATGACTGACTCGCGCAGAATACTGCCTACGGGCGTGATATCCAGCCCGCAGTAGCAAAGGGTTACGCCATCGGCATCGGTCAGGTTGATGTGCCCGTCCGGATTGTAAGCCAGCAGGCTCTGCATAATGCTTCCTGCCACCTCAATCAGCTCAGCCTGCTTTTGCAGGATCGCCTTCAGCTCTGCTTCAGCAGGGAAAACATAATTGATTGCGCCAGGATCGATCGCCGCCTCACGACTCGCCTGCCATGAGCGCCGGATCGCCGGACGGACAGAGTCAGGTTCCAGTCCGGCATTGAAATCCTGCCAGCCCTGCTCCAGCTGCGCGTCTCGAAGGCTCGCCTCTGCCCCTTCCGGCAGGCTCAACAGACCTTCGCACTCTTCGCCCATCGCACTGAGCAAATCAGGTTTATGCATTTTATTCCCCCCCTTTCTGGAATGTCCATTTTATCTGCATGTTGAGTTTACATGTCTATTTTGTGTGCACTTTGTGATCAAAAGCTTGCGGACAAGCCGCTGAGCATGGGCTTTTGTGGCTGGCATAACATTTGCTTCTCTCCCTGTGGCCGCGTGGCCTTGTGATTTTGCTGTTAACTGCGGAGGCAGAAGATGACCCTTTTTACTCTTTCCGTGTGCGCTGAAATGGTTTTTCTGGAATTGCCGTTTATAGAACGGGTGAAGCGCATCCACCAGCTCGGTTTTGGCGTGGAGATCTGGAACTGGCAGAACAAAGACATTCCGGCGTTAAAAGCCACGGGGGCAAAATTTACCTCGATGACGGGGTATCTTTCCGGCAACTTAACCGATGAAGAGGAGATAGCAGCGCTGCTGGCGAGCGCCGAAGTGTCGCTACAGGTGGCAGAACAGCTGGGCTGCCCTTCCCTTAATCTGCACGGCACCGGGCTGAATGAGCGCGGCCTGCCGGTAAAACCGGTGGAGCAAGTGAGCGGCGCAATGTGGCTGAAAGCGGCAGAAACGCTGGGCAAGCTGGCGGTCCTGGCGGAACGTGCCGGGAAAGTCTTTACCCTGGAGAACCTGAATACCGCCGTTGACCATCCCGGCACGCCGTTTGCCAAAGCCAGCGAGGTGCTGGCGTTGGTTGAAGCGGTCAACAGCCCGCATCTGCGTATCAATCTGGACCTCTATCATGCCCAAATCGGGGAGGGAAATTTAATCGAACTGGTGAGGCGTGCCGGCAGCGCGATTGGTGAAATCCAGGTAGCGGACGTGCCAGGCCGCCAGGAACCCGGCACCGGAGAGATCAACTACCGGGCCATCGCCAGTGCGCTGAGAGCAATGAACTATCGCGGCGTGGTGGCGATGGAAGGCTGGGCCTCTGGTGACAGCGAGAGCGCCCTGATGCGTTTTAAAGAGCAGTTTTTATCCTGACCTCATAAATAAAATTTCCCTCAATGAAGGGATGTACCCTACAGGAAATAACACCATGAAAATGACCAAACCTTTACTGCTGATCTGCACCATGCTGCTGACGCCTCTCAGCCAGGCCAAAGAGCAGACCGTTGGCGTGGCGCTGGCGAACTTTGACCTTAATTTTGTCTCTATCCTGCGCACGCAGATGATGAAAGAGCTGGCCAGCGAGAAGATGGCCGGTCAGTTTGAAGATGCCAAAGGGGATGTGGCGATCCAGGTGCAGCAGGTGGAGAACTTTATCAATCAGGGGGTGGATGCCATCATCCTGAATCCGGTAGATACCCAGGCGGTGAAGCCGATGATGGAAGCCGCCAGACGGGCAAAAATCCCGCTGATTTTCGTT
The DNA here is from genome assembly GCF_039023495.1 of Erwinia magellanica. Classification (NCBI taxonomy): domain Bacteria; kingdom Pseudomonadati; phylum Pseudomonadota; class Gammaproteobacteria; order Enterobacterales; family Erwiniaceae; genus Erwinia; species Erwinia magellanica. The sequence continues at coordinate 217,670 of NZ_JBCHVC010000003.1, forward strand.
AACCGCAAGCCAGAAGTCCCGCTGGGTGAGAATATGGCCTACGTCGGCTCAGACTCGGCACTGGGTGGCAAAATGGAGATGGAAGCGCTGGCAAAAAAAATGAATTACAAAGGCAACGTCGCCATTCTGATGGGAGCGCTCTCTGCTGAGGAAGCCCGCCAGCGTACCAAAGCCACCGAAGAGGTGATTGCCAAATATAAAGATATGAAGGTTGTTGAGAAGCAGTCTGCAAAATGGATGCGCAACGAAGCGGTGGATGTTACCTCCGGCTGGCTGCTCAACGGTGACAAAATTGATGCTATCGCCGCCAACAACGACGAGATGGCGATCGGCGCTATCATGGCGCTACAGCAGGTGGGCAATAAAGATGTGCTGGTGGCGGGCATTGATGGTACGCCCGATGCGTTACAGTTCGTGAAATCTGGCAAACTTGCGCTGACCATTTTCCAGGACGCGGCAGGCCAGGGCATTGGAGCGGTACAGACGGCGAAGAAGATGCTGGCTGGCGAGAAAGTCGAAGGGACGATCTGGATCCCTTACCAGACCGTCACGCCGGAAAATTACACCAGCTTTATGACGAAAAACGTGAAGTAGGCTGTCGCGCTGTGAAGTTCTGAAAAAGGCTGCCGGTTTCCCTCACCGGCGGCCTTTTACGCTTCAGACAGCCCGGTTTCTACCCTGAAGCTCCGCTGTTCGCCTGGCTCTAAGGTAATCAGGGTGCCCGCCTTTTTCGCTGCACTGGCGCCTTCCGGGCGGCAGGTTGCCGGTAACACAAAGGCTGCCACCTGCTGGTCGCTATTATGCAGGATCCAGCGGGTGGCAAAATTGAACTGTGCCGTATCAAAGCTGGTGCTGAAGCCGTAGCCGTCAGGAGAATGCAGCGAAAAGGTGGCCTGCCTGCCGTACTGCGCCAGATTATCCGCAAAGAAGACGATCTCCGGATCGTACATTTCCGGACGCGTCAGGCCACCGAATGCCTGCGGGTCTTCCTGGAGTTGACGGGTATATTCCAGCCAACCCGGCGTGGGGTGGACGTGACCCGGAATGGATCTGCGCAGCTGGAACGCACTCTCCGGAATAGTCTGGCTGAAGGTGCCATTTTCTACATACGCATAATTCATATGGCACATGTACTGCAACGGCATGGCAGCACCAGAAAGATTGGTCACCGCCATGTCAATGATGACTCTTGGTCTTTCCGCCAGCAGCGTCACGCCCGGCAAAGCGCGATAATGGTGGCCAAAACCTTTGATATATTCCGCTTCTCCCCGCAGTGCAACACTCTCTTCCTCCAGCACCAGCCAGGCGCTGTCCATGCGCGCGCAGGCCATTTCACCGTGTAGCGGATGCTCGTCCTCTGCGCCAGGGCAGCCGTTAGCCAGCAGGCCGGAGTGAAATGCAAAGCAGCCATAGGTATCGATAATATCCTTACCGGGCAACGGCTGTTTAAAACCGCTGCCCATGGTCAGCCTGTGGCCGTCAAACACCGCGTCCCAGACCATCTGGCCGTAAAAAGGCAGCACTATAATAAAGCCCCGACTGTTTACCATCCGCACCGCTTCAATCCCTGAAGGATAACGGAACAGCTCAACCTTAAAATGGGCGTTATCCAGCAGCGTGCGCGGCGTGTCGCCAAACAGCGCCGGGCTTAGTGGCAGCGTAGTTTTCATCGTGCCTCCTCAGCCAGGCGACCAGGGGTGGCAACCGGCTGTTTTTTGTGGCGCAGTTCGCCCCAGAAATAGAAACCTACCCAGGCAAAACAGAGTAACGAGACGCCAAACGCCATCTGCATTGAACCCAGACGGTCAGAGACCAGCCCCTGTAGCGCCGGAACGAAGGCGGCCCCCACAATCGCCATCACAATAAAGGCACCCGCGACCTCAGTATATTTGTTGTCCACGGTGGAAAGCGTTCCCGCGTAGATGGTTGCCCAGCAAGGCCCGAACAGTACGCTGACGAAAACGGCGGCATACACAGCGGTGAAGTTTGGTACCAGCATCACATAGGCCAGCGTGATCACCCCAACTACCGAATAGGCAATCAGCACCTTTTCAGCGCGGAAACGGGTCATCAGGAAGTTGGCGACAAATTTACCGATAAAGAAACAGATAAAGCTGTAAATCATAAAGTTAGAAGCGTGGCGCTCGTTGGCCGCCCCCAGGTTCAGCGCCAGACGGATGGTGAAAGACCAGACGGCAACCTGCATCCCCACATAGAGGAACTGAGCAATAATCCCACGCCTGAAGTGGCGATTCTTAGCCAGGTAGCTAAAGGTTTCTCCCAGGCTCGGCAACTTTTTGCCGGCGCTCTGCGGCTTGCAGTGTGGGTAACGCGTCAGCAGGAACAACACCATCACCACCACTAAAACCATCACCAGATATTTATAAGGCTCCAGCGTGTGCTCCAGCATGCTCAGCCGGAACTGGTGCAGCTGCTCCGGGTTCATGCCCGCCATCTGGCTGTGCAGGCTGTCGCCATCCTGAAACACCAGATATTTGCCCAGCACAATGCCCATCAGCGCCCCTACAGGATAGAAGGTCTGACTGACGTTAAGGCGCAGCGTGGCGTGATCCCGATGCCCAATCATTGAGCTGTAGGTATTTGCTGCCGTTTCAAGGAAGCTCAGGCCAATGGCGATGGCGAAGATGGCCGCCAGAAACATGGTGTAAGTTGCCATGTGAGAAGCGGGATAGAAAAGCACGCACCCGACAATATAGAGCGCCAGGCCCAGCAGAATAGCGACCTTATAGCTGCTGCTGCGGATCACCAGCGAGGCCGGGATCGCAATCAGGAAATAGCCACCGTAGAAGGCGCTCTGCACCAGCGCGCTGGCAAAATCGCTGAGGGCAAACACGCTTTTGAACTGGGTGATCAAAATGTCATTCAGGCTGGCTGCGCATCCCCACAAAGGGAAGAGGCAGGAGAGCAGAATAAACTGCAACAGCGGGGTCTTATTTAAATAGCCATCAGGCTGCTGAACGATGTTCGGGTGCATAGCGGATCCTCAGTTAACGGGTGAGAAAACGGTGAAAGGTATCGGCATCGGGATAGGAAAGCTGGGTTCCCCGTCCGGTGACGCTGCAAGCGGCATAGGCGGAGGCAGACGCCATCGCCTTAGCCACATCGCCATGCTGGATCAGGAAGTGGGCAAAGCAGCCGATAAAGGCATCTCCCGCTCCGCTGGTATCCACAGCCCTGACCGGCGTTGGTTCAACGCGGTGGACTTCATCGCCATGCATCCAGACCGATCCCCGGCTTCCCAGGGTAATGATCAGGTTTTTCAGGCCGCGTCCCAGCAACATTTGCCCTGCCCTGATCACCTCCTCATCCGTACTGACAGGCAGGCCGGTGAGGATCTCCAGTTCGGTTTCGTTGGGCATGAAATAGTCGCACTGGCAGGCATACTGAATATCGAGATCCGCTACTGCCGGAGCAGGATTAAGGATCACCTGAATACCGTGCTGACGCGCAAAGTCGATGGCGTAATAGACCGTGGGCAGCGGAATTTCCAGCTGCAACACTATCAGCCGACAACGCTTCAGCGCTTCAGAGGCGGCATCGATATCCGCTGGCGCAAGATGAGCATTCGCCCCTTTGATAATCAGGATGCGGTTCTGCGACCGATCGTCAACAAAGATAGGCGCCACCCCGCTTGAAGTGCCTGCGGCAACGGTTACGTTGTCAGCGTTCACGCCAAACTGCCGTAAGTTTTTAACCGTGTTCTCCGCGAAAAGATCTTCGCCAACCTTGCTGACCATCATCACCGCCGCGCCAAGCTTCGCTGCCGCAACGGCCTGATTTGCCCCTTTGCCACCGCAGCCCAAAGCAAAATCGGGCGCTTCTAAGGTCTCACCGGCTTTTGGCATCGTGTTGGTATAGGTGATCAGGTCGACCATATTTGAGCCAATGACGGCAATATCCATGACATTTTCCCCGTGTAAATTTTCTTCATTAAATGTTGTAGAAATAACAATAACAATCATCTTGTGTTATTTTTGTGACACCCGTCTCAGCCTGAAAATCGCGTCATCAGAGTCATGATTGGAGATTGACGGCCAGCGTGAAATGTTATTATTTTAACAAAACACCCCATCTGCTGAGGAACTCCCCCCGTGCAAAACCTTGACTATGCCCGCTACATTGACCACACGCTGCTGGCGGCAAATGCCACCGTGCAGCAAATTACCGCCCTGTGCGAAGAGGCGATGGCCCATCGCTTTTACGCCGTTTGCGTCAATTCGGGTTATGTTCCGCTGGTGGCAAAAACGCTGGAAAACAGCGGCGTGAAAGTCTGTTCGGTAATCGGTTTTCCGCTGGGCGCGGGACTGACCAGCGCTAAAGCGTTCGAAGCTAAAGCGGCTATTGAGGCGGGAGCGGAAGAGATCGATATGGTGATTAACGTCGGCTGGTTACAGAGTGGCGAGATTGCCGCTGTGCAGGCCGATATCCAGGCGGTGCGCGAGGTTTGCGGCCCGATCCCATTGAAGGTAATATTAGAGACCTGCCTGCTCAGCGATGCACAAATCGTTCAAATCTGTGAAATTTGTCGCGCACTTAGCGTAGCCTTCGTGAAAACCTCCACCGGTTTCAGCACCGGCGGCGCACGCGAAGAACATGTTCGTCTGATGCAGCAAACAGCTGGTCCGGACGTGGCGGTGAAAGCGTCAGGCGCGGTTCGCGATCGTCAGACAGCCGATATCATGATCAACGCGGGCGCCACCCGCATCGGCACCAGTTCTGGCGTCGCTATCGTCAACGGCAGTCATCCCGCCGGCGAGGGATATTAACCGTTCTTTAAGGAGTGACTGACCATGGAAACCCGGCGCGATGAGCGCGTAAACAAGCTGTCGTCTGCGCTGAAGCGAACCGACAAAATCCACCTGCGGGAAGCCGCGCGCCTGCTGGGCGTCTCTGAAATGACCATCCGGCGGGATCTCAACGAACAGCCTTCGGCGGTGGTGTTACTCGGTGGCTACATTGTCAGTGACCCTAAAAACAGTCAGGGGCACTATTTTGTCACTGACCAGCAGGCGCACAACGTCGAGAAGAAGCGGCGGCTGGGGCAGCTGGCGGCTTCGCTGATAGAACCTGGCGACACGGTATTTTTCGACTGCGGCACCACCATGCCGTGGATTGTCGATGCCATTGATAACGAGTTAGCGTTTACCGCTATCTGTTGTGCCATGAATACCTTTCTGGCGCTGAAAGAGAAGCCAGCCTGTCAGGTTATCCTTAACGGCGGCGAGTTCCATGCCGACAACGCCATCTTTACCCCGCTGGGGCACGGCTCGGTAATGGACAGCCTCTGCCCCGGCAAGGCGTTTATCTCTGCCGCAGGGATTGATGCCGTTCAGGGGGCAACCTGCTACAACCTCAACGAGCTGCCGATGAAGCATCAGGCGATGCAGCGCGCCCACCACAAAATTCTGGTGGCAGACAGTAGCAAGTTTGGCAAAGTGCTGCCCGCCCGTATTGACGAGCTGAGCGCCTTCGGCACGCTGGTCAGTGATGAGGCGCCGCCAAAGGAGCTGACCAACAGGCTGAAAAATCTGGGGATTGAGCTGATTACGGCGCAGAAGTGAAGGCTTCAGGCTGGATCAAAGCTGCATCCAGCCGCGCTGCAAGGTGAGTGAAAATAGAGGTAACCAGCCGCGCAGCCTGCTGAACGGAACAGGTATCTGCGCAGCAACTGAATAAAATTTATATAAAATCCGAAGCGCAGCATGCGCAATGCCATGTTGTGCCTGCAAAAAATTATGCAGATTGCACCAACCCGCTTCAGACCCAACGGTTGAGGATCTCCTCCCCATCACGCAGGCGGCGAAGATTCTCACAGACGCCCGCTACGTTGCCATTCAGTGAGTTATCCGTAACGCCGCCAATATGTGGCGTGGCGATCACGTTGTAGTGAAACAGCGAATCCTGCGGGTCTGGCGGCTCCTGCCAGAACACATCCAGCCCCGCTCCCGCCAGGTGCCCCACCTCCAGCGCAGCCAGCAGCGCCTGTTTTTCAATCAGGCCGCCGCGTCCCAGGTTAATCAGGAAACTGCCCTGCTTCATCTGGGCCAGCGCCGTTTCATCAATGATATTCCGCGTCGCATCGTTATCCGGCAGGCTGAGGATCACAAAATCCGCCTCGCTCAGCAGCGCAGGCAGATGCATCATGTTGCCCAGCCAGTCCAGCTGATGCGCTTTGGCAAAACTCTGGTCGGCGGTTCTTTTCACGCCAATCAGGCGAACGCCAAAAGGTATCAGCCGCTTTGCCAGCGCCTTACCGATGCCGCCAAGCCCAACCAGCCCTACCGTTTTTCCCGTCAGCCCCATGCCAACCGGCAGGCCGAGCTGACGGGTAGCGATCATCTCCGGCAGTTCGCTGGCCTTGCGCGCCAGCCCAATCATCATCCAGATCCCCAGCTCGGCAACGGAGTCGGCATTGCCGGAGCTGTCTGAGGGCACATTCGCTACCTGTACGCCCTGAGCCTTTGCGCTGGCCAGATCCACCCCCTCCAGCCCGGCACCAGCCTGCTGGATAAGCCTGAGCCTGTCGGCGGTTTTCAGCAGTTCCGGCGTCACCTTCGCCATCCCTGGGATCAGCACATCATAGCCTGCCAGGCTCTCTGCGGCGTGGCCTACAGAAGCAGTAAACTCGACGTCAGGCAGCATCTGACGACACTGCTGAATCATCCCGCCCCAGGCACTCTCTTCGGCCGCTATCAGAACTTTCATCGGTATGCTCCTGCTTTATAAGGCAAAAAATTAGCATAATCTGCCCAGCTCAAAATTCAAACAGTTATCTGATAAATCCCTTTTTAACCCAAACGATGCGCATTGCAGAAAGAGAGCCTGCGGGCAGCTCACCGAAATTTGCCTTAAAGAAGGGATAAAATGACGCTCCTTAAGCCAGCCTGTTTGCAGCCTGAGATATGTCGGATATCGGGATAATCCGCAGGAGACGTCTGTGATTACCTGCCGAAACCAGCTAAACTTCGCTATCTGAGAGGGCACCCGCTGCCCCAATTAACACACAGACACCAAGAGGCTCATCCTACGTGGCTCAATTCGTCTATAGCATGCATCGCGTCGGCAAAGTCGTCCCGCCGAAGCGTCATATCCTGAAAAACATCTCCCTGAGCTTTTTCCCGGGTGCCAAAATCGGCGTACTGGGTCTGAATGGCGCAGGTAAATCCACCCTGCTGCGCATCATGGCGGGCATCGATAAAGATATCGAAGGGGAAGCGCGTCCACAGCCTGGCCTGAAAATCGGTTATCTGCCGCAGGAGCCACAGCTGAACCTGGAGCACACCGTTCGTGAATCCGTTGAGGAAGCGCTGGCGGAAGTGGTCGGCGCGCTGAAGCGTCTGGATGAAGTGTACGCACTGTACGCTGAAGAGGATGCGGACTTCGACAAGCTGGCCGCAGAACAGGGGCGGCTGGAAGAGATTATCCAGGCCCATGATGGCCACAATCTCAATACCCAACTGGAACGCGCAGCCGATGCGCTGCGTCTGCCAGACTGGGATGCAAAAGTGGCTAACCTTTCCGGTGGTGAACGCCGTCGCGTTGCGCTCTGCCGCCTGCTGCTGGAAAAACCAGACATGCTGCTGCTGGACGAACCGACCAACCACCTGGATGCAGAATCCGTGGCCTGGCTGGAGCGCTTCCTGCACGACTTTGAAGGCACCGTGGTGGCGATTACCCACGACCGTTACTTCCTTGATAATGTAGCGGGCTGGATCCTGGAGCTGGACCGGGGCGAGGGCATTCCGTGGGAAGGCAACTACTCTTCCTGGCTGGAGCAGAAGGATGCTCGTCTGGCGCAGGAAGCGTCAAGCGAAGCCGCCCGCCGCAAATCCATTGAGAAAGAGCTGGAGTGGGTGCGGGCCGGCACCAAAGGGCGTCAGTCCAAGGGCAAAGCCCGTCTGGCACGCTTTGAAGAGCTGAACAACACCGACTACCAGAAGCGTAACGAAACCAACGAACTGTTTATTCCACCAGGCGCACGTCTGGGCGATAAAGTGGTGGAAGTCAGCAATCTGCGTAAGTCTTATGGCGACCGCTTACTGATTGACGATCTGACCTTCTCGGTGCCGAAAGGGGCGATAGTCGGGATTATCGGTCCGAACGGCGCAGGTAAATCCACGCTGTTCCGTATGATGTCTGGTCAGGAAGATCCCGATTCTGGCAGCATCGTGCTGGGCGATACCGTTAAGCTGGCCTCTGTCGATCAGTTCCGCGACAGCATGGATAACAGCAAAACCGTATGGGAAGAGGTTTCTGGCGGCCAGGATATTATGCGTATCGGCAACACCGAGATGCCAAGCCGCGCCTACGTGGGCCGCTTCAACTTTAAAGGCGTGGATCAGGGCAAGCGCGTTGGCGAGCTTTCTGGTGGTGAGCGTGGTCGTCTGCATCTGGCTAAGCTGCTACAGGTTGGCGGTAACGTGCTGCTGCTGGATGAACCGACCAACGACCTGGATATCGAAACCCTGCGAGCGCTGGAAAACGCCCTGCTGGAGTTCCCCGGCTGCGCGATGGTTATCTCGCATGACCGTTGGTTCCTTGACCGTATCGCTACCCATATCCTCGACTATCAGGATGAAGGCAAGATCGAGTTCTTCGAGGGTAACTTTACCGAATATGAAGAGTACAAGAAGCGTACGCTGGGCGCCGAAGCGCTGGAGCCAAAACGCATCAAGTACAAACGTATGACCAAGTAATTTTTAAACGGCGGTGGAAACCGCCGTTTCTAATCATCTATATACGGGTCCAGTCAGGCACATTTCCTTCATGGCCCTCACCATTTCTTTTAATGAGAATGAAATGTAGATGCGCATTATTATCAAAACCAATTATAATATTATCTCCAACATGTGCCTTATTCATTATTTCGTTTGGCTTAAAATACAAACGATATTCCGATCTGGTAGGATGATTTTCTCTTGCCTCATACCAAGTCACCTCTGATTTTTGAGAAACATCCTCCCCACGTATTGAAAAATTTGCTTCAAACTCCTTTCTCTTATCTCCAAACATTTGTTTTAACTCAAAAACCCCATTAAATTCACGCTGATGCGACGAAGTTGGGTCTACCTCAACTTTAGTAAGAGTTTTGATACATGCTGGCGACAACCTTAATGCTTTGTGATTTGACATAAAAATTCCTTTTAGATCGACGGATGTCTTCTTAAGCCTAGAAGATTAAATTGAGAAAATTACATAATCAATTGAACACTTATCAACCACAGCATTAAAGTAAAAAAAACCAAAAATTTACATAAAAATAATTTTCGTTGCTATTAAAAAGTAAATATTCAATATAAAAATCGCACTCAATTAAAATGACACAATATCCTCTCTATAAATCAATAAAGTTGATTAATGAAAACCAACATTTATTGATAAAACTCCCGGAAAATGGGTGACTGCAAGGCGAAATCGATAAAGCGTGCCAGCGCGGGCGAGTTCAGCTTGCGGCTTGGGTAGACCAGCCACAGCTCGTTGCCTTCTACCTGCCATTCCGGCAATACCTGCATCAATCTCCCTTCCGCTACGATATCGTCGGTAAGAAATCTCGGCAGCAGGGTGATACCTGCATCGCCCAACGCGCACTCGCGTGCATAGACCAGGTTATCGGTCATATGGATGGGCGGCAGCAGCCAGCGGTAATACTCCTCTTCCCGCTTCAGTAACCACTCGCTCCATGCCCGATGGGCAATGCAACGATGCGTTGAAAGCTGCTGCGGATGAGTTAACGCTTCATGTTTGTCCAGATAACCTTTTGAGGCCACCAGCAGCCTCTCGCAGTAGCCGATGCGCCGTCCAATCAGCGAAGAGTCCTGCGGCTGACCGGTGCGCAGCGCCACATCGTAGCCCTCCTGCACCAGATCCCGTACCTGATCAGAGACGGAAACTTCAAGCGTGACGTCCGGATATTCCTGCTGAAAAGCCGCATTGAAGCGCGCCAGCAGCGTGGCACCAATCCCCGCCGGAGAAGTAATGCGCAGACGCCCGCTGGGATTATCCCGCAGACGTTGTATTGCCATGTTGGCGCGCTCGCTGGCCTGCATCATCTCCTGACAGTGCACCAGGTAGCGTTCGCCAGCAAAGGTCAGATTAAGCTGCCGTGTCGTCCGGTTGATCAGGCGAATGCCGAGAGCCTGCTCAAGCTGACTGATGCGCTGGCTGACACTGGACTTGGGTAATCCGGCGCGCTTTGCTGCCCCGGTGAAACTGCCACATTCGGCCACCAACGCAAACAGGGCCATATCCTGTAGCTGTTTAAACATGATTGTTCACCTGAAACGAACACTTCGTTAGTTATTGTACGGCTTATCATTAGTCCGCTTAGCTTCTACACTGAATATCACACCTTAAAGGAGAAGCGCCATGAGTATTAAAGCGATTGCTATCAATCCAGAAAAACCGCAGCAATTTATTGAAATTCAGCCGGAAAAACCGACGCCGGGGGAATACGATCTGCTGGTCGAAGTCAAGGCCGCTTCGGTCAATCCAGTTGATACCAAAGTCCATAAAGGCGCGCAAAAGAGTGGTCTGCAACAGCCCCGTATCCTCGGCTGGGATGCCAGCGGCGTAGTGCTGGAAGTGGGCAGCAAAGTCAGCGGCTTTAAGGCTGGGGACGAAGTCTATTACGCGGGAGATATTACCCGTCCGGGCAGCAATACCACGCATCAGCTGATCGATGCCCGCATTACCGGCCACAAACCTGCATCGCTGAACTGGGCGGAAGCGGCGGCAATCCCGCTGACGGCTCTGACCGCCTGGGAAGGCCTGTTTGACCGCCTGCAACTTGATAAGGTGGAAGAAGGAAAAACCTTACTGATTATTGGCGGCGCAGGCGGCGTAGGCTCGCTGGCTATTCCGTTTGCCAAACTGCACAGCAAAGTAAAGGTCATTGCCACCGCTTCCCGTCCGGACTCCGTACAGTGGTGTAAGGATCGCGGCGCGGATCTGGTGATCGATTACAAAGATATGGCTGGGGAGCTGGAGAAGCACGGCCTGAAACAGGTCGATTACATTTTCTGTCTGAATGACACCGATGGTCACTGGGAAACGATGGCGAAACTGATTGCGCCCCAGGGGCATATCTGCACCATCGTAGAGAATGAAAAACCACTGGAAATGAATGAGCTGAAGCTGAAAAGCGCCGCGCTGCATTTCGAGTTTATGTATACCCGCAGCATGTATAACACGCCGGATATCGCCCGTCAGGGAGAAATTCTGGAAGCCACCGCGAAGCTGCTGGATGCAGGGAAAATCACTACCACGCTGAACAAAACGCTACAGGGGCTGAGCGTGGAAACCCTGACTGAAGCCCATCAGCTGGTGCTGGAAGGCCATATGCGTGGGAAAGTGGTGATGGTTTATTAAAACACCAGGTAACGAGATGCCGCTCTGCGTTTGTTATCAAGGATAAAAACCAGGCCGGGAGGAAGGAAGAGTGGGCTATAACCAAAGGCTAAGCGGCATGGACGCCGCTTCGCAGCCCGCCGAGAAGGGTTTGAATTTGGTTTGAGTATCCCCATTTGAACAGTCATCACCCAAGCCTGAAGGAAGGAACAGTGGGCTGATAAGCAAAGGCTAAGCGGCATGGACGCCGCTTCGCAGCCCGCAGAGAAGGGTTTTGAATTTGGTTTGAGTATCCCCATTTGAACAGTCATCACCCAAGCCTGAAGGAAGGAAGAGTGGGCTGATAAGCAAAGGCTAAGCGGCATGGACGCCGCTTCGCAGCCCGCCGAGAAGGGTTTTGAATTTGGTTTGAGTATCCCCATCTGAACAGCCATCACCGAAGCCTGAAGGAAGGAAGAGTGGGCTGATAAGCAAAGGCTAAGCGGCATGGACGCCGCTTCGCAGCCACCAGGGAAGGGTTCACGGCGTCTTTGTGTTCAGCCCACTCTTCCTGACCCTGCCACCGGAACAGACAGACAACTTACTCTGTTACGGACGTCCTCTCACCCTGACCAAATCACCGGAACACAAAATAACGCACCCTGCCGGCAGCTTTACCGACAATAACACTGTTACGCGCCCAGCATCTCCTTCACCAGCTCGACACAGCGCAGGAAACGTTCATCGTAGCTATCCTGCTCAACGTGCACATAGCTGATGTTGTTCTCTTCCAGCATCGACACCAGCAGCGTCTGAAACTCTTTACGGTCCACCGAGCTGCCCAGGCTGCGCAGGCCATCCGCTACCCACGGCACGTTGTTCTCCACCAAAATCACCAGATCAAAGCGATACTCATCAATCAATGCCTGCACAAACGGGTGCTCACGCCCCTCATATTTCTTGCAGAACGCCTGGGTAGTGACGAAATCGGTATCGATAAAGGCAACTTTGTTGGCGTACTTCACTGCAAAATCGATGTACTGCGCCTGGCCCAGCGCGATCTTATCGTAGTCAGAATATTGCAGTGCCATCTCATCGCCGCCAAGATGCGAGAAGACATAATCGCGGCCAAATTCCCATGCGCTGGTTGTATTGAAGATATTCGCTAACTTATTGACCAGCGTTGATTTTCCGCTCGACTCGCCGCCCAGAATTGCCACGGTACGCACAAAGAACGGCTTGACCTCGGTGGGAATATATTCCCAGTAACGGAACGGATCCTGACGAATTTGCGCGCCGCTGATACTCATAAAAGATCGCTTGGGATCGATAACCACCGCCTCGATCCCCAGATGCTGCTGATACTGCGGCGCATCAAGCTCTTCGCTGGTATAAACCCGGTTCGGCACGATGCCGTGATTTTCCATAAAATCGTTGATGCCGCGGCTCCAGACATCCCAGCCATGCGGATAAGGCTCCATGCCCTCTTCGTTAAACGAATGGATACGGATGTTCTTCTGATATTTGAACGTCTGTAGCAGCCAGCGCAAGCGGTCGCTGATGGTGGGCTGTTGCGACATGGCGCTGGCTTCAAACAGCTGGCGGTCACGCCCCTCATCATAGCCCATGATGATATGCAGCTCGTCAACCTGGCTACAGGCGCGCTGGATCAGATAGATATGGCCGGTATGCAGCGGATAGAATTTGCCGAACACCACACCGATGGTTTTTTCGCGGCGGGGAAACTCCAGCCCCAGAAAACGGTGCAGGGCTTCCAGCTTCTGTGCGCTGGGACTTTTGATTTTGGCGTTAAGGAGCTGGCTGAGATAGCCTTTGGTCATGCCGCTGGCATCCGCAACCTGCTGCAACGTACACCCCTGCTGGCGGATAGCGGTCTTCAGATAATCGAACGTCGACATCAAATGCCTCCTGCATAACGGGCGGAACCGCGTCCGCCACTATGATGAAAATGCGCTTCAATAAGGCAGTGTTAAACCGGGCCAGGCTCCGGTCAAAACAGGCCGCAACCCTTAAAGATCTTCCAGGATTGCCAGCGCATCGGCCAGTTTTTTCACGCCATAGACCTTCATGTTTTCCGGCGGTTTTTTCGGCACGTTAGCAGCCGGTACGATGGCACGACGGAAGCCGTGCTTCGCCGCTTCAGAGATTCGCTCCTGCCCGCTCGGCACCGGGCGGATCTCGCCTGCCAGTCCCACTTCGCCAAATACCACCAGATCATGAGGTAAAGGGCGATCGCGCAGGCTGGAAACCATCGACAGCATCAGCGCCAGATCAGCACTGGTCTCCGTGACCTTGACGCCGCCGACCACATTCACAAACACATCCTGATCGGCCATTTGCAGGCCGCCGTGACGGTGCAGCACCGCCAGCAGGATCGCCAGGCGGTTCTGCTCAAGCCCCACCGCTACGCGTCGGGGATTGCCCATCATAGAATGATCTACCAGCGCCTGAATCTCTACCAGCAGCGGGCGCGTTCCCTCCCACAGCACCATCACCGAGCTGCCGGAAGTGACCTCCTCGCCGCGGCTGAGGAAGATAGCAGAGGGGTTGCTGACTTCCCGCAGCCCCTGCTCCGTCATGGCGAAGACACCCAGCTCATTCACCGCACCAAAGCGGTTTTTATGGCTGCGCAGCGTACGGAAGCGGGAATCCGCATCGCCATCCAGCAGCACGGAGCAGTCGATGCAGTGCTCAAGCACCTTCGGCCCGGCCAGCGAGCCATCTTTCGTGACGTGACCCACCATCACTATCGCCACGCCCCGGGTTTTTGCAAAGCGGGTCAGATATGCAGCCGTTTCGCGCACCTGCGCCACGCTGCCTGGCGACGACTGGATATCGGCCATATGCATCACCTGAATGGAGTCGATCACCATCAGTTTCGGCTCTTCCTGCTCGGCGATCTGACAGATCTGCTCGATGCTGGTTTCCGAAAGCATATTAAGGTTTGCCGTCGGCAGACCCAGACGGTGCGCACGCATCGCCACCTGCTGAAGCGACTCTTCGCCGGTGACGTAGAGCGTTTTCATGCCCTCGGCGAGTTTGCACAGGGTTTGCAACAGCAGGGTACTTTTACCGGCACCGGGACTTCCCCCGATCAGAATGGCACTGCCCGGCACGACGCCGCCGCCCAACACGCGGTCAAATTCTTTAAAGCCGGTAGAAAAGCGCGGAAGTGCTTCAAGGCTGATTTCAGAAAGCTTCTGCACGCGGCTGGGGCCTGCGCTGCCCGCATAGCCGGAGAGGCGCTCGTTACGCGCCACAACAGGAGAAGCCGCTAAACGCACTTCCGTAATGGTGTTCCAGGCGTGACAGGCGCTGCATTGCCCCTGCCAGCGTGGATAATCGGCGCCGCATTCGTTACAAACAAAGGCGCGTTTTACCGCTTTGGCCAAATTGGTTCCTTAACGTTCTTCGTGGATCAGGCTGCCGCTGAGAATGCAGAACACGCCCATTAAATCCGCATGGCGGATGATCACTTCGGTTTGTTCATTAACTTTCGGCTTGGCGTGATAGGCAATGCCAAGACTGGAAGCCTTAATCATCAGTAAATCGTTGGCGCCATCACCAATGGCGACGGTTTGATCGGCTGCAATTTCAAAGCGTTTTGCCAGTTTATGCAGCGTATCCGCTTTATATTTTGCATCAACGATGTCGCCCAGCACTTCGCCGGTCAGCTTACCGTCGCGAATTTCCAGCACGTTGGCGGCAATCGCAGAGAGGTGCAGCTTATCCCGCAGGTACTCGGCAAAGAAAGTAAAGCCACCGGAAGCAATCGCCACGTGCCAGCCCAGCGCCTGCAACTTGTGCACCAGTTCGGTCAGGCCAGGCATCAGCGGCAGCGCATCACGCACTGTACTAAGGATAGTGGCATCCGCATCTTTCAGCGTGGCGACCCGCTGACGCAGGCTGGCGGCGAAATCCAGCTCTCCGCGCATTGCCCGCTCCGTCACCTCTGCCACCTGCTCACCGCAGCCAGCGAGTTTGGCTATTTCATCAATGCATTCCACTTCAATTGCCGTGGAATCCATATCCATCACCAGCAGGCCCGGCGTTTTCAGATGCGGGATTTTGCCCAGCGGCGCCACATCTAACCCGGCCTCGTGTGCCAGTTGCATAGCCCGTGGCGTGAGTGAACCGGCCAGGCGTACCACGTGATACTCTTCAACGCGCCAGGCGCTGACAATCACCATCGCCGCACCTAACTGATGCTGAAGCTTTGTCAGGCTCTCTTTTGTCAGTTCGCGCCCGTACAGAAGCCAGCCGGTGCGGCCAGCGCGGTAGTCCAGCGGCATCACTTCATCGCCACTGAGAGAGAGAGGTAAACCCGGCCAGAGAGAGATATCGGAGGGCAGATCGCACCAGGTCAGACTATTTGGCATTACAGCTCCTGTAGGGACATATTAACCACGCAAGAGGCTACCTTGTCAGCCCCGCTTCTGGCAACATAAAGCTAAGAGCCAGGGGAGTTAGTTAAGCGTGAAGGGTAAAGATGGCAAAGGCCAAACTTAAATTTCGTCTGCATCGTACGGCAATCGTGCTGATCTGCCTCACCTTACTGGTGATGTTGATGCAGGGTGCCTCGTGGTTCAGCCTCAGCCATCAGATGGCACGATCTGAGCAGGTGGATGAGCTGGCCCGCACCCTTACACGGCAGGTGGCCTTCAGCCTGACGCCGCTGATGGAAAACAGCGACGACAATCATCAGAAGATCAGCGATATCATCACTCAGCTGACCCAAGACAGCCGTATTCTGGATGCCTCGGTTTATGACGATGACGGCACGCTTTTAGCGCACAGTGGCGAAACCATTAACGTGCGCGACCGGCTGGCGCTGGATGGACAGCGTGCAGGCAGCTACTTCAACCATCAGCTGGTGCAGTCGCTGGACAGCGCAGAAGGCCCGCGCGGTTTCCTGCGTGTGACGCTGGATACGCATGTGCTGGTAACGGAGTCCAAGCAGGTAGATAACACCACCAACATCCTGCGGCTGATGATGCTGCTGGCGTTGGCTATCGGTATTATTCTGAGCCGAACCCTGCTGCGCGACCGCCGTACCCGCTGGCAGCAGTCACCCTTCCTGCTGACGGCCAATAATCCGGTAAAAGAAGATGATGATGAAACAGCCGAAGAGGCGGCTCCGCCAGCTGATAAGCCCTGAGTCAGCGCGCTGAACAGATCCTTATAACTTAATCCGTTGAAAATAAATTAAAGATAAGTGGCGACGCGCAGAGATATCAACAGATAAGCGGGCAGGCCTGAGAGGCCAATTCTGGCCGGATTGCCCGGCCAGTTTTACAGCTTAATCAGGCTTTGTCGCCCAGCAGCACGGACTCCAGCGCAATCTCAATCATCTCGCTGAAGGTGGTCTGCCGTTCAGCGGCAGTAGTCTGCTCACCGCTGCGGATATGGTCAGAAACGGTACAGATAGCCAGCGCTTTCGCACCAAACTCTGCGGCCACGCCGTAGATGCCAGCCGCTTCCATTTCCACACCCAGAATGCCGTACTTCTCCATAACATCAAACATCTGCGGATCTGGCGTGTAGAACAGATCGGCAGAAAAGATGTTACCCACACGGGCGCTCACGCCCAGCGCTTTGGCTGCATCCACCGCGTTACGCACCATCTCAAAATCAGCAATGGCGGCAAAGTCATGATCCTTGAAGCGCATGCGGTTTACTTTGGAGTCGGTCGATGCGCCCATGCCAATCACCACATCACGCAGTTTGACATCAGCACGTACCGCGCCACAGGAGCCTACGCGAATGATTTTCTTCACGCCAAAATCGGTGATCAGCTCTTTCGCATAGATGGAGCAGGATGGGATACCCATGCCGTGGCCCATTACGGAGATTTTGCGGCCTTTATAGGTGCCGGTGTAGCCAAGCATGCCACGCACGTTGTTTACTTCTACCGCGTCCTGCAGGAAGGTTTCTGCAATGTGTTTAGCACGCAGCGGATCGCCCGGCATCAGAACCACGTCAGCGAAGTCACCCATTTCTGCATTAATATGAGGCGTAGCCATCATTCATCCTTTTTAAGTCTTGCCAGCGTCGGTGCGCTGGCCGGTTACGTTTTCGCTGATTACAGCATGCTTTTGCCATATTCCATATCGGAAAGGCCAAAATAGTGGGCAATGGTTTGGCCAATATCGGCGAAGGTCTCGCGGTAGCCCAGCGAGCCTGGT
Organism: Erwinia magellanica; assembly: GCF_039023495.1. Classification (NCBI taxonomy): domain Bacteria; kingdom Pseudomonadati; phylum Pseudomonadota; class Gammaproteobacteria; order Enterobacterales; family Erwiniaceae; genus Erwinia; species Erwinia magellanica. The sequence goes on from NZ_JBCHVC010000003.1 coordinate 235,222, forward strand.
TTCACGCCTGGTCCGTAGAGCAGCACCGGAATGTGCTCGCGTGTATGTTCGGTCCCTTCCCATGTTGGGTCACAGCCGTGGTCAGCGGTGAGGATCAGAAGATCGCCCTCTTTCACCAAAGCCATCAGCTCCGGCAAACGACGGTCGAACAGCTCCAGCCCGCCTGCGTAACCCGGTACGTCGCGGCGGTGGCCCCAGGTAGAGTCGAAATCCACAAAGTTAGTGAAAACTATGCTGTTGTCCGGTGCGATTTTCATCTCTTCAATCGTGGCGTCAAACAGCGCATCCAGCCCGGTCGCCTTCACTTTTTTGGTGATGCCGACGTGTGCATAAATATCCGCAATTTTCCCCACCGAAATGACCTGGCCGTTCTGCTCGTCTACCAGCTTTTTCAGAATGGTCGGCGAAGGCGGCTCAACGGCGAGATCGTGACGATTCCCGGTACGTTCGAAGTTTCCAGCTTTATCACCCACAAACGGACGGGCAATCACGCGGCCAATGTTATAGCCACCTTCGGTCAGGGCCTCACGGGCGATTTCACACAACTTATAGAGGCGTTCCAGTCCAAAAGTCTCTTCGTGGCAGGCAATCTGGAACACTGAGTCGGCAGAGGTATAGAAAATCGGCTTGCCGGTTTTCATATGCTCTTCACCCAGTTGGTCCAGGATCACCGTGCCGGAGGAGTGGCAATTTCCCAGATAGCCTGGCAAATCTGCTTTCTCTACCAGCAGATCTAACAGCTCCTGCGGGAAGCTGTTCTCTTTGTCACTGAAGTATCCCCAGTCAAACAGCACAGGAACACCGGCAATTTCCCAGTGGCCCGACGGTGTGTCTTTGCCGGAAGAGAGTTCGCTGGCGTAGGCGTAAGCCCCGATAATCTCGGCGTTCTTATCCAGGCCGGCGGGGAATTTACCCGTAGACTCTTCTGCGGCTTTGCCTAAGCCTAATGCGGTGAGATTCGGCACATGCAGCGGCCCTTTACGGCCTTTGTCAGCTTCACCCTTGAAGCACGCCTCGGCAATGTGTCCGAGAGTATCCGAACCATGATCACCAAATTTGTCGGCGTCTTTGCTGGAGCCGATCCCGAAGGAATCAAGCACCATAATAAATGCACGTTTCATTCTGATCTCCTGCGTCTGTTACGCGATGAGCTTAAATTTTATCGATCTGAACAGTATGACGCTTATCCGGTAATTCTGCGATAGATAACGGGCGTCTCTTGCGGTGCCGTTTCACTAAGTGTGATGGCGCGCGTGACGGCCAGCGCCGCTTCCTGCCAGTCTGCTTCTGTTGCAGCATGGATCATGGCCAGCGGACGCTGGCTGTCGGCCACGTCGCCCAGCTGCGCCATCTCGCTTAAGCCAACGCTGTAGTCGATCTGGTCACTGGCCTGACGGCGACCGCCGCCCATCGACACCACTGCCATTCCTAATGCCCGCGTATCCATGGCGCTGATAATGCCTGGTTTTTCGGCATAGAGCGCTTTGCTGAGCATCGGCGCAGGCAGGTAGCGATCCATGTTTTCAATAAAATCAGCCGGGCCTTTCTGCGCAGCCACCATCTTCGCGAAACATTCTGCGGCTTTGCCGTTGTCCAGCACTGCCTGAAGTTTGCGGGTGGCTTCCGCCGTGTCGGTTGCCAGCCCGCCGGAAACCAGCATCTCTGCACTCAGAGCCAGCGTGACCTCCAGCAGACGTGGGTTGCGGTATTTCCCGGTCAGGAAGTTAACCGCTTCACGCACTTCCAGCGCGTTACCGGCCGTGGAGGCGAGCACCTGGTTCATATCGGTCAGCAGGGCAGTCGTTTTGCAGCCCGCGCCGTTTGCCACGCCAACAATGGATTGAGCCAGCAGCTCAGACTGCTCAAAGGTCGGCATAAAGGCGCCCGAGCCAACTTTGACATCCATCACCAGCGCATCCAGCCCTTCCGCCAGCTTTTTCGCCAGAATAGAAGCGGTAATAAGCGGGATGGAGTCCACCGTTGCGGTGATATCACGGGTAGCGTAAAAACGCTTATCGGCAGGGGCCAGCGAGTTAGTCTGACCAATAATCGCTACGCCCACCTCTTTGATGATCCGTCGGAAGGTTGCATCATCAGGGAAAATATCAAATCCGGGGATCGCTTCCAGCTTATCCAGCGTGCCGCCGGTATGGCCCAGCCCGCGGCCTGAAATCATCGGCACGTAGCCGCCACAGGCAGCCACCATCGGCCCCAGCATCAGCGAAGTCACATCGCCCACGCCACCGGTGGAGTGTTTGTCCACCACCGGACCATTCAGGTTAAGCGCCTGCCAGTTGAGTACCGAGCCGGAATCACGCATGGCCATGGTCAGCGCCACCCGCTCCTGCAATGACATATCGTGGAAATAGATGGTCATCGCCAGCGCAGCGATTTGCCCTTCGGAAACGGTATTATCACGTACGCCGTTGATGAAGAAACGGATCTCTTCTTCACTCAGCGCCTGGCCGTCTCTTTTTTTACGAATGATTTCTTGTGGCAGGAACACGTTGCCCCCTGGGGTTTATCTTTGATGAGGACGGCAGATCTGCCGCCCCGATGCCAGTTACAAGGGCGAAAAGCTCGCCCTGCACTCAGTAAGCTGAATCACTTTTTGCGCCGCTATGGCCGGCGGCTGTCAGCAGGCTGGCTAACAGGCTGGAAGCACCAAAGCGGAAATGACGCGCATCAGCCCAGTCGCTACCCAGAATGTCATCGGCCAGCTTCAGGTAAATAGCCGCATCTTCGGCCGTGCGAACGCCACCGGCAGGTTTAAAGCCAACCTGATGCTTGACGCCCATTTCAGCAATGACGTTCAGCATGATCTCAGCGACTTCTGGTGTGGCGTTAACCGGCACTTTCCCCGTTGAGGTCTTGATAAAATCGGCACCCGCTTTGATGGCAATTTCGGACGCTTTGCGGATCAGTTCAGGATCTTTTAACTCGCCGGTTTCAATAATCACTTTCAGCAGAACGTCTGAATCTTCGCAGGCCTCTTTGCAGGCGCTGACGATGTCATAACCAATATCTTCATTGCCGGCCATTAAGGCACGATAAGGGAACACCACATCCACCTCATCAGCGCCATAAGCGATGGCGGCATGGGTTTCTGCCAGCGCAATGACTTTATCGTCGTTACCGTGCGGGAAGTTAGTCACGGTGGCGATGCGGATATCTGGCGTGCCCTGCTCACGCAGCGTTTTGCGCGCAATCGGGATAAAGCGTGGATAGATGCAGATTGCCGCGGTATTACCCGCCGGGGATTTAGCCTGATGGCACAGAGCGATCACTTTCTCATCGGTGTCATCGTCATTCAGGGTGGTTAAATCCATGAGTTTAAGCGCGCGTACGGCTGCTGCGGTGACGTCGGTCATAGTCTTCTCCAGGCATTGTTCAGGCGGCTTGCCCGTTTCGCGCAAGCGAAAGCCGGGGTCCTTGCCGCCAGCGCCCGTTTACCGGGCTGGAATGTTAAAATAGTAACGGAAAAGGCACTCCCCTTCCGTGATGAAATTCACGATCTAAGGAAATAACACTGCAAGAACAACCCTTTTAATGTGATTTATATCACACAAAATTCGCCATCTTTGCCCCTCCGGCCCCCTGATCCGTCTGAAAAACAGGCTGAATCGTGGTTTTATCGGGGAATGTTATAATAATAACATTTTTAGCGCAGAGTGGCAGAGGCAAATGTTACCTCGCAGAGCCGGCCTGTCAGCCAGTCTGAATAAAGAGTTTAGCTATTCAGAGATTAAAAAGGGTGCGGGTGTTCTCACGGAGGGTTTCAGCAATCTCCTGCGGAGACTCTTCCCGCAGTTCACAGAGGCTTTGCCAGACGTTTTTTACGCGCTCGGGGCGGTTCGCTTCCCCCTGAAAGCCCTGTAGCGGCATATCGGGCGAATCCGTTTCCAGCAGTAAGGAAGAGAGAGGAAGTCGGGCAATGGTATTGCGGGTTTTACTGGCGCGTTGGTAGGTAATAGTGCCGCCCACACCGATGGCGTATCCCGCACGGATAAACGCCAGCGCCTGCTGTTCGCTGCCCGCAAAACCATGTACCACGCCGCGACGCGGCAGCGCCAGGCGCTTGAGATGCTGCGCTAATTTGTCATGCGTCCGGCGGGAATGGAGGATCACCGGCAGGTCATAGCGTTTTGCCAGCCGTAGCTGGGCATCCAGCAGCTGCTCCTGCCTGTCGAACTGAGGATCTTCAATAAAGAGATCCAGGCCAATTTCGCCGATCGCCACCAGCTTTTCCGGCTTCTGCTTTAGCCAACTTTCAAGCTGCTCAAGGTGCGACTCATGATGTTGGGCAATCGCCATGGGATGCGTGCCCAGCGCGGCGTAGAGGGGCTGCCAGCGTTCCGCCAGCGCCATCACGCCGGCAAACCGGTCTGCTGAGACGCCAACCACAATGATTTTCTCCACGCCCGCGGCGGAAGCGAGCTTCAGGCTCTCCTCTTCACGCCCGCAAAATGGGTCGAAATCAAAATGACAGTGCGTATCCACAAATCCTGGAGTCATGCCAGCGAACCCTCATCATAATCAGCATCGTTTCCCGCCAGCGGATCCAGAATCACGCCATCACGCACCGGCTCATTCGCCACCGGTGCCGGGGGGATCACCGGCTGCTGGCTGGTCAGCGTAGTGTTCTCATTCAGCCATTGACCCAGTGTAGCCAGGAAATAACGCCCGCAGCGGCGACCCAGATGATAATCCTGGTTCAGCGACGCCACGCGGCTGCCCAGCGCCATGCTGGCGAGCGCATGCGGCGGGAAGATCTCAATGATATTCAGCTTACCCGGAGGATTATCAATAAACTCCTGCGTGGCCCGATAGCTCTCTTCATGCAGATGCATGATATTCACCAGCGGCTGTAGCGCGCTATCGGTAAGCCAGCGTTCAATACGCTTCAGCCACTGCGGCGTGTAGGTCATCTGTGACGGCACGGTACGAATAACCACGATGGTTTCGGCCCCCCGGCGTGCCGCTTCCCGTACCGGAATGGCGTCGCTGATACCGCCATCCAGGTAGCTGATCCCTTCCAGGTCCACGCCAGGACGGTAAAGCCCAGGGATAGCGCTGGAAGCCTTGATGATATTCAGCCAGTTCGCCGCTGTCGGGGCAAAATAGCCTGGCGAATAGTCATCGCTGCGGCAGGCGCACATATAAAATTCCCGGCCGGAAGAGAACATCTTCTCCGCTGCCTCCATCGCCAGCGGAAACTCCTGCGCGGTGACATCCACCAGCCAGTCAAGATCGATCAAGTGGCCGCCCCGCACAAAACGCAGCGGATCAAAAAAGAGTTTACTGGTGGTATAGCGCGTAATGACCCGGCGGGCGTAACCCGGCTGACCGCAGACATAGGCTGATAAGTTTTGTGCACCCGCAGAGGTGCCCAGCATCAGGTCGAAGGGGTTGAAGTTAGCCCGCTGAAACTCGTCCAGCACGCCAGCGGTGAAAATACCGCGCTGCCCACCGCCTTCGCACACCAGGGCGAGTTTACCCGGACGAAAAGGCGTTAACGCCAGCGGCTCGATGTTGCCGAGGGTAACAGGGATGCGTCTGCCCAAAGTCGGTATCCTGATGAAGGGGGAATAAGGTGAGGATACAGGGGAAAGAGAGGAAGCGTTTGCCGTAATTTGCGGTTAAACCCTTTTTGCCTTAAAACGCCAGAGGCCAGTCAGTGACTGGCCTCTGTTGTTGCTGCTTTTATTCTCGGGTCTATAACTTCTTGCGGCCGGTGAACAGGCTGATCAGGAAGATAATGATACCGACAACAAAGACGATTTTAGCTGCCCATGCGGCTGTACCAGCAAGACCACCAAAACCTAACGCTGCTGCAATGAGCGCGATAATCAGAAAAATAATGCCCCAACGAAACATAAGCTTCTCCTTACCCTATTGTAGAAATCTTGCTGTCTGATTTATTAAATCCGCCTTGTCCGGCGTGACTCGATTATTGTCTTCAACACTATCGATATCGACACAGGCCGCCCGGGGCGGCCCGTCTCAATTTTATGACTTCACAGTCAGATCGTTTTTAACGCTTTTCACGCCATCAATGGCTTTGGCAATCCCTTCGGCACGTTCAGACTGTGCCTGACTTTTCACCGTTCCGGAGAGCTGAACCACACCATTGGTGGTTTCCACTTTCACATTACGTGACGGAACGATGTCGTCTGCTAATAGTTTAGCTTTAATTTCGCTGGTCGTTGCTGCATCTCCAGCATAACCGCTTACGCTTGATTTTGTGCTGTCTTTAGCGTGCAGTTTATCGCTTACAGACTTAACGCCTTCAACTTTTTGCGCCACCGCTACAGCCTTTTCGGCCTGATCCTGCGACGGAACAAAACCACTCAGCGTCACCACGCCAGAATGGGTCTCTACGGAAATATCTGTGCTTTTGATTGCGTCGTCATCTACCAGAGCGGCTTTCACTTTGGCCGTCACGCCGCTGTCATCCATGAACCCACCGACTTTTTTCATAGAGCTATCGATTTTTGAACCCGCGCTGTCGGTAGTGGACTGCACTTTAGGAGTCGTGGTGTCTTCTGCCATTGCAGCACCGCTTACCAGGGCAGAACCAACCAGTACAGCCATCAGAGTTTTAGTCATCTTAGTCGTATTCATCGATCATTCCTTCTTCATGTAATTGCACTCACAATTGTGAGCTTTCAGCCACAAACGGCGTGACTGTAGTAGGTAAGACGTTGCAGCAACCGCGCCGCATATTTTGCGTCCGTTAGAAATGAATATAGACGCTAATCAGGATTTCACCGCTGCTTGTGGTTGATATGATGGATAAATGCGCAATAAGAAGGTTTTTTAAGAGCAGTCTGTATAATCAGGGCCAACCAGAGCCAGACATATCGGGCGAAAAAAAAGCGATGCGCAGGGCACCGCTTTCTCAGTACAGACGAGGAACTACCTGCTGTTAGTGCTCGCGCGTTTTGCGGAACACCACTTCAGGATAACGCTCCTGGGTGATATTAAGGTTAACCATGGTCGGTGCTATGTAAGTGAGATTATCCCCGCCATCCAGCGCCAGGTTCACTTCATTTTTACGCTGGAACTCATCAAACTTCTTCACGTCACTGCACTCCACCCAGCGCGCGGTAGAGACGTTGACGGACTCGTAGATAGCTTCCACGTTGTATTCACTCTTCAGGCGCGCCACAACCACATCAAACTGCAACACGCCCACGGCGCCTACAATCAGGTCATTGTTATGCACCGGACGGAATACCTGCACCGCGCCCTCTTCCGACAGCTGAACCAGCCCTTTCAGCAGTTGCTTCTGCTTGAGCGGATCGCGCAGGCGGATACGACGGAACAGCTCTGGCGCGAAGTTCGGAATACCGGTGAACTTCATGTTTTCGCCCTGGGTAAAGGTATCGCCGATCTGGATGGTGCCGTGGTTATGCAGGCCGATGATATCGCCAGGATAGGCTTCTTCAACGTGCGAACGGTCGCCCGCCATAAAGGTGAGCGCATCGGCAATCACCACATCTTTGCCCAGACGAACCTGACGCAGCTTCATGCCTTTTTCATATTTACCGGAAACCACGCGCATAAAGGCCACGCGGTCGCGGTGTTTCGGATCCATATTTGCCTGAATCTTAAACACGAAGCCGGTGAACTTTTCATCCGCAGCGGTAACGGTACGCAGATCGGTCTGGCGCGGCATGGGTGGCGGTGCCCAGTCAACCAGGCCATCGAGCATATGGTCCACGCCAAAGTTACCCAGCGCGGTGCCGAAGAACACTGGCGTCAGCTTGCCCGCCAGGAAGGCTTCTTTATCGAACTCATGGGACGCGCCCTGCACCAGCTCCAGCTCTTCACGCAGCTGGCTGGCAAGCTCTTCACCGATAGCTTTATCAAGATCCGGGTTATCCAGACCTTTTACAATGCGCACTTCCTGAATGGTGTGCCCTTTACCGGTCTGGTAAAGGTAGGTTTCGTTTTTGTAGAGATGATAGACGCCCTTAAAGAGCTTGCCGCAGCCAACAGGCCAGGTAATGGGCGCGCAGGCAATTTTCAGCTCGCTCTCTACTTCATCCATCACTTCCATCGGGTCACGAATATCGCGGTCCAGCTTGTTCATAAAGGTCAGGATTGGCGTATCGCGCAGACGGGTCACTTCCATCAGTTTGCGGGTACGATCTTCCACCCCTTTCGCGGCATCAATCACCATCAGGCAGCAGTCCACCGCCGTCAGGGTACGATAGGTATCTTCAGAGAAGTCTTCGTGCCCCGGCGTATCCAGCAGGTTTACCAGACATTCGCGGTAGGGGAACTGCATCACCGAGGTGGTGATCGAGATCCCGCGCTGCTTTTCCATTTCCATCCAGTCCGATTTGGCGTGCTGGTTAGAGCCACGCCCTTTTACCGTACCGGCAGTCTGAATAGCCTGTCCGAACAGCAGCACTTTTTCCGTGATGGTGGTTTTACCGGCATCCGGGTGAGAAATAATGGCAAAAGTGCGGCGACGGGCCACCTCTTGCATAAAGGGTGCATTTGACATGAAGAAACTCAGTTAGGTGCTGTGCCGCCGCTGCGCAGACGGCGCGGGGCGTATCACAGACGATTAATCATTAATGGCCGGCATTTTCGCCGATCCGGCGGTTATAAACAATGCAGAACGCCGCGTTATCCCCATAAATGCGCGCTGTGCTGAAAGCACGGGGCCTTAGCTGCGGTTTTTTCACCCATTTTGCGGCGGGGATTCGGGATCTACACTGGCGCGGCCTCTTAATGACTGGACGGGGACGTTAGCATAAGGGATTCAGCCGGGACGGTTAAGCGTTTCCCTGGCCTGCTCAAACTTTTCCCGACACTGGCAGCCTGCAATATGGTCGTTGATCAAGCCTGTCGCCTGCATCAGGGAATAGGTGGTGACCGGCCCAACCCACGTCCAGCCTCGTTTTTTCAACGCTTTCGACATGCGGATTGATTCGGGCGAGGTTTTCGCGCTCTGCCACCAGGCCAGATCCACGACCGGCGGACGATCTTTTGCTTCCGGCTCAAACTGCCAGAACCAGGCTGCCAGCGAACCCGCTTCCTTGATCAGCTCCTGAGCGCGCCGCGCATTATTGATGGCGGAGAGAATTTTTGCGCGATTGCGCACAATGCTTTTATCTTCCATCAGCCTGGCTACATCTTCATCGGTAAACTGCGCCACCGCGTGGAAATCAAAATCCTTAAAAGCGCGGCGGAAGTTCTCCCGTTTGTTATAGATCAACTGCCACGACATGCCGGAGTGAAAACCTTCCAGGCAGACCTTTTCAAACAGGCGGCGGTCATCCACCACCGGCTTGCCCCATTCATTATCGTGATAATCGGGCATCGAGGGCTGCCAGTAACAGCAGACGCGGCCATCTTCGGTCAGGGTCAGACCCGCTTCTTTCAGGTCTGCCAGATAGTGTTCATCCATTCTGTGTTCCTGTTAAGGCTGCTAAGAGTGCTCTGGAAAGATAAACGGCGGTCACAGCCCGATGCTATACCTGACATCCGGTGTAACAACCGCGTTTGGTTTTTTGCTGAGACAGCAGCTATTTTTAGACCATCAACGGCGAGACGTCTGTGGACTTTGCTCCAGGATGCGCCATTTTTATCAGAAAGAGGACTTTCGGTTATGAGCAACACCGATTATCAGCCAGCAAAAGTGTGGTCAGAAAATAAAGAAGCGGGCGGAACCTGGGGAAGTATCAACCGCCCCACCGCCGGTGCGCGTCATGAAGCAACCCTGCCTGTAGGTAAACACCCGCTACAGCTCTATTCTATGGGAACGCCAAATGGCCAGAAGGTAACCATCCTGCTGGAAGAGCTGCTGGCGCTGAACGTGAATGATGCTGAGTATGACGCGCATCTGATCCGCATTGGCGAGGGCGATCAGTTCTCTTCTGGCTTTGTGGAAGTGAACCCTAACTCCAAAATTCCTGCGCTGCTGGATCACTCAACCACGCCACCAACCCGCGTGTTTGAGTCCGGCGCTATCCTGCTTTACCTGGCAGAAAAATATGGCCATTTCCTGCCGAAAGATCCGGCAGGCCGCACGGAAACGCTGAACTGGCTGTTCTGGCTACAGGGTTCTGCCCCTTACCTTGGCGGCGGCTTCGGTCACTTCTATAACTATGCGCCAGTAAAAATCGAGTATGCGATTGACCGCTTCACCATGGAGGCCAAACGTCAGCTCGACGTGCTGGACCGTCAGCTGGCGGAGCATCGTTATATCGCCGGGGAAGATTACACTATTGCCGATATCGCTATCTGGCCGTGGTACGGCGCGCTGGTGAAGGGAATGGTGTATAACGCCGCAGAATTCCTGGATGCAGGTTCCTATAAAAATCTGGTGCGTTGGGCCGATGAAGTAGCACAGCGCCCTGCCGTTCAGCGTGGCCGCATCGTTAACCGCACCTTTGGCGAACCTTCCGAACAGCTGCACGAGCGCCACGATGCGTCAGACTTTGATCTGCGCACGGAGGATAAGCTGGCTAAATAGCGACAAGCTGGCGGCAAAAGCTGCTGTTATCCCGCAAAGGTTACAGCAGCTTTGTTATCAGCCAGACTCGGCTCTGGCTGCCAGCCCGAATCAGGCTTTAAGGATCGCTTCCAGCTCCTGAAGCGTTTTGACCTGCCAGGTTGGCTCAAGACCCTCTGGTCGCGGGCGGTTATCCGCATTCAGCCAGCAGGTTGCCAGACCGGCGTTAATACCGCCAAGAATATCTGAGTCCGGATTATCCCCTACCATCATCACGCGGTTGCGCGGCGGGTTACCCATCTGATTGAGTGCGTAGTCGAAGATAGCGGGATGCGGCTTGGCATGCCCGACCTGTTCAGAGATCACCAGCAGATCGAAATAGTCCAGAAAACCTGTACGCTTTAGTCTTGCCTGCTGAAGGGCGGTGAAGCCATTGGTGATAATGCCCATTTTCACCTTGCCTTTCAGGGTATTAAGCAGATTTACCGCACCGGCAAGCGGAACGCACAGCTCAGCCATAGCGGCAAGAAAGCCGTCGTTAAGATGCAGCGGCGTGACCTTCAGCTTATCTGCCCAGCTCTGAAAGCGCTGATGTTGCAGCTGTAGCGCGCTGATGGCGCCATTCTGATAATCCACCCATAACGGTTTATTGATCGCCTGATAATCGTCGTAATCGTCAGGACTGAAGACCACGTCATACTGCTGAAACAGACGCTGCAAACCAGCAAAGGCGTCAAAATGAAACAGCGTATCGTCAGCGTCAAACAGGATCCAATCCCACTCTTTAAGCATCTCTTACTCAATCCTTATAGGGTCAGTGCCATGATAATGGCATCTTCTTTGCCGTCTGCCGTCGGGTAGTAATTACGGCGTACCGACACTTCGTTGAAATCCAGCTGTTCATAGAGCGCAATAGCGGGACGATTTGACGCTCTGACTTCCAGCCACAGGGTCTGGATGCCACGACTTTCCAGTTCCGCAATCACATATTCGAGGAGTTCACGCCCGATGCCACGACGCTGAAAGGCGGGATCCACAGCCAGATTAAACAGCGTGGCCTCGTCCAGCACCACCTGGGTGATGGCAAAACCAGCCATCTGTGCGTCTACCCGAATCTGATAGTTCAGATAACGTTCACCCTGATTGCTGGTAAAGGTTTTTTCACTCCAGGGAAAAGCGTGGCTGCGCTGCTCAATGGCAAACGCTGGCTCAAGATCTTGCGGGGTCAGTAAAGAAATCTGATTCATGTTGGGAAATCTGCTGCCACAGGGCGCGTTTGGCACCGGCATTATGATAAAGCTCCGCAAGAACAGGCGAAGCGATCTGCGATCCGTTCAGTGCAGCCGGGGGCGCAATGCCCAAATACCAGCTTGCACAACGGGTCTCTGGCAACATCGCCAGTTGGTCAGGGGTCAGAACGGCGACCTCATCTTCGCGCATTAGCATGGCCTGTAGCACATCGCGAATCAAAGGATCGGTCAACAGCGGCGGGACTTCCGCCACAATCAGCAGGCGCGTCTGCTCGGGCAAAGAAACCGCAACTTCCCCCTGCAAGGCGCGCGGACGCCGCAGCGTATACTGCGTGATGCCCATTTGCTCTAATAACCAGTCACGTCTGGAAGACATCATTATTCCTGTCTGGTCGCCCGATTGCGACGCTATGCTAGCAAACCCATCGCCTCTGCGCCAACGTTGCCATGCCCTCCGGGAGCAACTCTGAATAAAAAGGAATGCAGGTTCTCCGCAGGCTTTGCTGCAACTCCGGCTAATTTGGGTATAATCGCCGCTCTGATTCGTAAGGAGCCACCGATGTCTGCATTTAGCCCGGCCAGTGAAGTGATACTGCGCCACAGTGATGAATTTACTCAACGCCGCGTACTGTTTGCTGGCGATCTGCAGGATGACCTGCCCGCCCAACTGGACACCGCACTGAGTCGGGTACATACCCAGCAATATCATCACTGGCAGATCCTGAGCCGCACGATGAATGAGCACGCCCAGTATGGGCTGGTGGCGACAGCGGAAACCGTGGCCGGGTGCGACACCCTGGTCTACTTCTGGCCGAAGAACAAACCCGAGGCGCTTTTTCAGCTGGAAAACCTGCTTTCCCTGCTGCCGGTAGGGAGTGACATCTTTGTGGTGGGTGAAAACCGCAGCGGCGTGCGCAGCGCAGAACAGATGCTGGAATCCTGGGCAACCCTGAACAAAATTGACAGCGCCCGCCGTTGTGGTCTCTATCACGGTAGTCTCGACAAACAGCCAAAGTTTGATGCTGAAGCCTACTGGGATGAGTATCCGCTTGCGCATCTGACCATTAAAACGTTGCCGGGCGTATTCAGCCGTGACGGTCTTGACGCTGGCAGCAACCTGCTGCTTTCCACGCTGCGCCCGCATATGAAAGGCAAAGTGCTGGATATCGGCTGTGGCGCTGGCGTGCTCTCTGCCATGCTGGCCAGCTTCTCACCCAAGGTCCGTCTCTTTATGACCGACGTTAATGCCGCCGCTGTGGAGGCGAGTAAAGCTACGCTGGCGGCTAATGGCCTGGAAGGCGAAGTGTTTGCCAGTGACGTCTACTCAGAGGTGAATGGCCGTTTCGATATGATTATCTCTAACCCGCCGTTCCACGATGGAATGCAGACCAGCCTGGACGCAGCACAGACGTTGATCCGCGGCGCGGCGAAGCACCTGAACATGGGCGGCGAATTGCGCATCGTAGCCAACGCCTTCCTGCCCTATCCGCAGGTGCTGGATGAAACTTTTGGCAGCCATGAAGTGCTGGTGCAGAACGGCCGCTTTAAAGTGTATCGTGCTGTCCTGCAACGCGCAGCCAAAGCGAAGCGCTAAAGAGAGAGCGGCGAAAAAAATCGCCGCTGTTTTACGCAGCAAGTTCCTGATTCCCCACCTCAAGCCGCAGAATGTGACTTTTTACAACGATTCTGGCAACAGCGCTAAATAACTGTTGACGTCCCCCGGAAAATCTCTAGAATGCGCCTCCGTGGTTGCAATACAGTTTATCTGTATTGAAGGTATGCGAAGGTGGCGGAATTGGTAGACGCGCTAGCTTCAGGTGTTAGTGTCCTAACGGACGTGAGGGTTCAAGTCCCTCTCTTCGCACCAACAATCACGTTGTTCATATTACGCAGCATTAGAGCGATGGTGGCGGAATTGGTAGACGCGCTAGCTTCAGGTGTTAGTGTTCTTACGGACGTGAGGGTTCAAGTCCCTCCCTTCGCACCAATGCGGTGATATGAATAAAGAAAGTTCAACAGGATGCGAAGGTGGCGGAATTGGTAGACGCGCTAGCTTCAGGTGTTAGTGTCTTAACGGACGTGAGGGTTCAAGTCCCTCTCTTCGCACCAGGTTGACTCTCCTTGTTTTGCCCTCCTTACTGTCTCTTTGACCTTCCGTAACAGCTCCTGTTTTCTTAATCTTGCGACTCCCTTTATCTCTTATCTCTGCGCATGCTGGTATGACAGTGTTCTTGCCCTGTTTATAGCGATCCAAAGTTCAGGGTAATGGCTGCCACGCCTCCGGCCAGCGCCAGACAGGAAGGCAGCAGCAGATAGTGACGCAGACGTTGGTGAAAAAGCATCACTAACGTGGCCAAAAGAGCAACCACCATCACCACTCTCCAGCCGGAGAACGAAAGATTCATCAGAGCGATAAGGGGCATCACTGCACAAGGCAGCAACACTCCCCAGCCGCTATCAAGCCGTTTACCTGACATCCAGCTTATTCCCCAAAGTCCGCATGCGGTGATCATTGCTATCAACATCGCCGTACCCACACCCTTTCAAATGATAATGATTCCCAATAGCATATAAGAATATTTATCAGTATGCAGCACTTTTGTTGTCACGCTGCTGAAACTTTGCACTCACAGATGACACTCCTGATGTTAAGTGATAGATTGAAACTGATTACTATTAAGAAAATCCAAATAATAACAGACAGAAACTATTCCAGGCACGAAATAGTCCACCCCTGGGGTTAGGGGTGCGGCTTGTTTCAATGCAGTCACGAGTAGAAAATAATGAAATTACAAAGTTATGATGAATTGCTTAACAGCAAGCATCGGCTGTCGCTGATGCTCTTTCTTTTTTTAAACTCAGCAACGTCCTTATTTAGTTTATGCGGCATTAATGGAAAAATGGCTACTTTCCAGTATTCACCGCCCACAATAATTATTGCGCTATTCAGCGCTTTAATTGTGGCCTGGATGCTTTTAAAGCCTTCAGGCAAATTTCCGATATTAAATATCGTGGCGCTCATTACCGGTTTACTCTGGACATGGCAAATATACCTTAAGTATAAATCGGTATTTTATTTCGACAGCAGCTTTCTGGTGATCAGCCTGATCAGCGTCTTTTTTATCAGCGCGATTGCGTTAGGCGATCACCTGCTTGCTTTCTGTCTGCATACGGCACCACCCTCGGTGGCGGTACTGCTGCTGGATCATGGCCAAAACACGGTACTTATTCTCTTCACTATCGCCTTGCCGCTGATAGGCTTTACGCTGCACCATCTGATGCAGCGTCGCCGCGACAGGTTTACCCGCCGTCTGATGCGCCAGCTCTATGAAGAGAAAGAGACCTACAGCGATCTCAGTATGCTGGACCCGCTGACCGGTCTCTATAACCGCCGGGGTTTAAAAAACCGGCTGGAGAATATCCTTGAAAATCATGCAGGAAGCCACTTTGTCCTGCTGCTGGATATCGACCATTTTAAAGCCTATAACGACAACTATGGCCATGCGATGGGCGATCAGGCGCTGGCTCGCGTCTCTGTCGCCATTCGCGATGCCGTGCGGTCCAGGGACATTGTGGCGCGCTATGGCGGAGAAGAATTTCTGGTGCTGCTAACTAACGTCAATGAGTCGATTGCCCGCAGGCTTTCAGAGCGTATCCGGCAGTATGTCCTTAACCTTGAAATCCCTCACCGCTTCAACGATCGGGTAGCGACTCATGTCACGGTCAGCGCCGGATTTGCCCCCCTGTATGAAGAGGATTTTGACAGTGCGCTGGCTAATGCCGATCGCGCGTTATATCTGGCTAAGAATCGTGGGCGTAATACTATTCTTTCCTATGAAGATATTGCCAAAGGCAGCCTGGCCCAGCCAGCGGATGCCATGTAGTTTCTTGTTATGGCCCAGGGACGGGGCCAATACTTTTATTAATCTGATCATTAATTTTAATGCAAATGCCATAGAGAACGGCGCAGTTTGGGTTAATGGAGCCTGGGCGCAGGAAAATACATTATTAACCTGAATCTAAAATAACGCTCTGTTGGATCATTTTTATTGAAAATGCATCCTATTAAGGATGCCTGAAAAAAATATTACTCCTGATTATTCCTTAAACCTGGAATTAATGCCGGGTACCTTTTATTTCCTCCCTGCTCATTGCTGCCAGCAGGGTTACAGAAGAAATAAAAATAATCTGTCCTCTGTGCTTTGCCTGCCGCTTAACCGCCCTGGCCCGATCGCCCCTGACACAAAATGAGGCTTGTTTGTGCAATTTTCCTCAGATAGAATCAAGAACGATTATCGTTTGCACTTCGATTCACTCTGGAAACCTCATGGCTACTCTCATCCGTCAGGCAGTTGAGTATGGTTCACATCCGCTGATCTTTTTGCAGAGCAGCCGTCCGCTGGCGCATTCCCTGCGGGCACTGTTCAGTGAAAACCGTGCATGGTTCCTGGAAAACGTGAAGCTGGGAGAGGAAGCGCCCGCCAGCACGATGACGCTGGATCGCTGGTCTGCTCCTGAGAATTTTGCCCGGCTGAATGCAGAGTACGGTGATTTTATCTATCGCGAACAGAACGATCTGCCGCGCGAGCATAAGCCGTTACAGTCACTCTGGGCGCAGTGGTACTTCGGCCTGGTACTGCCGCCGATGATGATGGCGCTGCTGCTTGAAGCGCGCGCGCTGGATTGCTCTCCTGAGCACTGTCACGTTGAATTTCATGAGACCGGCAGACCGGCGACCTTCTGGTTTGACGTCCGCGAAGATGAAGAGGCGCGTTATCTCTCTCCTCGCCGCCGGATGGATCGCCTGATCCAGCAGCATCTGATCCCGGTAGTACGCGGCATTGAGCAACATGGCGAGATCAACGGCAAACTCATCTGGAGTAACACCGGCTTCTCTGTCTGGTGGTTCCTTGGCGAGATAGCTCCCCTGCTGGGTGAGCCGCTGCGGGTCGAACTGGAACACGCCTTCTTCTTCTCTAAGACCCTGCTCGACGGGTCAGAAAATCCCTTCTACCGCACTATGCTGCCGCGTGAGGGTGAAATGCAGCGGCGTACCTGCTGCCAGCGCTATCGCCTGCCTGATGTCCAGCGCTGCGGTAACTGCACGCTAAAACCCGTCTGATTTCACCCTTCCCGTTTACAGTTAGTCTGCTCTGTGGCAACTTTATGCGCTTCGTTATGTGGGAGAAAAGCATGAGCCTGGAGTCTGTACGGCAGTTCTTTGCCGAGCGCGCCCCTGAAATTGGCATTATTGAACTGAGCGAGAGCACCGCTACGGTTGCGCTGGCAGCCCGCGCCCACCATGTGGAAGCTGGCCAGATTGCCAAAACGCTGTCGTTAAAGGTGAAAGACAGGGTGATTTTGATTGTGACTCGCGGCGATGCCCGACTGGATAATCGCAAGCTGAAGGCGACTCTGGGTGCCAAAGCACGCATGTTAAGCACCGATGAAGTGGTGAACTGGACAGGCCATCCGGTGGGTGGAGTCTGTCCCTTCGGTCTGGAAACGCCGTTGCAGGTGTTTTGCGATGTGTCGTTAAGGCATTATCAAGAAGTGCTGCCTGCCGCAGGATCCATTAACAGCGCGGTACGCATCGATCCGGAAACGCTGGCTAAGCTGACCGACGCCACCTGGGTTGACGTCTGCGAGATCCCTGCCTGACTGGCCGCGCAGGCTTCAGGATGTAAACAGCCTTACCCTCATCTGTCAGATGCATTATCAGCTGGTTGACTGCCGGATAGCTTCCCGCATGTCATCAAGCTGCGTGCCCTCCGAGGGTGTAACCAGCGCATAGTTGTAGTGGTTATCGCTCCAGTATTGCGCCATCAGGTCGCTGCCCCGGCGTTCGCCCTGCGGCAGCTTAACGGGTTCGATCGGGCGGATATACCAGGCGACACGGGTACCTTCCGGGCTTTGATACATCACCAGCGCCGCCGGACCGTTATCGGTTGTCAGCAGTCTTGCCCCCAGCAACCGGTAGCCAAACTGTTCAAGATTGGGCGGCAGCGTGCCGTTGATAAAATAGCGCTGCACCCAGGAGGCCAGTTCACCCTCCCCTGCCGGGACCACATCCAGATTAGCCGCCGTTGCGCTGCCAAAAAGCTTGTAGGCCTGCATCGCATCCTCCATCGGTAAATGGGTTTGCGCCATCTGCACATTCTTCAGCTGCCAGCCAGACCAGCCGCCCACGCCAAGCGTCATGACCAACGCAAAGGCCGCGGCAGCTTTCCACTGCCGCTGCTGACGAACCCGCTGACGAAGCTGCGAAGGCTGCGGCGTTTCCATAGGGAGTGGCTGCTGATGAAGTGCAAGGCGCAGCTGTCTGGCATCCTGCCGCCAGCCTTCCACCTTCGCGGCCTCAGCAGGATGCTCCGCCAGCCAGCGTTCCACATGCCCTGCGGTTTCTGCATCAAGCTGGCCATCCAGCCAGGCGTGCAGTTGCTCTTCATCAGGTTGCTGGCCCCTCATTTTATCCTCCTGAATGCGACGGCAGCCGTTTGCCCGTCAAGATGTTGATGCAGTTGTTTACGCGCCCGTGACAGGCGTGACATCACCGTTCCCACCGGAATAGCCAGGGCGGTTGCCGCTTCCTGATAACTCATCCCCTCTACGCTTATCAACAGCAGCAGCGCCCTGGCATCCGCAGAAAGCCGTGCAAACTGCTGTAGAGTCTCATCGGCTATCGCCAGCGTTTCCGCAGAGTCACCGGAGTCTTCCTCACCCGTGAAAAAGCCCAGCAGCCGCTGATAACGTTTGCGCCGCCGCTCACCGTCAATAAACTGCCGGTAAAGAATGGCGAACAGCCAGGCCCGCAGGCTCTCCTCTCCCCGGTAGCCTGACCAGCGGCTGAGCGCTCTGGTCAGGCAGCCCTGAACCAGATCTTCGGCGCTGTGAGGATTGCGGGTCAGCCACAGCGCAAAGCGTTGCAGATGGGGCAGAACATCCCGGATCTGTTGATCTGTAAGCGGCGGCATAGCGACTTATCCCCGGCGTTTCGAACCCGTCATACTGCTGAACACGCCATCCCGCAGGATCAGCCCATGGAGCAGCGCAGCGGCCAGATGCATCATCACCGTGATAAACAGGATCAATGCAACCCAGGTGTGTAGCGGACGCAGCAGTGCGTAAAGATCGTTACTGATCGGTACGATCGGCGGCAGTACAACCCCACTCCCCAGAGTAACAGGATATCCTGCTGCCGACAGCATTGCCCAGCCAATCAGCGGTTGCGCCAGGATCAGCGCATACAGTACCCAGTGAGAGAGATGCGCCACAGCTTTTTGCAGGCCGGGGATACTGTCAGGTAAAGGCGGTTTCGCCGTGGTGAAGCGTATCACCAGCCGCACCACCACCAACAGCAGGATCGCCACACCCAGAGGCTTATGGATAGCCACCAGCAGGCCATGCAGCGAGGAGACGGTAGAGACCATCCCCACGCCAATAAACAGCATTGCCAGAATAGCCAGCGCCATCAGCCAGTGCAGCATGCGGAGTGCGGGATGAAAATAGGTGACCTGTTTCATAAGTTTGCTCCCGATGTGCCGTGGGCTTCTTCCTGCGTGCGGCGATTGTATGATTTGGCATAAGCGGCAGAACGTGCGTTCAGCAATGGATCGTCAGAGGCTGCAATACCATCCGGCAGGATCAGCGGATCGTAATTAATGTTATTGCAGGGACCGCCCTCCTGCGGCACGGTGCGGTTCAAAACCAGAGTACCGGCCGTAAGCGTCTGGCGGTCTGCTGGCCAGACTTTACTGGCATCGTTGCTGATATCACCCTGAGCGGCCACCGTGAACACCAGATCCCACTTCAGTGGCCCCTGCGCCAGGCGTTTTTCGAGATCCTGCTGAAGGAAATCTTTGTTCTGTTTGTCCTGAGGGGAGATCGCTTGCCAGGCCTGCTGCGGCACCATGCTCCAGCGCACCAGGTGACTTTGACCGCTTTTGTCGATCAGACGGAAGGCGTTGAGGCTGTTGTAACGATCCACCGCCCAGCTTGCGGAAGGGACATACTGTTTCACCCAGGCGCCAAAGGCTTTCGCTTCCGGATGCGCGGCGGCAAATGCCTGCATCTTTTGCGGGTCGGGCTTGCCCGTTGCAGGGTCCGGCTTTGAGGCAACAAGCTGATCGTAAAAACCCTGCGGCGTGGCAACCGGGAAAAAGGGCATCGCATTCATTCCGGTGCGCCACTGCTGGCCGGAGGCAGTAGTGAAAGCCAGCGCCATACTGCGAATGGGCACAGCGTAATCTGGCGCGCCGGCATTACCGCCAGCAATGGCAAAGCGCCCGGTCACCGGCGTAGTGGTAGCGGCTGCGAACAGAGCGGCACGGGAAAGCGAGCTGACGTTGCCGTTAGCCTCAAACTCTCCAGTCACGCAGAGACCTTTAGCATGATTGCGCCTGAAACCCGGTTTTTCTCCCGGCCCGTGTTGCAGCGTGTTGACCAGTTTATCGGCAGAGAGACGCTGGGGCGCAAGCCAACCGCCCGCCCATAAAAACAGCAGCGCCAGCAAAAGAGGGATCCCTCCTACCAGCGCCAGACGCAGGATACGCGGAAGGATTGTCGTGGATTGGGTCATATTGAGTGCTCACAAGTTTAGCCAATGAGCAGATAAAACGAACCAGCAGCGGCTTTATTCCCTCGGGGAAAAAATATTTTTTTGCTACACTCCACGGCGTTGAGAGCTAATCAGGATGTTCATGGTTTGTCGCTGATTCAGATGCACCGCTCACCCAACCGCTTCGCGGCCTGGCTGGCGGTGTGCGCCATTTTGCTGTTATTTATTGCCCCGGTGATTTCCAAATCCCTGGTCAATGAGGCTGGACGTCATTCCATGATGATGCCGGGCATGGTGATGGCCGACGACGATGAAATGAGCATGACAGCTCCTCCAGCCATGACTCACCATCATGAGATAAACCTGTCTGCTGAAGGAGACATGGCTGCCAGCGGGGAGACAGGCACATCATCAGATAATGCCCTCTCCCATCAGGAGATGAGTCCGGGCGCTATGGCAGCAATGTCGCCGCTTGAGCATGCGCGAATAATGCAGCATCACCCCATGTCGATGATGGATGACAGCGCCTGTGGCTACTGCGTTCTGCTGGCGCATTTACCGCTCGACCTGACCAACTTACCGGCTCTCTGGTCGGCCCTTCAGGCCGCCAAACAGCCCGACCTGCCGCTGTTCCGCCCCGTGGTGGCGCGGTTTATACCCCGTTTTTTCCATCCCCGCGCCCCGCCCGTTTACTGAGCCAGTGTCGCTTTAACCACACTGCTGCCGTCATTACGGCAGACACCTGCTCATGCCTGATCACAGGCGGATGGAATAATTATGTCAGATAAAATCCTGGCGCACTCTGCACGCGCCGAACAATCCCGGAGCGCACTTCTGCCGTTGCTGCGCCGCCTGCACTTTTATATTGGCCTGTTTATCGGCCCGTTCATATTTGTCGCTGCGCTGACTGGCGCCCTGTACGTTATGACGCCGCAGCTTGAAGCGGCGTTGTATTCCCATCAGCTCTATACCAGCAGTCAGGGTCCGGAAAAAACGCTGGCGGAACAGGTTCGCGTGGCGGAGGACTATATTGGCCCGGACGCGACCATCACCGCCCTTCGCCCTGCCCCCACAGCGGGTGAAACGACTCGCGTCATGTTTACTGTGCCGACAAAAGGCTCTGCGACCACGGCGGTATTTGTCGATCCGCACACGCTGGAAATCCGCGGGATGCTCAATGTCTATGGCACCAGTGGCGTGCTGCCGTTACGTACCACGCTGGATTATCTGCACCAGAGTCTGTTGCTGGGCGAGGCTGGCAGAAACTACAGTGAACTGGCTGCCAGCTGGTTATGGGTAGCTGCACTGGGAGGCTTGCTGTTATGGGCCACCAGTCGGGCGCCGGGGAAGATCAAAAAGGGCCACCGCTCACGCGGCCAGAGCCTGCTGCGGCACCGTTACTGGCACAGCACCCTGGGCGTCGCTCTGCTCCTGGGATTACTGTTTTTCTCGGCAACCGGCCTGACCTGGTCACGCTGGGCTGGCGAGAATATCTCCTCAATGCGCAGCCATTTTGGCTGGCTGACCCCTTCAGTTAACACCCAGTTGAGTCCCTCTGCTGAAGAACACCATATGGCATCGGCTTTATCAGCTCATAATGAGACCGGAGAGCACTCGGGTCATTCTGTGCCGGTGAGCGGGGATGAATCAGGAGAACATGCGGGCCACTCTGTGCCTGCGAGCCGCAATATTCCGCACCAGCCAGCGGATGAGCATGCGGAACACAAGATGCAGGCCATGACCATGGCTGAAGAGTCCGTCGCCAAAGTCGCTATTTTGCCTGAGCAGTTTGATGCGGTGGTAAAAACGGCGCGTGATGCCGGGATTTCGGCAGGAAAAATTGAAGTGCGCCCCTCAACTCGCGCCGATAAGGCCTGGACCGTCAGTGAAATCGATCGTCGCTGGCCTACGCAGGTCGACAGCGTGGCGGTCGATCCGCGCAATTATGCCTTGCTTGATAAAGTGGAGTTCGCGCAGTTTGGCCTGCTGGCTAAGCTTACGCGCTGGGGAGTGGATGCCCATATGGGCGTACTGTTTGGCCTGCCGAACCAGCTGATTCTGGCGGTATTTGCGCTGGGGCTTTGTGTGATGATCGTAATGGGGTACCGCCTCTGGTGGCTGCGCCGACCGGCCGCAGGCCAGGGACCGCACCCGGCAGAAACGCTGCTGTATCACTGGCGAAGGCTTTCACTCAGCGCCCGGTTTATCCTGCTGGTGGGAGGAGTGGCACTGGCTCTGAGCCTGCCCTTAATGGGGATCACTCTGCTGATAATGCTGGTGATTGATCTGCTCCGCTGGCAGCGGGCAAACAGGATAGCGGCTTAGCGAAATGCCACACGGCCTTTGTCGGGGCCGCAGCCTTTGCCCCGACAGAAATGCCGGTACGAAGAGAGAAGCCTGACTCACAGCAGCTGACCCTGTAAGAGCAGCTGTCTGATTGACAGTGTCAGCCTGATTAACAGAAGTCACTCTGTCTCAGCATCAACTCCTGAACCGGAATTGATGCTGAGATCTTCACGTCAGCGCTTTCTCAAGCATGGCGATCAGCAGCCGGTTATCCACCGTTTGCAGCACGTGGATCAGTCCGCCGTTCGGCGCGCCAATCCCAACGTCTACCCACAGCGGTTGACGATAACGCCATGACTTGCCGCGCGTCTGACCGGGACGCAGTTCAATCTCTACATAGTAATCTGCTGCCGTGGCAACCTGCTGATTTAACAGCCAGGCGATAACCAGCGCATCATGGATCCTACAGCCGGGAAGTTTGCGCGTCTGGATGGAGTAATCTATCCAGGGCCGCACCGTTTCGGTGACAAAGTTCGAAAGCGCAGTGTTCAGCCTGGCAATCCGGTTGAGGTCATTATGGGTCATCAGCGTCTGGCTGGTGACATCCATCGGCACCAGCGTAATGCTGGCCCCGCTGGTTAATACCTTCTGCGCCGCCTCCGGATCCAGGCCAAAGTTGGTGTCTTTGATATAGTCATCCAGGGCAAAAACCCCGCCCATGATGGCTATCTCCTGCACGGCATCAATCATCTCGGGATAGCGCTCCATCGCCAGCGCCACGTTGGTTAGCGGGCCAATCGCTACCAGCGTTATCTGCCCCGGATTGGCGCAAATCAACTTTGCGATAGCCTCTGCCGCTTCCTCTTCCGGGGGCGAAAACAGCCGTGGCTGGCGGACTCCTTGCCAGAGATGCGCAAGGTTGCTGTTGTGAACACGGTTATCCAGCGCTTCCCGCCACGGCTCTGACGGCTCCATAAGGGCGCGGTCGGCTCCTTTTACCACAGGCACGGCGAGGCCTAATCGCTCCACCAAATCCTTTGCCACATTGAAACCCTGTTCGCAGGGGGTATTGCCTGCCACAGTGGTGATCAACTCAAGTGAAACATTGGCCGACCCAAGCGCGAGCGCAAGAGCCAGGCCGTCATCTACATTGGCACCGATAATGCCGTTTCCTGGGTCACAATCAATAATCAGTCGTTTCATTTTATTATCATATTTTTACGGCGTTGCTCGCTATCGCTAAAGACGCAGCCGCAGGATTCACCAATTTCCAGCTGATGAGCAAACTCACTCAGCTGTGCCTCGCCTTCCTGGGCGGACAACATTGCAATGGCCCTTTTTGCCATTTCCTCAACCGGCTGACGCACGGTGGTCAATGAAGGGACATGAAATGCTGACTGTTCCGTTCCATTAAAACAGACCAGAGCAACCTGCTCTGGTACTGAGATGTTGTGCTCTGCCAGCACGCGAATGCAGCCGATCGCCTGCGTTTCGTTAGTGGCAAACAGGGCGCGAGGCAGAGCGCCATTTTTCAGCATTCTTTTTCCTGCCTCATAGCCGCCCTCACGCGAATAGCTGGTGGGGAAAATCCATTCCGGGCGTTCGGTGACGCCAAAATCTGCCAGCGCCTCTCGCCATCCGGCCAGGCGATCCTGAGTGTTGAGCCGCTCAAGCGGGCCGCAAATAACCCCCACCTCCTTGTAGCCATGACTCAGCAGATGCGAGGTGACCTGATACGCCGCTGCACGCTCATCCACGCGCAAAATATTCACCTTCAGCGCCGGATCGACGCGGTCCAGCATCACCAGCGGCGTGCCGGTGGCCCGAATAATATCGATATAGGGATGACGGTCGACGCTGTTATAAAACAGTCCGTCAACCTGCTGGCTCAGGAGCGTATTAATCAGCTCCAGCTCGCGCTTGCGGCAGTCACCTGCATCGCCCAGCAGCATAACCATGCCGTTGCTCAACGCCTCCTGCTGCAAGGCATGGGCAAAAGAGGCGATAAAGGTATTGGAAATATTGGGTACGACCAGACCGTAGGTTTTACTGGTTCCGGAAGCCAGCGCTCTGGCAACGCTGTTGGGGCGATACCCTGTTTTTTTGATCGCCTCGAGGATGCGAAGCCGCGTTGCTTCTGCAACCGGCCTCGGACCATTATTGATAACGTAACTCACCACCGCTACGGAGGTGCCGGCCTCCCTGGCCACATCTTTACGGGTCGCACGGTTGAGCGGGTTTTTTGCCAATGTTTCGCCTTATGGAGTGGCGAGCCGCACGGCCCGCCCTGGGGCCTTCAGATTGCATCTTCAGGGGCATTAAGATCGCGCCCACGGGTTTCCGGGGCTATAAAAGTGGTCAGGAAACCGATACCGGCCATCGCTGCAAAATAGGTGGCAATCGGCCACCAGTGACCGGTCCAGGACAACAGCGCAGCGGCAACCAGCGGCGCCGTCCCGCCAGAGAGAATAGAACCAAGCTCTTTCGCCGTCGCCATTTTAGTATAGCGATGATTCACGCCAAATAACTCCACGCCCCAGGCCGCCTGTACGCCGAAAATACCGAGCGAGGCCAGTCCCATACCGGTAACAATAGTGGCAATCACAATCACAGGCTCGCGGGAGTCGAGCAGCATAAAGGCAGGGAAAGCGTAGAGGATCAGCAGCAGGCAGAAGCAGCGGTAGGTAACGCGGCGGCCAAACCTGTCGGAAAGCCAGCCGGCAAACGGGATGATCAGGAAGCCGAGCAGCGAGGCAAGAAATACTGCCGTGGTGGCGACGGACTTATCTACCGCCAGAACCTTTACCACGTAACCAATAATAAATCCCTGCGCCAGATAAGAGGGGCCATTTTCACCAATACGCAGGCCAACCATGACCAGGAACGAACGGCTGCGCTGCCAGAAGCTGCGGTTATCCGCAGGCAGTAGGGGAAGCATACTTTCGCGCCGGGCCACTATTTCCGCCTGTTTCCGTTCGAAGACAGGCGTTTCTTTCAGATGACGGCGGATCCAGAGCGCCACCAGCGCAATCAGGGAACTGCAAAGAAACGGAATACGCCAGCCCCACTCCTGCAACTGCTGCTGATCCATCTGTACCACCGCCAGCCAGACCAGCGATGCCACCAACGTGCCGCTGTTTGATCCCAAAGCGATAATGGAAGATACCAGACCACGTTTTTCTGCCGGAGCATATTCACCCAGCATCACCGTGCCCCCGGACAACTCCGCCCCTGCGCCAAAGCCCTGGCTGAAACGCAGCACGACCAGGCAGGCCGGAGCCCACAAGCCGATAGAGGCATAGCCGGGAATAACACCGATTAATGTGGTGGAGGCCCCCATCAGGATAATGGTGGAAACCATCACCACTTTGCGGCCTTTACGATCGCCCAGCCAGCCAAAGAAGAGTGCGCCAATGGGCCGGGCGATAAAGCCCACAGACCAGGTAGCAAAGCTGGAGAGAAGCGCCATCGCGGGGGTGGCTTCAGGAAAGAAAACGTCGCCGAAAATGATGCCAGCGGCCAGGCCATAGAGTGCGAAATCCGCATACTCCATCGCTGTGCCAAGCCAGCATGAGAGGGTTGCGCGCCAGAAATCCTTGCGCCCTTCGGGTGTTGTCAGACTCTCATCTGCCGCAGAAGAGGCAGAAGAGGCGGAAAGCGAAGCTGTTGGGGTTATTCCTTGAGGAGTAGACATAAAAATTCCCTGATGTGCTGCTGTCTGAATTGCCCTCCCTGGCTTGCCCGAAAACGGATAATCCGCCAGTGAGAGCGCTCTTTTTCTGAGCCGAAGGTCAGTAACAGGTACCCTGGTGTTGGGATATATTATTCGCTTCCCGTCTGTTGGTTTTCGTAACCAATCACATAAGTAACGTGAAGCAAAGTGACCTTCACTTAGCCGTTGAGCAACATACACCGTGAATTTTTACTCGGGATTTATTGTATCTACGCGCGTAGATAAAGCAATAAATTTCCGCAAATAAATTAGCAAGCCTTCACATTGATGCTCACGGGTTATATTACAAAACCATGTAACTCAGCAGGTTAACATTCTAAAAAATGCCACTGCTTAAACATCCGACGATGATACAACGAATAAACTTCACTAACGAGCAAAAAACACACTACTTTAACTTACCCACCGCGGGCCAGTGTAAACAGCATTATGTTTCAACAGCATGACGCAAAAGGAATGGAGGACATTCTTAAAAAAGGGGAGGTGATTTGTCTTAGTGAACGAGGCGGCATATTCTGGATAAAAGTTAGCGGAGGGAAAGGCATGAGCATAATTCTGATGCGTCACGGGAAACCTGACCACCGGGTCGGCGGGCGCCTGCCGGCACTGGCCATGGCGCAATGGTGCGAAGCCTATGACCTTTCTGACGTCCAGGATTTTCCGCCCGAAAAGAGTCAGTGGGTTGCGGCTATGGCAGATTATGTTGTTACCAGCCCGCTGCCCCGCGCCCGTTCGTCGCTTAAAAAGCTGGGGCTTGAACCCGCCTGTGTTGATGGCGTCTTCAGCGAAGTCTCTCTTCCGACCATATCGCTGACCTACCCTCACCTGCCCCCCTCGCTCTGGCTTTCTCTTCTTCGTCTGATGTGGTTTTGCGGGTATGCCGGGTCGGTTGAGTCCTTCCAGCAGGCTGAACAGCGGGCCAGCCAGGCCGCAGAGCGGCTGATTACCTTTTCCAGCCATGGCAACGTTCTGCTGCTGGGGCATGGCATTATGAATAAAATGATTGCCCGTCACCTGCGTAAAGCGGGCTGGCTGGCCGAGAAACATGCCAGCAGCCGTCACTGGAGTACGGCTATTTACCACCCGCCGGTGATCCCGCCTGGTCAGCATTAACGGCAAAGGACTTCACCACATCAATAAAAGCCCGCAAGGCTGCCGGAACATGCCGGTGGCCAGGATAATAAAGGGCAAGTCCGGGTGAAGGCGGGCTCCACTCCTCAAGCAGCATCAACAGGCTGCCATTTTCCAGCCAGGGTCTTGCCACGCTATCGGGTAACCAGGCAATCGCCTGACCAGCCGCCGCCGTTTCCGCCATCAGTTCGAGATGATCCAGCATCAGCATGCCCTGAACGTCGATATGGCGCTCAATGCCGTGACGGGAGAACTCCCAGCGATACCGTTTACCGCTGGGCAGACGAAAACGGATACACTGATGGCGCAGCAGATCGTCTGGCGTGGTGGGTGTACCGCAGCGCTGAAGATAGTCTGGCGACGCTACGGCGATAAACCGCAACTCCCCGCCAAACGGCACGGCCACCATATCCTGCGGCACATCGTCCAGCAGACGTACGCCGGCATCAAACTTTTCGCTGACGATATCAATCAACCTGCCTTCCGTAACCAGATCAAGCGAGATAGCCGGATAGCGGCGCAAAAACTCAGGCACCACCCGCTGCAACAGCTGGCGTACGGCGCTCTCACTGGCATTAATGCGCAGAGTGCCGGCAGGCTGCTGACGGTACTGCTCGACGGAACTCAGTGCATCTTCCAGCCCCTGCAACACTGGCCTTAGCTGGCCTAAAAGCTGTGCGCCCGCTTCGGTAGGGGATACGCTGCGGGTAGTGCGATGCAAAAGCCTTACGGCCATTTTTTCCTCCAGCGCACGCAGCATATGACTGAGGGTTGAAGGTGACACGCCCAGTTCATCGGCAGCCTGCCGGAAACTGCCCCTTGTCGCTACCAGCACAAAAGCGTTCAGCGCAGCCAGATCGGGTTTCTGATTCATGGGTAATTTTCACCAACGCATGCAGGATTAGACGGATAGTAGCACTAATCCTGACGGCGTAAGGTTAACGCTTACCCAAGAGGAGAAGCTCGATGTCTAAAACATGGTTTATTACCGGCACTTCATCTGGCTTCGGCCTGGAGCTGACCGAACGTCTGCTGGCGCGCGGCGACCGCGTTGCCGCCACGCTGCGCAACCCCGCTCAGCTGAGCTTACTGAAAGAACGCTATCCTTCCCGGCTCTGGCTGGCGCAACTGGATGTCACCCGTACGGATAATGTGCGAAAGGTAGTGGATGATGCATTTGCCGAACTGGGGCAGATTGATGTGGTGGTCAGCAATGCCGGATATGGCCTTGCGGGGGCCGCTGAAGAGCTTACCGACGCGCAGATTTCCCGCCTGTTAAACACCAATGTTCTGGGTTCCATTCAGGTTATTCGTGCTGCGCTGCCGCATCTTCGCCAACAGGGCGGCGGACGTATATTGCAGCTTTCTTCCATGGGCGGCCAGGTGACTTTTCCGGGGTTAAGCCTCTACCACACCAGCAAATTCGCTATGGAAGGTTTTGTGGAGGCGGTGGCACAGGAAGTGGCTGAATTTAATATTGAATTTACGCTGGTTGAGCCAGGCACCGCGCAAACTTCATTTACCAGGGGCATGGAGATGGCCGAACCGCTGGCGGCCTATGATCACACCGGCATCCGTCAGCTGCTGGCAAACTGGCCGAGCGTGGGCGATGCGAAAAAAATGGTGCGTGAAATGATTGCCTCAACCGGGCGCTCCCCTGCTCCACGCCGGCTTACGCTCGGCAGCGATGCCTGGACGCTGGTTCATGCTGCCCTGACGTCGCGCCTGGCAGAACTTGAGGCACAGCGGGAAATAGCCTTCTCTACAGACAGTGATTAACTCACTTTAGCTTTCTGGCTGACTCATTTTCAGAGGAACAGGCAAGCATCGCAGAGTCCCGGATATTCGCAAGCAGACGGGAACATTTTAAGCTTGTTTCAGCTGCCGGAGAGGCCGTCAGCGATGCCTCTGAAGGAGAGTACTGTGTCTGAACTGAATAAAAAAGTTGTGGCGATTACCGGGGCCAGCAGCGGCATTGGAGAAGCCACCGCCCGCCTGCTGGCCGCCAGAGGCGCCCGCGTTCTGCTGGGCGCTCGCCGTACTGAGCGGCTGGCGAAAGTAGTTGAAGAGATCCGTGCCGCGGGAGGAGATGCCCACTTCATGTCGCTGGACGTCACCAGCCTGACGGAGATGGAATCCTTTGTTGAAAAAGCAAAAAGCCATTTTGGTGGGCTGGACGTCTTTATCAATAATGCCGGGATAATGCCGCTTTCCCCGCTCTCTTCCCGCAAGGTTGAGGAGTGGGACCGTATGATTGATGTCAACATCCGTGGCGTGCTGTACGGTATTGCTGCTGCACAGCCACTGATGGAGCAACAGCAGCATGGTCATATCATCAATATCTCTTCCATTGGAGGGCTGGCAGTTTCGCCTACCGCCGCGGTCTATTGCGCCACCAAATTTGCCGTGCGGGCGCTCTCTGATGGTCTTCGCCAGGAAAGTGACATCCTCCGCGTAACGGTAATCTCGCCGGGTGTGGTGACATCTGAGCTGGCCGACACCATCACTGATGATTCCGCACGTGAGGCGATGAAAGCGTTTCGCCGCGTTGCGCTTGAGCCGGAAGCTATCGCCCGCGCCGTTGCTTACGCCATTGAACAGCCGGCGGATGTGGATGTCAGTGAAATCGTTGTCCGTCCAACGGCCAGCCCCTGGTAACCCAGCCCTGCCCGCCACTGCGCGGGCTTTTTTTATCCTGCCGCGCTGACAGCCGGTTCAAGCCGCAAAATATTCTGCATATACATCGCCTCCTGCACCGGGCTGCGGCCAAAAAAGCGTTTAAATTCCCGGCTGAACTGTGAAGGGCTTTCGTAACCTACTTCAGCTGAAACCGTCGCGGCGGAGATGCCGCCGCGCACCATTAATAATCTGGCATGATGCAGGCGGGTCGATTTTAAATACTGGATAGGCGAACTTTGCGTCACCTTTTTAAAATGCGCATGGAAAGTGGCGACGCTCATTCCTACTTCGCTGGCCAAATCGGCCACCTCAAAATGCTCCTGAAAGCGGTTTTGCAGGATATTCAGCGCACGGGCGATCTGCGCAAAAGAGCCTTTCTGCGCCAGCGCAGCACGCAGCGTTGCGCCCTGCTCACCGACCAGCACCCGATAGTAGATTTCCCGCAGCAGCCCGGCGCTGAGCACCTGCGTCTCCTGCCGTGACTGCAACGCCTGCAACAGGCGTACCACGCTTTCCCCCAGCCCGGCATCAAGCGGCGAAGAGAGCATGCTGACCGGTTCGCTGCTGCGCGGTACAGGGAGCGTTAAAGTGAGCATCAGTTCAGCCAGTAGCTGAAAATTGAGCCGGAAAGCGACCGCCAGCATCGGTTCTTCCCTGCTGGCTTCGGTCTGGCTGATAAACGGCAGCGGCACGGCAACGACCAGACAGTGCTGAGCATCATAAACGTAAGCCTCATCCCCCAGAAAGCCGCGTTTGCGCCCCTGGCAGACAATGACGATAGAGGGTTCATACAAAACCGGCGTGCGGTCGAGCGCAATGTCCGAACGCAGAAAACGCACATCCTCCAGCGCCGATTGGGTATAACCGTTGGTTGGTGCCAGCGCTGTTATCAGCTCAGCCATCTTTATCCGGCGCTTTTCATTCTGATCTGTCGTCATGTTGAGCTTCCATTGCAGAGTCAATGTGATTATCAGCGCTGTTAGTTTTCCTGAGCCGCGCCGCTTGCAACAAGGATGGCCATTCGGGCTGGGATCAGCACAGTTAAGCGTGTCGGCTTATCAGGTCAACGCGGCTTATTGTGATCTTCAGCCGCGCCGATCCTCTTCAATGCCCAGCCGCCGTTTTAGCTGACTCCGTGAGGCTGCCAGCTTCTTTTCAGCAAGCTCATCATCCTGAATTGCCCGAGCCAGCGCCATTGCGCCAATAAGTTCAGCCTGCACGGAGGAAGCCAGCGCATCTGGCTCTGCGTGGCCCATCGCCTTTAATGAACGGGCAACCAGCCCATGCATCTCCTCTATTCCCAGAGTAAAGCGATCCCGTGCTTCCTGCGGCAAACGGCTGGCTTCACCCGCCAGCGACGGCATGGGACAGTTCTGCTCCGGGATTTTTCGGGCTTCTGCTGAAAGATAACTGTCTATCAGACAGGAGAGCCGCTCTGCACCTTCCGGTAAAGTGGATAATCCCTTAAGCTTCTGCTTTGTCTCGATAAACATCCGATCGACAACATTTGCGACCAGATCGTCACGGGAAGTAAAGTGAGCATAAAAACCCCCGTGGGTCAGCCCTGCCCGCTTCATCAGTGCCGCCACGCCAATACCTTCTGTGCCTACCACCCGCATAATCGCGGCGGCTTCGTCCAGAATACGCTGACGGGTACGTTCTTTGTGAGTGATAACTTCGGACACGGCTCCTCCTTCAGAAACGTTTTAATCATTAACAGGCTGAAAAATAAGTATGTGGTTTCGGGGCATTGGAGAAAAGCGCACAGCCATTTATTTGCGAAGCGGATTCCGCTAAAACTCACAGCCTTACCAGCCTCACCAGCCTTACCAGCCTTACCAGCCTGAGTATACTCATCAGATCGATAGAATATGACAATCATAATAATTATGATTGTCATCATATTCAATACCCCTGTCTTTTCCCAGCTTAACCCATTGAAAGAAAGAATCTTTTCAGGTTAACCCTTGCTTCAATTTTGCCTTTTGTAAGGTAACAGGCCGCTTGACAGAAAATATTATGATCATCATATTAAGCCTCACCACCACATGATGACCATCATATTCAGGAGTAGAACATGTCCATTTCATCAGGCAAGAAAGGCACGGCAATGGTTACTGGCGCATCCGCAGGGATTGGCGCGGTTTACGCTCAGCGACTGGCAGAGCGCGGTTATGATCTGCTGCTGGTAGCGAGGGATAAAACCAAACTGGAAGCTCTGGCGGCACGGCTTTCTTCAGAGTACGGCGTACACAGCGAAGTGCTCGCGGCTGACCTGATTAATCAGCAGGATCTGGTTCAGGTTGAGCAGCGCCTTGCCAGTGATAATGCCATCACCCTGTTAGTGAATAATGCGGGGATGAGCGTAGCGGGCGACTTTCTGGATAATGACATCGGGAGCGTGCAAAAGATGATTATGCTGAACGTGCTGGCACCTACCCGCCTTGCACACGCGGCCGCTAACGCTTTCAAAATCCGCAAGCAGGGAACCCTGATCAATGTCGCCTCTGTGCTTTCACTGGTGCATGAGATGGCTAACGGCGCTTACAACGGTACTAAATCTTTTGTCCTGACCCTCACTCGTTCGCTGGAGGCCTCGCTGCAACCGCATGGTGTCCGCGTACAGGCCGTATTGCCAGGACTGACCCGCACTGAAATCTTTGAACGTTCTGGCAGCTCGGTTGATGAACTGCCGCCACATATGGTGATGGAGGTCGATACCATGGTGGACGCCGCGCTAGCCGGGCTGGATTTGGGAGAAAGCGTCACCATTCCTTCGCTGGAAAAAATTGAGAACTGGCAAACTTATGACGCAGCACGCGCCGCACTGCTCCCGGACCTGTCGTTAAGCCAGTCTGCTTCACGCTATCGTCAGGGTTGAGGCCGTACAAGAAAAGAGGGGAATATTGCCATCCCCTCACCTCTTCAGGGGAAGAAGTCAGAGAGTTCATGGCCTTTTGCTCAGGGTAACGACGTTCTGTTCCTGGAATATTACCCATGAGGGTAAGCATGCTACTTACTGAAGTGAAGCCGATGCCTGAATGAGATTTTGCGGAAGAGTAAGTTAATCAAACAGTTCGGCTGAGAGCCTGAGTGCCTGGAAAACAGCCAACCGGATGATAACTGCTGGATTGCGTCCCCAAGTTACATTATAATCCTGCGCCGCAGGCCCCTTAGCTCAGTTGGTTAGAGCACGCGACTCATAATCGCTTGGTCACTGGTTCAAGTCCAGTAGGGGCCACCAAATTTTAGCTTTAGATTCATCCATTTAGGCCACTTCTTATGAAGTGGCTTTTTTGTTGGCCTTTTGCAGTGGCGATAAAATGGCAGCTCAAAATTGAAGCCCCTACACTTCAACGCCCCCAGGATCATAAATATAAAAAAAGCAGCTCCTAAGAGCTGCCTTGTCTGACGCCAGTTAAACCCACCTTAATCAATCCTCAGGTGGTGTCTTCCCCTCTTCGATAAACTCTTCATCAATCTCATCGCTGTTATTACGATTATCCCGGCCGGAAAGCAGGTTCCAGCAGGCGATAAACATAGCGGCAATCAGCGGGCCAATAACGAAGCCGTTAATCCCATAAATCTCCATTCCGCCAAGCGTAGTGATAAGGATAAGGTAGTCCGGCATTTTGGTGTCTTTACCCACCAGCAGCGGACGAAGAATGTTATCCACCAGGCCGATAACGACCACAAAGAAGCCGACGATAAACAGCCCTTTCCACAGCACGCCAGAAGCAAAAAAGAAGATGGCGGCCGGTACCCATATAATGGCGGAGCCAACGGCTGGGATCAGGGAGAGGAAGGCAATTAACGCTCCCCACAGCAAGATACCTTCAATATCGGTAATCCAGAAGGCCAGCGCCCCTAACGCACCCTGCACAACAGCGACAACGACAGTTCCTTTCACCGTGGCGCGAGAAACTGCAGCAAACTTCATGAAGAGATGATGCTTCACATATTTTGACAGCGGCAGCGCCGCGAGGATGACGTTCACAAGGTAAGCACCGTCTTTCAACAAGAAAAACAGCAGGTAAAGCATGATGCCGAAGCCTATGGTAAAGCTGAACGTACTTTTACCAATCAGGAAAGCACTGCCGGCAAGATACTGGCTTCCTTGCAGAGCGAACTGCGACAGCTTTTGTTGAATGTTCGTTGCTGTATCAAGTTGATGTTCAGAAAGGAAATGACGCGCCCAGTCAGGTAAATGCTGCATCACCTCTGCAAAGATCATCGGAAGCTGCGTATTGTTATTTTGCAGCTTGGTATAAACAACGTTGAACTCAATCGCCATTGATGACGCAATCACCACCAACGGGGTGAAGACGATTACACAAATCACCAGTAGCGTTAAAAACGAGGCCAGCCCGTTTCGCTCACCAATAAGCTGTCTGATTTTGGTTTTCATCGGATGGAAGATCACTGCCAGGATGGCAGCCCATAATACCGAAGAGTAATACGGCCCCAGTACATCAAGAAAAGCCACTGTCACAATAAACAGGATCAGAATAAAAAATCCCTTTGTCAGGCCGTTAAATCTCATTTTAGTCCCTCTACACTGCAATTTTGCTCACGAAGCATAGAACGCATTATACCTTTTACAATGAAAGAGTTCAGGGATGGTTTTTAACAACCTTGTTGAAGCCAGAAACGGGCAGAATGAAGTGGACTGAAAGATGATTTAAAACGGAACAAACAGAGCCGCATTATGCAATGCCAGAGAAAAGCTAAACCGCGAATGAGGAAAGGTGCCGCTGGATCATGCCGCAACATCCAACGGGCGGGAACGAGTCCCGCCGTTGGGTTGCCTTACCTTACGGCTTCGTAAGCCAGGCTGGCGACAACCTCCGTTCCTCCCTGTTTGATGTGCAGTTCGCACAACGAGCCACGGGTCAGCCAGGTGAAGAGTAATATCGTCACGCAGACCACCAGCAGGCTCAGAAAGAGCAGTTTATGTGCCATCGTTGGCTTCCTTCTTCCGTTGCTTTTCAGCAGGTAAAAGGCTACCTTTATGTTGTTGGGCATAAGGGTTGGCCTCACTCAGATTAACATCGTGTGGGGCCTTTCTCTTTCTGTCCCTTACGCATGCTCAGGACCAAAAGATCCAGAGCACCCGCCGCGTAGTTTACCCAATCCCCCTCTCCTTTTAATGAGCAGTTCATGAAAACCCGAGGCGGATCCGCTATTGATGCAAAACACATGAAAGTTTGAAAAATGAAATAGTGGCTTTACCTTCTGTTCCGGCGAGGAAAAATGCTGATAGCACAAGTCTCTGATATTCATGCTTCCCTCGATAACGACAATTTGAGTCGGTTTGACAGAGCGCTTGAATGGCTGGAGCATCAAAGTCTGGATGTTCTTGTTCTGACAGGCGATCTTATTGACGATGGGTGGGGTGAAGGTTATCACCTGATTTCTGAGCGACTGGGGCGGAGAAAATGGACCTCCCTGATTCTGCCGGGAAATTCTGACGATCGCCACCTGATGCGTTCAGTATGGGGAGCGAACCGATGGGTGAGTGATGCCCCAGCAGGTTCCCTGCATTTTGTCCATGAAACCGATCGGCTGCGCCTGTTAGGCCTGGATACAACCGTTGAAAATAAAACCTCTGGCAATGTAATCAATCATCTTGGATGGCTGAAAAAACAGCTGCAAAGTGAAAATACACTGCCATCGCTTCTCTTCCTGCATCATCATATTTTTGAATCTGGCATACCTACTCTGGATAGCACTATGTGTGACGGCTCCAGCCAGCTTGCCGAGCTGCTCACACATATACCTGATAAGCCGCTAGCTATCGCCTCCGGGCACGTCCACAGGCCGGTTGCGGGAATTTTTGCCGGTATACCCGCTTTTATCTGCGGCTCAGTTTGCCCGGCTAATCCTCTCTGGTTTGGTTCAGAGAATGTCCCGCCGGTAAACGATCCGCCTTCGCTGATGATCCACAGATACGTGGGAAACGTTCTTACCAGTCATCATGTTTCACTTTAGTGCTGAAGCAACATTAAGAAGGGTGCCGCTGGATCATGCCGCAACATCCAACGGGCGGGAACGAGTCCCGCCGTTGGGTTGCCTTACCTCACGGCTTCGTAAGCCAGGCTGGCGATAACCTCCGTTCCTCCCTGTTTGATGTGCAGTTCGCACAACAAGCCACGGGTCAGCCAGGTGAAGAGTAAAACCGTCACGCAGACCACCAGCAGGCTCAGAAAGAGCAGTTTATGTGCCATCGTTGGCTTCCTTCTTCCGTTGCTTTTCAGCAGGTAAAAGGCTACCTTTATGTTGCTAGGCATAAGGGTTGGCCTCACTCAGATTAACATCGTGTGGGGCCTTTCTCTTTCTGTCCCTTACGCATGCTCAGGACAAAAAGATCCAGAGCACCCGCCGCGTAGTTTACCCAATCCCCCTCTCCTTTTAATGGGCAGTTCGTGAAAACCCGAGGCGGATCCCTGTTTATATAAGAACGATGAAACCTCTTATTCAGGCAAGCTGGACTGGCCACTGATTCAGGACAATCCCCCGTTTGCGTGCGCCTTCACCAAAGTCTTTCAGCACCGCTTTCACATCGGGATCGATATATTCCGCATTGTCATGATCGACGATCACCACGCTGTTTTCCGGGATCTCTGCCAGCAGACCTTGCAGACGCGGGTTATGCATAAAGGTCAGGTTTTGCTGGAAGCGCAGAACGAAATGGTCGTCATAGCGCGTTAACTGCATCGCGTTGCGGTGACTTTTGTAGATGCTGAACAAAATCTGGGTCGCCAGACCAATACCGATCCCGGCCAGCATCCCGAAGACCAGAATGCCGCCAATAGTGGCCAGGAAAGGAACAGACTGCTGCGCACCCTGCCGGAAATGTTCCACAAACAGGCGGGGCGTTGCCAGTTTATAGCCGGTATAGAGCAGCACCGCGGCCAGGCTCGCCAGAGGTATCGCATTCAGCAGATCGCTGAAGAGCAGTCCACAAACCAACAGCAGTACACCGTGCAGCAGAATAGAAATTTTACTCTGCGCGCCCGCACTGACGTTAACCGAACTGCGGACAATAACCGCCGTAACAGGCAGACCACCTAAAAAGCCGCTGATCAGGTTACCAATGCCCTGCGCGCGCAACTCTTTGTCTGGTGAGGGTGGCGGGTTCTGCGGACGCAGTTTTTTCAGCGCTTCCTGACTGAGCAGCGTTTCAAGGCTGGCGACAATCGCAAGCGTTACCGCCACTATATAGACCGCCGGATTTTGCCAGACTTGCCAGTCGGGACGAACTAACTCGCCAGTAAGCGCCGAAACAGAGTCGAAAGAAGGCAGAGAGATACGTGGCAGCGTGCTGACAATATCCGGGAACATTCTGCCTCCAACCACCGTCACCAGGCAGCCAAAGAGTACGGCAACCAGTGGGCCGGGCATCCAGCTTAACGCCTTGATCTTTTTTAGCGTCGGCGTCGACCAGAACCAGAGGATAAACAGGCCAATCCCCGCAACAACAATGGCAGGGATCGAGACGCTGAACGCACCGCCGGTGATCAGCGAGCTGAGTTCGCTCTCTTCAGAAGCCCCTAAAGCCACAGGAATTTGCTGGATTATCAGCAAAATACCGATGGCGGCCAGCATGCCCTTAATCACCGTTCCCGGCACAAGCGTAATAAAACGACCTGCCCGTATTACACCCAGCAAAAATTGCAGCACGCCAGCCACGATCAGCGCAAACAGCAACGCAGAGAAAGAACCCAGTGTTTCAATAGCGCCGGTAACGATAGTGACCAGGCCTGCCGCCGGGCCGCTGACGGCAAATTTTGACGGACTGAATGTGGTGACCACCAGCCCGCCGATCACACCCGTCAGCAAGCCCACAAACGGCGGCAGTCCGCTGGCCTGTGCAATGCCAAGGCAGAGTGGTAAAGCCACCAGAAACACCACCAGACCAGCCGGGATATCCCGGCGAAGCGTATTCAGATTCATGGGGAAGGTTCCTCTGCACTGTGTTGAATTAACTCTTTCAAATGCCCGGACTGTAAATCGTACACGCAGCCAAACACATCCAGTTGCACACCGCTACGCCACGCGTTGAGAACGGGTTCTGCGGCGATAAGGTGGCTGAACTGTGCAAGGACATTAGCCTCGACCAGCTGATTAAGTTTTTCAGTTTCATCCTCAATGCCTTCAGTCTGAGCCAGCCCAGCAGTGAGCGCTTCACGCAGTTGTGTTATGCGCCGCGCCAGCGGGGAGTTTTCATCGGATAAGGGAATACCGGGCAGAGCCAGCGCCGCCTGTACGCCGCCACAGCCATAATGGCCGCACAGCACAATGCGTGAAACGTTGAGATACTCCAGCGCATATTGCAGCACGCTCATAAAGTTATCGTCGCCCTTCACCACCATATTGGCGATGTTACGGTGAACGAACAGTTCTCCCGGATGGGCGCCGGTCAGCACTTCTGCCGGTACGCGGCTGTCAGAGCAACCTATCCAGAGCGAATGGGGCTTCTGCGAATGCACATTCTGATGAAAGTACTGTGGATTGCGTTGGCGGCGCTGTAAGGCCCAACTGCGGTTTTTCGCTAACAGGGGTTTAAGTGTCGTCAAAATACAGTCTCTCTTTGCTGGAATCAGGGATCGGATCGGGTGCTTAATAATTTGAAATATGTGTTAACAGGGAAATAACCTCTGTCTCAGTATGTACACATCTCATCTGATAAGTTCTGATATTTTAGAATGCGCTTAAATTATTAGGATTTATCCTGGGCATTTAAAATAAAGGGAAATGTAATCTTTTTTAAATTAATTAATAAAAGATTGATTTTTTAACTTCAGGAGAAAGGTTCATTAAAACCCAAGAAGAAATAAGTATTATATTTTATATTTCAACTACTTATAATCACCTTTTATTTTGTACTGTTATTCACATATAAGTAAAAGTTATTCCTGAAAAGAAAATGGTCGGGACAGTAGTCTCATTTTAATATTGTCGTATTAAATGATCCCTTCCAGCTGGAAGTGAATTTAAACGAGAGGGAATAAGGCTTTTCTTTTGTTTCTCTTTGGACAGATAAGTCAGATAGTAATAACGCTATTTATCAAGTATCGTCAGACACAGGCTGAAATCCTTTAACTTCTTTACACAGAATAAGCCCCGCAGAGCACGGAGCTTTATAAGTGCAGAGGGGCTGTCCAAACTTTTACTGGCCCTGTTTTTGCCTTAACCAGGGCCAGAAAATGTTAGTGGATGACAGCATTCAGGATCAGCACGCCCGCCAGTCCCAGGAATGAGATTAACGTTTCCATCACCGTCCAGGTTTTCAACGTCTCTACCACCGTCAGGTTGAAGTACCCTTTAAACAGCCAGAAGCCCGGATCGTTCACGTGGGAGGCGATGACGCTGCCCGACCCCACAGCCAGCACCATCAGCGCCGGATCGGTATGGGTGATGGCGATGATGGGGGTAACAATCCCGGCGGTAGTAATAGCCGCGACGGTGGCCGAGCCAAGCGCTACTCGCAGCATCGCCGCAACGGTCCAGCACATCAGCAGCGGTGACAACGACGAGCCTTTCATCAAATCGGCAATGTAGTTACCTACGCCACTGTCCACCAGTACCTGCTTGAAGGCACCACCGCCCGCAATAATAAAGAGAATCATCGCGATAGCGGCAATGGAGCTGCCGCACATCTCCATCACCTCTTCCATCTTACGGCCATTACGCAGTCCCAGCGTCAGCACGGCGACCACCACGGAGATAAACAGCGCAACGGCCGGGTTGCCGATAAATTCAAAGAACTGCCTGACACCGTTTTCCTTCGGCATGGTCAGCTCGCAGACGGCGGCCATCGCCATCAGGATCACCGGGATCACCGCCGCGAAGATGCTGATCCAGAAGCCGGGCATCTCGTGCTCTTCAAAGATTTTCGGATTAAACAAACCTTCCGGCGGTTCACGCTCGAAACTCTTCAGGAAGCGGGAGAAAATCGGCCCGGCGACAATCACTGTTGGGATAGTGATAATCAGCCCGTAGAGCAGCGTGGTGCCGATATTTGCCCCAAAGATGGTGGCAATGGCCGTTGGGCCGGGATGGGGCGGCAGGAAGCAGTGCGTTACCGAAAGCGCTGCCACCATTGGTACGCCTACGTACAGCAACGGCATCTGCGCAGCGGCCACAATAGTAAACACCAGCGGCAGCAGCAGCACAAAGCCCACTTCGTAAAACATCGCCAGCCCGACAATCAGCCCGGTGATCACCAGCGCCCATTGCAGATGTTTTTTGCCGAAGGCGGCGATCAGTGTGGTCGCCACCCGCTGCGCTGCGCCCGTGTCCGACACCAGCCTGCCCAGCATGGCGCCGAACCCCAGGATCATCGCCAGGCTTCCCAGGGTGCCGCCAATCCCTTTTTGAATGGAGGCCACTACCGCCAGCGGCGTCATCCCTTCCGCCACGCCCACCACGGCAGAGACAAACACCAGGGCAATAAAGCCGTTCACTTTAAAGACGATCATCAGCACTAAAAGCAGGATCACACCAACCGCTATAATGGTTACAGGCATTGTATTTCCTTGAAGAAAGTCGCCAGAAGATGAATCAGGTGTAGCTGCTTTTCTCTGGCCGTGCCGCCTGGCAGGCTAAATAGTTGGCGGCGCATCACACTCCGGTTAACAACACTTTCCGAACGGGCTTTTCGCCGCTACAGTACAACTCATCCGACCACTCACCTCAGGCTCCTATGAACACTTCTCTGTTCTCGCCGCTGGATCTGGGTTTTACCCAACTGAAAAATCGTCTGCTGATGGGCTCGATGCATACCGGGCTGGAAGAGCATCCTGACGGGCCGCGCCGTCTGGCCGCTTTTTATGCCGAGCGCGCAGCCGCTGGCGTGGCGCTGATTGTAACGGGCGGCATTGCGCCTTCCCCCGAGGGCGTAGTTATGGCGGGTGCAAGCGTTCTGAATCACCGGGAGCAGCTTTCACACCATCGCCAGGTCACTCAGGCCGTACACCAGGCTGGTGGCAAAATTGCGCTGCAAATCCTGCACGCTGGCCGCTACAGCTATCAACCCTCTTTAGTGGCGCCCTCCCCGCTTCAGGCACCGATTAACCCTTTTAAGCCGCTTGAGCTGAAGGCTGACGCGATTGTGGCGCTGATTGAGGATTTCGCCCGCTGCGCCGCGCTGGCAAAAGAGGCGGGTTATGATGGTGTGGAAATAATGGGCTCGGAAGGCTATCTGATTAATCAGTTCCTTGCTGAGAGAACCAACCATCGCGATGATGAGTGGGGTGGCGATGAAACCCGCCGCATGCGTTTTGCGGTAGAAATTGTCAGGGCCATACGGCAAGCGGTCGGACGCGAATTTATTATTATCTTCCGGCTCTCCATGCTGGATTTAGTGGAACAGGGCAATACGCTGCCGCAAACGGTGCGGCTGGCAAAGGCTATTGAGTCGGCAGGCGCAACGCTTATCAACACCGGCATTGGCTGGCATGAGGCGCGGATCCCGACTATTGCCACCTCGGTGCCTCGCGCAGCTTTTGGCTGGGTGACGAAACAGCTTCGGCAGCACCTGCATATCCCGCTGATCGCCACTAACCGCATCAACCATCCCGATGTGGCCCAGGCTCTACTGGATGAGGGCTGTGCCGATATGATCTCGATGGCGCGCCCTTTTCTTGCCGATGCGCAATGGGTGGAAAAAGCGCAATCGGGCCGCAGCAATGAGATCAACACCTGTATCGGCTGCAATCAGGCCTGCCTGGATCAAATTTTTGCCGGGAAGATAACCTCGTGCCTGGTCAACCCCCGCGCCTGCCATGAAACGGAGATGCCCGTTCGGCCAGCGGAGATCACAAAACGTCTGGCAGTTGTTGGCGCTGGCCCCGCCGGGCTGGCTTTTGCCGTCAATGCCGCCTCACGCGGGCATCAGGTCACGTTGTTTGATCGCGCGGCAGAAGTCGGCGGCCAGTTCAATATTGCCCGACAGATACCCGGCAAAGAG
This sequence comes from Erwinia magellanica, assembly GCF_039023495.1. Taxonomy (NCBI): domain Bacteria; kingdom Pseudomonadati; phylum Pseudomonadota; class Gammaproteobacteria; order Enterobacterales; family Erwiniaceae; genus Erwinia; species Erwinia magellanica. The sequence goes on from NZ_JBCHVC010000003.1 coordinate 277,306, forward strand.
GAGTTCAGCGAAACGCTGCGCTACTACCGCACTCAGCTGGCGCTGACGGGAGTCAGGCTCCGGCTGAACGAAACGGCTTCGGCCAGCCTGCTGGCAGATTTTGACGAAGTGGTGCTGGCAACCGGCGTGACGCCGCGCTGGCCAGCCATTCCAGGCATCGACCACCCCTGCGTGTTGAGCTATCTGGATGTGCTGCGGGATAAAAAACCGGTAGGGAAACGCGTGGCATTAATTGGGGCAGGCGGCATTGGCTTTGATACGGCGGAGTATCTCAGCCAGCATGGCGCTTCCACCAGTCTGGACGTGGCTGCGTTTTGTCGGGAGTGGGGAATTGACCAGACATTGCAGCAACAGGGTGGACTGGTGCCGCCTGTGCTGCCCGAACCAGCGCGCGCCATCTGGCTGTTGCAGCGCAAACCTGGCAAGCCAGGCGCCGGGCTGGGTAAAACCACCGGCTGGATCCACCGTGCCAGCCTGCAAATGCGTGCGGTGAAGATGTGGGGCGGCGTGCAGTATCTGCAAATTGACGATCGTGGGTTACAGATCCTGCGCGACGGCGAACCGGTATTACTTGAGGTCGATAACGTGGTGATTTGCGCCGGACAGGAGCCTGACCGGTCGCTGGAAGAGGCTTTACGGGCAGCCGGCAAGCCGGTGCATATTATCGGTGGGGCTGACGTGGCGCTGGAGCTGGATGCGCGGCGGGCGATCGCTCAGGGCACAAAGCTGGCCCTGGCGATCTGAAGTGCTGCTATTTACTTCCCGCTCCACGCCTTCAGACTGGCATCACGGGTTTGCAACTTCTGTTCGGGGGTGAGCTTGTTATAGCCTTCGCCTAATCCGCTCTCCCAGTCTCCATAGAGCGGATTAGGAAGAATGATAAATTGCGTACCAAACAGGCGATTGTTCTGGTTCACAAATGCCCGGCGCTGGGCGTTGCCCTGATGATAAGTCGCTGCACCGTAATCGTTGAGATTATCGCCCACGTACAGCACAACGTTGTATCCTTCTGCCTTGATGGCATCAAAACGCGCCTGCTTGTTGGAACTGTCGGTTTTCAGGCGCAGCGTTTGGTCATTTACGCCGGTAAAGCCCAGTTGCCTGAGATTTTCTGCCGTGGCGGCAGCATCCTGCTTATCACGATTAGAGACATAGAACATCGTGCCGCCGTGGCTGTTAACGTAGTTGGCGAAATTGACCGCGCCCGGTATGGCGAGGGCTTGTTTTGCCTGCGTCCAGCCTGACCAGGTTTTGTCGGAGAAGGGCTGGTTCGCTTTGACCTGCCATGCACTGTAGGCACTGTTATCGATCATTGTTTCATCCAGATCGACAATTACCGCTTTAGGCTTACCGGTCAGCGACGGGGCTTTATCAAAAGCCAGCGTGGCGAAGTTAAACGCCTGATACGCCAGCGCCTGATATTCACCCGACTGCTGGAACCAGTTGAGCGCCATAACCGACTGTTGATTGAGCTGATTAGCGGCATCCGTTTTCTGCTGCGCGCAGCCGGAGAGGGCCAGCGCCATCAGGGTGGCCACGCTTAACGACGTTTTTATTTTCAAAGTGCTCTGTCTCCTGTCAGTGTGGCGGAAAAGCTTTCGAATTAATGCCTTAAAACTGTAGCATCTCCCCCGTACTGTGAAGAAAATGTTAATCCGCCAACTGCTGAAAAGGACCGGATCATGCCGCAACCCTACCATTCGCCCCTGTTATCCAGGCTGACGTGGCTCGATCACGCCTTCCAGCCAGCCGGCGAACCCCCACCGGAAGAGAGTATTTATAATCAGCAGCGCCACAGCGCCACGGTAGTGCTGGATACGGAAGCGCTGCCGGTCAAAAGCCGTGAGGCGGACGGGCTGATTGGCACAGGCACGCGCCCGGTGACAATCTATACCGCCGACTGCCTGCCGATTCTGATTGCGGATACACGCCACAAACAGGTCGCAGCGGTACATGCCGGCCTTAACGGCGCATTGTCTGGCGTGTTGGTTAACACGCTTCGCCTGTTGACTGAACGGGGCGCCACGCCAGAAAGCCTGATCGTTGCGGTAGGCCCCGCTATTGGCCCCTGCTGCTATGAGCTGGGCGAAGAGCGCCTTGCCCGCATCCGGCAGGAGACACCAGAGATCGCCGCCCTTCTCGCCGTCACCTCCTCTCAGCCCACAAATGCAAAAGCCCTGCGGCCACAGGCTGTAGGGACAACACAGGGAGAGTGGTTTGATTTGCCGCTGCTGGCTAAAAGGCTGGCGATGCGTGAGGGAGTGCCAGAGGCGCAGATTGAGCTGAGCCAGATTTGTACCTATTGCATGGCAGAGGAGAAGGCCAGCTATCGCCGTAATACCCATTTTGATCACGGCTATCAGCAGCGCTTCTCCTGGATCCGTAAGCGCAGCTAAATTCAGCGCAGTAAAAAGGCGGACTGTTTACACGGCCCGCCTTTTTTTTACTCTGAACAGCGGGGAACTAGCGCATCTTCACTGAACGCAGAATAACGAATTTCTGGTTAGAAGCGACGGTGGTGCAGTTGCCAAACAGCTTCTTCATTTTGCGGTAGTAATCGAGATGACGATTCCCGACAACACGCAGTTCCCCGCCCTGTTGCAGGCAGCGATAAGAGTCGCGCATCATCTGCCAGGCAATATAGTCAGTCAGCGTATTTTGCTGATGGAACGGCGGGTTGCATAACACCGCGTGGAAGGTGTTGGACGGGAAACCAGCCAGCGAGTTGTTGACCGAGAAGTGGCAGCGGTCCCTGTCGTCCGGACGGTTCACTTCCACATTCATCTCGCTGGAGGCGACAGCCATCCAGGACTCATCAATAAAGTGCACTTCTGCCGCCGGGTTCTGATCCAGCGCCGTCAGGCCAATCACGCCGTTACCGCAGCCCAGGTCCGCGATTTCGCCCTCAATATTCTCCGGCAGGTTAGCCATAAAGAAGCGCGCGCCCACGTCCAGGCCGCTGCGCGAGAAGACGTTAGCATGGTTATGGATCTCGTAGAGCGTATCATCCAGCGGCCAGATAGAGGTCATGGGGGCCTCTTCCAGCGCAGGCAAGGTTGGCTGGCAGAAGATCAGCCTGGCCTTTTTCACCGCCAGCGAGGTGGTGGTCACGCCCAGCACACGTTCAAACAGGTTGAGTGTGGAAGTGTGAATATCTTTGGCTTTGCCTGCGGCGATGATCTGCGTCTCTGGCGTCACAACGCTACGCAGGGAGCGGAGCTGGTGCTCCAGCAAGGCCAGCGTTTTAGGGATCTTCATCAGCACGCGCGCTGGCGCAACCGGCAGCGGAGCAAGGCTGTTGATAAACTTCACGTCGCCTTCATCCATCGCATTCAGATTCAGGTTCTGCCGCGTAGCCAGCTCGCCCATCAGGGAGTCGCTGATGCTGTACAGCTCTTCACCGTAAAGGCCACAAGCCAGCGCACCAAAGGTGTCGTTAAACAGGAATGTTGGTCCGGTAGTCTGGTCTTCTGCCACGTGTTGCAGCAGATATTCATCAGCGGCATCCCACGCCTGTAGCGGGCTTTCTTCGCGCGTTTGAGGGAAACGGTGCAGCGTCAGCGTGCGGTGGCTCAGTTCGAGTTGGCTCATGGGATGACCTTAATGGTAAAATTCCCGCGTTTTATCCCCTAAAACGGGCTAACAGTAAACTTTTTTCTTTCCTGGAGTCTGCATGTCGTCGCTTATTTACCTGCAAGGTTACCCTGAGTCGCTGTTGTCACAGGTGCAAACGCTGATCGATCAGCAGCGTCTGGGAGCTGTCCTGCAAAAGCGCTATCCGGCCAGCCACACCATTACCAGCGATAAAGCGCTCTACGACTATGCCCTGGCGTTGAAGAACCAGAGCCTGCGCAATGCCCCGCCGCTGAATAAAGTGATTTATGACAGTAAAATCAAGGTAATGAAGCATGCGCTGGGCCTGCATACGGCCATCTCTCGCGTGCAGGGCGGCAAACTCAAAGCCAAGGCGGAGATCCGCGTGGCGACCATTTTCAAACAGGCACCGGAAGCGTTTCTGCGCATGATCGTGGTGCATGAGCTGGCGCACATCAAAGAGAAAGATCACAACAAGGCGTTTTACCAGCTCTGTTGCCATATGGAGCCTGACTATCATCAGCTCGAATTCGATACCCGTCTCTGGCTGACCGAACAGGCTCTGCGGGGGCAAGAGGGCTGATCGCCCTGCGCCAGCCACGGAACCTGGCGTTGCATGACGTTCAGGCTACAGAAATTCCTTCGCCTTCTGGATCAGGCTGGTTTTGGTCAAGGCCCCCAGATATCGCTTCTCCTGCGGATTATTCAGCACCGGTAAGCGCTCCAGCGTCACTCTGGCAAACGCTTCCCAGCTCTCGGTAATGGTTTGATTTTCAAAAATATAGGGGAAGGATTCATCCATCACGCAGCTCACCGGCGAATCCAGGGTGATCTCTTTATCCAGCACCTTTCTGGCGATATCGTGAATTGAGACCGCCCCCATAAACTGGCCGGTATCGCTGATAACGTAGACGAAGCGTTCACGCTTCAGTGAACTGACCGCCAGCGCCTTCCCGACGGTATCGCCGGGCTTTAACGCCGCGCCCGACACAATAAGCTGCGAGACAATCCCGTTATCGAAATCGAATTTGGCGTCGGAGCGGCTGAAGTGATTGCCAATCACCGGGTAAGTACTGCTGGACTGCAACCGGTAGACGGTCATTGAGGCCAGCACGCAGGCGATCATGGTGGGAAACAGCAGGCTGCTGTTGAGCGTCATCTCCAGCACCATCAGCATCGCCATCAGCGGGGCCTGACTTACCGAAGCGAGTACTGCCCCCATTCCCACCGCGGCAAAAATCACCGTGTTGCTGACCGGCCATCCTGCCAGGCTGGCCAGCGTTGCCACTATCACGCCGAGTACCGCCCCTATCAGTAACGAGGGGGTGAAGAGGCCCCCAACGGCGTTAGACCCCACGGAAACCGCCGTGGCGATCATCTTCAGCGCCAGCAACACAATCAGCCCTTTCAGCACAAAACTTCCGGCCATGATCTCAACAATCACTTCATAACCGTTTCCCAGAATATTGCTGCTGCCCACCGCCATCGCGCCGACGATAACGCCCCCTAATCCCAGACGGAACGGCAGGCTTTTGATGCGGCCAAAACGCCGTTTGCTCTGGCCGATCAGCCAAATCATCGCCCAGCCCGCCAGACCCGCCAGCAAACCCACTATCACCGTCAGCAGAATATTGCCGGGCGTCAGGTCAAACTGAGCGTGAGAAAAAGGATAGATGGCGGAACGGTAACCCAGCGTCCACATGGTCAGCACCGCCACGCCGGAAGAGATAATCAGCGGGATCAGTCGCTGTAGGGCGGAGATGCCAAACGCAATCTCCGCCACAAAAATCGCTGAAGCCAGCGGCGCATGATACACAGAGGAAAGCCCGGCGGCGGCGGCCATTGCCACAATATCGCTGTTTTTCAACGCCAGATGACGAAAGCAGAGCCGCCCCATCAGGCTGCCACTGAGTGCAGAAAGCTGCACCATCGGCCCCTCTTTACCTATAGAAGCGCCGCTGCTGATGCTGGCAACAGAAGAGAGTGCGCGGAACAGGGAGGTTTTAGTGGGAACAGCGTCGAGCCTGGCGTTGATCACTTCCAGGTAGTCGGTACGCACCGTCTCTTTCTGTTCAATAGCGGTGGCATAACGCAGGAAAAAACCGGCAATCACGCCGCCCAGCCCCACCACCACCGGCCAGAGATACCACGGGTAGACGCCAATCGCCTGGGTCACATCCTGCTGCGTCCCAAAGAGCACGGAGTTGATCATCTCAATCAACTGGCGGAACCCCAGCGTCACCAGCGTGGCCACCAGACCTACCGGGATAGCAACCAGAATGCTGGTCCAGTTCAGTGCGTGTTTACTGCCCGTCGTCATTGTTTATGCTCACCCTGGATGCGCGTATTTTCTCTTATCGTGAAAGAGGATACGGTAAAAATCAAACTGCCTGAGACAGGATAACAGAGTGCCACACTGAGAGGCGCGCTTCGCTTTTTTTAGCCATTGCCCACGGCAACTCACGTGCTACTCTGACAGATAACGCTCTGGGCAGGCCTCTCTCCTGCTCCAACCTCATCCAAAACGTGTGGAGACTGAAACACGCATGATACGCTTCGCTGTTGTAGGGACGAACTGGATAACCCGTCAGTTTGTCGATGCCGCCCATGAAACCGGCAAAATGAAGCTGACCGCCGTCTACTCCCGCTCGCTTGAACAGGCTCAGGCCTTCAGCAAAGATTATCCCGTTGAACATCTTTTTACTTCGCTGGAGCAGATGGCGCAGTCAGAGGCGACAGATGCGGTCTACATCGCCAGCCCTAATGCTCTGCACTGCCAGCAGGCGCTGCTGTTTTTGCAGCATAAAAAACATGTGATCTGTGAAAAACCGCTGGCCTCTAACCTGCGGGAAGTGGAGGCGATGATTGCCTGTGCCCGTGACAATCAGGTAGTGCTGTTTGAAGCCTTTAAAACCGCCAGCCTGCCTAATTTCCTTATTTTACAGCAGGCCCTGCCTAAAGTGGGCAAGCTGCGTAAGGCGCTGTTGAACTATTGCCAGTACTCTTCGCGCTATCAGCGTTATCTGGATGGCGAGAATCCCAACACCTTTAATCCTGCCTGGTCAAACGGCTCCATTATGGATATCGGTTATTACTGCCTGGCTACTGCTGTCAGCCTGTGGGGCGAGCCTGATCGCGTTACCGCTACCGCCTCTCTGCTGGAAAGCGGCGTGGATGCCCACGGGACAGTGCTGATGGAGTACGGCGACTTCGACGTCACACTCCTCCATTCCAAAGTCAGCCAGTCTGTGGTGCCGAGCGAGATCCAGGGTGAACAGGGATCGCTGGTCATTGAGCAGGTCTCGGAATGCCAGCGCGTCAGCTTTATGCCACGCGGTGCAAAAAGCCAGGACCTCAGTTATCCGCAGCATATCAATACCATGCTGTATGAAGCCGAGACCTTCGCCCGTCTGGTGGAGACAAATGAGATCGACCATGCGGGTCTTGCCACTTCCCGGACCACGGCAAAGCTGCTGACCGAAATTCGTCGTCAGACTGGCGTCGTCTTCCCGGCTGACGGTCCAGCCTCTGTGTAAACATTTCTAAATATGTCCAGTTGTGATTGACCTGTGCTGCGCCAGCCATTATCTTCTGGCGCAGCATAGGGGAGTAACTTCAACGCCGAACGATCGTCAGCACGGTATCCACAGATACCCGGTCGTCGGGCAACAGGACAATGTGCCTGCTGTGAGTGAGACCTGGCCTTAACCGGAACCTGTTTACCTTCTTGAAGGAGGCAGCCTTCTACTGAAAGCCAATGTTCATTTAACAGGATATCGCTATGCAATCTGTTGGCACGCCTCTGCTGTGGGGCAGCTTTACCGTCATCGTCATCATCATGCTCGCTATCGACCTCTTCTTACAGGGGAGACGCGGCGCACAAACCATGTCAATGAAGCAGGCAGCGCTCTGGTCGCTCTTGTGGATCACCCTTTCTCTGCTTTTCGCCGCCGGTTTCTGGTGGTATCTCGACGGCAACATTGGCCGTGAAGTCGCTAATACACAAACTCTGGCGTTCCTGACGGGTTACGTGCTGGAAAAAGCGCTGGCTGTGGATAACGTTTTTGTCTGGCTGATGCTGTTCAGCTACTTTGCGGTTCCTGCTGCAATCCAGCGCCGCGTACTGATCTACGGCATTCTTGGCGCTATCGTCCTGCGTACCATCATGATCTTCGCAGGAAGCTGGCTGGTCTCCGAGTTCAGCTGGATCCTTTACGTTTTCGGTGCGTTCCTGATTTTCACCGGGATTAAGATGGGCATGGAAGGCGGCAGCGATGAGGAGAACAACGTTGGCGACAGGCCGGTTGTGCGCTGGCTGCGGGGCCATCTGCGAATGACGGAAAATATGGAAGGCGAGAAGTTCTTTGTGCGCCGTAACGGCGTGCTGTTCGCCACGCCGCTGCTGCTGGTGCTGATTATGGTGGAGCTGAGTGACGTCATTTTTGCCGTTGACAGTATCCCTGCCATCTTCGCCGTCACTACCGATCCCTTTATCGTGCTGACCTCTAACCTGTTCGCTATTCTGGGCCTCCGTGCGATGTACTTCCTGCTGGCTAACGTCGCAGAGCGCTTCCACATGCTGAAGTATGGTCTGGCTGTGGTGCTGGTCTTTATCGGCGTGAAAATGCTGATTGTCGATTTTTATCACATTCCGGTGTCGATCTCGCTGGCAACCGTAGGCGGTATCCTTGCGGTTACGCTGCTGGTTAATGCCTGGGTGAATCATCGCAACGACCAGAAGCAGTTAAGCAAATAATCGTGCCGCTGGCGGGGGCTGGTTCAGGCCAGCCCTCCCTGTCGCTTACCGGCGAATCTTTCTTATTGCCGGCCAATTCTTACCGACGTCAATTTTTCGAGACTTTTCCCTTCCCCTGACATCACATTTCCTTATACTCATCCGCGCAAACACACCGATGCCGCTCTGATCAGCGCATACGACGCTGGTGCGCATTGTTATTAATAACAAAATGGTTTTTTAATATGAGTATGGAAAAACGTCGTCCCGGGCTGGTACAACGCCTGATGCAGGGAAGCCTGGTTACCCAAATTATGATCGGCCTGGTCGCCGGTATTGCGCTGGCGTGGTTCTCCAAAGAGGGGGCGCTCTCCGTTGCCCTGCTGGGCACGCTGTTTGTCAGCGCCCTGAAAGCGGTTGCTCCGCTGCTGGTGATGGTGCTGGTAATAGCCTCTATTGCTAACCATCAGCACGGCAGCAAAACCAGCATCCGTCCCATCATCATCCTCTATCTGCTGAGCACCTTCTGCGCCGCCGTGGTCGCCGTGATATTCAGTCATCTGCTGCCGCAAACCCTGACGCTGACCGATGCCACCCAGCAAATCACGCCACCTTCCGGGATTCTGGAAGTGCTGAACGGCTTGCTGATGAGCATGGTCTCAAACCCTGTTGATGCGCTGATCCATGCTAATTATATCGGGATTCTGGTATGGGCAATTGGCCTGGGCTTCGCGTTCCGCCACAGCAGTGACACTACCCGCGCTTTCCTGAATGATGCCTCCAACGCCGTGACTTATCTGGTGCGCATTGTGATCCGCTTCGCTCCAGTCGGTATCTTTGGCCTGGTAGCCTCGATTCTGGCCTCGACCGGTTTCTCTGCATTGTGGGATTACGCACAGCTGCTGGGCTTGCTGATTGGCTGTATGCTGCTGATGGCGCTGGTGTTTAACCCGATTCTGGTTTACTGGAAAATTCGCCGCAATCCCTATCCGCTGGTCTTCACCTGCCTGCGCGAAAGCGGCGTTACCGCCTTTTTTACCCGCAGCTCTGCGGCAAATATTCCGGTGAATATGGCGCTGGCGAAAAAGCTCAATCTGGATGAGGATACCTATTCGGTTTCGATTCCTGTTGGCGCGAATATCAGTATGGCGGGTGCCTCCATTACCATTACCGTGCTGACGCTGGCAGCGGTCAATACGCTGGGCATTCAGGTGGATACCAGTACCGCCATCCTGCTGAGCCTGGTGGCTTCCATCTGTGCCTGCGGTGCCTCTGGCGTGGCGGGTGGCTCGCTGCTGCTGATCCCGGTAGCCTGTAATATGTTTGGTATTCCCAACGAGGTTGCCATGCAGGTGGTAGCGGTGGGCTTTATTATCGGTGTTCTCCAGGATTCAGCCGAGACCGCACTGAACTCCTCAGCGGATATTCTCTTTACGGCGGCGGCCTGTATGGCTGAAGATCGTCACCAGGCGCGTCGCGCCTGAAAACGGCAAAAGGAATGAGATATAAAGCTGGCTTCTGCTAAGAGGTTATCACCCTGAGTGAGCTTTTACAGAAGAGTCAGCCCACAGATCTTGCAGCAGGCTCGCCACCCTGGGTGACGAGCCTGCTCTGTTTTCCTGCTGTTACCTCAGGCCATTTTCAGAGCGTGACGCCACTTTTAAAAATTGCCAGTTCCCTGAAATCGTTTTCTTCATTACGGGTCTGGCGACCGTTGGCAATCTCCACCAGCGTATCGACAAACTTCTCCAGCAGCACCGACATCTCCGTTCCTTTAATCAGGACACCGGCATCGAAATCGATCCAGTGCGGCTTTTTCGCGGCCAGCTCGCTGTTAGTAGAAAGTTTAACCGTGGGCACGAATCCGCCGTAAGGCGTCCCGCGCCCGGTACTGAACAGCACCATATGGCAGCCGGCACCGGCCAGCGCGCTGGTTGCGACCGCATCATTACCCGGTGCGCTGAGCAGGTTCAGACCCGGCTGATGCAGGCGTTCACCATATTTCAGCACATCAACCACCTGACTTTCTCCCGCCTTTTGCGTACAGCCAAGAGACTTTTCTTCCAGCGTGGTGATGCCGCCCGCTTTGTTGCCTGGCGACGGGTTTTCGTAGATCGGCTGATCGTGGTCGATGAAGTAACGCTTAAAGTCATTAATCATACTTACCGTCTTCGCAAACGTCGCTTCGTCGCGGCAGCGGCTCATCAGGATCCGCTCGGCACCAAACATCTCCGGCACCTCGGTCAGCACCGTAGTCCCGCCGTTGGCAATCATCTGGTCGGAAAAACGCCCCAGCAACGGGTTCGCAGTGATGCCGGACAAGCCGTCAGAGCCGCCGCACTCCAGGCCAAATTTCAGTTCGCTTAAGCGGCCTGGCTGGCGCCTGTCGTGACGCATCACCTCAAACAGCTGGCGAAGATGCTCCAGCCCGGCCCCGACCTCATCATCATGCTGTTGCAGCGCCATAAAATGCACGCGCTCAGCATCATAATCGCCCAGCGTTTCACGGAAGACATCCACCTGATTGTTTTCGCAGCCCAGCCCAATCACCAGTACCGCGCCCGCGTTGGGATGACGCACCATATTTTGCAGCATGGTACGGGTGTTTTCATGATCCTGCCCGAGCTGCGAGCAGCCAAAAGGATGAGTGAAGAGATGAACACCATCAATGCCCGCCGCGTCATTACTCTCCTTCAGGAAACGGGTAACCATCTGTTTTGCAATACCGTTTACGCAACCTACCGTTGGCAGTATCCACAGCTCGTTACGGATCCCCACATCGCCATTTTTCCGACGGAAAATCTGCACCTCACGGTCGCCAGCCTGAGGCGGTAAGGTGGCGAAATCGGGTTGATAGCTGTACTCATCCAGATCGTTCAGATTGGTGCGGGTGTTATGCGAATGCAGCATTTCACCAGCGGCTACCGGCACGGTGGCATGTCCGATGGGCAGGCCATATTTAACAACCAGGCTGCCCACGGCCAGCGGCTGAAGAGCGCACTTATGCCCCCGCTCCATGCTCTGCTTGAGGATGACCTCTTCTCCTTCAAAGCTCAGACTCTCGCCTTCAGCGAGATCGGTCAGGGCGACCGCCACGTTATCGTTTGGATGAATTTTAATGTAACGCTGCATCTGTTGCTCCTCAGTTCAAACGAATCAATGCCTGACGCATACCGTCACCGACAATGCGCTGCACATGTTCAGTCAGCGTGGCGGTTAAGCCGCTAACGCCGTTTAAGTCTTCGCCCCAGTGGTCCGACACGCTCAGTACCGCTTCCACCAGCTGTTGCGGTGCCATTTTTCCACTATCAACCTGCTGCCACAGCGTGGCGAATGTTGTCAGCCAGGCTTCATCATCCTGCAAAGCAAAGCTCTCCTGCCCCCGTTTGCCGCGGTAATAAGCCAGCAAGGCGGCAAAAGTAAAGGTGAGACGCGCAGGCGGTTCGCCATGCAACTGACAGTGCTTCAGGATTTGGGGCAGTAAACGGGTGCGAAACTTGGTCATGCTGTTCAGGGCGATAGCCTGTAACTGATGATGGATAAAAGGATTACGGAAACGGCTCAGCACCGCATCGGCAAAGCTGTTTAGCGCATCCGGATGCTGGGAAAGGGTGGGAATAATCTCCTCTCTCAGCGTGCTGTTAACGAAAGCGGCAATATCAGCATCGGCCATCGCTTCCCCAACCGTATCCAGCCCGGCAAGGTAAGCGACCGGCATCATTGCCGTATGTGCCCCGTTGAGGATTGCTACCTTCTGCTCTTTATAGGGTTTGATATCCTCCACCAGCCGGATATTAAGCGGGAGCTTGTCCAGGCAAAGCGCCTGTTCAAGCCAGGCAGGCCCCTGGATTGCCAGCAGGTAATAGAACTCTCCCGCCACCAGGTACTCATCCTGATAACCAAGCTGCTGCTGGATTTCAGCGGCTTCCTGCGGATAGCCAGTGACAATTCTGTCGACCAGCGTTGAGCAGAAGGTATTGTGCTGCTCAAGCCACTGTACAAAGGCAGAGGGGAGCGCCCACTCGTGCGCGTAGCGCAGCACCAGTGCCTTCAGCGCTTCGCCGTTGTCATCAATCAGCTCACAAGGCAGCATCACCCAGCCTTTATCGCTGGCACCGGAAAAGTGCTGCCAGCGGGCAAACAGCAGCTGCGTCAGTCTGGCGGGAAAACTGGCGGGCGGTCTCTCTTCCAGCCGATCGTTTGCATCGTAGTAAATACCGGCTTCGGTAGTATTAGAGAAAACGAAGCGGATCCCCTCCTCTTTTGCCAGCGCCATAAACGCTTCGTATTGCCGCCACGGATGGATCTCGGCATTCACTGCGCGGATTAACCGGGGTTCGCTCACCACTTCCCCCTGTTCATTCACACCCCGGATCAGGGTGGTATAAAGCCCATCCTGCGAATTAAGGCTCCGCGTGGTCTGGCTGTTGCGCGGGCGCACCACGACAATACCGGCGTCAAGGTCGGTATGTTCATTTAACAGGTCAATTTGCCAGCCTGTGAAAGCGCGCAGGAAATTGCCTTCACCAAACTGAATGATTTTTGTGGGGTGAGTCCGCCCTGGGAAATTCCTGCGGTTCAATGCTGACATAGCCACATCCTTTACCTGAAAGCTGAGAATGAGTCAGCGCTGAAGGAGGGCCGACGAATGGCTTCATGTTTAAAAGGTAGCAGCAGGGTTGTCCCTCTCCGCGCCGGGTAATTGCAGGATTGATCACACATTAAGGGTTTAATTGTGTATAAAAACCCGGTCAGCCACGATTTTCGCCAGCAGCAAATAAGAGGAATCAGCCACAACGTTAAAAATAAGCCACTCAGGGCTTTTTTTAGCTCAAAGGTTGATAAATCGCATTTTAAGAAAAATCGTCCCCCCTCAACTCTTTGCAAAACAGACGCTATAATGTCAGCCTGTGTAAAACTTCTTTTACCTGCCCTCCTGGCCCTGTAAAACAAGGTTGGCGACGAGTTTCTCCTGTCTCATTCGCCGCTATTTTGTTACAGTTAAACGCCTTTTCTTACCCGTTAAACGGGTATTCAGGGGGCGTTCCGTTTTGCCTGTTAACCATAATACTGCCTGTGTTCAGACTGGTGCCGCGCTCATAATAACGATTAACTCTTTGCGTCGGCCTCGTGCAGAACACCGTAAACAATGATGTTCGGGAACACCCAATGGATATTTTTAAAGCCCTGGTTCAAGCGCTTTGGCAACAAGATTTTGTCACCCTTTCCGACCCTACTCTGGTCTGGGCCATCTATTTTGTCCTGTTTATGATCCTTTTTCTGGAAAATGGCCTGCTTCCGGCGGCTTTCCTGCCTGGCGACAGCCTGCTGGTATTAGTGGGCGTACTGATTGCTAAAGGGACCTTAACCTTCCCTATGACCTTGTTTATTCTTACCACGGCGGCAAGCCTGGGCTGCTGGGTCAGCTATTTACAGGGAAAATGGCTGGGCAACACCCCTACCGTGCAAAAGTGGCTGTCGCACCTGCCCGCACAATATCATCAACGTGCTCATCAACTTTTCCATAAACATGGTCTTTCTGCTCTGCTTGTCGGCCGCTTTATTGCCTTTGTCAGAACGCTGCTGCCCACTATTGCAGGCCTTTCCGGCCTGAGTAATGCCCGCTTCCAGTTCTTTAACTGGATGAGTGCGCTGCTGTGGGTGCTGATTCTGACGGTGCTGGGCTTTGCGTTGGGCAAGACCCCTATTTTTCGCAAATATGAAGACCAGCTGATGTTTTGTCTGATGCTGCTGCCGCTGGTACTGCTGGTCTTTGGTTTGGTTGGCTCACTGGTCGTGCTCTGGCGCAAAAAGCGCAGCACGAACAATGAGAAAGGAAACTCATAATGCTGGCTCTGCTCAAACCTTATCTCTCTGTGCGGGTGTTATCCATCCTCACACTCTCTGTTGCCGCGCTGATGCTGGTGATATTTCTTCCTTCGCTCTTTCGTAACGAGACGGCGCTGCAAATTCGCGTTTCACGACAGGGCACCACGCTGCCTGATGGTTTTTATGTTTATCAGCGGCTTAATGCCGAGGGGATCCCTATCAAAAGTATTACGCCGGACAATAACTCGCTGGTGATACGTTTTGATACTCAAGAACAGAGCATTGCGGCGGAGAAAGTCCTGCATCAGATGCTGCCTTATGGCTTCGATATCAGCCAGTTCAATCCCCCCGGCTCCTCACAGCTCATGAACCGCCTCAGCCTGCGAAAGCAGTCGGTAGGCTAGTTTTTAGCCGGATCGGCAAGCTATCTCTAAGAATCTTCACTCTTTTTGAGCTTTTCAGGTTTTCTGACTATGCTTATCAGGCCAGAGAGACCCGATTCGTTTTTCAGGAATAGCGGGTCATATAGCGACCCAACACAATGGAAGGTAAAAATAAGCATGAAATACCGCACACTCCTCGGACTCAGCCTGTTTACTCTGACCACTTTTGCCACTGCTGCGGACACGCTCTGTCTGCAAAAAGAGCAGGAAATTCAGCATGAAATCGACCTGGCCAAAAAACATGACAATCAACGTCGTGTCACTGGCCTGGAGCGCGCGCTGACGGAAGCGAAAGCGGGCTGTACCGATGAAAAACTGAAAGCGCAGCATCAGGAAAAGATTGCTGAACTGAAGGAAAAAGTGGCCGAGCGGCAGAAAGAGCTGGCGGAAGAAAAAGCGGACGGCGATGACAGTAAAAAAATTGCCAAGCGTGAAAGAAAACTGGCAGAAGCAGAACAAAAACTGAAGGAAGTTCAGGCTGCACCTTACTGAGTAAGTGGCGCCGGACTCTCATTACTGACCATCAAAGGAGTTTGTCATGTCAAAAGATACTACGTCTGAACATCTGCGTGCAGAACTGAAAACCCTGGCGGATACGCTGGAAGAAGTGCTGAGCAATACTGGTGACAAATCCAAAACCGAGCTGGACAAGCTGCGCAGCAAAGCTCAAAGCGCGTTGAGAGATACGCGTGCACGCCTGGGCGACTCTGGTGAGCGTATTGCTCAAACCTCACGTGAAGTAGCCGATCAGGCAGACGTTTACGTGCGCGAAAACCCCTGGACCAGTGTAGGAATTGGTGCCGCCATTGGTGTGGTACTGGGTGTCCTGCTGACGCGCCGTTAATTATGGCAGACTCTCAACAACGCCACGGCCCCGGCAAAGGGGTCATTGATATCGGACAGCGTATCGTCACCACCATTGTGGGGATTGTGGAAACGCGTGTGCGGCTGGCCGTCGTCGAGCTTGAGGAAGAGAAAGCTAATCTGATCCAGATGCTGATCATGATTGGTCTTACCATGCTCTTCACCGCGTTCGGTCTGATGAGCCTGATGGTGCTGATCATCTGGGCAGTCGATGCACAGTATCGCCTGATGGCGATTGGCGTGACCACGGGCGTGCTCTTCGCTCTGGCCCTTATCTTTGGGTTGTGGACGCTGGCCAAATCACGCCGCTCCACGCTGTTAAGCGTCACCCGTAAAGAGCTGAAGTCCGATCGGAAGCTGCTGGAGGATGAGTAATGAGCCGCGAGCGTGATGAACGCAAAGCCGGGCTGCTGCGTGAAATCCAGCAGCAGCGGCTTGACCTGAGCGCCAGTAAAAAGCGTTTTCTGGCCAGCACGGCCCGCTATGACCACGGCTGGCTGACGCTGGTTGGTCTGCGACGCTATGTGGCGGTGGGAAGCGGTCTGATGGCTATCTGGTCAGTTCGCAACCCCCGCTTTATTACCCGCTGGGCGAAGCGCGGCATTGGCGCGTGGAGCACCTGGCGCATGGTTCGTGCCTATCTTCCCCGCCGTTAGCCCCTTCAGCCCTCGCTGAGAGGGGCTTTTTTATTCCCCGCCCTTTCAGTACCCAGCAACATCTGGCCCGATCCCGCCATTCAATTTTCCTGAAAAACTTCGACAGTTTATCTCGCTTACAATAGTTCCCTTTCGCGAATATTATCTTCTGCAACGACCGGCACTGAGCGGTAAACACGCGTCAGGCCTGAATAAAACGCAGCAGGTGAGATTGCCTGCCTGATAAAACTTGTTAGGGTCAATCATGAAAAAATTAGAAGATATCGGCTTTTTAGTTGCGCGCATTCTGATGCCAGTGCTGTTTATTGTGGCGGGTTGGGGAAAAATTAACGGCTATGCCGGTACTCAGCAATATATGGAACATATGGGCGTTCCGGGCTTTTTCCTGCCACTGACCATCCTGCTTGAATTTGGCGGCGGCCTGGCAATTCTGTTCGGTCTTCTGACTCGCTTCACCGCGATTGTGACCGCTCTGTTTACTCTGATTACCGCGTTTGTCTTCCACGCTGATTTCTCTGTGGATGGTAACTCAATCAACTTCATGAAAAACCTGAGTATTGCCGGTGGCTATCTGCTGCTGTTTATTACCGGCCCTGGCGCAATCAGCCTGGATCGCATCCTGAATAAAAAGTGGTAAGAAACACCCGCTATACTCAGTAGCATCGAAGCGAGGAGACGATATCCTCGCTTTTTCATTTGCAGGAGGAAGGGATCATGGGACAACTGATTGACGGTGTCTGGCACGATAACTGGTACGATACCAAATCCACAGGCGGACGCTTCAAGCGCTCGGAATCGGCATTCCGCAACTGGGTAACCGCTGATGGCGAAGCAGGCCCGACCGGTAACGGCGGCTTTCGTGCTGAAGCAGATCGTTATCACCTCTATGTTTCTCTGGCCTGCCCCTGGGCGCATCGCACGCTGATTATGCGCTCGCTGAAAGGCCTTGAATCACTTATTTCCGTTTCTGTGGTTCATCCACTGATGCTGGAAAATGGCTGGACGTTCGATGATAACTTCCCGGCAGCCACGGGCGACAGCCTCTATCAAAACGAATACCTTTATCAGCTCTATCTGCATGCGGACAAAGAGTATACCGGCCGCGTGACCGTCCCCGTGCTGTGGGACAAGCAGCAAAATACCATCGTCAGCAATGAGTCTGCCGATATCCTGCGCATGTTTAACAGCGCTTTTGATGCCGTTGGAGCAAAAGCGGGAGATTACTATCCTGCCGATCTGCGCAGCAAAATTGATGAGGTGAACAGCTGGGTTTACGACACCGTGAATAACGGCGTCTATAAATCTGGTTTTGCCACTTCCCAGCAAGCTTATGATGAAGCGGTTACCGCGCTGTTCCGCTCGCTGGACCGCCTTGAGCAAATGCTCGGTCAGCACCGCTATCTGACCGGCGACAGGCTGACGGAAGCCGATCTGCGGCTGTGGACGACCCTGGTAAGATTTGACCCGGTCTACGTGACGCATTTCAAATGCGACAGACACCGTATTGGGGATTACCTGAATCTGAACGGCTTCCTGCGGGAAATCTATCAGATGCCGGGTCTGGCAGAAACGGTCAATCTGCCGCATATCCGCCATCACTACTATTGCAGTCATAAAACGATCAACCCATCCGGGGTGATCTCTCTTGGCCCTGCCTTCAACTGGGATGAGCCTCACGGCCGCGACGAGCGCTTCCGTTAAGCTTGATGCTCCCGGCAGAAACGAAAACGGCCTCCTGTTACAGGGAGGCCGTTTTTTCTGGCTGGATGCGCTGTTTCACCCGCATGTTGGCGGAACGCGCGGCTTAGTTGCTCCGCTTCGCCATCAGTTTTGGGATTTCACGCAGGCACCAGGCTTTCGCTTCACCCATGCTGTCACGTCGCCAGGCCATGATAATGTCAACCTCGCGGGTATATTCCGGGCTGACAACGCGCAGCCGCCCTTCGGCAATATCCTTTTCCACCATCGGATAGGGCATGGAAGCCACCCCAAGCCCGGCAAGCAGCGCACGGCGTTTGTCTTCAATGGAGCTGACGGTCAGCCGTTGCTGCTTGTCCAGCAGCTGCACAGTGAGCACCGGACGCTCGCGCGCGGTATCCGCAACGGCAATCCCGCGATATTTCACCCTGGTGACCTCTGACAGCGGCTCTGGCTCGTCATGGATTGGGTGATCCGGGCTGGCAACTATTACGCTGATCATGCTGTAGAGCTTGCGGGTATTTATTTCCGACGAGGCGCGAAAATGCATATCCGGGGCAATCACAATATCCGCCCGGCCTTGCTCCAGCCGCTCCCAGGCACCCGCCAGCACCTCAGTGACCAGCGAAATTTGCGTGTTGGCTTTTTCGGCAAGCTTATCCAGCAGCGGAAACAGGTAGCGGCTGGGCACCAGCGCTTCCGTGACAATTGTCAGGTGCGTTTCCCACCCTCTTGCCAGTGCTTCAGCATCTGTCGTCAGCTTATCGGCCGCTTCCAGCAACACTCTTCCACGCTCAAGCAGCATCCTGCCTACGTTGGTAAATTTGGTACGATGCCCGGAACGGTCAAACAGCACCACGTCCAGCTCTTCTTCCAGCTTCTGCATCGTGTAACTCAGGGCAGAAGGTACGCGGCCCAGCTCATCTGCCGCAGCCGCAAAACTTCCCCGCCGATCAATCGCATCCATCACTCTCAGCGCTTCCAGCGTCAGGGCGCGGTCTTTAGCCATAGCAGTTCTCTGTCAGGAATTTTGAATATACCGAGCAGATTAACTGGCTAACAATCTGCCGTCCAGAAACTTACCATAGAAGGATAATAAACGGTCGGTAAAATGAACTGACCGGGGAGGATATATGATTACCAGTCGCACCGCGCAAGAGTGTGGCAAGGCTGATTATGGCTGGCTGCAAGCGCGCTATACCTTTTCCTTTGGCCACTATTTTGACCCCAAATTACTGGGCTATGCGTCGTTACGCGTGCTCAATCAGGAAGTGCTGGCACCAGGGGCTTCCTTTCAACCCAGAACCTATCCAAAGGTCGATGTACTGAATCTGATCTTACAGGGAGAGGCAGAATATCGTGACAGCGAGGGCAATCATGTCACCGTCTGCGCGGGGGAGGCGTTGCTGTTGTCGACCCAGCCTGGCGTAAGCTACAGCGAATTCAACCTCAGTAAAGAGCAGGAACTGACGCGTATGCAGCTCTGGCTGGATGCCTGTCCTGAGCGTGAGAATGCTGGTGTACAGCGGATACAGATGGCCGAGAAGGCGCGTTATATGCTGCTCGCTTCCCCTGACGGCGCAGATCAAAGCCTGCAACTGCGTCAGCAGGTCTGGGTTCACCACGTCGTGCTGAAACCTGGAGAGACGCAGACCGTGAAGCTTAACGGGCCACGCGCCTATGTGCAGTCGATCCACGGCAGTTTAAATGCGGTTGCCAGCTCCCAGGCTAAAGAAGAGTTAGTCTGTGGCGACGGTGCCTTTGTCTGTGATGAACAGAGCGTGACGCTGGTCGCTGAGACACCGCTGCGCGCGCTGATTATTGATTTGCCTGTTTAATTTAAGCCGGCACCAGGGAAATTTAGCGATCTGAAACAGAATCAGACGAAAACGGAGCTGTGCGTTTATGATAAACAGCTCATTGCAGCACCAGGGAAATTTTTCATATACAACGCAAAACCCCGCTTACGCGGGGTTTTCTTTTTCAGCAGCGGTGAAAATCAGACGTCAGATTTACGCAGTGCCGACCAGTAACCATAAAGCTGCAATGCGGCGGGGCTGATAGCAGCCTGACTGCGTTCGTACTCTTCTGGTGTCATTTTATCAATGATTGCGGTCCCCTCTTCTGAAGCATGCAGCGCAATCGCGTCAAGCGCGGGCAGCAGAGTTTCCGGCAGGGTTGACCAGTCATCCAGCCCCACCCCTCGCAGATAGCCGAAACACCACTCTTCCACCACGATGTAATCTTCCTCATCAACGGTGCTGTAGCCAAACAGCGGATCGAACTGATCAGGCGCCGTTGAGAGTCTTTCGGCAATATCGTTCTTGTGCTGGAACAGGAGGTCGTTGAACCGGGCCTCTTCCGCTTCATCAGCCCAGCGGGGAATATGCTGCTGTCCGCCCCACATCGCCGTGAGCCAGACTGAATTTTCCAGCTTATTTGGCCCGGAAAGCACCGCAGTCAGCATGCCGTCCAGCTCAGAGATATCCAGCACGGACTCATCGTTGCCATACTCCAGCAACACCTCATCCAGCCATTCCAGTTGCTCTTCGTTAAGCGGTCCCGTATTCATACTCTGCTCCCCACAAGGATTTACGAACGATCCCTGAAGTTTACCTGCTAATCCTCTTTCCCGTAACGAAGAAAGCAGAAAGCTTGCATTACCCTGCCCGCTGAAACGCAAAAACCGCGCCGGAGCGGGGTTTCTTTGATTGTTGAAGCTGGCTGGTAAGCCGCTTTTTTTATAAAGAGCGTCATTCATCCGGGCCAGCAAAACTGGCGCATTTCAAATGCGATCCTTATCCCATTGGTGATTACATTAATCTGAGCGGTTTTCTGCGTGATATTTATCAGATGCCCGGTACCGTCGGGACGGTTAATCTGCCGCATATCCCTCATCACTACCATTGCAGCCATAAGACCTTCCCCCCGAACGGCGTGATTTCGCTGGGTCCGGCGTTTGGTTGAGATGAGCCGCATGGCCGCGGTTAACTCCTCCTGTCGCACGCAGAGTCAGGCAGTACTTCTGGTTTACTGCCTGACCAGTAGTCGGGTGACTCAGCCAAAACCGTTCAGAATGGTGTGTACCGTAGTGAAAATGTCATTCATCAAATCATAAAAGATTGGCGGGAAATTATACATTACCAGGAGTAGCGCTCCTGTACCGAGGCTGATCGAAATCGGGAATCCGATAACAAAAATAGAGAGTTGAGGAGTGAGCCGGTTAAGTAAGCCCAGCGTCAGGTTAAGTGCCAGTAATAAGGTAATGACCGGCATCCCGACTCTTAATCCGCAGTTGAAAATAATCGCCGCCGCTTCCGGTAACAGATAAAACCCACTACGGCTGAGCGGCGCGGCGCTGATCGGTAATAAGGTATAACTGTCGGCCAACGCCTTAATCAGGTAAAGATGCCCATCAAACGCCAGGAACAGCAGTGTGAAGATCACATTCAACACTCTGGCCAGTACCGGCATGGTCTGGTTGCCAGAGGGATCAAAAAACGCGGCAAACGATAGCCCCATCTGCAAGCCAATAACTTCACCCGCGTAGCGCATGGCAGCAAAAATAAACTGCACTGTTAATCCAATGGCGGCGCCAATAATGATCTCTTTCAGGGTAACCCATAAACCTGTTAACGACAGCAGCCCAATCTGGCTGTCGGGGAGGTTTTGTCCAATCAGAAAGGCTATCAACATTGCCAGCCCAATTTTCACTTTCTTTACGGCTACTTTTTCGCTGAAAACAGGAGCAGTAGAGAATAATGCCAGGGTTCGGGTCAATGGCCAAAAATAGTGAGTAATAACATCATTAATGTCAGGCAGCGGCAGGCTTTGCATAATTTAACGGATTATTGTGGCGATATTGCTGAATACTGCGTGCATATAATCCATTAACGTCCCCAGCATCCACGGCCCGAGCACAATAAGCACCACAATAACGGTGAGTACTTTGGGAATAAATGAGAGCGTTGATTCATTAATCTGGGTTGTTGCCTGCAATATACTGACGATCAGGCCGGTAAACATCGAGCCGAGCAGTAACGGCGCAGCAACCATTAAGGCAACCTTGATTGATTGAAAACCC
This sequence comes from Erwinia magellanica, assembly GCF_039023495.1. Taxonomy (NCBI): domain Bacteria; kingdom Pseudomonadati; phylum Pseudomonadota; class Gammaproteobacteria; order Enterobacterales; family Erwiniaceae; genus Erwinia; species Erwinia magellanica. The sequence continues at coordinate 299,209 of NZ_JBCHVC010000003.1, forward strand.
AACCCCATTACACTTTCTGGCGTCATTTTATTGCTCGCTTAGCTATAGAAACTTTGTGCCAGTGAACCAAGAATTAACTGCCAGCCATCTACCAGCACAAAGAGCATCAGCTTGAAGGGTAATGACAGGGTTGCCGGTGGCACCATCATCATCCCCAGCGCCATCAGCACACTGGCGACCACCAGGTCAATAATCAGAAAAGGCATGAAAATAGTGAAGCCAATCTGGAAACCACTTTTCAGCTCGCTGGTCACAAAAGCGGGTAGCAGGATACGCATCGGCACATCATCACGGCTGGAGTAATTCGGTAGCCTGGCGATACGGGTAAACAGAGCCAAATCGGTTTGGCGGGTCTGTTCAAACATAAAATTACGCATCGGCAACGCCCCTTTTTCCAGTGCTTCCTGCATAGTGATCTTGTCCTGAGAAAGCGGGAGCCAGGCCGTATCGTAGACCTGTGACAGCACTGGCGACATGACGAAAAAGGTCAGAAACAGCGCCAGCCCAAGCAGCACCTGATTTGGCGGAGAAGAGGCGGTGCCCAGAGCATTACGCAGCAGTCCCAGCACGATGATGATGCGGGTGAAACCGGTCATCATTAACAGCACCGCGGGCAGGAGCGTCATTGAAGTTAACAACACCAGCGTCTGCACCGGTAGCGACCAGTTTTCTCCCTTCGCGCTATGCCCAATCATAATATCGCCGTTGGCAGCCCAGGCTGAGCGTGAGCAAAGCATGACTATCAGCAACATCGGCACCACACGGACGATCCAGCCAACGGTGCGTCTCATGAATTATTCCCCGACTTTTTACTGATACTGCGCAACAGCATCTGTTGAAAACTGCTGTTTAAAGCGTTATCTGCGTCATTGCCGACAGGCTTATCTATTTCGCTCAGCAACGTAATACCGCCGGGTGTAACACCGAGCAATAACCAGCGGTCAGCGACTTCAATCATGACCACACGCTCGCGTTGACCTAAAGCGTAACTGTATTTGACCGTCAGCAGATTTTTTCCGTCAGACAGCCAGCCTCCCCATCGACTACGGCGCAGCAGCAAGGCAGTGATCACAATCAATACGACGATCACAAGTAGCGCACCGCTGAGGTTCAGCAACATTGAGCCAGTCGATGCACGTTCATTTAACAGAGGAATAGCCTCTATCTGGGATGGAATCGGGGTAATCATTATCGGCTCAGACGCTGCATTCTTTCTGAAGGGGTAATAATATCGGTAATGCGTACGCCAAATTTATCCGAGACCACCACCACTTCGCCCTGTGCAATCAGGTAACCGTTGATCAGAATATCCAGTGGCTCACCGGCCAGACCTTCCAGAGGCACGACTGAACCCTGACTCAAACGCAATAATTCTTTAATTGTCATCTTGGTGCGGCCTAATTCCACGGTCATTTTTACCGGGATATCCAGCACCAGATTCAGATCTTCTGACAAACTTACCAGCGGTTCCTCTTTTACGGGTGGTGCCGCAGCAGCGTTTTTTTCAACAGATAACTGCTCATTTAAGGCTTCTCCCCAGAGGTCATCGATTGCTGGTTCACCAGCATCAGTTGGCTGAATGGTGTCACTCATGCGTTATTTTTCCTTGTTAACCGGTAATAAAGAAGGAGCAAAAATATTTTCGACTTTAATTGCCAGCTGTTTATTAAGCAGGCCATATTTACCGCTAAAAACGGGATGACCGTCAGAATAGACCTGTATGACATCAGGCTTATCCAGTGAAATGATATCCCCTTTCTTTAAGTTCATAATTCGGGAAACATGAGTGGGAATTTCCGCCAGCCTGGCAACCAAATCCAGTTCCGTATCCCGCACCTGGTACGATAACGTACTGTGCCATTGCTCATTTTCATGGCGCGAGTTTTCACGTGGCGGATTAGTTAACAGTTCACGTAAAGGTTCAATGATGCTGAACGGGATGCAGATATTCAGCTCGCCCATATGCGAACCAATTTCAATTGAAAACGAAGTTGTCACCACGATATCATTTGGAGATGAGGTGATATTGGTAAATTTTATCTGCGTTTCTGAGCGCACAAATTGCGTCTGGAGTTTAAATATTGAACTCCAGGCCTCGTCATAAGAGGATTGCGCCATTGACATAATACGTCTGATAATACGCTGCTCTGTCGGAGTGAATTCACGGCCATCTACTTTGGTCGGAAAACGGCCATCACCACCAAACAGGCTATCAACCGCCATCGAGACCAGATGAGGTGAGAAAGCAAACAGCGCGGTGCCGCGCAACGGGTTCAAATGCACTAAATTAAGATTCGTGGGCACCGGTAAGTTGCGCGCAAACTCATGATAAGGCTGGATGCGAATAACGCCAGCGGTGACATCCGGATTACGACGCATCAGATTGAACATATCCATGCGAAACTGACGCGCAAATCGCTCATTAATAATTTCCAGCGACTGCATACGATCGCGAATAACACGTCGCTGCGTGTTAGGATCATAGGGCCTGATTTCGTCAGTCCCTGGTGCCACCTTAACAACTTCACTTTCTGCGCTGTTGCCGCCATTTAAAAGACGGTCAATTTCAGCCTGAGATAATATACTATCAGACATAGGATTTACCGTAGAATAAAGGCATTAAATAATACATCTTCGACTTTTGCGCTCTGTTGCTCAGCCAGTGGCAGACTAACAACGTCTTTAATTTTCTTAATTAATTCAAGCTTACCATTATCGGTAGCCAGTTCAGCTCCGGTTTGCTGAGAAAAGAGCAGCAGTAAACGGCTGCGGATCTCTGGCAGAAATTTCGCAATCAGCGCCTTCGATTTCTCGTCTTTAAGCCGCAGAGTCAGGCCAACATACAACACGCGGTCGCTATCATTTTCGACCGGTTTAAGGCTTACGGTAAACGTATCCAGCTCGATATAAATAGGAGACTGTGAAGCTATGTTTTTTTCTGTCGGTGAGGTTATATTTTGCTTTTTCTGATCCTGAGATTTAATTTTATGAAGCTGATAATACATGTAGCCAGAAATCCCGCCCAACCCCAGAATAATTAACATGAGTAGCAAAAAAATAAATGAGCGTTTACTTCCGTTTCCAGAAGCTTTCTTTTTTGTTTTTGGCATTATTTTTTAAATATCCTGTTCACAATTCTGTCAGGTTTAACTTTATGGGACGTTCGGGATGAGCGGAGCATTCTATTCTATTCGACCGTCGGGTTATTGATTTAAAAGATGAAACAACTGTCAATAATTCCCCCTATAACAAGGGCATTATGCAAATGTATTAATGCCATTGTTATAACTCACTGTTCTCACTGCTGTTTCAATCCGCTCCTCCGGGTTCTGGTTACTCCTGACCTGTTGCGCTTGCGCGAAACTCTGCCGCCCGGACTGTTCTGACTGGCCAGAATCTTTCCAGCCAGAAGAGGAATCGGCGCCTACGCTGCTCTGACCCAGCTCAATGCCTGACTCCGCCAGTGAAGTGCGCAGATGGGGAACCGCCGCCTCAATCGCGGCGCGAACCTGATGACTGGGCGAAACAAAGTGCATTTGCGCCTGTTCATTTTTGAGTTGCAGGGTGATCTGAATCGAACCCAGTTCTTCCGGATGCAGCCGTAATTCAGCGTGTTGAATGCCATCACGCGTGAAGCAGGCAATCTGTTGCCCCAGAGATTGCTGCCAGGCTGGTGTACCCATTTGCTGGGTAAGCAGGCCACTGGTGGCTGGCGGCTCAGTCACCGTGGCGCTGGCGGGCTGGCTCACTACAGCGGGCGACAGTGCCGGATCAGGCAGCGAATTCACTCGATCTGCCGGGTGAGAAAGTTCAGCACCTTTCACTGGCATCATGTTAATCCCCGATGGCAATGCGCTACTACCCTGGCCCACCGCCGCAGTAACCGCGCTGAGTTGGGTAATCGCTGCGGTGCCAGTCTGCGGATCCTGCTGGCTGACAGCTGGTTTTAGCCCGGTAGCAGGCGCGGAACGCAAGGCAGAGGCAATAGCCTCGTGCTCGTGCTCGTGCTCGTGCTCTGTAGTTGTCTCCGCCGTGACCGGCAGCAATGACACATCAGCCACCGCCAGGCTATTTTCGTCGGAGGCCGTTGCCTCCATGGTCAGGGGTTCAGCCTTAGCACTCAGCGGTGCTGCATCGGGATGAGTAAGCAACGTCAGTGGCTGAAGGTTGCCAGCAAGTAAGTCACTGCCCGGCAGTGCATCCTCCTGTGGCAACAGCTTCTCTTTTTTAGCGGCTTCCCCTGTCGGCAGGCTAGCGTGAAACGGATTCAGGAAAACCAGCAGTGACAGGTTCGCGATATCTTCCGCTGTCGGGCTACCGGTTTCATCGGTCACTTCAGAAGAGGCGCTGTCAGCCGGGTTGGGGGAGCCTGCCCTGGCCGCCCCTTGTGCCGGAAGCGGTGATTTTGCGGCTGATTCGGCGGTTTTCTCATCAAGGAGTTGGGCAAATGCCTGGGCATCGGCTGGCGAGTCATCCTGCGTCAGGGTATTGCCAGCCACTGGCTTTGTAGCCGCTATTTTGGCAACTATCATACGAATTTCTTCCTTAATAAGGTTTGACTGGCGAACTCATCCATTAATTTTTGTTCCAGACGATTTTCTTTTTGCCGGGCAGCAGCATCAGCGCGACTTTTAAGCGTTGTGAAGGCATTAAGCCGCTGGTGGTCATGTTTCCATGCTGAAAGCGCATGATTGACCGCATTTTCACAGGCCGTTACGTGGGTGCTGTATTGTTTGACCACCTGATTTAACGAGTCGATAAACGCCTGATAACTCAGGATATGTGAAATCAGTAATCCTTTATCCCTGGTGCGGGCGGTAAACTGGTGCTGATACTCATGCTGATAACTCTTCAGTTGATGCAGCTGGGCGCATGCCTTCTCATAGCTCTGGCGGGTTTTACCCAACTGCTGGGTAGTCTCATCCAACTGCTCTTGTGCTTTTTCACGCAGCATTTCCATGGGCGAACGAGTTGCCATTATCTCTACTCACTTTGTTATCAGGTCGAAGGAAACAGCGCGTTTAGCTGTTCAAGGGCGGTTTCATATTCGCTGCATTCATAGATCCCCTGCTGCAAATACCCTTCCATGTTTGGGTAGAGCGCGATAGCTTCATCCAGCCGCGGATCGCTGCCCGATGCATACGCGCCTACACTGATCAGATCGCGGTTGTGCTGGTAAGCGGAAAGAAGCTGTTTAAAACGCTGGGTTTTCTTATAATGCGCGGCGCTAATCAACTCTGTCATTGCCCGGCTGATAGAGGCTTCAATATCGATAGCAGGATAATGACCCGACTCCGCAAGCTGGCGTGACAACACAATATGTCCATCAAGAATGGCACGCGCCGAATCAGCCACCGGATCCTGCTGATCGTCACCTTCGGTCAGTACGGTATAGAAGGCGGTCACAGAGCCACCATTTTTGATGCCATTACCGGCACGCTCCACCAACGCGGGTAGCTTTGCAAACACTGAAGGGGGATAACCTTTAGTCGCGGGCGGTTCGCCAATCGCTAACGCGATCTCTCGTTGCGCCATCGCGTAGCGCGTCAGTGAATCCATAATGAGCAAGACATCTTTGCCACGATCGCGAAAATCTTCAGCGATCCGGGTGGCGTAAACGGCCCCCTGCATTCTTAATATTGGCGAAACATCGGCGGGCGCGGCAATCACTACCGAACGGCTCCGCCCCTCTTCGCCGAGGATATTCTCGATAAAATCTTTTACTTCGCGGCCGCGCTCACCAATCAGCCCGACCACAATCACATCAGCTTTGGTATAGCGCGCCATCATTCCCAGCAGTACACTTTTCCCGACGCCGGAACCGGCGAACAGCCCCATTCGCTGGCCTCGCCCAACGGTCAGTAAACCATTAATGGCCCGAACACCGACATCAAGCACCTGTTTGATCGGGTCACGCAGCAACGGATTGACTGTTGCGGTAAACAGCGAACCCGCACTTTTTCGGCTCAAAGCAGGTAAGCCATCGAGCGGTCGGCCGCTGGCATCCAGCACCCGACCAAGTAATTCAGGGCCAAGCGGTAACTGTTTACCGCTGGTCGTGGCGTCTGACTGGACACACACGCGAGCGCCCGGCAATACGCCATCTACATTTTCCAGCGGCATGATAAAAAGCACCCGGTCATTGAAACCGACCACTTCCCCTTCGACAAACTCTGCGCCATCGGTGCGTTTTCGTTCTATCATGCAGAGCGTGCCTATCGGAAGCTTTAACCCAACCACCTCCATGACCAGGCCAGTGGCGCGAACCAGCTTGCCATACTGCTGGTAAGGCGGCAGCGTCATGATTTGTTGCTCGCTCCGGACAATGGCATCGAGCCAGTTTTTAAGGCGCATGCTCATGAGTAATAATCTTCCTTACTCAGATTGCACAGCCTTTGCCATTGGGTTGACAGCGTTGCGTCCAGCTCGCCCTCTTCCGATGTGATGCGGCAACCGCCCGGCACCATGCTCTCATCTGCACGTAATGCCCAGTTATGGCCAGCCAGAATCTCCCCTAACTGCTGCTGCACCAGCGGCAAATCCTCTTCACTCACCCATAGAACGACATGGTTGATAAACTGAATGTTCTCCTGAAGCAGATGCTCAATCTTTTGCAGTAAAAGTGAGGTATCACACACAATATGCTTACCGAACATGGTACGAACGGCATTCAGAGAAAGCTGAACTAAGCGGGCAGGGATCACGCTATCGAGGCTATCCAGTGCGGCCTGGAATTCGTTGATCAGCATTGAAAACCGGCTGACCAGCTGCTGTTGCTGAGCAATGCCGTCGGCAAGACCCTGCGCCAGTCCCGCTTTTTCACCCTGTCTGAATCCCTCCTGGTAACCCATGGCCTGTCCCTGCTCCATGCCTCTCTGCTCACCTGCCGCATAGCCTTGTTGCTCAGCTCGCTGACGTAGCTGGGCAAGCTCTGCCTGAAACTGCTGATCCGTGGCCGGATCGCCAGCGGGTGTGGTTTGCTGAATGTCATGACTGACAGGGGGATCACTCTCCAGCAGACTTTCCGGCTGCCAGAGCTGCCAGCTATCTGGCGATTCACGATCAGACGTAGACATCTTCACCTCCGCCCAGCACGATCTCTCCACTTTCTGCTAAGCGACGGACAATCAACAGGATATTTTTCTGCTCAGCCTCAACCTGCGACATACGTACCGGGCCGCGTGAATTGAGATCTTCCATCAGGATGGCGGCTAAACGCTTCGACATATTGCGGAAGAAGGCGTCGCGTAACGGCTGATCCGCCCCTTTCAGCGCAATGATCAATGTCTCATTTTCGACTTCCTGCAACAGACGCTGAATGCTGCGATCGTCGAGTTCCACCAGATTTTCAAACAGGAACATCTCATCAATAATTTTCTGCGCCAGCTCCTGGTCAAATTCGCGTACCGCATCGATCACCGCCTCTTCCTGATGTGATTTCATCAAGTTAAGTATTTCAGCCGCCGGTCTTACCCCACCCATTTTGCTGCGCTTCAAATTCTGTCCGGTTAACAGATTATTCAACACCTCAGTGAGTTCCTGCAAAGCAGCGGGCTGAACGCCGCCAAATGTCGCAATACGCAGCATGATGTCGTTACGTTCACGATCGTCAAATTTAGCCAGTACATCCGCCGCCTGGGCACGTTTTAAATGCACCAGAATAGTGGCGATAACCTGCGGATGTTCCTCACGAATCACGTCAAAGACAGTCTGAGGTTCCATGAAGTTAAGCGTTTCAAGACCGTTAACGTGGGAATGAGTATCCAGCAGATCCTCCAGCAAACTGGAGGCGCGTTCCTCGCCCAGCGCTTTCACCAATACGTTGCGCAGATAATCGTTGGTATTGAAGTTCAGCGCAGCGAAGTCAGAGACATCGCGTTCGAACTCTTTCATCACCACCGCCAGGTTATCGTGCGTAATGCCTTCAATATTGAACATGGCGCTACTGATCTGCGTCACTTCATGTGAATTAAGATGTTTGAAGACTTCCGCTGCGCACTCATCGCCCAGCGTTAACATCACCATGGCACACTTCTCGGCTGCGTTCATTACGGCTTTTGCTCCCTAATCAACCACTTGCGAATTACCGCAGCCAGAACATGTGGTTCCTGCTCGGCGAGATGTCGCAAATGCTGGGTAGTAATTTCAGTATCCACGCGCTGTTTGACTTTATTTTTCTCAATGCTCTCTTTGCGGCTTATTTCTGCATCCAGCTCAGCCTGACGCGCCTGTTTTTCCATTTCGAGCCGTTGGAGCGCCAGTTGCTGATGTTTGATCCAGAAAGGCTGCACCGCTTTACTCCACAGCAACCAGGCGATCAGCAGCAGCAGCAGATAGCGTCCAGCTTGCAACGATACGCTGATAACTTCCGGCTGTTTCCAGAGGGGCACCGCGACATCTTCGTCAGGCTGGGTGAACGGTGAATTCACCACACTCAGGGTATCGCCACGCTGCGCCGAGAAGCCTATCGCCTCTTTAACCAGCTGATTTATCTGGTCGATCTGCTCTTTTGCCAGTGCAACCGGCTTGCCATTTTTATCGGGGAGATAGTTGATGACGACCGCAGCAGAAAGTCGTTCAATCTCACCGGGGTTACGCCGGATATGCGTCAGGGTATGATCAAGCTCGTAATTGACGGTTTCATCGTTATGACTGTTGTAAGGAACACGTCTGGCATCGGCTCTGTTGCCCTTCGCGCCCGCGGTAACCGGCGTATCAATTGGCGCGGAAGTAGGCACCGGCGGCTGATTGCTCAGCGCACCAGGCACGCCGCCGACCGCCTCTTTACCCCCCTGCTCACTGCCGCTACTCTGGCGGCTGCGGATAGACTGCTTATCCGGCGAACTGTTGGGCTGATACTGTTCCGCCGTCTGCTCATGGGTGGTGAAATCGATTTTGGCCGTAACCTGCGCCCGAACGTTATTACTACCGACAATCGGCGTCAGAATGGCCTGGATACGCCTCTGAAAATCGCTTTCTACTTTGCTGATGTAGTTAAGCTGGGACGTCTGAGTAGCCCGATCGCCGCTTTGGGTCAACAGGTGACCATTTTGATCCACAATAGTGACATCATCAGCGGACATCCCGGTGACCGCACTGGAGACCAGATGACTAATAGCGCTGATCTGACCCGCATCCAGTACACGTCCACCCAGTAGGTTAAGCGTTACCGATGCCGAAGCGGGTTTCTGTTCCTGAATAAACAGCGACGCTTTTGGTAATGCCAGATGAACGCGTGAGCTTTTTACCGGCCCCAGCGTATCAATGGTGCGGGAAAGCTCCCCTTCCAGCGCGCGCTGGTAGTTAATCTGTTCGCTGAACTGGCTGATACCGAACTTTTCCTGGTCCAGTAGTTCAAACCCAACCGACCCGCCTTTGGGTAAACCCTGCTGCGCCAGTTTTAGCCGTACAGAGTAAACCTGATCTTCTGGCACCATAATCGCAGCGCGCCGCTCATCAAAACGGTAAGGCACGTTCATTTGTGTCAGCTGCGCGACCACCGCGCCGCCATCCTGATCATCAATATTGCTATACAGCACGCGATAGTCTGGCGTTTTAGCCCAGAAAAAAAGAATAATGACTAATGAGATCGCCGCGGCAGCAATAATAATAAAAATGATTCTCGGGTTTGAACGAAACCGCTCAAACGCTGCCAACAGGTTCATGCTATTTTTGTTGTTATTACCGCTAGTTGTGGCATTCATGCCATTTTCCTGTAAAAAATATAATGACACAATGTAAACGCGATATGACTCATTACCGCATTATTCATTGGTAAGCACTCATGCCGTTACAGCATTTCAAATGGCCAAATCAGGCCGCGTATTATGCGCAAGTTTACCGCCACCTTAATCGGTAATAAGCGAAAACTTCTGTCAGCTATTCATATTATATTTTTTACACATTGCCAGTTATCATGCTGCTATTGAACTGGCAACCAGATAACGCCGGATAAAAAGATCAAGAGAGTGAAGGATTCAAGCGATGTCTATTCAGTCAATGGCTGGCATTATCGATCAAATTCATTTTCAGGCCCGCGAACTGTCGGGCCTGAGTCAACCTGATCGTGCAGAAGGGACGACAGCGGCCAGTCATACGCCGTTTTCCGATCTGCTTATTAACAGTATTAACAGCATGAATCAGGCGCAAAACATGGCTAAAGATCAATCTCAGGCGTTTATGAAAGGCTCATCCGATATCGGATTGAATGATGTTATGGTCTCGTTGCAGAAATCATCGCTCACACTCAACCTGGGTATTCAGGTACGCAATAAACTCGTTAGCGCCTATCAGGAAATAATGGGCATGTCATTATAATAACAGCGTGATGGAAGCTAATTCCCGTCAGCAAGTGCTTTCTCTTGCAGCCGGCAAGAATTCCTCGCCACCGGCACACTTTGCCGTCTTATCTGGCTTTTCCAGAAATTTAAGCGTGCATATTTTTCATGTTTTTCCGTCAGCTGAAACTCTGACGGTTGGATATTTCGCCTGACTGATCGACTTAGAGGCTAACAGCCATGCCTGACACAATGAATAAAAGTAAAGTCGTTCTTGCTGACCGCTATGCGCAATGCAACCTTCCGGATCCAGAGTTAGATAAAATTATTAATCTGATATATCAGCGAGCGGGCATCGTTATCACCCGCCAGCGTCGTGATATGGTCTGTAACCGGCTGGCACCGCGTTTACGTGCCCTGGGAGTAGAGAGTTTTCACACCTATTTAAAGCTGCTGGAATCAACGCCTAATCACGATGAATGGCAATTATTTATTAACGCATTAACCACTAATCTGACCTCTTTTTTTCGCGAAGCGTATCACTTTCCGATCCTGGCGGAGCATGCACGTAGCAGAAGTGGTGGTTATACCGTCTGGAGTACAGCGGCTTCAACCGGTGAAGAGCCTTACTCTATCGCCATGACGCTGGACGAGGTTCTGGGTAGCAATCTTACCGGCCCACGCATTCTGGCTACCGATATTGACACCAGTGTATTAAGCAAAGCTAAAACCGGCACCTATCGGCTCAATGATATTAATAACCTGACGCAGGAACAGAAGAAAAAATACTTTTTGCGCAAAGTCACCGCCGGTGAGCAGCAGGTCAAAGTCAGAGATTCTTTGCAAAAAGATGTGCATTTTCAGCAATTAAACCTGATTGCCCAAAACTGGGATATTCCCGCGCCTTTTGACGCTATTTTTTGCCGTAATGTCATGATCTATTTCGATAAAGCAAATCAGAAGCGGTTGTTAAACCGTTTTGCGAAGCTGTTAAAGCCGGGCGGCCTGCTGTTTGTTGGTCATTCAGAGCATTTCAACAATATGGATAGCCCTTTCCGTTTGCAGGGGCAGTCGGTCTATTATCTGGCTAAGGATAAGGTATGAGCAAAATAAAGGTACTTTGTGTTGATGACTCAGCTTTGATCCGTACCATCATGACCAATATCGTTAATCAGCAACCTGATATGGAGATGGTGGCGACAGCGCTGGATCCGATTATCGCCCGCGATTTGATTAAACAGCATAATCCGGATGTGCTAACGCTGGATGTTGAAATGCCGCGCATGGATGGACTCGATTTTCTCGAACGCCTGATGCGGCTGAGACCGATGCCGGTCATCATGATCTCCTCCCTCACAAGCAAAGGCTCCGATATTACCCTGAGCGCGCTGGAATTAGGTGCCGTCGACTTTGTCACTAAACCGCAAATGGGATTGCACGAAGGGATGTTGCAGTACGCGGAATTGATTGCGGAAAAAATTCGTGCCGCCGCTAAAGCGCATATCCGTCGTGGCCTGACTCCTGCACAACGCCCCAGCATCATTAAAACGCCGCTGGTTGGCAGCGAAAAGATTATTGCCATTGGCGCCTCAACCGGCGGCACCGAGGCGATTCGCCAGGTTCTGATGCCCATGCCCGCCTCGTGTCCCGGTATTGTGATTGCTCAACATATGCCGCCGGGGATTACCCGTTCCTTTGCTGAACGGCTTGATAAAATATGCCAGGTCTCGGTGAAAGAAGGAGAAGATGGCGAACGTGTGCTCCCCGGCCACGCCTATATCGCGCCCGGTGGCCGTCATATGGAATTGTACCGCAGCGGTGCTAACTACCATATCCGCTTAAATGACTTACCGCCGGTTAATCGCCACCGCCCTTCGGTGGATATGCTTTTTCAATCGGTCGCGAAAGCGGCAGGCAAAAACGCCGTCGGAGCGATACTGACCGGCATGGGCCATGACGGAGCAAAAGGACTGCTTGAGTTACATCAGACCGGCGCCAAAACCCTGGCGCAGAGTGAACAGACCTGCGTTATTTATGGTATGCCCCGTGAAGCCGTCGCCCTGAATGCGGTGAGTGAAATCGTTGATCTCGATCGGATAGCACAAACCATTCTGAAAAATATTATCGGACAAGCACGCCGAATTTAGGCACGGCATATCGCTATTATGCCGAGTTGCCTGGTGTCATTCACTACTAAGCCCCAAATAAAGGCGAAATTAACAGGACCGTTCTACTATGGCTGATAAAAACTTACGTTTTCTCGTCGTTGATGATTTTGCCACCATGCGCCGTATTGTGCGTAATTTACTTAAAGACCTCGGCTTTAATAATGTCGAAGAAGCAGAAGATGGTCAGGATGCCCTGAATAAAATGCAGCAAACGGCTTTTGACTTTGTCATCAGTGACTGGAATATGCCCAATATTGACGGACTGCAACTGCTGACGCAAATCCGTAATACACCTGCCTGGAGCACCATGCCAGTATTAATGGTCACGGCAGAAGCCAAGAAAGAGAACATTATTGCTGCGGCACAGGCGGGTGCTAACGGCTATGTTGTTAAACCTTTTACTGCGGCCATTCTGGAAGAAAAGCTAAATAAAATTTTCGAAAAAATTGGGTGGTAAGTAGTGGATAGTCAAGCTAATAAGCCAGCGTCGGATAATTTTAAATCGATTTTTTCGCGCATCGGCCATTTAACCCGTGAGTTGCGTGACGGTATGTCCAGCCTTGGTCTGGATCGGGCGATCATAGACGCAGCCGAGGCGATTCCGGATACCCGCGAACGCCTTAATTATATTGTGAATAAAACCTCACAGGCGGCCGATCGGGCATTAACCTGCGTCGAAGTGGCACGCCCATTACAGGATCGGTTAAACAGCCAGGCAAAAGCGCTGACCGGCCGCTGGGATGCGTGGTTTGATGAACCGGTGGAGCTGCCGGTAGCCCGTGACCTGGTAAGTGATACCCGGCTTTTTCTGGCTGATGTTCCGATGCTGGTCGAGCAAACCAATGCGCAGTTGATGGAAATCATGATGGCGCAGGATTTTCAGGATCTGACGGGTCAGGTGATCCAGCGCATGATGCAGCTTATTGAAAATATTGAAAATGAGTTAATTCAGGTACTGATTGAAAACATGTCTGGCATGGTTCTGCCCACCGCCACTGCACCGGAAAGCCTGAAAAATGGCCCGCAGATTGATCACTCGCAAACTGGCGTGGTCGCCACTCAGGATCAGGTGGATGATCTGCTCGCTGAACTGGGCTTTTAAATTGCAGCCCGTGGTCAACAGGGCCGGTAAAGCCGCCTGTTTTTTCCTGACAGCCTGGCGTCTGTCAGCTACTGAGCATTGCGAGTCCGGCAAGCCAGGTTGAGTCATGTCTGAAGAAAGTGATGTAGAAAAAACTGAAGAACCCACCCCCCAGCGACGCCAGAAAGCGCGTGAAGAGGGGCAGATTCCTCGTTCAAAAGAGCTGACATCCTTAATGATGTTACTGGCTGGCTGGTCACTGATTTTTGTCAGTGGTGAAAGAACGGCTGACCAGCTGGCGCAGTTGCTGCATAACGGTCTGATATTTGATCGTCTGCTGCTGAGCGATATCAACAGCATGCTGCATAAAACCAGTGGATTATTATCACTGATGTTAACTGCACTATTGCCGCTGCTGCTGGGGCTATTTTTTGTGGCTATCGCCTCATCAATGTTAATTGGCGGTCTGCATTTCAGCAAAAAGTCGCTGAAGGTTGATTTTGCACGTCTTTCGCCAGGTTCGGGTTTAAAACGCCTGTTTTCTTTTCAGGTTATTTCTGAACTGGCCAAATGCTTAATGAAAAGCGTGTTAGTCGGCAGCGCTTTTATTCTGTTTTTTATAAAGAATAAAAGTCATTTTATTCAGCTGGCCGATGAATCGCTGGCTGATTCACTCAGAGATTCTCACCGTCTGATCTCTTACTGTTTAATTATGGTGATTTGCGCGCTTATTCCCATGATGGGCTATGACGTTTTTTATCAGTTAATGAGTTACATAAAAAAACTGCGTATGACCCGCCAGGAGATCCGTGATGAATTTAAACAGAGCGAAGGGGACCCGCATGTAAAAAACCGCATCAGGCAACTGCGCCGCGCGATGGCACAGAACCGGATGATGGAAGATGTTCCCCAGGCAGATGTCATTGTGAATAACCCAACCCACTACTCCGTCGCGATCAGCTGGAAAGAGGGAAAAATGGCGGCTCCGGTGGTGCTGGCGAAAGGCGCAGGCGACATCGCCCTCCGTATCCGTGAACAAGGTCAGCAGCACAAAATCCCGATGCTGGAAGCGGCCCCACTCGCGCGCGCGCTTTATCGCCACTGTGATATTGGCGAACCGATCCCGGCGGAGCTTTATAGCGTGGTCGCTGAGATCCTGGCCTGGGTTTATAACCTGCGTCGCTGGCGAAAAACTGGCGGCAGTATGCCAAAAAAACCTGTCAATCTTTCGGTGCCTGTGGCGCTGGATTTTGCCCATGAGAGTCATGAATGATGGCAAATTTAAGCACTAAATTACGCTTACCCAATTTTAAAGAGACACAGTGGCAAATATTGGCCGGGCCGATATTGATCATGATGATCCTGGCCATGATGGTTCTGCCGCTGCCCGCCTTTTTGCTCGACATGCTATTTACCTTCAATATTGTGCTGTCACTGATGATATTGCTGGTCGCGATGTTTACCCAGAAAACGCTGGAATTTTCTTCATTTCCGATTGTGCTGCTGTTCGCCACCCTGCTCAGGCTGGCGCTGAATATCGCCTCTACCCGCATCATTCTGATGGAAGGCCATACCGGTGCAGGCGCAGCGGGCCACGTGGTTGAAGCCTTTGGTCACTTCCTGGTTGGTGGTAATTTCGCTATCGGTATCGTGGTGTTTGCCATTCTGATCATTATTAACTTTATGGTCATCACTAAAGGGGCTGGGCGTATCGCCGAAGTGGGCGCTCGCTTTGTTCTTGACGGGATGCCCGGTAAGCAGATGGCGATTGATGCCGATCTCAACGCGGGACTGATTGGAGAGGAAGAGGCGAAGCGCCGCCGTACCGAAGTGACTCAGGAGTCTGACTTCTACGGCTCAATGGATGGCGCCAGTAAATTTGTACGCGGCGACGCCATGGCCGGATTGATGATCATGGCGATCAATATCATCGGCGGCCTGATTATCGGTATCGTGCAACATGATCTTTCCTTCACGGAGGCGGCCCAGACTTATACGCTGCTGACCATTGGTGATGGCCTGGTTGCCCAGATCCCGGCATTGATTATCTCCACCGCGGCCGGCGTGATTGTGACCCGTGTCTCCAATGAAACCGATGTCGGCGAACAGATGGTCAGCCAGTTATTCAACAGCCCACGGGTGATGATACTGGCGGCGGGCGTTATCGGTCTTCTGGGGATGATTCCGGGCATGCCCAATACCGTCTTCTTACTCTTTACTGCGGCCCTGCTGGCCCTGGCCTGGTGGCTGCGTGGCCAGCAGCTGAAACAGCCCGGCGGAGTGAGCGGCACGGCGGGCAAGCTCCAGAGCAGCGTCAATGAGGCGACTCAGGCACCAGAGGCTTCATGGTCAGATGTGGAAATGGAAGATGTGCTGGGGCTGGAAGTTGGCTACCGGCTGATCGCCATGGTTGATGATGCGCAGGATGGTCAGCTATTGATACGAATCCGTGGGATTCGTAAAAAATTCGCACAAAAAATGGGGTTTCTGCCACCCGCCATCCATATCTGCGACAATCTGGATCTCAAACCCACCGCTTATCGCATCCTGCTGAAAGGGGTGGAAATTGGCAGCGGCGAAGTGAAGCCCGAACGTTTAATGGCTATCGATCCCGGCTGTGCAGAGGGTGAACTTGAAGGCATCGCCGGACTTGATCCCACCTTTAAATTGCCGGCAGTCTGGATTGATGAAGTCCTGCGCGAACATGCCCAGATCATGGGCTACACGGTGGTTGATCCCGCTTCGGTGATTGCGACTCATCTGAATCATCTGATTGAGATGCACACCGATGAACTCTTCAGCCGTCAGGAGACGCAGCTGCTGCTGGAGCGTATCGGCCGCGATATGCCCAAACTGGTTGAGGATTTTATTCCCGGCATTTTATCGCTTTCACTGTTTCATAAAGTGTTGCAGAACCTGCTGGCGGAACATATCTCGATTCGTGATATGCGCACCATTATCGATACTCTGGCCGAACATGCCGATACCCAGCATGACGCCGATGAGCTGACTTCTCAGGTGCGTATCCGGCTGGGACGGGCAATTACCCATCAATGTTTTGGCAATCAAACTGATATTCAGGTAATTGGGCTGGATCCCAACCTTGAGGGGCTGCTCATTCAGGCGAAACAGAATGGCAGTCCGTTGGAACCGGGCATTGCAGAGAAGATGATCGAGCAAACCGGCCAGGCTATCAGCCAGCAAAATGCCATGGGCGTCGCGCCGGTGCTGTTAGTTAATCAGTCACTGAGGTTAATGCTGTCGCGCTTTCTGCGACGGGTTTATCCACAGCTGGTGGTGTTATCTAACCTTGAAATCAGTAGCAACCGCACGGTTCACATCTCGAACACCATTGGCGGTTCACAATGAAGCTGCGGGTGTTAATACTGGGACTGGCGGCGCTGAGCGCCGCGGCGAGCGGCAGAAGTGGCAGCTGGAGCGGCAGCAGTATCGGCGGTCGGGTGAGTGTCGGTCAGCAGACGCTGGTCAGCCGCCCCATCAGCCCCGCCGCTCCCTTGCCTGCCACGGCGACCATCAGCACCCTGACATGGCGGATTACCCTGCTCAATTCCCCGCCGCCCGGCTTGCAGATTAAACTCTGCGGCCAGGTCTGCTTTCCGCTACAGAGCTTATCCGGCACGATGCACCTCAGCACGCCGCACACGGCTAATGACGTTTTTCATTTTATCTATTCAGTCAATAGCCGTGGGCCACTGATGCCGGCTCTTCAGGTGGTGAGTAATCAGTTAAACGTGAACTACCAGTAGTAAATCTGAGGATGAGACCAGTGCGGCGCTACTGCGTCGCGCTTTAATCAAAGCGGCGCGGGGTTTGCGCTGCATAATCCCGACATCCCGCTCTGCCCTGCTGTAGCCTGACCATGTTTTGTTCCAGCAGATGCACCCTGGCCCGTAACCGCCCGACGATCTCCGCCTGTTGTACCTGGATCGCCTGAAGCTGTTCGGCTAACGCCTGTTTTTCTTCCGGAATCAGGGCCTGTTGATAAGCGCTCATCATCTGCTGCACTGCCGCCAGATAAGGTGGCGAGCTGGCAGCAACCTCTTCCCACTGCTCTTCTCTCAGCAGCTCAAGCAACCTGTGGCTCATCTTATCAAGGGTGATATGCGCGTCAGTCATGCTCAATTTTCCTGGATCATCGGTACGATTTCTTGCCAGACGGCGGCTATTTCGGTAATTAATTTGTCAGCCTCCAGCAGTTTAGTCACATCACTGCGGGTATTAGCCTGTAACAGCAGGCGTGAAATATATTCATAGAGCCGTTCCAGATCCGCGGCGATCTCTTTGCCCTTTTCATGATCAAGTGAGGCACGCAACCCATTATCGATAATGTTCATCGCTTTGCCGATCATTTCACAACGTTTCGCCACAATGCCTTTATCAAAATAGATTTTTGCCCGCAGCATCGCATTATGCGCGGCCTCAAACAGTATCGCGATCAGCTGGTGTGGCGTCGCGCCCGCCACCCGTGTTTCAAGAGAGACCTGGTTATAAAGCTGAGAACTTTGCATTTTATACATCGTAATATCCTGAAAATAAAACAGGGACGCAGCCCTGTTTAATATAGGCGTCAGTCGGGATCACAACTTGCTGAACATGCTGGTCAGCGTATTGCTCAGATTGTTCATCTGGTTAAACAGTGAATCGGCATTGGCATACTGACTTCTTAATAACTCAACCTTAGAGTCGATCAACGTCTGGGTTTTGGTTATCTGCTCACTGACATTCTTCAGCTGGGTATTAAGGTCATCGGTGGCGGATTTGATAATTCCCTGGGTCTTGGTATCGGTATCACCAAGGTATTTGGTGACAATTGATCCCAGAGTTGTGGCAAGGCCGGCACTGGTACCACTGCCCTGAAACATTTTGCTGATATCGCCCGGATTATCGGCGATGGCCTTATCCAGCTTGCTCTCATCAAGGCTCATCTGGCCGCTCTGGGAATCGATAGTGATGCCCAACTGGGAGAGTGAGCTGCTGCCATAGCTGCCATTGGCTGCGCTACGGAGATCACTGACCAGACCGCGCAGCGTCGAGTCACCCATCAAGGCGCCGCTTTTTCCACCACTGCTGGTATCGCCATCTTTACTGGGTGCAACATATTTACTGTTGGTCGTTGTTTCCGATATCAGCGCATTATATTGCTTAACAAAATCCTGAAGCGTGGTTTTGATTGCGCTGGTATCGACCGTCAGGGTTAACTGCTCAGGATCGCTATCGGTTTTTGATTTGGCATTCAGATTAAGGGTAACGCCGGTAATGATATCGCTGATGTTGTTGCTGGAGCGGGTGTAGTCGATACCATCAACGCTGAGTTTAGCGTCCTGAGCCACAGAGACGACGGTCATTTTATCCCCGTCGCTCCCGGCTTCACCGGGTACTTTTCCGCCATTGCTGGTGTTAAGGATATTGCCGAGACTGTCATCCCCCATAACGCTAATCGACATTTCTCCGTCGGTACCGGTTTTTTTAGAGCTAAGCATCAGCTGGTATTGGCCGCTACCATCACGCTGAACCGAGGCGGATACGCTACCGCCCTGATCGGCATTTTGCTTGTTAATGGCGCTGGCAATTTGGTTCAGTGACGTCTCATCGTCCTTCAAATCTACCGTCAGCTTTTTACCATCCCCCTGAGAGATGGTAATGGTACGGGTGCCGCCGTTTGTAGAGGTACCCAGCTGCTTATCGGCGCTGTCAAAAGCATCCGTTTTCAGTTTGTGCGCAGCAGCCAGTTGTACAACTGTCACCGCATGGGTATCGGCGATAGCGCTGTCTGTCGCGGTCGCGGTAAATGCGGTGTTAGTGCTTACTTTCATGGTGTTAAAGGCTTCACCATTGAGTTTTTTAACGGAGCTTTGCAGATTGGTCATTAAGCTGCTGATGGTGCCCCAGGCGGAGACTTTGTTTTTACAGCTGGTCTGTAAGGTGGTGTAGGGGTTAAGACGCAGCTGTTCATTCGCCGCCATGCCATTTAACAGATCGGTATAATCCCAGCCGCCGACACCCGCACTGGCTGTTGATGATATAGCCATGTTAATCTCCTGTGAACATTAAGAATACCTTCGTTTTCCTTTACTCTTTAAAATATCGGCTCCAGCCAGAAAAAATAAAGGCAGAAGTTAAAATTTGACCTCGATAAAAAACAGTCACGGTACTGCCAGCCTGTTTCCTTTATTTTTAAAATTCCTGCATCGCCTTCGATAAAATCAAGCGAAAGAAATAACTTCATTTCTGTGCGCATTTCCGTCAGTGGGAATATTTGCCACAGAGTGACAACAGGAAATCGGCCTGCCCCGGACTTTACAGGCATATAAAAGAAACGTAATACTTCTGCCTGACAACTGCGCTTAATTACTGGCCTCAATACAGTCGTGGTAAAAAAAATTTCAGATAATCGCATTAAGGCCGATATTTAATATTATGCGAAGTGAACACGCATAACCAAATTTAATAACCCAACACTAGCGAAGGAAAATAACATGGCACAGGTCATTAACACCAACACCCTGAGTTTAATCGCGCAGAACAACCTGAATAAATCTCAGTCAACCCTGGGCACAGCAATCCAGCGCCTCTCTTCTGGCCTGCGTATTAACAGCGCAAAAGATGACGCCGCCGGTCAGGCGATCAGTAACCGTTTCAGTGCCAAAATCAATGGTCTGACTCAGGCTGCCCGTAACGCTAACGACGGCACATCAATCGCCCAGACCACTGAGGGTGCGTTAAACGAAGTCAACGACAACCTGCAAAAAATCCGTACCCTGACCGTTCAGGCAAACAACGGCACCAACTCTGCTTCAGATAAAAAATCCATTCAGGATGAGATTAAAGAGCGTCTGTCTGAAATCGACCGTATCTCTGAACAGACCGAGTTCAACGGCGTAAAAGTGCTGGCTACCGATCAATCACTGAGCATTCAGGTAGGTGCTGACGATGGCCAGTCGATCCAGATCAATCTGATGCAAATGGATTCTGCGACGCTGAAAATGGATAAATATGATGTGACAAAGGTCACGGGTGATGGTGCCGATGCATTGCTGGCTACGGTTGACGCCGCGCTGGATACGGTTAGCTCATTGCGTTCAGGCCTGGGTGCAGTACAGAACCGATTCGATTCAGTGGTAAACAACCTGAACAGTACAATCGTTAACCTGACAGCGTCTCAGTCACGTATTCAGGATGCGGATATGGCAACTGAAGTGTCGAATATGTCTAAAGGCAATATCCTGCAATCAGCCGGTACGGCAGTTCTGGCGCAGGCTAACCAGACGCCACAAAACATTCTGACTCTGCTGCGTTAATCTCCTGACCGCCCCGGCCTGCCGGACGTTTTACGGTAGTCTGGTGAGTCAGTAGCAAATAGTGTGGAAGGCCCGATACAGGTATCAACCTGCATCGGGCTTTTTTATTACATGTTACTGATTCACGGCTGCTATTTATTCTCTTTTATTCTCTTTACCGCGTTGCCCTCTGGTGCTGTTGCCGCTGACCAGCAAACCCTTTGCTTCAGCGCTGAGTGACCACACCGTGACGCTATTCTCTGCCGCAGCTAACTGCGCGTTGCCGCTTAGTCTCCCCACCTCGCTCTTCCCGCTGCTGTTACTGTACGGCGGACACTTTCATCACAGCCACGAGTGCGCCAGGCCCGGTCGGTTAAAGCTGTGCTGTTCAGGCTACCCCTGGTTCGCCCTGCCGTGAGCAAGCGAAACGGCGGATCATGTGAGGTCTTTATGGCTTCAGATTAGCGGACAGGAGCAATAGCGGATGTCGTCAGAAGGAACCGGCCAGGCAGGAAGCGAGAATGAACGGAGATAAAAACGTCCCACACCGACAAGGCAGGGTCTTGATGGGGTCTGGCGGAGAAGAGCATTAGAGGGAACAGTCAGAAGAAATCTGATTGGGAGGAGAGTGTGAACAAAGAGAAAAGTATGCCAGGCCGACACGGAACGCTTGTCATAGCCTGGCGATAAAACCGGGAGATTATTCGCAGGACGCGAGGGTACTATTTTTTTCGACCAGCTCCATCTCTTCACTGTTTAACAGCTTTTCAATATTGACCAGAATCAACATCCTGTCGTCAACCGACCCCAGCCCCTCAAGATATTCGGTGGAAAGCGTGACGGAAAAATCAGGTGCCGGACGAATTTGCTCAGCAGTTAATGACAACACATCAGAGACACCATCGACAATAATTCCAACCACCCGGTTGCCAAAATTAAGTACTATCACCACAGTGTGCTCATTAAATTCGGCGGAGCTTAAGCGGAATTTAACACGCAGGTCGACTATCGGGACAATGACGCCGCGCAAATTGGTTACACCCGCAATAAAATCGGGTGAGTTAGCAATTCGGGTCACTCGTTCACAACTACGGATCTCCTGAACTTTCAGAATATCAATGCCATATTCTTCATCTCCCAACCTGAAGACCAGATATTCATGGCCAGCAATATCGCCAGCATCTTTATTTTCCGAGCCAGATAAATTCATTTTTTCACCTTAAAAAGCACGCTATAAACCAGCTTTGGCTGCCTGTCGCTTTTCTTTTGCCAACATCGCTAATACCGCAACATCCAGTATCAGTGCCACGCTGCCATCGCCAAGAATGGTCGCCGCTGACACACCGGGAACTTTGCGGTAATTCAGCTCCAGATTCTTCACCACCACCTGATGCTGGCCAATCAGTTGATCCACCAGCAAGGCGTACCGACAGCCCGCACTCTGCACAATCACCGCTATGCCCTGATTGTTCTCGTCAGCCTGACCCGGCAGGTTGAAAACCTGTCGAAGTTCAACCAGTGGCAGATACTCTTCACGTACCTGTAGCATCAGTTCATCACCGGCCATGCGATAGAGCGCTTTCTCCGAAGGCAGTCGTGACTCCATCACCGTGCCAAGCGGCAGAACATAAATTTCGTCACCGACCCGTACCGACATTCCATCAAGAATAGCCAGCGTCAGAGGCAGGATAATGCGGATGGTTGAGCCTTTATTCTGTTCAGAATAAATTTCAACATGGCCACCCATCGCCTGAATGTTACGTTTCACTACGTCCATGCCCACACCCCGGCCTGAGACGTCAGTCACTTTCTCGGCGGTGGAGAAGCCCGGTGCGAAGATCAACATCCAGATCTCTTCATCACTGGCATTATCAGCCACTATCAAGCCTTGTGACTGCGCACGGGCGAGGATCTTCTCGCGGTTCAACCCGGCGCCATCGTCAATCACTTCAATAACGATATTGCCACCATGATGCTCAGCAGAGAGGATCAGATTTCCTTTTTCCGGCTTGCCTTTAGCCAGCCGGGTTTCTACCGGCTCAATGCCATGATCGAGACTGTTTCGTACCAGATGGGTCAGTGGATCGATAATTTTTTCAATCAGCCCTTTATCCAGTTCCGCCGAGCCGCCACGCAGGGTCAGCTCAACTTTCTTATTCAGTTTGGACGCCAGATCATGCACCAGTCTTGGAAAGCGGCTGAAAACATACTCCATCGGCATCATCCGAATCGACATCACCGACTCCTGCAAATCGCGCGCGTTGCGTTCCAGCTGGGCGATGCTGTTGACCAGCGCGTCATGCTGAGAGGGATCGAGCCGCGATGAGAGCTGCGTCAGCATCGACTGGGTAATGATCAATTCGCCCACCAGATTGATAATCTGGTCAACCTTATCAACCACGACCCGGATACTGCCGCTTTCACTGGCCGGCGATTTGGCCGGCGCTTTGGGCCTGGCCGCTGTTGATACAGCCGCCCCATCCGGCTGCGCAGCGACGACTGGCGGGGCCACGGCCACTTCGGCGGCAGCGGTATGTTGGGTTGCAACCGGTTCAGCACTGTTGGCAGGGGTAATGACTATCTGATGCGGCTCCAGAACAAAGCAGAGCACGGCGGTGATATCGTTGATGCTGGTGTTGGTATCAAGAATGATATCAAGCTTGTCGCCATCGTGCTGTTGGCTGATAATCGTCCCGAGGTTAGCCAGCTCATCGGTTAACGGCTGTTTATCCAGCTCGTTAATGCCTAACAGCCTGACGGAGAGGATTGTGCCCGTTGCCGGGTTGGGTTGCGGTGTGGAAGCTGGTTGAACGGGAGTCGATTCTGGCTGAGCCGTAGCGGGAGGCTCCGACACTGCTTCAGCAGAGTGCGTTCCGGATTTGTTTTCTAAAGCAATCTGCCGTAATGCTTCACAGATATAACGGAAACTTTCATCATCCGGCTGCTGCGAAGATTTATAGGCATCCAATTGTTCCTGCATAATATCTTTACTCTCAAGAAACAAATTAATAATTTCACTGGTCAGCTTTAGTTCGCCGCATCGGGCCTCATCGAGTAAATTTTCCAGTATATGGGTTGTTTCTTGTAATACCGTAAAGCCAAACGTCCCTGCGCCCCCTTTAATTGAGTGGGCGGCACGAAATATGGCATTCAATAAATCCTTATCGGGTGAAAGGAAGTCAAGGGCCAGCAGATGTTTTTCCATATCTGCCAGTAACTCATCAGCCTCATCGAAAAAGGTCTGATAAAAATCACTTATGTCCATCGTTTTCCCTCTGCTGCTCTATTTTTGCTGAAGAGTTAACTGGCTGCCCAGAGAGATGCGCGTCGGAAGATGTCACTTTTATTTCCGAGGTTAATTTTTCCGTTTCTGGGGATGCAGTGAGTTTATTTAAAAGCGACTGTTCTTTGAGAATTTCTTTCTCTTTTTCTTTACTGTGAACCAATATCGTTATACGTCGATTGAGGGGGTTATCTCGTCCGCTGTTATCCAGGCTGACGCTATCGGACATACCGATAATCCGCAGAAATTTATCAGCAGAAATTCCGCCGTTAATTAATGCCCGCCGTGAAGCATTGGCGCGGTCGGCCGATAGCTCCCAGTTACCGTAAGCGGCATCGCCACCGGCGTAGGGCAAAGAATCGGTGTGCCCGGAGATCGTAATGCGATTGGGCAATTCATTCAGCGCAGGTGCCAGCGCCTCAAGAATGGCGCGCATGTAAGGCTCGGGTTCCCGGCTGCCAACCTTAAACATCGGGCGATCCTGACTGTCAGTGATCTGTACCAGCAGACCATTTTCGGTAAGGGAGAGCCGGAGATTAGACTGGAAATTACTCAGCCTCGGATCCTTTTTAATCAGGCTGCGCAGCTTTTCACGCAACGCCTCCAGATTCTGATCCGCTCTGTTTTTCTTTTTATCCAGCTTATCCAGCGTTTGCTTAAGCACTTCACCATCCTGCTTAATCACATTATCGCCGCCGCCGGGGATCACGCTAT
This sequence comes from Erwinia magellanica, assembly GCF_039023495.1. NCBI lineage: Bacteria > Pseudomonadati > Pseudomonadota > Gammaproteobacteria > Enterobacterales > Erwiniaceae > Erwinia > Erwinia magellanica. The sequence goes on from NZ_JBCHVC010000003.1 coordinate 324,030, forward strand.
CACTCAGGCTCGATTTGTTGCCATGCGCCAGCGCGACCCGTAACGGCATTTTAAAATATTCCGCTATCTGCTCACGGGTTTCGGGGGTCGAGGAGGAGAGCAACCACATCACCAGAAAGAAGGCCATCATCGCCGTCATAAAGTCGGCATAAGCAATTTTCCACGAGCCGCCATGACCGCCGCCATGCCTGGCCTTACGCTTTCGTTTAACCACCACCACAGCATGATTTTTCTTATTCATGCAGGTTCTTCCGCCGCCGGGCTTTGCGGTGCCGCTTTCACCTCACGAATGTGCTCTTCAAGTTCATAGAAGCTCGGGCGCACCGTGGAGTAGAGCGTTTTACGGCCAAATTCAACCGCGATTTGCGGCGCTGATTCATTAATGGCCGCCAGCAATACAGCCTTGATACAGAGCAGGGCTTTGGTTTTTTCGGCACTTTTCTGGCGCAGCAATGCCGCCAGTGGACTGACAAACCCGTAAGCCAGCAGGATACCGAGAAAGGTTCCGACCATTGCATGTGCAATTAACTCGCCCAACTCGGCGGCGGGACGGTCAGCTGATGCCAGCGCATGCACCACGCCCATCACCGCGGCGACAATACCAAAGGCCGGGAAGCCATCGCCCAGTGCCCCTAAACTGTCGGCTGGCATCTCCGCTTCATGTTCAGCGGTTTCAATCTCTTCATCCATCAGCGCTTCAATTTCAAACGCATTGGTGCTACCGCTGATCATCAGCCGCAGATAGTCGAGTAAGAAATTCATCAGTAACGAATCAGCCAGTAAACGGGGATAATTAGTGAAGATGGCGCTGTTTTGTGGATCTTCGATCTCCGCCTCCAGCGACATCATCCCTTTCTGACGACCACTTGCCAGCAGCAGATAAAGTAATGTCAGCAGATCGACATAGAGCGCTTTGGTATAACTCGACCCTTTAAAAAGCAGTGGAATCGATTTAAGCGTGGCTTTTATCGCCTTGGCGCTATTACCGACGATAAATGCGCCGATGCCTGCCCCGCCGATAATTAATAATTCCGTTGGTTGAAACAGCGCGCCTGTTTCGCCACCCGACAGTACAAAGCCGCCGATGACTGCGGAAAAAACCACAATATAGCCCAGAACAACCAGCACAATAACCTCTTCATAATGAATAAACCTTTCGTCTCCCGGAAGAGATTCCGACAGATAAAAAGCTGGATACCTTAATAGCAATGAACTACCCGGTGAGCCAATAAGTGTTTCCCTGGCTGAACAGCATTATTTAATAGTCAACTCAGCATCTGCTACTGTTAACCCGTCATACGAGTTAATCCGTACAGCAGTTTCTGTCAGCATTAACTATGCTGACAACCTTGCTTATCGAATCAGAGACTGACTCTTTATTGTTTGTTGTTTAGGCCATGCAACAAATCGGTCGATAAAATAATACCGGCATGAATGCTTTGCAGTGCTTCAAGGCGCGAGTTTTTAGTGATGCCTTTCAGTACGGCTTCGCTTTCAATCCGTAGTTGACAGATCACTCTGTCCACCGAGGCCAGACGCAATAACTCCGGCAACGGCAGATTGTTTAACAGGTTAAGCAGCTCGTCATCAATGCCTAAATAAAAGCCCGCCGTATACGCGTCCTGCCTGATAAGATGCTGAGCCAGCAGCAAGTAAGAGAGATTGAAGGCATAGATCTTTTGCAGCTGATCATCGTAATTGTATATACCTGCTTTCATCATATTTATGGCTCGCTTAAATTTTATGCCTTCACTGGCGGCTTGCAGTGAGATTCTTTATGTAAATCTAATCTGGCACGTATCCGTTTAATCGCCTGACTGTGCAACTGGCTGACCCGTGTCTCGGTGATCCCCAGAATATAGCCCACCTCTTTCATGTTAAGTTCTTGCTGATAATAGAGATTCAGTAAGGTCTGTTCCCTTTCAGGTAAGTTTTTTATTTCCCGACTAATATGAGTCGTTAACCTGGAAAACAGCGTTTCATTGAGTGGGTTTAAGGCTTCGTGATTGCTGTCTGGCTGTTCGAAATTATCGCCATACTCTTCCTGCAACTCATCCAGTGAATAAATCATGCTATTGTTATTTTCCGCCAGCATTGACTGATATTCTTCCAGCGAAACACCCAGTTCCTGCGCAACTTCCATTTCTGTTGCAGGCTGACCACTCTGCTGCTCAACCCGCTGAATTGCTGTAGTGAGCCGACGGGAATTACTGCGAACCCGCCGTGGCACCCAGTCCCGCTCCCGTAATTCGTCGATTAATGCCCAACGAACCCGCTGGCTAATATAGGTGCTCATGGCAATGCCTTTTTTCGGGTCAAAATTATCAATAGCATTTAACAACCCAACAGCACCGGCCTGGATAAGGTCGTCCAGTTCCACGCTTGCCGGCAATTTAGCCTGTAAATTTAGCGCTTCTCTGCGCACCCAAAAACGGTACTTTAACCACAGCGCATTTTTATCGACCACACCTTCTGAGGTATAGATACCATCCAAAATTAACTATTCCACAACAGCAAAACAGAACACGATTATTAACGATCGGCCAGAAATCAAATAGCCTGATAAGCCAGTACAAATAAGCGCATTTCGCCTGCGTGAAAAACATCATTGATAAACAAACAATAGCGAAATGCCGTTGTTTGTTTATCCGTTTAGTTTTGGTTTAGTTAAAAACTGGCCCAGTCACTTTCCGCTTTATTTTTACCGAACGCTGGCTCACTCTGCACCATCGGTTTTTTGAACGCGGCGGTGCTGACATATTTATTGCTGCGTTCTTCACCTGCCTCATCCTTTTCCTGAAGCGAAAACTGCGCCACTGCCTGTTCCAGATTATGAGCATACTCTTCGACACTTCGCGCGACGCTGGCAGCCTGCTCGACCATGCTGGCATTCTGCTGGGTGACCGAATCCATCTCATTAACTGCCTGTGCGATTTGATTGATGCCGGTACTTTGCTCATCTGACGCAGAGGTAATCTCCGACATGATGTCCGTGACCTGGGTAACCGATTTCACCACTTCGTCCATAGCTGTACCCGCCAGTTCGACTTCCTGCGAACCGGTATTCATGTTAGCGACACAGACATTGATCAACTGGCGAATCTCTTTCGCCGCATCAGCACTCCGCTTAGCCAGGCTACGCACTTCACCAGCCACCACAGCAAATCCACGCCCCTGTTCCCCGGCACGCGCTGCTTCCACTGCCGCATTCAGCGCCAGGATGTTGGTCTGGTTAGCTATGCTGTCGATTACGCCATTAATATCGGCGATCTGGCGCGAGTTTTCGGTAATCTCCCGCATAATGCTGTCGAGGTTGACCATCACATCGCCACCTTTACGCGCGCTGCTGTTGGCACTTTCCACCAGCTGTTTGGCGCTGTGCGCATTATCGGCATTCTGTCGAACGGTAATCTTTAACTCTTCCATGCTGGCCGCAGTCTGTTGCAAAGCGGACGCCTGCTGCTCGGTGCGTGAAGAGAGTTCGTTATTGCTGTTGGCAATCTCCTGGGCGCTGCCATAGATCCTGGACACGCCCATGCGGATATCTGAGACGGTTGCAGTTAGTGAGACACGCATTTTCTCCAGCTCGGCCAGCATGTCGCCAATTTCATTTTCCGCACCAATTTCAATCGGCTGGCTTAAATTACCCGATGCCAGCAGCGCAAATGTTTCCCGCGTCTGATTGAGGCGGATAAATACCGTCTTCTTTAACCAGATACGCGCGATAATAACTATAATGATTGAGACGGCCAGGATAGCAAAAGCGCAGATCAACATGTTTGTATTTTTTTCATCGCCTTCCTGCTTGTGCTCCGCCAGTAGCGTCTTTAGCACGTGACTATACTCATCCATCTGATCTTTTATGGCGATACGATACTGACTGGTTTGTTTCTCCAGCACGCTCACATTGGCTAGCGTTGCTGTTGGCGTGTTCAGCGCATCGCGCATAGTCAGGGTAAAATTCAACAGATCGGTATAAGCCTTAACAACCTTCTGTAGCTGCTCATGCTCCTCTGTGGAGAGAACGGGCTGATTTTTAAACGCTTTAAAACTTAGATTCGCTTTAGCAACAATTTGGTCAATATTGGCGATCATCGCTTTATCAACGTTACGGACGCCTGTTTTCTGAAAGTTCTCATTTTCAATAAAAGTGGCGATAACCGCCAGGCCGACCGCGTTATTCAGATTACTGACCGCATCCTGAATCGGATCGGCGGCAGTGGAAATAGTAATAGCATCCTCCACCTGACGACTAAACTGATGTGCGCTGGTAAAATTGAAAAAAGAGATGATGGCCAAAAAGAGCACAAAAACAATCATCAGGGTATTTAACCCTGCCGAGATTTTAAGATTTTTAAACATGATAACCCTACGGGATTTTAATGAACCTATGTATGATTACGGGTATTTCCGCATTACTGTAAATATTATTTCAATCAGATATTTTTATTATGTGAAATTGAAAATAGAGATTTTCTGCATAGCCTGAAATACCGTCATCGATGAGGTGAGCGCGAATTCAGCTATTTTTGACTGAGTAATCAGGCTAATCTGGGTGTCAGAATCTGACCCCACCGCCTGTTGCAGTCGCGCTGTCACGTTGATTTTTTGCGCATCAGCGCTAAAGCTAAGTGAGTCAAGTTGTTGCAGGTTAGTACCCACTTCTGACTGGATTTTGCCAATATTATCGATATTTTTCTTAACAGTAATATTCACGCTGTCCAGGGTATCATTGAGCGTCTGACGATCCTCCTCGCTGGTGACGGGCTTATTTAAAGCCTCGACCGCCCGATCGATAGCGCTCAGCAGGTCATCGCTGGTGCCGCTCATAAAAAGCTGTTGTCCGGTGTGACCAACCTGCATCTCAATGTTATCGCTGACCTGTTGAGTAAGCGGTGTATCGCCGCCAACATAGCTGCCATCGTCTTTAAACGGCGCACTACCGGTTTTATAACCGGCAAAAATATAGCGACCATTGCTGTCACGACTATTGCCCAGATCCCTCAGATTACTGCAAATCCCTTGTAATTCGGTTGCCAGTGCCTGACGATCCTGATCGGAAAAAGTGCCGTTGCCTGCGGCAATAATTTTTTCAGACAGGTTACCGGTCAGGATGCTTTGAATACTGCTCAGCGAGTTATCTTCCTGACCCAGGGCATCCTGCGCATAGCCTCTGGCCGCGTCATACTGGCTCATACCCGCTAAGGTATTTTGCAATGCAACCGCCTGAGAGGCGCCAGCAGGGTCGTCCGAAGGTGTTAACAGGGTCTGACCGGCGGCAAGGCGCGCATTAATATTATTTCCGCTGGCAATTGATTTAGTGATGCTATCAATATTGCGTTGATACATATAGTGAGTACTAAAGCGCATCGCTACATCCTCTGTTAATGAATAAAAACCGCTTACGGAAAGTTCTATTTTATGTTGAGTAGGGTGTCGAATAGCGTAGTGGCAGTCTGTAATACCTGGGAATTAGCCTGGTAGTACTGGGTATACATCTGCATATTGATATACTCTTCATTAATATCGACCCCGGCTAACGACTGCTGTTGCTGATTCCACTGCTCCAGCACACTGTTTGCAGTAGAACAGTCCGTTTTCAGCGATGTCATCGAAGAACCGACCGAGCTAACCAGGCTGGCATAGGCCTCACTCAGGGTCGATTTACCAATAAGCTGCTGGTTTTGAATATCAAGCATCTGTTTGATATTTTCATTATTGCTTTGATCCGTCGCGTCGGCAGAGCTTGAGGCAGCGATTTGATCACCACCGCCGATCGCCACCTTCAGGGAAGCGGCGGCACCGGCGAGCGGATTAAATTCAAAACTGTCATTAATCTGCGGTGTGCCCTGTGGTTTAACCGTTATTCCATCAAAACTTAGCGAGCCATCATCCCCGATAGTGGGCGTAATGGTTTCTCCCTCATCGTTTTTTACCGTCCAGTCGCTCGCCGACGGGCCGGTGAAGGTCAAGGTATAGTCCTGCGCCTGAATCGCACTGCTGTCGCTACGTGAAATAGCCAGCGACGCATCACTGCTGTTATTGATATTGGCGATAGCCTGAGGATCATCAAAGGAGAAAATGGCCGTGCCGGCATCGCCATTTTGATCGTACCCTCCCTCGTTAACCTGATTAAATTTATTTGCCATCTGCAATGCCAGCTGATTGAGCTGATTTTCGGCATCTTTCAGATCGCTATTACGGAATTTAAACAATCCACCCAGCGTACCGCTGCTCATGGTATCGTCATCCAGCAGCATGTCGTTACCGCTATTATCAGTGTAAGCCACCACTAATTTGTTCGGATCCCCTGCCGCAGGCTGCGCTTTTAATTCACAGACATCGTCGCCATTAACTAATGAATAGCCGTTTGCCAGGGTAACATCCACCCGCCCGGTGGTGCTATTTTCATTCACCTTAATTCCGGTCAGCCCGCTGAGCTGGCCTAATACCTGATCGCGCTGATCCAGCAGGTCTGATGGCAGGGTACCGCTGGACGCCTGAACTTTGGCAATTTCTTTATTAAGATTGGCGAGCTGTCTGGCACAGCCATTAATACCGTCAACAGCCTGACTGATTTTGATATTGGTGCTTTTTTCTAATCCTTTTAGCGTATCGCTGTTGGTCTGATACTGATTGGCAACCGCTTTAAACTGTGAGTAAACCTCCTGGCGCATGGCGGCACTGGCGGGATCGCTACTCATTTTTTGCATTGCACCAAAAATATTTCCCATCGTGACGGAAATATTGTTGGTATTGTCGCCGAACATGTCATCAATCTGACTCAGCTGCTCATAGCGTCCGTTCAGACCCGCAAATTGTGCGTTGGCACCCCGCACCTGGTTGTTAAGAAAGCCGTCGTAGCTGCGCTTAACATCATTTGTCTGCACGCCATAGCCGAAAAAGCCGTAGCTGGTAGCGTGGCCACCCGCTTCCCCCAGAATGATATTCTGCCGACTGTAGCCGTCGGTCATCGCATTACTTAAATTATTACCCACAACATTCAGGGCCGCCTGGGCTGCGTCAAGTCCACCCGAGGCTATATTGAATAAGTTCATTGCTTCACCAGCCTCATATATTATGAGTCGAGGCCACACTCTGGCCAGGAAATTTTATATCGTTATTTATATATCGTGAGTTTCAGTGAAAACTAAAATCTTAATTGCTAGAATAGTTCATCGACTGAATTCCTGTCACTGCCTGCCCGCCGGGCAAGGTTATTCTGGACATAATGAACAATGTTCATTAACTTTTTTGCATAATTTGGATCGGTTGCGTAACCACCTTCCTGTAAAGCATGAACTGCTTTTTCAACTGACTGGCTGTGAATAACTTTCTGATACCGCGGATTGGCAGTTAAAAAAGTGGCATAGTCCGCTAAGGCCTCCGCATAATTTTTATAAACCCTGAACGAGGCTTTTACTCTTCGCAGCACGCCATTGATATATTCCGAGGTGGTGATCTCGGTGGTTTCCCCTTTCCAGTCAGGCGTGGCTTTTATGCCAAACAGATTATGGCTTGGCTTGCCATGGGGGGTCAGGATCTCACGATTCCCCCAACCTGACTCCAGTGCGGCCTGGGCGATAATCAACTGATGTGGTATCCCGCTGTGACGCGCCACCGCCCTGGCGGGTGCCATCAGGCGGGAAATAAAGGTGTCATTTTCCAGCCGGTCATTAGCCGTGGCTTGCTGATACGCTGGGTTGGCGTAGAGTTGTGCAGCCTGCCCAGCGGGGTGAGGATGCAGACTGGTATTGATCAGCGTCGGGATCACTCCCTGCGCAGGCGCGTCGGGGGCTGAGACCGGATCGGTGGCCCCCATCTGCCGCGCGATTTGATCAGCAAACCCCAGTTTTCCCTGTGCCGCGATATCCTGCGAAATCTGCTGATCGTACATGGAAGTAAACATCTGCGACTGTTGATTATCAAAAAGCCCGCCTTTGAATGACGCTTCACGCATGCTTTTTAGCATCATCTGGACAAACAGCCCTTCCATCTGCTGGGCTGCCGCTTTCAGCCCCTGCTGCGGCGAGCGTTTTGCTGTCAGCTTCAGCGCTTCAAGATTGCGTAAATCGAAGGCGGCCCCGGCATTAAATAGGGATTTATTCATTAGTCCGTTTCCAGACGGGCATGGAGACAACCGGCGCTTTTCATTGACTGAAGAATGGCCATTAAATCGTTCGGCGTCGCCCCCAGGCTGTTTAATGCGCGAACCACGCTGTTAAGATCGGCACTGGTGTTGACGCGCTGTAGTGAACCACTGCCGTTGCGCACCGACACCTGAGTGTCAGGCGTGACCACCGTGCGGCCGCCCGCCAAGGGGGTATCGGGCTGGCTGACCTGATTGGAGCGCGCCACCTCGACGGTCAGATCACCCTGCGCCACCGCACAGGCATCCAGCGCGACGTGGCGGTTCATCACCACAGACCCGGTACGGGAGTTGATGATAATTCGGGCATCGCCCGCATCGGCCTTAATCGGGATATTCTGGATATTGGCCAGGAAACGTACCCGCGCGGCACTATCCTGCGGCGCGTTCAAACGAACCGTTCTGGCATTTTCCGCCGTCGCCGTCGCGCCGCCATAACGCCGGTTAATTTCGTCACTGATCTGCTGCGCCAGGGTAAAATCATCTTCATTTAATTGCAGCCGCAGCACGTTATCACCAGCGAAGCTGGTCGGCACTTCACGTTCGACTATTGCGCCATTGCTGATACGGGCACCGTTCAGCTGGTTAACCTGAACCCGACTGCCGCCCCCCTGCGCACCCGCACCGGTGACCAGTAAATTCCCCTGGGCTAAGGCATAAATCTGGTTATCAACCCCTTTTAGCGGTGTCATCAGCAGCGTACCGCCGCGCAGACTTTTGGCGTTGCCCATAGAGGAGACCACCACATCAATTTTATCACCCGCCCTGGCAAAGGCAGGCAGTTCTGCGGTAACAATCACCGCAGCCACATTTTTTAGCTGCATATTGGTGCCAGTCGGCACGGTAATCCCCAGTTGGGAGAGCATATTGCTCAGGCTTTGGGTGGTAAAGGGTGTCTGCATGGTCTGATCGCCGGAGCCATCCAGACCCACCACCAGTCCATATCCCATCAGTGCATTGCTACGAACGCCCAGTACTGAGGTTAAATCGCGGATGCGCTCTGCATGCACGGCGATCGGGAGTAATATATTGAGACCAACGCAGAGCAGAGTCAGATAACGCTTAATATGTGCGATTTTCATAATCAGTGAGTTAAAACGGAGAAAGGTTAAGGAAAAGGCGCTGTAACCAGCCCATTTGCTGCGCTTCGTTGATGTAGCCATTGCCGACATATTCAATTCTGGCGTCAGCGACCTGCGTCGAGGAGACGGTGTTATTGCCACTGATGGTGCGCGGATTCACCACTCCGGAGAAACGGATAAACTCCGTTCCCTGGTTTATCTCAATCTGCTTTTCACCTACCACCCGCAAATTGCCATTTTCCAGTACCTGGTTCACCGTCACCGTTAGCGTGCCGCTAAAGGTATTTTTTGCTGCTGCGCCGCCTTTACCGGTGAAATCATTTTTTGCGTTGATGCTGGTGTTGGCCCTGTCACTACCAAATAAACCGGACAAAAAACGGGGGGTCGCATCAAACGTCAGCGAGTCAGATCCGCCCCTGCTGGCGTTGGCCGAGGAGCTTTTACTGGCGCTGACATTTTCCTGCAATACAATGGTCAGGATGTCGCCGACATTACGCGGCCGACGGTCTTCAAACATCGGCTGATAGCCGTAATTCATCGCCTGACCGCTCTGAAACAGCGAGCCATTGTTCACCACAGGCATTGCGGCTACCGGTTCGGCAGTTGTTTTTCCCTCAATCAGCGGCGGGTGTGGGATATAAGCACAGCCGCTGAGCGCTAACACTAATCCGAGGCTAAAGAAAAGGGTGCCAGAACTGCGCAAAATGCGAGGGGGAGCAATGAGTGTCATCGCCGAAAAAGCCTTACCATTCATGTTATAACCACATCTCTTTTTGCCGCGGTACTGCTAACAGCCCGCGGCGACCTGCGTTATAAATTCGACAGTCGCTGCAACATCTGATCGGATGTTGAAACCGCCTTACTGTTAATTTCATAGGCGCGCTGGGTCTGGATCATATTGACCAGCTCTTCCGCCACGTTGACATTTGAGGTTTCGACATAGCCCTGCTTAAGCGTCCCACCACCGTTCAGCCCTGGGGTCGTTTCATTAGGTGCGCCAGATGCCTGCGTTTCGTGGTAAAGATTCTCACCCAGGCTTTCCAGGCCAGATTCATTAATGAAGGTAGCGAGTGTCAGTTGTCCCACTTGCTGCGGTGCGGTTTGTCCCGGCAGGGTCACACTCACCAGACCGTCGTTGCCGATAGTCAGCGACTCGGCATCCTGGGGGATGGTAATGGCGGGCTGAACCGGATAGCCGCTGGAGGTGACCAGCTGCCCATTCTGATCAAACTGGAACGAGCCATCGCGGGTGTAACCGGTGGTGCCGTCCGGCAACTGGATCTGGAAAAAACCGCCGCCCTGAATGGCCACATCCTTACTGTTATTGGTCTGTGTCAGGCTGCCCTGGCTGTGGATACGTTCCGTCGCCACCGGACGAACGCCAGTACCAATTTGCAGGCCGGAAGGAATGGTGGTCTGCTCAGAGGACTGAGCGCCAGGCTGACGCAGCGTCTGGTAAATCAGGTCTTCAAATACCGCACGCTGGCGTTTGAACCCATTAGTACTGACGTTGGCCAGGTTATTGGATATCACATCCATATTGGTCTGCTGGGCTTCGAGACCGGTTTTAGCAATCCATAAAGAACGGATCATGGTTTGGTTTCTCCTCGCCGGGTATTAGCTCAGCGTTAACAGCTGATTGGCGCTTTTTTCGTTATCATCAACGGTGCTGATGATCTTCATGTGCATATCGAAGCTACGCGCGGTGGCGATCATATCGACCATCGCCTTGACCGGGCTGACGTTGCTGCTTTCCAGCATTCCCGGCATGAGTCGCAGATTGGGATCCATCGGTAATGGCGCGGCATTGCCCGCTGATACGCTGTCACTGAGATGAAACAACCCGTCATCGCCCATCAGAAGGGAGGTGGCTTCGGCCTTAACCATTTTTACCTTTCCTACCTGCGCCAGCGCCGTTGGCCCCTCTCCGGCCCCCAATGCAGTCAGGGTACCGTCGGGAGCAATGGTGACCTGAGACTGGGGCGGCACGCTGAGCGGGCCGCCGTCACCAAGCAAAGGCAAACCATGCACCTGCAATCCGCCTTCGCTGTTCACTTGAATGTTGCCATCGCGGGTATAGGCTTCACTGCCATCCGGCAGTTGAACGGCCAGCCAGCCATCCTGAGGTAATGCCACATCCAGATCGCGATCGGTCTGATGTACCGCTCCCATGGTGGTGTCGTTCCAGGGAGTTGATTCCGCCACCAGGGTTCGGGTAGGCACAGACGGGCCATTCACCGGTACGGCCCGATACGCCATGAGCTGCGCGCGGAAGCCGGTGGTTGAGGCATTAGCCAGATTATTCGCCGTTACCGCCTGGCGGTTGAGCGCAGCATTCGCCGCGCCCATTGCGGTATAAATCGCACGATCCATAATGAGCCGCCGTTAGCCGAGATTAACCAGAGTCTGCAACAGCTCTGATTGGGTTTTGATGGTTTGCGAATTCGATTGGTAGTTACGCTGGTAGACGATCATATTGACCATCTCTTTACTCAGATCGACGTTAGAGGCTTCCAGCTTATTGCCATATAAGGTGCCGAGGTTGCCCGAACCGGAGGTGCCAGTGACCGGCTGCCCCGACTCTGGCGTTTCGCTCCAGCAGTTATTGCCCTGCGACGAGAGTCCCCCTGGGTTGGTGAAGTTGCTTAATACCACCTGCCCCAGTAACTGTTGCTGGCCGTTGCTGTAAGAGGCGATGACCTGGCCGTTATCGCCAACGGTATAACCGTTCATCTGGCCTGGCGCATAACCGGTGGTGGTGGGACTGTTCATTGAAAACTCCGACGCCTGCTGAGTCATGCCGGTCAGGTCTAAGTCAAAATTAAGCGCTTCGCCGCCATCATAAGCCGCCCCCTGGACGTTGAGTTTCGCTGGGTTGGTAGTTAGCTGGCCTGAAGTGTCAAATTGCAGGACGGTCTGCTGAAAACCCTCCCCTGGCGCGGTAATATCTTTGGAGTAGGCCGTCCACTGGTTATCCGCCGTTTTCGCGAAGTAAACGTTGATGGTGTGTTTGTTACCCAGGCTGTCATAGGCGTCAATCATGGTTGGTGCCGTGCTGTAGCTGGTGCTGTCGGTCGGATCAAAGGTGGTATTGGTGACCACATCACTTCCCGAGGGCAGATTGCCGTTAAGCGTGCCGCTGTCCGACGCGCGAGCCGGCATCTGTCCGTTGGGAATCTGAATGGGGCCTACCGCTGCGCCTGGCTGAATTGCTGGCGGTGTGCCGGTGGCCTGATAACCGGTCAGATACATGCCCTGGTTGTTTATGACGTAGCCATTGGCATCTTTCTGGAACTGCCCGTTGCGGCTGTAAAAGACGCGCCCGGCTTCATTCTGCAAACGGAAAAAACCGTTGCCCTGGATACCCATATCCAGGTCGCCTGTACCTGCGCCCAGTACGCCATCGGTGAAACTCTGGTTAACACCAGAGACCTGTACTCCCATACCCACCTGCGAACCGGCGAACACATCGGCGAAGGCGATAGAACCTGACTTAAACCCAACCGTCTGGGAGTTAGCGATGTTGTTACCGACAACATCCAGGGCTTGTGATGCCGCATTCAACCCGCTAAGGCCTTGTGAGAAGCTCATTATTCTTTTTCCTGATCCATCAATAAGTTATTGAAATTATTCGATTTCGTAAACCTGCCCGAGGGTAGCCGTGCCATCAATGCCCAACTCAAGCAGCGAGCCGCCAGAGGAAAAGGCCACACTATTAACTTTGGCTTTTTTCAGGGTCATAATGTTCGGTGCATCTCCGCTGCTATTGGTGGCTGATAATGAGACGTCATAGCAGGTGCCTTCCGGCGGTGAGGCAGGCTCAAAGTTACTCAGATCATCGAGGCTGTAGCTCTGAACACCCGCTTTTACGTTTGGCAGTTCCGCACGATAGGCATTGCCTTCCTTGTCCGTGAGCGTCACTTCGACATTGTCTGCATCGCTATCCAGCGCGAATGAGAAGTTTTTATTCGCATCCGCCTGGTCGCTGTTATTAATGACCGATTTGCCTTCGATCAACACCGTGCGTCCAACCCATGCCGACGCATTCATCTGCTGCATACTTGAGACCAGCGTCCCGACGCTATTTAGCGTATCGTTAAGCTTCTCTACTCCGGCGGCGGTATTAAACTGCGCCAGCTGCGAGGTCATCTGGTTGTTATCCATTGGGTTAGTCGGATCCTGGTTCTGCATTTGCGCAACCAGCAGCGTCATGAAATTGTTCATTAAGTCGGCGCTGCTGGTACCCTCCGTGGCCGCAGTGGCGTTGTAGCTGTTATTGTTATTATTGTTACTGCCCATTATTGAAGAGATTGCCATTCTGTTATTCCTTATTGGCCCAGCGTCAGCGTTTTAAGCATCAATGCTTTCGCCGTATTCATTACATCGACATCGGCCTGATAACTGCGTGAGGCGGAAATGGTATTAACCATTTCACCCGCTACATCCACATTCGGCATATGTACATATCCTTTACCATCCGCTAAAGGATTACCTGGCTCATATATCAGTCGCTCCGGTGCGGTACTCTCCACCACATCACTGACGCGAACGCCGCCAATTTGCTGATCCGGCGCCGCATCAACTTTGAAAATAACCTGTTTGGCCCGGTAAGGTTTACCATCAGGGCCGGCAACACTGTCGGCATTGGCCATATTACTGGCGCTGACATTGAGTCTTTTCGATTGCGCCGTCATGGCTGAGCTGGAAATATCAAAAATAGAGAACAGTGACATATCAACAATTACCCCTGATTAATCGCGCTTAGCATATTTTTAATTTGCGCGCCTAAAATAGTCAGACCAGATTGATATTTCACACTATTGTCAACAAAGTTGGCACGTTCGCGATCCATATCAACCGTGTTACCATCCGCCGAGGGCTGATCGGGAATACGGTATAAAAGATCAGGATCATCAATCACCTGTGCCTTTGCCTTTGCCGCGATATGCTGGCCTGAAGTCAGCGTTAATGCCAGCGGCCCTGCGTGGCTGTTGGTGCGGGAGACGGCAGCTTTTAACTGGGAAGAAAAATCGATATCTCTGGCCAGATAGCCCGGAGTGTCAGCGTTAGCCACGTTTGAAGCCAAAATATTCTGGCGTTTATTGAGCAGAGATAACGCTGTCTGCTGGAAGCCGAATTCGCTGTCGAGTTTATCAAGCATAAAGATTATTTATCTCGCGCCGGTGGAATGTTAATTAAGCTATTTTAAAAGAGAGCAGCGGAAATCTATAATTTGAAAAATCGACAAAAGCAGCCCTACTTGGCCGCTTAACTGATAAGTTAAAAAAAACAGCAAGGGCAATGCCGATAAATAGCAGCATTTATGTCATTATTTTGTTCATCAGAAAATTAACATTTTATCGTACAATTACCTGGCGCTTATTGCTCAGGGCGCATCATTGTTAACCCATAAGCGCTCATTATTGCCGTTCAGGAAACTCGTATGGTGGTGACACAATTAACCGATATCTTTAAAATAATCACGCTAATACTCTTGCTGGCAGCAGCAGGGTTTTCCAGCGCAGCGGAGAGCGAAAATCAACTGACTACAGCTATCACTACCCTGTTGAACAACAATATTAATTTACCGCCATCGGTGAGGCCGATACTGGCAGTGAAATTGCTGACGCCACCGGCGCAGTTAGCCAGTCTCTGTGCCAACCCTGTACTCTCGCTGAGCGGTAATCTGAGCCGGTTAACGGGCATGCACAGCATTATTGCGCAGTGCGCCGCGCGGCGGCACTTTATTCAGATAGATGTTGATGCAACAGCGACCTGGTGGCAGGCAACCCGCCTGTTGCGACCAGGAGAGCAGGTCACAGAAGAGGCTATTCATCCGCAACGCGGTTCGCTGGAACATATGCCTGGCGGACTTATCTTTGACCCACAGCAGATTATCGGGCGCGTAACGTTACGTACCATCCAACCGGGCGAGAATATAGTCGAAAGCCAGCTTCGCCAGCGCTGGGCGATAGTCACCGGAGAGAAAGTGGAAATCCGTTTCCATGGTGAGGGTTTTACTATCCGCGCAACCGCGAAGGCGCTGGACAATGCAGCGCTGAAACAGCGTTTACGGGTTCAGACGGCGACCGGACAGCTCCTCACCGCAACAGCGATTGCCGACGGCCAGGCCGCCGTTGTAGCGAATTAATCCGGGCGGCGTAAAAGATTAGCGGCCTGCTGCCTTCAGTAATTCCCACTACGCCCGATAATTTACTTTAACCAGGAAATATTTTTACCGAACCGATCGTCGAGGACAATGATGAGCATAGAACGCAGCCAAAAGATATCGCCTCCCGTATTCCCCGAAATTCATCCGGAAGCGACGAAGCGTACTGACCAGCGTAACGTACAGGGCACGACCACAGCCAAAAAAACCCTTAACGGCACCAAAGTCAGCCTGAGTAATCAAATCCAGTCGCTGCAAACCAACAACAGCCAGGATATGAACATCAAAAATCTGGATAAGATCAAAGCCGCACTCGCCGCCGGAGAATTGCCTGTTGATACCGATAAGATTGCACAGGCTCTGACAAGGGAAATGTTTCAGATAATCTGACTTGTGTGACTAACTGATGAATGATCTCCGTATTACCTTGCTAAAACTCCACAGTTTATTAGAAGAATTGAAGCCAGTGCTGGCAGAGGAGCTGAGACAACTCAACCAACCGCAGCTTAATCCGGTTACTTTGCAGATGCTATCTGACAATAAAAGTCGCCTGCTATCGACGATTAATTTCTTCGAAGAGCAACGCAAGGCGGAGGAAAATAAGTTGGGTATTGCCGCTCCCTATGATCAGCAGCCAATGCTAAAACCCCTGTGGGAAAACGTACTCGCTATCGCTCGTCACACAAAAGATATGAATATGAGCATCTATCCCCTTTTAGAGCTTCAGATGCAAAAAGCCATGGCCCTGAAAAGTATGGTGAAGCAGGTGAGTAATTGCGTGACGCTATACGGCGCTGATGGCACCGCCCAGCAAAATATCAAGGGAAAGGCGTACAACATCAATATTTAATGGCGCAACTATCCCGGACCAGGTAATTAACGCACTAAAACTACTTAAAAATGGTGAATCAAAACGGGATACCCGCGCTGTAACAGGCCAGGGGGCTTGCTTGTTTTCCCCTGCCGGTCAAAGGCACGCTCAGCGTCTGCCGTACTCTTTCAGCACCGGTGCCAGAGCCTGTCCATCCTGCCCGCTCTTTTTGGCTGGAAACGCGAACATCAGGTGGTATGCCCGTAAAAGATTATCCGCCCTACTAAAATTTTACTGCTGTTTATCATCCTCCAGAGGTCATCTTATGAAAGCCTTAGTCAGAAAAATCCCCTGCTTCAGAGCGTTTTTTCTCTCCACTGACGCGGTCGATAACCCGGAACCCGCTACGCCTGACAACCCTCTTCCCGCCCCGGCGGCACCAAATTATGAACGGATTATTTGTACTCTCTTATTGAAAGGGGTTTCTACTTTAGAAGAAGTAAGGAATGCGCTGCTTAAATCCAGCCAGGAGCTGAGAAATGAGCAGCAAACCATTGATGAATTAAATGCGCGTAATAGCAGCGCCAGACAATCGCTGGAGAATCTGGTTGAGCTGATCAGCCAAATCGATATAAGCGTCAGTCAAAGTACTGATTCACTGGCCCAGTTCAAATGCTCTTTTGAAGAGATCAATAAATATATTAATGAGATCAATCAACTGTCACGACAGACGAATCTGATCGCCATTAACTCGGCTATCGAAGCTGCGCATGTTGGCAGCCAGGGAGCTGGTTTTAGCGTGATCGCTAAAGAGATAAAGTTTCTCTCTGAGCAGGTGAATAACAGCGCTAACAGCATCTCCGCTCTGACCAGGGCAATTGAAAGCAGCGCCGGAAATGTCTGTGAGGTCGTAGCCGATCAGCGGCCAGTGACCGAACGGATCAAAGTTGATCTCAACCACGTGGTGGAATTGATCAAAATCGTCATGTCACGATCCGCCAGGATGCAGTCCATTATCTCGTATATCTCTACGCTGCAATTTCTCAATACCGTTAAGCTGGATCATATTATCTGGAAACTTCAGGTTTATACGCTGATCCTTAATAAGTGTGAAGATTACCAGGTAAATACACATACTGAGTGCCGTCTGGGAAAATGGTATTACACCGGAGAAGGATGTCACTTTAGTCAGCATGCCGCCTTTCAGCAGCTTGAGCAGCCCCACGCTGCTGTACATACCTCGGGCCGACGAGCGCTCGAAGCATTTTTTAATCATGCCATACCGGAGATGACCGAGGAGCTGGAGAAAATGGAAGCGGCAAGCCATCAGGTTGTTCAGTTGCTGGATCAGCTGGCGACCGATATCAGATATTAACGCTGTGCCAGGAGCGGGAATGTCGTCTGCTCTGGGCGGGGGCTGAAGCTGAGTGATCGTGACTACAATCTGAGCCATAAAACTTTCAATACTCTGTAAGAGTATGAATTTTTAAATAATATAATTTTAATAATAATTACAATTCAAAAGAACGTATAATTCCCGAGAGCAAAAATGCAAAAAATATTAATTACCAATAACCATCTCCATGACATTAAAGGGTCAGAATTAGTCACGCTTGAGCTGGCAGAACTCTTCCTGTCTATAGGCTGGCATGTTACTATTTATACCAATCTTTATCTCCCGCCATTAGCCAATGAAATTAATCGCCTCCCCAACAGGGAAAACCTTTCTGTTCCTCTGAATGATGATGAAAGTATACCCACAGATTTTGATATCATTTGGATCCAGCAGAACACGATCCCCTCATCAGTGGCCAAAGCGTTGTCTACAACAGGATTAAATGCTTACATTATATGGCACCATATGTCTTCATTTATTCATATAGAATTACCTATTCTGGCAGAGATAGAAAATCAGCTGAGTGATATTATTACAGTCATCTCCCAGGAAACAGCAGATCGCATTAGCGATTTTGCGATTGATAAAAACAAAATTAACTTATTTGAAAACCCTGCCCCAGATTATTTTTCAGATTATCCTGCCAGGAAAATATCGGCCAAAAAGCCTGCATCTCTGTTAATTGTATCGAACCATACTCCGCCAGAAGTGATCCAGGCTATTCCTTTATTAAAGAAAAATGGCATTACTGTTGACCTCTTAGGTGAAAATAGTCATGTCAGACGGATCACGCCTGACATTCTCTCTCATTACGATGCCATTCTGACTATTGGTAAAACTGTGCAATATGCTGTGAGTATGGGGATACCAGTTTATGAATATGATCACTTTGGTGGTTATGGATGGTTAAATCATGAAAACTTTCATAAGTCCGCAGAAAAGAACTTTTCAGGCCGCGCCAGTGCAACAAAAAAGAAAGCAGGTGAAATTGCAGATGAGATAATTAATCATTATATCCCTGCCAGGGATTTCATCTGGGAAAACAAAGAGGCCCTTGCCGGAAAATATAAATTATCAACCCGAACATCTCAACTACTTCAACTCCTCAGCCCAACCCCCTCATTAAAGAAACTTACACCTCAACAGGCACTCCAGGTTATTACATTTAATGAGCTACACCGTGGATTATACAGAACAATAATGTATTATAAATCTCAGTTCAAAAAATAAACCAATAAATATTTTAGTGAGATCATTTCAGAAGTCGACAGCATGGTTAAAGTAACTATGCTGTGAAAAAAACCTCACTTTACGGAAGAATTGCAGCTTGCCTGCGGCATGCATATTTAAAAAACCGTGAATTTATTATTTATTTCTTTACAGATGCCTGAGAGGACATCTCTTTGATTACTGGTTACACCGTCGCTGAAACCCACATAAATTCACAATATCGGCAAATTCTGAATACCAAAAAAAGGAAATTTCTGAAAGAGGAAAAACCAACCTGATTAAACATCAACCTCAATTACTCACCACTGTTATCTCTGATCCTGTCAGCTTAAGCCAATATATCTTTATTTATCCAGTTGCAGTGATTTCAGTTGCAGGCAGCTTTATCAAAAATAAATATCTCCACACTGGAGAGCTGGTTCTTAGCCTGAAGATTCATTTCATGACTAACAGAAGAGGACTCCTCAACTAATTGCGCGTTTTGCTGAAAGACAATATCCATTTGATTAAGTGCGCTGGCAGCCTGTTTTATTCCCTGGGTTCGCTCATCAGAGGGGCTGAAAATCGCTTTCATAATGTTACTGACCTGCTCTTCTGAAGAGGCAATCTCTTTCATCACAGTGGCCACCTGCGATACCTGCTACGTCCCTTCGCTAACGTTCATCACCGGGATTTTAATCAGGGAACCGATCTCCTCTGCCGTCTCAGAACTGCGCCTGTTCAGATTACGGACTAAAGCGACTACGGCAAAACCCCATCCCTGCACACCCGCTCGCCCGGCTTCAACCGCGGCGTTAGCGCCAGGATATTGGCCTGATTCGCGATACCGTTGATCACACGATTTATATCAGCGTTCCTTTTCGCGCCATGTTCAATTTTCTGCATGCTGTTAATCACCTCCAGCATCATGCCAGCTCCCTTCTATGCCACCTCATTAGCTTTCGCGGCTAAGGTATTGGCTTCTCTCGCGTTGTCACTGTTGTGGACGACGGTGGTTTTGAACCGCTCTATGCCTGGCAACCATTTGTTGTAAAGAGCATGCCTGCGCTTTGGTGTGCGCCGGGAGATTTTCTTACCATGCCAGGAAAATCGAATATAGGGAACAGGCTGACATCGCCAGAAAGCAGCACAAAGATAATACAAGTGCCCCTGTCATTATTATCTTAATTCGACTGTGGCCTGTAACCTCCTTCATCCTTTAAAAGATCATTACAACATTCTATTTTCAATGCCACCTTTAATTAAAAACAATTACATAACAACCGCTCTTGTTGAGTTTAAAATCAATTTTTATGTAACAACAGAAAAGCATGCGCATTAATATAACCCTCAGCCAAGCCTACTGATACATGTGTAACCGTTCTCATTCCCATTAATACCTCTCCGCTATCCTCTAAATAGGACAAATTATTTTACGTATTTTAAGTTGCCAGGCTTCGCCCGCAGAAATATATATGATATATATGAAAGCGTGGTTCCGTTTAAATCCAAAATTTTAAGACATGACGTTTTATAAACGGTTATTAAACATTATTTATTTTATCAATTCTTTATACTTTAATTAGCCTAAAATATAGTTAACAAACATAAAGGGAATACTAACATATGAAAAACACGCATTCCAATAACACAGCAAATCCACATATTCAGAATATTAACGATCTGAATTTATCTTATCTGTTGCTGGCTCAGCAATTGATAAATCAGGGAGATAAGGATGCGGCAAGTTTTCGGCTTGGGCTATCAGAACCTTTGATAAACATCTTAAAGGATCTCTCTATTTCACAGCTGGTAAAATTAGCTTCAACCAATCAGCTTATCTGTAAGCTACGAATAAACAGTGAAGCAGTTATCGACTTCCTGACGAAAGATTCCCGTATCGACGCGCTTCAGCATCTTCATACCGGCATCATTCTTTCGACCGATATCCTGCAATCTCTTTCTGGCCCCAACCTTGCTAAATGATGATAATCTCATGAATGAAAAGAGTATTTTAGACGAGATTTATGATACGCACCTCGCTATGGAGCTTATCTCCTCTGGCGCGCGTATGCAGGTATTAGAGAGCGAGACATCACTCAGCCGCAGAAAACTATTACGCCTGTATAAAGAGATAAAAGGGTGTTCGCCCGCTAAAGGAATGTTGCCCTTTTCACCCTACTGGTTTATGTCATGGGAGCAAAACATTCACTCATCATTATTTTACAATATCTATCTTTATCTGCATAAAAAAGAAAATAAGCGTCCTGTTGAGTCATTGTTGAAAGCGTATAGATTATACAGCGAACAGTGTCCGTGCGAGGATGGTCAAAAACCGGTGCTGGAATTTACCCGTGCCTGGACACTGCTGCGCTTTATTGACTGTAATATGCTGGAGCATGTTACCTGCTCCGCCTGTGGCGGGAGCTTTATTTTTGCGCCGCGCTACATTAATACGCTCTTTATCTGTAGCTTGTGCCATCCTCCCTCACGCGCGATCAAGAAGGATTGTGCTAAGACACATCTCTCTCATTAACGAAGGTAATACTCCGCTTAACTCCAGGCCGGAAAACGGTGAATTGTCGTTTCCGGCCGTTGCCTAACGGTTAAAAAGCTGACATTAACCTCCGCTCCTTATCTCATATTGATTATCTTCCATCAGGTAAAATAAAAAACAAAACTTCCTGTGGAAATTTATTATGAGCACCCCCTCCGTTGCATTTGAACATATTGAACAACAATTTCAGGCGAGCAATGTTAAAGTTTTGTCCCTGGATTGTTTCGATACCCTGTTCTGGCGTTACGTTTCCCGTCCCTTTGAGATCTTTACCCAACTTAAGCATGGGCTTTGTCCGGTTGCCAGAAACCGGGCCGAAGCCATTGCCAGAAAGAAAAAATATATCGCAAGTGGCCTGGAGGAAGTCAGCCTGACGGAAATCTATGCGGAGCTGGAGGGCCAGTTTGATGCTGAACAACAACAGCAAATGATTGAACATGAACTGTCACTGGAGATCGAGAACGGTTTTCTTTTTCCGCCAGCGCTGGTGCTACTACGCCAGGCGAAAGCGCGCGGTATCCGCACCATTATTGTCAGCGATACCTATTTTAATGCCACACAGTTGGGTCGCTTGTTAGCGGCGCACTGTGATGAAATCCCGACGTTGATTGATCATATTTATTGTTCGTCAGAATTTGGACAGAGTAAATCAGGCACGCTCTGGCCAGAGATCATCCGGCACGAGCATGTGAAGCCACAGGATATTTTTCATGCTGGTGATAATTTGCACTCGGATTACCTCAAGCCCACAAATATGGGCATTACCGCTATTCACTTTAAACAGAATGAGCCGTTGATTACCCAAGTGCTGGAACAACGTACCGTTGCGGCTAAGCTGCTGTTCCCTGCCTGTGGTGCTACCGCACCGGTTCCCTCACTTTTTCATTCCTGTTACTCCCTCGCATTACGTGATCAGATTAGCAGTGAGCAATTAACCGGATGGACCGTACTTGGCCCGATCTTGTACGCCTTTGCGCGCTTTCTCAAACAGCAACGCGACCTTACGCCAGGCGTCCGGCTGGGTTTTTTGCTGCGTGACGGCTATATGCTACGCGAGGCGTATCATGCGCTTTATCCTGAGGAAGAATCCGCCTCACTGAGCATTTCACGTTTTACCGCCATAAAGAGTTCATTTCACTCTCGCGAAAGTATTGCCGACTATTTAAGAAAAACGTTGCGGACCGCGGAGAGGGTGACCCTGGAGGGGTTCGCAATGATTGCCAGACATCTGATGCTGAGCGAGGTGCGGAAAAAGAAGATCGAGTCCCAGCTAAAAAAACATAATTACTCCATCGCCCAACTCTATAAGCTGATTCTGAGTCGTGAAGTGGTTCAGGAAACGCTGGCCCGGTCAAAGGCTTGTCGTCTGCGCCTGATAAACCATCTGCAAACTACCCTGCGGTTGCACCCAGGTGAAACCTTAATGCTGGTGGATTTGGGCTATGCGGGTACGGCACAAAACCTGCTGGGAGAGCTGCTGGAAAAAGCGCTGGATATAAAGGTGCGCGGCTGTTATCTCATTGCCGCCTGGACACCTGGCTGGCATAAAAATCGCACCGCGCTGGTTAATCCTGACAACGCTGATTTCCGGTTCATTCGCACCCTTACCCGATTTATCGCCTCTTTTGAAATGCTCTGCTCGTCACATGGTTTTTCGGTGGTTGATTACAGCGAGGATGGCGAGCCGATTGGCGAAGGCGAGACGCCTTCGGAGGACATGTTATCATCGATAGTTGCGCTTCAGCGTGAGGCCATAAGGTGTGTCCGGCTGGCGGATGAACAGGCGATCCCGAATTCACAGGCGCTGTGGGACTCCGCGGCTATCGAACTGGTTCGCTATACATACTTCCCACTGGCGATTGAAACTGCACTGCTGCAACGTCTGATCTTCAACATTAATATGGGTACTGATGCGACTCGAACGATGGTGGATGTGCCGAAGGCGATTAGCTATATGCGCCGTTATGGCGTTGCTCGTCTGGCTCAGGATGAAAACAGTGAGAACCGAACAAATACGCCATCCGAGTTACGTCATTGCGGTATTGAATATTCACTGTCACTGATTGCTGCCTCCCGCTATGCGCTCTCCTGGTCACTATCTCACAGCTCTCAGCGTCAGCAAGAGCTGGAGGTGTTATTTATACGCGGCGAGCAGCCTCCCCTGATTGAAAAACTTTTTGCCACCAGCACTTTTGACGGGTTTTTCTCACTCTATATCCCGTTGGTTACGGCTGAAGTGGTGATTGCTATCGGAAAATCACTGCGTGACTTTGAAGTATATAGCGCCAGCCTGACGCCACAGCAGGTACTCTATAAAGGCACCGAAGAGCAGCAGTCCTGCCTGCTGGAGAAGGATAAAGATTACTTTATTGATGGAGCAACGCAGATAAATAATTTGGTAGTAAACATGCAGGATGAAGGTTTTATCTATTTTAAACCGAGAAAAAACTCGCAACAGGCCATTTTACATTTTGTCTATCGTCCTTTAAATCAATAAAGCCGGACTGTCATAACCTGCAATAGAAGTAGAGTATTTAATTGCACGCGCCTCTGAGGGACCTTTTATCTTCTCTTTTCCGGCGGGGTTTCTTTGATTGTTGAAGCTGACCGGTAAGCCGCTTTCTTTTTATGAAAAGCGTCGAGGAGAGTCATTCATCTTCATTCTCAGACTGAAACGCAAAAACCCCGCCGGAGCGGGGTTTCTTTGATTGTTGAAGCTGACCGGTAAGCCGGGTTCTGTCGAGGACAGTCATTCATCTAGGCCAGCAATCGCTCACTGGCTCAAGCAGCCTACCCGGGTTCAGTACGGGCCGTACCTGGTGAACCCCTATTTGGCCTTGCTCCGGGTGGAGTTTACCGTGCCACGAACTGTTGCCAGCCGCGCGGTGCGCTCTTACCGCACCCTTTCACCCTTACCTGATCCCACAAGTGGGCCATCGGCGGTTTGCTCTCTGTTGCACTGGTCGTGGGCTTGCGCCCCCCAGGCGTTACCTGGCACCCTGCCCTATGGAGCCCGGACTTTCCTCCCCTTTGTCTGTCTCCCCCGAAGGAGGACGGCAACAAAGCGGCGACTGTCTGGTCAGCTTCGGCGCGGATAATAGGGTATTCCGCGCAGTTTGTCACCCCTCTTGCTGCTCCAGAGCATACTTATAGAGGGCATTCTTTTTCACGCCGTGGATTTCAGCGGTGATCTGCGCTGCTTTTTTCAGCGGCAGCTCTTTCTGCAACAGGGCCAGCGTACGCAGCGCTTCCGGGGGCAGTGCATCCTCCTGTGCATGGAATCCCTCGACAATCAGCACCATCTCGCCTTTACGACGGTTCTCATCTTCCAGCACCCAGGCCAGCAGCTCACCCACCGGCGCGCCCTGAATGGACTCCCACGTTTTGGTGATCTCACGGGCAAGCACCACATAGCGATCCGTTCCCCATACCGTCACCATATCCTGTAGACTCTCCAGCAGACGGTGGGTGGATTCGTAGAAAATCAGCGTGCGAGGCTCCTGTTCAAGAGCGCGCAAAGTATCGCAGCGGCCTTTGCTTTTGGCTGGCAGAAACCCTTCGTAACAGAATCGATCGGACGGCAACCCGGCAGCGCTTAATGCTGTAATCGCCGCACAGGCGCCAGGCAGCGGCACGACACGAATACCGGCTTCGCGGCAACGACGAACCAGATGGTAGCCGGGATCGTTAATCAGCGGCGTGCCGGCATCGGAAACCAACGCTATGCTTTGCCCTTCCTGTAGCTTAGCCAGCAACGTTTCTGCCTTATGCTGTTCATTGTGATCGTGCAATGCGAACAGCCGCGCATTGATGGCGAAATGTTGTAGCAACAGCCCGGTATGACGTGTATCTTCCGCTGCGATCAGGTCAACGCCTGCAAGCACTGATAGCGCACGTTGGGTGATATCGCCCAGGTTACCAATGGGTGTTGGAACGATATAAAGCGTGCTGGAAGAAATATCATCGCGTTGTTTCATTGTTTGATCCGAATTGCCGATTTAATATTGAGCATCTTGAAAAAAACATCACTGGATACAGTATGCTTCCTTCGAAAGTCATTCATAACAAAGCAGGACGCTGCATGCCTGTTCTGCTGGCCGCCCTGTTGTTTGCCGGGTGTACCAGCCAAAGCCCGCAAACGCCAACGGCGAATGTGCAGGGCGCAGCTACAGGCACCTCTGACTACTACCTGCAACAGATGCAGCAAAGCTCAGATGATAACAAGGTTGACTGGCAATTACTTGCAATCAAAGCGCTGCTTAATGAAGGGAAGTTCCCTCAGGCTAATGACCAGTTCTCCAGCCTGCCGCAGACGCTGAACGATACTCAACGCCAGGAAGCCCTGCTGTTAGAGACTCAGTTAAAGCTGACACAGCAGGATGTTAAGGGTGCGACCGATCTGCTGAAACAGGTGGATGTCGCCTCGTTATCGAAAGAACAGCAGTCGCGTTTTTATCAGTTGCAGATTGCCGTGAACCAGGGACGTCCCTCTCTGGAAGTGCTACGCGCCTACATTGCACAGGAGCCTTTGCTGACTAACCCGGCCGATAAACAGAAAAATATCGACGCCACCTGGCAAACGCTGGTGCAGCTGACGCCCGATCAGGTCAACAATATGGTGATCAACGCGGACGAAAACATTCTCCAGGGCTGGTTAGATTTATTGAGCGTGTACAAGGCTAACAGCAACGATCCGGATATGTTAAAAGCGGGCCTTAGCGACTGGCAGACCCGCTACCCTAACAATCCGGCGGCCAAAATGCTGCCTACAGCGCTCAGCCAGGTGCAGAACTTCCAGCAGTCTTCAACCGGTAAAATCGCTTTGCTGCTGCCGTTAAGCGGCCAGGCGCAGGTTTTTGCTAACGCCATTCAGAAAGGCTTTAACGACGCTAAGAATGGCCTGCTGGCTCAGGCTGCGGCTCCGGCTCCCACTGAGGCGCCTGCGCCCACAGAGGGCACTGCGCAGACGGACACTAACCCGGCAGATCCCGCTGCGGCAGTCAGTCCTTCAGCCGCGCCGACAGAAGCGAACAGCAACGCCGCAGCGGAGAGCACCCCTGCTCAGCCACAGCCTGCGGCGCAACCCACTCATGTCGCTGATACCGCGCCGCCTTCCAGCGCGACGCAGGTGCAGGTTTATGACACCAGCACCCAGCCTGTTGATCAGGTTCTGGCGCAGGCGCAGAGAGATGGCGCCACGTTAGTGGTCGGCCCGCTGATTAAAAGCAACGTAGAGAAACTTGCCTCCCTTCAGACGCCGCTAAACATCCTGGCGTTGAACGAACCGGAGTCGGTACAGAACCATCCGAATCTTTGCTACTTTGCGCTTTCTCCTGAAGACGAAGCCCGAGATGCCGCTCATCATATGTGGGATCAGGGTAAACGTTCGCCGCTGCTGTTGGTGCCACGCAGCTCGCTGGGCGACCGGGTCAGCAAAGCCTTTGCCTCGGAATGGCAGAAGCTTGGCGGCAACACAGTTCTGCAACAGCAGTTCGGTTCTGTCGGGGAGCTGAAGCAGGGAATCAACAGCGGTGCTGGCTTGCGCCTGACCGGTACACCGATTACGCCGCAGCCAGAGCAGCCGCAGGGCGTGACCATTGCCGGGCTGACCATTCCAGCCCCGGCACAGGAACCGGCAGCAACCTCTGGTGAGAGCGGTAGCGTGGACGCGGTCTATATTGTGGCGACGCAGAACGAAATGGTGCTGATCAAACCGATGATCTCTATGCGTGTCAGCAGCCGTAATATGGTGCAGATGTATGCCAGCTCGCGCAGCTATCAGGCAGGTGCAGGCCCGGACTACCGTCTGGAGATGGAAGGGATGCAGTTCAGCGATGCCCCTCTGTTGTCCGGCGCGAATCCTGCGCTGATGCAGCAGGCAGCGAAGAATTTCAATAATGATTATTCGCTGGTTCGTCTGTATGCCATGGGCGTGGATGCCTGGACACTGGCTAACCACTTTAACGAAATGCGCCAGCTGCCGGGCTTCCAGATCAAAGGGGAAACCGGCAATCTGAGCGCTTCCCAGGAGTGCGTCATCAACAGGAAGTTGACATGGAGCCAGTATCGTCAGGGACAAATCGTTCCGGCAACCTGAGTCGCCAGCAAACGGGGGCGGGCTATGAGCAACAGGCCCGCCGTCTGCTGGAGAACGCAGGTCTGACCTTTGTGGCGGCAAATGTCCGCTATCGCGCAGGAGAGCTAGACCTGATCATGCGCGACAGAATGACATGGGTATTTGTCGAAGTCCGTTATCGTCGCAACGCGCTTTTTGGCGGCGCTGCCGCCAGCGTGACCCGCAGCAAGCAGCAAAAGCTGATCCATGCTGCTGCACTGTGGCTCAGAAGCCGCAACCGTAGTCTGGAGACGACAGACTGCCGGTTTGATGTGGTGGCGATAACCGGTACCCAGGTCGACTGGTTACCCAATGCCTTTACGGCAGAGTAGTGCCCTTTCAACGACTGACCAGGTGAATGAAGTGCTGGAAAGAATAAAAGTTTGTTTTACCGAAAGTATTCAGACGCAGATTGCAGCCGCAGAGGCGTTACCGGATGCTATCGCCCACGCCGCGATGACGATGGTACAGTCGCTATTAAACGGCAACAAAATTCTGAGCTGTGGCAATGGAACCTCCAGCGCCAATGCCCAGCATTTTGCGGCCAGCATGATCAATCGCTATGAAACAGAACGCCCCAGCCTGCCCGCTATCGCACTCAGCGCGGATAACGTGCTGCTGACCGCTATCGGCAATGACAGGCTGCATGAAGAGATTTACGCCAAGCAGGTCCGTGCTCTGGGCCATGCTGGCGACATTCTGCTGGCTATCTCAACGCGCGGTAACAGCCGTGACATTGTGAAAGCCGTAGAAGCAGCGGTGACGCGCGACATGACAATCATAGCGCTAACCGGATATGACGGCGGCGAGCTCGCCGGTTTATTGGGACCGCAGGATGTGGAGATTCGCATCCCCTCGCACAGAAGCGCGAGGATTCAGGAAATGCATATGTTAACCGTGAATTGCCTGTGCGATTTAATCGATAACACGTTATTTCCCCACCAGGACGTTTGAAGGAGCTTAAATGAAGGCATTATCTGCAATGGCCGTGGTGCTGACCGCACTGATGTTACAGGGCTGCGTGGCAGCGGTAA
Organism: Erwinia magellanica; assembly: GCF_039023495.1. Lineage (NCBI taxonomy): Bacteria > Pseudomonadati > Pseudomonadota > Gammaproteobacteria > Enterobacterales > Erwiniaceae > Erwinia > Erwinia magellanica. Next base: position 352,552 of record NZ_JBCHVC010000003.1, read on the forward strand.
TCGGCAGTGCTGCGGTAGCGACCAAATCCGCCACTGACCCCCGCACCGTTGGCACCCAGGTGGATGACAGCACCTTAGAACTGCGCGTCAGCAATGCGCTCTCCAAAGATCAACAAATCAAAACGGATGCCCACATCGTTGCTACTGCCTACCAGGGCAAAGTGTTGCTGACGGGTCAGGCACCTTCTGCGGATATCGCCAACCGTGCGAAACAGATCGCCGTAGGCGTGGACGGAGCAACCGAGGTATATAACGAAATTCGCACCGGTGATAAAGCGACGTTCGGTACAGCCTCTTCAGATACCTGGATCACCACCAAAGTCCGTTCACAGCTGCTCTCCAGCGACCAGGTGAAATCGTCCAACGTGAAGGTCACTACCGAAAATGGCGAAGTGTTCCTGCTGGGTCTGGTGACCGAGGCTGAAGCGAAAGCGGCGGCAGATACGGCCAGCCGGGTCAGCGGCGTGAAGCACGTGACCACGGCCTTTACTATTCTGAAGTAACGCTGCACCGCCCTTCCAGGTCGGAGTGGAGAGAAGACTTAACGTCCCGCTCCCCCGGCCTGAACAGCAGCGCAGATAACGCTGGCACGCCGATACCTGATGTTTTTCAGCGGCGGAGACTTAAAGCCTGCTCAGACAATCCATCGCCACCGCCTTGAAGCTGGCGAAATCTCCGCTGTCACGCAGCCTTGTCATCGCCCTTTCACGCATAAACGTCACAAAGAGATCGTAGATAGCCATCGCCTCTTCATATTCCGTTTTGCTGATGGCCAGCAGGAAAATGACGTAAGCGGTCTCATCACCCCAGGCAATGCCCTGGGGAGCCAGCACGGTATAGACCACCGTTTTCTTCGCCAACAGCCCCAGCGAGTGCGGTAAAGCAATGCCCTCGCCCAGCATGGTGCTGACAATCGCCTCTCGTTCTTCAACGGAAGGCCAGAAATCGCTCTCCACCACACCCTCCTGCTCAAGCTGCTGGCACAGCGTCTGGAACAGGGTGGCCTGCGTCACAGGCTGGTCGATAATGCAGAAATGCGACGCGTCGAAGTACTTTTCCAGCATATAGGGACGGGTACGGTCTACCAGCACCAGCTTGCCGATCTGCTCAAGCTGATACTCTGTCGGGAAGGGTGACATCATCACCACCGGTTTGTCTTTCTCGCTCAGGCGCGCCGTGGAGATGACAAAATCCTCCTCAATGGTGCTTTTCTGCTCATATTCACGCAGCGAGATAATGTTGCTGAGAACGATCTGCGGATATTTGCGGGTCAGCATGGCCTGAATCATTCGTACCGTAGAGTTGCCGGTATCACAGACCAGCAGGATCTGCGGATGGCGCTGATAGCCCACGTTGTAGTGCCTCTCCAGCCCGACGCCGATATGCAACACCAGAAAACCGATCTCATTTTCGCTGATCACGTAAGGGGTATATTTTCCCCAGCTGGAAACGGCCGCCAGGGTAACGTCATAAGCCATCGGATAGTGCTGTTTGATGTTGTTCAGCAGCGGGTTGGGAATGTTGATCTGATAGCGGACGCGGGTGATCATCGTTTTAATATGCGTAAGCAAATCCGCACGCAGCTGGGGATCGTTTTGCAGATTGAAGTTGTAGTGGTTGTTGATGTAACTGAGGATATAGTCCACCAGCGTCTCGCCGTCATCGGGGCTGATGGCGCTTGGCGCAATCTCTTCCACCCGCCGTGCCGCAATGTTGACACGCAGATAGGCCTCTTCCGCAGGCGAAATTGCCTTGCCGGTAATGGGCCGCATCAGATTGATGATATGGCGGGCGGCGTCGCGCACGTCCTCATCCACATCCTCTGCGCTGAAGTCCGACAGCGGATAGCCTTCGCTGATACGTCTGACCGCTACGGCGCAATAGAGGCGCAGATAGAACTCGCTGTCGTCCGTCATGCGGATATGGAAGCGGCTGAAGCACTGATGCAGCAGCGGCTGAAGCGTACCCAGCATGCCGCTGTTCAATGCCTCCAGGTTTAGCAGCGGATCTTCACTGTCCTCCTGGGCAATCTGATAAAGCAGATCCGTCAGGCAGGTGCGCATCGCCACTTCGCTGCCAAACAGCTTCATGCCGTAACGGGGCTTGGTTTCAATCGCCAGCTGATAGCGTCCCAGCCACTCTCTTACTTCAGCCATATCGCTCTGCAACGTGGCCCGGCTGACAAACCACTCGTCGGCCAGCTCCTCCAGCTTCAGAGAAAAGGCTGAAGTAAGAAATCGGGTTAACAGATAGTGTACGCGCGCGGCAGAAGTCCGGGGCACCCGAAGATGGGAAGGCGACTGCTGTTGCAGCAGGCGGTAGCGATCGGCATCCTCAATTTTTAGCTGATAGCCTTCACCGCGTGACAAAACAAAACGTACGCCATGATCGGCCAGCAGCTCGTTCAGGGTAGTGATGTCCGTCCGGACGGTACGCGTAGAAACAGCAAAGCGTCGCGCCAGCTCGTCCTGGGGCAACGTCTCGTTTTGTAACAGATCAAAAAGCTGAGCAAGGCGTTGATTAGGGAATCTCACAAATTTTCCTGTCGTCAGGGAAGCCTGAAGCGGCCGGAAAGTGCCGGCCACAACCGCATTAAGGTGTTAAAACTAACTGCGAAGGGGCGCCCACCGCGGTGTAATCATTGCTGAACGTCAGGGCACCGCTGGCAGCATCTACCTGGAAACGGGTGATGTTATCGCTGCGCTGATTCATGGCATACAGGGTCTTACCATCTGGTGACAGCGTCAGGGTACGCGTGTAGTCGCCGCGCGTCCACACGTCATCTTTATGACTCAGCGTGCCGTTCGCTTCAATAGCAAAATGGCCAATACTGTTGTGCAAGCGATTGGCAACATAGAGGTTTTTTCCGGCACTGTCGATCGCCAGACCGGCAGCAAAACTGGTGCCTTTATAGCCCGCAGGCAGTGCAGACACGGTTGCGGCTTCAGTCAGCGTTCCGGTTTTGCGGTTCAGCAGATAGCGGGTCAGCGTGGAGGCCTCTTCGTTGATCAAATAGATCGATTTGCCGTCGGGATGGAAGACAAAATGCCGTGGCCCGGCGCCTTCTGAAGAGGCGGAAATCCATGCCGGGGTATTAGCCTGTAATTTGCCGTCACTGCTTAGTCGGTACTGATAAAGCCGATCCAGCCCCAGATCCGTTGAGAAAACAAATTTACCGCTGGGATCGCTGGCGATCATATGCGCATGGGGGCCATTGTGATCGCTGATGGCAAAGCTGCCCTCCACTGCCGCGACAGGCTTGTCGGCACCCGCCGGGCCATGATCCTGCTGCGAATCACTCGCCTCTGCAAGACCACCGTCCGCCCTGACCGGAAGCACCGCTTTACTGCCGCTGACATAATTCGCCACCAGCAGATATTTCTCGTCTGGCGTCAGAGAGAGATACACCGGCCCCGCCCCCTGCGAGCTGACCTGATTAAGCTTGCTCAGGCTGCCATCCGCCGCAATGGCATAGGCGACCACGACTCCCTTCTCGCTCTCGCTGGCGACATAAAGGGTTTTACCCTTCGCATCGATGGTGAGCTGAGCCGGATTGGGCAGATTGCTGACCAGCGTTTTACCGCTGAGCGCGCCGCTCGCGGCATCGACCTGAAAACGATAGACGCCTTCGCCGTTGGGATTATAGCTCCCGACATAGGCAAATTGCGCCTGGGCAACCAGGGGAACCGTCGCCATTAACGCGACAGACACGGCAGAGATCAAAGACCAGTTACGCATGGTGTTCCTCGCAAGAGAAGTTCAGGGGAGAAGGATAACGGCGGGCAGAGCGCCCGCCGGGTTAGCTTAACCTACCAGCTTTTTGGTCATCGCCAGCAGGGTGCTGACGTCGGCTGGCCTTGTGTTGCCGCTCTCTTTATCAATTATGGAGCTGTAGATATGCGGGATGATTTTCGGCACGCCCGCCTCAAGCGCGATCTGTAGGATCGCTTCATAGTTTTCCAGATCGATGCCGCCGGTGGGTTCCAGCCAGAAATCCTGTTCTGCGCACGCTTTTGCCACGGCTTTGAACTCATCAATGGATTTCAGTCCACCCATCGGGAAATATTTTACCGAGCTTGCCCCCATATCCTTCAGCATGGCGATGGCGGTTTCAACCGGCACAATCGCATCCGCAGCTTGAGAACTCAGCGGCCCGGTAGAGATTTTCACCTGACCCACGCTGCCGGTTGGGGAGATCAACGCATTCACTACGGTCTGGCTCTGGCCCAGCAGTGCACGGCTGGTTGCCGCACCGGTGAAGACCTGATTCACATGCTGCGGCTGGATTTCAGCTGAAATCGCGCTGACCATCGCAGACTGGTTAGGATCGCCAGCGCCCAGGCCGACAGAGAGCGCATTATCGATCAGAGCGGCGTATTCACGCATATCCACGACGGCGCTCTCCACGCTGTGGTAGTTTTTCGACAGCACGCCCACCAGCACATGGCCTTCAGCCGCTTCCCAGATCTCGCGGGCATTCTCTTTGGAACCGGCCAGGACGTTCAGACACACGCGATCCTGATAAAAGTTAGGGGTCAGCGTCATGCGTTTTTTTCTCCTGCTAACAATGACTTGATGCAAACATAAATCGTATCCAGCTGCGCAGGGGAAACGCTGCGTACGTCCACCTCAACGATGCCTTCATTGGCTTTATAGCCGCGGAAATAGATGGCGATGTCACCGGTTTTCAGCGCCTCTACCATTTCGCCAGTGGTGTGGCCAATTACCGCTTCATCAAAATGGATTTCAGTGCGGGCGATGTCGCGTCCTGCTGCATCCCATACCACGCGGGAGGTAATGCCCGGAAGAGTATTCAGGCTGTTGATAAACGGCGTCATTTTTTCCACCATCTGTGCGCCAGAGATTTTCTCCTGCACCAGATAGTTTTCAATCGCCTGGGTCAGCCCCAGAATTCCCTCTTTACCTACCTTCATCGCCCGGCCAATACCCATCGACTGGCGCTTCACCCATTCAACCGGCTGTTTACGCCCCATCACCAGCCCGCTGGATGGCCCTTCAATGGCTTTGGCTCCGCTGTAAATCACTAAATCGGCGCCGTATTGGTAGTAGCACTGTAGATCTTCTTCTGCGGCGGCATCCACAATCAGCGGCACGCCATGCTTGCGGGCAACAACCGCAGCCTGTTCAACGCTGAGGTGGCTCTTCTGCACGCAGTGGTGGGATTTGATATAGAGAATGGCTGCTGTCTGTGGTGTAACCGCAGCAGAGAGCTGATCCGCTGAGCATTCGTTAGCATAACCTGCCTCTACCAGACGACCGCCGCCCAGCGCCACCATGGTGCCCACGGGTGCGCCATAGTTAACGTTATGCCCCTTTGGCACCACGATATCGTGAGGGACGATCAGCGGCGCGGCGTGCAAATTTTCCAGCAGCCACTCATCGTCCTTAACGATCACCGCCGCCACGGATTGCGCAATCCCGGCTGAAGCGCAGGAGACCACCACGGCAGCTTCCGCGCCCAGCAAATTTGCGATCCAGGCGCCGGTCTTGTTGACCAGATCCTTCATTTCGAAATAGTGATTCAGGCCATAATTAACCGTTTCAACCACGTCGGCACCAGGCGTGGAAACGCCCAGCATAGTCATGCGGCCAGAGGCGTTAATAACCTGCTTCAGGCCATATTTTTCATAAATCGAAGACATGATGCTTTTTCCCTTCATCGGTAATGAACCAGTGTCCCGCCACGATGGCGGCCAGCGGCACCAGCTGTTTCTCACCCGCAACGGACTGCCCTTCGGAGTCGGTAAACAGGCAGGTTTCCTCTTTGAGGTCAAAAATAGTCAGGTCAGCGTCCATGCCAGGCTCCAGCCGACCTTTGCTGTGCAGTCGCAGCCCTTCTGCCGCCTTGTGCGTCACGCACGCGATAATTTGTGGCAGGGTCATGCCGACGTTGAAGAATTTAGACATCACATGCGCAAGGGTATAAACCGGGCCATTCAGCCGGTTGCGGCAGTAGATATCGGAACTGATGCTGTGCGGCAGAATACCCTGGGCAATCGCCACGCGAGCCACCTCAAAGCTGAAGCTGGCGCTGCCATGCCCCACATCCAGGCGAACGCCGCGCTGAATGGCCCGGCTCACGGAAGCACGAAGCTCTCCGGCAGGGGTCAGAATGCGGTTGGGCTTGCCGTTGTAACAGTGGGTGATAATGTCGCCACGGGTCAGCAGATCGGCTATTTCATCCAGATCCGGCGGGTTGTTGCCGATATGCACCATCAGCGGTAAATCGCCGTTCTCATGCTGGATCTCTTTCGCGCGGATCAGCGGGTTGATGCCGTTCGCTCCCACCACGCTGCTGCTCATGCGGGCCTTGATGCCGATGATAAAACCAGGCAGACGCTGCACCGCATCGCGCACGCCAACCTTGTCTATCTGCTTCATATCGGCCAGCTCGTTCTGCGTTACGATGCCGGTACGGGCAATGTTCAGCAGTGCATAAACCTGAGTGCTGGCGTTGCGGGTCAGCTGATAAAATTCGTCGATGTCATCGGCGCCGGTACTGCCTGCATCCACCACGGTGGTGACGCCGGTAGCTACGCCGATCTTGTCCGCTTCATCATGATAAATAGGGGACTTTGGATAGCAGTGGACGTGGGAATCGATCCAGCCAGCGCTCAGCCAGTAACGCCCCGCCAGATCACACTCCTGGACAGCGCTGCCGGATACCTCACCCAGTACAGCAATTTTACCCTGCTGCACGGCAATATCGGTCAGGCTGCCATCGGGCAGTCGCGCACCACGGATAATAAGGTCAAACATGGCAAACTCCTTCTTTCACCGGATGCTCTGGCACCCGTCAAAGCGGCCTGCCCAACACTTCGGGCAAGCCGCCGTCACTTCTAGAGAGCAACCGGGAAGAAAGCTCCCAGCAGCATGGCGCCCAGGATGGCGCCACCGGTAATCGGCTTGTTCCAGAGATAGAACAGCAGCGCACCAATCAGCGATCCTAAGCCAATCGGAATTGATGCGGTCATCGCAGAGAGGATGATCAGCGGCCCCAGGAAGCGGCCGGAGGAGTTACCCGCCCCCATCATGACGTCCGCACCGTAGGTGGAGTCGCTGTTATTGATGGTGAACTTACGCGCCAGGATAATCAGATAGCCGATGGCCAGCCCAATCACCAGGCCGGTGACCAGCGAAGCGGCAAAGTTGGCAACCGGATAAACAATGCCCGCCCCCAACAGCAGCGCAGGAACGCCAAGGCCCACGCCCGTCTGGATGGCGCCACCGATATCCAAAATCCCTACCAGCGAACCCTCGATGATACGGGCAAACAGGAAGCTGGCACCAAATGCCGCTACTGCGCCGTAGACGCCAGTTTCCATCCCCGCACGCAGCATCGACACAAAGGCCACTTCGTTAAAGGCACCCAGGCCATAGGTGTAATACATGTGCGTACCGGCAAAAACCCCTGCTGAGAGCAGCCCGACAAAAATCGGGAAAGACCAGTCGGCATACCAGAAACCGCTTTTTGACTCTTCCATTATCACTGTCCTCGTCTTATTTGCCGCTCAGGGAGTTGTGGATCATCTCCAGCCACCCTGGCACGCCAAGCTGGAAGGATTGCAGCATTTTCATATCAAAGCCGCGGAAGAACCCGCTCAGCACGAACAGCAGGACAATCGCCACCATCATGATTTTGGTCACTTTGTTCCAGCCGCTCTCTTCCACGCCTTTACCGATCAGGATGCCCAGTACCAGACCCGGTACGGCGTTACCCATGATAAGCTGCGCGAGACCGCCGAAGATGGTTGCCCAGAAGCCCGACTTTTTGCCTGCGTCGATAGCTGCCAGCCAGAAAATCACCGGCATCACCGTATTCACCAGCAGGTTTGCCGCGGGCACCAGCACTTTAACGGCGGTGACCTGTAGCGCTGCCGGAACGGCGGAAGCCGTCGAGTTAAGGAAAGCCACGACGATCATGCCGATGATGCCGCAGGCAACCGCCATTTTTTTCGGATCGTGCAGGGTTTCCGCCAGGTTGCGGTTTTTCACCATCAGTGCCGCCGCGCCCCAGTGTGGGATAATGCGGTGGTCAACGTCCTGGGTGAAGGAACCGGCGGCCACAGAGGAAGCCCAGGCGTTAAAGAAGAAGCCCAGGCCAAAGGAGAAGTGAGAGGCGGGATCGCCTTCACAGGAGTTGAGTTCACCCAGTGTACGAAACGCACCCATCCCCTGCGTTGTGGGTGCGTGAAACATGCGCGCTGCACCAGCGCCCACGCCCACACCCACAAGACCGCCGATGATGAGCGACTTAAAGAGAATAATTAAAAACATCAGTCTTTCCTTTCAGGCTTGCGCCAACGTTTTTAAGTCATGGTTATTGCTGCCCTTACAGGCAGTGCTTTATTGCGTAATGAAATTGACTTTGTCAGTGTCAATCACCGTTACGTTGACGGTAATATCCAGCTCTACGCTGTAATTCCGTCGCTCTCTTGCCAGAAAGAAGAACAGGAACTTCTCCTTTCTGACGCTCTCCCGGGCGTGAACCACGACGACATCCTGGGGTTCAATCCGCAGCAGAACTTTGTTGGTCGCTTTAAGGACCCTGTTTTGTACCCGGCTCAGCGCGTCGGCAAAGGCTCTCTCTTTACTGTCACCCTTGCCGCTGACGTTCACCGTGGTGGTGAAGTGTTCCTTCATCAGTTAGCTACCGTGCTTCTTGTTCCACGCCTGCACCAGACGCTCGCCTAACTCTTCTTTATCCATAAAACCGAAGCCCAGCACCGTGGCGCCTTCATTGATGGCGGTCACGCCTTCGTCAACAGAGCGCATACCGTGTTTCGCTTTGTAGCCATATTTATTCTGCGCCGTGATGGCACCTGCGCCGCCGCTGCCGCAGAAAGAGATCCCGAACGAAGCATTCTCAGCTTTCATCACGTCGCCCAGCTTCATATCTGCCGCCACGCCCGGTACAACCACCGCTTTGCCGCCAGCTTTCTCAACGCCCGCAGCCACTTTCTGCCCTTTCCCTAAACGATCGCCGATAACTACGATGACTTGTGACATGTTCTGATCCTTAATTAATTGAATTTGTCTGTTTTTACTCAGGGAGGAGGCCCGTGGTTAGTCGTTCTCTTTTGCCACTTCAAAGTGAACAGAGAGCAGCCAGGCTTCTTCTTTCGGCAGGTTGCCGAACAGATCCACCACCTGCTGCGCCAGCGCCATCGACTCAGGGGAGATATCCTCAAACAGCTCCTCCTCCACTTCCGGCAGCGGTTCGCCGGTCAGGGAGCGCAGCGCCATCGCCTTAACATGCGAGGCGAGCATCTGCTGCTGCACCGCATTGGGGACGATCGCTTTTGCGGCAAACAGGTCAGCAATCTGCGCCATTACTCTGTCTGCCAGCGTCTGAATCGCCTGCTCACTTTCATCCCTATTTACGGATACCGCTCCATTATTCACACTGCGCTCCTCGTATTTCGCTTCGGTCGTGCCAAAACGGTGTTTTTTCGCGTTGAAAATAAATTAGCCCCAGCGGGGAAAAGTGTATAGACCGACTTTTTCCACTTCGAAGTGGAAATAGAACCACCGGGTGTGGGCCAGGCCACAAAATGGTTATTTCATGCAGAAAGAAGATAAAAACGAGAGATAAGTCACGTTATTCCGGCCAGCCGTAATAATTTCACGCAGCAGGAAAGAAAAGAGGCACCAAGGAAGGTCAGAGCAGGTGAATAAGATAGGTAAAACTTATAATAGTGGGAGTAGCAGGAAAAGAAGGGAAGTTCAGCAAGTAAATGGGCCTGGCCAGGCCCGGAAAGCGGTTAACAGCCCGAAGATGTTAGCGGAATTTCTTATGATTCTCGTTACGCGTGTCGGCAAATTTCTCCGCTTCTTTTTTTGCGCCAGCCAGATCGCCAGCATTTGCCAGCTTCATGCTCGTATCAATCTGACTTATCAACTTATCCAGCCCTGCATGAAAATCTTTTATCTGGGCACTGTCAGCAGGCTGGCCTTTTAACTTATCTGGCGTTTGCGTTTTGGCATCTTCTGCCGCGCCGCGCATATCGGTCAGGGCTTTTTTAAATTCGGAAGGATCCTCCGTTTTAGTGACGGTACGTAAGCCACCCTTGAGAATATCCATATCCTCTTCCAGGTCGGCCAGCGCCGGAACGCTGGAGAACAACAAAGAAGCCGTCAACAAAGTCAGTAATGTTCTACGCATGGCGCAATTCCTTATTTTTATGTGAAAAGCACGACAAAAAGGGGTGACCTGTGGCCACCCCATTATAATACGCATAAATGACGGAATTACTGCCCGGCTATTTTCATTTCTGGCAGCAGCACCGAGCCGCACTGGATATTACTGCGTAGCTCAATATCGCTGCCGACAGTAACCATATTGCGCCACATATCTTTCAGATTACCGGCGATGGTTATTTCACTGACGGGATACTGGATCTCGCCATTCTCCACCCAGAAACCGGCCGCACCGCGGGAATAGTCGCCGGTGATGCCGCTGACGCCTTGCCCCATCAGCTCAGTGACCACCAGACCGGTGCCCATCTTTTTCAGCAGCTGCTCAAAGCTGTCGCCCTGACCGGCAATGCGCCAGTTATGGATACCACCTGCATGCCCGGTGCTTTGCAGCCCCAGCTTGCGTGCAGAGTAGCTGGTCAGCAGCCAGGTTTGCAGCACGCCATCTTTTATAATATCGCGCTGTTGAGTGCGCACCCCTTCGCTGTCGAACGGCGTGGAGGCAAGCCCTTTCAGCAGGTGCGGCTGCTCCTGAATGGTGAGCCACTCAGGCAGGATCTGCTTGCCCAGTGAATCGAGCAGGAAAGTGGATTTACGGTAGACGCTGCCGCCGCTGATGGCCCCCACCAGATGACCAAACAACCCTGTCGCCACTTCCGCAGCAAAGATGACCGGCGCTTTCATGGTGGAAAGCTTGCGCGGTGACAGGCGTGACAATGTGCGGCGCGCGCACTCTTCGCCAACCCATTCAGGCGACTGCAAATCCTCAATAGCGCGGCCAATGGTGTAGGCATAATCGCGCTCCATATCGCCATCGGCTTCCGCAATCACGCTGCTGGAGATGGAGTGGCGGCTGGAAGAGTAGCCCTGGATCATGCCGTGGCTGTTACCAAACACTTTCATCCCGATGTGGCTGTTGAAGCTGCCCCCTTCGGTGTTAGTAATGCGTTTGTCCGCCTTCAGCGCCGCCTGCTCTGCGCGAGCGGCCATCTCAATAGCACGATCGGGATCGAGATCCGTCGGGTGATAGAGATCCAGATCCGGGGCATCAAAGGCCAGCAGTTCACGATCGGCCACGCCAGCATAAGGATCGGGCGAGGTAAACTTCGCGATATCAATCGCCGCCTGCACGGTGCGTTTGATCGCTTCCGGGCTGAGATCGGTAGAGGAGGCGCTGCCTTTGCGGTTTTGATGATAAACAGTGATGCCGAGTGCGCCATCGCTGTTGAATTCTACGTTTTCCACTTCACCAAAACGGGTGCTGACGCTGATACCGGTGGTTTTGGTCACGGCAACTTCCGCCCCATCGGTGCTGACTTTTGCCAGTTCGAGTGCTGTCGCTACCGCCTGTTCGAGGGTTTTACGCTGTTCTGCAACTTGGGAGAGTAATTTCATTGACCTACCATATAATTGATTAGGGCTTCTCTGGCCACAGTGAAAACGCCAGATTTCCAGATTCATTCGGGATTAGGGTTCATTTGAGTCTAACAGACTCAGAGAACAATTTCGCAGTAGCCTAAGTTTCCTGATAGCATTAGCCTCTTTTTTAGGAACCTCCCATGACTAAACAGCCCGACGACTGGCTTGATGATGTACCCGATAATCAAGAAGAAGAAGATGAAGAGATTATCTGGGTCAGTAAAAGTGAAATAAAACGTGACGCCGAGGAGCTAAAGCGCCTGGGTGGAGAACTGGTTGAGTTAAGCAAGAACTCGCTGGACAAGATCCCGCTGGATGAAGATCTGCGTGCCGCTATTGAGCTGGCGCAGAAGATCAAGAAAGAGGGCCGCCGCCGCCAGATGCAGCTGATTGGTAAAATGCTGCGTTCACGCGACGAAGAGCCGATCCGCCTGGCGCTGGACAAGCTGAAGAACCGTCACAACCAGCAGGTTGCGCTGTTCCACAAGCTTGAAGTGCTGCGTGACCGTCTGGTTGCGGAAGGGGATGATGCCGTGCCGGACGTGCTGGCACTCTATCCGGATGCGGACCGCCAGCAGCTGCGTGCGATGATCCGTAATGCACAGAAAGAGAAAGCCGCCAACAAGCCACCTAAAGCCTACCGGCAAATCTTCCAGTACCTGCGCGATCTGGCTGAGGCCTGATCCTGAACGGGCGGAATAACCCCGCCTTCAGGCCAGCTGCCCAGCCGCTGCGAGGGTTAAGCTTCTTAGCGCCGCGGCTCTTCCTCCCCCTACGGCTATCACGAGGGGGCGAATTTCTCCGCCCTCTTCACTGGATCCGCCGCGCTTACTTCGCCAGTCTTTCCAGCAGCTTCTGATGGATGCCGCCAAACCCGCCGTTGCTCATCACCAGAATGGTGTCACCCGACTGCGCCGTTTTGGCAATCATCTCTACCAGCGTATCCACATCCGCACTCCAGTGAGCAGGCTGCACGCATGCCTCGGCTACCTCTGATACCTGCCACGGAATATGGTGCGGCTGGAACAGGAACACTTCATCGGCTCTGGCCAGCGCGGGAGCCAGATCGTCCTTGCTGATCCCCATTTTCATGGTGTTTGAGCGCGGTTCCAGCACGGCGAGAATGCGCGCCGTACCGCCCACTTTGCTGCGCAGCGCCGTCATGGTTGCCAGAATAGCGGTGGGATGATGGGCAAAATCGTCATAGACCTTGATGCCATTCGCTTCACCACGCAGCTCAAGACGGCGACGGGCATTGATAAAGTCGTTCAGTGCCAGGCCAGCATCTTCCGGTTTAATGCCCACGTGACGCGCGGCGGCAATCGCCATCATGCCGTTATGCATGTTGTGCTCGCCCACCAGCGCCCAGTTCACTTCCGCCACGCGTTCACCCTCCAGCCAGACTTCCCAGCGAGAAGCATCCGGCGTCAGCTTTTTCGCCTGCCAGTGACCAGACTCACCCACACTCTCCTGCTCGCTCCAGCAGCCCATTGAGATCACCTGTTTGATGTTGACGTCATGCTCAGGCAGCAGGATCTTACCCTGTCCCGGCACGATGCGGATCAGATGATGGAACTGACGCTGAATGGCCCGCAGGTCGTCGAATATATCCGCGTGATCAAACTCAAGATTGTTGAGGATCAGCGTACGCGGGCAGTAATGCACGAATTTAGACCTCTTATCAAAGAAGGCGCAGTCATACTCGTCCGCTTCGATGACGAAGAATGGGCTTTTTCCTAAAGTTGCTGAAACATCAAAGTTTCCTGGTACGCCACCAATAACAAAGCCGGGTTCGAGGCCGCACGCCTGTAAAATCCATGCCGCCATCCCCGCCGTGGTGGTTTTTCCATGGGTTCCGGCCACGGCAATGACCCAGCGGTCACGCAGCACGAAATCATGCAGCCACTGAGGGCCAGAGAGGTAAGGAATGTTACGTTCTAACACCGCTTCCACGCAGGCATTTCCGCGCGTCATGGCATTGCCAATGATCACCAGATCCGGGGCCGGATCAAGCTGGGAAGGGTCGTATCCCTGAATTAAATCAATGCCTTGCTTTTCAAGCAGCGTGCTCATTGGCGGATAAACGTTGGCGTCTGAACCGGTCACCTCATGGCCGAGCGCGCGGGCCAGCATGGCCAGGCCGCCCATAAAAGTGCCACAGATACCGAGGATGTGAATACGCATAATAGATCCGTTAACTGGAAAGTCCGGCGCACAGTGTAGCGTCCCCGCAGCGAGGAAGAAACGGATTTGCCCTATGTTCTTTAGCGTTCAATCGGCTAAACTGCGTACGCATACGTTGGCAGTTTGTAAAGCAGGCTGCTGTTCAACCGCAGATTCAGGGATAGTGTTATGAAAACGTTAGGCGAATTCATCGTCGAGAAGCAACACGACTTTCCTCACGCCACTGGTGAGCTGACCGCGCTGATTTCAGCCATTAAGCTGGGCGCGAAAATCATTCACCGTGACATTAACAAAGCTGGCCTGGTGGACATCCTGGGCGCCAGCGGTGTCGAAAATATTCAGGGCGAACAACAGATGAAGCTCGATCTGTTTGCCAATGAAAAACTCAAAGCGGCCCTGAAAGCGCGCGGAATTGTTGCCGGTATCGCCTCTGAAGAAGAAGATGAGATTGTGATCTTCGAAGGGGTGGAGAACGGCAAATACGTGGTGCTGATGGATCCACTGGATGGCTCGTCAAATATTGACGTTAACGTCTCTGTTGGCACCATCTTCTCTATCTATCGCCGTATTACCCCGGCAGGCACGCCAGTCACTGAGGAAGATTTCCTTCAGCCTGGCAACCAGCAGGTTGCTGCCGGCTATGTGGTTTACGGTTCCTCAACCATGCTGGTTTACACCACTGGCTGCGGCGTTCACGCCTTTACTTACGATCCGTCACTGGGTGTATTCTGCCTCAGCGCGGAAAAAATGGAGTTCCCTGAAAAGGGTTATACCTACTCTATTAACGAAGGAAACTACATCCGTTTCCCTCAGGGCGTGAAAAAGTATCTGAAGTTCTGTCAGGAAGAAGATCAGCCTACCCACCGTCCCTATACCTCGCGGTATATTGGCTCGCTGGTGGCGGACTTCCACCGCAATCTGCTGAAAGGCGGGATCTACCTCTACCCAAGCACCGCCAGCCACCCGCAAGGCAAGCTGCGCCTGCTGTATGAGTGCAACCCAATGGCTTTCCTGGCCGAGCAGGCTGGCGGTAAAGCCAGCGACGGTAAAAACCGTATTCTTGATTTAACGCCAGAAACGCTGCACCAGCGTTCACCGTTCTTTGTGGGTAATACCGACATGGTGAATGACCAGGAGCGCTTCCTGCGTGAATTCCCGGACGCGTAACGCCTCCAGGTAATCATAGTGAAAAGGGCGGCCTCAGGGTCGCCCTTTTTTTAAGCCGGTTTTCAGGCCGGCGTAACCCTGAATACCGCCATTGACTGCACAAGTTGCTGGGACTGCTCTTCAAGAGAGTGTGTGGCCGCCGCGGCCTGCTCAACCAGCGCGGCATTTTGCTGCGCCACCTCATCCATCTGCGTAACGGCCTGATTCACCTGTTCAATTCCCCGGCTCTGCTCCTGAGAAGCGCTGGAGATCTCTTTCATCAGCGTGGTCACCCGCATCACCTCGGTAGCGATTTCATCCATGGTCTCTCCGGCACGGGTCGCCATTTGCGATCCTTCGTTTACTCTGCTCTGAGATTCGCTGATTAATTCACGGATCTCTTTCGCCGCTGTGGCGCTGCGCTGCGCCAGCGTACGAACTTCGCTGGCAACAACCGCAAAGCCCCTGCCCTGTTCCCCGGCACGTGCCGCTTCCACAGAGGCGTTCAGCGCCAGGATATTGGTCTGGAAGGCAATACCATCAATCACGCCCAGAATGTCGCCGATGCGCCTGGAGCTGCTGGAAATTTCCCGCATTTTCTCCATTACGTAGCTGACAACCTCACTGCCTTTATCGGCACTGTCGGAGACAGATCTCGCCAGCTGATGAGCCTGGCTGGCGTTTTCCGCATTCAGTTTCACGGTAGCAGTCAGCTGCTCCATGCTGGCCGCAGTTTGCTCCAGCGAGGCGGCAGACTCTTCCGTGCGCTGGGAAAGGTTAAGGTTGCCTGAAGAGAGTTCCCGGCTGCCGATATCAATTTGCAGGCTGGCATCCCGCACACGGCTGACCGACTGTTGCAGTGAAGCCTGCATTTCAGCCAGAGCAGTGTTAAGCCTGCCCAGCTCGTTGCTGCCGCCTTCTGGTAACAGCTGCGTCAAATCGCCAGCCGCCACAAATTCCAGATGCTCAATGGCGGAATCCAGCGGCTTAAGCAGGATCGCCTGCAATAACAGCCAGGAGACAGAGAGCAGGATAATCGTCAGGATGCCGCAGAAAACGATCAGGAAAGTCAGGATCCGCTGGTTTTTGGCGGTTTCTGCCAGCTGGGAATCGGAAACCTGGTTGGCATAAATATTAAAATCTTCCGCCGCTTTGCTGAAAGCAGCGTTTAGCGGCGTCAGTTTTTCTTCCAGAAGCGTGTAATAGCCATCGGTATTTTGCTGCCGCAGGGAGAGCATCATCGGCTTAATGCCCTGATCAAGATAATTGCCGTAGCTGGCTACAATGGCATCCGCCAGCTTCTTACCCGTTGCGGTGACTGTGCCCGCCTCCACAAACTTTTTTAATTCCTGTTGCGAAGTATTAAGGTATTTTTCGGCTCTCTCTGTCGCGCTGCTCGCGTCATCGATCATGCCGATTTCCATTTTCCTTACCGCCAGCGCGGCCGTGGTTCGTGCCCGGAGCAGGCCATTATTGGCAAGAAAAAGGCTGTTTAACTCGATCCCCTGAATGCGGTTAACGATGTCCAGCGAACGATTTCCTTTATTGATGGCACTGATACCCATCACGCTGACGCTCAGCAGCATCAACGTCATCAACGCTAACAACACTAATAACCCGTTTCTGATTGAGATTTTTTTAAGCATGATGTTGTGTAATCCTCACTAAAGTTGTTAATCCATGAACGCCAAAAGCGGTGAGATTATCGGCAACGCCTTCCGCAACCTTTAGCAAAATTGAAGGGAAAAGGCGCGGAGGTCATATGAGATTGATATGGATCAATTTTGCCATTTACTGTGATGGGATGAGCTTCAACAGCCCATAAGAGAGATCGGGCAAAGAGAGTTAACATCACGATAAAACCGGTTTGGATTGCTATTTTCTCAACATCAATAAGAGAATTTTTATGAAAAAAATTGCCCTGGCCCTCACGGCTCTGCTGTTTATGCTTAACGCTCAGGCCGCCACCAATCCGATTGATACCGCGCAACAGAGTTGCCTGAACGGAGCCACCACCACCCTGGCGATGCAGCGCTGCTTTGCTGAGGCAAATACCGCCTGGGACAAAGAGATGAATCAGCAGTACGCCAGACTTATCGCCAGCCTGAGTGCAGAGCAAAAAACTAAATTAAGGGATGCTCAGCGTGCCTGGCTCAAATACCGTGACAGCTGGAGGGAAGCCGTTAAAGCAAAGCTGATTGACAGCGGTACTCAGGCCTCGTTACAGGCCGGTGCTCAGCAGGTGGCACTGGTTAAAAACCAGGCGTTAGCGCTGAAATCTCTGGCGCAAAGCTGCGGCAATCCGGAAGAGTGCCATTAAGCTGTTTCAGCCGTTTATCCCAGGCCGCTGCCAGCCCAGTACTGGAGCATTCCGAAAGGGCAAAAAGGGGGGATACTTTCAGTTGCAGTTGGCTATAATGAGCGTCACTTGATTATGAATGTATAAAGGAATTAACCATGAGTTTGAACCTGGTTCCAGCGGGCAAAGATATGCCAGAAGACATCTATGTTGTTATCGAGATCCCGGCTAATGCCGATCCGATCAAATATGAAGTCGACAAAGATTCCGGCACCCTGTTCGTTGACCGCTTTATGTCTACCGCGATGTTCTATCCGTGCAACTACGGTTACATCAACCACACCTTGTCTTTAGACGGTGACCCGGTAGACGTGCTGGTCCCAACCCCATACCCGTTACAGGCAGGCTCGGTAATTCGTTGCCGTCCGGTTGGCGTGCTGAAAATGACCGACGAGTCTGGCGAAGATGCCAAACTGGTTGCCGTCCCGCACACCAAACTCACTAAAGAGTACGATCACATCAAAGATGTGAACGACCTGCCAGAGCTGCTGCGTGCGCAGATCACTCACTTCTTCGAGCAGTATAAAGCGCTGGAAAAAGGCAAATGGGTGAAAGTGGAAGGCTGGGACAACGCTGAAGCGGCTAAAGCTGAAATTGTTGCCTCTTTCGAACGCGCTGCGAAAAAATAATTTTTCGTGTCGTGATAAAAAAACACCGCTCAGTGAGCGGTGTTTTTTTTATGACTTCTCTCCGGCGGGATCGACCTCATCGCGCCGCAGCCAGTCGCCGCTGACAATCTGTTTTTTCCCGGCAACCGAGCGCTGATAAACGTAGAGCCAGGCGCTGCCATAAGGCGTTTGCATCAGCTGACGTTTATACTCCCCACCTTTGGTTCTGAGCGCATCCAGCTCACCCAGCGTGGAAGCATCAATGCGGTAAACCTCGCAATAAACCCGCCCTTTTCCCGCCACTACGCCGGGATAAAGACCCAAACTGTAAAGCTCATAGCCGTCGATCTGGTGATCGCCCAGCCACTGCCCGTTGGTCATCCAGTGACTGTTGCCTTGCTTACGCCTTAAGCTGCCATAGACAATTATTCGCATTGCTAGAACTCAAACTGATAGAGCAAATCCAGGGCCTGGTCGAGACCAGACACCGCTTCCAAATAGAGCTTGGGCATCAGGCGATAACGTAAGGTTAACGTCGCCAGTGAATCAAATATGCCAACACCGTATTTTACCTGTAGACCCGGCAGAACATAGCCACTGACCTGGACCTGCTGGCTGTCACCGACGCCAGCCGTGTCCAGGGCCAGATTACTCACCCCGAAGGTCTCCCCGATTTTACCCACAACCTGCCCACTTTGTGCAAGTCCCAATCCCACTAAAGCTGAGGTTACTGCACTGCTGTCGCTGCCGGAAGCGTCCAGACCCTGTCCGCGAAGCAGATAGGACAAGGCTTCCTGCTGTGACATCGCCGGGTCGGCAAAGACTTCTGCTTTGGGTTCATCGGCCAGTCCTGTCACTCTGACGCCTGCGGTTACATCATCTTCGGTCGCTTCAGGATTACGAATCGCCTCAATATTAAGGTATGGCTGGTCCGGCGGGCCGGCAAATTGCAGCTCCCCTTTGCGCACGATCAAGTCCTGTCCATAGGCATGGAAACGGCCAGATGGAATATTGATCTGCCCGTTAAGGCCCAGGCCACGTTTATCCTGCACCATTTTCAGATCGCCATTCAGTTTGGCTTTCAGGCCAAAGGCGCTGAGCCGCACGTCATCACCGACATGGATAACCAGATTGCTGTTGATCGGGATCGCGGTGGACTTCGGTGCAACAGGCTTGAGGTCTTTATCCAGCAGCACTTCATCAGAAGAGACTCCCACGGCGCTCTCCGGCACTTCCTGCACGGTAATTCGCGCCCAGGGAATATCCACGCGACCGTCCAGGTTGAACAGCTGCGGCGTGGCTTCAAACACCAGATCCGGTGAAACGTCCATGCGCACCATTGGCGGCACCGTTACGCGGATTTTGTCGCCCTTCGCCGCTATGCGTGCGCGCCATGCGTCCAGCACGCTCCAGTCCGCTCCGCCACGCAGGGAGAGCTGACCTCTGGAAGTCTGCACCAGCCCTTCCAGCGTGGAACTCATACCGTTGAAGACCATATTCAGGTTGGCGGCGGTGAGGTCAACCGGCATAAAGCTGCCCTCGACGTCCACATCCTTCAGGCCGAGCTGGCCGAATACCTGTGGCTTTTGCAGAGAACCGCCGAGCCGCAGTCTGGAATTCACCATCCCGGCTACCTTCTCGCCCTTCATCAGTGCCGGATTAAGCAGCGCCAGCGACAGGTTGGCGATATTCACGTTACCCGACAGCGCGCGCCGGCCCTCAGGATCGGCAATCTGCACGTTGCCATCCAGCTGGCCGTTATTAGCAATCTTGATCAGCCAGTCGAGCTGGGCGCGACCGTTACGCAGCGCCGCATTGAGGTTCAGCGTGTCAAACGCAACCGGCAGCGTATTGCCATCCACATCCTGCTCCACTTTCACGCCGTTACCCTTCAGCGATACGCGGCCCTGCGGCAGTCCCCCGTCAGCCGTCCAGCTTACGTCAGCATCGCCCGTAAAGATGCCGCTGAGCTGAGTGCCCTCGCCGAGGAACGGCTTTACCATCGCCAGATCAAAACGGTTAAGCGCTACTTTTGCGTGCCCGGAAGGCCCGGCCTCTATGGTTTGCGGCACGCACAGCTCCGCGTTCGGGTTTTGCCAGCAGTGCGGCCCGATAGTGACGGTCTGCTTGCTGTTGAGGTAATCCAGCGCGATGGCGCGGGTTAAGCGCCATTCCCCTACCGGGGTGTCGAAACGCGTATTGTTGAGGGAACCTTTCCAGCGCTGAGTAGCGCGATCGAAGCTGCCATTCAGAGCCAGCTGGCCGGAAACCGGTTCGCCAGTTACGTTCAGCTTCAGCTGATGCTGCTTTTCACTGCCGCTGGCATCCAGCGTAATTTTTGAGATAGCCAGAGCATCCTGATGCAGTTGATCCACCTCAAGACCCAGCTTGCCCTGAATCTGCTCACCGGAACTGACATCCCCTTTCAGCACCACGCGGGCGATAGTGAGCGCCTGCCAGCGCAGGCCGGATGCGGTCAGGTCGGCGAGTAGCTGAGGTGTTTTCAGGTCGCCACGGGCTTTGATAGTCCCTTTCGCTACGCCGCCAAGGCCTGGCAGCGCGTTATCCAGATGCTGCGCATCGATGTTGGCATCCAGATTGAGCTTGTCGCCCAGCGATCCTTTAAGATCGATATTATTGCGCCCCAGCACCAGCTTCAGGCCCGGAATATCCCACTGGTTATAGCTGTTGCCATACAGCGAGCCGTCTGCGGTGACAGCATTCTGCTTAACGTTGCCGCGCAGCTTCAGCTCCGGTACGCGCATCTGCCAGCTTCCGCCGTACAGGCTGCCGCGCGTGGTAATTTTGCCTTCCAGCTTCGCAGGCCAGTCCGGATATTGCTTCGCGGTATTGATGCCGGAAAGCGTCAGCTCGCTGCGCCAGCTGATCGCTTTGCTCCAGTCCACCAGCGCGGTGAGATCGGTATTCCCTTCCAGCGCCGCCAGACGCAGCTTATCCAGCGCGAACTGTTCAACGTTGCCTTTGCCATCCAGCGTCAGGGTTGCAGGCGGAATGCCCTGTCCTTTCAGCGCGGTTTTCAGCGACATCACATAATCTGTCGCTTTGCCTTTAAAGCTGAAGTTAAGGTTGTCTGCCTGATACTGCGTTTCGCCAGTCAGCGGCCAGCGCAGCTGTGGGCTTTGCACGGTCATCGACAGCGGCAACCCCACCTCAGCCAGCCGGGTAGTGGCGTCCATTTGTACCCGTACCGGGCCAGAGAGATTCAGCGCAAGGTTGAGCTGCTCACGCAGACCGCCTTCCGCCGTCATTTTAATCTTCTCGCCTTTGATTGGATCGACGTTGAGCGCGCTGTAAAGCGTGAAGTTCACCGGCCAGTTTCCGGCAAGCGTGGCCTGCCCCTGAGCATTCAGCTGCCCCTGTGGCGAGTCCACATCCAGCGTTTCCAGATGCAGCAATCTCTCCTGCGTTTTAGCTTTCAGCAGCAGTCGGTTCACGGTGATATCTGTGTCGCCGGTAATGCGCAGCTGCTCGCCAAGGAGCTGCTGAACATCCACATCCAGCGGCATTTTGAAGTCCGGCAGGTCAGGCAGCAAAGGTTTGGCGAACATCGCTTTTAAGGTTTCCCCCAGCGGCTGTTCATCCGGCTTCGGCTGCTGCACTTTTGGCTGAACCACCTGTTCATCAGCTACCTTCGCGGCTTTGGGCAGAGCGATCAGCAGGCCCTGAATATGCGTGGGATTCAGCGTCAGCGCCCGTCCCTGCCAGCTGAGTCCTGAGGTAAAATCGGCCAGCGAGATTGCCGTATCATCTACTTTTATGTTGATGTTATGCAGCGCCAGCTGACGCAGAGTGATGGGATAAGGAGTACTTAAATCGCCGGAGGAAGGCTCCTCCTCTTCTGGCGCAGGCGCAGCGGGAGCCATTTTTTTACTCTCCACCACCACATTCACATCTTTCAGCGCCAGGTCATTCACGCAGAAGGCGCTATTTTTCAGACAGCCTAACTGGAGAGCAAGATGGAACTCCCCCGCGTTGACGGTGATGCCCGGCATCTCATACTGCACGCCTTTCAGCGTGAGATTACGCCAGCCGCCCTCCACCTGTTTGATCGCCAGGCCAGGCACCCAGCGTGAGGCGCCGTTCAGCACGAGATGCAGACCGGTCGTGGTTCCAATTAAAAATGCGATGCCGCCCAGCAGCAACAGCAGGAAAATCAGGATGCCAATCAGGACCTTTTTCCAGCGACTCATAGTTCAGGCCCCAATCCGATGTAAAACTGTATATCCCGATCTTCATCATCCCCAACCGGTCGGGCAATATCGAGCTTAATTGGCCCTACCGGCGACTGCCAGCGTACACCGAAGCCTGCGCCGGTTTTCCAGTTACTCTGCTTGATATCATTCACCGCTTCACCGGAGTCGACAAAGACCGCTCCCCACCATTTTCCCGTTACGTTGTACTGGTACTCCAGCGAGCCGGTAGCCAGTTTAGAGGCACCGGTCAGCTTACCGTCCTCATCTCGCGGCGAAATACCTTTGTATTTATAGCCGCGAATACTGCGGTCGCCCCCCGCAAAGAAGCGCAAATCGGGCGGGACTTTTTCGAAGTCATTGGTTTCAATCCAGCCGAGATTGCCGCGCGCCACAAAGCGGTGCTTATCGGCCAGCGTCCGAATCCAGACGTTCTGGGCCTGCACCACGGCGAAGTCGATATCCGACCCCCAGGTGGTATCAGAGACATCAAGAGAGTAGCGTTGCGAATCCCCCCACGTCGGCATTAATCCCCCTCTGGAGCGGGTACGGTTTATGCTTACGCCTGGGTAAAGCAGCATCGTGGTGTTGGTGACATTACCCTGGGTAAAGTGATCAAGACTCCAGCGCAGGTTAATGGCGCGTTGCCAGCCCGAGGAAGATTCCCAGTAGCGGGAGGCTGCCAGCGTGGAGGAGTCCGCTTTGGTGTCATTAAGGTCGGTCCTTTTCAGGCCTCCCTGTAGCAGGTAATACTGCTCAATGGGGTTTTTCAGCAGCGGGATTTTATAGCTGAAATCGAGCTGCTGCTCCGGTGCCGAGACATTGGCACTGGTAGTAAGGCTGTGTCCGTAGCTGTTAACCCAGGGCTTTTTCCAGGTTGCTTTGACCCGTGGCCCCACGTCCGTTGAGTAGCCCACGCCGGTCTCAATGGTATTTTCCGTACGCGGGCTGACCACGCCGTGTAATGGCAGGATTTTATTTTTACGGGATTTATCAAACTCAGGCGCCACCACCACAGAGTTAAACCAGCCGGTTGCAGACAAACGGCGGTTCAGCTCGGCTAAATCGCGCGAGCTGTAATAATCCCCTTTTTTAAAGGGCACCAGATTTTGCAGGTACTCTTCGCGGATTTGCGAGCCTTCAAAGCTGACGTCGCCAAAGCGATAGCGTTGCCCGCTGTCGTAATCGATGTCCCAGAAGGCTTCCCGACGCTCTACAGAGACGCCAAGCTGGCTTTTAGCATAGTCACCATCAAAGTACCCTTTGCGCAGCGCCATGTTGCTCAGGGAGCTTTTAAAGCCGTCATAATCACTGTGGTTCAGAACGCCGCCGATCTTACCTCTGCCGCTTTTCACCAGCGCCTGGTAATCTTTATCTTCACGCGCTTCGCCACGAATGATCACCGTTTCACCCGCCAGCTTCACCGGCTCGCCCGGCGTCACTTTAGCAATCAGCACCGGCCTTTTACCGCCCGCAGGCGGAGGCTGAAGGTCAAACTCAATGGTAGGCTCATAATAACCCAGTGCTTTAAGGCCCTCTTTAACGGCATTGCTGACGCGCGCGCGGAAACGGCCATCCGCCGAAATCTCATCACTTGAAATGGTGGAGAGCCGCGCACGGACGTTTTTTTGTAAATCCCCGGTTAACCCTGTCACCTGTAGTCGCACGGTGGCCGCTTCAGCAAAAGGTGCAGCAGCTAAAAGACCTAACATGCAATAGACATGAATTCGTGGCACGCTCACTCCTGATTATGTTGCCGGCCCTGATTCCAGCTGGGCACAACGTCTTCTTAATTTTATTTACTGGCTTTGGATCCTCTAAGCATGGCAACTTTTTGCCGCTTATCGACCTCTTTTTCCGCGTAAAGCCAAATTGTTGGACTTATTGTGTGCAAAGAGAGCATGGGTTACAACAACGGATCGTTAATGAAGGGCAATGTCGGAGGTGATCCACAGGTAGAGTCAGATTAATCTCATCCTGAGGAGTGCCGCAATTGTAAGCATGGGTCACCACGGCTATAATCCACAGCACAGGTGCTGTTACCGCCTGTTAACTGACTTCTGCACCGGCTTTAGCCGATGGCGCAGACATTTTTGGCACGGATAGCCGAGCTTCGCATACCGGAAGAGGACGTTCGCAGATCTTCCTACGCTGCCCAGGCCAAAAATGACAAGTAATCAACTCAAGGCCGGTTTCGAACGCTTTCACCTGATAGCCACTGAACCGGGCCATTTTATGGATGTTTTATGTTAGACAGCTTGCTTGTCATCGTACTGCTGATTGCGATCAGCTCATTTTTCTCTCTTTCAGAAATCTCGCTTGCCGCCGCGCGCAAAATTAAGCTGAAGCTGCTGGCCGATACGGGCAATGTTAATGCCCAGCGGGTGATGAAGATGCAGGAAACGCCAGGGATGTTCTTTACCGTGGTGCAAATCGGGCTTAACGCAGTGGCCATTTTAGGCGGTATAGTTGGCGATTCCGCCTTCTCTCCCGCTTTTCGCTCCCTTTTCGAACGTTTTACTAACCCGATCCTGGCTGAACAGCTCAGCTTTATCTGCTCTTTTACCCTGGTCACCAGCCTGTTTATCCTTTTTGCCGATCTCTTCCCAAAACGTCTGGGAATGATCGCCCCTGAAGTGGTGGCGTTGAAAATTATCAACCCCATGCGCTTTTGCCTGTTTATCTTTCGCCCTCTGGTCTGGTTCTTCAATGGCGGGGCTAACATCATTTTTCGCCTGTTTAAAATTCCGCTGGTGCGCAAGGATGATATTACCTCTGACGATATCTATGCCATCGTGGAAGCTGGGGCGCTGGCGGGCGTACTGCGTAAACAGGAGCATGAGCTGATTGAAAACGTGTTTGAGCTGGAGTCCCGTACTGTTCCCTCTTCAATGACCTCACGTGAAAACGTGGTGTGGTTCAATCTGCATGAAGATGAAGAGAGCCTGAAGGAGAAGATCGCCAATCATCCTCATTCCAAATTCCTCGTCTGTAATGATGATATCGACCATATTGTTGGCTACGTCGACTCAAAAGAGCTGCTGTTAAGGGTGCTGGGGCACCAGAGCCTGGCGCTGAACAGCGGCGTACAGATCCGCTCTGCGCTGATAGTGCCGGATACGCTGACCCTCTCTGAGGCGCTGGAGAGCTTTAAAACCGCCGGTGAAGATTTTGCGGTGATCATGAATGAGTACGCGCTGGTGGTGGGGATTATTACGCTGAATGACGTGATGACGACGCTGATGGGCGATCTGGTCGGCCAGGGTATGGAAGAGCAGATTGTGGCGCGTGATGAGAATTCCTGGCTGGTGGAGGGCGGTACGCCCATTGACGACGTCATGCGCGTGCTGGATATCGATGAATTCCCCCAGTCCGGCAATTATGAAACCATTGGCGGCTTCATGATGTATATGCTGCGCAAAATCCCGAAACGCACCGATTTCGTGAAGTTCCACGGCTATAAGTTTGAGGTGGTAGATATTGACAGCTACCGTATCGATCAGCTGCTGGTAACCCGCATTGATGCGCGTCCAACGGCGGCGGCGGCCGTACTCACTAAAGTGGCTGAAGCGACTGAAGAGTAAAGGCAGGGAACAACAAAAAGGCGCGATTATTCGCGCCTTATTTTTTTAGTTGAACTCGGTCTGCAAGCGCAGTACCTGACGGTTCACTTCTGACATCACGCTGTAGTGCTGCTTATCTTTAATTCGTGGGATCAGGATCTTGCCTTTATCGAATTCGAAAGCGCCTACGTCTTTGATATATATCCTGCCGCGAAACAGCGTTTTTACGTATTTGGCTACCTGCAGCGGGTTGTATCGCTGGAAGATCTTCATGCTGATTAATACTCCTGAAAATGATGCGCGCTGCGTCGTGTCCAATCTCGGTACGAATCCTTGCAGCGCAAAGTGGATTCACTATAGACCAACATCGCCTTCCTGAAGTCCGAAAAAAGAGTTTTTTTACTGTTTTTACACATCATGACAGAGCACTCTCTGCTTTCGACATGGCCAAACAGTATAAACCTTCAATTGAAAGCGAATTGTGCAGTGTGTTGCAAAGATGTTAGCCCGATGCGACAGCAGCATCTTCTGCGCTTATTATTGCAGGAACATGACCAACTGGTCTGATCACCTTAAAAGGAGAGGCTAATGGCTGCTGTTCGCTTACTTTTTGTTCTTATCTCACTTTCCCTGCCCTTTAGTGCTGGCGCGCATGCCTTTAAAGAGGGTCAGCGCCTCCCCGCTATCGGTATTTCTGATAAAGGGGAGCTGATATTGCAGCAGGATAAATTCAGCTATCAACGCTGGAACAGTGCGAAATTGCCGGGCAAAGTGCGGGTGGTTCAACATATCGCTGGCCGTTCGTCATCCAAAGAGAAGAACGCTTCGCTTATAGAAGCGATCAAGTCAGCAAAATTTCCACACGATCGTTACCAGACCACTACCCTGGTTAACACCGATGATGCAATTCCCGGCACGGGAATGTTTGTTCGCAGCAGCATTGAGAACAACAAGAAGCAGTTTCCCTGGTCGCAGTTCATTGTAGACAGTGACGGCGTGGCTAAAAAAGCCTGGCAGCTGGAGGATGGCGGTTCCGCGATTGTGGTGCTGGATAAAAAGGGTGAGGTGCGTTTTGCAAAGGATGGCGCGCTGACGCAGGAAGAGGTGAAGCAGGTAGTGGCGCTGGTGCATAAGCTGCTGGAGTAAAGGGTGAGATCAGGGCCTGGAGTCTAAGGACAAAAGCAAAACAGCGGCGCTGCCTGCCCTTCAGCCAGACAACACTGAGCGTGTCGGGAGGAAAGAGTGGGCTGATAAGCAAAGGCTGAGCGGCATGGACGCCGCTTCACAGCCCCTGCCTCTTTGTGTTCAGCCCACTCTCTTCGACCATGCAACTCAGATGACAGACTCCGGGCGCCTGATATATCCAGACCAGATGGCCTTTACTCTTTCCAGTTGGTGCATCTTTCAAAAATTGCCAGTCACGCACTTAACTGTCAGAAAATCGAAACGCGGAAGCCAGGGTTCAGGAAGGATTCGCGTGGAGCATAATCCAGATCCTTACCCTGCCAGTCATGAACGTGCGCGCCTGCCGCTACTGCAACAGCATGTCCTGCACCGGTATCCCAGATATTGGTCGGCCCGAAGCGGGGATAGAGCTGCGCTTTCCCTTCCGCCACCAGGCAGAACTTCAGCGAAGAGCCTATCGCCGTGGTCTGGTGCTCACCCAGCTGGCTGAGATAATCCTCCAGCTCAGTGTCCGAATGGGAACGGCTTATCACCACCAGCGGCGGACGGGCTTCCCGAACCTGAATCTGCTCACGGTTTCCACCCTCTTCTTTCCACGCTTTGCCCTCCGCTGCGGAGTACATAACGCCCAGTACCGGGGCATAGACCACGCCCAGCACCGGTTTGCCCTGCTCAATCAGAGCGATATTCACCGTGAACTCACCGTTACGCTTGATAAACTCTTTGGTGCCATCAAGGGGGTCGACCAGCCAGTAGCGCTGCCAGTGCTGGCGTACCTGCCAACCCGGCGGATCCTCTTCCGATAACACCGGGATCTCTGGAGAAAGTGCAGAAAGTCCCTGAACAATCACCTGATGGGCAGCAATATCTGCCGCCGTCACCGGCGAATCATCTGACTTGTGAGAGACATTAAGCGGCGCCTGTCCGTCATACACCACCATGATCGCATCGCCCGCTTCCCGAGCCAGCTGGCAGATTTTGTCTAACATTTTACACCTCATGATTAGCAACTTAAGACCGCGTACTACCGGCCAGTCTGTACCTGCATACCGATGGCTGAAACCTTAACCGATCATAGCAGCTGATAGTATCCCCCTCGCTCCCAGTTCCTGAACAGGCAGGCTGTGATAGCTAAAGAGAGAGCTTAATTATCAACAGCATAATGTATATGGTGTTCAGTAACCTCCGCTTTTTACCCTCAGCCCGGTTAGCAGTAAATATTTGTGGCTGATCACATTTATTTAAGACACAAGGTAACAAGTTCACAAAACTTTGCGATGTTAGTGCGCTGTCGCCCCTGTCTAACGGAGAAATGATGTTTTACGGAAAAATAACCTTTCAGACCACGCTATCCCTTTCGGCACTTTTTGTCGCAGCTTCGCTTAACGCCGCTACGGTTGATTTCCGCCTGCTGGAAACCACAGACCTGCACAGCAATATGATGGATTTTGACTACTACAAAGATTCGCCCAGCGAGAAATTTGGCCTGGTGCGGACGGCCACGCTGATTGAAGCCGCCCGCAAAGAGGCCCCCAACAGCGTGCTGGTCGACAACGGCGATATTATTCAGGGCAGCCCGCTTGGCGACTATATGGCAGCCAAAGGCCTGCAACAGGGCGAAGTGCATCCTGTCTACAAGGCGATGAACACCCTGGATTATACGGTCGGCAACCTGGGCAACCATGAATTTAATTACGGCCTCGATTATCTGCATAAAGCCATCAATGGCGCCCGCTTTCCTTATATCAATGCCAATATCATTGATGTCAAAACCGGTAAGCCGCTTTTCACTCCCTGGCTGATCAAAGCTGTGTCAGTCACCGACAGAGAGGGGAAATCCCACCAGCTTAAGGTGGGTTACATTGGATTTGTGCCGCCGCAGATTATGGTCTGGGATAAAACAAACCTCACCGGCAAGGTAACGGTGAACGACATCACTGAAACTGCCCGTAAATGGGTGCCGGAGATGCGCAAAGCGGGTGCCGATATCGTGGTCGCCATTCCCCACTCCGGTCTCTCTGGCGACCCCTATAAAGCGATGGCTGAAAACTCGGTCTATTACCTCAGCCAGGTGCCGGGTATCGATGCCATTCTTTTCGGCCATGCGCATGCCGTTTTCCCCAGCCAGGAATTCGCCAGCATTAAGGGCGCGGACATCAATCAGGGAACGCTGAACGGCATTCCCGCCGTGATGCCGGGAATGTGGGGCGATCACCTGGGCGTGGTCGATCTGGTGCTGGATAATCAGCAGGGGCGCTGGCAGGTCAGCAGCGCCAGGGCAGAAGCCCGCCCGATCTACGATAAAACGGCGAAGAAGTCGCTGGCCGCAGAAGACCCGGCCCTGCTGAAGGTGATGGAACAGGATCATAAAGCGACGCGCGAATTTGTCAGCAAACCTATCGGCACCTCTGCTGATGTCATGTACAGCTATCTGTCGCTGGTGCAGGATGATCCCACCGTGCAGATAGTCAACAACGCCCAGCGGGACTATGTGCAGCATTACATTCAGGGCGATCCCGATCTGGCCACGCTGCCCGTACTGTCGGCGGCAGCGCCCTTTAAAGCGGGAGGGCGGAAAAACGATCCCTCCAGCTATGTTGAGGTGGAAAAAGGCCCCCTTACCTTCCGTAACGCCGCCGATCTCTATCTTTATCCCAACACGCTGGTAGTGCTGAAAGTCAGTGGCAAAGAGGTGAAAGAGTGGCTGGAGTGCTCTGCCGGCCAGTTCAATCAGATCGATCCGCACAACAGTCAGCCTCAGTCGCTGATTAACTGGGATTTCCGTACCTACAATTTTGATGTGATTGATGGCGTTAACTATCGTATCGATGTTACGCAGCCGGCCAGATACGATGCCGAATGTCAGATGAGCAACGAAAAGGCTTCACGTATCAGAGATCTGACCTTTAAGGGTAAGCCGATCGACCCGCAGGCAACCTTCCTGGTAGCAACGAATAACTACCGGGCCTATGGCGGTAAATTTGCAGGAACGGGGGAGAGCCATATTGCTTTTGCTTCACCGGATGAGAACCGTTCCGTCGTCGCAGCCTATATCAGCGCGCAGACCAGGGCAGAAGGTGAAGTGAAGCCGCAGGCGGATAACAACTGGAAGCTGGCGCATATTGCGAGCAGTACGCCGCTGGATATTCGTTTTGAAACCTCTCCCGGTGAAAAAGCAGCAAAATTTATCCGTGCGCAGGGGCAGTATCCGTTACAGCAAAAAGGAACGGATGACATCGGCTTCGCTCTTTATCAGGTAGATTTGCAAAAATAAGGGGGATGGGCCAGGCGTACCTGGCCCGGAATCTTACAGGATCTCTAACAGCTCCACTTCAAACACCAGGGTGCTGAAAGGAGGAATAGAGGCACCTGCGCCACGCTCGCCGTAAGCCAGTTCATGAGGAATAACCAGCTCCCACTTTGAACCAACTGGCATCAGCGTCAGCGCTTCGATCCAACCTGGGATCACGCCGCTCACCGGGAATTCAGCCGGCTCGCCGCGCTGTACTGAACTGTCGAATACGCTGCCATCGGTCAGTTTGCCGGTGTAGTGCACGCGTACGCGGTCCTGACGGGAAGGGATTGCGCCCTCGCCCTGAGCAATCACCCTGAATTGCAGACCTGACTCGGTGCTGCTCACGCCGTCGCGCTTGATGTTCTCTTCCAGGAATTTCTGACCTTCAACTGCCATTTCCTGCTGGCGCTCACGACGCACAGCATCCGCACGCTCATGAACTTCGCGCAGCGCACGGTGAACAACATCTACAGGTACAGCAGGGGCGTTCCCTTCCAGCGCATCGCGCAGACCAGCCAGCAATGCTTCTGGTTGCAGACCCTGCAAACCAGATTCCAGCAGCTGCTGGCCAACCTGTAAACCGATACCGTAACTTGCTTGCGCTTCTACGCTGTCAAAAGAAGGGGTAGTCATGGATTTTCCTTTCATCATTGATAAAACCAGTGCAGAGCATAACAGCGCAGACATCGGGCGTAAAATGGCATCTTCTTCAGGTGACTTTTCGCCGTTAAAAGGAAACAATACCCGGATCCCACGGGCGGAATAAACTCCGCACGCACAATGCGTTATCAGCTATATTTTAGTCGAGGTTAACATGGGCCATCTTGCCCGCAGGCGAAGGAAAAGCCAGTCGCTTTCTCTGAACGGTTGGTTAAACCGGGTAGTAAAAAGCTCACTATTTGCGCGAGGTTCGCGCCAGGAGGAGGACCCCATGCCCAAAGCGTCTTCATCATCACGAATCCCGCACTTGTTCAGCTGGATTTGGCATCTGCCGGAGTCTGTGCGCTGGATGGATCCGTTACCGCCTTTCCACCGTCGCGGTATCATCCTCTCACTGCTGGTGATGCTGCTGGCCTTTCTCTGGCCTGCATCTTCACCCCAGCGGCCAGCGATGACGTCAGGCCACTCTTCTGAGACCAGCGTACCGATGCAGGCTGAACTCAGTAGTGAACAGCCAGAAGCGCCGACACAGAGGCCCTCAACGCCAGCGCCATCGGCTAACGATTCGCAGGGCACATGGCACAGTTATGAGATTGCCTCAGGGCAAACGCTGGCGCAGCTGTTTCGCGATAATAACCTGTCGGTCAATGATGTGTTTGCGATGGCACGGGTAGAGGGCGACGATAAGCCGCTGAGCAATTTACAAACCGGACAGGCTGTTCGCATTCGTCAGAATGCTCAGGGCGTGGTGAATGGCTTAACGGTGGACACTGACAACGGACAGATACTATTTACCCGTCAGCCAGATGGCTCCTTTGTTCGCGCGCAATAAGCGGCGGGGACAAAAACAAAAACGCCGGCACAAGGCCGGCGTTTTTTTGCAGTAACCTCAGCGATTAAGCTTCAGAAACCACGTTTACAATCAGTTTAGCGAAGACTTCGCTGTGAACCTGGAAGTCCACTTCGTGCTCACCGGTGGTGCGCAGAACGCCGTTCGGCAGACGAACTTCGCTCTTAGCCACTTCAACGCCAGCCGCAGTTACAGCGTCAGCGATGTCGCGGGTACCGATGGAACCGAACAGTTTACCTTCGTCGCCTGCTTTAGACGCGAGAGTAACGGTGCCCAGTGCGTTGATTTTCTCAGCACGTGCATTAGCTGCAGACAGAACGTCAGCCAGTTTGGCTTCCAGTTCTGCACGGCGTGTTTCGAAGAACTCAACATTTTTCTTGGTAGCAGGAACAGCTTTACCCTGTGGAACCAGGAAGTTACGAGCGTAGCCCGCTTTAACGTTAACCTGATCACCCAGGCTGCCCAGGTTTGCTACTTTATCAAGCAGAATAACTTGCATTACCTTATCCTCTTAAAGTCGTTAATAGACAGCGGCCAATTACTGATGACGATCGGTATATGGCAGCAGGGACAAGTAGCGAGCGCGCTTGATGCAACGAGCGAGCTGACGCTGGTATTTTGCACGAGTACCGGTAATACGGCTCGGGACAATTTTACCGCTTTCGGTAATGTAGTTTTTCAGCGTAGCGATATCTTTGTAATCAATCTCTACAACGCCTTCCGCGGTGAAACGGCAGAACTTGCGACGACGGAAATAACGTGCCATTAGGCTAGTCTCCAGAATCTATCAATTCAATCTGCTCGGCATGCAGTACCGTTTTGTTCAGTCCATTGCGGCCTTGATGGCAGCTAATAAAGCCTGAAACGGTAAGGTGCGTGCCGACCGTTATACTAAGAGTTTGGGCCTGATGGGCTTTGCCGCTGATAATCACCGGCATCCGACACCAGGCTTGCCGGGTAAAACCGGCTTCCACCTGCGATGAACGGTGCTCAAGCACGAACTGGCAGTGTGGAATACCTGACGGGCTTATTTTACGCATCGGCGTCTTGCACACAGTGCCAGACAGCGTCAACCGGTTAGCCGTCACGGTCAATTACTCTTCAGAATCCCCAGCATCTGCATCATCAGAGGTTTCGTTAGCAAAATCTTCGCGACGATCACGACGCTCATCTTTCGCTTTAACCATCGGAGATGCTTCAGTTACCGCGTGCTTAACGCGCATAACCATGCTGCGGATAACGGCGTCGTTGAAGCGGAAGTTAGTTTCCAGCTCATCGATCGCTTCCTGCGGAGCTTCCACGTTCATCAGAACGTAGTGTGCTTTGTGCAGTTTATTGATCGGGTAAGCCAGCTGACGACGGCCCCAGTCTTCCAGACGGTGGATCGTGCCTTCTGCACCAGTGATAGCACCAGTGTAACGCTCGATCATGCCCGGAACCTGTTCGCTTTGGTCAGGGTGAACCATAAATACGATTTCGTAATGACGCATCGAATTTGCTCCTTACGGATTATTCAGCCTCCTGTCGGGGTCAGCCGCGGCCCATGGAAGCAAGGAACGTTATAAGCTGTGCCCAAACTGTTTACTGGGTCACAACCTGAGAATGCGGCTGAAAAATTGACGCGTAATCATACTGGCGGCACTGCGGAAACTCAAGGTAAAGTCGCGGCGGGGTGTAAATTATTTGTCAGCATGGCGCTGGCCGGAGCAGGCTTTTCGTGCTTAGTGAGTCAGATCAACCCGTTAGAAAAAAGTCATTCAAAAAAGCTGATCTAAAACAGCAAGAATTACTAATACCTTTTAGCGTGGAAGGGGCTAAACTCTAACTGTTGCTTATGACACGCCTCTGACGTCAGCGTCAGAGGGTTATCTGATTGTGGAGTTCACTATGAAAACCATCGCAATCGCCACTTTACTCGGTCTATTCCTTTCCACATCCGCCCTTGCCAGTACCTCTGGCTGCGAGCAGCAGGTGAAAAGCTACACCAGCAACGCGGCGAACAGTTACGTCTATATAAACCGGATTGCGTCTCCGTTAGACAAAACATCGCATAAAGCCCCAACCACCGCAGCAGAGCGGCTCTCCGGGCAGCTTTAAAAGCCTGATTACCTGGGTTGATATTGGCGGAACGGCATGGCCCCCGGCCAGGGTTTACCTGAACGGGAGCGGCCCGATCCTGCTGAACGGGTAATGCGCCGCCCTGAGCGAAACAAGGCTACAGATAGCGCTTAAAAAAAGCCGCTATCGCAGCCAGCGCGGGCGGCGTGATGCGATGCCCAACGCCCTGTTCGGTAATAAACGTCAGATTGGCATCGAGTTTCGCTTCCCGCAGCGCCTTTTCTAACCTGAAGCTCTCTGCCGCAGGCACCACTTCATCCGCTTCACCGTGCCAGACCAGCAGTGGCCGGTTGGCGAGCTTCTCCAGCTGTTCGCTGACATCATAACTTGCCAGCGGCGCCATTCTTTCAACAAGCTCTTGTTTCTGTTGCGGCGTTTTTGCCACCAGCGGAGGAAACAGCGTCTGTGACAGCGACATGAAATAGCCTGACCCCATCATACTGGCCACGCTGGTAATATGGCTGTATCGCGCCATCGCGCCCAGTGCGGTCATGCCGCCCATTGAGGCACCCGCCACTGCAAATCGCCCTTCTTCCACCAGCTTTTGCTCGCGTAGCGCCTCTTCTATGGCCGGCACCTCATCAATGTTACTTTTCAGGATCTCCCAGAAATGGGTCAGCCTTAACTCTGTGTCGCCGTTGAAGCGTGAACCATGCATATCCGCATCTGGCATCACAACGCGAAATCCCGCCCTGGCCAGTTCAACAGCAAAATAGGCGTAGACCTCCTTCGATGAGGCAAATCCGTGCCAGAAAAGCAGGGTAGGCAGCGGCGCAGAGCCTTTTCCTGCTGGTGTGGCGTGCAAACACTCAATGCCTGCAAAAGAGTCTGTCGCTATCTCAATCATTAAGCCTCCGGTAGAGAACATGGCGATAAGCGGCCAGCTCAAAGAACTGGGATTTGGGTTTATTCACTAAAAGGTTAGCCCGCTCACAAAATTAAAAATTAAATGTTTCATGAATGTTGCCGTTAACCGATTCAACCCCCTAAATAAATTAACAGGTCACCCATGAATAAATTCTCATTTCGGCGCTGGAGCCTGGGCGTAAAGCTCTCGGTGATCACCTCGCTCAGTGTCGCCCTGCTTTTACTGATCCTGACGTTGGCCTTAACGCACAATGCCGCTAAGCAACTGCAAACATTAACCCAGGAAAATATGGATAACCAGGTCGGCGGTATCGGCGATATGGCGGCCATGTTCAACAGTACCCTTAGCGAAGAAGTGGCCAATTATACGGCTCTCTTCCAGAGTTTTTTACCCAAACGCTTTACGCTGGATGAAACGCAGCAGGTTGCCATTGGCGCTGAACAGACGCCAACCCTGCGCGCGGGCCTGAAAACTCTGAACCTGGATCAGGTTCTGGTGGATGACTTCCAGCAGCGCACGGGCGCAATTTCCACGATTTTTGTGCGTACGGGCGATGACTTTATGCGCATTTCCACCTCGCTACGTAAAGAGGATGGGGAGCGGGCCATCGGCACCCGTCTGGATCACGCCAGTCCCGCCTGGAAACGCATCCAGAAGGGAGAAATTTATCAGGGCGTAAGCATGCTCTTTGGCAAGCGCTATATCACGCAGTATCAGCCAGTCAAAGATGACAGCGGTAAGGTCATTGGCATTCTGTTTGTGGGCGTGGATATCAGTAAACAGTATGCCGAAATCCGGCAGAAAGTGCTGAGTAAGAAGCTGGGTGAAACCGGGCATTTTGTGGTGCTGGATAACGCTACAGGCAAAAACCACGGTAAATTTGTTTTCCATCCTTCAGAAGAAGGGAAAACGCCGCGCTGGTCAGAAGCATTACAGCAGCAGTTGCTGAGCACGCCGGGCGGTATGGTGGAAGCGCCTGATGAAGATGGCTCGACACAGATCATGACCTGGCATCATCTGCCTGAGTGGAACTGGGTCATTCTGGGCGAGGTGAACAAATCCAGCCTGCTGGCACCCATTGAGCACACCCGCGATCTGTTCCTGATGATTGGCGCCGCACTGGTGCTGGTCTTCGCCCTGGGCTTTGTTATCACCACGCGCAACTGGATCAGCAAGCCGCTACAGGAAGTGATTGAGCTGGCCCGGCATTATGCCGCTGGCAACCTGCTGGCCACGCTGGATACCCGCCGTCATGACGAAGTAGGCCAGTTGATTATCGCCATCAACGGCATTGGTGACGGACTGGAGCAGATTGTCGCTCAGGTGCGTGAAGCCGCACAGGAGATCAGCACCGGTACCGATGCTATCGCGCTGAGTAGCGAGAATATCAGCGAACAGATCTCCCGCCAGGCCAGCAGCGTGGAAGAAACCTCAGCCAGCATGGAGCAGCTTAGCGCAACGGTGGCGCAGAACGCGGCCAACGTCTCTCAGGCTCTGACTCTGGTAGATGAAGCCGCCTCAGCGGTGACCAACGGCGGTGAAACCGTGTCGCGCTCGGTGGGAACCATGACCGATATCAAGAGCGCCTCACAGAGCATTGCTGACATCACCCATGTGATTGAGTCTATCGCTTTCCAGACCAATATTCTGGCGCTTAACGCAGCCGTGGAAGCCGCACGCGCGGGCGAACATGGTAAAGGTTTTGCCGTGGTCGCGGCAGAAGTCCGGGCGCTGGCGCAGCGCAGTGCGCAGGCGGCAAAAGAGATTGACGGATTAATCGAAAACTCGCTGAGCAAAGTGGTTCAGGGTCACGATCTCTCCGAGCAAACGCGTCAGGTGATGGAGGATATTGTGGGGCGCATCGGGCAGGTTAAAGTGCTGATGAGCGAAATCAACGTCGCCTCGAAAGAGCAGTCGGCCGGCATCGGACAGGTGAACATTGCCATGAACCAGATTGGCCAGGCCACGCACCAGAACACCGAGCTGGTTTCCACTTCTGAAGCAACGGCGCAGGAGCTGAGTCGCAAAGGGCATCATCTGACGGATCTGGTCAGCGTATTTACGCTTAAAGGCTAAATTCGGTGGGATAGTTTACACTTTTAGCTATCCCACTGGAGGAGCCGCCATGAGCCGTGTAGTCATCTTACTGTTTGTTTTGCTGACCGCTGGCTGTAGCCAGTTTAAAACGAAACCTGAATCTCCGCCGCCGCCAACATCACAGGCCCAGGAGGTCAGCCGCGCGCAAAGCCTGACGCTTACCAAACTTGGCTCCATCACCGTTAATGAACGGGGATCGCCAGACGATGCGCAACGGGCGATAGCGGCTAAGGCCAACCAGGCTGGCGCGAGCTACTACTACATTCAGATGGTCAGCGAAACCGTGATGCCGGGCCTCTGGTACGCCAGCGCCATTCTTTACGGCCCTTCAACCACCGGTGGCGCGCAGTAGCAGGCGCGCGGCTACACTTTCCGGCACAGAGGTGTGGCCTCTGACATCGAGCATCTGGCGGCACCATGCGTCCGCCAGACCCGGTTCCAGATGGGTCATCACCTGCGCACCGCAGGCAAGAGCAAACAGCGCTTCACACAGGCTTCTGGCCTGTGCCTCCTGTGGCTTACGCAGCCAGAGCTTTGTCTGACGCCACAGGCTGTCGTAATGACGATTCTGCCCTTTCACCGCATCAAATTCCGCACAGAGCATCTCTGTTACGCCCGGCTGTCTGGCCACTACCCGCAGCACATCCAGGCACATAACGTTTCCAGATCCTTCCCAGATGCTGTTTACCGGCATCTCACGATAGAGGCGCGGCAGCTCACTCTCTTCGCAATAGCCGATGCCGCCCAGCACCTCCATCGACTCGGCAACAAAGGCGCTGCCTTGTTTACAGACCACATACTTGGCTACGGGAGTAAACAGCCGGCTGAAGAGTTTCTCTTGCTCATTCTGATTAAACGACCAGGCGCGGGCAAGGCGCATCAGCATGGCGGTCTGTCCTTCCAGCATCAAAGCCTGAGAACATAAAACCTGCCTCATCAGCGGCTGATCCACAAGTTTTTTGCCCAGCACCTGGCGTTGATGCACATGATAAAGCGCGACCGAAAAGGCCCGTCGCATCATTGCGTGACTGCCCAGCGCGCAATCGAAACGGGTATAGCCGCCCATTTTCAGGATCTGACGGATGCCTTCCCCCTCTTCGCCAATCAGCCAGCCGCTGGCATTAAAAAACTCCACCTCGCTGCTGGCATTGGAGCGGTTACCCAGCTTCGCTTTCAGCCGTTCAATATGCACCGCATTTCTTTCGCCGCCAGGCAGCAGGCGCGGCATGAAAAAGCAGGATAAACCGCCTTTCGCCTGCGCCAGCACCAGGTGAGCATCACTTTGGGGTACCGAGAAGAACCATTTATGCCCGGTAAGGTGGTAGCACTCGCCATTGCCACGGGACCCGGCTGGTTCAGCTCTGGTGGTATTACTCAGCAGATCCGTACCGCCCTGCTTCTCGGTCATTCCCATGCCGATCAACACCCCTTTTTTCAGTGGCGCTTCCTGCAAATGCGCATCATAGCGATCCGAAAGCAGTGGCTTCAGCCACGCCTGAAAAGGCGCGGGAAGGTGCTTTTGCAACAGAGGTATTGCTCCAAAGGTCATGGTGATGGGGCAAAGGCTGCCCGCCTCAACCTGCCCATGCACGATAAAGCGGGCCGCGCGGGCCACAAAGGCCGCTGCGGGCGCGTTTTCCTGCCATGGAAGGTTATGTACGCGATTGGCACAGAGTCCCTGCATCAGCAAATGCCAGGCAGGATGAAAACGCACCTCATCCAGCCGTTCACCCCTGGCGTCAAAACGCAGCAGCTCAGGCGGGTAGATGTTCGCCAGCCGCCCCAGTTCCAGCGACTCTGCGCTGCCTAATTGTTGTCCAACAGAGGTGAGCAGATCGGCATCCCAGCCCGCGCCCTCACGCAGTACGGCCTCACGCAGCGGCGTATCGGAGAGAAACAGGTTGCTGTTCGCCAGAGGAAGGGGTTGATTAAAAACGGTATGGGTTTTCCACTCCATTGCGCCATCCTTTTCATTCACACAAACACACCGTGATTATGCGTGACAGAGCAGAACTGGCGAGGAAAAGAGAGGGAATTCGGGGCGCAGGTCACGCCCCGGTACTGTTATTTACGGCGCTGGCGTACCGCTTCAAACAGGCAAACGCCCGTCGCGACAGAGACATTCAGCGAAGAGACGCTGCCCGCCATTGGAATGCTGATCAGCTCATCACAGTGCTCACGGGTCAGACGGCGCATCCCTTCGCCCTCTGCGCCCATCACCAGCGCCATCGGGCCGGTCATTTTGCTCTGATAGAGATCGTGATCGGCTTCGCCAGCTGTTCCGACGATCCACACGTTCGCTTCCTGTAGAACACGCATGGTTCTGGCCAGATTCGTTACGCGGATCAGGGGAACATTTTCTGCCGCGCCGCTGGCAACTTTTTTCGCCGTGGCATTCAGTTGGGCAGAACGATCGCGGGGGACGATAACCGCATGTACCCCAGCGGCATCCGCGCTACGCAGGCAGGCACCCAGATTGTGCGGGTCGGTGATACCGTCAAGGATCAGCAGGAACGGCGAAGCCAGACTTTCCAGCAGAGCCGGCAGGTCATTTTCCTGATACTGACGACCAGGCTTCACGCGGGCCACGATGCCCTGATGCACGCCCCCTTCTACCTGGCTGTCCAGCCACTGGCGATTTGCCATCTGCACCACAATGCCCTGCGCTTCCAGCTCTTTTACCAGCGGCTGCAAACGTTTATCATCACGCCCTTTCAGGATAAACACTTCCTGAAAACGTTGAGGATCGCTCTCCAGCAGCGCCTTTACGGCATGGATCCCAAATACAATTTCACTCATTGATCGGTTACTCAGTTGGTCTTTGTGCGCGTGCGGAACGGGGTCCATCATGCGTTGTAGAGAGGGGCAGAAAGTTACTCTGCCCCCCTGATGATTCTCTGGCTCACAGAGCGTAATACCCTCGCTCTGTGTGGCCAGGTCTTAAGCGGTAATGAGGCTCAGACCGGATTATCCGTTTTTTTCTTTGGCGCACGGCGTGTACGGCTGCCAGAGGTGCTTTTACGGTTTCTCTCCGCAGGCTTTCTCGGCTTTTTCTCTTTTTTGGCTCCCGCCTCTGCACTCTCATCTTTGGCCTTAGGCTCACGGAAAGCGCTGTCTGGCTCAAAATTGCCTTTTCGCGGGGCCTGACGACGTTTGCCGCTGTTAGAGGAACCGCCTTTTTTAGCCCGGTCGCGCTCTGTTTTGCCTTCGCCACGCGGTTTACGGCTGCTGGAGACCATCGCAAAATCAATTTTGCGCTCGTCCATATGCACCGCTTCCACACGCACTTCTACCGTATCGCCCAGACGATAAGTTTTACCGCCGGACTCACCAATCAGACGCTGCCCTACCGCATCGAAGCGGTAGTAATCATTGTCCAGCGTGGAGACATGCACCAGACCGTCGATAAACAGATCGGTTAAGCGAACAAAGAAGCCAAAACCGGTAACGCTTGAGATCACACCGGGGAAGGTTTCACCCACGTGGTCATGCATAAAGTCACACTTCAGCCAGTCGGCCACGTCGCGGGTGGCTTCGTCGGCACGGCGCTCGGTCATTGAGCAGTGCTGACCTAATTGCAGCATCTGCGGCAGCTCGTAATGGAAGCCGCCGGTCGGCGTGGTATTCCCTTCCAGCGTGCCGTTCTCTTTCGCCAGCAGATACTTGATGGCGCGGTGCAGCAGCAGATCCGGGTAGCGACGGATAGGCGAGGTAAAGTGCGCATAAGAAGCCAGCGCCAGGCCGAAGTGACCACGGTTTTCCGGGTCATACACCGCCTGCTTCATGGAGCGCAGCAGCATTGTTTGCAGCATCTCGGCATCGGTACGGCTGGAGATTTGCTTCAGCAGCTCGGCATAGTCCAGCGGATGCGGTTTGTTGCCACCTCCCAGCGTCAGACCCAGCTCGTTGAGCACGGAGCGGAAGCTCTTGATGTTCTCTTCGCTTGGGCGGTCGTGGTCACGGAACAGGGCCGGCTCGTTATTTTTCTCAACATAACGGGCAGAGGCGATGTTCGCCAGGATCATGCACTCTTCAATCAGCTTGTGCGCGTCATTGCGGGAAACCTGTTCAACGCGCTCAATACGGCGTTCGGCGTTAAAGACAAATTTGGCCTCGTCGCTTTCAAACGAAATACCGCCGCGCTGCTCGCGAGACTTCTCCAGTACCAGGTACATGCGGTGCAGCTCTTCCAGGTCTTTAACCAGCGGCTGATATTGCTCGCGCAGCTCCTGATCACCCTGCAAAATGCTCCACACTTTGTTGTAGGTCAGACGCGCCCAGGAGTTCATCACCGCTTCATAATGCTTGTAACCGGTTAATTTACCGGTAGCGGAGATGGTCATCTCACAGACCATACAGAGACGATCAACCTGCGGGTTCAGAGAGCAGAGGCCATTTGAGAGCACTTCAGGCAGCATCGGCACCACCTGGGATGGGAAGTAGACCGAGGTGCCACGGTTGACCGCTTCGTCATCAAGCGGCGTGCCCGGACGGACGTAATAGCTTACGTCGGCAATAGCTACCCAGAGACGCCAGCCACCGCCGCGTTTGCGTTCACAGAAGACGGCATCATCGAAGTCACGGGCATCTTCACCATCAATGGTGACCAGTGGCAGATCGCGCAGATCCACACGGCCCGCTTTGGCTTCTTCCGGCACTTCTTCTTTCAGTTTAGCGATCTGGTTTTCCAGTTCCGGAGACCAGGTGTGCGGAATATCGTGGGTACGCAGCGCCATCTCCACCGCCATGCTGGTGCCCATGTTATCACCCAGCACCTCCACGACTTTACCCACGGCCTTGCTGCGGCGGGTAGGACGCTGAACCAGCTCCACCACCACCACATAGCCCATCCGCGCGCCCATCAGATCTTCAGCAGGAAGCAGAATATCAAAGCTCAGGCGGCTGTCGTCTGGCACCACAAAGCCCACGCCAGCTTCGGTGAAGTAGCGACCAACAATCTGGCTGTTACGCGGCTCAAGAACCCTGACCACACGGGCTTCACGGCGACCTTTACGATCTGCGCCCATAGCCTGAGCCAGGATCACATCGCCATGCATACACATTTTCATCTGCTCAGCAGAGAGATAGAGATCGTCTTTGCTGCCTTCAATCCGCAGGAAGCCAAAGCCGTCGCGGTGGCCGATTACCTTTCCGCGCAGCAGATCGAGTCGCTCTGGCAGGGCATAGCACTGGCGACGGGTGAAGACCAGCTGGCCATCACGCTCCATGGCGCGCAGGCGGCGGCGTAAGGCTTCAGTCTGCTCTTCGCCAGAGATGGAAAGTTCTTCAGCCAGCTCTTCACGGCTGGCAGGTTTTTCGCGTTTATCCAGATGAGCCAGAATAAATTCGCGACTGGGAATGGGATTATCATATTTTTCAGCTTCCCGTTCCTTAAAAGGATCTTTTGACATAGCGGTTCCTCCGTTGTCATCAACTGCTGAGTGAAGCGTGTTCAACCAGCAATAATTTGTAGAGCGGATGGTTATCTTCCAGCAGATCTGCCAGCGTGTAGCCATCCAAAACGGTCAGAAAACTCTGTACCGCATCGTGCAGCGCCTTTTTCAGGCGGCAGGCCGGGCTGATAAGACAGGGGCCACAGTTTACTATCTGAAGGGGTTCCATATCGCGGACTACCTGGCCAATCACAATTTCCGCCGCCGGTTTACCTAAGCGGATGCCGCCATTCTTGCCGCGTACCGCCGCAACATAGCCAGCCCGACTGAGCTGATTGATGATTTTGACCATATGATTACGTGAAACGCCATAGGCTTCTGTCACTTCAGTAATACTGGCCATCTGGCCCGCAGGCAGAGCGGCCAGATAGATCAGCGCACGTAGACCATAGTCGGTAAAACTCGTTAGCTGCACAGTAACCTCAGAAGTCTGGCTGATGCCAGAAGCGATGCCGTAATCCGCTCAAAATGAGTGAGTTATCAATGATGATAAACCAGCCTCTGCGTTTGAGGCCATTTTATTTAAGCAAGCGTTGATAATGAGAAATAAGGCGGGAAGCGCAGACCGAAGAGTAAGGCCGGGCAAGACCCGGCCTTTTTTAACATTATGCGTCAAACGGGTCGCGCAGGATCATGGTTTCGCTACGATCCGGACCGGTAGAGATGATGTCAACCGGCACGCCGGTCACTTCTTCTACACGCTTAATGTAATCACGCGCGGCCTGCGGCAGGCCTTCCAGCGTCTTCACGCCAAAGGTGGTTTCAGACCAGCCAGGCATGCTTTCGTAAATGGGTTCGATCCCTTCCCAACCTTCTGCTGCCAGCGGGGTAGTGGTGACTTCACGGCCATCCGGCATACGGTAAGCCACGCAGATCTTCACCTCTTTCAGGCCATCCAGCACGTCCAGTTTGGTCATGCAGAAACCAGAAAGGGAGTTGATCTGCACCGCACGACGCACGGCAACCGCATCCAGCCAGCCGGTACGACGACGACGGCCCGTGGTAGCGCCGAACTCGTTACCCTGCGCGCAGAGGAATTCGCCCGTTTCGTCGAATAATTCCGTCGGGAAAGGACCTGCACCTACGCGGGTTGAGTAGGCTTTAACGATACCCAGTACGTAATCCACATAACGTGGACCAATGCCTGAACCCGTTGCCACGCCGCCTGCTGTGGTGTTGGAGGAGGTCACATAGGGATAGGTGCCATGGTCGATATCCAGCAGCGTACCCTGCGCCCCTTCAAACATGATCAGATCGCCGCGCTGACGCGCGCCATCCAGCAGTTCAGAAACGTCAACCACCATGCCGGTCAGGATGTCGGCAATTGCCAGCACATCGCTCAGCACTTTGTCGTAATCAACCGCTTCTTCTTTGTAGTAGTTCACCAGCTGGAAGTTGTGATATTCCATCACTTCTTTCAGTTTTGTGGCGAAGGTTTCCTTGTTGAAGAGATCGCCTACGCGCAGGCCACGGCGGGCCACTTTATCTTCGTAAGCAGGGCCGATACCCCGACCGGTAGTCCCGATCGCTTTCGCACCACGCGCTTTCTCACGCGCCACGTCCAGCGCGACGTGATATTCGAGGATCAACGGGCAGGCTTCAGAAATAAACAGACGTTCACGTACCGGGAAGCCGCGATCTTCCAGACCTTTCATCTCTTTCATCAGCGCAGCCGGAGAGAGCACCACACCGTTGCCGATGATGCTGGTCACGTTTTCACGCAGAATGCCTGATGGAATTAAATGGAGGACGGTTTTCTCACCGTTGATGACTAGCGTATGGCCAGCGTTATGGCCGCCCTGATAGCGCACAACATATTTTGCACGTTCAGTCAGGAGGTCAACAATCTTACCTTTACCTTCGTCACCCCATTGGGTGCCCAGTACGACGACGTTCTTACCCATTTCTCAAAATCACCGATTGCTTAAAAATGGATTCTACCACCGTAAAACCCGTCTTTCAGCTCTTTTAGCATACGATTGCGGACTTTTTTGCCTGCGTTTAGCTGCCGCCGTGTGCACTTAACATGTAGTAGATCACCGCGCCGGCTACCACCAGGCCACCGCCAAAACGGCGCAGCAGGGTGTCTGGTAACTGCGCCATCGATAATATCATCCGTCGCCAGATACGCGGCAGCAGTACCGGGCCCAGACCTTCTAAAACCAGCACTAAGGCCAGCGCCATCCAAATGGTTGGGTTCATTCTGTTTTCCGCTGATAAGCATAAAAAAAGGGGCCGGAAAATCCGGCCCCTTGCTTTATAACAGATTCTTAGCGGGTGGCGTTAGAAGGCGATTTCATAA
The DNA here is from genome assembly GCF_039023495.1 of Erwinia magellanica. Classification (NCBI taxonomy): domain Bacteria; kingdom Pseudomonadati; phylum Pseudomonadota; class Gammaproteobacteria; order Enterobacterales; family Erwiniaceae; genus Erwinia; species Erwinia magellanica. The sequence goes on from NZ_JBCHVC010000003.1 coordinate 397,088, forward strand.
AGCGGAAGAAATCGCTGTCCGGGCTGAGCACCATCACATCCTGGTTGCTGTTGAAGCTGTTTTCATAGGCACGCAGGCTACGAATGAAGGCGTAGAAGTCCGGGTCCTGACTGAAGGCGTCAGCAAACAGTTTGGCCGCTTCGGCATCCCCTTCACCCTGAGTGATCAGCGCCTGGCGACGTGCTTCTGCCAGCGTACGCTCCACTTCATAGTCCGCCTGCGCTCTGACTTTGGCTGCTTCTTCCGCACCCTGAGCACGCTGGCTACGGGCCACAGATTCACGCTCAGCACGCATACGGGCATAGATAGCATCGGAGACTTCGGTCGGCAGGTTAATCTGCTTGATGCGCACATCCACAACCTGAATCCCTAATGCCGCCATGCTGTTTGGATTGATAGCTGGCTCGTTGCTGGTCGTTTCACGCTCAACACGTGCCGCTGCTGACGCGATAGCATCATCTGCCGCAGGCGTCGCCACATCATCATCCTGACCTGCACTACCGGTATTCAGCGCATCACGCACATCGGTAGTCAGACGGCCACGGGAATCAGTAACGATATCCTTCACGTCCAGGCGACCAATTTCAGAACGCAAACGGTCACTGAACTTACGCTTCAGCAGCACTTCCGCCTGAGAGACGTCGCCGCCGCCCGTGGCCAGATAGTAACGGCTGAAGTCGCTGATACGCCATTTGATATAGGAATCGACGATCAGATCTTTCTTCTCTTTGGTGACGAAACGGTCGGCCTGGTTATCCATGGTCTGAATACGGGCGTCCAGCGACTTCACGGATTCCAGGAACGGGATCTTGAAGTGCAGACCTGGCGCATAGACCAGCGGTTTGTTTTCATCATCACGCAGAACTTTGCCGAAGCGCATCACAATGCCACGCTGGCCTTCCTGCACCACAAACAGTGACGCGTAAAGCACCACCAGCACAACAATCAATACAACGATTAATGGCTTACGCATCGCTTAATCTCTCCCTTCGCGCTGGGTATCGTTACGCTGAGCATTCACCCGGCGCTGATCCATGATGTCGTCCGGGCTGAACGACGAACTGCCACTGGCGCGATCGTTACTGTTCGCTGGTGGCATACGCAGCAGGCTGCTGCCGCCGTCCCGGTTATTACTCGTTGTTCCACCAGTCTGTCCACGCATAATCTGATCCAGTGGCAGCACCATCAGGCTGTTGCCTTTATCATTAACCAGAATCTTACGGGTATGACCCAGCACGCGTTCCATGGTCTCGATATAGAGACGTTCACGGGTAATCTGCGGCGCGGCCTTATATTCCGGCAGGATGCGGGCAAAGCTGTCCACTTCACCCTGAGCTTCCAGCGTGACGCGCGCTTTATAGGCACGGGCTTTTTCTAAAATCCCCTGCGCATCACCACGGGCGCGTGGCAGTTTGTCATTGGCATAGGCTTCAGCCTCACGGACAGACTGCTCGCGGTTTTCACGCGCGGCAATAGCATCATCGAACGACGCCTTAACATCTTCCGGTGGACGTGCCGTCTGGAAGTTAACATCCAGCAGCGTGATGCCCATATCGTAAGGACGGATAGTCTCTTCCAGCTCGCGCTGGGTTTCGCTACGCACCACGGTACGGCCTTCGGTCAGGATCCGGTCCATGGTTGAACGGCCAATAACGCCACGCAGCGCGCTGTCCGTTGCCTGACGCAAGCTGTCATCCGCGCTGGTTACCGCAAACAGGTAACGCTCAGGGTTAGTGACGCGGTACTGCACGTTCATTTCAACGCGTACAACGTTTTCATCAGAGGTCAACATGGTGCCGGAAGCCGACAGCTCGCGCACCGCCTCCACGTTCACCGCACGGACCTGATCGACAAAGGTCGGTTTCCAGTTAAGACCTGGCTCAACCAGATGACTGAATTTACCGAAGCGTGTTACCACACCGCGTTCCGCTTCTTTGATGGTGTAGAAACCGCTACCGGCCCAAATCACTACCGCCGCAACCACGACAATACCAATCAGACGACCACTGCGATTGGGACCAGATTGCCCGCCGCTGTTGTCGTTTTTACCACCGCCAAAACCGCCAAGCTTTTTGCTCAGCTTACGAAAAATATCATCCAAATCAGGAGGCCCCTTATCGCGCCCACCCTTATTTCCCCCAGAGTTGCCGCCTTGATTATTGCTGCTCCCCCACGGGTCGCGGTCCTGTCCGTTATTCCCGGGCTGATTCCACGCCATGTTTATACTCCATATAATTGTGTGTGCGGTGGTATCCCAAGGCCGGGATACGCGTGTCAGGCAAAATCAGTCAAACAATGTAATCCACCAGCGTCGGTTCCTGTTTACACAGTCGACGCCAGTCAACGATTGGCATGCGTATCTGTAAACTTACGCTACCATCGTCTTCGTTCCACTCTTTTTCTATCGCCTGAAGCTGATAAAAACGGCTGCGTAACCGCCCGGCTTCTGGCGGCAGACGCAAATCATACTGCGCAATTTCGCCCGCCAGCCGCTCGGTCAGCGCCTGGAACAGCAGCGAAATCCCCTCTCCCGTCTGGGCGGAAAGCCAGACGCGGACCGGCAAATTCTCTTCATCACGATCGATTCTCGGCACAAACTCTTCGAGCATGTCGATCTTATTCATCACCTGAAGCGTGGGGATCTCATTGGATTCGATCTCTTCCAGCACCTCTTCAACGGCTTCAATATTTTCATCAACACGCAGGTCAGAAGCATCAATCACGTGGATTAAAAGCGTTGCTTCGCGCGTTTCCTGCAACGTGGCTTTAAATGCCGCGACTAAATCATGCGGCAAATGACGAATAAACCCAACGGTATCCGCCAGCACCACTTCGCCGACATCTTCAACGTCAACACGCCGCAGCGTCGGATCCAGCGTGGCAAACAGCTGGTCAGCGACATAAACCTCCGCCGAGGTCAGGCGGTTAAACAGCGTGGATTTTCCGGCGTTGGTATATCCCACCAGTGAGACGGTAGGCACATCGGCCTTATTACGCGCCTGACGCCCCTGTTCGCGCTGTTTCGCCACGCGCTCAAGACGCGAGAGAATCAGCGTAATACGGTTGCGCAGTAAACGACGGTCTGTTTCCAGCTGCGTTTCACCCGGACCGCGCAGGCCAATACCGCCTTTCTGGCGTTCAAGGTGAGTCCAGCCCCGTACAAGACGAGTGGCCAGATGGCGAAGCTGTGCCAGCTCCACCTGCAATTTACCTTCATGGGTACGGGCGCGTTGGGCAAAGATATCCAGGATCAGACCTGTACGGTCGATGACGCGGCATTCACAAAGGGCTTCCAGGTTTCGTTCCTGGGCCGGGCTAAGGGCGTGATCAAACAGCACCACCGATGCACCGCTGGCTTTTACCGCCTCTGCAATTTCTACAGCCTTTCCTTCACCGACGAAATATTTTGGATGGGGCGCTTTTCGGCTACCGGTAACAACTCGCAGCGCTTCGACACCCGCAGAAGAGACCAGGGTTTCGAATTCCTGCAAATCTTCCATATCCCGGTCTTGGGAAAAATAGATGTGTACCAGTACGGCCTGCTCACCGGCATCATAACGGTCAAACAAACTTAAAACCTCTCAGAACCTTGTTAAACCTGCTACACGGATGGCCATACTGCGTGAAATTCAGATTTTAAATGCGCACCTGCTGATGCAGACGGCGTTTTTTTGCGCGATACGGCCTCGCTGGTCAGCGAAGAACCTTTCGGGCGAACTGCCAGGACGGGGAACCTGGTTAAAGAGGTGCCCCCGTCATGGAAGCGCAGTCATTACTCTGCGTCGTCACTCTCTTGCTGAGGCTGGGTAGAAGCCCCCTGGGTGCTGCCATGATGATAGTTGCTGCTTCCGCCACCCGTATTGTTGCTATGATGGGAGACCGGGCGGGACGGAACAACAGTAGAGATAGCGTGCTTGTACACCATCTGGCTAACCGTGTTCTTCAATAAAATTACAAATTGATCAAACGACTCGATCTGACCCTGTAGTTTGATACCATTCACCAAATAAATCGAAACCGGAACACGTTCACGACGCAGCGCGTTTAAGAACGGATCTTGCAATGATTGCCCCTTAGCCATTCTATCTTTTCCTTATATGCTTGTTGTTTACTACTTAAGAGCATGAACGCTCTGAAATACTGCGTAAAAATTTGCGCAGGATAATGCACTAATTGTACACAATCACCCAGGCTTCGCACTAAGAACCTGTAACAGCGTATCCTGTGCGGCTTCCGGTTGTTCGCTATCCAGCCAGTGAACCTCCTTCCAGCCACGCAACCAGGTTATCTGTCGCTTAGCTAACTGCCGGGTCGCACAAATTCCCCGATAAACCATGTCATCGTAAGTGATTTCGCCCGCTAAATATGACCACATCTGGCGATAACCCACACAACGAATGGAAGGCATGTCCGTATGCAAATCACCTCGTGCGTATAACGCCCGAGCCTCCGCTTCAAACCCTGACGCCAACATCTGCTGAAAACGCAGCTCAATACGCTGATGGATCACTTCGCGATGCTGAGGCGCAATCGCAAACTGAACAACATCGTAAGGTAACGCTTCACCAGCAGTTTTAGTCAGTTCCGTTAAAGTTTTACCCGAAATAAAAAAAACTTCCAGTGCTCGCGAGAGTCTCTGGGGATCATTCGGATGAATACGATTTCCAGCAACGGGATCTATCTCACATAATTGACGATGAAGGGCATCCCACCCCCTTTCATTCGCCTGCTGCTCAATACGCTGACGCACTTCCGGATCCGCCGGGGGCAACGGCGACAATCCTTCCAGCAAAGCCTTGTAATAGAGCATGGTGCCACCAACAAGCAACGGAATACGGCCGCTTTGGGTAATCTCCGCCATTTCTGCCAGCGCATCCCGACGAAACTCTGCGGCGGAATAGGCCTCAGAGGGGTCGCGAATGTCCAGCAAACGATGGGGTGCCAACGCCAGTTCTTCTGCGGAAGGTTTGGCAGTACCAATATCCATTCCGCGATAGATCAGAGCCGAATCGACGCTGATTAACTCAACCGGCAGCTGCTGACGTAATGCAATTGCCAGCGCGGTTTTACCGGAAGCCGTTGGCCCCATCAAAAAAATTGCCTTTGGCCGGCCAGCCTTGGATGTTTCACTCATGCTTCAGGGCGTTCATCGCCAGTTCTGTATCGATGTGCTGTAAAAAACCAGAAGGTGGCGATTTCAGTAACTGCGGACAAAGTCGTTCAACTTCAGCCAGCAGAGCAATCGCCTGCGAGTGATTCCAGTGTGGATGCTCTGCGACAGAATGGCGCGCCAACCATTGCGCCACCTGCGTTGCCGACGCATCCTGCTGCCGGGCGAGATAGCCTAACAGGTCTGGAATCAAGTTTTGTAAATTTTGTTGGCGTAATGGTAAAGGTACGGCACGAAGCGTCACGTGATGCGAATCTGCCTGCAAATCAATGCCCATTCTCGCTAATAAATCGGCCTGCTGCCCTATCGCTTCCCGCTCCGGCTTCTCCATCTTCAGCCGCACCGGAATCAGCAGCGGCTGCGGTTTCAGCCCTTCTACTCCTGGCTCCAGCTGCGCCTGTTTCAGCCAGCGCTCCGCCACCGGCAGATTGATCAGCGCCAGCCGCTCCTGTGCTTCAACCACCGCATAGCACTCCCTGAGCACCGTGAGTACGCGGCCAAAGCTCTGGCTGTGAGCGCTGAGCGGCATCTCCCTGGCTTTTTGGGGCAGCGGCTCTTCAACCCTGGCACTTTCCGGCGTTTGCAGGAGCTGCTGATAGGCTTTCCCTTCCCTTTTCTGGTAGCCCGGCTCCTGACGCTGCCAGACAGGGGAAGCCGCGCCCGCCTTTGACGTTCCGCCCGACACTGATGAAGGAGCCGTGGTGGCACGTCGGTCTGAAACAGACGAAGCGCCATGGCTAACGGAACCGCCCTGCGCATAAGAGCCTGAACCCTCGCCCTGCTCTGGCCTGTTTGCCGGTGCCGGAGTGGCGAAATGGTTTCCGCCCGCTGCCTGACGATTTTCAGGCTGCCAGCGGGCAGGATCTTCTGTCTCGCTGACGGGGGTGCCCGTCTCCTGTAGTACGCTCACGACCCCCTGATAGATGAAGTCATGCACCAGTCGTGACTGATGAAAGCGCACTTCATGCTTGGCGGGATGGACGTTAACGTCTACCTGATGCGGATCGATTTCCAGATAGAGCACATAGGCGGGCTGGTGATTCTCTCCCAGCTTGTCCTGATAGGCCTGGCGGATGGCATGATTGATCAACCGATCGCGCATCATCCGGCCATTAACATAGCAATATTGCAGATCCGTAATAGTGCGCGATCCCACAGGGTCAGCCACCCAGCCCCGCAGGCTCAGATCGCCATGCTGCCACTCAATCGCCAGGGCGTGGGTCAGAAAACCCGTTCCGCAAATCGCGCCAAGCCTGCGTTCTCGCTGGCTGCTCTCTTTCACGCCGCGATACTGGCGGATCAATTTACCGTTGTGGGTCAGTGAAAAAGCGACATCAAACCGCGCCAGCGCAATGCGGCGGATAATTTCATCTATATGGGTGAATTCAGTTTTCTCGGTGCGCATGAATTTGCGCCGGGCTGGCGTGTTGTAGAAGAGATCTAATACTTCCAGCGTGGTTCCCACCGGGTGGGCCGCAGGCTTTAACGTCACCGCCATCTCCCGGCCTTCGGCGTAGGCTTGCCACGCTTCTGCCTGCGTTGCTGTGCGCGAGGTCAGCGTGAGCCTTGATACGGAACTGATACTGGCCAGCGCTTCGCCCCGGAATCCGAGGCTGGTAATCGCTTCCAGATCGTCCAGCGTGGTGATTTTGCTGGTGGCGTGACGCGCAAGCGCCATCGACAGCTCATCTTTACCAATACCGCTGCCGTTGTCGCGGATGCGGATCAGCTTCGCGCCCCCCTTATCAATCTCGATATCGATGCGTGTGGCACCAGCATCCAGACTGTTTTCCACCAGCTCTTTGACTACCGACGCTGGCCGCTCCACCACTTCACCAGCGGCTATCTGGTTAGCAAGCTGAGGAGGCAACACCTGAATCGGCATAGTTAAGTCCTTGTGATAAATGAAATTGCCCGAACGGCCTGCAAACGTCAGGGAGCGAAACGCTGCCGCCAGCTTTACGAAGCCGGAATAGTCAGCGTCTGCCCCAGCATAACGTTTTGCGACTTCATTTTATTCGCCTGCTGTATCGCCTGCGGGCTGACGCCATAATGGACGGCAATAGCGGTGAGCGAGTCGCCACGCACCACCTTATGCCGTGTCGGCGCTTTCGCCACGCTGGCGCCCGCCGGAACTTTTAATCGCTGCCCAACCCAGACAACATCGCGCTTCAGGGTATTGAGTGAGCGCAACGTCGACATACTCACGCCATATTGCGCGGCGATGCCGGAAAGCGTCTCTCCCCGTTTTACCACATGGCGCTGAGTTGCCCCAGTGTATTGGGTCGATTCAGGTGCCGGGTTAGGTTCAACATTAACCGCCGCTGCGGACTGCAAGGGGCGGTTTTCCTCCTTTGGGATAGATTGCAGCGGGTGCGCCAGGAAGTAGTTGCGGAGTCCTTTGTAAATCGACTCGGCAATCTTCTGCTGGTATGCGCTACTGCCCAGCAGTCGCTCCTCCGAAGGATTACTGATAAAGCCGGTTTCCACCAGCAGAGAGGGAATATCCGGCGAGCGAAGAACGCCCAGGCTCGCATGTTCCGGCCGACGCTTATGGAGCGCCCCTACGCGCTGAAGCTGCGCAATAACCTTAACCGCGACATCATAGCCAACCCGCTGCGAGTGGCCGAACTGCAAATCCAGTACCGCCTGGCTGAGGTAGGGATCTGCCTGGCTGTTCGCCAACAGATCTCCCGCCCCACCCAGTAGCTCAGACTGCTTCTCATGCTGCTCCAGCCAGCCAGCCATCTCACTGTTGGCACGACGGTTAGAGAGCACCCAGACAGAGGCACCGGAGGCGCTGCGGTTAGGTGCGGCATCGGCATGCACAGAGACCAGCACGTTGGCATTCTGCTTGCGCGCAACGTCTGAACGCCCCATCACCGAGATAAAGTAGTCGCCATCGCGGGTCATTACCCCTTTGAACATCGGGTCAACGTTCAGCAACGCCTTGAGCTTGCGGGCAATTGCGATGGTCACATTCTTCTCTTTCAGGCCGCCCGCGCCAATGGCGCCGGGGTCCTGACCGCCATGACCGGCATCAATCGCCACAATCACCTGCTCATTGACTGAGCGAGGCGTACTGCCAGATACCACAACCTGATTGCCGCTGGTAACGGTTGTCACAGGATTGGCTTTAAAAGGGTTCTCTTTCGGTGAAGTGGATACGCTTCGTGAAGCGCTGCTCACTTCAGCCGTACGACGGCTTGTCGTGGTGGCGGATCTGGTGCCGTTGATGGTGAACACCACGTTGTAGTTATTGCCGTTACGCTGCGTGACGGCACGGGTTTTGCCCGCCTGGGTCAGCTCAAATACCAGCCGGATACTTTGATTATCTTTAGGCTGGCTGGAGCGAATGCGCTTAACAATATTCTCGCCGCTGAAGCTCAGCGGCAGCCCTTTCACCACGCCGCTCTGACGAATATCCAGCACCACCCGGTCCGGGTTATGCAGCGGGAAAAAGCCATAGATAGGCTGTCCGCTGAAACTCAGCGTTACGGTGGCTTTGTCATCACCGTTGGAGACCCGGATATCGGATAAATTGGCTGCGAGCGTGCTGAATGTCGACAGTAAAAGCGCCAGTACCAAACCAAACTTTATGCGCAATCTCATTGCCAATCCTTTTCCGACGCGACTTGCTGAACCATCTTTTCCCCAACGGCGCTACAGGCGGTGAGTTTTGCCTGACGCGCGTTGCCCTGATAAGTCAGGAATAATTCAATATCCGGCACCGGCAGGAAGCCAGCGCCCTGTTGCGGCCACTCCACCAGGCAGATGCTTTCGCCGGTGAAATAGTCGCGGATGCCCATAAACTCAAGCTCTTCGGGGTCGGCCAGGCGATAGAGATCGAAGTGGTAAACCTGCCGGTCGGGCAGAAGATAGGGTTCCACCAGCGTATAGGTAGGGCTTTTGACATTGCCCTTATGACCTGACGCCTGTAGGAAACCGCGGCTGAAGGTGGTTTTTCCGGCACCCAGGTCGCCATAGAGATAGAGAGTCACCGCGCCCTGACTGGCACGGGCCAGACTGGCACCTAAAGCGAGGGTTGCAGCCTCATCGGGCAATGCGATTACACAGGTCTTCATGCTTATTTATTCAGAATCTCTGGATTAACAAAAAGATACAGCTCGGAAAAAAGATCGGTCGCCACCATTCCCCTCGTGCCATAGCGGGCAGAAACCGCTTCAGCCGCCGCACCGTGGGCTACGCATCCTGCGCAGGCTGCATCGAACAGTGAGAGCTTTTGCCCTAACAAGCTGCCAATGATGCCTGACAATACATCTCCCATACCGCCGGAAGCCATGCCTGCATTCCCCACATCGGCAAAGGCCATCTCACCGGTTTCACTGGCGATAAGGGTGCCCGCCCCTTTCAGTACCACTACGCCACCGTAGCGCTTTGCCAATTCTCTGGCTGAATGTAAGCGGTCACTCTCAATTTCACTGGTCTTGCCGTTCAGCAAGCGAGCCGCTTCACCCGGATGGGGGGTAATTATCCGATTTTGACGTTTATCGGGTCTGATTGCCAGCAGGTTAAGCGCATCTGCGTCCCAAAGCATGGGTTTCTGAGAATTTTCCACCTTTTGCAGCGCTTTTTTTCCCCATTCACCCTGACCCAGGCCAGGCCCGACGACGATCACGTCCGCCCACTCCAGCGCCTCATCAATCGCCTGCCCCGTTAATTCCTGTACCATCAGTTCGGGCCGCGCCGTCAGCAGCGGGGTAATGTTGTCTTTGTGAGTAAGTACTCGCACTAACCCCGCTCCAGCGCGCAGCGCCGCCTCTCCCGTCATGCGAATGGCGCCAGCGGTGCCGTGATCGCCACCGATAATCACCAGCTTGCCATGATCTCCCTTATGCGAGGTGGGCTTGCGGGGCTGCAACCAACGTGAAAGCGAGGAGGCATCAAAACGTGCGAAAGGCGCCTCCTGCCCGGCAAGCCAGCTGTCGAGGCTCAGGGCGTGGAAATGCAATTGCCCGATATAATCGCGCGCTTTGCCGGTTAACAAGCCCGGCTTAAGGGCGATAAACGTCAGGGTGTGCCTGGCGGATATCACAGCGCCGGGCGCTGTACCGTTAGCGGCTACTAACCCCGAAGGGATATCTACCGCAAAAACATCGGCCCGATGCGCATTCGCTTTATCAATCAGATCGGTGTAAGGCGCTTCTGGCGACCGGTTTAGCCCCGTTCCCAGCAACGCATCAACAATCACATCAACTTTTTCCGGCCAGGCAGTAGCCGGATCGTGAATGATGCCGCCTGCCGCCAGCCAGGCATCGCGCGCCTGTGCCGCCTCTTCAGGCAGAGGTTTGCTGCCTTCGCAGGCGATCACCGTGACGGAAAGCCCCGCCGACTGGGCGAGCCTGGCGATCACAAACCCATCGCCGCCGTTATTCCCCTGTCCGCACAAAATCAGCCAGTGAAGGCTGTCAGGCCACTGTTTACGCAGCGTGGCAAAAGCCGCTTCGCCCGCCCGCTGCATCAGTTCAAACAGCGTTAAGCCCAGCGCATCTGCGGCTTCCTGCTCAAGCTGCGCCATCGCCTCTACAGGCCAGACAGAATAGGGTAAACTGGTGGGGTTAATTTGTTGGTTTAGGTTAGTCATGTCGCATCCTCTCGATCTCCATCAACTTGCCCTGGATATTAAACAGTGGGGGCAGGAACTCGGCTTTCAGCAAGTGGGTATCTGTGATACAGATTTAAGCCCTGAAGAGCCGCGCCTACAGGCCTGGCTGGACAACCAGTATCATGGGGAGATGGAGTGGATGGCGCGTCACGGCATGATGCGCGCTCGTCCCCATGAACTGTTGCCCGGCACGCTGCGGGTCATCAGCGTACGGATGAATTATCTTCCCGCCAAAGCGGCCTTCGCCAGCACCCTGAAAAACCCTCAGCTGGGCTATGTCAGCCGCTATGCTCTCGGGCGCGATTACCATAAAGTATTACGCAATCGACTGAAAAAGCTCGGAGACTTGATCCGCGAACGCTGTTCAGAGGCGCAGTTCCGTCCTTTCGTAGACTCCGCACCGGTTCTGGAAAGGCCGCTGGCAGCAAAAGCGGGACTGGGCTGGACAGGCAAACATTCGCTGATTCTTAACCGTGAAGCGGGTTCGTGGTTTTTCCTGGGCGAGCTGCTTATCGATCTGCCGCTGCCCGTTGATCAACCGCAGGAAGAGCAGTGTGGGCGCTGCGTCGCCTGCCTGACTATCTGCCCCACCAATGCCATTGTCGAACCCTATAAAGTAGACGCCAGACGCTGCATATCCTATCTGACCATTGAGTTGGAGGGCGCAATTCCGGAAGAGTTCAGGCCGCTGATTGGTAACAGGATCTACGGCTGCGATGATTGTCAGCTGATCTGTCCCTGGAATCGCTATGGTCAGTTAACCGATGAAGAGGACTTCAGCCCTCGTGCCGTGCTGCACGCCCCGCCGCTGACAGAGCTGTTTGCCTGGGATGAGGCAAAATTCCTGCGGATAACGGAAGGCTCAGCCATACGGCGTATTGGTCATCTGCGCTGGTTGCGTAACATTGCCGTGGCGTTAGGTAATGCGCCCTGGTCGGCAGAAAATGTTGCCGCGCTGGAGGTCAGGCTGGGGGAAAATGCGATGCTGGATGAACATATTCGCTGGGCGCTTGAGCGGCAGCTAGCCCGCCGCAGTGAAAATGCCATAGAGATAAATGGACAGCAGAAAAGGCTGGTAAGGGCAGTAGAAAAAGGATTAACACGCGATGCATAAGTGTACAGCGGAGCTGTGGCTAAACTTGTCCACACGCTGTGCATAAAAATAAAAACTTGTTGTCATTCAATCGTAACAGAAAGCACAAGCGATCCGGATAACAATTTGTAATATTAATATAAGTAGCAAAAACAAGAATTTAAATAATAAACGTAACTATTTACTTCACAGCAGAGGGCGCGGTGCACAGGATTAACTTGTGGATAACTCTGTTAAAGAACTTTTGCAAAGAGTGATAAAAAGCGACGCGCAGACGGCTTATCCCTGTGGATAAATCGACTGTAAAAAAAGAAGGGTGATGTACTGGAGCGGGAAACGAGACTCGAACTCGCGACCCCGACCTTGGCAAGGTCGTGCTCTACCAACTGAGCTATTCCCGCTTAGATATCTGGTGACGGTCTGCAACAAACGTTTGGAGCGGGAAACGAGACTCGAACTCGCGACCCCGACCTTGGCAAGGTCGTGCTCTACCAACTGAGCTATTCCCGCTTGGGTGCCTGCTGCAATACTACAAAATCAATTTGGAGCGGGAAACGAGACTCGAACTCGCGACCCCGACCTTGGCAAGGTCGTGCTCTACCAACTGAGCTATTCCCGCTCTGCGTAACGAGTAAAAAGTGTCTCGGTACGGGGTGCGCATTATACGAGAAAACAGCCCTGTCGCAAGCCTGTTGGCGGAAAAAATTTCTCTTTTTTGCTCGACTGCTGATTAAATCATCAAAGTGGCAATTTAATCAGCAGCCACAGGCAGCAGGGTTTACAGCTGGATAAAATGTTCGCGGTAATAAGCCAGTTCTGCCACCGATTCACGAATATCATCCATCGCCTGGTGAGTGCCCTGCTTTTTAAAACCAGGCAAAATAGCGGGCTTCCAGCGGCGTGCCAGCTCTTTCAGCGTGCTGACGTCAAGGTAGCGGTAGTGGAAGTAAGCTTCCAGTTCCGGCATATATTTAAACAGGAAGCGACGATCCTGGCCGATGCTGTTGCCGCAAATGGGGGAACTGTTGGCAGGCACCCACTCTTGCAAAAAGGCGATGGTCGCCAGTTCTGCCGCACGGTCATCATACTGGCTGGCCTTAACGCGCTCGACCAGGCCGCTGTTGGTGTGCGTGTTGACATTCCATTCGTCCATCAGCGCCAGCTGAGCATCGGACTGATGCACGGCAAAGACCGGGCCTTCCGCCAGAATATTGAGATCGGCATCGGTTACCAGGGTGGCAATCTCAATAATACGATCCTGTTCCGGGTCCAGCCCGGTCATTTCAAGGTCAATCCAAATCAGGTTACTGGCATTTGCAGGCATAGGGATCCTCACCGTGGCTTATATCATCAAACATTAGGGTGTATCATAAACGTTTTGCCCTGTCAGGGCGAAGCCTGCCAAACGTGAGAGGAAGAGTGAGTAAAAACAAACTGTCCAAAGGTCAGCAACGTCGCGTGAGTGCCAACCACGACCGCCGTCTTAAACAGCGTGCGGATAAACCAGAACCCGATGACAGCCTGTTTGGCGAAGCGCGGGACGGTGTGGTCATTAGCCGTTTTGGTATGCACGCTGATGTGGAAGATGCGGATGGTTCAGTACACCGCTGCAACATCCGCCGAACCATTCGTTCGCTGGTCACCGGCGACCGCGTGCTCTGGCGCCCCGGTGTGCAAGGCGGCGCGACCGTCAAAGGCATTGTGGAGGCGGTTCATGAACGCACCTCCGTCCTGACGCGTCCTGATTTTTATGATGGCGTGAAGCCGATTGCCGCCAATCTCAATCAGATTATTATTGTCTCTGCGATCCTGCCAGAGCTGTCGCTGAACATCATAGATCGCTATCTGATAGCCAGTGAAACGCTCGAGGTGGAGCCGCTGCTGGTGCTGAACAAAACGGATCTGCTGGATGATAAAGGCCGTGAGTTCGTTGACAAGCAGATGGAGATCTACCGCAATATTGGCTACCGCGTGCTGATGGTTTCCAGCCATCAAAAGAACGGTCTGGAAGAGCTGGAAGCCGCGCTTACCGGGCGAATCAGCATCTTTGCCGGGCAGTCTGGCGTAGGTAAATCCAGCCTCCTGAATACCCTGCTGGGGCTGGAGCTGGGCACCAATGAGATCCTGACCAATGACGTATCAGATGTTTCCGGCCTGGGTCAGCACACCACCACCGCCTCTCGTCTCTATCATTTCCCCCAGGGCGGCGATGTGATTGACTCCCCTGGGGTGCGCGAATTCGGTTTATGGCACCTTGAACCGGAACAAATCACCCGGGGATTTGTCGAATTCCGTGAGTATTTAGGTCACTGTAAGTTCCGGGATTGTAAACATGGTAACGATCCCGGCTGTGCCATTCGTGAAGCTGTAGAAAAAGGCGAAATCGCGAAAGCGCGCTTTGAAAGCTACCACCGAATTCTGGATAGCATGTCTGATATGCAACTGAAAACACGGCGTACTTTTTCAGAAAACAGTGACTAATACTGGCCCGTCTGCAATCAGCGGGCGGGCGCCATAGCCTAATCACCAGGGCACTGTTACAATCCGCCCCGTTTCTCTATTTGTCTGATCAAGCCAGGAGGCTACTGTGTTGGATCGTCTTAAACTCGGCCTGAACGCTGTTTTACCTAAAAAAGGCCTGACTGAACTCGCTGGCTGGGGCGCAGGAAAACGCGCAGGCTGGCTGACTAAAGCGGTTATCGATACCTTTGTCTGGTTCTATAAAGTCGATATGAAAGAGGCTCAGAAACCGGATACGGCAAGCTACCGCACCTTTAACGACTTCTTTGTCCGCCCACTGCGTGATGAAGCCAGACCGATTGAAACCGATCCGAATTTGCTGGTACTGCCTGCCGACGGCGCGATCAGCCAGTGCGGTCATATTGATGGCGACCAGATTTTCCAGGCGAAGGGGCATACTTATTCGCTGGAAGCGCTGCTGGCGGGTAACGCGGCGATGACCGAGATGTTCCGCGACGGCGAGTTTGTGACCATTTACCTGGCCCCCAGGGATTATCACCGGGTACATATGCCCTGCAACGGCATCCTGCGTGAAATGATCTACGTTCCAGGGGATCTCTACTCGGTTAACCCGCTGACGGCACAGAACATTCCAAACCTGTTTGCCCGTAACGAACGCGTTATCTGTCTGTTTGATACCGAATTTGGCCCGATGGCGCAGATTCTGGTAGGCGCAACGATCGTCGGCAGCATCGAAACCGTCTGGGCTGGCACCGTAACGCCGCCGCGTGAAGGGGTAATCAAACGCTGGAGCTGGCCGGGTGCGGAATCTGAAGAGTCGGTAGTGCTACTTAAAGGTCAGGAAATGGGCCGTTTCAAGCTGGGTTCTACAGTGATCAACCTGTTCGCCAAAGATCGGGTTAAGCTGGCCGAGAGCCTGACGCCAGAAACCGTCACGCGCCTGGGTCAGACGCTGGCTATCGCACTACAGAAAACCAGTGCAGAAGATGTTCTCCACCACTCATAGCAGACACGCATGTTACGCCTGATTCTTACTGTTTTATTGGGCTGGGTCCTTCTCCAGCCAGCCTGGGGTGCCAGTGCACCCGACGCCGCCCCTGTCAGGCAACAGCTTGACGAGGCGAAGTCGGATAAAAATATGCCGAATCAGGCGGACGTCGTGGATGCGCTGCAAACGGCGCTGAACTGGCTGGACGAAAGAGATAAATCGCTCGCCGCTTCAGAGGAGTATCAGCAGGTCATTGACGGCTTCCCCAAACTCTCCCGCGAGCTTCGTCAGCAGATCGTCGCGCTGACGGACAGCCCTAAAACCCTCAGCACCACCATCACGGCACCCGAACTGGATCAGGAGATCCTTCAGGTCAGCAGCCAGCTGCTGGAAGAGGGTCGCCAGGCGCAGCAGGAGCAGGACCGCGCCCGTGAAATCAGCGACTCTCTGGCCCAGCTTCCCCAGCAGCAGACGGAAGCGCGTCGGGCGCTGAACGAGATTGAACGCCGCCTACAGGGGCAGCCTTCGGGTACCACGCCGCTGGCGCAGGCTCAGCTTATCGCCCGTCAGGCGGAATCCGCCGCGCAAAAAGCCAAAGTGGATGAGCTGGAGCTGGCTCAGCTTTCGGCCAACAATCGCCAGGAGCTGGCCAGAATGCGGAGCGAGCTGCATCAGCGCAAAGCTGCCCAGCTCGATACCTATCTACAGGATCTCCGTAACCAGCTCAACAACCGCCGTCAGCGCGAAGCGGAAATTGCGCTGGAGCGCACCGAACAGCTGGCAGAAAACAGCGGCGAGCTGCCGAAAAACATCAGTAAACAGTTCCGCGTCAACCGCGAGCTTTCCAATGACCTGAATCAGCAGGCGCAGCGCATGGACCTTGTGGCTTCCCAGCAGCGTACTGCCACCAACCAGACCATTCAGGTTCGTCAGGCGCTGAGCACCATTCGCGAACAGTCGCAGTGGCTGGGGGTCTCTAACGTGCTGGGCGAAGCCCTGCGCGCGCAGGTTGCCCGCCTGCCTGAGATGCCCAAACCCCAGCAGCTTGATATTGAAATGGGTGAGCTGCGGGTACAGCGGCTGCGCTATGAAGATCTTCTTGAGCAGCAGCAACAGCTGCGCAAGCTAAAGCAGGATGATGGCAGCCCGCTCACCAACGATCAAAAACGTATTCTTGATGCGCAAATCAAGACCCAGCGTGAGCTGATAAACTCTTTGCTTTCCGGCTGTGACAACCTGATCCTGGAGGTTACCAAGCTGAAGGTAGCCAATGGGCAGCTGGAAGATGCGCTCCACGAAGTTAAAGAGGCCACGCACCGCTATCTGTTCTGGACGGCGGACGTAAATGCGTTAAGCCTGAACTTCCCGCTGGATCTGGCACGCGATCTGAAAAGCCTGCTTTCTCTGGATACTCTTGGTCAGATGGGCGGCGCGCTGGTTATGATGTTTACCAGCCGTGAAACCGTGATCCCAATTCTTGGCGCCGTGTTGATGGTGGGCTTCAGCCTTAGCTCCCGCCGTCATTACCGCGATTTTATGGCTCGCTCGGCCAGCAAAGTGGGCAAAGTCACCCAGGATCGCTTTGGTCTGACAATGCGTACTGTGTTCTGGTCCATCCTGGTTGCCCTGCCCCTGCCAGTGCTCTGGATGGCGTTGGGCTACGGGCTGCAACACGCCTGGCCCTACCCTATCGCCGTTGCTATTGGCGATGGCGTCACGGCAACGGTGCCGCTGCTGTGGGCATTTATGATTAGCGCCTCTTTTGCCCGCTCTCAGGGGCTGTTCATTGTGCATTTCCGCTGGCCTCAGGCGCGGGTTGCCCGCGCGATGCGTTTTTACACGCTTTGTGTCGGGCTGGTTGTGCCGCTGATTATGTTATTGATCAGCTTTGATAATCTGGACGACAGACAGTTCTCCTCCACGCTGGGCAGGCTCTGCTTTATTCTGATCTGCGGCGCGCTGAGCCTGGTGACGATCAGCCTGAAACGGGCAGGCATTCCGCTCTATCTCGACAAAGAGGGCAACGGCGAAAACCTGATCAATACGCTGCTGTGGAACCTGATGATCTGTATCCCCCTGATAGCTGCGCTGGCTTCCTGCATTGGTTATCTGGCGACGGCACAGGCGCTGCTGGCCAGGCTGGAAACCTCTGTGGCTATCTGGTTCCTGCTGCTGGTGATCTACCACATTATTCGTCGCTGGATGCTTATTCAGCGCAGACGTATCGCCTTTGATCGTGCCCGTAACCGACGAGCTGATATCCTGGCGCAAAGGGCAAAAGGGGAAGAGGAGGCCGTGACTTCTCAGACCAACTCCGACACGCTGGAAGTGGAAGAGCCAGTGATTGACCTTGACGCTATCAGCGCGCAGTCGCTGCGGCTGGTGCGCTCGATTCTGACGCTGATCGCCCTGATCTCGGTTATCGTGCTCTGGTCAGAAATCCATTCGGCGTTTGGTTTCCTGGAAAACATCCGGCTCTGGGATGCCAGCACCACCGTGCAGGGTGTTGAGAGCCTGCAACCGGTCACGCTGGGGTCGGTACTGATTGCGGTTCTGGTGCTGATCATCACCACGCAGCTGGTGAGAAACATGCCCGCGCTGCTGGAGCTGGCGCTGCTGCAACACTTAAGCCTGACGCCGGGCACCGGTTACGCCATCACTACTCTGACCAAATATGTGCTGATTTTTGTCGGCGGGCTGGTGGGCTTCTCGATGATTGGCGTGGACTGGTCGAAGCTGCAATGGCTGGTCGCGGCGTTGGGTGTGGGATTAGGGTTTGGTTTGCAGGAGATCTTCGCCAACTTTATCTCTGGTCTGATCATTCTGTTTGAGAAGCCGATACGCATTGGCGATACCGTCACCATTCGCGATTTAACCGGCAGCATCACCAAAATCAACACCCGCGCCACCACCATCACCGACTGGGACCGCAAAGAGATTATCGTGCCGAACAAGGCCTTTATCACCGAGCAGTTTATCAACTGGTCACTCTCGGACTCGGTTACCCGTGTGGTTCTCACCATTCCTGCGGCTGCGGAAGCCAACAGTGAAGAGGTCACCAACGTGCTGCTGACCGCCGCGCAGCGCTGCCAGTACGTGCTGGACACGCCGCCAGCAGAAGTTTATCTGGTCGATCTACAGCAGGGCATACAGCTGTTTGAGCTGCGTATTCATGCCGCTGAAATGGGTCACCGTATGCCGTTACGCCATGAACTGCATCAGCTGATCCTTCGCGGTTATCAGGAGCATGGGCTGGAGATGCCGTTCCCACCGTTCCAGGTGCGAATGGAAACAATTGGCCGCAAGACGCCTGCGCAAAACGGCGCGCCCGCAGCAAGAACTTACAGGTCGGGTGGGTTGTAAAGCGGGCTGAGGCCGTATGAGAGGTCAGAAAAGGGAGGCGGTGGAGAACCGCCTCCTGCGGTCGGTCAGCAGCGATCGACGGAGAAAGCGATCACTTCACTCAGCGTTTCTGCTTTAAGTGCCAGCATCACAATACGATCCACACCTAACGCCACGCCGGAACAGTCCGGCATGCCGTGTGCCAGCGCAGCCAGCAGATGAGTATCAATGGGGTGCTGCGGCAGACCGCGCGCGGCACGCTTCCGGTTATCCTGCTCGAACCGCTGGCGCTGTTCACGACTGTCGGTCAGCTCGCGGAAGCCATTTGCCAGCTCAATTCCCCTGAAGTAAACCTCAAAACGCTCCGCAACGCGGTGATCCTCAGTACTGATCTCCGCAAGAGCCGCCTGGCTTGCCGGGAAATGATAAACAAAGGCCGGTTTATCTTTACCGATCTGCGGCTCCACGCCCATCATAAACAGCAGTTGCAGCAGCGTGTCGCGGTCTTCTTCACGGCGCGCCAGATCGCCTACGCCCAGCTTTTCAGCGACTTCACGCAGCTGCGTTTTGTCTGCTGAGAGCGGGTCGATCTCCAGGTGGCGGAGAAAAGCCTGCTGGTAAGAGAGCGTTTCTGCGGGCGCGCACTCCAACACCTGCTGTAACAGATCGTCCACCTCGTTCATCAGCCGGTACATATCGTAGTGCGGGCGGTACCATTCGAGCATAGTAAATTCAGGATTATGGTGGCGCCCTGCTTCCTCGTTACGGAAGCTGCGGCAAAGCTGAAAGATCGGGCCGCTTCCCGCCGCCAGCAGACGCTTCATATGGTATTCCGGGCTGGTCATCAGATAGAGATCCAGCCCCTGCGCCGCGCCTGGCCCGACGAAACGGGTCTGGAAAGGAAACAGATGAACATCGGTCACCGTAGCCTGGCTCATAGCGGGGGTCTCTACTTCTAATACCCCACGATCGGCAAAAAATCGCCGAATTTCCGCCATAATCGCCGCACGCTTCAACAAATTGGCAATGGGTGCGCTCGGCAGCCAGCTGGCCGTATCGCTCATCGTTTTTACTCCTCATCAGACAGGGTGAAGCAGTCTACCTGTACCGGCAGGAACACACAAATCTGCGCGGAGAAATTCCCTTGGGGCGGTAAACAGTCTGACCAACAGCGCGTAAAAACCCTGACGCCGCTCCCGTTTTTTCTGTTTATTTCGCAACCAAATACCGGAACATATCAAGTTTAGCGGTGATGGACAGTTTTATACTGATGTCCCTGGAAAAAATAAGGGCTTATCCTTTTTTCCACTCTGACAGTCTGACAGGGAGAACACCGTGCACACTTGTACTGCCGATCTGGTCATTGTCGGCGCTGGCGGGGCGGGCCTGCGCGCCGCCATTGCCGCTGCCGAAGCGAACCCCACCCTCTCTATTGCGCTGGTTTCCAAAGTCTATCCCATGCGCAGCCACACGGTTGCCGCTGAAGGCGGCTCTGCCGCCGTTACTCAGGCCCATGACAGTTTCGACCTGCATTTTCAGGACACTGTTGCAGGCGGTGACTGGCTGTGCGAGCAGGATGTGGTCGACTATTTTGTTGAACACTGCCCGCGTGAGATGACGCAGCTTGAACTGTGGGGCTGCCCCTGGAGCCGCAAGGAGGATGGTTCGATTAACGTTCGCCGCTTTGGCGGCATGAAGATTGAGCGTACCTGGTTTGCTGCGGATAAAACAGGCTTTCATATGCTGCATACGCTCTATCAAACCTCGCTGAAATATCCGCAAATCCAGCGTTTCGACGAGCATTTCGTGCTCGATTTACTGGTTGATGAAGGCGAAGCGCGCGGTCTGGTGGCGATGAATATGATGGAAGGCACGCTGATGCAGATCCATGCTGCGGCGGTAGTGCTGGCCACCGGCGGCGCTGCCAGAGTCTATCGCTATAACACCAACGGCGGCATTGTCACCGGCGACGGCATGGGAATGGCGCTGCGTCATGGCGTGCCGCTGCGTGACATGGAGTTTGTGCAGTACCATCCCACCGGGCTTCCCGGATCGGGGATCCTGATGACCGAAGGCTGCCGGGGCGAAGGCGGCATTATGGTCAACAGGCACGGTTATCGCTACCTACAGGATTATGGCATGGGGCCGGAAACCCCACTGGGCCAGCCGAAAAATAAATATATGGAGCTGGGTCCGCGCGACAAAGTTTCTCAGGCTTTCTGGCATGAATGGCAGAAAGGCAACACCATCGCTACGCCGCGCGGAGACGTGGTTCATCTTGATCTGCGTCACCTTGGCGAGAAGAAGCTGCATGAACGGCTGCCCTTTATCTGTGAACTGAGCAAGGCCTACATCGGCGTGGATCCGGCTCAGGCCCCTGTTCCCGTCAGACCTACCGCGCATTACACCATGGGAGGCATAGAAACCAATACCCAGTGTGAAACGCGCATTTCCGGGCTGTTCGCCGTGGGTGAATGCTCGTCCGTGGGGCTGCATGGCGCCAACCGGCTGGGTTCCAACTCGCTGGCTGAGCTGGCTGTTTTTGGCCGCTTAGCCGGGGAAAATGCCGCCGCGCATGCCCTGCAACATCCGGCTAAATCCAACAGCGTGGTAGAGGCTCAGGCAAGGGATTGCGAAAGCCGCTTAAAAGGTCTGGTCAATCAGCAGGGTAAGGAGAGCTGGTCTGCTCTGCGCGATGAGATGGGCCTGGCAATGGAAGAAGGATGCGGCATTTACCGTACGCCTGAGCTGATGCAGAAAACCATCGATAAACTGGCCGAGCTACAGGAACGATTCAGACAGGTGCATATCAGCGATACCAGCAGCGTTTACAACACCCAACTGCTTTACAGCATCGAACTTGGTCATGGCCTTAACGTAGCGGAATGCATGGCGCACTCGGCTATGCAGCGCAAAGAGTCCAGAGGGGCGCACCAGCGTCTGGATGAAGGTTGTACCACGCGTAATGATGAGCAGTTCCTTAAACATTCGCTGAGCTACTACACCCCCGCAGGCGCGCCCGTTATTGCCTGGGATAAGGTGAACATCACCCGCCTGCCGCCTGCACAACGCCTGTATGGCGCAGAGGCGGAAAACAAGGAGGCTACTCATGGCTGAACTCACCCGCTGTAGAATCGATATTCAGCGCTACGATCCGGAAACCGATCTGCTGCCGCGCAATGAAATTTTCGAGGTTCCCTGGGATGACCAGACCTCATTGCTGGACGCGCTGGGTTATATCAAAGATAACCTGGCTTTCGATCTCTCCTGGCGCTGGTCATGCAGAATGGCGATATGCGGCTCCTGCGGCATGATGGTGAACGGTGTACCCAAGCTGGCGTGCAAAACTTTTCTGCGCCACTACCCGCAAGGAATAAAAGTTGCGCCGCTGGCCCATTTTCCCGTTGAACGGGATCTGATTGTGGATATGAGCCGCTTTATCGAAAGCCTGGAAGCGATCAAACCGTGGATTATTGGTAATCCGCGTGAGGCGGCAAAAGGCCCTAACCGGCAAACACCCTCGCAGATGGCAAAATATCACCAGTTTTCCGGCTGTATCAACTGCGGCCTCTGCTATGCCGCCTGCCCACAGTTTGGTTTAAATCCCGAGTTCATTGGGCCAGCCGCTATTACCCTGGCGCACCGTTATAACCTCGATAATCGGGATAAAGGCCGGGCGCAGCGTATGCCGCTGCTCAACGGCGATAACGGCGTCTGGCCCTGTACCTTTGTGGGTTACTGTTCAGAAGTGTGCCCCAAACATGTCGACCCGGCTGCCGCTATTCAGCAGAGCAAAGTGGAAAGCACCAAAGACTTTATGATTGCCACCCTCAGACCGCAATAAGGAGCCGCATGATGACCACCAAGAGGAAACCTTATCATCAACCAATTGCCGCTAACTGGTGGCTAAAGCTGGGCTTTTACCGCTTTTATATGCTGCGTGAAGCCACGGCCATTCCTGCCGTCTGGTTCAGTCTGGAGCTGCTTTACGGGCTTTTTGCGCTGAAAAAGGGTGAGCAGAGCTGGCTGGCCTTTGTTGCTCTGTTGCAGCACCCGGTAATGCTGGTGATAAACATGCTGGTGCTGGCTGCCGCCCTGCTGCACAGCAAAACCTGGTTCGACCTGGCTCCCAAAGCGCAGATCCTTGTGCTGGGCGGGAAAAAAGTGTCGCCCGGTCCGATTGTAAAAGGACTCTGGGCGGTAATGATTCTGGTCAGCCTGATCCTGCTGACCTGGGTAGTGATACAGGAGCAGTAATGAAAAAGCTGACAACACGTTCAGATGAGCCGATTTTCTGGAGTCTGTTTGGGGCAGGCGGCATGTGGGCTGCAATTGTCTCGCCAGTCATGGTTTTGCTGGCAGGCATCCTTTTGCCGCTGGGTATTGGCACCGAAAGCGGGCTGAGCTACGAGCGCCTGCTGCATGCGGCACAGTCTTTACCGGGGCGTCTCTTTCTTTTCCTGGTGATTGTGCTGCCGCTCTGGTGTGGCCTGCACCGACTTCATCACGGTATGCATGACCTCAACCTGCACGTTCCTGCCGGGAAATGGGTATTTTATGGGCTTGCAGCGATCCTCTCCGTGGTCACCGCCCTGGGTGTGATTACGCTGTAAATCTCAGGCGGTATACCGCCGCCTGCTAAAAACCTTCTATACTCAAGCTATTCATACATAAAGGAATAGCTTATGTCTCTGTGGAAATTTCTGGCGGCGGGCACGGGTGCCCTGCTCTCGGTAGCCTGTAGCACCACGCCGCCCAAAGGCGTAACGCCGATCGAAGGATTTAACGCTGACCTCTATCTGGGAAGCTGGTATGAAATTGCCAGGCTGAATCATCCCTTTGAGCGGGGTCTGGATCACGTCACTGCCACCTACAGCAAACGGGATGATGGCGGCTTAAAAGTGGTGAACCGCGGCTATAACACCAAAAAACAGCGTTGGCAGGAGAGCGAGGGGAAAGCCTATTTTACCGGACAGCCGAGCCGGGCCGCGCTGAAGGTTTCGTTCTTCGGCCCGTTTTACGGTGGCTATAACGTCATTGCACTGGACAGCGCCTATCAGCATGCGCTGATTTGCGGGCCTAACAGAGATTATTTATGGATCCTCTCCCGCACGCCGCAGATTAGCGACCAGGTTAAAACATCTCTGCTGGAGAAAGCACGAACGGATGGGTTTGCTGTAGATAAGCTGATTTGGGTGAAGCAGACGCACTAACGAATGAGGCCGGTGCAGCGCACCGGCACCCAGGATTACTGAGCGGTTCGCTGAATCGCCTGCCCACCGGCAGAGACATCTTCACCCACGCCACGCGTAGTATTACAGGCTGTGAGCACTGAAGAGAGCACCAGAACAGAAAGAATCGAAATAATACTTTTCTTTAACATGGGAATGTCCTTTTAAGGTGAAGTAAAGTACTGCAATCAAAGCATAGCCGTAATTCAGCCACTTGCGCTTGATGGGAGCAATAAAAAGGACATTTTAGGAAACGAAGAGATTATTTGGCCGCGTGTGAGATGGCGCCACCCAGGTGCTGGACGTCCTCACCAAAACCGTGGAAGGTATTACAGGCGCTGAGCGCGCTGGTCATTAACAGTGTGACAACAAGGCGTTTTATCCACTTCATCATCTGAATCGGCTCACTTCATTAAAGAAAAGGGCCTGAAAACAGGCCCACTTCCCGGCGGTTATTTTACGCGAGAAACGTATTCACCTGAACGGGTATCCACACGAATAACTTCACCAATCTGCACAAACAGAGGCACTTTCACCACGGCACCGGTAGAGAGCGTAGCGGGCTTGCCGCCGGTTCCTGCGGTATCGCCTTTCAGGCCAGGATCGGTATCAGTGATTTCCAGCTCGACGAAGTTAGGTGGCAGCACCTGGATCGGCTTGCCGTTCCACAGCGTCACGATACATTCAGCATTATCCAGCAGCCATTTAGCCGCATCGCCAACGGTCTTCTCTTCAACAGGATGCTGTTCGAAGGTTTCCGGGTGCATGAAGTGGTAGAACTCACCGTCGTTATACAGGTAGTTCAGGTTGGTATCTACTACGTCTGCGCCTTCGGCGGAGTCGGTAGATTTGAACGTTTTCTCAACGCGGCTGCCGGTCAGCAGGCGACGCATTTTCACGCGAGCAAAAGCCTGGCCTTTGCCTGGTTTAACGAACTCGCTCGATTCGATAGCGTAAGGTTCGCCTTCGAACATGATTTTAAGACCGGGACGGAAATCGTTGCTAGAATAAGTCGCCATAAAGGCCCTCTACAATTTAACACTGGTACTTAGCCAAAAAAATGGCACACATTGTAACCCTAAATACCCCTTCGCGAGAAGAATGGTTGCATCAACTTGCAGATGTAATCACCGACCCTGCTGAATTACTGCAACTGCTAGGCCTCGATTCGCACCCGGAGCTGACGGCGGGCAATGCTGCACGCCGTCTGTTTGCCCTGCGCGTCCCGCGAGCCTTTGCGTCCAGAATGCAAAAAGGCAATCCACAAGATCCGCTCCTGCTACAGGTCATTACCGCCAGCCAGGAGTTTATTGATGCTCCGGGTTACAGTACCGATCCGCTCGATGAGCAGACCAGCGTGGTGCCGGGTTTATTACATAAATATCGTAATCGTGCGCTGTTGCTGGTCAAAGGCGGCTGTGCGGTTAACTGCCGCTACTGTTTCCGCCGCCATTTTCCCTATTCTGATAACCAGGGAAACAAGCGCAACTGGCAGCAAGCCCTGGAGTATATCCGAGAGCAGCCAGAACTGGATGAGATTATTTTCTCCGGTGGCGATCCCCTGATGGCAAAAGATGCGGAACTGGCGTGGCTGATTGACGAACTGGAGCAGATCCCCCACCTGAAACGTCTGCGCATCCACAGTCGTTTACCGGTAGTGATCCCAGGCCGCATCACGCGTGCTCTCTGCCAGCGGCTGGCACAGTCGCGATTGCAGGTGCTGCTGGTGACCCATATCAACCACGCGCAGGAAATGGATGATGAGCTGCGCGCTGCGCTGCATCAGCTGAAGCAGGCGGGCGTAACCCTGCTTAACCAGAGCGTTCTGCTGCGTAATATCAATGATAACGCCGTCACGCTGGCAGAGCTGAGTAATGCGCTGTTTGATGCCGGTGTGCTGCCCTATTACCTGCACGTGCTGGATAAAGTCCAGGGTGCGGCGCACTTTTACGTCTCTGACGACGAGGCCAGGGCCATCATGCGCGATCTGCTGGGCCGGGTCTCGGGCTATCTGGTGCCAAAACTGGCCAGGGAGATTGGTGGCGAGCCAAGTAAAACGCCGCTGGATTTACAGCTCAGACAAGTTTAATACCCGGCCTGAAAAACAACAGGGGAGGATCATCGATCCTCCCCTGTTCACTTTTAAGCATTCTGGCTATGTTGCCTGGCGCTTATCCGGTGCCATTAAGGGCACTTATAGACCTGGCCGCTCATCTTGCTGTCCAGCGGGGCAAAGCTTGACCAGATATTTTGCGTTGGGCTGGTGGCGCCATAAATCACGTTGCCGCCCATCTCTGCCGCACGGTTGCGCAGATCGTTAGCGGCGCCACGCAGCGAGCTGCTTTCGCCGCCGCCTGCACCGCTAAACCAGTTACTCTGTTCGCCGGTCAGGTTGCCCAGCATCTGACACTCTTTTGCTGGTTGCTGGTCAGTGAAGGTGACGCGTTGACCCGCAGGACTCAACTTGTTAGAAGTACTGCTACAGCCTGCCAGCAGCACGGCTGCCAGAGAAAATCCCAGCAAGACGTTAGTCCGCATTTTAATCCCCATTATTATCATCAGAGTCAGTTCTGAGCGTACCGGAATTTGAGCACTTTGGGTAAGCTTCCGTTGCCCAAAAACAGATAAATCATTGTTCGGGTTACTTCTTGCGCCATAACTTTACTATTTTCCCCCCAAAAAGAAAAACCCCCGTTTAAAAAACGGGGGTTTATCAGCGAGCTGAACCTTTTGTCTGCGACGCCAGGTTCTTTTGCCGGGAGGCGGGGATTACATCATGCCGCCCATGCCGCCCATACCACCCATGCCGCCGCCAGCACCTAAATCAGGCGCGTCGCCTTTAGGCAGGTCGGTCACCATGCATTCGGTGGTGATCATCAGACCCGCTACAGAGGCCGCGTACTGCAAAGCAGAACGGGTCACTTTGGTTGGGTCCAGGATACCGAAGTCGATCATGTCGCCGTACTCTTCGGTCTGAGCGTTATAACCGTAGTTACCTTCGCCCGCTTTCACGTTGTTGGTTACTACAGAAGGTTCTTCACCGGCGTTAGAAACGATCTGACGCAGTGGAGATTCCATCGCGCGCAGTGCCACTTTGATACCCACGTTCTGGTCTTCATTCTGGCCACGCAGTTCGCCCAGTTTAGAAGCAACGCGTACCAGCGCCACACCACCACCAGCAACCACGCCCTCTTCTACTGCCGCACGGGTTGCGTGCAGAGCATCTTCAACGCGAGCTTTCTTCTCTTTCATTTCTACTTCAGTCGCTGCGCCCACTTTCAGTACGGCAACGCCGCCTGCCAGTTTAGCCACACGCTCCTGGAGTTTTTCACGGTCGTAATCAGAAGTTGCTTCTTCAATCTGCTGGCGAATCTGAGAAACGCGGCCAGAGATAGTAGCTTCTTCACCAACGCCATCGATGATGATGGTGGTGTCTTTGTTGATCACAACGCGTTTTGCCTGACCCAGATCTTCCAGCGTCGCTTTTTCCAGCTCCATACCGATCTCTTCAGAGATTACGGTACCGCCAGTCAGCACAGCGATATCCTGCAACATTGCTTTACGACGGTCGCCAAAGCCTGGTGCTTTAACAGCAGCCACTTTCACGATACCGCGCATGGTGTTCACTACCAGGGTAGCCAATGCTTCGCCTTCAACATCTTCAGCAACGATCAGCAGCGGTTTGCCTGCTTTCGCTACAGCTTCCAGAACGGGCAGCATTTCGCGGATGTTGGAGATTTTTTTGTCAGCCAGCAGGATGAACGGGGTTTCCAGTTCTACTGCGCCGGTTTCTGGCTTGTTGATGAAGTACGGGGAGAGGTAACCACGGTCGAACTGCATACCTTCAACCACGTCCAGCTCGTCCTGCAAGCCGGTGCCTTCTTCAACGGTGATGACGCCTTCTTTACCCACTTTCTCCATTGCCTGGGCGATCAGTTTGCCCACAGTTTCATCGGAGTTAGCGGAGATGGTGCCGACCTGAGCAATAGCTTTGGAATCGGAGCAAGGTACAGAGAGGTTTTTCAGTTCTTCAACCGCCGCGATAACGGCCTGGTCGATACCGCGCTTCAGATCCATCGGGTTCATGCCCGCAGCGACGGCTTTCAGGCCTTCGGTGATGATGGATTGAGCCAGCACGGTTGCGGTGGTGGTACCGTCGCCCGCTGCGTCGTTCGCTTTAGAGGCAACTTCTTTCACCATCTGCGCGCCCATGTTCTCGAACTTGTCTTCCAGTTCAATTTCACGTGCTACGGAAACACCATCTTTAGTGATGGTCGGTGCACCAAAAGATTTATCCAGCACTACGTTACGGCCTTTAGGACCCAGGGTAACTTTAACTGCATCTGCCAGTACGTTAACGCCACGCAGCATTTTTACACGTGCGTCATTACCGAATTTTACGTCTTTAGCTGCCATCTTAAATATCCCTTAAATTCGTTTCGTTCAATGAGTTACGCGAAATTACGCTTCAACAATTGCCAGAATGTCGCTTTCAGAAATGATCAGCACTTCCTGGTTGTCAATTTTCTCAGTTTTCGCACCGTAGCCTTCGCTGAAAATGACCACATCGCCCACTTTCACATCCAGCGGTTTAACTTCACCGCTTTCCAGGATACGGCCATTGCCAACAGCCAGCACTTCGCCACGGGTAGATTTGCCAGCTGCGGAGCCGGTCAGCACGATGCCACCAGCTGATTTGGATTCCACTTCTTTACGCTTGACGATAACACGGTCGTGCAATGGACGAATTTTCATTGATAACTCTCCTTTGAGAAGTCCAATCAGGTTTTTTGGGATGAACGCAGGGCTTCACTGCCCCGCCTCGTGACGGAAGAGATAGGGACGCAAGGCATCGCTTTCAAGGGGAAAAAAATAAAAATTTTGCTTCTGCGGCGCTTTTGCTCAGAAAATGCGCAATACCCTGCCGTAAAAAGCAAAAGGCGGGAAATCTCCCGCCTTGCGTTTCGTTACCGGCGATCTTCAGGATCGTCATGTTCAATCAGTTTGCTCTCTTTACGCTCATACTCACCGTCAACGGTGAAGCCGCTGTCGGGGCCTGCGCCTGTACCGCGCCAGACCTTGAGATGGGGCATCAGTTTCAGCGTCAGATGCTTCTGTACCGGCGGCAATAACAGCAATAAGCCGAGGAAATCGGTAAAGAAGCCGGGCAGCAGCAGCAGGAAGCCCGCCAGGATCAGCGAAACGCTTTTGATCATCTCCGCCGCGGGGCTTTCTCCCACCGCCAGTTTCTGCTGCATCAGCATGAAGTTTTTCATCCCCTGGTTCTTCACCAGCGAGATACCAATGAGCGAGCTGAACACCACCAGCAGTAGCGTCAGCAATACGCCCATGACGTGGGCAACCTGGATGAAAATCGTAATCTCGATCCAGGCGAGAAGAAATAGGACTAAAAACGGTAACCAGCGCACCGCACACTCCTGTCAGTCAGGGCCGTCTCGCCAAAACGCGACGGCAAAAAAGGGATCGTTAACGATCGTATCTTTCAGAGATGGGCTTGCCCACTCCTGTTTTCAACCGCAACCAGAGAATTTCATGCCGGATGAGTATTTGTGATCCAGATCACATCAGATCGGACACGTTTGAAAATAAACGCTCTTTAAGTGATCTCTCTTCAGGCTTTTTGCTACTAACAGAATATGATCGTGCTCCGTCAGTCGCAAATGGATAACATGTTCGCCGAGATGCAGCAGTACCAACGATCACATTGATTGTGACCACTCATGCCCCCTGAGTTCCGCCTGTAGAAGGCGCCCGGCAAGGGAAAGGGCATTAACAAGAAGGTTCCCATGACTAATAACATTCGTATCGAAGAAGACCTGTTAGGTATGCGTGAAGTTCCGGCAGATGCTTACTACGGTGTTCATACTCTGCGTGCGATTGAAAATTTCTACATCAGTAACAGCAAAATCAGCGACATTCCTGAATTTGTGCGCGGCATGGTAATGGTCAAAAAAGCGGCGGCCATGGCCAATAAAGAGCTACAGACTATCCCGCGCAACGTCGCTAACGCGATTATTCAGGCCTGCGATGAGGTGCTGAACAACGGTAAGTGTATGGATCAGTTCCCGATTGACGTCTATCAGGGCGGCGCGGGGACGTCGGTTAACATGAACACCAACGAAGTGCTGGCCAACATCGGGCTGGAGCTGATGGGGCATCAGAAAGGGGAGTATCAGTTCCTCAATCCCAACGACCACGTTAACAAGTGCCAGTCAACCAACGATGCTTACCCAACCGGTTTTCGTATTGCAGTCTACACCTCAATTTTAAAGTTACTGGATGCTATCGGGCAGCTGAGCGAAGGGTTCCAGCGCAAGGCTGTGGAATTTGAGTCCATCCTGAAAATGGGTCGTACCCAGTTGCAGGATGCCGTTCCCATGACGTTAGGCCAGGAGTTCCATGCCTATAACGTGCTGCTGAATGAAGAGATTAAAAACCTGCTGCGCACTGGCGAACTGCTGCTGGAAGTTAACCTGGGCGCAACGGCCATTGGCACACGCCTGAACACGCCTGACGGTTATCAGGCGCTGGCGGTGCAGAAGCTGGCGGAAGTCAGCAACCTGCCCTGCGTTCCGGCAGAAGATTTGATTGAAGCAACCTCTGACTGCGGCGCTTATGTCATGGTGCACAGCGCCCTGAAACGCCTGGCGGTGAAGCTTTCTAAAATCTGTAACGATCTGCGCCTGCTCTCTTCCGGCCCGCGTGCGGGACTGAACGAGATCAACCTGCCGGAGCTACAGGCTGGCTCCTCAATCATGCCAGCCAAGGTCAACCCGGTGGTGCCAGAAGTGGTAAACCAGGTCTGTTTCAAGGTCATCGGTAACGATATGACGGTAACCATGGCCTCTGAAGCGGGCCAGTTGCAGCTGAATGTTATGGAGCCGGTTATTGGCCAGGCGCTGTTTGAATCTGTTCATATCCTGACCAACGCCTGCTCAAACTTGCTGGAAAAATGCGTGAACGGCATCACCGCTAACAAAGCCGTTTGTGAAGCCTACGTGTTTAACTCCATCGGCATTGTGACCTACCTGAATCCTTATATTGGCCACCATAACGGCGATATCGTCGGCAAAATTTGCGCCGAAACGGGCAAAAGCGTACGGGAGGTGGTGCTGGAGCGCGGCTTGCTGACCGAGGCGGAGCTGGATGATATTTTCTCAACGCAAAACCTGATGTTCCCGGTTTACAAAGCAAAACGCTATACCGATGAAAATGAACAATAAAGGTCCAGCCAGTTAGGCCTTAAAGGCACGCCAGTTGCAAAACGGCGTGCCTTTTTTTATGACACCCTACAAATCATTAACGGTTAGTTATCATTTTTGACCAAGGAGAGCAGTATGTTAATACCAGAGCTGATTGTCGTGCTGATGGCGATCTATCTTGGGGCGCGGTTGGGCGGCATTGGCATTGGCTTCGCCGGAGGATTGGGCGTCCTGATCCTGACGCTGGGCTTCCAGCTCAAACCGGGCGCCATCCCCTTTGATGTTATTGAGATCATCATGGCGGTTATCGCCGCTATTGCAGCAATGCAGGTCGCGGGCGGCATGGATTATCTGGTCAGTCTGGCCGAGCGCCTGTTAAGAAAGCATCCGCGGCATATTACTCTTCTTGCTCCGCTGGTTACCTGGACGATGACCCTGCTGGCTGGAACGGGCCACACGGCCTTTTCTACCCTGCCGGTGATTGCGGAAGTGGCCAAGGAGCAGGGCGTTCGCCCTTCCCGTCCGTTATCTATCGCCGTAGTTGCTTCTCAGATCGCTATCACCGCCTCACCCATCTCTGCCGCCGTGGTGTTTCTGGCCGGCATTCTGGAACCCAGGGGCGTCAGCTATCTGGCCCTGCTTGCCGTATCGATCCCCTCAACCCTGATCGCCATTTTGCTCGCTGCGCTGGTCACTAATTTCCTGGGCAAGGAGCTGAAAGATGATGCGATTTATCAGCAACGGCTGGCAAAAGGAGAAACGGTATTAAGGGGAGCGGGCCTGTTTGAGGCGAAACCTGGCGCCAGACTTTCCGTGCTGCTGTTCCTGCTGGGGATTGTGGCTGTGGTGCTCTATGCCACCGCCATCAGCGATGCGGTGGGCCTGATAGCAAATCCGGTTCTGCCCCGTAACGAGGCCATCGTGGTCTTTATGCTGACGGTTGCCGCACTTATTTGCTTCACCTGTAAAGTGGATACGGCCAGGATCCTCTCGGCCAGCACCTTTAAATCGGGCATGAGCGCCTGTATCTGCGTAATGGGCGTGGCGTGGCTGGGCGATACCTTCGTCAAGGCCCACATCGGTGAAATCCAGCAGGTGGCGGGTGAACTGCTTAATGACTATCCGTGGATGCTGGCGGTGATCCTGTTTTTTGCCTCCACGCTGCTCTATTCCCAGGCCGCTACCACCAAAGCGCTGATGCCTGCGGCGCTGCTGCTGGGCGTGTCGCCGCTTACCGCTGTCGCCTCCTTTGCAGCCGTTTCAGCGCTGTTTGTACTGCCAACCTATCCTACTCTGCTGGCTGCCGTGGAGATGGATGACACCGGCTCAACGCGTATTGGCCGGTTTGTTTTTAACCATTCGTTTATCGTGCCTGGCATCATCGCCATTGCACTCTCGGTGCTGTTTGGCTTCCTGTTTGGAAGCCTGATTTTGTAACAGCCCGCCAGGCCTGAGGATGAGAAAGATACCGCAAGGCCTGGTTACGTCCTGACAAACCTCCCCACGCGCCGTCATGATATAGTCTGCTTCTTAGTCAGGATTGCCCTGTGCGCTCAACCTGAGCCAGGAGAGGCACCTGCCCGATTTACTGCAACATGGAACCTGTAATGGCTAAGCGCTTTACCCACCTGCTGTTCATTCTGTTTATTTCACTGCTCAGCACGAGCGCTTCTGCGTCACTGTTCGGACAAAACCGCACGCAGTTCGTTACGGTTGACCAGGCCTTCGCGTTCGACTTCACTCAGCAGGCGAACAAACTGACGTTAAGCTGGCAGGTCAAACCGGGTTATTACCTCTATCGTCAGCAAATTAAAATCACCGCTCAGGGTGCCCAACTGGCCAGATGGTCGCTCCCGGCGGGTAAACCGCATGAGGATGAGTTCTACGGCAAAACGGAAATTTATCCCGACAGCCTGACACTGCCGCTCACGCTGCAACAGGCCGGACAAGGTGCCACCGTTACCGTAACCTGGCAGGGTTGCGCTGCGGCAGGATTTTGCTATCCGCCGGAAACCCGTTCGGTTCCGCTGAACGCCGTAAGCGCTTCGCAAAACAGTGACGCACCGCGCAGCACATTGAACAGCGAGCCAGAAGCCGCCATCGCTTCACAAAACAGCGACACATCAGCCGCAGCGTTACACATACAGTCCTCTGCCGCTGAAAGCCTGCCGTTTTCACCGCTGTGGGCATTGCTGATTGGCATCGGTGTAGCCTTCACGCCGTGCGTTCTGCCAATGTACCCTTTGATTTCAGGCATCATCCTGGGAGGGAACCGGAAATATGCTCTCCCCCGCCTGTTTGCGCTGGCGATGGTATATGTTCAGGGTATGGCGCTGACTTATACGGTAATGGGCGTAATTGTTGCCGCTGCGGGCCTGCGCTTTCAGGCCGCTCTACAGGCACCGGCAATTCTGATCGGCCTTTCCCTCGTTTTTATTCTGCTGGCGCTGTCGATGTTTGGTCTGTTTACGCTGCAACTTCCCTCCGCTTTGCAGACGCGGCTCACCTTGTGGAGCAATCGTCAGCAAGGGGGTTCGCTGCCTGGCGTATTCCTGATGGGCGCGCTGGCGGGCCTGATTTGTTCGCCCTGCACTACCGCGCCGCTTAGCGCCATTCTTCTTTATATCGCCCAGAGTGGAAATATGCTGGCTGGCGCAGGGACGCTTTATCTCTATGCACTGGGAATGGGCCTGCCGCTGATCGTGGTCACGCTGTTTGGTAACCGTCTGCTGCCGAAAAGCGGTGCCTGGATGCAAACGGTCAAGGAGGGTTTTGGTTTTGTGATCCTCGCGCTGCCGGTGTTCCTGCTGGAGAGAGTGACAGGTGAGGTCTGGGGGTTACGTCTCTGGAGCCTGCTGGGCGTAGGCTTCTTCGGCTGGGCGTTCCTCAGCCTGCAATCCAAAAACGGCTGGCTGCGTCTGGGGCAAATTTTGATGCTGGCGGCTGCGCTGGTAGCAGCTCGCCCCCTGCAAGACTGGGTATTTGATGCTCCGCCGCAAACGGCTACCACCCTGGCGTTTGGGCGAATAACAAATACTGCACAGCTTAATCAGGCGCTCCAGAACAGCCAGAACCGCATCACCATGCTCGATCTCTATGCGGAGTGGTGCGTAGCCTGCAAAGAGTTTGAAAAACAGACCTTCAGCCAGCCTCAGGTTCAGCAGGCGCTTGGCCATACTCAGCTGCTTCAGGCCGATGTCACCGCCAATAATGCGCAGCAGCGCGCGCTGTTAAAAGAGTTGCAGGTGCTGGGGCTGCCGACCATTCTTTTCTTTGATGCCAACGGCAAAGAGATCCCCCAGTCACGCGTGACGGGCTTTATGGATGCGGCGGCGTTTGTGCAGCATTTGCAGAAACTGCCGCAGTAAACGACACTACACTGTGATTTCCCGGCCCGTGGCCCGGAAAAGGCATTGATGAGGAGAGTCACTTGCAACGTGAACAGGTTCTCGAGCATGCACTGAATATACTCGAGCAAAATGGCCTGGCGGCCTCTACCTCCTTTGCCATGATGGCGGACGGGGTAAACTGTCAGGAAGAAGATCTGCAACGCTACTGGCCAGACCGTGAAGCGCTGCTGTACGACGCGCTGCGCTACCACAGCCAGCAAATTGATCTCTGGCGGCGCAAGCTTATGCTGGATGAGACGCTGAATGCAGAACAGAAGCTGCTGGCTCGCTATCAGGTGCTGGAAGAGGCGGTGAAAAATAACCGTTATCCCGGCTGTCTGTTTATTGCTGCCTGTAGCTTCTACCCCCAGCCCGATCACCCTATCCATCAGGTGGCCGATCTGCAAAAGCGCGCCTCATGGCAATATACGCACGATCTGCTGTCGCAGCTTGGCACTGACAACCCAACCCTGGTCGCCCATCAAATGGAGCTGATTCTGGAAGGTTGCCTGAGCCGCCTGTTGGTGAAGCGCAACGTGCAGGAAGTGGTGACCGCCCGCACGCTGGCGGAAGATGTGTTGAGCTTCGCGCTTTGCAGGAAAAATGGCGCATTAACCTGAGTAAGATTCACACTTTCTGTCTGAAAAGCAGCCAGTCAGCGCCTCTTTAGCAGATTTTTGTGACAAAGCCGTTGACGCAAGACGGCCTTTACGGTTTAATGCGCCCCGTTGCCCGGATAGCTCAGTCGGTAGAGCAGGGGATTGAAAATCCCCGTGTCCTTGGTTCGATTCCGAGTCCGGGCACCATATTCAGAAAAACCAGCCTGCGGGCTGGTTTTTTGCTTTCTGGCGTTCCTGACATTCCCTTTCCCCTTTTTTTCTGCATCTCCCCTCTGCTCCGCGCTGATAATTCCTTAACTTAAAATAAATTTCCTGCCAGATCGTTGCCTGGCAAGCCCTGCCGCTGCGCCCGCAAAAAAAAGCCGCAGCCGGGCTTGATCGATCCCTGAAAATGATAATACTGTATTTATATACAGTCATTTCACGAGCTACTAACATGAATCTTCTCCAGCTTGCCGAGGTGCGGGATACCCTCTCTCTCCCGCTTTTTCTGGCCCGCGTACCCTGCGGTTCACCTTTCTGTGCAGAGGATGACGTCGGGCAGCCGATGGACCTGAATAACCTGCTGATCCAGCACCCCGACGCCACCTATTTTATCAAGGTGAGCGGCGAATCGATGAAGGATGCCGGCATCAACGACGGTGATTTACTGGTGGTGGATAACTCGTTGACGGCCGGTCACGGCGACATTGTGGTCGCAGCCATCGACGGCGAGTTCACGG
This sequence comes from Erwinia magellanica, assembly GCF_039023495.1. NCBI lineage: Bacteria > Pseudomonadati > Pseudomonadota > Gammaproteobacteria > Enterobacterales > Erwiniaceae > Erwinia > Erwinia magellanica. The sequence continues at coordinate 432,973 of NZ_JBCHVC010000003.1, forward strand.
TAAAAAAATTGCATCTGCGGCCGGTGGTTCAACTGGTGGCGATGAACGAAGCCTGGCCACCGATTGTGCTGGCCGGGGAGGAGAAGCTGGATATTTTTGGTGTGGTTACCTTCACCATTAAAGCGATGGAATAAAAGAGGAATAATGCATGAAGGATCGTATCAGACAGTATGTCACCGGTGAGGTTTTGTCTTCTCACGCCGCCCGTTTCCGCTCGCCTGCCAGGCGGGAAGTAAAGTTTCTGTTCAGTAAATTACAGGATTTGGTGCCGACCAATCACGACTGCTATCTCACCGCCTGTAACGGCAGTTTCTGTATTATTGACCGTTATCGTCCAGCCGTAGCTGGCAGCCGCGTGCTGATAGAGCTGAACGGTAAAGGTGACTGGGCGAAAGTCCGGCTGAACCCGCCTCAAATGGTCACTGACGATGGGGAGATTATTCAGGGTGAACAACTGGATGAGGTAACGGTAATTGGCGTGGCGATCCGTGAAGTGGTCTCAACCTATCTGCACCCCCGGCCCGTTCTGTAACCGCAACCTGCCCCGCCGGGCTGGCTCTGATGCGCACGGAAATCCCTGTTTTACACATTCCGGCGCGGTAGAATCCTGACTCATGCCCACCAGACCGCCGCTACACAAACAGCGGCGGCTGGGAGAACCAGGAGCAGTTTTGATGGTAAAGGATCCGGAAATCATTTCCCGGCTGGAGCAGGTGCTGGGGAAAGAGCAGGTGCTGACCAGTGAGGACAGCAAAGCGTATTACACCAAAGGGTATCGGGTAGGCAGCGGTAAGGCGCTGGCTGTGGCTGTTCCACAGACGCTGATGCAGCTCTGGCAGGTTCTGGAAGCGTGCATCGCCTGCGATAAAATTATCCTTATGCAGGCGGCCAATACCGGCGTCACCGGCGGGTCAACGCCGGATGGCGCGGAGTATGACCGTGATGTCATTATTGTCAGCACCCGCCGCCTGAAAGGGGTGCAGATTATTGACGAGGCGCGTCAGGTCATTGCTTTCCCTGGCAGCACCTTAACCGAACTGGAAAAGGCTCTGCTTCCCCACGGCAAAGAACCCCACTCCGTTATCGGCTCATCCTGCATTGGTGCTTCCGTTATCGGCGGCGTATGTAATAACTCGGGCGGTTCGCTTATCCGTCGTGGCCCCGCTTTTACCGAGAAATCGCTGTTTGCCCGCATTAATGCAGACGGTTCCCTGCAACTCGTCAACCATCTCGGCATTGAACTGGGCAGCACGCCGGAAGAGATGATTGCGAATCTGGAGTCCCACCACTACAGCACCGGTACGGCAGCAGACTGGCAGGGAAAAATCTGGGCGGATGATTATGCCGGGATCCTGCGGGACGTTGAAGCTGATACTCCAACCCGCTACAACGGTAACGTTCAGTATTTGCATGACAGCTCAGGCAGCGCCGGTAAGGTCGCAGTGTTTGCCGTGCGCCTCTCCACCTTTGATGCCAGCGAGAAAACCCGCACCTTCTATATCGGCACCAACGATGAGGCGGAGCTGGTTGCTCTACGCCGTACGCTGCTGACCGGGCTGACAGAATTACCCCTCCAGGCGGAGTATATTCATCGCGATGCCTTTGATTTAACCCTGCGTTACGCCAAACATATGTGCTGGGCAATCAGCCGTTTTGGCCCCGAAGCCTTGCCTGGGCTGATGGCAAACAAAGCCAAATGGGATATTCGGGTAAAAAACCTGAAGATCCTTCCGCATAATTTCGTCGACAAAGTGTTGCAGTTTGCTAACAACGTGACGCCAAAAGGGGTCGCGCCGCGCATTCTGGCCTGGCGGGATAAGTTTGAGCATCATCTGATGATCAAGGCTGAAGCCCGTCATGCCGATGAGTTACAGCAGCAGCTGGAGCAGTTCTTCAGCGGCAGATCTGGCCGCTATTTTGCCTGTGATGAACGTGAAGAGCGAGATGCTTTCCTGCTCCGTTTTGGCGTGGGCGGCTGCACTATCTCATATTGTGATTATAAAGGAATCAACGCCGACCAGCGGCTGGTTGCTTTTGACGTGGCGCTGCGTCGCAATGATACGGAATGGCGGATAAAATTGCCGCAGGCGCTGCGGGATCAGGTGCAGGAGGAGTCCTGCTGCGGGCATTTCTTCTGCTTCGTCAATCATCAGGACTACATTCTGAAGCCTGGGGTGGATGCCGTAGCGTTCAAACATGCCGTGCTGGACTATCTCGATCGGCGCGGCGCGAAGTATCCGGCAGAACACAACGTTGGGCATCTCTACCATGCCTCGTGTGAGTATGAGTCGCACATGCGTCAGCTGGATCCGACCAACAGCTGCAATCCTGGCATCGGCAAAACCAGCAGGAAGAAGTTCTGGCAATAAACGCAGAATGAATAGATTGCAGGAGAAGAGAAGAGCGCGGAGGGCTGAGCCTCCGCGCTAACAGGCATTACTTCGCGTAAGCCTCGGTAGAGATAGTCAGCTTCACATCATCGCCGACGGCCGGAACATATTTATCCAGCTTAAAGTCTGAACGCTTAAAGGTGGTAGTGGCATCAAATCCTACCGCCTGCTTCTTCACCATCGGGTGCATGCCCTGCTTATTCAGCACCGCATGCAGGATAACCGGTTTGGTAATATCTTTAATGGTCAGGTCGCCATAAACATCCATTTTGTTTTTCCCTTTACTGACAACTTTTGTGCTTTTAAAGGTTGCCGTCGGGTACTTGCTCACGTCGAAATAGTCTGCGCCTTTAAATTCCGTGGTCAGCGCATCAACGTGGGTATTAATGGTTTCAACCGGGATGGAAACCTCCACTTTCGATGCAGAGACGTTGCTGGCATCAAAATCAATATTACCGGTGATATTGGAAAGATCCGCCGTTGGATGCGAGAAACCGAAGTGGTTCCAGGCTACCACAACCGAGGTGTGGCCTGAGTCCATTGCATAGCTCTCTACCGCCGCGGCAGAAAACTGGGAATAGAAAGCGGCGGTAACTAATAACGGTACGGTAATTTTTTTCATTACTGACATCAGACTTGCCTTTATTTTCTCGAAGTGTGGTTCCGATAGTGCAAGATTATTCCCGCTGCCGATAGTGAAGATATTTGACCGGGTTGGTCAAAAAGATTAGACGACAGGCAGGCGTTATTTCTCCCACAGCCGGTTTCTGCCGTCCTGATTCGTGCTTATTTGCCGGTCAGCGATTCTGTTTCAGCTTTGGTTTGCAGCAAGGCGGGCAATAAAGTGGGCAAATGCTCTTCAAAAAGTCGGGCGGGTGAAGCAAGGGAAAGTGCATCGCGCTTGTTATCCGCAGCGTCAGGGCCACCGCCCCCTGTACGCCCACCAGATGCTCTTTAAGATCGGTCGCTACCCCTTTTTTCCGCCTCTCGTGAAGAGGGATTGGCTGGCGGCCCGATCAGCAGAGGTATTGGCCGTTCTTACCCTGCCCTTACCAGGCGTGGTGATAATTGGCGCGAGAGCCGCTAAAGCTCCTGTCAGCGGAGCTTTATCGGCGCTCTGCCTGTTACGGGGAGAGAAACGTTATGGCGCTCGCAGATAAACCTGCAACAGGCAGAACGGGAGAGCCAGGCCCTCCCGTAACGGCTTAGCCTTGCACGAAAGCTTTTACCACTTCCTGCCAGGGCGTGGTTGGGCGCCCAATCAGTTTGCTGAGCGTATGGCTCTCATCAAACAGCGCACCTTTGGCCGCATTAGCATCGGAGTCAGCCAGCATCTCTGCCAGCCCGGCCGGCAGACCGGCGCCTTTCAGCGCATCTGCAAACGCTTCCTGAGAGAGATTGATGTACTGAACCGCTTTGCCGCTTTGCCTGGCAATCTCTGCGGTGAAGTCCGCCAGCGTATAGGCTGAATCCCCCGCCAGTTCGTAAATCTTGCCTGCCGCATCGCTGCTGGTAAGCACTGCGGCGGCAGCTTCCGCGTAATCCTGACGGCTGGCAGAGGCTATTTTCCCCTCTGCTGCGGCCCCAATAAAGGCGCTGTGGGTAAGCGCAGGCGCAATGCTGGCGGCATAGTTTTCGGTGTACCAACCGTTACGCAGAATGGCGAATGGGATGCCGGAAGCGATCAGGGCCTGCTCGGTGCTGCGGTGCTCACCACCCAGCCCCATGGGCGTGGTATCCGCATGCAGCAGGCTGGTATAGGCCAGCAGCGAAACGCCTGCCTCCTTAGCTGCGGTAATCACCGCCAGGTGCTGTGCCTCACGGGCACCCACCTCGTTCGAGGAGATTAACAGCACTTTATCCACGCCGCTGAAGACACTGAGTAAGCTTTCAGTATCGCTATAGTCCGCTTTACGGACCTGCACTCCCAGAGCGGCAAGGTCAGAAGCTTTCTCAGGTGAACGTACGGCGGCAATGATCTCAGCCGCAGGGACTCTCTTCAGTAAAGCCTCAATCACTAAACGGCCCAGTTGGCCCGTTGCACCGGTTACAGCAATCATGTTGATCTCCTTATTTGTCTTTCAGATGCGTTAACAGCCTTTATGCGGCTAAATCGCTTTCACCCCACCACCCTATGTCATACACTAATTAAAAGTAAGTACTTACAGGAATGTTAGTGTGATAAAAGATCAAAATATCCCCTGCACTTCGCTCAGTGAAAAGTTTCGCCGTGGCGAACTGTTTGATGCCAACTGCCCCTCCAGAGAGGTGCTTAAGCGTCTGACCAGCCGCTGGAGCCTGCTGATTCTGGTCGCGCTGGAAAATGACACCTTAAGATTTAGCGAGCTTAAGAGAAAAATTGGTGGCATCAGCGAAAGGATGCTGGCGCAAACCCTGCGTTTTATGGAAGAGGATGGTTTTGTCGAGCGCATCGCTTATGACGTGATCCCGCCGCACGTAGAGTACCGGTTGACGCCAATGGGCCAGGAAGTGCGCGGCCAGGTGGTCGGGCTGGCAGACTGGGTTGAAATGAATTTGCAGCAGATTATGATGCATCGCCAGCACTTTTCCGGCGAGTGATCCCGCTTGCTGATGCAGAGTTGCAGAGCGTTAAAACGAGGCAAAAAATGCATTATCCGAAAACAGGCGTAGGCGTTCTGATTGTGCGGGAAGGCAAGCTGCTGCTGGGCAGGCGCACGGGAAGCCACGGTGCCGACAGCTGGTCAACACCCGGTGGTCATCTGGAGTTTGGTGAAACGCCGGAACAGTGCGCCCGCCGGGAAACGCGCGAGGAAACCGGACTGCACATTGGGAAAGTGACGAATCATGCGTTCACGAATAATTTCTTCACCGCTGAGAATAAACATTACGTGACGCTTTTTATGCTGGCGGATGAGGTTTCCGGAACGCCGGAGCGCTGCGAGCCTGAAAAGTGTGCGGGTTGGGCGTGGTTTAGCGCTTCTGAATTACCGCACCCTTTGTTCGCCCCGCTTGAGACATTGCTTAAGGAAGGCGGGCTGCTGCCCCTGTTAGGCGGCGCGCTTAAACGTACCTGACTGAGCCTGATAATTCCTTTTTACAGGCCAGGCAATACTCTTAATAATTTATCCTTAAATTTTAATAAATTAAGCAAAATTCAGCCGTTCTGTAAGGCGAACATCTGGTGAGCCGGGCTGACTGGCAGTAGAGTGAAGATCCCCTGTGTTGATGATGAGCATCTGCGATGACCAGCCTGGCCCCGATTATCAATTTATCTTCCCACCCGATTCACGATGCCGACTACCTTGCCAGCTGTAAACAGCAGCTTGATAAGAGCGGCGCCCTGGTATTGAGAGCGTTTCTGACGACGGATGCGCTGAAGCGTGTTCGTCAGGAAGGCGAAGAGCATCAGCACCTTGCCTACTACGCGGCCAGCAAGCACAACGTCTATCTGAAAGCGCCAGACGAGGCGTTTGCTCCCGATCATCCGCGTAATTACCCGATCACCTCTTCCAAAGGGTGCATTACCGATGAGGAAGTGCCGGAGAACTCACCGCTGCGTGCGCTTTACAACGCGGAAGCCTTTAAGGCTTTTCTCTGCGGCGTGCTGGGCGAACAGCAGCTCTATCCCTATGCAGATTCCCTCTCCTCTATCAATCTGCACTATGCGCATACCGGGCAGGAGCTGGGCTGGCATTTTGATAACTCCTCTTTTGCCATCACCCTGCTGATCCAGAAGCCCGAAGCGGGCGGCGTATTTGAATATGTCAGTAATCTGCGGGATGCCGAAGCGGGAGAGATGAATTTCGACGGCGTGGAGCAAGTTTTGCAGGGCAAACGGGAAGTAGAGAAGCTGGCGATAAATCCGGGCGATCTGGTGCTGTTTCGCGGCCGCAATGCGCTACACCGCGTGACGCCAACCGAAGGGGAGACCAGCCGTATGCTGGTGGTGCTGGCCTATAATGCTCAGCCCGATATTGCGCTCTCCGAAACCGCCCGCATGACATTTTACGGGCGTCTGTAATCTTTAAACGGGGGAAAGAGGCCTGTAATCACCGCCCCCAGGGGAAGGGCTTCCACTGCCTTTTCCCTGCCAGTTTGCAAGCTTTTCTCTCCGGCAGCCAGGAGAGCCAGGCTGTACGTGAAGAAACCTCACACCCCAAAACGGCGGCACAGCGCCCTGATATGTTACCGCGCGGGAGGAGCCTCTGGCTGCGTTAATGCCGTCCAGGCCCTGACGAAGATCTGTCGGGTGCGCAGCGCGATCAACGCCTGCCAGTCGTGATCGTCAGGAAAGAAGCCGTCAAAAAGATCCCGCTTGATCTGCAACCCCTGTTCACTGGCGGGATCGCCAAACAGATGCAGCCAGTGATCGTTACGCACGCGGCGGTGCATCTCTTCGCCTTCCAGCGTCCCACACTCCACCACCAGCTGAAGCAGCTGCGTTTGCGGCAGGTTATCCAGCATAAACTGGGAGAGATAACCGGTGGCCGTGGCGGTTACGCCCGTTTCGCTGTTGCGGCCTGCGCCAGTAATCAGCACCGTTAGCCACTCGCCAAAGATCGCTCTGGCCTGCCGAAGCGCCGGATAGTCATGCTCTGCTATCGCCATCAGCATCGGATGACCATAAGCGCCCGCGCCGGTATGCAGATCGAAACTGAAGATCTTTTCAGCATGAACCAGATGACGGTCAATAATGGTTTTCAGCGTAAGGTGTGACCAGCTCGCCCGCTGCCCGCCATAGAAGATGCCGTCGGCAAACTGATACTGTCCCGCCTCAACGATACGCTTAACGCCTGCCCAGCCCAGCGTTTGCCGTTTCTCAAGCAGCAGCGCGTCTGCCTGCGCCCGCCCGGCCCCGTCAAAGTCGCGGCAGGTATAAACGGCATGCAGTTCACCATAGGCCTGGTTATGCGGCACCCCTGTCACGAAATTGATAAAGTTACGGTTGAGATCGGCATTATCTTCGTTCACCCGACGTAAATGGGCGGTGCCCCAGGGGTTGATCAGATGCACCAACACCAGCGCCACATTATCCGGCATCGCTGCGGCCTTAACCGTATCCAGCCAGGCAATCTGGCTCTCTGAGCCGTAATAGCCCTCCACGCCGTGCGTGCCGGAGACAATAAGCATCAGCTTTTCCGCTGCGGGATCGCCCACTACCGCAACATCGGTAAATAATGCTTCGCCATTTGGGCCAGCAAGAGGATGCGGATAAGGGGTATTCACCCCGCCCGCTCTGGCCACGGCGGCCAGAAAGCGCGCCCGCTGCGCGCTGTAATCAGGAAGAGATCGCATCAGGCTCACTTCTGCAAATGGTAAACATCAAAGCTGAAATACTTTTTCGCCAGCTTGTCGTAGGTGCCATTTTTATGCAGTTCAGCCAGCGCGGCGTTGATCTCAGCGACCCGTTTGGTGTCATCTTTACGCAGACCAATCCCAACACCTTCACCAAAGTACTCTTTGTTATAGAGCGTCTCGCCGCTGATCTGATAATCCTTGCCCTGCGGGGATTTCAGGAAGCCCGTTTCCGCCGACGCGGCGCTGGTCAGCGTCGCCTCTACGCGCCCGGAAGCCAGATCCGGCCAGATCTCTTCCTGATTAGGATAAGAGACCACCTGGATACCCGCGGAAGCCCAGACAGCTTTAGCATAAGCTTCCTGCGTCGTGCCCTGCGCCACGCCGACCGTTTTGCCTTTCAGTGAAGCCGTATCCGGAGCCAGACCGCTGTTCTTTTTTGTCACCAGTGCGCTGGGGGTGTTGTACAGCATATCGGTGAAGGCTACCTGCTGGCGGCGCTTGTCGGTCATTGCCATTGCCGAGAGGATGGCATCGAATTTCCGCGCCTGTAAGGCAGGAATAATGCCGTCATAACCCGTCTGCACCCAGACACATTTCACCTGCATTTGATGGCAGATGGCGTTGCCCATCTCTATATCGAATCCCCGCAGAGTGCCATCCGCCGCTTTGGATTCAAAAGGCGGAAAAGTGGGGTCAACGCCAAAACGCAGCGGCTCGGCGGCAGAAACGCTGGCGGCAAACAGCACCAGAGCAGTAAGGACAATTTTTTTCATTCATGGCTCCCGGAAGTAAAAGCGTAAAAAACGTTCATCTCCTTCATACCATGATTTATTTGCCCGAGGGGATACTTTCCGCTTATAGCTGATTTTACAGATAAAAAAAGGGCCTTCATCAGAAGGCCCTTGTTGCTGTTTCACGCTGAATTAACGCTGGGGTGCGGCGTCCGGATACATGGCTAACAGGCGGCGCGTCACGCCGTTAGTCCAGCCAAAGCCATCCTGCAACGGATATTCACCGCCGCCTGCCAGCACCGGCGCGCGTCCGGCCACATTATATTTTTCAACCATTTTGTGATGGCGATGGTAGGTTGCGCCCACTACCTGTAGCCAGCGCGTGGCAATTTCCTTCGCCAGCAGCTCTTCGCCATAATTGTTGAAGCCTTTGATCGCCATCCACTGCATGGGTGCCCAGCCGTTTGGTCTGTCCCACTGCTCTCCCGTCTCTTCAACAGTACAGAGCACGCCGCCAGGGGCAAGCAGATGCGAACGGATAGCGGCCGCAGTCTGGGTAGCCTGATCCAGGCTTGCCATCCCCACATACAGCGGCGTCACCGAAGCCGCAGAGAAAGCCCCTTTTTCGCGCTCACGCCAGTTGTAATCGCGGTAGAGACCCGCTTCGGCATCCCAGAGATAGTTGTCCAGGATCTCCCGGCGGCGCACGGCTTTCTGCTGGAACAGTTCAGCCGTTACCTGGTCTTTCTTCTCCGCCGACAGGCGCGCAATGGTGGTTTCCAGCTTGTAGAGAAACGCATTAAGGTCAACCGGCACGATGCTGGTGGTCTGGATACTCTCCAGACGGCCAGGCTCGCTCAGCCAGCGCGAAGAGAAGTCCCAGCCGGAAGCCGCCCCTGCGCGCAGATCACGGTAGACCTCGCCAGAAGGACGTGCGGAATTTCTGGCTGTTTCAACATCCTCAATCCACGACTCATCGCGCGGCGTATCGCGATCGTCCCAGTAGCGGTTCAGCACCGATCCATCAGAAAGCATCACCACATGGCGATACGCTTCATTTGGCGTCAGCGACTCCTGACCATCCATCCAGAACGCATGTTCGCGCTTGAGCTGCTTCAGGTAGCGATGCGCTTCATTTACGCCATCCTTCTCAAACAGCTCTACCATCATGGCGAATACCGGTGGCTGTGAGCGGCTCAGATAGTAAGTCCGGTTGCCATTCGGAATATGCCCGTAGGTATCAATCATCCAGGCGAAATTGTCCGCCATGTTTTTAAGCAGATCGGTACGGCCGCTGGCGGCAAAACCCAGCATGCTGAAGTAAGAGTCCCAGTAATAGGTCTCGCCAAAGCGGCCGCCCGGCACCACATACGGCTCTGGCAGCGGCAGCAGCGAAGAGAATTCGGAATGCTTCTCAGGCTGACGGGTTAATACCGGCCACAAGGAATCGATATGCTCGCCCATACTTTTATTGGGATCGGAAACATAGCGACTGTCATGCGCTCGTGGCAGATCGAAATTCTCCAGCACAAACGCCAGAAGATTAAAGTCTTCGCGCTCACGCTGGATAAAATAGCGGTACAAAATTCTTTCGGGTTCAATTTTCGGCGCGCAATCCGCAAACGTTTTACTGTCGGAAAATATCCGCGACGTTTGCACCGCCTCAAACAGTTCCTGATAGCGATCGGAAGGCGTCAGGATATCCGGTGAGGGCAGACCACGGATCGGCTCCGGTTGTGGCTCAACGTTTACGTCCAGACCAGCTTCATAGTCATGATAATAAGCTTCAAAGTCAGTCTGATTATTGTCAATGATTAGGTCATTTTGGTTAAAAGTGATAAAAACCTCCTGATGCCAATTTATATCGACAATGTTAGCGCGGTAAATTCGAAAGAAGGGCTTATTATAGTACTCTGGTCTCACAACGCAACCCGCTGTATTTATTGCCAGTAATAAGAGAATATTTCAAAAAATGACTCACTGCCCTTCTCAGTTATATTTCCACGTCTTTATTTATATTTATTCTTATCCACAGACATAAACTGACAGAGTGGGGTAAAGAATGAGAACTTTCTTGCTTACATGTCGCACGATAAATCACCCAAAAGCGGGCTGCGCTTCAGGCGTAGTGCAGAAAAGCCGCAGCGGATGACTTAAGGAAAATTCTTAGTACTCCTGGTTTTTTTCAGCAGAAAAATTAGCCAGCGACAATAGAAAAGTAAGTAAAAATAGTGGGATTTTTCGTTTACATATTTTTAAAAGAGTCGAATACTGTCTCCGCCAGATTGTCGTGCAGCCCTTGCCACGTCTGGCATTAATAAGTTTATCTGATAGCAAACCAGACACGTTAATTAATAGTTAAGGAACTCTCGTGGCACCCGTAGTAAATAAATCCGCAGCGTTGCACTCGGAAAGTCTTTCTGATGAAGATGACAGTTTAGTTTCCTCTCCGGCTATCGATTCCATAAATAAAACCTATATTACCCGTGGCACACGTCGCTTTATGCACGCCACGCTGGCGCTATTTTGTGCCGGGCTATCGACCTTTGCCGTGCTCTACTGTGTGCAACCGATCCTTCCTGTTTTCTCCCAGAGCTTTAACCTTACCCCTGCCCAGAGCAGCCTCTCACTCTCGGTGACGACCATAATGATGGCGCTGGGGCTGCTGGTAACCGGCCCGCTGTCGGACGCTATCGGGCGAAAATCGGTGATGTCCGTGTCGCTTTTGCTGGCGGCGTGCTTCACCCTGATCTGCGCCACGATGAGCAGTTGGGAAGGGGTGCTGGCGATGCGCGCGCTGACTGGCCTTGCCCTGAGCGGCGTTGCGGCAGTTGCCATGACCTGGCTCAGCGAGGAGCTGCATCCCGTATTTCTCTCATTTTCGATGGGCCTTTATATCAGCGGCAACTCCATTGGCGGGCTGGTTGGCAGGCTCTCGACAGGAATGCTGGCCGATCACTTTTCCTGGAACGTCTCGCTGTTTGTTGTGGGCCTGTTTGCGCTGGCAGCCGCAGGGCTGTTCTTCCGCCTGTTGCCGCCTTCGCAGCACTTTCGCGCCTGTTCGCTGCGGCCTCGTAAGCTGTTAGTTAACTTTATGTTCCAGTGGCGTGATACGGGGCTGCCAATGCTGTTCCTGATCGGGTTTGTGTTGATGGGCAGCTTTGTCACCCTCTTTAACTATGTCAGCTACCGTTTTATGGCCGCGCCTTTTTCTCTCAGCCAGACGGTTGTTGGCCTGCTGTCAGTGGTTTACCTGACCGGCACCTACAGCTCGCCACGAGCCGGAATGATGACCGTAAAATATGGTCGTGGCGTGGTTCTGACAGGCTCGCTGATGCTGATGCTGACCGGCCTGCTGGCCACCCAGTTCACCACCTTGTTGCTGGTACTGCCCGGACTGATGCTGTTTGCGGCGGGCTTTTTTGCTGCGCACTCTGTGGCCAGTAGCTGGGTTGGCCATCGCGCACGTCGTGCCAGAGGCCAGGCTTCCTCTCTTTATCTGTTCTTTTATTATCTGGGTTCCAGCGTTGCGGGCACGCTGGGCGGCGTGTTCTGGCACGGTTGGGGCTGGATGGGCGTCTCGGCATTTATCGCCGTTATGCTGCTGGGCGGTCTGTGGCTGGCTAACCGGCTGCGGAAGATCCCCGTTCTGGTGAAAAAAGTACGATAACAGGCGGGCGGAGGCGCACCTCCGCCCCCGCTCCTTCCCCGAAGATTTACAACCTTCTGCTCAACCATTAAGCTACCGCCCTGATCAAGCCCAACCCCCTGCCCGTTGCCCTTTTCAGGCCGGGAACTGCCGTTGAAGGAACAGTGATGAGCGACGTGGAAAACCTACAGGCCATGGTGATCTTCGCCAAAGTGGTTGAGACGCTCAGCTTTACCGAAGCGGCGAAGCTGGTGGGCGTGTCAAAATCCTCTGTCAGTAAAGAGATCGCTGCGCTGGAAGTCCGGCTGGGCACCAAACTGCTGCAACGCACCACCCGTAAAATTGCGGTGACCGAGGTCGGCATGACCTGGTATCACTACTGCGCCCGTATTCTCAGCGAAGTAAAGAGCGCCGACCTGTTTATCCGCCAGTATCACGAAGAGCCAACCGGCAGCCTGCGCGTGGTGGCCCCGGTCACATTCGGCTGCCAGTGTATAGTGCCGGTGCTTAATCAGTTTGTGGCGAATAACCTGCATGTCAGCGTCGATCTTGATCTCACCGACCGCCCCGTAAATCTGGTGGATGACAATGTGGATCTGGCGATTGTGATCCGGCGCGATCCGCCTGAGCATGCCCACACTACGCCGCTGATGGATATCAGTTGGGGGTTGTATGCCGCGCCTGACTATCTCAAGCGTTTCCCGACGATCGCCCAGCCGGACGACCTTCCCCGTCACGACTTTGTTCTGTTTCGCGGCCCGGCCCATACGCTTTCGCTGCCGTTTCGTCGTGACAAGCTCAAGCGGGACATTGAGGTACGCAGCCGCTTTCGTGCTAACAACAGCACTGCGCTGGTTAATTCCGCCATTGCGCAGACCGGCATCGCCTATCTGCCGGACTACATCGCTCAGGAAGCTGTCAGTGAGGGCAGGCTGTGCCGTGTTTTACCGGAGTGGGAAATGGATCTCTACAAATCGTGGGTTTTGACGAAAAGCGACAGTCTGATTTCGCCGCGCGTCAGGATCTTTATTGAGGATTTACAGCAGGCTTTGGGGCAGGAAAGTTAAAGGCGGAAGCGCTGTTCCGCCTTTTTGCACTCAGTAGTAGTTACCGTGACGGTAATCCCAGGTGGTAAAGGTGTCTGACAACATAGACATAATCTTATCCACATCCAGCCCTTTACGGATCAGTACCGGGCATGGCGTGATATTACGCTCGCCTTTCTGCTCCGGAACCAGTTTGCCCTGATCATCGACCATTGCCACCATCACGCCCTGCTCGTAACGGGTTTTCTCAGACTCGTTCGGCTGGATAGATTTTACGTAGTCGTTAGCTTCAATAATCAGGTCAGCCTGCGATTCAATACGCTCGCCAATCCCTTCAACCAGACCACGATTGCCTTTGCCTGACGGGTTAGCGGAGCTGGCAAAGGAGAATTTCCCGTGGTTTTCCCACAGCTCTTTCGCCAGGTTTTCGCCAGGTACGCCAAACTTGATCACAAAGCAGCTGGTCTGGCGACGATCCATCATCAGCTCTTTTGAACCATCTTCCGGGATACGGGCCACGGCTTCTTCTTTCCACGGCAGAATGCAGCCTAACAGCACATCCTGATCCCAGTGCTGCTGATAGAGCGACTCGATTTCCGGGTTCAGCTGCGCCAGCTCTTTCAACTGCTCCAGGGAACCACACAGCACCACGCCCGGCTTGTTACGGTTGCGCTGCTTGGCATCAAACTTACGCTCCAGACCTTTAGCATCGGAAGTCATAATGATGTAGCCCACTTTAGTAGGACAAACGATCATCCCGCCCTCAGCAGAGAGAATGTTAACTGCTTCTGGCTGTAAGCCGCCGTTCCAGTGGATAGTTTTATTGCTCATGGTGGCACCTGTTCTCAGAGATTCAAATTTAGCCAGACGTTGAAGGTAGCACAGCTTTCACCGGCTGGCCTTGAACTGGCCTGTTGCAATCATCCTGCCGTCAACTCGTTACTTACGCAACAATTAAGCAGTAAATTGCGTCATTGTTTTTACCAGGAAACAATTGTTGCTTAATGCGTACTCTGGCGAACTTCATTCTCTTCCGGCCCACTCAACATTTTAAGCCAAAATCCGGAGGCTATATGCAGCTCGACTTTTTTCAGGAACAGGATATCCCCCTTCTCAGGAGCTGGTTTGCTTCACAGCGTGAGGTGACCCAGTGGGCAGGGCCCGGCGTGGCATGGCCGTTAAGTGACGACTTTCTGGAGACGCTGCTCGGTTCTGCCAGCCAGAAACCGGCACGTCTGCTGACGTTTGCCGCGCGGCAGGAAGGGGAGCTGGCGGCCGTGGCGCAGCTTGGATTTGAATGGGAAAACCATCTTGCCTGTCTCTGCCGCGTGGCGGTGAACCCCAGGCTGCGCGGGCAAAATCTGGCGGAAAAAATGGCTACTATGCTGATTGAAAGTGCCTTTCTGCACCTGGAGCCTGTGGTGGAGCGGCTGGAGCTTCACGTTTATCCGTTTAATAAGGCGGCGGTAAGGACCTATGAAAAACTGGGCTTTGTGCATGAGGGCGTGCGACGGGCTTGCGTTGCGGTGGGTGATGAACGCTGGGACTGCGCCTTTTACGGCCTGCTGCGCACGGAATACACCGGGCGCAGCGCGGGATTAACAGCGCAGGAGAAGGTTTTCAGCGCTGCCTCTGCCTGAAATCAGGCCGGGATCAGTTTTTCCGCTTTCAGCCGGTCAAACAGCGCAATAAAGGCATCGCGGGTGCATTGATAGCCCATGAATCCTGCTTTGCGGCTCTTGCTGATGTCGGTAAACACCTCCATCGGCCGGCCCAGATCGGCATCGGTATGCCACCAGGAAACCAGTTTGCTGATATCCGCTTCTTTCAGGTCGAACTGTTTTGCAATGGCCTGCCACTCGGCTGGCGCGGCATCCATACGCCCTTCCAGCGGCTGCACTTCGCCTGGGAACGGCGCGGCTTCAATGCCAAAGTAGTCGGCAATCTCACCCCACATCCATTTCCAGCGGAATACGTCACCGTTCACGACGTTGTAATCCTGATTCTGCGCTGAAGGGGTGGTCGCAGCCCATTCCAGCTGCTGCGCCAGAATATGCGCATCCGTCATATCGGTCACGCCTTCCCACTGCGCCTGAGAACCAGGGAAGATAAACGGCTGGCCGGTTTGCTTGCACAGGGTCGCATAAACCGCCAGCGTCTGGCCCATGTTCATCGCGTTGCCCAGGGCAAACCCGATGATGGTGTGTGGACGGTGAACGCTCCAGGTGTAACCATATTTCTCTGCGCCAGCGAAGAGTTCATCTTCCTGAGCATAATAGAAATTATCCACTGGCTGACGCCCCTGCTCTTCGCGGAACGGGGTCATTGGCACGGCGCCCTTGCCGTAAGCATCGAACGGGCCAAGATAGTGTTTAAGGCCGGTGATCAGGGCAACATGACCGCCTTTCAGGCGATCGCCCAGAGCTTCAATCACGTTACGTACCATCGCCCCGTTAACGCGAATATTCTCCTTCTCATTAGCCTGACGAGCCCAGGCACTGAAAAAGACTTTGTCCACGCTGATGCCTTGCAGGGCTTTCTGAACAGAGTCGCTGTCAGTGAGATCGGCGGTGAGCGCCGTACAGCCGGCAGGAACGGCAGTCCGCCCACGGGACAAACCATAAACTTCCCAGCCTTCACCGGTGAGCTGCTCTGCGAGGGCGGTACCATTAATGCCGCTGATACCCACAATGAGTGCGCGTTGTTGCATAACTAATCTCCTGAAAATAGGCAGACAATAAGCATAATAGAGAAATTAATTCTTATTCTGGGATATTTTCACATCCTTCCCGAAAGGCACTCCTCAATCATGATGAGTCAGGATCGTCTTAAGGGTATGTTCCCCTTTGTGTTGCCAGCGTGAAACGGGGCAGCTTGGTAACAGTGTTGTAACTAAAAAGTCGTATCGCGTGAAGCGGTGAGGTTTCAGGCTCTGATCAGACGCCCTAAGCGCCAGAGGTGCTAAAGCGTTGAAGTCATACCCCGGCAGCACACCCCATCACAGCAAGACAGGCTTTTACTATATGTTGCTGGCGTTCAATACCCTTGCGTAAAACCGACCAGGTTCAACTTAAAATTAATACAGTCTAAACAAAACTCAATTCCCTTAACCCGCTCAACAGGGGTAATGTGACTTTTTGTTTTATTTTTTGTTTCTGCATCACTTTGTTATGCGGTCATTAACTTGTTGTTCTCTTTGTTTATTTAGTTTGATGACCCTTTTTTTTACTCAATTATATAACATTTGACGGCCGGTTATTGCGTGTAAACAGGTTTCATCTGCTTATTTTTTGATATTGATGGTTGTTGTAGATCAATTTCCGCTCGTTTAATATCACCGCCCTCACACAGGGTGAACGAATCGCCACGTGAGCTTCTGTCTGACTGAGTAGATGCAAATAATTTCGGGCGCACGGTAAAAATGATAAACATCCGCGATCCTATAATTTTAAATACGATTTTTCGCCACGTATAATTTGTGGAACGTTATTTCCGCACAGGTCACTGGTAGTGTCTTTCGAAAATAAATGGAGATAATGCTTTGATTTTGCGAGGTAAAAATAAAGCAAACCTTACAGGGAAAAGAGAGGTCACGGCGGATTACATACGGAAAAGAGTGGAGTTATTTGGTTTTACCGAGGTAAACGATATTCTTGTTTTTTTGAGGGTTTGTTGTGGGCCACGCCTGAATGAATATGAATGCAGGTATATCCACAGCAAGGTCGCACATTGCCTCAGACGTCACGATAACGGCAGTGACTACTTTTGTTCACTCCGTGAACTCGCCTGTGAATTAGGCGGTACCCCCCGAATCTAAACAACAATCAACTTTCGCGGTGAGTTTATTTTAATCTGAAACTGGCAATAAAATATTAACTTTCTGAATAACAAGTTTTAAATAAAAGGCTCCTGCGGACTAAGTTACCTAATCTCTTTCGATATCCGGCAGTTTTTAAACGCGGGATTCAAACAGCGTGCGCGTCCGCTTCTGAAATAAACAGGCACTAACAACTCATTCACCTTCTTAAGGGGATATTATATGTATTCTGGCTTCTCTTTTTTCCGAAAGGCCACGCTGGCTGTTTTTACCTGCACCTGCGTCTGCCTGACCTCGTTGTCTGCCTTAGCGGAAGGCGGAATTGCTCTTCAGTCAACCCGTATTGTTTATCCTCAGGGGGAGCATCAGCAGAGCATATCCGTAAGTAACAGAACCACTGGCGAGTCCTTTCTCATCCAGTCCTGGGTGGAAGATGCCCAGGGGCATAAAAGCCCGGACTTTGTTGTTACCCCTCCGCTTTACCTGAGTGCGCCCGGTAATGAAAACACGCTGCGCATCATGCTCTCCTCAGCCGCTTCTCAGCCAAAAGATCGGGAGACACTTTACTGGTTTGTGGCGCGGGCTATTCCGCCGGTGAATAAAACTGGTGAAAACGCAGGCTCGTTGCGTCTGGCCCTCGCCAACCGTATCAAGCTCTTCGTTCGTCCGTCCGGGTTGATGACGGACATTAACCAGGCCCCCGATCTGCTCTCCTTCCACCGTGCAGGGGGGCGGCTGGAAATCAGCAACGCCTCACCTTATTTCCTGACGCTTACCGACGTGAAAAGCGGTAATAAAACGCTGGGCGACATCATGGTGCCCCCAAAAGGGAGCGCCGCAGAGGCGCTGCCGGCAGGCAGCGGCAACAGCGTGTCATATCAGACTATTAGTGACTACGGCAGTCCGACAGCGCGACTGACAAAGCCAATTAATTAAGTGAACAGCTTAATTCAGGGTTATTGATTATGCGGTACAGATACGCTCATTCTTCGTTCTTTAAGCTGTCACCTGTCGCGCTGGCCGTGATGAGCTTCTGGGCGCCAGTGGCACAGGCCAACCTTGAATTTGACCCGTCGATGCTGAGTTCTGACAACGGACAGGTGGCAGACCTCTCCCGCTTCGAACAGGGCGGAGGCACTCAGCTTCCGGGTGATTACCTGGTTACTGTTTACCTTAATGGCGCCTTTATTGAGTCCCGCCACCTGCGCTTCCAGGCCCGCGATACGGCTGCTGCCGCAGGTGAGGATGTCCGTGATGGCACCGGCCTGATGGCCTGCCTTACCCGACAGGATCTTCGCGACCTGGGGGTAAACACTGATGCCTATCCGGGATTACGTGACGCTGCTGACGGGCAGTGCCTCTCTCCCGGTCAGCATGTCAGGGGAGCGTTCACCGCCTTTGACTTCCTGAATCAACGTCTGGACATCAGTATTCCTCAGGTTGCCTTGCAGAATAAGGCGCGCGGCTGGATCCCTCCAAAGCGCTGGGATAACGGCATCAACGCAGCCCTGCTCAACTATCAGTTCAGCGGCAATCAAAACAAGGGCCAGTACGGTAACAGCAGCAGCCAGTTTCTTAACCTGACAAGCGGCCTCAATTTTGGCCCGTGGCGTCTGCGTGATAACAGCACCTGGACGGACACGCAGTCCCGTTACAGCCATTCGCGCCGCTGGCAGCACCTCAACACCTACGCTCAGCGCGCGATTATCCCGTGGCGCAGCGAGCTGACCGCCGGGGACAGTACCACCGGGAGCGAGGTGTTTGACGCCATCTCCTTCCGTGGTGTGCAGCTTGCCACCGATGACAGCATGTATCCGGACAGCCAGCGTGGCTTTGCGCCCGACATCCGGGGCACCGCTATGAGTAATGCACAGGTCACCGTCCGTCAGAACGGTAACGTCATCTATCAGACGGTAGTCGCGCCTGGCGAGTTTGATATTAACGATCTCTACCCGGTCACCAGCGGCGGTGACCTGGAGGTCACTGTGACGGAAAACGGCGGCAGCGTGCGTACATTTACCGTTCCGTATTCCTCTGTGCCCGTCCTGCAACGTCAGGGGCATGTTCGTTACGCCCTGACGGCCGGTCATTACCGTAGCAGCAGCGACCAGTATGATCAGCCTGCCTTCGCGCAGGGAACGCTCCAGTGGGGGCTTCCCCACGGTATCACCGTCTATGGTGGGACGCAGGTGGCAGACCATTACCAGTCTGCCGCTCTCGGCTCCGGAGTCAACATGGGGGGCTGGGGGGCGTTGTCCGTGGATCTCACTCAGGCAAACAGCGTGCTTGCCGATGGTTCACGCCATGAGGGGCAGTCGGTGCGTTTTCTGTATGGTCGCTCTCTGATTTCCACCGGTACCACTGTGCAGCTGGCAGGTTACCGCTATTCCACTGAGGGGTTTCACACCCTTCAGGAGACGGCGACAAAACGCATGACCGGCTGGCTGAATGACAGCGATGAGGTGGATGCCGCCGGACGTCCGGTGGCGCGCCGCTGGACCAGCTATTACAACCTGTACAACAGTCGCCGTGAACGCATTGAACTCAATATTTCCCAGAGTCTGGGGGAGAGCAGTTCACTTTATGCCACCGGTACTCACCAGACTTACTGGCACAGCGATGCCACCACGGAATCATTACAGGCCGGATTCAGCAATACCTATCACCAGCTCAGCTGGACACTGTCGTATGGCTACAGCCGCATCAGCGATCACCCAAAGGCCGACCGGACATACTTTGCCTCGCTGTCGGTGCCGCTGGTTGCCCTGTTGTCACACGACAGTGGCCATAACATCTGGGCGAACCACAGCGTCCGGCGTGATGCCGATGGCACGATGACCCAACAGGCCGGCCTCAGCGGTACGGCGCTTAGTGAGAACAACCTCAACTGGGGAATTTCGCAGGGTTACAGCCGACAGGATGGGGAGAGTGGCGATCTCAGTCTGGCTTTACAGGGAACCTACGGCAACCTGTCCGCTGGCTACGGATACGCGGCAGATTACCGGCAGGTTCGCTACGGAATGTCAGGCGGCATGATCGCCCATCGCGGTGGGCTGACGTTTGGTCAGCCGTTGGGAGAGACCAACGTACTGATTGCCGTGCCGGGAGCGGCCGGAGTGCCGCTGGAAAACGGCACGGGTATCCACACCGACTGGCGGGGCTATACGGTGATGCCTTACGCCAGTATGTACCGCGATAACCGTGTGGCGCTGGACGTCAGCCGTCTGGATGACCATACCGATGTCGATAACGCAGTGGCTCATGTAGTCCCGACCAGGGGCGCCATCGTGCGGGCTAACTTTGCGGCGCACAGTGGCGTGCGGGTCATGATGACGCTGCGTCACAACGGCCGCCCGCTGCCCTTTGGCAGCACCGTGGTCAGCGGAACTGACGGTCACGAGAGCCTGGTGGCTGACGGAGGCGTGGTCTATCTGTCGGGACTGCCCCTGACCGGCACGCTGAAGGCGCAATGGGGTCGGGGCGCAGAGCAGCAGTGCAGCGTGCGCTACCGCCTGCCAGCCGAGGTGCTGCATCAGGCTCTTGCTCAGGCGGAGGGAGAGTGCCTCTGACGTGGGCGCCAGCAAAACAGGCGCGGTCGTGTAAAGGATTGTTGATGCAGCAGCATCCAGGCCGCTCACTCTTCAGCCGTGGATTAACGCCCGCTGGAACGCTGACAGACGCAGAGCGCAGGCATCACACACCTCAGCAACATCATTATATTCATTAACCCGGAAAGGGCTTCGCCCCTTTTTTAATCAAACTGAAAGGAAAGTACCATGGCATTAGTTTCTGCTAAAAATATCAGCGTAATGAGCGTACTGGCAGCTTCGCTTTTTACCACTGGCGCCTTTGCCGACGCTTCACCGTCCACCACCGATATTAACATCACGGCAAAGGTTGTTGATGCAACCTGTACCGCTGGCTGGGATACCAGTGGCGTATCGCTTGACCTGGGTTCGGTGTCAACTTCGTCCCTGGCGGCAAAAGGTGATATCGGGGCAAGCAAGCCACTGACTCTGACTCTGACTGGTTGTACGGGCATGACAAAAGTCCACCTGTCGGCGACGGGTAATAAGGACAGCGACGACAGCACAGCCTTCAGTAACTCCGGTACAGCGAAGGGAGTGGCGGTTCAGCTGTTCGGTGGTGAGGGTCAGAGCACTCAATTGCTGCCGCAGGACAGTACCCAAACGGCGGATTACACCATTAAAGATGGCAATGCCACGCTGGCCCTGTTGGCGAAACTTGAGCGCACCACGGATGCCTCAGACGAGAAGGCTTTTGCAGCGGGTACAGTGGTGAGCAAGGCGACCCTGAACCTGACGTATGAGTAATACGTAGCGGTCCGGTTCCTGTATTACACAGGAACTGGGCCATCCACTAACCAGTCACTCAAGGTAACCAGCATGAAGTTAAACGGGAAAGCGGCACCAGCAAAGAAGATGTATAAGATACCGTATCTGAGGAAAGTCCTGACAACGTCCATAAGCGCATTAGTGCTGCTGTGCGGGGCAGGAAACCCTGCCCAGGCCACGGAACTCAGTGCATTGAAGTATGGTGTGCTGACGTTTCAAGGCCTCTCAACCTATTTGGATCCAAGAACTTATGCTCACACGGCGGAAATAGATGTCAGTGATGAAATGGCCCAGTGTCTCGAACCAGACCATCTCTATATAGCTCAGGCTATGGCAATTATTAATATAACAGCGTGGAATACCATAATGACAGGAGAGGATATACTCTCTGCCGCGCAATATCTGATGGGGGCAATCAGAAATCACTGCGACCACCGCATTGCCGGGACGCTCACCCTGAAGGTCTCGTGGCCTAACGGAGCGAAAGGCTCTGCCCCGCTCGACATCAACGTTCCCGCCGCCACGTCATGCAGCGTCCAGGTTACAAAAGATGTTAACCTGAGCACCAGTTCTGCCGGTATATCCTCAGTGGTTCAGCTCACCAGCGGCGGGAGCGGAGGTTGTAACGTCACGGTCAAACCTGCAACGGCAGACACGATCGGTGGCACCCTGGCCAGTTCTGACGGACAGGGGAAGACGATTCACTATCACCTGACTAACGGCACATGGGACGCGACCCAGAAACAATGGACCCTGCCGCAAGCTCAGGACTCAGCGGTGGAACTTCTCGCTCCCTTCAGCGCCGGAGAGTATGCGGGAACGGCCACGGTCACCCTGATCTCTGAATAGGGTTCTGTCGCATGAACGGCAGCGGCCTGGCAAAAAATGGGCTGCCTGTTTTTCAAGTAATCAGCAGAGAAAACCTGCCGCTCATCCACAGACCCGCCCCGCCCGGATGCGGCTATTGGCCCTTGCGTTCACCAGCTTAATCGCTGTCAGTTTCCATTCAGGATTTCTTATGTGCCCCTGGCGCACCAGATGGCATCAGACGATGGTGAAGCGCAGGTCGCGGCCGTGGTTGCCGCTCCTGGCGTGGCGCAAATGGCGACATGGCTGATGGAAAAGGAGCTGTCGGGGGAAGAACTGTTACTCATCCTGTCAGAGCTGGTGGTGAATGAGCTGCCGCTAACCCTGATCTGGCCGCGCAAAAAGCAGCTGACACCCAAAGTCGATGCGCTGCTTTCCGTGTTAAATCAGCTCAGAATGCATTAATTGCTGGCAGGTTTGTTAACGCTTATCCGCCATGGAATACCGAATTTATCCACCAGCGTACCGAATCCCAGCGCCCAGAAGGTCTCTTTCCACGCCAGCGTCACAGAACCGCCCTCGGCAAGGTTGTCGAACCAGCGTTTGCCTTCTTCAACGTCATGGCTGGAGAGGCTGACGGCAAAACCGTTGTAGTTTACCGCTTCAGCGCTGTCGCTCAGTTGCAGTTCGCCGTCGCCGATATGCAGCAACGCATGCATGATTTTATCATCTGCGGGCTGCTGTGCTGCGGGGCTGTTCTGCTTTTCAGGCTGCTGATGCTGGTCAGAGGGGACATCTCCCCAGGTCATTTTAAACGCCAGTTTGGCGCCGGTAGCCTGCTGATAAAAGGTCAGAGCTTCTTCACAGTTGCCAGCAAAATAGAGATAGGGTGAAAGCTGCATAACGTCTCCTTGGTTTGAAAGGGGGCAAAATCTCAGACTCAGGAGCAAGTGTAGTAGAGGAAAGCGGCGGGATCGGAAATCTCGGGAATTGAGTCTGGTTATTTATCCCGTAAGACCGGGATGTGGAAAGAAAAATGGCCGGATTTACCGGCCATGGGAGAAGATAAAACGGAGGCTGCGGTTTGCTCTGCGTCCGTTTTTCTACGTCCGCAAAGCACATAAAACCGCTGCCGCTACTTGCCCTGCATCAGTTTTTCTACGTCCACGTTGCCCTGTTCCGGCACCGTTTTACGCACTTTCGCCACATCGCTGGCGCTGACCTGCGTTTTGGCTGTGTTGCCCCAACTGGTGCGGATAAAGTTCACCACATCGGCCACCTGCTGGTCATCCAGGCGCCAGCCGAAAGCGGGCATGGTGATGCCGGACGGCGCGCCTTTCACGCCTGGCAGCGTAGAGCCGGCAAGCACAATGTGGATCAGGGAAGTGGGATCTTCCGCCTGAACCACAGGATTGCCCCGCAGTTCCGGGAAGAAACGCTGATAGCCGCTGCCGCTGGTTTTATGGCAGGCGGCACAGCTGTCCACATAGAGAGAGGCGCCTGGTTTGCTCTCATCTCCTTTCCACAGCGCTTTCGCAACGGCCTGATCCTCTTTGAAGCCAGCCTGATTAGGATCGCGCGCGCCTAACGACTTCAGATAGCGGGCAATGGCGGTAGCATCTTCAGCCGAGAGGTGTTGCAGACTGTGCTCAACCACGTCGGTCATCCCGCCAAATACGGCGGTGCGATCGTTGCGGCCTGTACGCAGGAACTGCACCAGATCCTCTTCGCTCCAGCTGCCCAGACCGTCCCGGTTGTCGCCACGCAGATTACTGGCGGTCCAGCCATCAATCGGCGCATTACTACCGGACAGGTAGTCGCTGCCTTCGCTGTCGTTAAGCGCTTTTTCCTGCATAGTGAGGCTGCGGGGCGTATGACAGGCGCCACAGTGCCCCAGCCCTTCCACCAGATACTGACCGCGAGCCAGCACGGGATCCTGACCTTTTATCGGCTGGAAGGCCTTCACATCCGGCGCAAACATGCCGCGCCAGATAGCCAGCGGCCAGCGCATAGAGAGCGGCCATACGATGTCACTCTTCTGGTTGGGCTGCTCTACCGGCTTCACGCCATGCATAAACCAGGCATATAACGCCTGCATGTCGCTATCGCTGACCACTGCATAGGAGGGATAGGGCATCGCCGGATAGAGCGTATCGCCGTTTTTCGCCACGCCATGACGTACCGCTTTCTGGAAATCATCATAGCTGTAGTCGCCGATACCGGTTTTCTTGTCCGGGGTAATGTTGGTGGAGTAGATATTGCCAATAGGCGTTGCCATCGTCAGGCCACCCGCAAACGGCTCGCCGCCTGCTTTGGTATGGCAGGCTACGCAGTCTCCGGCTCGCGCCAGATATTCACCGCGTGCGATCTGCTCTGCACCGTTGTCATCCGCCAGCGCGGCAAAACTTGCCATGCCCAGGAACAGGGCCGGGATCATCATCTTCATCAGGGTTCTCCTTACGCCTGCACCAACGGACCTGGGTTTTTCAGGTACTGTTCACGAATCGCTTTCGCTGACCAGTAGGCCAGTGCCGCCACCATGCCGGTTGGGTTATAACCCAGACCTTGTGGGAAGGCAGAAGCGCCGGGCACAAAGACGTTCGGCACGTCCCAGCTTTGCAGATACCGGTTCACCGCGCTGGTTTTAGGATCTTCACCCATGATCGCGCCGCCGTTCATATGCGTGGTCTGGTACACCGTGGTGTCGAAGTGGGTGCCTGGCTTTTTCGGTGAGCCGCTGATCAGTTTCGGGTTCATCGCTTCAGCAATTTTGTGCATCCGATCGTGCATAAACTGCGACATTTTGATGTCGTTTTCCTGCCAGTCGAAGGTCATCCGCAGCAGCGGCTGGCCAAATGCGTCCCTGTAGTTGGGATCGAGATCCAGATAGTTATTACGGTAAGACTGGTGGGCGCCGTGGGCATCCATCGAGACGTGGTGGGTATAGTGATCGGCCACTGCCGCTTTCCACTTGCTGCCCCAGTTTGGCGTGCCCGGAGGCGTCGGCAGACCGGAGATAGGCTTCACGCCCGCCTGGTTGACCCAGAAAGGGGAACCGCCGACAAAACCATATTTACCGTGATCGAAGTTATCCGCGTTGAAGTCATCCACACCCACGCCCGCGCCGCCTGCGCCAATAAAGTTATTGGTGAAGACATCTTTATCGAAGAACGCTTTGATAGTAGAGATGTTCTGATAGGCGAAGTTACGCCCTACGGTGCCCTCATTGGTCACCGGATCGTAAGGCTTACCAATCCCGGAGAGCAGCATCAGATGCACGTTGTGGAACTGGAAGGCAGAGAGGATCACCAGATCTGCTGGCTGCTCGATCTGGCGACCCAACGCATCGACATAAGTCACGCCGGTAGCGCGCTTTTTGTCGGCGGTGAGGTTAACGCGCAGGACGTTGGCATTTTCACGCAGTTCAAACTTCGCTTCCTGACGCAGCGAAGGCAGCACGTTCACGTTTGGCGAGGCTTTAGAGTACATATAGCAGGCGTAGCCGCTGCAATAGCCGCAGAAGTTACACGGCCCCATTTGTGCGCCATAGGTGTTGGTGTAGGGGCCAGAGGTGTTGGCGGAAGGCAGATCGTAAGGGTGGTACCCCACTGACTCTGCCGCCTGAGCAAACATCTGGGCAGAGAAGGTGCGTTTCTGCGCGGGCAACGGGAATTTGTCGGAACGGTCTGGCGCAAACGGGTTGCCTTTGCCCTGCCCCGTCACTTTGCCTTTCACGCTCCATTCTGAACCGGAGGTGCCAAAGACCTTCTCTGCTTTGTCAAAGAAGGGTTCAAGCTCGTCATAAGTGACGCCAAAGTCCTGAATGGTCATGCCTGCGGGGATAAAGTTTTTGCCGTAGCGCTCTTCGTAATGGCTGCGCATCCGCAGTTCGATCGGATCGACGCGGAAATGCACGCCAGACCAGTGCAGGCCTGCGCCGCCGGTGCCTGTGCCGGGCAGAAACGCGGCAAGCTGGCGGTATGGCTGAGCTGTCTGCGCAGCATTGTGACGGATGGTCACAGTGCTTTTCGACAGGTCCTGGAACAGCTTTTTACGGATGTTATAGGTCAGCTCGTCAATCACCTGCGGGTAAGCACCGTCAGGATAGGTATCGCGATGTGGGCCGCGCTCCAGCGCTACCACGTTCAGCCCGGCTTCGGTCAGCTCTTTGGCCATGATCGATCCCGCCCAGCCGAAACCGACAATCACCGCATCCACTTTTTTCATTTCATTTGCCATGATTATGCTCTTTCCCCACGAATCGATACCGGTGGGAACGGATAGCGCTCGCCACGTTCAACCCAGTCCATAAAGTCCGCACGTGCGCCCGGAAAACCAATCAGCGTCCAGCCAACCATGCCCTGATTACCGCCATGGATCGGATCGCTGAAGAATCCTTCACGGGTGTTCTGTAGCAGGAAGGTGAAGAACACTTTTGCCGGAACCTGCTTAAACTCTACGCTTCCCGCTTCAAACGCCTGTAGCAGCGCATCCTGCTGGTCGCCGCTGAGCTTAGCGAAGATGTTGCCATGCCGGGCTTTTGCCACCGCATCGGCATCTTCCAGGCCAAGACGGTAAATCTGACGTGGGACTAAGGGGTACTGAAATCCCAGTTCTTTATCCGCATCCGGGTGGAACGGCCCCTGCATATACCAGTTGGCGCCGGTGGCATAAGGGGTGTTCATCTGGCGGTCGATATATTCCGCTACGCCAGCTTCCAGCGCGCCCGGACCACGATCGTCAGCGGGGATCAGACGGGCAACAGCGGCCTGGATAAAGGCATACTCTTCTGGCGTGAACCATTCGGGTTGGTAGTCACGAGCTTTCTGTGGGCCTGCGGGAGTAGCCTCTTTCGCGGCGGCAGGCACGGAGGCGGTAAACGCGCCAATACCTGTACTGCCAATGGCTACAGCGGGAGCGAGGGTAATTGTTTTCAGCAAAAAGTCCCGGCGGGAACTTCCTGTTTTTTCATTCGACATTGAGATTGCCTTATCAAACTTACGCCTGGTGTTACGGCTAAGGATTCACGGTTGCTTGCGGTCATTATTTTTTTGAGCAGGGCAGACTGAGGTTACCGTCAAAATGTTACCGGTAACAATGGCGCGCAGTTTAACAGGTCTTTTAGCAAATATTTAGCGACAGGAAACAAAATGGCACAAATTCATTAACAAAGAAGCGGATTCAGCCAGTAAACAGGGAGCTTAATCCCCAGGATGATGAGTTACTGCGCTGTAATAATGAGGTTAATAATTAAATGAGTGAAGCCATATCCTCAGGGATGCCCCCACGCCAGGCTGTTAATAACGGCACGCTTTCAGCACGGATTGATGCCCTCCCCGCTTCTGCCGGTTTCTGGCGTTTTATTGCCCTGCTCTCGCTGGGCGGTTTCTTCGAGCTTTACGATCTGTTCCAGACGGGTTACATCAGCGGCGGGCTGGTAGCGGAAAATATTTTTCACCTGGGTACGCTGGGCGTGTTCGGCATTTCCGATCAGGCCGCTTTTGCTTCCTCGACTTTCCTTGGCTTATTTATCGGGGCAAGCCTGCTTGCTCCTTACGCCGACCGTTTTGGTCGTCGTCTGACTTTTATGTGCGCGCTGGCCTGGTACGGCTTCTTTTCTCTGCTGATGGCGTTTCAGCACCAGGCTGAATGGATTATTTTTTTCCGTCTGCTGGTGGGGGTTGGGCTGGGTATTGAGCTGGTCACTATCGACACCTACCTGACGGAATCGGTGCCGAGCTATCTGCGTAGCAGAGCATTTGCTTTTGCCTTCTTTGTGCAGTTCCTGTCGGTACCCGCCGTGGCGTTGATGTCATGGTGGCTGGTGCCGCAGACGTTTCTGGGGTTAACCGGCTGGCGCTGGGTAGTGATTGCCGGTGCGCTCTGCTCGCTGGTGATCTGGATTATCCGTAAGAATCTGCCTGAGTCGCCCCGCTGGCTGGCGCAGCAGGGCCGCCATCTGGAAGCGCATCAGGGCGTGACCCGCATGGAGCTACGCTGTGGAAAACCCTCCACCGAACCGGCGCCAGAAGCGATTGATACCGGTGAAATCATTCAGCAACAAGGGCGCTTCCGGGATATCTGGCGGCCAGAGTACCGCCAGCGCACGCTGATGCTGGTGGTGATGAATATCTTCCAGGCGATTGGCTTTTTCGGCTTTGGTAACTGGCTTCCGGCGCTGCTTTCCGGCAAAGGCACCAGCATCACCCACAGCCTGCTGTACGCTTTTTTTATCACCCTTGCCTATCCGTTAGGTTCACTGATTTGCAGCCGCTATGCCGACAAAATCGAGAACAAATGGCAAATCGTCTTTGCTTCACTGATGACGGTGGTGTTCGGCACGCTGTTCGCTCTGCTGAGTAACCCAATCCTGCTTATCGTATGTGGTTTCTGCATTACTTACTCCAACGCCTGGCTGACCTACAGCTATCACGCCTATCAGACAGAAGTGTTCCCGACGTTTATTCGGGCGCGCGCCGTGGGTTTCTGTTATTCCTTCAGCCGCCTCTCTACCGTGTTCAGCAGCATTATTATTGGCTTAATCCTACAGGCGGCGGGCACGCCGGGGGTGCTCGCCTTTATCGTGGTCAGCATGCTGATTGTGATGCTGGTGATTGGCATCTTTGGGCCAAAGACACGCGGCCTTGACCCGGAGAAGATCTGAGAGCAACCAGCCGTTACCGGCTGGTTTTTGTTACTTGCCTGAAAGCGGATCTTGCGAAAAATGCAGGCCAGCCGTACCTGGCGGCGCGGCAATGCCCCCCAACCCGACATGCCGAAGGTCGGGGGAGTGCTCCGCAAAACGTTCTGCGGGATGGAATACCTTCAGGCGGGTTTCCGGAGGCTGCGGGCGGCCAAAGAAGAAGCCCTGGAACAGGGTACAGCCCTCGATTTTTAACTGCTCAAACTGTTCACTGCTTTCCACCCCTTCCGCAGTGATCTGAATATCCAGACTGCGGCTCATTCCGGTGATAGCACGAATAATCGCCAGCGCTTCCCGGCTCTCTTTCATGTCGTTGATAAAGGACTTATCGATTTTTATCTTATCGAACGGGAAGGATCGCAGGTAGCTGAGCGACGAATAGCCGGTGCCAAAATCATCCAGCGCAATCCGCACGCCCAATGCCTTTAATTTTTGCAGCGTGTGAATGTTCACCAGCGTGTTGTCCAGCAGCACGGACTCCGTTATCTCTACCTCAAGACGATGCGGCTCCAGCCCCGACGCCTTCAGCGCTGCCTCAACCACCGAAACCAGCGAGCTGTTTTTGAATTGCAGCGGCGAAAGGTTCACCGCCACGCTCTGATGCGCAGGCCAGCTTGCCGCCTCACGGCACGCCTCATAGAGCGCATAAGCCCCCAGGCTGTGGATCAGCCCCGTCTCCTCCGCAATCGGAATGAACTCCATCGGCATAATCAGCCCTTTCACCGGATGATGCCAGCGCATCAGCGCTTCATAGCCGATGATTTCGCGGCCGTGGTTATTGGTGATGGGCTGATAGTAGAGCCGCAGATGCTTGTTGGTGATCGCCTCACGCAGATCGTTTTCAATCATTCTGCGCAGGCTGGCGGCTTCGCCCATCTCTACAGAGAAATGCTCAAACCGGTTGCGTCCGTTACGCTTCGCTTCGTACAGCGCCATATCGGCGCAGCGCAGCAGTTGCTCCGGCGTGGCGAGTTCGCGGCCACCAATAGCGATACCAATACTCAGACCGACCGCGAGGTTATGGCCGTCAACGTTGAATGGCGCACGGATCACTTCAATCAGCCGGCGGGCTACCGCTTCGGCTTCTTGCTGATGCGAGAGCGAGGGCAGCACAATGGAAAATTCATCGCCACCGTTACGGGCCAGGGTGTCAACATCCCGCAGGACGCCACGTAACCGGCTGGCGACAGCACGCAGCAGATCGTCTCCTACCTGATGGCCGAGAGCATCGTTGACGTTTTTGAAGTTGTCGAGATCCAGACCCAGGGTGGCAGTCAGCTTGCCCATCTCACGGTCCTGGCGCAGCGCTTCGTTCAGCCGCTGGCTGAACAGCACGCGGTTGGGCAGGCTGGTGAGGTTATCGTGATGCGCCATATGATGAATACGGGCATCCGCCGCGCGCTGGTCGGTGACATCATCCGCAATCAGCAGAACGTAATTCGTGCGGGCGTCGTTACCCCGGATGATCGACGCAGAAGCAGAGATAATCCGCTCTCCGCCGCGGGTAGTTAACAGCTGCTCATTTTTATGCAGCCCTTCATTACGCTGCGCTGCCGAAGAGAGCTGAGAGAAATAGTCACCCATTTCTGGCGTCAGGCAATCAACAAGCTTTTTGCCGTTGACCTGGTGCTGCGACAGGCCAAGCAGCTGCTCGGCCTTGTTATTCATCAGCAGGATCTCCCTGGAGACCACATCCTCCACAATCACCAAAGAGGGGATATTGGCGATAATGGTATCCAGGAATGTAGAGAGCGAGGCCATTTTGCTGCTGTTCTGCTCGGCCAGATCTTTCGCCCGCAGGATCTGCTGCTCATACTCGCGCACTTCGGTGCAGTCACGGGTGATCTTGGCGTAGCCCAGCAGCTGGCCCTTTTCATTGCGGATGGCATCGATCACCACATGCGCCCAGAATGCGCTGCCATCTTTACGATAGCGCCAGCCCTGATCGTTAAAACGACCGGTGGTTTCTGCCAGTTTCAGGTTGGTTTCAGGCAGGTGCGTCAGCCGGTCCTGTGCGCTATAGAAGCAGGAGAAATGCTTGCCCACGATTTCGTCTGCGGTGTAACCCTTGGCGCGGTGCGCGCCAGCGTTCCAGTTAACAACCATCCCCTTCGGGTCCAGCATATAGATGGCGTAATCGGTTACGCCTTCCACCAACAGCCGGAAAACCTGCTCTCGTTCGCGCTGCTCATCTAAAAGCCGCTGCTGCTCGGAGCAGTCGCGGGTGATCTTCGCAAAGCCGATCAGCCTGCCGTCGTCGTCATGCACCGCGTCAATGACCACATGTGCAAGAAAGGAGCTGCCATCCTTACGGTAACGCAGCCCCTGCTCTTCAAAACGTCCTGTGCGGTAAGCGGTTTTCAGGTTGGCTTCCGGCACTTTGGCCAGCCTCTCCTGAGCGCTGTAAAAGATGGAGAAATGTCTGCCGACGATCTCCTCAGCGGTATAACCTTTGGAACGCTTTGCGCCAGCGTTCCAGTTAACCACGTGGCCATCCGGATCAAGCATATAGATGGCGTAATCAGTGACGCCCTCTACCAGCAGACGAAACTTTTGCTCCTGCGCGCGCTGTTCTGCCTGTAAGGCTTTCTGTTCTGTGCAGTCGCGGGTGATTTTCGCAAAGCCTATCAGCGTGCCATCTTCCGCATGCACGGCATCAATGATCACATGCGCCCAAAACGAGCTGCCATTTTTACGGTAGCGCCACCCCTCCACTTCGTAACGACCCGTTCTGGCGGCTGTGGCAAGGCCATGCTCAGGTAAGCCTTTAGCGCGATCCTCTGCGCTATAGAAGGTGGAAAAGTTTTTGCCGATAATCTCTTCCGGCAAATAGCCTTTGGCTCGTTGCGCACCCGCATTCCAGTTGGTCACAGTGCCATCCGGTGTGAGCATGTAGATTGCGTAGTCAATTACGCTCTGCACCAGTAACCGGTACATTACATCGCTATTTTCTGTCATGGTCTTTTCGCCTGGTTACTGAGGACGTTGTGAGCTTTTGGCAAATACATCACCCGCTTTCAACTGTGTCAGGGCTTGCCGCCAAAGGGCTGAACACGACCTCAGCTTTGCAGGTTGCCTGGTTTTCCTGTGAAAATCTTTAACAGCTCTAAGCTGAATGGCGTAATAATTTCAGGGGATTTTCTTTTCCCGGTCAGAGGTTCTTTTATCTCTATCGGCATTGTTTAAAAATTATTCAGCATTTATTTAACGCTGACACTTATCGAAACAACCGCGATAAGGTTGTTCACCATAAAAAGCGTTATAAAAAAGAGCACACTTTATGGAGTCATTATGTTCAAATCTTTTTTCCCCCGACCGGGGCTGTTTTTTGGCAGTGTTGTGCTCTGGAGCGCCCTGGCTATTTTGATGTGGTTTGCCGGCGCCAGTAACTGGATCTCTCATTTTTCCGTGTTTGCCGCCAGCGCCCATCAACCGCTGCCGAATAATGCCTGGCGCTTTATCGCGCCCTCTGCGCTGGCCTTTTACCTCTACTATCTGACGGTCACCGCGATCTTTTACGCCTTCTGGGCCATCGTCAGCCCGCACCCCTGGCAACGCTGGTCCATTCTGGGTTCCGCGCTGATTATTTTCGCCACCTGGTTTTCAGTGCAGGTGAGCGTGGCGGTGAACGCCTGGTATGAGCCTTTCTATGATTTGATTCAGAAGGCGATGTCGCATCCTGACACCATTAAAATCGAGACCTTCTACCAGCAGCTACAGGGGTTTTTAAGCATTGCGATGATTGCGGTGGTCGTGGGCGTACTGAATATGTTCTTTGTCAGTCACTACATCTTTCGCTGGCGCACGGCGATGAATAATTACTATATGGAGCACTGGCCGGAGCTGCGGGGAATTGAAGGCGCCGCACAGCGTGTGCAGGAAGACACCATGCGTTTCTCCTCTACGCTGGAAGATATGGGCACCAGCTTTATCAACTCTGTTATGCTGCTGATCGCCTTTCTGCCGGTACTTGTGGCCCTTTCAGTACATGTAAAAACCATCCCAATTCTGGGCAGTATTCCCTATTCACTGGTGATTGCCGCGCTGCTGTGGTCGGTGCTGGGAACAGGCCTGCTGGCGGTGATTGGTATTAAGCTGCCGGGACTGGAGTTCCGCAATCAGCGGGTAGAGGCGGCTTACCGTAAAGAGCTGGTCTATGGGGAAGACGATCCCCATCGCGCCCGTCCGCCAACCGTTCGCGAACTGTTTTCCAACGTGCGCAGGAACTATTTCCGCCTCTATTTCCACTATCTCTACTTCAATATTGCCCGCATTCTTTATCTGCAACTTGATGCCGTATTCAGTCTCTTTGTGCTGTTCCCGTCGATCGTTACCGGCGCAATTACCCTTGGGTTGCTGACACAGATAACTAACGTGTTCGATCAGGTTCGCGGCTCGTTCCAGTATCTGATTAACTCCTGGACGACGCTGGTAGAACTGCTGTCGATCTACAAACGTCTGCGCAGTTTTGAACGGACGCTCGACAGTTTACCCGACCCGCAGGATGCGACGGTCGAGTAAGGTTCAGGCGGTAAAAAAGTCCAATTCTGGACTGCTCCCGAAATGCTGAACACGGGAGCTTTTGAGGTTTTCCCCGGTCAATCTGAAGCAGACTGGTCGGGAAATTCAACGAAACTCCGCAACTTGTTGACCTGACATCTCGCCATAGATGATCAGCTACCGTTCAGAACTCACGGGACAGTGTCAAATAACCATTAAATCAAACGGCAGCAACCGGAGCAGTACAGGGAGTATTTTCGGGAGCGGATGGAACATTACCGTAGCCTGTCACTGCAATATCCGAAAGAGAAAGATCCGGTCTGTCAGAAAGAAGATGGGAACCCCTGAGGAAGCGTCATAAGTGGCCCAGGTGCAGCGGGTTGAGAGAGATATCAGCAAAAAGCCCCCATTCGGGGCCATTAAAATGATTGATTGGCTTAGTGTCGGATCTGCGCAAGGTCATCCGCGGACAGGCCGGTCATTTTCATGATTGTGTTGCGATCGAGACCATTCTTCAGCATAGTCCGTGCAATTTTCAGGGTAGCCTCACGCTCACCTTCGGTGCGGCCTTTTTCGATACCTCGCTGTTCACCCAGTTCGATGCCTTCCGCGCGGCCTTTTTCAATACCTTTCTGTTCAAGTTGCTGTGCAATGGTCATCAGTGCGTCTCCGTGTTGCGGCACCCGCTGTGCCAGTTCGCGAACGAAAGCTTCGTAGTCAGCTGACTCACCTGCCAGCAGTAAATAGTGTATCAGCGCCGTTACCTGTGGTGAAGAAAGATAATCTGCCATCAGTAACGTGGCCAGACGATCGGTTAGCGTTGCAATGTCGCGCTGATGAATATGTTTTTGTAACAGAGTCAGCGCGGCCATGCTGCGATGGGTCATGATTTCGTCATCCGGGATGACTGTCACGTCAACCAGGGGAAAGGCGCTTCCATAAAGCCTTTCCGCCAGCGCCGGATCGTCGAACTCGTCTAACCAGCGTGTTGAATAAGGGTAGGGGCTACGCCTGCCGGTATAAAACAGCACAGGTATTACCAACGGCAGCTTTTTATGACCCGCCTCAAGGTGACGCTGCATCGCGGCGACCGCATAGCGGATCAGGCGAAAGGCCATATGTCTGTCAGGCGTGGACTGGTGTTCAATCAGGACGTGAATATAGCCGTCGCCGGCTGAGGTTTTGAGGCTGTACAGCACGTCACTGAAATACTGGCGCAGGTCATCCTCAACAAAAGAGCCGGATTCCAGCTTCAGGGTGCTGAGATCGCAAATAGCACGCAGTTCTGCTGGCAGATGCAGTTGCATAAAATCCCGAGCTATATCCGGCTGCGTCAGGAACTGGCGAAAGGTAGCGTCATGGGGCGTAGGGTTGCTTTTCTTTTTCATCGACTCAGTCTCTGAAATCTGAAGTGATGATATCACAGCTGAGGGGCGATATACCGGACGCAGGCCAGAATTCAGTGGGGGTAATTCAGATAATATCATCTTCAAAGAATGCATTAATATTGCAAAAAAGTTATTATTAATAGCTGTCTGTTAATATTTACCTCTGAAGGATCAGTACCGAGATGCCTCACATCGTTTCTAATAAAATTAAAAAAATTTCTTCTAATATCTTTTTTACCTTAATGTTGATAATGGGTTGTGCAAACATCACTGGATGTACGCCTCGGTATGCGGCGGCTTTCGATAAAGCCGTCACCTTCAGAGACTATCAAATGTACAAAAGTGATATCACGTTCTGGAGATTTGAGGATGGCGTGAGATCTAATCCGAGCACCTATACCCTGAAGATTCAAGACCGTAACAAAGACATTTTTTATATAATGGACTATGGCTCATACAGTTATCTGGGAGGGGTCAGAGTTGATCATTTCGATGAAGATTTGAAGCCTTACAGGGAATTTCTCAAATGGGCAGTAAAACCTGCTGATGAAAGAAACAGAACCGCGCAGGCGTTGTCTGACAGTGAGTTATTCAAAAATTATGATTTCACTGTTTATACGGAGAAAGAGACACAAGAACCGCTTTTGATCATCAGGCGAGATCCGGGTTTTTATATACCGACAAAAATTTATGCGATGACCAAACGAGAAGTGATCAAATTGCTTCTTCAGAGTGCAGAGATCAAATTTAAAAATGAACATGGCATAAAGAACGAAACAGACTTTGACAGAATAGGTTTATAACTATACCTGACATTTCTTTATGATTTAGCTACTGGAGAAACTTCAGCGGCATTTCAACATCCCGCCAGGCCACTCATCCTGGCGGAGATGAAGGGGATTTACGCCCTCCTTTCCAGGCGGCCCCCTTACCGATGAGCCACTGGCAGATCAGACTATCGGGTTGTGTATGCAGGTGAAAGCCTTTCTCTTTTCATCTGCCAATCAGGCGTAATGCCTCGCCCCGCAAACCATACTTTTCCCAGACCGGAAGGTTTACTTCTTTCGCGTACAGTGACATCGACAGAGCCTTTTAATAACTTCTCTTCTTCTTCGTAAAGCCATAGAGGCTGATACGTTCATGGTTGAAGTTGTGGATATAAGGCGTCAATGGCCTCTCTTAGTGCAGGAAGGCTGCTGAATTCTTTCAGATAGAAGCATTCAGATTTCAGCCGTAATTCGAGAGAGAACTTTGAACTGCTTATTGAACTGCACCTTAATCAGTTGGGTGTCCAACTTTTGGGATGCAGTTCAATTTTCTGGACTGCCCCTGTAAAGCTGGGCAGTTTATTCAGAGGCTTTCCGGCCGCGCCTTAGCTTTACGGCCTCAGCATTTTCTCTTTATATAAAGCTTAAGCTTTATGGCTTCAGGACTTTGCCTCTTTCGCCAGCGCCGCAAAGACCTGCTCAACGGCCCAGGCGCCCGGATCTTTCACGCCGTTCAGGCTATCCTGATTCAGATAGGAAGAGCGCCCCGCCTGTGCTTTCTCCATTTTTGCCGTTTCGTCAGCGCCTCTCTTCGCCGCAGCAGCCACGCTGGCGAGATCTTTACCAGCCACCAGCCCTTCAAAGGCAGGATGCAGCGCGTCGATCATCGTGCGATGCCCCGGACGTGCGCCGCCATAATGCTGCATACGATCCAACCCCCAGCTTAACGCTTGCGGTAAGGACTCGCCCTCTTCCAGCTTCTGCCCGGCAGCGGTAAACATGATCGACATCAGCACGCCGCTGGAGCCTCCCATGACTACGGCAAGCTGCTCCCCTACCAGGGTCAGCAGGCTTTGCAGCTCGTTTAAGGGCAGTTTTTTCTCCTGCAACTCTTTCAGGATTTTGCCCGCGCCCGCGGCAAAAGTGGAGCCGGTATCACCATCGCCAACTTTGGCATCCAGCTGATTCAGCTCGCTTTCCAGCCCCACCAGCGTAGTACAGATTGTGCTGATGATGGCCGCCACCTCAGCATTTTCAGAGGGCGTTATCTGCTGCTGTGAAGCGGTTTTCTCGCCCTTAACAGCCTTCAGGGCTTTGACCTCCACGGCCGGTTGCCAGCCGCTGGCTTCCACCGGTGCCAGCAGCGCCTCTTCCAGCTGTGGAGAGAGCAGCAGCGTTGAGAGTGAAAAACCTTTCATATCCAGTGCACTCACCAGCGTGGCCGGGCCAACCAGGTACTTTACCGATTTCCCCAGCGAGGCGTTCAGCGTCTCACGCGTTAATACCGCCATCTCTAAGGCAGAAAATCCGCCCAGGTTATTGATCAGCAGAGCCACTTTTTGGCCCTGAGCATTATGCGCCGCCAGCTTTTCCGTCAGTACATTAACGATCTCCACGCTGTTTTGTGTTTTCAGCGTAGAGGCGCCCGGCTCGCCATGAATACCCATCCCCAGCTCGCTCTGCCCCTCCTTCACCCTGTCGTCGCGTTTTTCACCCGGTACATGGCAGGTGGAAAAAGCCAGCCCGATACTGGCCGTTGCTGCAATCGCTTCCGTTGCCAGTGCAGTCACCTCTTGCAGCGATTTTCCCTGCTCAGCGGCAAAGCCCGCTACTTTATGCACCAGCGCCGTTCCCGCGATGCCGCGCGGCTGAGGATTATCCGGCAGCGCGATGTCATCCGTTACCATGACCAGCTCAACGTTAAATCCCAGCTTTTTTGCTTTCTCCGCCGCCAGGCCAAAATTGAGCCGGTCACCGGTGTAGTTTTTTACAATCAGCAGACAGCCCTTCTCACCCGTCACGTTCACAATGGCGCTAAGTACCGCATCCACGCTGGGAGAGGCGAAGATATCGCCACAGACGGCCGCAGTCAGCATCCCTTTTCCCACGAATCCTACATGAGCAGGCTCATGGCCCGATCCTCCACCGGAAATTAACGCGACGTTAGATTTATCCCAGTCATTACGGACCACGACCCGGATATCTTCCCCTACCTCTAACTGGCTCAGATTATGGAACCGGCTGCTAAGCAAAGCGCCTTCAATCGCTTCATTAACCAGGCTGCTCTTCTGATTCATAAAAAACTGACTCATGCTGCTTCTCTCTCTGATGAAATGAAAAGGAATCTAAGTCACTAACTGTAGCTGAATTATTGCGTTAAACCGGAAAAAAGCATGACGTGAAGCGAGTAAAACAGGGAAATTAAGATAAAGCTTAACAAATTAATTTAATACCATTAATTGGCCGACTAACTTATCAGTCCACTTATTATTCCACCTACAAAATATTGTGATTTTATATATTTTCACCTGCCAGTCAGAGCCATAACTTTAATTGTGTCGCTTTAACATAAGATCTTAATCATCTGATAAGTAATGAAATTATTTCTTAACACCTTTTTATCAAAATCGATATCCTTCGAAAAGCTGCACCCTGTAATGCCGTTTCAGTCACACTTTTCCGTTAATTTTTTTCACCGCACTGCGAAATAGCTTAAAATAAGCATGATTTCTAAGAAAGGCTTGTGGCAACCTTAGTTTTCCTTTAAAAAGAAATGAGCGGATAAGTCATAATAGTTATTAAAATACCGCTCACAGCAAATGCATTGAGTCCAACACGCCAACACCAGGGCGTTCAGAGAGCAGACCATCAGGTCTGCTTTTTTTTGTTTGTCAGATCCTCTCTACATGCTGTCAGTTTTGCGCCAGCCTCCTCTCCTGCATCCCGGCAGAATGAGTTTCTTTAATTCAGGAGAGTCATCATGCTGTTAACCCCCTCAGAAAAGTATTCGCCAGCCCCCATTTTACCGCTGCCCGATCGCCAGTGGCCGGGAAATACGCTGACTCGGCCGCCACGCTGGCTCTCCACCGACCTGCGTGACGGCAATCAGGCGCTGGCAGAACCGATGGACAGTGAGCGTAAGATGCTGTTCTGGGAATTACTGTTGCAGTGTGGTTTTAAGGAGATTGAGGTGGCTTTCCCTTCCGCCTCGCAAACCGACTTCAACTTTGTTCGTGAGCTGATTGAGGGCAATCATATCCCGCCAGACGTGACCATTCAGGTGCTCACGCAGGCCAGAAGCGATCTGATTGACCGCACGTTTATGGCGCTGGAGGGGGCGAAACAGGCGACCTTGCATCTCTACAATGCCACCGCTCCCCTGTTCCGTCGTCTGGTGTTCCGGCAGAGCCGCGAAGAGATTGTTGCGTTAGCCGTCAGCGCTACGCGGCAGATCAGGCAGCGCTGCGAGGAATACCCCGCCACGCACTGGACGTTTGAATATTCACCGGAGACGTTCTGTTTTACCGAAAGCGATTTTGCGCTGGAGATCTGCGAAGCGGTCGCCGCCGTATGGCAACCCTGCTCTGCGCGTCCAATGATTATCAATCTTCCGGCAACCGTCGAGGTGAATACGCCAAATGTCTATGCCGACCAGATTGAGTATTTTTGCCGCCATTTCTCCCGGCGTTCGCAGGTGTGTATCAGCGTTCATCCTCATAACGACAGGGGCACCGGCATCGCCTGTGCAGAGCTGGCGATGCTGGCAGGGGCCGATCGGGTAGAGGGCTGTTTGTTTGGCAATGGTGAACGTACGGGCAACGTTGATTTAGTGACGCTGGCGCTGAATCTCTATACCCAGGGCATCTCTCCCGGTCTTGATTTCAGCAATATCAGGCAGATTGTAGAGACGGTGGAGCAGTGTAATCAGCTGCCGGTTCATCCCCGTCATCCCTACGCCGGGGAGCTGGTCTTTACCGCGTTTTCTGGCTCGCATCAGGATGCGATTAAAAAAGGCTTCAGCGCCCGTCAGTTATCCCCACTCGATCGCTGGGAAGTGCCCTACCTGCCGCTGGACCCCGCCGATCTCGGCTGTAGTTATGAGG
The DNA here is from genome assembly GCF_039023495.1 of Erwinia magellanica. Classification (NCBI taxonomy): domain Bacteria; kingdom Pseudomonadati; phylum Pseudomonadota; class Gammaproteobacteria; order Enterobacterales; family Erwiniaceae; genus Erwinia; species Erwinia magellanica. Next base: position 472,509 of record NZ_JBCHVC010000003.1, read on the forward strand.
CGGTGATCCGCATTAACAGCCAGTCCGGGAAAAGCGGTGCGGCATGGATGATCGAGCAAAATCATGGTCTGTCGCTGCCCCGCGCGCTGCAACAGCATTTCAGCCAGCACGTGCAGCAGCAGGCCGACCGCGAAGGGGGTGAAATGACCCAGGCGGCCATCTGGCAGCTTTTCTGCCGCTTATATGGGCTGACATCTCCCCTGGTGTTGCTTAATGATTACCGCTGCCAGAGCGAAGGCGGCGAACTGCTGTTACAGGGAGAAGTGAGTATTGGAGAGAGGCGCAAAAGGCTGGAAGGCAGAGGAAAGGGGCTGCTTTCCGCAGCCGTCAACGCATTAAGCCGGGCCTTTGCTATCACGCTGTCGATTCAGGATTATCATGAGCATACCCTGGGGAAACAGAGCGACAGCCGTTCCATAGCTTATCTTCACTGTGTGCTGCCAGACGGGCAAACCCAGTGGGGAGTGGGTATTGATGGCGACGTGGCCAGGGCTTCTTTACAAGCACTGCTGAATGTCCTTTCTCACTGCCCCTCTCTCGCCGGAAAATAGTCGCTGGGCGATACGCCCATAATCCGGCGGAACATGGCGCTGAAGGCACTGTGGCTTTCATAGCCCATATCCAGCGCCACACGCAGCACGGAGTCGCCCGCAGCAAGGCGCGTCAGGGCTTCCATCAGCCTGGCACGCCGCACCCAGTCGCTGAACTGTAACCCTGTCTCCTGTTGAAAATGCCGCGCCAGCGTCCGGCTGCTGACGTTGATCTGCCTGGCGCTGCTCTCCAGCCTCCAGCTCTCCGCCGGTTCAGCACGGATGCGCTGGCAGAGTGCGATCAGCGGCGGGCTTTGTGGCTCCGGCAGGCAAAATGGCAGCACATTCATTGTCCTGATCTCATCCAGCATCAGCTCATAAATCCGCTCCGTGCGGGTGTTGGGCTGATACGCTTCGGGAAGGAACAGGGCAGAGACGATCAGTTCACGCAGCAGCGGAGAGACCTGCACAACCTGGCAGGTCACGGGCAGGTCGGCACGTGCCAGCGGGTCGATAAACAGTGTTCTGGCGGCCACCTGGCCGGTAATCTGTAGCGCGTGCCTGACGCCTGCGGGCATCCAGACGCCGCGACCGGGCGGCACAATCCAGTGACCTTCTGCGGTTTCGACTTTGACTACCCCGGAAAGCGTGTGAATCAGCTGAGCGCAGTCGTGATGATGCAGCGGCTCAAGCTCACCGTGCTGATAATCATGGGCGAAAGGGACCAGTGGGCGGGAAGTAAATCGGGGGGTAAAGGTTGTCGACATGCTTGTCACCGGCGGCAGACTAATTACGAAAACTTACCATGCAACCGGTGACGAAAACAGCGTTTAAGCGCTAGCGGAAGACGCTGATCGCCTCCACCAGCCGCGTTGCCTGATGGGTCATCCGCCCTGATGCCTGTGCGCCCTCTTCCACTCGCGCCGCGTTCTGATGGGTAATATTATCGAGATCCTCTACCGCCAGACTGACTTCACTTAACGCCGTCGCCTGCTCGGAAGTTGCCGCGCTGATCTGCGCAATCAGTGTGGTCACGTTCTGCACCTGCGAAACAATGTTGTCCATCGTCTGCCCGGCATCGTTGACCTGTTCACTGCCCAGCCGCACTTTGGTGGCGCTGTTCTCCACCAGATCTTTGATCTCGCTGGCGGCTTTAGCGCTGCGCTGCGCCAGACTGCGAACTTCTCCAGCCACCACCGCAAAGCCTTTGCCCTGCTCACCGGCACGCGCGGCTTCCACGGCCGCATTCAGCGCCAGGATATTGGTCTGAAACGCGATACCGTCAATCACGCTGGTAATGCTGGCGATTTTCTTCGAGCTTTCAGCAATTTCGGCCATCATAGTGACCATCTCCTTCATCGCCTTGCCGCCCTTGCTGGCCACATCACTGGTGCTTTTCGACAGCGAATTCACCTGCTGCGCCGTTTCGGTATTACTTTGCACCGTTGCGGTCATCTCATTCATCGTGGCGGCGGTCTGCTGGACGTTAGCTGCTGCCTGTTCGGTACGACGGCTCAGCTCATTGTTGCCATGCGCTATCGCATCACTGGCGCTGAGCACGTTGATGGCCTGACCGCTGACATCATTCACCAGCCAGCGGAACATCAGCCCCAGCTGGTCAATCGCCCGCAGCGTGGTGCCAACCTCATCCACGCGATCGATTTGATCGACCTGATGGCTGGCGCCCGTTGCCACGCGCAGCGCCTGCTGGCACATCTGCTCAATCGGGCGTGCAATCTGCTGCTCCAGCCAGGCCGAAGCCAGAACCAGTAACAGCGCCATGATGCCGCCGAAAATAGCCAGAGATTGCGCAGGCAGACCCAGCGCCCAGACACCCGCTAATGAAAGAGGAAACAGAGCAATCAGAGCGGTACGGATACGCCAGCGTAGCGACAACGTTTTAAACAGAGAAGCCCAGCGCATCACGCCGGTTCTGATCAGCAGCCCTTTATGGAAGCGCCACCCCTTACGTTTGCCCTCGCGGAATTCGCGGTAAATCCTTTCGGTTGCCTGGATCTCCTGCACGGTGGGTTTGGTGCGCACGGACATATAGCCCTGCACTTTGCCCTCTCTCACAACAGGGATGGCGTTGGCCCGAACCCAATAGTAGTCGCCATTCTTACGGCGGTTTTTCACCAGTGCCGTCCAGGGTTCGCCCTGTTTCAGCGTCGCCCACATATCCGCAAAAGCTTCCGGCGGCATATCGGGATGCCGCACCAGGTTGTGCGGCTGGCCGTTAATCTCATCCGGCGTAAAGCCGCTGGCCTCGATAAACGCATCGTTAGCATAAGTAATATGGCTGTTGATATCGGTGGTCGACATCAGTGTGGCCCGATCGTCAAACATATACTCTTGCTGGGTGACGGGTAAATTTGTACGCATAAATGGGTGCCCTTGAGGCTGCCGCCTGAATTGACTTAGTGGGATAAATTACGGTTTTTTATATTTTCGGCGGCAGAGGGATGAACTTTAGCGGCCTGAAGGAAATTACGTGATTCCTGTCGCAAACCGGGAATTCAGGCGGGCCGTGCGTTGCGCAGAAAATGAACCGGTTCCAGAGCAGCGATGCTCCTCTGTTTGCCAGGTCATTATTCTCAAGAGGAATTTCAGGATAGTACGGAGATAAAGTAGCAGAAAAGCAGCGGCTTGAAAAAAAGAGGGTAAAACGGCGTGTTAATAAAGGGTGCTAAGGACGGGGTTTCACCTGCCCTCAGCACCCGCTTATCATCAGGTTGCTGAAGCTAAATTCTTCATTTTTGATTCATATGCCACAGCCTGCTTAGCGTCAAACTGGTTTTCCCATTTGGCAATAACCAGCACCGCCAGCGCATTGCCCACCACGTTCAGCGCGGTACGCGCCATGTCCATGATGCGGTCTACACCAGCAATAAACGCCAGACCTTCCAGCGGAATACCCACGCTGCCAAGCGTGGCCAGCAGCACCACAAAGGAGACGCCCGGTACGCCTGCAATGCCCTTTGAGGTCACCATCAGCGTTAATACCAGCACAATTTCCTGACCCACAGAGAGGTCGATGCCGTAGAGCTGGGCGATAAAGATGGCCGCGATGCTTTGATAGAGCGTCGACCCGTCCAGGTTAAATGAGTAGCCCGTCGGCACCACAAAGCTGGTGATCGATTTCGGCGCGCCATAGGCTTCCATCTTCTCCATGATACGCGGCAGCACGGTTTCCGAACTGGAGGTGGAGTAAGAGAGGATCAGCTCATCTTTCAGAATGCGCATCAGCGTGGTGATACGCAGTTTACAGAGCCGTGCAACGCCGCCCAGCACCACAAAAGCAAAGAACAGGATTGCAGCGTAAACCAGGATCACCAGCTTCGCTAACGGCCACAGCGAGGCGAAACCGAAGTTGGCGATGGTTACTGAAATCAGCGCAAACACCCCAATCGGCGCGTAACGCATAATCATGTGCGTGACTTTGAACATCGCTTCAGAGGTAGAGCGGAACACCTTCAGCAACGGATCGCGATGTTCGGCAGGCAGCGAAGAAAGCCCCAGGCCAAACAGCACGGAGAAGAAGATGATCGGCAGCATGTCGCCTTTGGCGATGGCGGCGAAGATATTCTGCGGGATCAGCGACAGAATGGTGGTGACCAGGCTGTGCGCCCCGCCCTGCACCTCGGCCGTGGTTGCTTCATACTTAGAGATGTCCACCGTTGCCAGCGTCGACATATCAATGCCGTAGCCGGGTTGAAACACGTTCGCCAGGGTAATGCCTACCACAATGGCAATGGTGGTTATCACTTCAAAATAGACGATGGTTTTTACGCCAATTCGCCCGAGTTTTTTTGCATCACCCACACCGGCAATCCCTACGATCAGGGTGGAGATGACGATGGGCACGACAATCATTTTGATCAGGTGAATAAAGATGTCACCGGCAGGGCTGAGAATGTTAGTGATTAACCATTCACGTTCTCCCGGCTGGTTATGCAATATAGCGCCGACGATGATCCCCAGTACTAACGCCGTCAGTATTTGCCAGGCAAGGCTGAATTTTGCTTTCATAACTTGTCTTTTTTCCTTAACAAAACCCGTGCTCCGCGCAGACTGGCGGAATGAATCACTCTCAAGGGGAGTAGGCCGAAGTCGGCTAATTCGCGGATAATGGATGGTTGAAACCTGAATTTCAGGCGCGTAATCAGTACCATTTTCACTGGTATAAATGCAACCCTAAGCGACATGTGGCTACTTTAAGGGCGGCTAACAGGATAAAGCTCTGAAACACCCCCCACTTAAAGTAACTTGTTGTTATACTTAGAAATAATTATATTTCATTAAGCATAGCTATGCATTTTGTCGCTTTGCGTGGCAATAATGAGAGGTTTCAGTTGTCTGTTTTATAAGCAGTGATTTTCGTTGATGCGCTGCTTTTGTGGGCAAAAAGGCGAAAAGGTTCCACACACTGGGGGCCGTTCAGAGCCATTTCATTACCTGTTGTTATGACGTGATCTGTGGCGCAAAAAGCAAACAAAACTCCCCGGCTCGCTTCAATTAACCTTTGATTGACATATCATTAACATCTTCAAGGAGATTTGCCATGAGCCAACAACACCGACACCCTGTTCCCGCCCATATTGCGGAAAATGCCCTGATCACTGCCCAGCAGTACCAGTCCATGTATCAACAGTCTGTACAAGACCCCGATGCGTTCTGGGGCGAACAAGGCAAAATACTCGACTGGATCAAACCTTTTTCTGTGGTCAAGAACACCTCGTTCGCGCCGGGTAAAATTTCTATCCGCTGGTATGAGGATGGCACGCTCAACCTGGCGGCTAACTGCCTTGACCGTCATCTGCACAGCCGTGGCGATCATCCCGCCATTATCTGGGAAGGAGATGATGCCAGTGAGAGCAAAACGCTGACTTTCCGCGAGCTTCACCGGGAGGTCTGCCGCTTTGCCAACTCCCTGACCGAGCTTGGGGTGAACAAAGGCGACGTGGTGGCTATTTATATGCCTATGGTGCCGGAAGCCGCGGTTGCCATGCTGGCCTGTGCGCGCATTGGTGCGGTGCACTCGGTGATTTTCGGCGGCTTTTCCCCGGAGGCGGTGGCGGGTCGTATTATTGACTCCAGCGCTAAGCTGGTGATCACAGCCGATGAAGGTGTACGTGCGGGCCGTACTATCCCGCTGAAGAAGAATGTTGATGACGCGCTGGCTAATCCCGGCGTGAAGACTATTACCAATGTGGTGGTGTTCCGGCGCACCGGCAAAGAGACGGGCTGGGTAAATGGCCGCGACCTCTGGTGGCATGAGTTAATGAACAAGGCCAGCGCACACCATCAGCCGGAAGAGATGAGCGCGGAAGATCCGCTGTTTATCCTTTATACCTCCGGTTCCACCGGCAAACCCAAAGGGGTGCTGCACTCCACCGGCGGTTATCTGGTCTATGCCGCGACAACCTTTAAATATGTGTTTGATTACCATCCTGAAGATGTCTACTGGTGCACCGCTGATGTGGGCTGGATAACCGGACACAGCTACCTGCTGTATGGCCCGCTGGCCTGCGGCGCAACCACGTTGATGTTCGAGGGTGTGCCCAACTGGCCGAAACCCAGCCGGATGGCAGAAGTTGTCGACAAACACAAAGTCACCCTTCTCTATACCGCGCCTACCGCCATTCGCGCCCTGATGGCCGAAGGGGACAAAGCGATTGCCGGAACCGATCGTTCCAGCCTGCGCATTATGGGTTCAGTGGGTGAACCTATTAATCCGGAGGCCTGGGAGTGGTATTACAACAAGATTGGTGACGGACGCTGCCCGATTGTGGATACCTGGTGGCAGACCGAAACGGGCGGTTTTATGATCACTCCGCTGCCAGGCGCGACGGAACTGAAGGCGGGTTCAGCCACTAAACCTTTCTTCGGCGTACAGCCTGCACTGGTAGATAATGAAGGGCATGCTCAGGAAGGGGCCTGCGAAGGCAACCTGGTGATTGTGGATTCATGGCCGGGCCAGGCCCGCACCCTCTATGGCGATCACGAGCGCTTTGAACAGACTTACTTCTCTACCTTCAAAAATATGTATTTCAGCGGTGACGGCGCGCGCCGTGACGAGGAAGGATACTACTGGATCACCGGACGGGTTGACGATGTGCTGAACGTTTCAGGCCATCGCCTTGGCACGGCAGAGATCGAATCGGCGCTGGTGTCGCACCCAAAAATTGCCGAGGCTGCCGTGGTGGGTATTCAGCACAGCATCAAAGGCCAGGCAATTTATGCCTATATCACCTTAAACAGTGGCGAAGAACCTTCTCCAGAACTTTATACCGAAGTGCGTAACTGGGTACGCAAAGAGATTGGCCCGATAGCCACGCCGGATGTGCTGCACTGGACCGACTCGCTGCCGAAAACCCGCTCGGGCAAGATTATGCGCCGCATCCTGCGCAAAATTGCGTCGGGCGATACCAGCAATCTGGGCGACACCTCCACGCTGGCCGATCCTGGCGTCGTGGAGAAACTGCTCGAAGAGAAGCAGTCCATTAAAATGCCGTAACGGCACGGGTTTTAAAATAGCGTCATAACGGTAAATGGGCAGCGTAATAAATAGAAGTTAATAACGCTGCCCATTATTCATTTCACTAACAGTCATTGAATGCTTTAAACCTATCCTACAGACCCTGAATAATTTGAGGTTTGGTGCAACGAACGTAATCCGGGAGGCTGCTCCAGGGCGCGCTCGTGCACTATCCGCAGCCTGAAGTATGAAGGGTATAAAAGAATACCTCTGGAGACGCTGTGATGAATGACATTATTTATCAAAGGATAGAAAAGAGCGCACGCTTTAAAGAACTGGTTAGAAAACGCCAGGCCTTTGCCACTCTGCTCTCCGTTATCATGCTGATTCTGTACGTGGGCTTTATTCTGCTGATTGCCTTTGCGCCCGGCTGGCTGGGTACGCCGTTACATGCCGGAACCAACGTCACACGGGGTATTCCGATTGGCGTGGGGCTTATTGTGATCTCTTTTGTACTGACCGGCGTTTACGTCTGGCGCGCTAACGGTGAATTTGACCGTTTAACCCGTGAGTTGCTGAATGAGGTAAAAGGATGAAATATCGTCATCTGTTATTTAGCCTGCCCGCCCTTTTGCCTTTTTCCGCGCTGGCTGCCGATGCAATAACCGGCGCGGTGGAAAAACAGCCGACCAATTACGAAGCGATAATTATGTTTATTATCTTCGTGGCGGCAACGCTCGGCATTACTTACTGGGCCTCTAAACGCACCCGTTCCCGCAATGACTACTATACGGCTGGCGGCAATATCACCGGCTTCCAGAACGGGCTGGCCATGGCGGGTGACTTTATGTCAGCCGCCTCTTTTTTGGGCATCTCCGCGCTGGTTTATACCTCGGGTTATGACGGACTGATCTACTCGCTGGGCTTCCTGGTGGGCTGGCCGATTATTCTGTTTCTGATTGCCGAACGTCTGCGCAATCTTGGCCGCTATACCTTTGCTGACGTGGCTTCTTACCGTCTGAAGCAACTGCCGATCCGCACACTTTCGGCCTGCGGATCGCTGGTGGTGGTCGCGCTCTATCTTATTGCTCAGATGGTCGGCGCGGGCAAGCTCATCCAGCTGCTGTTTGGTCTGGATTACCACATTGCGGTGGTGCTGGTAGGGATATTGATGGTGCTCTACGTGCTGTTCGGCGGCATGCTGGCCACCACCTGGGTACAGATTATTAAAGCCGTGCTGTTGCTGTTTGGTGCCAGCTTTATGGCGATTATGGTGATGAAAACCGTTGGTTTCAGCTTTAATAACCTGTTTACCCAGGCGATGGCGGTGCACCCGAAAGGCATCGAAATCATGCGGCCTGGCGGCCTGGTGCATGATCCAATCTCTGCCCTGTCGTTGGGGCTTGGGCTGATGTTTGGTACCGCCGGTCTGCCGCATATCCTGATGCGCTTCTTTACGGTCAGCGATGCCCGCGAAGCGCGTAAAAGCGTGTTCTACGCCACCGGATTTATGGGCTATTTCTACTTCCTGACCTTCATTATTGGCTTTGGCGCTATCCTGCTGGTTGGCGCGAATCCAGCCTTTAAGGATGCCAACGGCCTGCTGATTGGCGGGAATAATATGGCGGCGGTGCATCTTGCCGATGCGGTAGGCGGCAGCCTGTTCCTGGGCTTTATCTCCGCCGTTGCCTTCGCCACCATTCTGGCGGTGGTGGCTGGCCTGACGCTGGCAGGCGCGTCTGCGGTCTCTCACGATCTCTATGCCAGCGTGTTCCGCAAAGGACAGGCGACCGAACTGCAAGAGCTGCGGGTTTCCAAAATCACCGTAGTGCTGCTGGGTTTTGTGGCTATCGCGCTGGGGATCCTGTTCGAGAAGCAGAACATCGCCTTTATGGTGGGGCTGGCGTTCTCCATTGCCGCAAGCTGTAACTTCCCGATTATTCTGCTGTCGATGTACTGGTCGAAGCTGACCACGCGCGGCGCAATGATTGGCGGCTGGCTGGGATTGATTACCGCTATTGTGCTGATGGTGCTTGGCCCCACTATCTGGGTACAGGTGCTGGGCAATGCCAAACCGATCTATCCGTATGAATATCCGGCGCTCTTCTCAATGCTGGCGGCCTTTATTGGCACCTGGCTCTTCTCTGTCACCGATCATTCGGCATCGGGCGCACAGGAGCGTCAGCGCTTCCAGGCACAGTTTGTTCGTTCACAGACGGGTGTGGGTATTGAGGGCGGCAAGGCGCACTGAGTAAAGCATGGAGGGGCGGATCGAGCGATCCGCCCTGCGCATCAGAAGTGAACTGAAGCACCTACATAAGGGCCATCGGCAATGACGTTATCTTTACGACCGTCTTTGCCATTCATGGTCATGTATTTATAACCTACACGAACATCAACCAGGGAGATTGGCTGGAAGCTGACGCCGCCTGATGCTTCCTGGTAGTCGTCGATATGGCTGGAGAAGGCGTCCGGAGAGTAGTAGTACTCACCGTAAACGTTGAACATCTTAGTCACCGGCACCCGCACGCCGCCGCCGACCGCAACGGCATAGCCGTCTTTGCTGTCAGTGGGGTTGGTGGACATCACTTTTACGCCAGGGGAGAGGAACACATCGCCAATGGCGACGTTGTAGCCCAGACCCAGGCTCTCTACATTGCCGTCATGGTCGCTGCGCAGCCAGTCGCCTGAAAGCGCAAAGCCTGGCGAGTTAGTTCCCAGCCCTACACGCACGTGGGTGTAATCCTCACCGACGTTAACGCCGCCGTCGATTGCCTGCGCGGATCCTGCCAGCGCCAGAAGCGCCAGTGCGCCTGCGGTAGTTGCCACTGCTTTCATTTTTTTATCTCCTGATGAATTTACTCACGCCTTTATCGGGCGGCCTCGCAGAGTAAACTAACTGGGGACTGAATTAAATGAGACAGGGCCTTATCCCCGGAGAATTTAGTTAACATTACAAATCATCTGGTAACAGGATGTGTTCCTCAGACCGTGGCCCAGAGCAAATGCCCAATCGCGGGCGCCATTACCACCGTCACCACGCCCGAGAGCATCATCACCAGGCTTGCCACCACGCCCTCTTCCTGGCCCAGCTCATAAGCATGAGCCGTTCCGGCCCCATGAGAGGCCGCGCCAAACCCGGCACCTTTTGCCATGCCCTGTTTTACCGCCAGCCTGATAAACAGAAGATCGCCCACCGCCATGCCAAACACGCCAGTGATCACGACAAACAGCGCCACCAGGTCCGGTTGCCCGCCAAGCTGTTTCGCCGCGGCAAGCGCAAACGGAGTAGTGATGGAGCGCACCGCCAGGCTGCGCTGGATCTCCTCTGGCAGCGTCAGCAGCCGCGCCAGCCATACCGAGCTGAATATGGCCACCGTTGTGGCGGTAATGACGCCAGCGGTTAACGACATCCAGTGACGCCTGATAATGGCCAGGTTTTCATATACCGGTACGGCAAAGGCCAGCGTGGCTGGCCCCAGCAACCAGAGCAGCCAGTGGCTCTCACCAATGTAGTTCTGCCACGAGATATGCGTGACCAGCAGCAGCGCGACCAGTACCAGCGGCGTCATCACCAGCGGCATCATCAGCAGCTTGTGCCAGCGGCGGTAGAGACGCTTATTAAGGAAATAGATACACACCGTGGCAAGCAGGCAGAGCATGCTGATAAGAAAGCTGGTCATTCCGCCCCCCTCTTCTTGCGCTCTGCCAGCCAGATTTCCAGGCGATAAACCCGATCGACCACCAGCGCCGTCGCGCCCAGCACCAGCAAAGTGCTGAGGCCAATCACCAGCATAATTCGCCAGCCCTCTACCCGCAGCAGCTGCGAGTAGTTAACTACCGCGACCACGGCCGGAATAAAGAACAGCAGCATTTCAGCCAGCAGCCAGCGCGAACCCGCCTTCACCCAGCCCAGCGGCAGCACGCGCAGCATGATTAAAGCCAGTAACAGCAGCATACCGACGATATTTGCCGGCAGCGGCAGATGGAATCTGTCGACCAGTTCCTGCGCAACCAAAAAGAAGGCGATATAGAGTGCAACCTGAAGTGGAACCTGAACACGTTGCAGCCAACCCGTTCTTTGCGAGCTAAGGACCAACGCCATGCTCTCTTCTCCCCTGATGTATCGAGCCACCAGTATAAAACGGTTACAAAGAGTGAAAAAAATGACTTAATATTATTCAAACTATGCCGTACAGGAATGATTATGGACGTTCGGGCCTTGCGCTATTTTGTCGAAGTGGTACGCCAGCAGAGCTTTACGCGGGCGGCGGAGCAGCTGTATGTCACTCAGCCCACCATCAGTAAGATGCTGCGTCAGCTTGAGGATGAGCTGGGCTGCACGCTGCTGATCCGTGAGGGCCGCAAGCTGCATCTGACCGATACCGGTCAGGCTGTTTATCAGCGCGGGATGACCATCCTTCAGGAGTTCAAGCAGCTTGAAGCAGAGATCAGCGATATTAACGATTTGAAAACGGGCGAGCTGCGGTTAGGTATTCCGCCAATGGTGGGGATGCAGATTGCGGGTTCAATCTCCGCCTTTCGCCAACGTTATCCTGGCGTGGAGCTGAAAATTTCTGAATTTGGCGGCTTAACGGTTCAGCAGGCGGTGCTCTCCGGAAGCCTGGATATTGCGATGACCGCGCTGCCGGTTGCCGATGATTTACCCCTTAACGCTTTGCCGTTGATGAGCCATCCGCTCTGCGTGCTGGTGCCGCGCACCAGGGAATGGCTGCGGCGCACGCATATTCCTATTGCCGAGCTGGCCTCGCAACCTATCCTGATTTACAACGAAGAGTTTTCCCTTAATCGTCAGCTGATGAAGGCTTTTCAGTCCAGCGGCTTTACGCCGCAGATAGCCGTGCGCAGCGGCCAGTGGGATTTTTTAGCGGCAATGGTACAGGCCGGCATGGGCGTGGCCATTCTGCCGGAGCCAATCTGCCAGCGACTGGATAAAAAGCACCTGCTCTGGCTGCCGCTGGAGTCCGATCTGGTCTGGAAGCTGGGGCTTATCTGGCGGGAAGGCAGCTACCTGTCAAAAAGCGCTCAGGCCTGGATAGCCTGCTGCCGCGAGTTCTGGCCCGGTCAGACCCCGACGCTGTCGGTAGGGTCGCGCACATAAGAGGCTATGCCCGCCAGCACACGGAGGGGTGATGCATGCTCCTCAGGTGTACGCTCTCTTTTAACTCTCTGCCAGAGACAAACGGTCGCCGCGCCGATGCTACCTGTTGCGGCGATCTGCCCTGAAGAGGGTTTAAATCAGCAGCTAAGCCTCCGCTATTACATTCCGGCATAACCAAATCTTCTCTGCCTCAATAATCATTCAGTTATTTTGATAAAGTAAAGCAAATAGCTCAGCTTTCATTCATGCCTTCTCACGCCTATGATTGTTCACATCGGAGCATAAAGCCTCCCCAATAAATTAAAAAACTCAGGAAACAATTATGAAAACCATCAAAACTTTAGTTGTAGTTACCGCCCTTTCTCTGGTTTCTTTCACCAGCTTTGCTCAGAGCGTTACCGCCTCTGCTTCCACGCTGGATGGTGCAGTTGCTAAAATTGCCGCCGAGGCTCATCAGGCCGGTACCACTTACAAAATCACTGGCGCTCGCGTAGACAATGGCGCTTACGTCTCGGCTGAACTGGCTAAATAAGTCTCTTTGCCTGAGCCAGAGCTGAAAAAGGCCGCCCAACGGGCGGCCTTTTTGTCTCTGCAAACCGGTATGCAATCGATCTGTAAATACTCTGGCCCGTGATATCAGCGTACGGGCGAAGTGATCTACTCTTCCTTCTCGATCAGCAATGCCTCCAGCAGATCGAGGTCGTGCAGCAGCTTTTGCATCGTCTCGTTGCTGATCTTCTGCGTGGCGCGCAGGTGATAGAGTTCACCCCGTTCGGCGCGCAGCGCAGTCAGGCGGAAGCGGCGTTCAAGGTTCTCGGCGTAGAGTGAACGCTCCATATCCTCTTTACCCACCACCCGACGACGAAGATTACCTGTAACCCGCGAACTCACCTCTTTAATCAGTTCAGGATCGATATTCTCTTCCGTATCCACCACCAGCCGCTCTTCCATCTTATGCAGGCTCTCAATGGCGGTACCGGCCATGATCGCACGGGCCATCTGAATCTCGTGCCGGTGCGCGTTCTTATCCTTACCGGCAATGCCGCGCAGCAGCAGCGGCAGCAGCACAACGCCCACCAGTAGCGAGAACAGGATCACGCCTGTAGCCAGGAACACCAGCTCATAACGCGCCGGGAAAGCGTCGCCGTTGCTCAGATAGAGCGGAATAGAGAGGACACCGGCCAGGGTTATCGCCCCACGAACGCCTGCGAAAGAGGCGATCAGCAGCTCGCGCAGCGAGTAACTGGTGAACTCCATCGGCTTCTTCTTCAGCAGCCGTTTGCTGATCAGCTGCATGGTCCAGAGCCAGCCGAAACGCACAACCATCAGCGCGGCGTAAATCAGCACCACGGAAAGCATCAGCATCCACAAATCGACGTTCGGGTCAGCATCCGCCTGGGTGACCGAGATCTGCAAAATAGCCGGTAGCTGTAGCCCCAGCATCAGGAACACCATGCCGTTAAACACAAATTCCAGCATCTGCCAGACGCTGTTGGCACGCAGGCGCATAGCCAGCGGAGCCTGACGGATAATCCCGGAACGGGTGATGGTCATACCGGCCGCAACCGCCGCCAGAATGCCCGATACGCCGATATGTTCCGCAATGAGATAAGAAGCAAAAGGCAGCAGCAGCAGCAATACAGTTTGCGTGGCGGGATCGTCTCCGCTCCAGCGGCTGAACAACCGCAGCGATTTCCCGTACAGCCAGCAGATAGCGATACCCGCCAGCAGGCCGCCAATCGCCACTTTTAAGAATTCGATGGTGGCGCCGGAGACGGTAAACACCATCGTTCCCATGGCTACAGCCACCGCAAACTTCAGGGAGACCAGGCCGGAGGCGTCGTTCATCAGCGCTTCGCCCTGCAAAATCGACATGATTTTTTTCGGTATCCGCCCCTCGCCCACAATGCCGGAGAGCGCCACGGCATCGGTTGGTGAGAGTACGGCTGCCAGCGCAAAAGCAGGCAGCAACGGGATCCCCGGCACCAGCCAGTAAATCAGGTAGCCAATCCCCACTACCGTAATCAGAACCAGCACCAGGGCCAGACCGATAATCTCACGCCCGTGGTGCAAAAATTCGCTGGTTGGCGTTTTCCAGCCGTCAGCAAACAGCAGCGGCGGGATAAACAGCACCAGGAACAGCTCAGGATCGAAGTCGACATGCAGGCCAAACGTCGGCCAGGCGAGCAGCGCTCCCAGGCCTATCTGCACCAGCGGCAACGGGATTTGAAAGGGAATAATGCGGGCGGCAACGCCGGAAAGCGATACCATCAGCGTTAAGATGAGGATAGTAAAAAAGATTTCCATGTTTTCCTTATACGTCTTCCTGGGGAGTGCTAAAACTCAGACGAAAATGTGATCAGACTCAGTGAATAGTAAAACAAAAAGGGCAAGGGTTTAAAAACAGGAAGTGCCTATTTGCAGAAAAAACCGGAGAGAAAGAGAGAAACGGGAGCCGTAAGCCGGCTCCCGGAAAATCAGATTGCCCAGCCACCAGCATAAAATGCCACCAGCGCGACCGCGATGATCACCGTGCCAGCGTTCAGCTTGCGCCATTCGCCTGCGAATATCCGGCCAATCACCAGTGAACCGAAACCAAGCATGATGCCGGTAACGATGTTACAGGTCAGGACGATAAAGACCGCAGCCAGCAAACCGGACATCGCATCGACAAAATCCTCAAAATCAATTTTCGATACGTTGCTCAGCATCAGCAGACCGACATACATCAGCGCGGGCGCTGTGGCATAGCCCGGAACCAGATAGGCCAGCGGAGAGAGGAACAGGATCAGCAGAAACAGGATGCCAACCACAATTGCCGTCAGGCCGGTTTTACCGCCTGCCGCCGTACCCGCTGCGGATTCGATATAGACCGCCGCAGGAGAAGCGCCTACCAGCCCGGAGAAGATGCTGCTGAGTGAGTCCGTGGTCAGCGCTTTACCGCCGTTGATGATCTGATTCTCTTTATCCAGCAGGTTTGCCTGCCCCGCCACCGCACGGATAGTACCCGTGGCATCAAAAACGGCGGTCATTACCAGCGCCAGTACGCTTGGCAGCACCGCAGGTTTCAGCGCGCCGAGGATATCCAGACTGAACACCAGCGAGTTGCCCTGGGTGTCGCTCAGACTCGGCATGGCAAACAGCCCCTGATATTTTACCGCCGGGTCAAAGATCAGGCCAAGAATGGAAATGACAATAACCGTCAGCAGGATGCCGCCAGGCACGCGCAGTTTTTCCAGGCCAAAGATCACCGCCAGCCCCAACAGCGACATCATTACCGGGAACGACGCAAAGTCTCCCAGCGCAACAGGCAGGCCGGGCGCCGGGTTTTTCACCACCAGACCGACGCCATCAGCGGCAATCAGCAGCAGAAACAGGCCAATCCCCACGCCGGTGCCGTGCGCCACGCCCATCGGCAGGTTACGCAGGATCCAGGAACGAATGCCGGTGGCAGAGATAATGGTGAACAGAACCCCCATCAGGAAGACGGCGCCCAGCGCCACGGGCACGCTGATATGCTGGCCCAATACCAGGCTGAACGCGGTAAAGGCGGTCAGAGAGATGGCACAGCCGATAGCCATGGGCAGGTTAGCCCACAGCCCCATAATCAGTGAACCGAAGCCCGCAACCAGACAGGTTGAAACAAATACTGCCGCCGGAGGGAAACCCGCTTTGCCCAGCATGGAGGGAACAACAATGACGGAATAGACCATCGCCAGGAAGGTCGTGAGGCCTGCTATGATTTCCTGGCGAACAGAACTGCCGCGCGCAGAAATTTTAAACCAGCTGTCCAGTGAACCACCGGGCTGATGAGAAGGAGTCGACATAGTGAAAAATCCCCTGAGATTTCTTATGAGTTATTGATGCGTGACGCATGAAGCAGACCTCGTTCAACGTTTTACCATCCCAGGACACTCTGTTCGCAGACCGCAAAAAAACCCATTCAGGGGCGGCGGTTGGAAAAAAGGCAAACGTTTACTACGCCACGCAAAAGGCTAACATTTAAAGGCAAACGATTATCCAGCGTTTATTACTGCATTTTCAACTTTTGTTTGTGCCTGTTTTTGCACAAACTCTGAGCCAGCTCCTTGCGGTTTAATTCCGCTACAGAGTCCGGAAACTCTACCCATCTGCCCTGCCGCTTCGTAATAGTGATTTCTTATAGCTGAAGGGGCCGGAGTGGACGCTGAAACGCTGGACGTTTTCAGGGGAAAAAAAATTCAGCTGAGTTGCACTTCTCCGCCCTTTTGCAGGGCGCGCTGCCAGGCGGCACGGTTCTGCACTTTTGCCAGCCAGGCCTGAATGGCGGGAGAGGTCGCCGCGCCGCCACGGGCGCTCAGCGCCTGAAGGGGGAAGCTCATCTGCACATCGGCAATGCTGAAATGCGCACCGGCAAACCATTCGTGATGGCTCAGGTGCTGTTCAATAAAGTCTCTGTGCGTCGCCAGTTGTTTATCCAGATAAGCTTTCTGTATGCCCTTGCCAAAAGCGTTGCCAACGGGCCGTAACAGCCACGGCACCGGGGGCTGCCCCATCCGGCTGAAGATCAGCTTCATCACCAGCAACGGCATAAGAGAGCCTTCAGCATAGTGCAGCCAGTAGCGAGATTGCAGGCGTGCTTCCTCATCCAGAAGTTTCAGCCTGTTTTCTGCATCATATCGCTCAGCAAGGTACTCAAGGATCGCACCCGATTCCGCAATAACCCGATTATTATCCGTAATAACCGGAGATTTACCCAGCGGATGCACTTTTTTTAACGCCTCCGGCGCCAGCATGGTGGCTTCCCGCTGGTAAAGCTTAATCTGGTAGGGAAGCTCTAACTCTTCCAGCATCCAGAGTATGCGCTGCGAGCGGGAGTTATTAAGATGGTGAACAGTAATCATGCGCTAACCTTGTGTGAAACGGAGTGTTAGCAGTATAGACCCCGCTCAGGCATGGGGCTTATTCCTGTTCAGGCTCCAGCAGAATAGCGCCGGTGCCTCGCGCCCCTAACTGATCATTGGGATTACGCAGCGGGCAATCCTGCATGGAGAGACAGCCGCAGCCGATGCAGCCATCCAGATCGTCACGCAGCCGGGTCAGGGTTTCAATTCGCCGGTCCAGCTCTTCCCGCCACTTTTCCGTCAGCACTTTCCACTCTTTAGGCGACATGCGGTGCCCGACAGGAAGCTGCATCAGATGATCGCCAATCGTCGCCAGCGGAATTCCAATGCGCTGTGCAATTTTCACAATCGCCACCCGACGAAGCACATCACGATGGTAACGCCGCTGATTGCCGGCGTTACGGAAGCTGCTGATTAATCCTTTGCTTTCATAAAAGTGCAGGGCAGAAACGGCCACACCACAGCGCCTGGCAACGTCGCCTGGGGTCAGCTCCCGCTTATTGGGGCAATTGCGATTTATTTTCATTCAGGCCTTTACCTCAAGTTAACTTGAGGAATTATACTCAGCAACCATTGAGAAGACGAACCGAAATTTCTCACCAGGGAGAAGAGCAGTATGCATGACGACATCATTCACACCCTTACCGACTGGATTGAAGGCAATCTCGATAAAACGTTGTCGATTGACGAAGTGGCTGCAAAATCGGGCTATTCAAAATGGCACTTACAGCGGATGTTTCGTACCGTCACTAAACAGACGCTGGGCAACTATATCCGCGAGCGCCGCCTGACGCTGGCGGCTGAAGCGTTACGCCAGACGCAGCGCCCGGTATTTGATATCGCCATGCAGTATGGCTACGACTCACAACAGACCTTCTCACGCGTGTTTCGCCGTCAGTTTTCGCAGACCCCCACGGCTTACCGCCACATGATGCGTCGCCAGTCGCTGATCCGCCCTTCAGGTTATCGCTTCGATTGCAGCGATTTCGCCACGCATGCCTGTGCCAGTGTGACCGATAAAACAATCGCGCCGGTCTGCGGCTGAGAGCCAGCCTCCTCCTTGCTTCAGCGACTCAGGGTTATGAAGGGCGTTGTCCCTGCCATAACTGTTCAGAGCCGTCGGCTGTTCCGGGGCGCGGCCTGCGGATCCTGGCCCCAAAATGAGGGGGAGAAATACCAGCCGCCGCCCAGCTCTTTGATGTGGTACATCGCCGCATCCGCCCTGGCCAGCAGTGCCTCCCCGGAAGGATGATCTCCGGCGAGCGCCACGCCAATACTCAGGGATTGCGAGACCGTTTTGCCGTTCCCCAACTGAATCGGCTCCCGCATCGCCTCTGTGATATTTTCCGCCGCTCTTGCCGCCTGTCCGCCACTTTCGATTCCGGTCAGCAAGACGGCAAACTCATCGCCTCCCAGTCGGGCAACCATATCTCCCTTGCGTAAATTATCGCGCAGGCGCTGCGCGGTTGCTGCCAGTACGGTATCTCCGGCGGCATGGCCATGGGTGTCGTTCACCTCTTTAAAACGATCGCTATCGATAAACAGCACCGCCAGTTTGTCTGCCATCAGAGGATCGTTACTCCGCTTTTTCAGTTCCAGTTCAAAAGCCTTTCGGTTGGGTAAGCCGGTCAGCGCGTCATGCAATACCTGATGTGCCAGCGAATCATTTTCACGTTGCAGGTGATGCTGCCACTCTGTCAGCTCATCCAGCAGGCTGTTGAAATCGCCGCTCAGCTTATTCAGCTCTGCAATAGAAGAAGAAGGCACCCGCATTGAGAAGGCGCGACGTATCCGGACATCGTGGGCCACAGAGGCAATATTCAGCAGGCCGCTCAGGATCCCGGTATGCATTCTGTTTGACAGCCAGAAGGCGAGAATAGCGGTGATCAACAGGCTGCCGCTCAGCCATTTCAACGCCTGGCTGAGATAGTGCATCACCCGGCTGGCATCACCCGTCAGCCACACTTCACCAACCTGCTGTCGGGAATGCATGATGGGCACGCTGACCGGCTGCGGGAAAAGCCAGTGTGTTACCAGCTCTCCCGGACCTTCAGCATGTCGGGTGCCGGAAGCTGGCCAGTTGACCAGCACCTTTTTATTGGCATCAAGAACCCTGGCCTGACCGAACTCTGCTGTTGCCGCAATTTGCCGGACAATATCGCTGGCGGTGGCACTGTCGCCCCCTAACACCGCGGGTTCCAGACTGTAGCCCAGCGTAGTGGCGACCAGTTGAAGGTTATTTTCTGCATAACTGCGCAGCGCAAACAGAGACAGCACCGACAGCGAGCCCCCGCTGAACATCAGCGACACGACAATGATCGCCAGATAGATGCGTTGCAGAGATTTGCGCAGCGTCGGCAATGGCTTTTGGCCCGTTGTTACAGCCTGCTCAGAATAGTCAGACATGCCTCCTCCCTCGCCTGAATGGCGGTGAATGAGCGTTGAGTTAAAAACACAAAAGCTCCTTTCTGTTTTTATTGCCCGCTGCTGACCAATTAAGCCGTTATTCAGTGAGCTAATTTTCAGGCAAAGCCTGCCCGTCCCGTAAAATGCAAAGGGATGAGAGGTAAGGATTTTGATTAAGAAAAAGCCTACAGCCCATGGGCGGGTTGCACAACGTTTAGCAGGTCGGATTCATCCCAAAGAGGAAATTTGACTTAATCCTGAAATAACAGAGGCGCAAAACGCCACGCAAATTAGCTATCAACTAAATGGCGGATTAACTTCCCTTACCGCCGGAAAGATAACGCTAAGGGGCAGCGTAAAATAATAAGCCAGACCTTTAGTTAATAGAATTAATTGTCATTTCCCGTCTCAAAAATCAGCCTGCCTCCGGCTCCGCTAATAATATTCTTAATAACGAAATCATGTTTTTCTGACGAACAGCGTACTGGCAAGCGCTGTTCCGGCATGATGCCACAGTAATAATTCAGCTATTCACGATTTATGGAATAATTATGTAAACCTCAGGAAATAAAAGCTTATTTAGCACCGCCGCAAAAAACTACCATACCAGGGCTAAATTTTATTCAAATTTTAAAATCGAGTGATATAATGTGACCGTCATCACACTTCTGCGCCTCTTTGTGTCTGCTCAGATAGAAAGTAACCTGGCAACTTTTCATCTGAACGGGTGATGACGCGGCCTTTTGTCAGGGCAGTCTTACCTGGAGTATAAACAGATATGGGTACCTTAACCGCTAGCCTGGTATTGATGAGATGGGAACTGGTTAGTGCAGTAATGATGTTTTTAGCCAGCACCTTTAACGTGAAGTGCCGTAAAACCAGCCGTAACGGCATCGCTTTCATTTTTACTGGTGTAGGGATCGGCATGTCATGCTGGTTCGTTACAGGGCTGTTAGGCATCACCTTGAGTATGGAAAATCTGCACAACTTCTGGCACATCACTAAAGATGTGTTCATCGACGTCATGAGCCACACCCCTACTGATTATCCTATGCCCTGAAAACAAGCGAGCCGATTTCTCCCGGAGAAACGGCTCGTTAATCCGATCGGGTAATTCAGATCTTTTTAAGCGCTACCGGCAGTGGCGTGACGTCAGAAGTCGCGGGCAGATTAGCCGCCTTCTTTTCCTGTAGCCACATATCACCCATCATTTTATCCAGACCCATATCAAGCCCAGTTACCAGGCCAGCACCCGGCGTAAAGGTAAGCTCACCAAAGTAAATCTGCCCTTCATTGATGTACCAGTCTACCCGCACATAGTCAAAATCACTGGCCAGCTTCTTACTGAGTGCCAGCGCCTTTTCCAGCGTTTCTCTGTCGCCGCTGATATCCAGCCCCGTGTCACGGATTTTGTAGAAGCACTGTTGCAGGCTGTTCACATAAAAGTTCATAGAGAGTGGCGCATTACCGCAGCGGTTGTAGATAATCTGCAGAACATACTCAAAGTTGCCATCTTTCTTGTTGAACATGTGGAATTTATAATCCACAGCGGCAAGTTTACCGTCGCCCACATACTCCTCCACAACAATCCGCGGCTTAATATAGCGGTAATGGATCTCACGGGAATGGTGTGAGAAATCGCGGCTCAGCCACTCTTCACAGCGTTTAACCAACAGCTGTTTCTGAATACAGTCCGGCTCTTCCAGCAATATTTCTACCATACCAGAACCATGGTTCGGTTTAATCACGGTATTTTTAAGCGATTTAAGACCAAGCAGCGTGATCGGGTCTGCCGTTTCATGCAGCATGGGAATTAAATACTCTTCACCAATTGTTTTTGCTATGTAGTCGCGCACCAGAAATTTATCCGAAAGGTTGCCATAGCGAACATAGTCGCCGGTAACAAATTTCCTGTACAAAATCTTCTCATTAAATAACTTTGGCTGGTGTATGTTAGGTAACCGCTTAAATCTGTGAAAATAATGAATTCTGTCCTGATAGGACCAAGGCATTTTTTTAAGCAGGTATAAGACGCCTTTTCTCAATTCTGCTTTGAGTTTTAACATTTTTACCTCATTTGTAGGTTTTGTAGTTGAGTGAGGAAAGCTGTATTTTAAGAATGACACCATTCTTAAAGAGATAATTCATTACCGTCAGGGAGAGCAGTTCTGTTACCAGTACGCTCCAGGCAGCACCTGTTAATCCCCAGAAACGGATGAAAAACCAGTTGGTTATTACGCTAATCACCACCAGTAAAACAATCTTAACCAGCAGATAATTAAAACCACCTTCTTTCACCATATAGCGGTAAGCTACTGTTCCCATTGCCGAAAAGCAGGTTGCCAATGACAATAACGTAACGAGGTTTCCCGATTGTGTGTAGTCATGCCCATAAAGGGTAGTGATGATCTTTTCGCCAAACAGCGCGACGACAAGAAGCATCAAAAATGAAACTGCCATAACATAGCCATTCAGCCTTGCGGCCAGTTTTACTGCCACATCCGCGCGCTCCCTGAAAATCTCAGAAAAACAGGATGTAATGATTGCCACTGGAATAAAGATCCAGGAGGCAGAAATCGTATTGGCGGCGGTAAACAGCCCCAGCTCGTGCGCTGACCCCCAGCCCACCAGGAAAAACTGCGCCAGCTTCACCTGTATCGAAATAAACACGCTGGATATAGCCAGCGGTAAGCCCGCATGCAGCAGATAACGCAGATAGCTTCTGTGCTTGCGTTTAGGTGGTGGGCTGATGCTGTTTGCCTGATAGAAGCGGCTACGCTTGATCACGTAAGGCACCAGCGTGACGGCCACTATAGAGAACGAAAGCAGCAGAGGGCTGAGCTTAAACCACGCTACCAGAAAACTGATCGCAAAGCTGATGAGCATACCGGTGGCATTGGCAACCGTATTCATCCGTGATTCCAGCCGGGCGTTGTTATATACGCTGAAAATATCCTGGGTAACAAACATCGCAGAGAGAAACGATGCGATAGCGAAAACCAGGAAGTTTTCCCGCATTTCCAGCCAGACGTAAATTAATACCGGCACGGACAAGAGTAACAACAGAACCATTCGCAGCTGTTTGGTCACCGCCATCAGCCGTATTCCTTTTGCCGCACTTTTGCTGATACTTTTAAACAGAATAGTTTCAGTACCGAAAATCGCAATAGTCTGAACAATTGAAAAAAGTGAGGCAGAAAATGCTATTTGCCCGAATATCGAAGGCCCAAAGGATTTTGCGACATAGGATGTGACAAATATCACACCAAATACGGAAACAACCTTTTCCGACATCATCCAGATGGCGTTTGACATAGCGCTGTGTTTCATCGAAGCATCCTTTGTAAAACTAATCACTTGTTGCAATAACTCGAACATCCATGTTGAAAACGGAAAAGTAACACGCTCAATAAATCTGGCGTTAAAATTGGACCTAAAATTTATAATACGGATTAATCCTAATCCGCGCTTATTCAAAAGCGTTCGTTTTTCCCATCTTCATCACTGAAAATTGTTTTGAAATTTTCCGAAGATAAATCCTGAAGGGTTTTCCCTACGCCACTTTTGGCGCTAATTATCATGGCACAGATTTTACCGCTTACCTGCTGGAGTATTCTGAATTACTCGCTGGCCTTGTTGATGGCATGAGACGAATTTATATCAAAAAGCCGCATATCGAAAGCTAACTCGGGACTTTGGAAATAAAATAGGAGAAATCCCATGATGATATTTCTTCATAATCACTTAACTTAATCGTTGCCATTCAAATCGCGTACTTACACAGGCTGCCCTAATTTATGGAATTATCAGATCCATTCATTATTGCAGTCATTCTCATCACATTATAGTTAAGAAAGGGAAGAGCATTTATGAGAAAGTCACGATATACCGAAGAGCAAATCACCAGCGCTATTAAAGCATCTGAATGCGGTGTAAAGGTGAAAGAAATTTGTGACGAACTGGGCATATCTGAGGCGACTTTTTACAGCTGGAAGAAAAAATTTGCCGGCCTTTCCTCTGAGGAAGGGAGGAAAATCAAGGAGTTAGAAGAGAAAGTTCATAGTATGGAGCGTGAGTTGCAGACTCTGTTATCAGATAAGGAGATGCTGCAAAGCGTTCTGAAAAACTTCTTTACTACCAATGACAAACGTCAGGCAGTTAATTATTTGCAGGATACTTTTGATATCGGCACCCGCCGCAGCTGCCGTTTGTTGGATATAAGTCGCAGTGTTTACCACTATCCCTACAATGTAGAAAATCATTAATTGAGAGCAACTTCACATTTCATTATTACTTGCAGGACCAAATTAAAATATTTCCAATGCTAATTGAAAAGTACGAACCCATTTCAGGGAGACGCTTTTTTGTGATGAGTTAGTTGTCATTATCGTCCCCTAACCAGCTGTTCATTTATTCATCACCAGCTAAAAACCTTTCAAATTCAAGTTCTTATGAGCGCATTTATCTTTGAATCCAAAGATAAATGCGCCTTTCATGACATTAATTCCGCTAACGATAAGCACAGAAAACAACCATACTACTTTAAATTCCATAAACTTTTTCTTTTTATGAATGGTTCAGGAATTTGATCGTTCTGGCGAATTTCCGCTCTTTCTGCTACGCCTCATTCCAGTCACAAACCCCGTATTGCGCAGACCGACAGGGATAAAGCATCAGCTTTGCTACCACAAATTAAGTAGAGCTACTTATGCATAGCTGCATTTGCGGTTAAAAAACAGACAAAACAGAATCCTTAACCTGGGCATTTCTAATGTTTTAAGCGAATTTAAAGCGCTTTCCTGACCTTTCCCAGAGCAGAATATTTGAGTTAAGTGTGGTTTTACTTTACATAAAGCGTCTCAAAAAATGCAATTTTGCCATTAAGTAGTCGCTGTTGACTGTCCAAAAACAGCGCTAATATCATTAGCGATTATTCTTATAGCGGAACAATTAATTACTGTGCCAGGCAGAAAGAGACTATATGCAGGCCCTGGGCGGCTCGGCATAGTCTTAAAAATACGTCTTGCATCACAGTTCCTGCAAAATAACGGCGGTCTTTACGGCCAGCCAGGAGAAAGGGAGTCGGTCAACTTATCAGCATAAATCTATTTATCAGTAACGACTTTAATGATGACGGGTTCAGGTTTAATGCGCGTGGCGACAACTACCCCCGCAATCAGAGAGAGGATCCCGCAGAGAGTCAGCAGAGGCGGCCAGCTCTGGCGAATAAGAAAGGTATAAGCCAGCCCGGCAAGGATTTCGAACACGATCAGCGGCCCCACCAGCACGGTAGGCAGTCGTTGGCTCGCTTCATTCCAGCATAATGCCCCCAGCCAGGAACAAAACAGCCCAATCGCTATCATTAAAGGCACAAAGCGCCCCGGATGCGGCCCAAAAGGCAGCGGGAAATCGGGCTGAGTTATCTGCAATTGCAGACTCACTAACAGATAGCCCGCTATCGCCAGCGGCAGGGTAGCAATGCCCTGCGCCGTTGCCCAGGTGCTCGCCTTTTTCTCCGGATGCTCCCGCAGCCAGCGAGCGTTACGTAGTGGGTACCATGTCCAGCAGATCATCGCCATGATGGCCAGCGCAATGCCGCTGAGATAGCGCCACAGATCGGTCTGAGCAACACTTCCCGTTAACTCTGCGATATTGACGCACACCAGGCCGCCCGCAATCAATATCAGAGCCGGTGTCAGCTTACGCCAGGACAGTCTGCCTTCATGATGCCCATAAAGCAGGTTGGCGCTGACGGATATCACCACCGGAAGCGTACCAATAATCATTGTTGAAACCGGGGCGCCGGTGCGCTGGATAGCGTTTGCCAGAAAGGTGTAATAAAGAAGATTACCGACCAGGGCCAGTTTGAGTGCTTCACTCCAGTCGCTGCGCTTAAGCTGACGCAGGCGTTTCCAGTCACGCCAGGCAAGCGGCAGTGCGATCAGGCCAAATGCGAGATAACGGGCAACAGACTGCAACGCCCCAGGGTAATCAGGCACCAGTAAAGGACCAACAAAAATCAGGCCCCACATCATTCCGGCAGCCAGAGCAAACAATACACCTGCAAACATAGAAACCTTCTTTTCAACAAAAGAGAGGCACATTGTCGGTATGGGGAGTGTAAAAAGCTTGTAGCAAATTGCTATCGCCTGCTGGCGATGACCTGCTTATGGTAACGCGCGGGGGTAATGCCATAGCGGCCGGCAAAAGTTTTTGTCAGATGAGCCTGGTCGCTTAACCCCACCATGACCGCCACGTTCGCCGCAGAGATCCCTTGTGTGAGCAGCGTTTTGGCGTGGTAAAGACGAAAGGCCATAAGCATTTGGTGAGGAGTCACATGGAAATGCGCTTTAAACTGACGCTGGAAATGGTAAGGGCTGAGTGAAACCAGGCTGGCCAGCTCTGCAAGAGAATGCGTGTCGGCCAGATTTTCGCGAAGTGAGTCTTTAACCAGATCGAAACGGTGTTGAGCTTCAGCAGGCAATTTCTCCGCAATGCGGGCATGAGGGCGGAGAAGTTCAGTCAGCGAAAGCAGCAAGCTGTCCCGCGCCAGCGGATCGGGCGCTTGCCATAACGCAGCCAGCAAACCAGAGAGCTGTGTCGCCCGCAGCGGATCAAACCGCACTGCGTCAGTAAACCACCAGCCCTTCTCACCCGTTAACGCTTCAAGCTGCTGTGGCTCAATATAGATCATCCGGTATTGCCACCCCTCTTCAGCAGCTGATTCACCGGTGTGCAGTTCGTCCGGGTTCATTAATACCAGCGATTGGGCAGGGGCAAGATGCTGAACACCGCGATAACGGAAACGCTCGGCCCCCGCCACAATCGTGCCGATGCCGAAAGCTTCATGCGTGTGCGGTTCAAAGGCATAGCGGGAGATATGGGCATGATAAAGCTCCACGCCCGGCAAGCCCTCAAGGTGGCGAAACTGGGCGCGATCTTTTTCATCGCTGAACTGCGCTGGCACACCCTGCACTTGACTCTCCGACAGAGAAAGAAGAAAGGATAAGCTTACGACGTTTGCTCAGGGCGATCCATTTTTGCCGTTTGCCCGGCTGATTTGCCTTAACTCTTCCGCAAGATAAACGCCGCCTCAACGACTAGGAATCTTCTTAAGTCGAACAGAGATGTTTACCAAATGTTGAGCGTCAGAGTGGTTGACTGTTGTTTTCCCACTGGATAAGCCGCTATGTCTGATACCACTTTACTTCCCCACCAGGAAACGAATCTCTCCTTTTTTCTCTCGCTGATCACCGGAAAATTCAAGCCGGGAAAATTGTGGTATGACCGCGAATATCGCATCAAATATCTGTTCCGTTCTCTTGCCGTGCCGGCCACAACCTGGAAGATAGTAAAAGCCATTACCGGGGAGCCGGTGATGCGCGATATTTTGCCCGTTCAGCATACGCTGCCCAGTAAAATACACCGCCCTTACCTTTACAGCGGCATGCCGTCAGCCGATCGCGCTGACGCGATTATCAACCACTATCGCTATGTAAAAGATTTGCCCATACCGCGCCTTCGTCAGGCAATGCTCACCAGCCAGGGCGTGGATTTAATCACGTTCGCGGGAAAGAGCGGCGAGACGTTCACCATTACGCTGGCCTGCACCGGTCGTTGTGAAAGAGAAGGGGAAGTCAATCTGCTGTTCCGGCGTGAAGGGGTTCAGCTGGCGATGCTGACCTTTGCGGTCACGGAAAGTCATGGCAAAAAAGTGGCGATGATTGGTGGCATCCAGGGCGCCCATCGGGATACGCCGCACGAGCTGATCCGCGAAGCGACCAAAGCCTGTTACGGGCTGTTCCCAAAACGTTTACTGATGGAAACGCTGAGCCTGATTTGTACCGCCACCGGCATTGAAAAAATCGAAGCGGTCAGCGACAACGGGCATATCTTCCGCAGCCTGCGTTACCGGCTAAAAAAACGTCAGCTGTTCCACGCCAGTTACAATGAATTCTGGCAGACGCTGAACGCGCAGCCGCTTTCAGACAAACTTTACGCCCTGCCGCTCAGCTTCCCACGTAAGCCGCTGGAAGAGATAGCCAGTAAAAAACGGTCAGAATACCGTAAACGTTATGAGCTGCTGGATGACATACAGAAGCAGTTCAGTGAGGCGATTGCCTGAGATAAACGGGGGAAATAGCCCTGTAAAACGGGCTACTTGTTCTCTTTTTCGACGTCGTCGATTCGCCAGCCTGCCGCTTCTTTATGCAAAGTGATCAGCAAAAGCTGTTGATCGGCAGCATCGTTGCCCAGCGTTACGTCTCCGGTAGCGGTCGTACCGTTCAGGGTAAAATGCCCCACTTCCACATGATCTACCCAGCCGTCGCTGTAGTCCTGATCCTGAAGAAAATAGTCATCATCCATGCCGTCCGGGCTTTTGATCAGCACGTTGATTTTTTGAAGAAGCCGTGGCGTAACAAAGGTGTTGAGTTCAGGATCGTGTTCATCGATCGGACTTTCATCTTTACTTAAAGCCGTTAAGTACCAGCTGTAAAAATTTCTGCTGGTCGCTTCGGGATCGCTGTTCTGTTCCGCTGCCGTTACCTGCCAAGCCAACAGGGCCATCACTGACGCCAGTAACCATTTTTTCATCTAATGCCATCTCTACCCGGAAAGTTCGGAACGCTCTGCTAATTTACCCTTTCACGCTGCGCTTTGAGCAGAAATTCGCTTTTTTTTTAGTAACTTTTTATACGGATGTGCCTCCCGCACCTTCAGAGAGCCTGTTTTGCTCAGCCCTGCCCGCCTCCTGGCCGCAAGCGGCAGGCTTCAGGAAAGCAAAATGGCTGAAAACTGACAATAACTGAGATAAACCGCGGCAAATGGACATTACTTATTTTCCTTAACAAATAACCCGGCATTCCGGCAACCTGTTTTCCAAACGGGCCTCTTTTTTCACTACAATCAGGTTTTGCAGGCAACGGCGTAATTTTGCCTGTGTAATCAGAACCTCGGGGAGAAGAGATGCAACAGATGTTGATAAAGAGTAAGCGAAACAGAACGCATCTTGAAGATCGCCATTTAGCTCTGGTACTCGCTACCGCAGCTGGCCTGCTGAACGCGATGGCGCTGGGCGCGTTCGGCTTTTTTCCCTCACATATGTCGGGTAACACCTCGCAAATCTCAACGGAAGTCTCTTCCTCTGATTTAAGCGATCTGCTGATCCTGGCGGCCATTATTGTCGCGTTTGTTGCGGGTTCGGTCACTTCCCGTCTGCTGGTGATCACCGGGATTAAAAACAGTATCAGAACGATATTCAGCCTGATTTTGTTGCTGGAGGGGGTGGCGCTGATCCTGTTATCGCTGTTTGAGCAGTTCTTCTACTCTTCCAGCCATAATAACGAAATGATAGTGCTGCTGGGATTCCTGATGGGCATTCACAACGCCACCTCTACCCAGCTCTCTAATGGTCGTGTGCGATCCACCCATATTACCGGCACGTTAACTGACGCGGGCATAGCCCTGGGGTCCGTATTAAGCGCGCTGATGCGGCGCGATTTCTCGAAAGATTTAAAGGCACAGCGCAGCCAGCTGTTCACCCACCTGGTGACGATTTTTTCGTTCCTGGCGGGTGGGATTGGCGGCCTGTTGCTGTTTAAGTTCTTTGGCTTTACCGCCATGATCGCCGTCGGCGCTTTTCTGGCGCTGGTGTCGTTAAGTTCCATCGCGCTTACGCTGCTGATGGCAAAAAAACGCACCCTGAAGCCAGAGGTTTTATGAGGTTTTCAGAAGCTCTTTCTGATAAACCGGGTAATCAGTAAATCCTTCACTTGTTCCACCATAAAGCGTGGCGGCATGATGATTGTTCAGTGGCCAGCCATTGGCGATGCGTTCAGGCAGATCGGGGTTAGCGATAAAGGGGCGTCCAAAGGCAATCAGATCGGCCAGATCCTCCTCAACCAGCCTGGCGCCCCGCTCCGCCGTGTAGCGACCGGCATAAATAATACGCCCGCTGAAAACAGCCCGGATTTCGCGGCGGAAAGCTTCAGGCAGATCCGGGGCATTTTCCCAGTCTGCTTCAGCTACAGAGACATATGCCACACCGGCGCTTTCCAGTATTTTCACCGCTTCCACATAGGTCTTATGGGGGTCTTTCTCGACCAGCCCGATATAGACACGATCTTCATCGGTGCTGGTAAACAGCGGGGTAAAACGGACGCCCAGACGTTCTGGCCCGATGGCATCACTGATAGCCTGAACGATTTCACGCAGAAATCTCAGTCTGTTTTCAACAGAACCGCCATATTCATCGGTACGCTGGTTGGCATGCTCCGAAATAAACTGATTAACCAGATACCCGTTTGCAGCATGAATTTCCACGCCGTCGAAACCGGCACTGAGCGCATTTTTTGCCGCCTGCGCATAGAGGCCGACAAGACTTTTAATCTCTGAGTGAGTCAGTTCACGGGGCGCAGAAGGCGCGACCAGCGTTCCTGTATTCGGCCCGGTTTCAATAAAAGCTTTTACTTTCTCCGCCATAATGGCAGAAGGCGCTACGGGCGCGCCCTCTTCTGGCTGCAAAGCGGAATGAGAGACGCGCCCCACATGCCAGAGTTGTGCAAAAATGATCCCCCCTTCGGCGTGCACCGCACGGGTGACTTTTTTCCAGCCCTCAATCTGCTGCTGGCTGTAAATGCCCGGTGTCCAGGCATAACCCTGACCACGAGGTTCGATTTGCGTCCCTTCGCTGATCATAAACCCTGCGCTGGCGCGCTGGCGATAATACTCCGCCATGAGATCGGTGGGCACATTCCCTGGCTGGGCGCTTCTCTGCCGCGTAAGAGGCGGAAAGACAATCCGGTTCTTAAGCGTATAGGGGCCAAGGCTGGTGGTAGCGAACAAAGCTTTATGATTCATGTCGTTTTCCAAAATTATCATCGAAAGGGTGGCCAGAGGTAAATTCTGCCGTTTGCGTTTTAACGCCTGTTCCGCAGGCTGCCTGATATAATCAACAGGATTTGAGTGACCGGTCGTAACGCGACAGATATAGATTAGACCGGTCGTCTAAAATCGGGGCAAACCCCTGTTATTTGTCATCAGAGCCGCTCCAGGTGTGATGACCTTACGATTACTGCGATAAGCTTTTTGCCGCTTTCTCAATCAGGGCAGCTACTTTTTCCGGCTGCGAGGCGTAAATGGCGTGACTGCCCTTCAGCTCCGTCACGCTGCTGTGCGCACGCTGAGCCATAAAGCGCTCCAGCTCAGGATTGATGGCGCGATCTTCCGTGGAGACCACCGCCCAGCTCGGTTTGCTTTTCCATGCCGGTGCGCCTGCCGGTGTGTTAAAGGCCGCCGCCGCCGTCATAACCTGAGAGCGCGCCATAAAGTCAGCCTCTTTTGCCGGCAGGTCGGCAGCAAAGTCTGCGTGGAAATTTTCAGGTTTCAGATAGAGATAGTGATCGGCGGTCTCGGTAATCGCCTTGCTGGCCGGCGGGTTTTTGCCGGCAAGGGTCAGCAGCGACTCGCCTTTCTCTGGCTGGAAGGCCGCCACATACACCAGGCCCGCCACCGACGGGTCATTTCCCGCCTCGCTGATAATCATGCCGCCGTAGCTGTGGCCCACCAGCAGCGTTTTTCCTTTCTGTAATGCCAGCACGCGACGGGTCGCGGCAACGTCATCAGCCAGCGAGGTTTCCGGCTCCTGCACCACGGAAACGTTATAGCCCTCTTTGCCCAGAATACGCGCCACCGGTAACCAGCCAGAGCCGTCAGCAAAAGCACCGTGCACCAGCACCACGTTTTTCACCGGTTCAGCCACTGAAGCCTGAGCAAAGGTGGAGAGGAACAAACTTAATGCCAGGGAGGTCAATGATTTTTTAAACATGATTTTTCTCGCAAATGTCTGGAGCCGCCCCGGTTCACTGACCGGCAGAGGCGCGTTCACGCATGAACAGGATTATGCAGAGGAGGCGTGCCGTCAGGCCGCCTCCTCACCGCCGGGTGTTATTCAGCCAGCTGCTTAAGAAGCTGTGCCGCCGTGGCCGCAGAAGAGGTCGGGTTCTGACCGGTAATCAGCAGGCCGTCGCTGACGACATAGGAACTCCAGTCCGCGCCTTTGGAGTAGAGG
Source organism: Erwinia magellanica (assembly GCF_039023495.1). NCBI lineage: Bacteria > Pseudomonadati > Pseudomonadota > Gammaproteobacteria > Enterobacterales > Erwiniaceae > Erwinia > Erwinia magellanica. The sequence continues at coordinate 503,998 of NZ_JBCHVC010000003.1, forward strand.
CCGCCTTTGGCAATCAGTTCGTCTTCCACCAGGAAAGGCACAATCCGGGTCAGGCCGACCGCTTCCTCTTCGGTATTGGTGAAGCCGGTGACCTTTTTACCCTGAACCAGCGGCGCGCCCTCAGGCGTTTTGACGTGGCGAAGCACGCCGGGCGCATGACAAACCAGCGCGACGTTTTTGTTTGCCGCCAGGAAGGCCTCGATTAATGCGATGGAGTGCTTGTCTTCCGCAAGATCCCACAGTGGGCCGTGGCCACCCGGATAAAAGACCGCGTCGTAATCGGCCTGCGACACGCTGTCCAGGCGGACCGTTTCGGCCAGCTGCGCAATGGCGTCGGCGTCGGCCTCAAACCGGTGCGTCTGCTCAGTGCGGAAATCAGGCTCGTTGCTTTTAGGATCTAACGGCGGGTTGCCCCCTTTTGGCGAAGCCAGGGTGACTTCTGCGCCCGCATCTTTAAAGGCGTAGTAAGGCGCTGCCAGCTCTTCAAGCCAGAAACCTGTTTTGCGTCCGGTATCACCCAGCTGATCGTGTGAGGTCAGAACCATAAGAATTTTCATTTGTGACTCCTGCAATATAGTATTTAAAGTTTGATTAGACCGGTCGTCTAGTTGCAAGGTAAAAAAAACAGTCCGGCCTGGTTAAATAATCTCTGTAAGAACTCTTTTACTTTTCAGTTCAACACCGGTCTGTACTCTTGCTTACCCCCGGTTGATGTCTCTAAGCTAACATCCATTAGACCAGTCGTCTACAAGTAATTTGCTTCTTTTTTCTCTGCTGCCTGACTCGCCAGGGTTCAGAGAGAGGCTAACCCAATGAAAGCAATATTTTCAAAGGGTTGCCTCAGAGACTTTTTATGTCTGGCAGAAATCAATCGAGCGTTTTTGCCCAGACGGCCTGCGCGTTAGTGAATTCACGTAACCCAAAGTGGGAAAGCTCGCGGCCATAGCCGCTCTTCTTCACGCCGCCAACGGGTATCCTGGCGTTAGTGGCAGAAAATCCATTGATAAAGACCCCGCCCGTTTCCAGCCGACGTGCGATACGCTGCGCTCGTGTTAAGTCACTGGTCCAGAGATTGCCGCCTAAACCATAATCGCTGGTATTAGCCAGCAGAATGGCATGCTCTACGTTGTCGGCAATGGTGATAGCGGCCACCGGACCAAACGTTTCTTCATCAAATGCAGCCATACCCGGAGTGACATTACCCAATACGGTAGGTTCATAAAAATTGCCGCTTCCCTCTATTTTCTTTCCGCCCAGAAGCAACGTTGCTCCGGCTGCAAGGGTACGTTCTACCTGCTGGTGCAGCTCCTCCCGCAGATCTTTCCGCGCCATTGGGCCAACGTTATTAAGCGGGTCAAGCGGGTCGCCAATCTTCAGCTGCCTGACGGCGGCGATAAATTTCTGGGTGAATTCTTCAGCTACAGGCTTTTCCAGAATAAAACGCTTGGCCGCCAGACAGACCTGGCCTGCATTCTGGAACCGCGCTTCTACAGCCGCCTTCACTGCCAGTTCGATATTCGCATCAGCAAGCACAATAAACGCGTCTGAACCACCCAGCTCCAGCAGACTCTTTTTCAGCGCCTTGCCGGCGATTGACGCAACGGCAGAACCTGCACGCATACTTCCGGTCAACGTGACCGCTGCTACACGGTCATCTTCTATAACCCGTGCCACGGTATCGTTATCAGTAATAAGATTGGCAAAGAGTCCTGCCGGGAAGCCTGCGCTCTCATAGGCATCCTGTAAGGCATAAGCCGAGCCCATAACATTCGGCGCATGCTTAAGAATAAAGCCGTTGCCTGAAAGCATAATCGGCCCGGAGGCGCGGATCACCTGCCACAGCGGAAAGTTCCAGGGCATAACGGCCAGAATGGAGCCAACAGGCAGATAGGAGACATGCACCCGATCGTCATTCTCAACAGAGACAGGTTCGTCAGCGAGGATCGCCGGGCCGTTGTCCGCAATCCAGTCAAGAGTAGCGGCACATTTCTCTACTTCCCCACGGGCGGCGGCCAGCGTTTTTCCCATTTCTGCGGTAATGATCCCCGCCAGGCTTTCTGTGCGTTCCCGCAAAATCGCCGACAGGCGACGATAAGCAACGACGCGTTCAGACATTGGGGTGGCACGCCACAGACGAAAAGCCGCGTTATTTGCCGCCAGCAGGCTTTCCACCTGCTCAGCGGTCTGGAATGCATAGGTCGCTATTAACTCATCAGTCGCAGGATTACGTGAAGTCGCGACGCTGACGGCAGGGGGAGTCACTGGAATCGGTTGAGATGACATGATGTTGCCTCCGGGTGGTTTAAGAGAGCACGTTGTGTGCTGCTGTGAATCCACTTTAGGCGGGTCAGATCATCCCTGGAAGGCGTCTTGTTATCCTATGACTCGCTGTCACTGGCAACGTGTCGTGGAATATAAGTCACCAGCGAAAGGTCGGGACGCCCCTCTGGCGTTAAGGCGACATAGGTGAATTCAATATGACCCGAGGTAGGATGTAAAAGCCGCTTGCTGCCCTCGCCCATGCCCTTCACTTCCGTATCCTGCCACCACTCCTGGAATTCCGGGCTTTGTTCAGAAAGCTCCTGAATAAGGTTGTCGAATGGCGCTTTATTCTGCGCATGCGCCCGTGAAGCGCGGAACACAGAGATCATCCCTCTCGCCATTTGCTCCCAATCCAGGATCAGCGTGCGGTAGGGCCGGTACAGAAACAGCAGGCGCAACGTATTGCGCTCATGGGGTTGCAGCGAACCATAATCGATAAACAGCTCTGCAATGGCATCATTCCAGGCAAGAATATCAAGCCGGGTATTGCGGATATAGGCCGGGATGGGGTCGATAGCCCGAACCAGACTCTCCAGCCCTTCGCTGACGCCATCATCAACCGTACGAGGCAGGGGTTCTTCACGGGGTGAAAGGGCAAAAAGATGGGAAGACTCAATTCTGTCGAGCCTGAGGACTTTGGCTATACGTTGCAGGGCATCGGCGGAGGGCTTAATCTCTCTGCCCTGCTCCAGCCAGGTATACCAACTCACGCTGACGCCAGCCAGTACCGCCACTTCTTCACGCCGTAAACCTGGCGTGCGGCGCGTCCCTGCGGGCATGCCAAATTCCTGCGGGTTCAGACGCGCCCGCCGGCTTACGAGGAAAGCGCCCAGTTCACGACGCTGTTCCGGAGAGGTTTTTTTTACCATACAGCGTTTTATCCTTTAGCTTAATCATTGATGAGAGCTATCTTTTTCTGTGCGCATCGCCTGAAAAATCTTATCGCAAAAAGGAAAGGGTTAACATGTCCTCCCCGGAAATCCAACTGAAAGAGTTGCTTCAACAGCTAACCCTGAAAGATTTTCCAGCTATTTCAGTGGCTGTTGGTAAAGGCCACCACCGAGTCTGGCAGGCTTCGGCAGGCTGTTGCGATCTTCAGCATTCGATAAAAATCACCCCCGATACCGGTTTTGGCATCGGCAGCATTACCAAGGTGTTTGTTGCAGTAATCATTCTTCAGTTAACTGAAGAAGGCTTACTCTCGCTTGATCTGCCGCTGTCACACTGGTTAGAAAAAAGCTTTTTGTCAGGGATCGCCAACGCAGAAACCGTCACTGTCCGGCAACTGCTGTCACACTATACCGGAATACCGAGCTGGGAAAATCAGCCCGCATGGATTGGCGCTGCCCGCGGTAAAGGGATAGAACCAGAAAAGCGATGGTCACCCGCAGAAGCGATTGAGTATATCCGCGGGAAAGAGCCATTGTGCCGTCCGGGTGAACAATTTAATTATTCCAATACAAACTTTACGCTGCTGGGATTATTAATCGAACGGGTCACACAGAATAGTTTTGAAACAGAATTATACAGAAGGATTATCGGGCCGCTTGCGTTAGAGAATACCTGTTTAGCAGGCGCTGCACTTTCTGCGCCTTTAAAAATAGCCAACAAATATCATCATGCCGACGCCAGCTTTATAAAAAATGCCGGACTTTCCCCCTGGTTTAAGCCAGCCAATAATAATCTTATTGACGTTTCTGCCAACAACCTCTCTGTAGAATGGGCGGCTGGAGGCATAATTTCAACGGCGCAGGATCTTATCAGTTTTATTCTGGCATTGAAAAATGGCAGGCTGCTGAATGCCCAAAGCTGGCAGGAAATGCAGAACTGGATGCCAGCCGACAACGCCAGTATGGGATTGAGTCTGTTCAGAGCGGAGACAAATAACGGCAGAGCAACAGGACATGGCGGCAACGTATTGGGTTTCAGTGCCTGCGCATGGTGGTATGAAAAAACGGATTGTGCCATCGTCATCCTGACAAATCTGGGTTCAATGCATGCCGATCCAGAGGCCAACTGCGCAAGTAAGTTATTCCGGGAATCAGAAATTGGCCGGCTGGCGCAGGAGATATGCGCGCTGAGTTAAAACTAAAGCTCTGGCGGTTACTGCGCCGATGCCCGATGAGTTGCCCAATATTTGATTTATTACATTTATGCGCTGCTTATGAGTCATGCACAGACTTACCTGAATCGCTGGCTGGTGCCGAATAAACTGAGGGTGCAATCAGACACAAAATCCGGGCATATCAATCGTTGAATTATCTCCATATGGGGGATAAACTACCCCATAGTTGGGGATAGGTGACATCATGCATGCGACATTTATTGAGCTTTCCAGCTTCCAGAAATACCGGGCTGAATATCTGAATGATGATCAGTTCAGGCTGTTTCAGAACATGTTGCTGGCCGACCCTGAAAAGGGCGATGTGATCCCTGATACAGGCGGGCTACGTAAAGTTCGTTTCAGGGATGAGCGCCGGAACAAGGGCGCAAGGGGCGGGATCAGGGTTATCTATTACTGGACGAACGAAAAAGGCCAGTTCAATCCTGTTTACCCTCTACGATAAAGATCAGCGCGATGATCTGACCAAACAGCAGCGTGATGCCCTGGCGGATGCGCTGAATGTGATTAAAAAGGGGCTGAGACATGACTAAACGCGATATTTTCAGTGAACTGATGGCGGGTATGCAGGAGCTTAAAGATCATCAGGATGGTAAGATCACGCTCAAAAGCTACAAGGTCAGCAAACGCCCGCCCATCACCATTGCACCGCAGGAGCTGCGCAACGTGCGCGAAAAACTCAACCTGTCACAGGCAGTTTTTGCCCGCTATCTTCACACGGGTGAAACCACATACCAGAACTGGGAGCAGGGAAGAGCCAGGCCTAACCCACAGGCCGTTTTGCTGATCCGCATGGTAGAGCAGAACCCGGAAACCCTGCATACCCTCGCCCAGCTCTGATGCGCCCGTGACTGAACAAACCGCGCTGAATGGCGCGGTTTTTCTTTATATTCCCTGTACGCTCTGGAGAGCAGCCCTTTGGGGAGCATAAAGCCGATGCTGCCGCACCAGCTTTTCCCGTCCGCCCCTATATGGTCACTGCGCTGCGTTTATATTTCCTGCTGGCGCGCTTTCTGTTTTCTGCTCTTCTGGGATGGCACCGGCAGGTAACACTGAGCTGCGCTATCGCCAGAAGTAAGCTCTGGAGACCGGGTTATCACCGCAGCGACGGCACAGAACCAGAGTGCGTTGCGCCAGAACTCCGATCATTCAGGTTGCTGAATTAATTAACACAAGTGTTTCCCGGAGCGGCTTTTCCAGCAAGGTAATGGCATGCGCTTCCGAACGAATATTTGTATAGCCCAGAACCAGACCGTAGCGTTTCTGCGACTGGCTGTACCAGCTGGAAAGAGGAAAGACCTGAAGATTATGCTTCTGCCAGATAGCTGCAAGCGGCACATCCTGTACGCCTTTGCGAAGAAAGGCCACGATATGCATGCCGCCATCTGTCAGTTCATAATAAAAAATATCAGAATAGAGTGCATGCAATGCGCCGAGCATTATCTCTCTTCGCTGCTGATAAAGAGTGCGCATTCTTTTTATATGTTTAAAAAAATGCCCTTCACTGAGAAACATACTGAGTATTTTTTGAGGTAATAAAGGTTGGCCGGCCTCTATAATTTCCCCCGTTTCCCGGAAACGCTGGATGGTATCCGGTGGCATAACAATGTAACCAATACGCAGCGCGGGCATGATGGTTTTACTGAAGGTTCCGATATAAATCACCCGTTCATTGATATCAAGGCTCTTTAATGCAGGTATAACTTTACGGGTGTAGTGAAACTCTCCGTCATAATCATCTTCAACAATCCAGCCTTGATTTTCACTGGCCCACGCCAGCAATTCATGTTTTCGCGGTAAAGAGAGGGAAACGGCCAGGGGGCTTTGATGAGTCGGGGTTATGATGACAAAACGCGCATCATGATGGTGTTTCTTAAAATAACAGGTATCCAGCCCCTGCTGATTTACTGGCGAGTAATGCAGGTTTGAAGCAATACGTTTGAGCAGCTTCTGGCCAAAAAAATAGCCTGGGTCTTCCATCACCACTTTATCGTTATGCTGAGCCAGTGATTGCAGGATTAAGCGAATATTTGTGCGATAGCCATTAGTCACAAATAGCTGTTCAGGCGTGCAGGTTATCCCGCGTGAGATTTGCAGGTAGCTGGCCAGTGCCTCACGCAGGGGGGCATAGCCCATCAAAGGCTGGTTGGTCATCTCTTCCGGACGCAGTGAACGGGCCGCTTTACCAGAAAGTAACAGCCATTTTTTAAAAGGGAATTCATCAAGGGCCGGAATGCCCAGCCGGAGATCCCCGCTGCCGTCCCGCAGATCGAGGATCTCATTGATACCCGCATCCGCCACTTTTGCTTCAACAGGGCTACTGACAGCACTCACCTTTAAATCCGGGTTAACCCTTGTTCCTCTGGCCCCCTGACTGACAATGTATCCTTCACCCACAAGGATAGCGTAAGCAGATTCAACGGTTTTTCTGGCAACTTTTAACTCTTCCGCCAGCACCCGGATTGCCGGAAGTTTGTCACCCGGCTTAAGCAGCCCGGTGATGATCAGCTGACGATACTGCTCATAGATGCCTCTGTATCCCATCTGGATGTCCTACCTTTATTTACGCCTTTTGTATCTTTTTAATAAATCCTGTCCGGTTACTATTTCCCTACCCAGACAAGCTACCCGGCCTTCAAAAGAGTTTTCTGCCAGCAAGCAATATACGCTCTGTAAATAAGAAAGGTTATACAGAAGAGAAAAACGGCTTGCAGAATATAACGCTTTAACTGTGATTAAAAAGTGTATATGTGCTTTGTGCTTATTCAACGGAAAGCTAAACGGGGCATCAGGTGAATTTTTTAAACGCCAGGAAATAACTGACGCCGGAGAAGGTGATTATGAAATTATTACATATTAAAGTCAGCCCTGATACAGAAGGTTCTGCTTCACGTGCCGTATCGACCCTTCTGGCGGAAAAATTAAAAAAACATTACAGGGGACTGACAGAAACGGTGGTGGATTTATCCGTGGCGCCCTTGCCTCATCTGGACGCACTTACTATTGGTGCCTTTTTTACCCGAGCCGAAAACCGCACTCCGGAGCAGCGCACCGCAGTTGCGCGCTCTGATGAAATGGTTGATTTACTGCTGGAAAATGACCTTGTCATTATCTCTTCACCTATGTGGAATTTGGGGCTGCCTTCGGTTCTGAAAGCCTGGTTTGACCATATCACCAGAGCGGGCCGCACTTTTGGTTTCTCTGAAACGGGCACCAAATTTGGGCTTGTTACAGGCAAAAAAGTCTATGTCGTGGTCGCCAGCGGCAGCATTTTTACCCATGCCCCTTCCATGCACGATGACCAGTTCACACCCTATATCAGAACGGCGCTGACCTATATCGGCATTACAGACATAGAGTTTATTCGTATAGAGGGAACGCACGATCCGCGTAACCGCGAAACCGCTTTACCTTCCGCCATCCAGTTTGTTAACCACCTTCCAATTAACTGAGGACATTATTATGAGTACTCGAGTAAATCATTTCAAAACGGTACCGGCGTTAATCAAATCGCTCTCCGGCGTTACGCAGGCCTCTCACGCTACGTCTGTCGATCGGGTCATTAAAGATCTGATTGATATCAGAGCTTCCCAACTGAATGGCTGCGCTTTCTGCCTGGACATGCACGTTAAACAGGCAAAAATTAATGGTGAGCGCGAACTGCGTATTTATCACCTTCCAATCTGGCGGGAGTCGCCTCTCTTTACGGCCAAAGAGAAAGCGGCACTGGCGCTGACGGAAGCGCTGACCCGCATTAGTGACCATGGCGTTACGCAAGAGGTTTATCTTTCAACACAGGAGCATTTCTCTGACGTTGAAATTTCAGAGCTGACCTTTGCCATTTCAATTATTAACAGCTGGAACCGGTTGCAGCTTATTTCACAGATGGCGCCGGGTTCACAGGATAGCGCCTATGGACTGGAGCGGGCTAACCTGCAATAAGTCGCCAGATTTGGGCAAGAAATATGCCGGGGTCAGCATTCTGCTTCAGCCCGACTGGCATCCGTGATAACTGCTAACTGCCCGCACAGTGCGGGCAGAACGGAAGTCACGCCAGCGAGCGGTACATTCTGGTTTATAAATTCGCGTGTTAAGTTATTTATGGTTTTTCCCTCAGCGAAGATAGTTGATTTATGCCGGTGGTGACTGGCAGCAGTAAACTATCCAGGAAAGTGTGCCTTCCGCCAAACCCCCAGCAACCAGGCTGCCGCTAAAGAAAAACTATACTCCTTACTCTATGCAGATAAGGAGAAAAGTATGTTTGCAGGATTTACCCAGCAGGAAGTTACGCTTTCTGAAGCCGTGCTTAACGTACGTTATGGCGGCAATGGCCCACCGGTGCTGTTACTGCATGGCCATCCCCGTACTCACGCAACCTGGTCAAAGGTCGCCCCGCTGCTTGCTCAATCCTTCACCGTGGTGTGCCCGGACTTACGCGGTTTTGGTCGATCTTCCATACCCGCTGACTTACCCGATCATGCAGGCTCCTCTAAAAAAGCAAAAGCCCGCGATTGTATAGAGCTGATGAGCTTTCTCGGCTTTGAGAAATTTGCGTTAGTCGGGCATGACAGAGGAAGTTATACCGCCTACCGCACCGCTTTAGATTATCCCGAAAAGATTACGCGCCTGGCGGTACTGGAATGCGTTCCCATACTCGAAGCACTGGGGCGATGTAATGAGAAATTTGCCCGCCAGTGGTATCACTGGTTTTTCTTTGCGCAACCTGAAAAGCCGGAGCGGGCTATCCTGGCCGATCCTGACCAGTGGTACGGCGAGCGTCCGGAAACGATGGGAGATGAAGAGTATGAAGAGTTCAGACGGGCGATACATGATCCAGCCACAGTACATGGGATGATTGAAGATTACCGAGCCGGATTGTCTGTAGATAGACAGCATGAACTTCAGGACCGTCAGGCAGGCAGAATGATTAAGTGCCCTCTGCTCATGCTGTGGGCTGAGCATGATGACCTGGAAGAGATCTATGGCGATATTCCTGCCATCTGGAGACGCTGGGCGCATAATGTGCAGGGTAAGAGCATTAACAGCGGCCACCATATGGCCGAAGAGGCTCCCGAAGAGCTTGCGGCTGTACTGCGGCAGTTTCTTTTATCCTCTGAGTAGTGTTCAGCCAGCTAAATGCCCTGCCCACGTGACAGGAAAAGGTGAACTTTATGCGTGTGGCAGAAGCATAAAGCGTTTATTCACCGGTTAACACCGGCCAGATAATCAATCAATTTTATTGAATAATTTCAGCAAATTGTTCAGCTTTTAAACATTCATGTTTGCGCCTATTATGAATTTATCGAGGCGGAACGGCCTCTTAATAAAATTATCTCTGAGGAATTAAACATGAAAACCATCAAAACTTTCGTTGCAGTTGCCGCTCTTTCCCTGATCTCTTTCGGCAGCTTTGCCCAGAGCATTACCGTTTCAGCCCCTACTCTTGACGATGCTGAAGCGCAAATTTCTGCTCAGGCTCTGCAAGCTGGCGCAACTTATAAAATCACCGGTGCACGTGTTGATAACGGTGCTTACGTATCGGCTGAACTGATTAAATAAGCGTCCGGCGTTAAAGCACTACCGCGATAATGAAACAAAAAACCCTGCCTGAGCAGGGTTTCACGGTTTCCAGAATAAACCAGGGCGATTAGCTGCCGATCGGCCGGACTATCATTCATCGGCTTCGGTGAGTGTAGCTCTGACGTGAGGGAGGCTCTGCGGATAATTTTGCTGAATAAACTCAATCATTTTCTCACGTACGTGACAGCGTAAATCCCAGGCTATGGGTGAGTTCTGCGCGGTCATCAACATTCTGATTGTCATGGTTTTCTCATTAGTATCAGTAACCTGAAGCACCTGAGTTTGTTGATCCCATAATTTTGTCTCACTGAGGACTTTTTCAAAATGCTTACGCAGAGGCTCTAAAGGCATGGTGTAATCAACATAAAGAAAAACAGAGCCTAATATTTGTGCGTTATTACGCGTCCAGTTCTGGAAGGCATTTTCTGTAAAGTAGGTTATAGGCAGCACCAGTCGGCGCAGGTCCCAGATACGCACAACAACATAAGTCAGGTTGATCTCCTCAATCCAGCCCCACTCTTTTTCAACCACTACCGCATCATCAATTTTTATAGGTTGCGTAAAGGCTATCTGAATACCGGCAAACAGGTTGACAAGCGACTTCTGCAAGGCAAACCCAATGATTATTCCGGCTACCCCCGCACCGGCCAGGATGGTTGTGCCAAATTTTCGAATGCCAGGGAAACTGAGTAGTATCAGAGAAACACAGAATGAGACCAGCAGGACAATAGCGACCTTTTTTACATATATTATCTGAGTACGAACTTTACGGGCGCGAAGGTTATTTGAAAGATTAATGTCATAGCGTATAAAAAGCATATCCTGCACAACATTGGTCAGTCGAATTAAAATCGAGCAAAATGATAATATAATGAATATATTAACGATATTGGTAATAATATAGAGATAACTGGGGTGAATGTTAATATAATTAACGCCAATATTTATTAACATCAACGGAATGAAAAGAAACATCGATCCACGAAGATTTTTTTCAAGGGATTTGAATAGCTTTCGGTCACGCTTCTGCCAGTAGCGAATAAACACGAGAAGTATAAATCGGGCCAGGAACCCCACTGCAAATGAGAGAGTGACGAGCAATACAGCAGGCACCCATGATGGCGCACCAGATAACTCACCGAATATCATTGGCATTTTTTTCCCTTATATTCAGACAACAATTTATAGTTGTCATATCAGTAATAAAATTTCAGTAACCGTTGTCTTCCCGATTATCTGCATATTCATTGGTTAACGCACATAAGTTCAGATAACTGACGTTTAACGCCAAATATCCATGAAAATAAACCAATATAAAGGGTAGCATAAACGCCACTGACCTCACTCAGTTGGCTGAAGAAGCCTGAGAAGCTGGCGGCTCTACTCCGGCAGTCTGCTTTGGTATAGGGATAGCCTTCAGCCGGATCGATACCGTTTCAGAGGGACAGCGCAAGGTTAGCGCCCTGTGGCTGGCAGGATATAAAGTGCTTACCGAGCGGTTAAAAGCGGCCTGATTATCATTCAAATTTATTGAATAATTTCAGCAAATTGTTCAGCTTTTAAACATTCATGTTTGCGCCTATTATGATTTTATCGAGGCGGAACGGCCTCTTAATAAAATTATCTCTGAGGAATTAAACATGAAAACCATCAAAACTTTCGTTGCAGTTGCCGCTCTTTCCCTGATCTCTTTCGGCAGCTCTGCCCAGAGCATAACCGTTTCAGCCCCTACTCTTGACGATGCTGAAGCGCAAATTTCCGCTCAGGCTCTGCAAGCTGGCGCAACTTATAAAATCACCGGTGCACGCGTTGATAACGGTGCTTACGTATCGGCTGAACTGACTAAATAAGCGTCCGGCGTTAAAGCACTACCGCGATATTGAAACAAAAAAACCCTGCCTGAGCAGGGTTTCACTGTTTTTATGGAACGATGACTGTAATGAGCTTCCTCAGAAAGGAATATCGTCGTCAAAATCCATTGGCGGTTCATTGTTAGCCGGAGCGTTATTCTGCTGTGGCTGCTGCGGACGGGACTGCTGGCCGCCGCTGAACTGGTTGTTGCTGCCGCCCTGCGGCTGCTGAGGCTGGCCCCAACCGTTGTTGTTGCCCTGGCCACCGCCGCCTGCCGGTGCGCCTGCACCGCCACCCTGACGGCCACCCAGCATCTGCATGGTGCCGCCGACGTTAACCACCACTTCCGTGGTGTATTTCTCTACGCCAGCCTGGTCAGTCCATTTGCGGGTCTGTAGCGCGCCTTCGATATAAACCTGGGAACCTTTACGCAGGTATTCACCCGCCACTTCCGCCAGCTTGCCAAACAGCACAACACGGTGCCATTCGGTTTTCTCTTTGGTTTCGCCGGTCTGCTTGTCACGCCAGCTTTCAGACGTGGCCAGGGTAATGTTGGCAACGGCGCCGCCATTCGGCATGTAGCGAACTTCCGGGTCTTGACCCAGGTTGCCCACCAGGATCACTTTGTTTACGCCTCTGCTGGCCATGTTGGTGTCTCCGATAATTGTTCTGCTTTAAGTCTAAGCCGGAAATTCTAACATGCCACTCTTTGAGATCCTACTTTCAGATTGGGATCGAAAAGGGTTTATCAGGCTTGCAACGTTGCAGGTTGCGGCCTGAGAAGGATCGGAAAATTTTCCGGTCAGGCGCCGGTCAGGATCAGGATCCTGGTGTGCTCTGCTGGCAAAACACTGGTTATCCATATAGGTTTTTTTGTGCCATAATAACAGGCTTCATTCTGACCGTGCCTGCACGGTGAGGTCTGTGTTAATCCGGGAATTGTGAATGGATAAGATCGAAGTACGGGGTGCACGCACCCATAATTTGAAAAATATTAACCTGATCATCCCTCGCGACAAACTGATCGTTGTCACAGGCCTGTCAGGTTCCGGTAAGTCCTCGCTGGCGTTTGATACGCTCTATGCCGAGGGGCAACGCCGTTACGTGGAATCTCTCTCTGCCTATGCGCGCCAGTTTCTCTCCCTGATGGAGAAACCGGACGTTGATCATATTGAAGGGCTTTCGCCTGCCATTTCCATCGAGCAGAAATCCACGTCACATAACCCGCGCTCCACCGTGGGAACAATCACTGAAATCCATGACTACCTGCGCCTGCTGTTTGCCCGCGTGGGTGAGCCTCGCTGCCCGGATCACGACGTGCCGCTGGCTGCACAAACCGTCAGCCAGATGGTGGACAACGTGCTGGCTCAGCCGGAAGGCCGCCGCCTGATGCTGCTGGCGCCTGTTATCAAAGATCGTAAAGGCGAGCACACCAAGACGCTGGAAAACCTGGCGTCACAGGGCTATATCCGCGCCCGTATTGATGGTGAAGTGTGCGATCTGTCCGATCCGCCAAAGCTTGAGCTGCAAAAAAAACACACCATTGAAGTGGTGGTAGACCGCTTTAAAGTGCGCGAAGACTTACAGCAGCGTCTGGCGGAATCCTTTGAAACCGCGCTGGAGCTTTCTGGCGGTACCGCCGTTGTGGCTGATATGGATGATGAAGCGGTCGAAGAACTGGTGTTCTCCGCTAACTTCGCCTGCCCGGTCTGCGGCTACAGCATGAGCGAGCTGGAACCGCGCCTCTTCTCCTTCAACAATCCGGCCGGTGCCTGCCCAACCTGTGACGGCCTGGGCGTACAGCAATATTTCGACCCGGATCGCGTGGTACAGAACCCGGAGCTGTCGCTGGCTGGCGGCGCTATTCGTGGCTGGGACCGCCGCAACTTCTACTATTTCCAGATGCTGCGTTCACTCGCCGAACATCTGAAATTTGATATTGAAGCGCCGTTTGAAACGCTGAAGGATCATGCCCGTCAGGTGATCCTGTTTGGTTCCGGCAAAGAGAGCATCGAATTCAAGTACATCAACGATCGCGGCGATACCTCCGTGCGCCGCCATCCGTTTGAGGGCGTGCTGCATAATATGGAGCGCCGCTATAAAGAGACCGAATCTTCAGCAGTACGTGAAGATCTGGCGAAATTTATCAGCAACCGCTCCTGTGCCAGCTGCCACGGAACGCGCCTGAAGCGTGAAGCGCGCCATGTGTTTGTAGAGAACACCACGCTGCCGACCATCTCTGATATGAGCATCGGCCATGCGCTCGATTTCTTCCAGAACATGAAGCTGAGCGGCCAGCGGGCGCAGATAGCTGAAAAAGTGCTGAAGGAGATTGGCGACCGCCTGCGGTTCCTGGTGAACGTGGGCCTGAACTATCTCTCTATGTCCCGCTCTGCCGATACGCTCTCTGGTGGTGAAGCGCAGCGTATCCGCCTGGCGAGCCAGATTGGTGCGGGGCTGGTCGGCGTTATGTACGTGCTGGATGAACCCTCTATCGGCCTGCATCAGCGCGACAATGAGCGTCTGCTGGAGACGCTGGTGCATCTGCGCAATCTCGGCAACACGGTGATTGTGGTTGAGCATGATGAAGACGCTATCCGTGCGGCTGACCACGTGATTGATATCGGTCCGGGCGCTGGCGTACATGGTGGTCAGGTGGTGGCGGAAGGCACCGTAGATGACATCATGGCGGTTGAGGAGTCGTTAACCGGGCAATACCTCAGCGGCAAGCGTGGCATTGCGGTGCCAAAAGAGCGCGTGAAGGCAGATCCCAGCAAGGTTCTTAAGCTGACCGGCGCCAAAGGCAACAACCTGAAAGATGTGACGCTGACGCTGCCGGTAGGCCTCTTCAGCTGCATTACTGGGGTCTCCGGCTCGGGAAAATCCACGCTGATCAACGATACGCTGTTCCCGATTGCCCAGCGTCAGCTCAACGGCGCAACCGTTGCGGAAGCCGCGCCTTATCGCGAAGTCACCGGCATGGAAAACTTCGATAAGGTTATCGATATTGACCAGAGTCCGATTGGCCGCACGCCGCGCTCTAACCCGGCAACCTATACCGGCATTTTCACGCCAGTACGTGAGCTGTTTGCTGGCGTGCCGGAATCGCGCACGCGGGGTTATACACCGGGACGTTTCAGCTTTAACGTCCGTGGCGGGCGTTGTGAAGCCTGTCAGGGTGATGGCGTAATTAAAGTTGAGATGCATTTCCTGCCCGATATCTACGTGCCGTGCGATCAGTGCAAAGGCAAACGCTATAACCGTGAAACGCTGGAAATTAAGTATAAGGCGAAGAATATTCACGAAGTGCTGGATATGACCATTGAAGAGGCCCGCGAGTTCTTTGATGCCGTTCCTGCGCTGGCGCGTAAGCTACAGACGCTGATGGACGTTGGTCTCTCCTATATCCGGCTGGGGCAGTCGGCCACCACCCTTTCCGGGGGTGAGGCGCAGCGCGTGAAGCTGGCACGTGAGCTTTCCAAACGCGGAACGGGCCAGACGCTCTATATCCTTGATGAGCCGACCACCGGTCTGCATTTTGCGGATATTCAGCAGCTGCTGGAAGTGCTGCATAAGCTGCGCGACCAGGGCAATACCATCGTGGTGATTGAGCACAACCTTGATGTGATCAAAACCGCGGACTGGATAGTGGATCTTGGTCCGGAAGGCGGCAGCGGCGGCGGTGAAATTCTGGTTTCCGGCACGCCAGAGACGGTAGCGCTGTGCAAAGAGTCGCATACCGCGCGCTTCCTCAAGCCGTTGTTGGATGTGAAGTAATAACGTTGTCGGGGCGGAGAATTCTGCCCCGACAAATGACACCCTGATGTTTATTGTGTGAAAAATAAAATCTACGCTTTTCAACAAATCACCCATCTTTTAAGGCGATTTTTGCCGCATTCAGCGTAATCGTGCAGGATAAGGCAAGATTTAGACAGGTTCCGGCATACCGCCTTTGCGTTTCGCTAACTATCCTTACTGTTCTCTGATCTGTTCAGATCACGACGCCCTTTGCAGGGACTCATCTAAGCGTTACGTTCAAAAAAACTTTCACTGACTGGAGATACCATGAATATTACGCATGCCTATGCTGCACAGGATGCAAAATCGAAGCTGGCCCCGTTTGAGTACCAGCCGCGCGAACTGCGTGAACACGATGTCCAGATTGAAGTGATGTACTGTGGCGTTTGCCATTCCGACCTCCATCAGGCCCGTAACGAGTGGAAAAACACCATTTTTCCCGTCGTTCCAGGCCATGAAATCGTAGGCCGCGTAACGGCGGTAGGCGGCCATACTCATAAATACAAAGTCGGCGATCTGGTCGGCGTAGGCTGCATGGTTGATTCCTGTCGTACCTGCGACAGCTGTAAAGAGGACCTGGAGCAGTATTGTGAAAACGGCTTCACCGGCACCTATAACGGCGAAGACCGCATCACGGGTGATATCACCTACGGTGGTTATTCCACGCAGGTTGTGGTGAATGAAGACTTCGTGCTGCGCGTACCGGAGAATCTGGATCCGGCTGGTACCGCGCCGCTGCTGTGCGCCGGTATTACTACCTACTCTCCTTTGCAGCACTGGAAAGTGGGTCCCGGTAAAAAAGTCGGCATCGTTGGCCTGGGTGGCCTGGGCCATATGGGCGTGAAAATTGCTCATGCCATGGGTGCCTATGTTGTGCTGTTCACCACCTCACCTTCTAAAGTGGAAGATGGCAAGCGCCTGGGTGCGGACGAAGTGGTGATTTCAAAAGATGCGGAGCAGATGGCTGCGCACGTTAACAGCTTCGACTTTATCCTCAATACCGTGGCAGCCCAGCACGACCTGAACCCGTTCATTAACCTGCTGCGCCGCGACGGCAATATGACGCTGGTTGGCGTTCCTGAACATGACCATCCGTCACCGCAGGTTGTTAACCTGATCTTTAAACGCCGCAGCATTGCCGGTTCGCTGATTGGCGGCATCAAAGAGACGCAGGAGATGCTGGATTTCTGCGGTAAGCACAACATCACTTCCGATATTGAGATGATCAAAATGGAAGAAGTGAACGAAGCTTACGAACGTATGCTGAAAAGCGACGTGAAATACCGTTTTGTGATCGACATCAATACGCTGCGTAACCAGTAAACCCTGCTGGTACTATTGTTGCAGACGGGCGGAATTTTCCGCCCGTTTTTTTATTCCGAATGGTGCCTTTGCAGAATCGCCTCGGGCTTGGCAGCGTGCCAGCACCACTTTCAGCCAGCTCGCCTGCTGATAAAATTCCTCGCAGCCTGCATTTCAGCCCAGTGGCGAATAACCTTGTGAAGCAGGAGGTAAAACTGCGCATGGCGCTATGCCAGAGCCGGGAGCAATACCATCAGTCTGGCTGCACAAGCACAGGGCAGGATCCGCCAGGGTGAGCAAGGCGAACCGCATCCGCTGACAAGAAGCCGACGAGCAATGTCGGGCGCATTCAGGGCGGCCTGAATATCATTCGGCCCTTTGGCAATTGCTCAGACAGCTAGTGCGCGCGGCGCGTATCCAGCGCCTTCTGCAAAGAGGCATCCACCAGATAGTAAATCTGCGAATCTTTCAGCGTGCCGTCCAGTAGCACGGTGCTCCAGTGCGACTTGTTAAGATGTTCGCTGGGCTGCACATCTTCATGCGCATCACGCAGTAACTCTGCCAGCGCAGGCGTTGCTTTCAGGGCCACCGCCGGGCGACCATCAACTTCATGAACCAGCGCAAATAATACGTCGTCGACTTTAATCTGTGTTGCTTTCCAGTCACTGTGAACGCTCTGTTCCGCGCCCGGTTTATCCATGCAGTAAGTCAGAAGATCCGATACGTTCATGCTTTAACTCCCCTTGCAGCGTAGTCACCGTGGTAGGTGAGTATAGGTGATTTCTTTAGCATACCCTCCCCCGGCTCAAAACGGGCCATCTGATTTTTTAGTTATCGCGATAACTAATCGCTTGCAAAATAAATTTGTTATGGCAGGATAGCTCTACCGACTTAAGTAGCACACTATTTAATAGCAAATTAAACTTCGACTGAGGGATCCGCCATGAACAGCAAAAAAACCGCCATAGCCGCTATGTTGTTAACCAGTACATTGTCTGCCTGGGCTGCCGAACCAGGCAACCAGCCTGCTCCAACGGCAGGCGTGGCAAAATTCCTGCACGCGTTAAACAGCGGCGGCGGAAAGCCTGTTGAACAACTTTCGCCGGCAGATGCCCGCAACGTACTCGTCGGGGCGCAGAAAGGAGCTTCGCTTCCTCCGGCACAGGTTTCTGAGAAAACAATCAGCGTGATGGGGAAACCGTTGACCCTGACCATTGTGAAACCGCTGCATGCAGAGGGTACGCTGCCGGTGTTCATGTTCTTCCATGGTGGAGGCTGGGTGTTAGGTGATTATCCGACCCATGAACGCCTGGTCCGTGATCTGGTCAATGAGTCTGGTGCCGCTGCCGTATTTGTTAATTACGATCCCTCACCGGAAGCTCATTTCCCGGTAGCGATTACACAAGCCTATGAAGCAACAAAATGGGTTGCTCAGCACGGTGATGAGATTGGGGTGGATGGCAAGCGTCTTGCGCTGGCAGGCAACAGCGTGGGGGGAAATATGGTGGCTGCCGTCGCGCTACAGGCGAAAAATAATCATACTCCGGCCATCCGTTACGATGTCATGCTCTGGCCGGTGACCGATGCCAGCTTCAGCACCGCCTCTTATGAGCAGTTTGCCGACGGCTATTTTCTGACGAAAAACATGATGAAATGGTTCTGGGACAGTTACACCCAGTCGGAACAGGACCGCAACAACATTCTGGCCTCGCCTTTACGCGCCACCTCAGCGCAGCTTCAGGGCTTGCCACCCACGCTGATTCAGACCGCAGAGCTGGATGTGCTTCGTGATGAGGGTGAAGCTTTTGGCCGGAAACTTGATGCAGCAGGCGTCCCCGTTACCGTGACGCGGTATAACGGCATGATCCATGATTACGGGTTACTGAATGCCCTGAGCCAGGAACCAACGGTCCGCACGGCTATTCAGCAGGCAGCAGCTGAACTGCAACGGCATCTTAAATAAGCAGAAGGCCACCAGCCAGGCGGCCTGTTTGTACCCTTTGCAGTAAAGAACGCCTTTGAAAGCTAACGGATTTAATTCCGTTAGCTTTCTGTTCAGTAACGCTTTTTCGCAAAAGCTGGCGGATTATTTCCCGCTGGCTTCCTGCTTACCAATACTGTGAGCCAAAAACTGGCACATCACTTCCCGCTGGCTTCCTGCTTACCAATACTGTGACCCAAAAGCTGGCACATCACTTCCCGCTGGCTTCCTGCTTACCAATACTGTGAGCCACAAACTGGCACATTACTTTCCGCTGGCTTCCTGCTCAACAATGCTGTCACGCAACTGAATAATTTGTTCCTTTAGCCGCTGCAAAGCCTCTCCTTCAAGCCGTGAGCGGCACATCAGCGTCTCGGAAAGGCACAGGGAGGTTTTTTCCAGTAATTCTCCCTTTTCAGTCAGCGTGATCAGTATTTTACGCTCATCCTGCAAACTGCGTTTACGGCAAACAAACCCTTCTTTTTCAAGCCTCTTCAGTAAGGGCGTCAGGGTGCTGATTTCCAGTGCCAGCGTTTCGGCAATCTGGCTTATCATCAGCTCACCCTGTTCCCACAGCACATTGAGTACCAGATATTGCGGATAGGTTATGCCCATCTCATCCAGTAGCGGCTTGTAAAGCCGTTTAATAGCCAGTGAGGCGGAATGGATGGAATAACACAACTGCTCTGCCAGACGCGGGTGTTCAGACATGTCGGCCTCTCCTTAGAATTTCAAGCGTCTGAGCCTGCCACAGCCTCTGCCGCGCTGTTAAGGGCATATTTATTCCCCCTGCAACGTGGCCACAATTTTGCGTGATCCACCATGAATGCGGTGTTCTCCCAGCCAGATGCCCTGCCACGTCCCAAGAACCAGATGTCCACGGCTGATAGGCAACATCAGCGAGGCTCCTAACATCGACGATTTGATGTGTGCAGGCATATCATCCGCCCCTTCATAATCGTGTTTGTAGGGCGCTTTTTCAGGCACGGCGCGCAGGAAATGCTGCTCCATATCGCTACGCACGGTGGGATCGCAGTTTTCATTCAGCGTCAGAGAGGCGGAGGTGTGTTGCAGCAGCAAATGGAGCAGCCCAACCTGCACGTCGCTGAGGCGCCGCAGTTCTTCGACAATCTCATCGGTTACCAGATGAAATCCGCGGGATTTAGGGCTTAAGGTAATTGTCTGCTGATACCACATTGTGTTGCTCCTTCACGAAATGAGTCCTGCTAAGTGTGCAGCATGTGGCGAAAAGGTAAACCCGCAATCGTAAAAATAGGGGTAACTGTCGCAGGGAAGCAGGCAGCGGCATCACTTTCCAGCCGGGGGGCGCGAAGGATGGCAGAATTTTACTGGCAGCAACGGGAGTAATAAATCAGTGAGAGGCGATGTTTATGTGCCTGTAGTAATGGGTCGGGAATAAGACGCCTTGCGCTTATTATGCAAAGTGGCGCTGTCTCTGCTTCCTGCCATATTTGATTTTGCCCGGACGGAAATTCCATTTCACGGCTTTTACCTGGCAATACGGCTCCCGAAGGAGCCGTATTCAGCTGTAGCTGACTTCAGCGTTACATCACCGCAGCAAACGCTTCTGCTACCAGATGCACGTTTTTGCTGTTCAGGCCAGCCACGCACATGCGGCCGCTGGCAATCAGGTAAATGCCAAACTCATTACGCAGGCGTTCCACCTGCTCTGTGTTCAGGCCGGTGTAGCTGAACATGCCGCGCTGCTGCAACAGGTAGTTGAAGTTTTTATCCGGTATGGCCGTGCTGAGTGCCCCTACCAGCGCCTGACGCATAGAGAGAATGCGCACGCGCATTGCTTCCACTTCAGCCAGCCAGTCAGCCTTCAGCTCGCTATCATTCAGCACGGTTGACACTACCTGCGCACCAAAGTTTGGCGGGCTGGAGTAGTTGCGGCGTACAGTTGCTTTGAGCTGACCCAGCACGCGGGACGCTTCTTCAGCATCATCACACACCACTGACAGGCCGCCGACGCGCTCACCGTAAAGCGAGAAGATTTTAGAGAAGGAGTTGCTGACCAGCGCTGGAAGACCCGCCGCCGCAATAGCGCGAATGGCGTAAGCGTCTTCCTCCATACCGGCACCAAAGCCCTGATAGGCGATGTCCAGGAAGGGGATCAGATTGCGCCCCTTCAGCACCTCGGTAACGACATCCCACTGGGCGTTCGTCAGATCTGCACCGGTTGGATTGTGGCAGCAAGGATGCAGCAGCACGATGCTCTGCGCAGGCAGCGTCTTGAGTGTGGCGACCAGCTCTGCAAACTTCACGCCGTTGCTCTCTTCGTCGTACCACGGGTAGGTTTTCACCTGGAATCCGGCACCGGAGAAGATAGCCACATGGTTTTCCCACGTCGGATCGCTGACATAGACTTCAGAACCCGGGAAGTAAGTTTTCAGGAAATCCGCACCCACTTTCAACGCGCCGGAACCGCCAACGGTCTGGATGGTGGCGATACGGCCAGCCTTCAGCATCGGGTGATCCTGACCAAACAGCAGCGGGGCAATCGCACTACGGTAAGGAGGCAGACCATCCATCGGCAGATAAAGCGACGCGTTATGCGTGCCAGCATTTAAACGCGCTTCCGCTTCTGCTACCGCCTTCAGCTGGGGAATTTCCCCCTGCTCGTCATAATATAAGCCGATGCTCAGGTTTACCTTTTGCGGTCGCGTATCCTGCTTGAAGGTCTCCATCAGGGAGAGAATTGGATCGCCAGCATAGGCATCAACGTTTTGAAACACGGTGCAGATCTCCATTAATTGGTTGGGTCAGGCTCGCGCTGCCCTCACCGGCAGCGCACTACTTCTTACTTCATCGCAGGACAGGTCAGACGTCATAGCGTCCGGGGCGATGGTTCATGGCGATAATCAGATTAAGGATCACCGCGCCCGCAATGGAAGCGGCCAGCATCGGCAGTGACACCACAAACAGGGAGGCGAGCACCACGCAGGTATCCACGCCCATTTGCAGCTTCCCGGCACGAATACCGTACCGATCCTGCAACCATAACGCCAGAATATTGATGCCGCCCAGGCTGGCTTTATGCCGGAACAGCACTATAAACCCAATTCCCATTATCACGTTACCGAACAGTGTCGCGTAAAAGGGATCCAGCGCGGAAAAGTGGATGAAAAGCGGATGCAAATGGGTAAACAGCGACACCAGGCCCACCGCGCAGAAGGTTTTCACCGTAAATGCCCGTCCCATCCGGCGCAGGGCGAGCCAGTAAAACGGCAGGTTGATAACAAAGAAAGCCAGACCGAAAGAGGTGTGCGTCAGATAGCTGATCAGAAAGGCAATCCCGGCCGTGCTGCCCGTTAACGCACCGGCCGTTTTCAGCAGCGTGACGCCAAAGGAGACCAGAAGCGTGCCAAACAGGATGGCCAGCGCATCTTCAACAAGCGTGTGGGGGATTTTAGCGGGTTGTACAACGTTATCCATAAAAGCTGGTTCTCAGAGAAAGCGTCTCCGGATACAGCAAAAATCGCACCAATCCGGCACGCAAAAAACGAGCCGGATGGTGCCAGCGAATTAACCCATTGAATACAAGGCGCTTTACTACTTTATTTTGTGCATAAAAGACGGGCTACATCGTCAAATCACGCACTAGAATTCTTTTTCCTGCACGGGTTGCGCATCAGAACGCGCTTTGATGCACTATTTTGACGCAGGCTCGCCCTGAACTGGTGCGAAGGCGGGCGTCATCATGCCGTTTTCTTTTAAGCGGGTAAGAACCACGGAGGTTTTCACGTGGGAGACACTCTGGTGCCCCGCCACCAGCTGGCTGATTAACGCGCTCAGCCCGGCAAGATCGGCCACGGCCACCTTCAATAAATAGTCGGCATCGCCGGTAGTTTTATAGGCATCCACAATCGCAGACTGCTCTGCCACCATGCGGTGAAAGCTTTCAACGTAATCGGAGGTGTGGTTGATCAGACGGACCTCAATCAGCCCTATCATCCCCAGGCCAACGGCGTCAGGTGAGAGCCGTGCGTGGTATCCCAGGATCAGACCCGCCTGCTCAAGACTGATGCGGCGGCGTGAACATTGTGAGGCGGACAGCCCCACTAAATCACTCAGTTCCTGATTGGTCAGACGACCGTTAGTTTCAAGTAAAGTCAGTATCTTAAGGTCGTAATCATCAATCTGAGTCATTATCGATCCGGGCGGCTGAACAGGGACGCTACCCGGACAGATAACCGCATTTTTCATCCCGTTGTCCAACACTATTTTCTGATGGATAACGGGGTGATGCCCATTTTATGCCGGGCGGGTTAATCGTCGTCGTACTGCGGGCCTGCGTAGTTATCAAACCGCGACCATTGCCCGTTAAAGGTAAGACGCACCGTACCAATGGGGCCGTTACGCTGCTTGCCGAGAATGATTTCCGCAATCCCTTTTTGATCGCTGTTTTCGTGATAAACCTCATCACGGTAGATAAACATAATCAGGTCAGCATCCTGCTCGATAGAGCCAGATTCACGCAGGTCAGAGTTGACCGGACGTTTATCAGCACGCTGCTCCAGCGATCGGTTCAGCTGCGACAGCGCCACAACCGGCACCTGTAACTCTTTTGCCAGCGCCTTAAGGGAGCGGGAGATCTCGGCGATTTCCAGCGTACGGTTATCAGAAAGCGACGGCACACGCATCAGTTGCAGGTAGTCGATCATGATCAGACTCAGGCCACCGTGCTCGCGGAAGATTCGCCGTGCGCGGGAGCGAACCTCCGTCGGGGTCAGGCCGGAGGAGTCATCAATAAACATGTTCTTTTTCTCCAGCAGAATACCCATGGTGCTGGAGATACGCGCCCAGTCCTCATCATCCAGCTGGCCGGTACGAATACGGGTCTGATCCACGCGCGAAAGCGAGGCCAGCATACGCATCATGATCTGTTCGCCTGGCATCTCAAGACTAAAAATCAGTACCGGTTTATCCTGGAGCATCGCGGCGTTTTCGCACAGGTTCATGGCGAAGGTGGTTTTACCCATTGCCGGACGAGCCGCGACGATAATCAGATCTGAACGCTGCAAACCGGCGGTCTTTTTATTAAGATCATGGTAGCCGGTGTCCACGCCGGTAACGCCATCATGGGGCGTCTGATAGAGCGACTCGATCCGCGAGATCGTTGCCTCAAGGATTTGATCGACGCTTTTCGGCCCGGTGTCTTTATTCGCTCTGCTTTCAGCTATCTGGAACACGCGCGATTCCGCCAGATCCAGCAGATCTTCGCTGGTGCGCCCCTGCGGATCGTAGCCCGCATCGGCAATTTCGTTGGCGACTGAAATCATTTCACGCACAACCGCACGTTCACGCACGATATCGGCATAAGCGCCGATGTTGGCCGCACTTGGCGTGTTTTTAGACAGCTCAGCCAGATAGGCAAAGCCGCCTACCAGGTTAAGCTCGTTTTTGGTTTCCAGCGACTCGGAAAGCGTGATCAGGTCAATGGGTTTGCCCTGCTCCAGAAGGCGCTGCATTTCGCTGAAGATCATCCGGTGCGGACGGCTGAAGAAGTCGAGTGCCGCGACGCGTTCAGAGACGTTATCCCAGCGCTCATTATCCAGCATTAACCCGCCCAACACGGACTGCTCTGCTTCCAGCGAATGGGGAGGCAGCTTCAACCCTTCCATCTGTCTGTCGCGAGGTTCACGGTTTTCACCGGATTTGTTGGTGGGTTTATTTCCTGCCATAGTGATGCAATACCGAATAGTGTGGGGACGGGCAAGTATACCCTTTTGGGCTGCTGGCGTCCTCTCTCAATGACGCGGAACCCACAGGAGTAAGCATGGCAAAACGTATACAAATCAGCCAGCATGGCGGCCCGGAAGTGATGCAGCTGATTGAGACAGCAATGCCCGAGCCACAGGCCGGAGAGGTGGTGGTTGAGCACAAAGCGATAGGCATTAATTATATTGATACCTACGTGCGCAGCGGGCTTTATCCCGCCTCGCTGCCTTGCGGTCTGGGCACCGAAGCTGCTGGCGTGGTACACAGCGTGGGCGAAGGCGTCACGGCCGTAAAGCCTGGCGATCGCGTGGTGTATGCTCAGTCCGCTTTAGGCGCTTACAGCGATTATCATGCTGTGCACGTTGATAAGCTGGCCCTGTTGCCAGAGAACATCTCTTACGAGCAGGCCGCTGCCTCTTTCCTCAAAGGCCTGACGGTTCACTATTTACTGCGCCAGACCTATGTCGTACAGCCCGATGAAATCTTCCTGTTTCAGGCAGCCGCAGGCGGAGTCGGCCTGATTGCCTGTCAGTGGGCAAAAGCGCTGGGCGCGCATTTGATTGGTACCGTGGGTTCCGCAGAAAAAGCACAGCGTGCGAAAGAGGCGGGTGCCTGGGCCACCATCAATTATCGTGAAGAAGATATCGCCAGACGCGTTGCCGAGCTTACCGACGGCAAGAAGGTACGCGTGGTGTATGATTCGGTCGGCAAAGATACCTGGGAAGCTTCGCTGGACTCTCTGCAACGTCGCGGGCTGATGGTGAGCTTCGGCAACTCTTCCGGCCCGGTCAGCGGTGTGAATCTGGCAATCCTCAACCAGAAAGGGTCGTTGTATGTGACCCGCCCTTCACTGAACGGCTATATCACCACGCGTGATGCGCTGACGCAGGCAAGTAATGAGCTGTTTTCGCTCATTGGCAGCGGCGCTATTAAAGTTGATGTGCCGGAGCAGCAGAAGTTTGCCCTTAAGGATGCGCAGCAGGCGCATAAGACGCTGGAGAGCCGCGCTACGCAAGGCTCCAGTCTGTTGATTCCCTGATCGCCAGACGCAAACAGGGCTTCCCGCAGGAAGCCCCTTTTTTTTTTAGTTCGCGCTGGTTGTAGGGTCAGAGCGATGAATTCGTGTCAATTCAATAAAAGCATCCTGCCAGAGTTCATAAGTAAATAATATGTTTAATTACCATTTCGTCTGTGCAATATCACAGGCTGTGATCCAGAGCGCATTTTTTACCGCAGGTTTTCCCGCCAACTCATTGATATTACCGTGATAACCAGCGGTCTGCTTTGGACTTTGGCTTTTTATAAGCGCGATATAGCCAGACTGAAACTACCGCCAGCGCCAGCCAAGGCAACATTTTTATAACAATAGCCAACATCCCGCCAAACAACATCACAAAGGTCGCTACAACCAGCGCGGCGACGATGCCCAGCAGCGAAACACCAGTCAACAACAGCATCAGGAAGAAGCCGAGTACAAACAGGATTTCCATTGAAGATTCTCCTCCACGTAAGATCTCTGCAAGACCTGTTACAAGAATCGTGCCAGCCACATTAAAAGATTAAGTTATTGATTATTTGAATAATATTAAAACAGGGCGCGGTATTAAGTGGTTAAAAAAGTCAATTATTGGTCAGTAACTGACTAATTTTTTTACAGCAGCATCCCGGAAAAAGAAATGCCCGTTTTTAAGGAAACAAAATGAGGTGGGTATTTCGGACAGGCTGTCAGGAGTGTCAGCCAGAACCTGAGATTCCCGGAAGCTTGTAAAACGCACTTCCGGCTATGCCGCGTTACCTGTGTAGCAACGCGGCCAGAGCTTTCGTTAAACGGCTTTCGGGATTTTATCCGCAACCAGCGCCAGCGCCTGCTCTACCGTCTCGATATTAGCGCCAGGCTTGTGCGCATTTTCGCTGAGATGGCGACGCCACTGACGGGCGCCAGGAATCCCCTGGAACAGGCCAAGCATATGACGGGTGATGTGGCCCAGATAGGTGCCCTTTGCCAGCTCCGCCTCAATATAGGGGTACATGGCGCGAACCACGGCAACAGGATCGGCGTCCGGCACCGTACTGCCAAACAGTTCGCGGTCAACCTGCGCCAGCAGGCCAGGGTTCTGATAGGCTTCGCGCCCCATCATCACGCCATCAACGTGCTGTAAATGCACTTTGGCTTCTTCCAGCGACTTCACGCCGCCGTTAATTGAGATGGTCAGATGCGGGAAATCACGCTTCAGCTGATACACACGCTGGTAATCCAGCGGCGGGATCTCGCGGTTCTCTTTCGGGCTGAGACCGGAAAGCCAGGCTTTACGCGCATGGATGATAAACGTCTCGCAGCCGCCCTGCTCTGATACCTGGCGAACGAAGTCACACAGGAACTCGTAACTCTCCTGCTCATCAATACCAATACGGGTTTTCACCGTCACCGGGAGAGAAACCCTGTCGCGCATCGCTTTGATCCCATCCGCCACCAGTGCGGGTTCCCCCATCAGACAGGCACCGAAACGCCCGTTCTGCACGCGGTCTGAAGGGCAGCCCACGTTAAGATTGATTTCGTTATAGCCGCGCGCTTCTGCCTGGGCTGCGCACTCTGCCAGCGCAGCAGCATCAAAACCGCCAAGCTGTAGGGCCACAGGCTGCTCCAGCTGATTCCAGGCCAGGTAATCGCCTTTGCCATGAATAATAGCGCCGGTGGTTACCATCTCGGTATAGAGCAGCGAATGCTGCGTCAGCTGACGCAGGAAATAACGGCAGTGGCGATCGGTCCAGTCAAGCATAGGGGCGACGGAAAAACGGTGTGCAGGATAAATTGGGGTCATAAAGCGCGCAAACTCGGTGTGATTAACAAATGACGATAATGTGCACAATGATAACATGCCCGGCGGCGGCAAGCATTACCCGCCGGGCTGCGAGAGAGCCATAACGAAAAAAGGGCGCATTCAGAATGCGCCCTGACCTGAGAGAAGACTCAGAAGGTGAAGTTCAGCTGAGCAACCGCGCCCCAGGTGTTGTCATCCCCTTTCATGCCGGCCAGATCCAGATGCACCTTGTTAAAGGGTGACAGACCGAAACCGGCGGTATAAACGTTAGTATCGTTAGACTTCATATCCGCCCGATAACCGGCGCGCAGCTGCAACCAGCTCAGCAGACGGTATTCGGCACCCACACCGGCATACTGGCTCTCTTCCTGCGTTTTAAAACGCTTGGTTGGGGTTACGTCCACATCCAGCGCGGCGGTGAGCCGTTCGGTATGGAAAGCGACGCCAGGCGTAACGACAGGGCTAATCTGGTAAGTATCCTTGTAGCCGTTAACCTCTTTGGTATCCAGATTGCGGGAAATCAGGTTCTGCGCGCTCAGGCCCAGCGTCCAGTTATCTCCTACGTCCGTTGCCACACCCGCATCAATGTTGAAGCCGGTATCGTCGTTTTTATAGCGGCCCTTTTTGAAGTCTGATTTGTCGTAGTTATAAACCGAGGCGCTGTAGTTATAGAGGTAGGTTTTTTGCAGCTTAGGGGTCACACCTACAGAAACCGGATGCCCGGCAACAGTAAACTCATGCGCTACGGCAATGCCGTAATCATAGACAATCGCGCCGCGCCCTAATCCGGCAGAGGTCAACTTGTCCTGATCGCCAGGCTGTGGGAAAACGGTGCCATCAGCTACACCCTGCAAATAGTCGATGTCGCTTTGCGTAACGTCCGTTCTCACGCTTGCGGTTCCATAGGCTTTAGTTACAAAGGCAAACGGCAGAACTTCATTCGGAACAGTGACCGCAAGGGCTGCGCCTGCCGTGCCCGATGCCCGATTACCTTTGATGCCGCGTAGCTGGCTGGCTAAATCACCCGCTGCTGCCTGAACTTTTGGATAATCGGCAAAGCTGGTAAGACTACCCGCCAGATCCTGATAACGGTCAACGCTGTCAGTCAGGTCATCAACCTTATCAATCAGCTTGTTTTTATCCGTGACCTGCAAACCCGCTGCCGGAAGGATAATACTTACCGTGTCGTCCGGCTGCGCTTTGGTCATCAACGCCGGGTTTGCCAGTACGGCAGTGCCGTAAGTGGAAGAGGCAACACCTGTACCGCCCATGGCATCGTTGCGCGCATCGTAATAGTTACCGGCGGCCAGAGCGCTGAGGGGAGCCAAAAATAAAATGGGAAATACTACAGGGCGGGAAAAGCTGTTCAACTTACGGATTAATTTTACCATTTTTACTTGAGACCCATCCAGACAAAGAGGAAAACGCCGTTAAAAGCGTGAAGTTTTCTGCTGCCTGAATAATGGACATAGAGGCAGCGTTTCATTGCTGAGAAGTAAGTAACAATGGTGGGGCTTTTCGGCTTATTGCCGTTTTATTTATCTGTTAGCAGGCAGATTCATAAGCTGTCCGTAACGTTTTTTTTATCTTAAATGCACTATAACCGCCGTAACAAAGTACCGATTATCCGCACAGGCTGCAATTCACATTAATAAAGTTTTATGGATATTCTTTGGCACAGTTTACTGGCGCTCAATTCATTAACGGGCGTTAACAGGTTAGCTTTAGTGCAAATCTCTTTCAGTTCCAGCGTAAGTTCAATGATTTAGCGCCGTAAAACCTGGCTGAGAGAGGCGTGTTGCCTGAATTCGGCGTTTTGCGGTGGGCGTGATAACATAACAATCTGATCTGGCCTGAGGGGAAAGTTATGAGCATAAGCAGTCCTGAAAAAATCCTGTCGCAGGCGGAAACGATCTGCCAGCAACGTAATGTCAGGCTGACGCCTCAACGCCTGGAAGTGCTGCGCTTAATGAGCCAGCATCAGGGTGCGATCAGTGCTTATGACCTGCTGGACTTGCTGAGAGCATCAGAGCCTCAGGCCAAGCCGCCTACCATCTATCGCGCGCTCGATTTTCTGCTGGAGCAGGGTTTTGTCCACCGCGTGGAATCGACGAACAGCTATGTGGTTTGCCATCATTTCGAACAACCTTCACACACATCAGCCATGTTAATTTGCGACAGGTGTGGTTCCGTCGCGGAACAGCAGGCGGAAGGCGTGGAGAATATCCTGAAATCACTGGCACTAACTTCCGGATTCGCCCTGGCGCATAGCGTTATTGAAGCTCATGGTTTATGCCATACTTGCGTTGAAGTTGAAGCCTGTACCCATCAGGATGCGTGCCAGCACGATCATACCCCCGCCCCGAAGAAACGCGGGCGTTAAGAAGCATTAACGCTTAAAAGCGCGGGCTTCAGATGCGGAATAATAAAAATTTGCCGGGTCAGGAGCGCTGCCACAAGGCGGGCCTAAAGCAAAAGCGCTGGTTCTCTGTAACGCAGACTGGTTGCCCTGTGAAGTGACAAACTTACACTGAAAATTTGCTACAGAGCAGACAGGCTCAAATGGATGCTATACAGGGATTTTGCCGCGGAGGGATGGTGCCAGAAGAGTGAATTATCTATTTGAAGGGCGAGAGTAAACAAGGTGTCTGAAGGGATTAAGTGGCACAGTCCATGTGCCTGGGTAGGAGCATCGTCCTGAAACGCTAAATTCTTGTCAGAGAATTCTCTGGCTGTCAGAAACGGTGGTTATTATGGGTTTCCCATTCGCTGAGTTCTTTCTCAGCCTGGTCTTTACCATAACCGTAACGTTCCTGAATCTTGCCAACAAGCTGATCGCGTTTGCCTTCAACAACAGTCATGTCGTCATCGGTCAGCTTGCCCCATTTTTCTTTAAACTTACCTTTCAACTGTTTCCAGTTACCGCCGGCTTCGTCTTTATTCATCTTGTCTCTCCTCGACCTTAGGTTTACACAGCTTTAGGATTATCTTGTCAGCGAAACTGAGAGCAACAACATAAAACGCTGCTCAATCGCCTGACATACGATAATTATAGTAGAAGATTAGAATCTTGCTCTGTTTGGCAAAATTTTACGCCAGAATCAAAACCGATGCACAAC
Source organism: Erwinia magellanica (assembly GCF_039023495.1). Lineage (NCBI taxonomy): Bacteria > Pseudomonadati > Pseudomonadota > Gammaproteobacteria > Enterobacterales > Erwiniaceae > Erwinia > Erwinia magellanica. Next base: position 534,637 of record NZ_JBCHVC010000003.1, read on the forward strand.
GCGCCCTGTAAAAAGGCGTTGTAAATCAGCCATTAACGAAGCGGCAGAGGAGAGTAACAAATAATTTCACTGCGCGAACCAGCTGTTGTTTTGCCAGTGTCGACGCCAGATAAGCCAGAGCGTCAGCCCACGCAGCAGCAGGAATACCGTCACTGCAAGCCACAGCCCATGGTTGCCCAGCAGCGGAACGGTAAACAGCGTCAGGCCATACCCCGCAGCCGCAATCACCATACCATTACGCATTTCGCTGGCTCGCGTTGCACCGATAAACATACCATCAAGCAGATAGCACCAGACTCCGCAGAGGGGCAGCACGATCTGCCAGAACAGGTAACTGTCGGCCTGCTGTTGCAGGGACGGAATGGAGGTCAGCAAGGCGACTATCTGCGGCCCTGTAAGACCATAAATCAGGGAAAAAGCCAGCGCCACAAGCCCTGCCTGACGACAGGCGGCGCGCCAGACGGAGAGCAACTTCTCTGCGTTTTTGGCCCCAAAGGCCTCGCCAGAGCAGGCTTCAACGGCATAGGCAAAGCCATCCAGCGCATAGGCCGTAAATGTCAGGAACATAAGCAGCACCGCATTGACGGCGACAACTTCGCCCCCCAGCCGCGCCCCCAGAACCGTCAGTGAGGCGAAGCAGAGTTGCAGCAGCAGGGAGCGCAGCATAATGTCGCGATTGAGACGCAACAGCCGCCCGATGTTGCCCCGCCAGGCCGTTTTTAACACCGGCAGCGAAATACCGCGCAGCTTCAGCACGCGCCACACCATCACTAAACCGATAATCATGGTGACATATTCCGCTATGGCCGTCGCGGCAGCGGCACCCTGCACGCCCCATTTCAGGCCAATCACCAACCAGAGATCCAGCGCGATATTCACCACGTTCCCCACCACCAGCAGGATCACCGGCGCTCGCGCATACTGAACGCCCAGCAGCCAGCCAAGCAGCACCAGATTCGCCAGCGTGGCGGGTGCGCTGAGCCAGCGAATATTCATAAACAGGGCGGCCTGATGCAGCACCTCTTTGTCGCCCCCAACAAGGGAAAGCGCAAGATGCGTTAAGGGAGATTTCAGGAGAACAAACAGCAGGCCAGCGGCCACGGCTATCAGGAGGGGTTGCATCAGCGCACGAGCCAGAGCAGGTTTATCTCCGGCGCCAAAAGCTTGTGCCGTGAGGCCGGTAGTACTCATGCGTAAAAACAGCAGCAGCATAAAGAGAAAGCTGGTGGCCGTGGTGCCAACGGCTACGCCACCAAGATAGGCAGGCTTATCCAGATGGCCAACGACCGCCGTATCCACCAGCCCCAGTAGCGGCACGGTGATATTTGACAGGATCATTGGCAGCGCCAGCCGCCAGAGATGTTTATCCGAGGGGGAAAATAATCGCATTATCATCCACTGTGCGACTGGCTAATAAGCACTATCGCGGCACCAGGCCGGTGCCGCGATACCAATGACGCACCGCTCTGAGGGTGCGCCCGGCCCCGATCGTTAGAGCCAGTTACCGTTGCGGATCACGCCCACGGCCAGCCCTTCAATCGACAGCGTCTGCTGACGCAGGTCGACAACGATCGGTTGGAAATCGCTGTTTTCAGGGAGTAAATGCACAATATTTCCCTGTTTTTTAAGGCGTTTTACCGTGACCTCATCATCAATACGCGCCACCACTACCTGGCCGTTACGGACATCCTGAGTTTTATGCACGGCAAGCAGGTCGCCATCCATAATACCGATGTCTTTCATCGACATCCCGCTGACGCGCAGCAGGAAATCGGCACCGGGTTTAAACAGGCCCGGATCCACCTTGAAATGCCCTTCAATATGCTGCTCTGCCAGTAAAGGCTCCCCGGCAGCAACGCGCCCTATCAGCGGCAACCCTGTCTCATCTTCCATCATCAGGCGGATACCGCGTGATGCGCCAGAGACAATTTCAATCACGCCTTTACGCGCCAGCGCTTTGAGGTGCTCTTCAGCCGCATTAGGGGAACGGAAGCCGAGCTGCGCAGCAATTTCCGCCCGCGTCGGTGGCATGCCGGTCTGGTTAATGTGGTCGCGTATCAGGTCATAAACCTGCTGCTGCCTTGCCGTTAGTGCTTTCATCCCGCCCCCTGGTTGTTTATACAGTCGACTGTGAGTATATACAGGTATTTGCGCATTGAAAACCTAAACCTGCTTAAATAGCGGCGGTTCGCTAAAAACGGGAAAACATCCCGTAATTAACCCATTAACAGCATTACCCACACAAAAATAGCGAGTAATATCGTCAGCAGCACAGCAGCAGAGCCCATGTCCTTCGCGCGGCCAGACAACGGATGGAATTCACTGCCAATACGGTCCACCACCGCCTCCAGCGCACTATTGAGGATCTCTACGATGATGACCAGCACCACAGACCCTATCAGCAGCACTCGCGTAATGGCATCCACGTCGAGCCAGCAGGCGACGAGGGTGGCAATAACGGCAGCCACCGCCTCCTGCCGAAAAGCCGCCTCGTTTTGCCAGGCAGCGCGTATTCCTTTCCACGAGTAGCCAGCGGCTTTTATAATGCGGGTCAGTCCGGTGACGTTATTTGCCATAATGAGGGAACCCTTTGTGATGATTAACGTCAATGTCTGGGTGGCGCACAATTTGCAACACCACAGATCTCACTGGCGCTTTCTGGTATGCTTGCGGCGCTTTGCTAACAAGAGGCTTCATGTTGTCTATGTCAGGTTGGCGTAATTTATATTATAAACTATTGAATTTACCGGTTAAATTTCTGGTAAAGAGTAAAGCGATTCCTGCCGAGCCGGTCACTGAGCTGTCGCTCGACACATCGCGCCCTATTATGTATGTGCTGCCCTATGATTCAAAGGCCGATCTGCTGGCGCTGCGTGAACAGTGCCGCAAACAGGATCTCCCCGATCCGCTGGAGCCGCTTGAAATCGACGGAACGGTACTGCCTCGTCACGTCTTTATCCATGACGGGCCGCGTGTTTTCCCCTATTTCGTGCCAAACGTGGAGTCGGTGAAACTCTTCCATGAGTACCTGGATCTCCACCGCAGCAATCCTTTGCTGGATGTGCAGATGGTGCCGGTCTCGGTGATGTTTGGTCGGGCACCTGGCCGCGAAGTGCAGGGTGACGATCAACCCCATCTGCGCGTGCTGAATGGTGTACAGAAATTCTTTGCCGTGCTCTGGTTAGGCCGCGACAGCTTTGTGCGTTTTTCGCCTATGGTGTCGCTTCGCCGCATGGCTACCGAACACGGTACGGATAAAAGCATTGCGCAGAAGCTGGCAAGAGTGGCGAGAATGCACTTTGCCCGCCAGCGTCTGGCTGCGGTGGGTCCCCGTCTGCCCGTCCGTCAGGACCTTTTCAACAAGCTGTTGCAGTCGAAAGCCATTGCCAAAGCCGTAGAGGATGAGGCGCGCAGCAAGAAAATCTCCCACGAGAAAGCCCAGCAGAATGCCATTGAGCTGATGGAAGAGATTGCCGCGGATTTCTCCTATGAAGCGATTCGCCTGACGGACCGCATCATGGGCTGGACATGGAGCCGACTCTATCAGGGTATTAACGTCAACGGCGGTGAGCGTGTGCGTCAGCTGGCTCAGGACGGTCATGAGATCGTTTATGTGCCCTGCCACCGCAGCCATATGGATTACCTGCTGCTCTCTTATGTGCTCTATCACCAGGGTCTGGTGCCGCCGCACATCGCTGCCGGTATTAACCTGAACTTCTGGCCAGCTGGCCCGATTTTCCGCCGTCTGGGTGCCTTCTTTATCCGGCGTACCTTTAAAGGTAACAAGCTCTACTCCACCGTGTTCCGCGAATATTTGGGTGAACTGTTTACCCGTGGCTATTCGGTTGAATACTTTGTGGAGGGTGGCCGCTCACGTACCGGTCGTCTGCTGGACCCGAAAACCGGCACGCTGTCGATGACGATTCAGGCGATGCTGCGCGGTGGTAACCGTCCTATCACGCTGGTGCCGATCTATATCGGCTATGAGCATGTGATGGAGGTAGGCACTTACGCAAAAGAGCTGCGCGGTGCCACCAAAGAGAAAGAGGGCTTTATGTCGATGGTTCGCGGGCTGCGTAAGCTGCGTAATCTCGGCCAGGGCTACGTGAACTTTGGTGAGCCTTTGCCCCTGGTGGCTTATCTCAACAAGCATGTGCCGGAGTGGCGGGAAGCTATCGACCCGATTGAAGCACAGCGCCCGGCCTGGCTGACGCCAGCGGTCAATGATATTGCTCAGCGCGTAATGGTGAGCATTAACAATGCCGGGGCCGCGAACGCGATGAACCTTTGCGTGACGGCGCTGTTGGCCTCCCGCCAGCGCTCTCTGACGCGTGAGCAGCTTATCGGTCAGCTGACCTGTTATGTACAGCTGCTGCGCAACGTGCCCTACTCTTCAGACTCTACCGTGCCGGATATGACGCCGGAAGCGCTGCTTGATCACGCTCTGAGCATGAACAAGTTTGAAATTGAGCAGGATAATATTGGTGAAATCATCGTCCTGCCCCGCGAGCAGGCGGTGCTGATGACCTATTACCGCAACAACGTTCATCACATGCTGGTGATGCCGTCGCTGATAGCGGTGATCCTGATGCATTACCGTGAGGTGACGCGGGCCGAGCTGCTGCGCCAGATTAGCGTGATCTATCCCATGCTGAAAAGCGAGCTGTTCCTGCACTGGAATAAAGAAGATCTGCCAGCGGTGCTGGATTTGCTGGTGAGTGAGATGGCGCGTCAGGGGCTGTTGACAGCGGACGATCAGATGCTGCGTCTGAGTCCGGCTCGTTTCCCTACGCTACAGCTGCTGGCTGCGGGCGTGCGGGAGACGCTACAGCGCTACGCCATTACTTTCTCTATTCTCAGCGCCAACCCGTCGATTAACCGCGGGACGCTGGAAAAAGAGAGCCGGACCATGGCTCAGCGCCTGTCGGTACTGCATGGCATCAATGCGCCTGAATTCTTCGACAAAGCGGTCTTTTCATCGCTGGTGCTGACGCTGCGTGATGAAGGCTACATCAGTGATACCGGCGATGCACAGGTTGAGCAGACGCATAAGGTTTACCAGATGCTGGCTGATTTAATCACGCAGGAAGTGCGGATGACTATCGAGAGTGCGGGGCCGCACGAGTAAATTCCGAGGTCGTTAAAAAGGGTCGATGAGCAATCATCGACCCTTTTTTATGGCTGCTACGCTCACCGCCAGGCGGCAAGCTGATTCTGTCACCGTCAGCGGCCCCGCTTTTGCTGCCGGTCAGTCAGTCAAAGCCAGGCAGCCAGCGGAGAGGTGCTCAACGCAATACCGATAAACAGCACCAGCCCCACGTAATTATTGTTCAGAAAGGCTTTAAAGCAGGCATCACGTTCGCGGGCGGATATCAGCTTCTGCTGATGGATAAAGAGCGCGCCAGCCAGCAGGATTGACCAGTAAAAAGCCCCGCCAAGCTGCATCATCCAGCCAATCAGCGCCATCAGTGCCAGCGTCGTCAGCTGTAAAAGCGCCACGATAAGCTTATCGAAGCGACCAAACAGGATCGCCGTCGACTTCACGCCAATCTTCAAGTCGTCGTCTCTGTCCACCATCGCATACAGCGTGTCATAAGCCACTGTCCAGCAAATATTAGCGGCAAACAGCAGCCAGCAAACCAGCGGCACGGTTTCACTTACCGCTGCCCATCCCATAGGAATAGCCCAGCCAAACGCCGCGCCCAGCACCACCTGCGGCAGATGGGTATAGCGTTTCATAAACGGATAGACCCAGGCCAGCGCCAGCCCGCCAAAAGAGAGCCAGATGGTCATCGCATTCATGGTCAGCACCAGACAGAACGAGACCAGTACCAGCCCGGCAAACAAGAGTTTTGCCTCTCTGGAGGTCACCGCGCCGCTGGGTAAGGGACGGGCCTGGGTGCGCTTAACATGGCCGTCAATTTTACGGTCGGCGAAATCATTAACCACGCAGCCAGCGGCGCGCATAAAGAATACGCCAAGGGTGAACACAATCAGCACGTTAAGCGGCGGGATCGCTTTACCCGCCAGCCACAGCGCCCAAAAAGTGGGCCACAGCAGCAGCAGCGAGCCAATCGGCTTGTCGATGCGCATCAGACGGCTGTAGGCCTGGAATTTACTCACTGGAAGCCTTCTCTCCACGTTACGGGTTCCCTTTAGCCAACAGCGACTGATAAAGCGGTGCCGGCGGTAAAAACAGTTCGGTCAGCAACAGCGGCTTGCCGGAGAGACGCAGACGGGAACGCCGTCCCCATAACGCCTTATGCTGGCCCGGCTCGATAAAATCTCGCGTCAGCGTTGAAGAAGAAAAAAGATAACGTCCCAGCGGGCGGGTGCCCAGCTGTTGCAACATCTGCTCTGGCCCGATCAGGGTTGATTCAGGGACAATTGTCCGGCCAGCGAGCCAGGGCACGCCGTCGCCACACAGCAAAATTTCACGCAGCCAGTAGCGGGATTCCTGAGGGAGAAATTCCACCTCCTGCGCCGCATCCTCTGGCCCAATAAACCCTTCACGCACAATATTCACCGTCACTTTTTCACAGTGACGTTCAAAACGTTGCGTCATGGAATCTTCTTCCATCAACCAGTCCAGCAGCGGCCTGGTCAACAAGGGCGAGGAGGCAGGAAGCCACTCAAGGGCGCGCAATTGCGTCAGCGCGTTTTCAGCCATTCGGCTTCTCCGGGCAAAAAATTGGGTGCCATAGTGTAACGCAGAGGTTAAAGGAGAACACAGCATGAGAAGGGAAATTAATGCGAATTTTGCCGGGAGCGTTGCGCGCCCTTCAGGGCGCGCCGGAAATCATTCGCGCTTCAGGCGATTGCTGTTAGCCAGCCAGAGAGTCACCACCAGGATCAGAATAGCGACGGAATAGGCGAGCGTATCCAGCGGATTTTTATGATCAACAATGATCAGGCGAATAATGGCCGTGATACCGATATAAACGAAATAGCGCAGCGGGAAGTGATAGCCCGACTGAAAGTACTTCACGATCAGGGCAATAAATTCAAAGTAGAGGAAATAGATTACTATTCCATCGATCAATAAATAGGAAGAGGTCTGTTCGCCGGCGTTCAGCAACACGTTGGCGAGATGAAAGGTCTCCTTGCCTAAAAAAACGGCCAGAATGCAGGCCAGTCCTATCAGCCCAATATTCAGCAACATCTGTAATAACCAGGCGATACGCGTGGCGGTAATCATGGTGCTTCCTCTAAAATCATGGTTATTGGTCAGGTTAATCCTGATACGCACAATATGCTTTAGTGTGAGCCAGTTCACAAGTTTTGCTTAGCCACCGCCCCGCTTTCCGCAGCAGTCGCTGATAAAGCCGCCGCTTTTACTCAACAGCACCCGGTTCCCCATGCCTTTGCGCTCCGTGACAGGGGCTGACGCAGCAGGCAGTTCCAATAAAAAAGGGTGCACACTGTGCACCCTTTGCAAGCCCCATTCAGGCTTTTTGACCCGCCGCGTTTGGTTAGCGGAAATCGCGATCCCGGTCACTGGTCATATCATACAGCTGGTATTTACGACCCAGCATCTGCCCGCCATCACGCGTCAACGGCGTCCAGCTTACCTGCGCACGGCCACGCGTTGGCGAAGCAGTAAACAGATCCATTGGAATCGAGATATAGAAGCCTTTGGTGAAGTCTCCTTCGCCGTACTCTTCCGCCGAAACGTTGGTTTTGGTGGCGTAAGCGCCCACAATCACACCGCTGTCGAACTGGCGGGAGACATCAATGGTGGCCCCTTTATCTTCGGCCAGATACTGACCCACGCTGGCTTTCACCAGCACCTGGTTATTAAAGAAGGAAGGACGCCAGTAGGCTGTCAGATTACCGACTTTTGCTGTGTAGTCGGTAAACTGCATCATGTTGTCCCAGTCACGCTGTTTGACGTAGTTGGCATCGATGCCCACTGCCCAGTCAGAGTCCAGCGGACGGTAGATCACTTCGCCCCCGACGCCACCGTACATGGTTTCCAGATAGCCGCCATAGATCTGGCCGTAGAAGCCATTACCCAGGGCGTGCATGTAGTTGGCCTGCAAATTATTAACGTAGACGTTGTTATCCACATAGTCGCGAATATGCGTACGAACGCGAGGCAATGAAGAGTCGTTTGGTGCACCGTTGTAATTAAATTTATCGTAGTTGTTTGCCAGATTGCCGAACACGCTACCATCAATCAGCAGGTGCTTCGTCAACCAGTAATTGGCGTTTGCCATCACGCCTACCTGGTAGAGATAGAAGCTCTCCGGGCCGCCAACAGACTGATTCAGAACCGGCGCTATGCTGTAGTTGAAGTCATCAGCATCAATATAGTAACCCTGCTCGGTATGGCCCGGATCGACCGGCTCAACACGCTTTTGATCCAGCGTCTGCTCTTTGCCCAGCGGATAGCCTTCCAGCTGCTGGCGAAGGCTGGCGACCCTGGTTTCCGTGGTGACTTGCGGCATCCGGTCGCGAATTTCCGTCACTTTCAGCGTGTCGATATTGGCTGGCAGGTTATTCATCAGGATCACGTTAGCGCGATCCACCCCTTCCTGGGTATCACGATACTTTGTCTGCCGCCCGGAGACGTACAGCGTGTGATCCTGCACCTGAATATTTGGCGCATCCAGTCCGGCGTTATATTTCAAATCGGTCAGCTGGCTCGCCACGGCAGTCTGCTCAAGAAACTCACCCTGCGGTTGCGGTTTATAAGCGGGTTTGGCGGAATCAATGGAAGCCGTATGCAGATCGTTGAAGTTAGTACGCAGCGTGAAGCCAGCCATAAAGGTGTTGCCGCGCTCGTAGCTGACATTCACATCTGCCCAGTCGGTAAGACGATAGATGGCACCGACGTTAATTTTGCTTTTCTGTTCAAGGCGGCCGGCAAAGTCATCCTGATAATCGTTGCCTTCATATTCCGCCTTCAGGCGAAGCGGCTGCCAGGGGGTCTGATACTCCACGCCGCCAAAAATCGCCGCAGGGCCTTTAAACATATCCTTGCCGCTGACGGAACCTGCTGTCCCGCTGGTGTCAGAACGGTTGCAGTAGCTGCTGTCTGCTTCACAGAACGGGTTTTTCACCGTGCCGCTGTTACCCAGATAACCAAAACCCAGGCCCAGCGTGAAATCAAACGGCCCCCAGGCTTTGGTCGCCACCAGGTATTCGCTGTCGAACAGGCCCGTACCACCCAGATCGCGCGCCCCTACGGCCACTTCCGGCAGCCAGTAGCCTTCCTGCCAGAGGCGGGCTTTCAGATCGAACGCTTTGTCCTTGTAACTCTGGTTTCCGCTGAAGCTGTCCACGGCGCTGTAGCGGCGGGTTTTCACATCCGTATAGCGAATGGTCGCTTCCAGCCAGGGGAAAAGCTGCACCGAGGAAGAGTAGAAGCGATACTGATCGTTATAACGGTAGTTCAGGCTGAACTCGCCATCTTTTGCCATCCGCGCGGTGGGAACCTGCAACAGGCCCACTCCGCCGAAATCGGACTGCGAAGGGCCAACCGGATCGGGAAAGGTTGCCGCCTGAGCCTGACAGGCACAGGCCACAGAAATAGCTAACAGGCTGAGAAGATAAGATTTTTTCATCAGTCAGGGATCCGGTGCGTCAGAACAGAAACAATCTGCTGGTTAAGGTCTTCACTGTCGCCAGGCAGCGTCCAGGAAGAAAAGCCAACGTAAATAATGCTGCCAGCTTCAGGCTCAACGTGGCGGCGGTTCCAGTAAGCGACAGGCACTTCACTGGCCTCTCCGTTCGGGGCAATCAGCACCGCAACGTTCCGCTCTGCACCCGACAGGTTGTCGTGATCCTGCAAGTAATCCACCACGCTCCGGCCAGGCAGCCACGAGGTTTTACCGCTTCCGGCAATCGCGCCGGCCAGGGTGATGGTGGTAGGCTTTTGCAGCGTATAGACGCTGTAATCTCCGGCCAGAGTCCGGTTAGCACCCGGACGCAGGCGCACCCAGTCGGGATCAAGATTGGTGAACTGCCGCCCGGTGACTTTCACCGCAGCTACCTGTTGCAGCACGTTATCCACTACCGCAGCAAGAGAGGCATCGCCATCCGCATGCAGGGAACTGCTCCAGGCTTTCAGCCGCGCCAGCAGCTGCTGCTGCTGTTGAACCGCGGCGGCGGTTGCCAGTTTTTCCGCAATTACCGTACCGGGCCACCAGGTTTTACCTGCCAGCGCAGGGCTGCTGACCAACTGAGCCAGATTCTGTGCATCACTGACTGTCGCCGTCTGCGTCTGCCCCTGGGCGTAAACCGTTACCTGACTTTCCGCACGCAGGCTCAGCGAGACGCAGGCAGCTATCCCTGCAAAGAGAAGAGTTATTTTTTTCATGATTTCGCAGGCTTCAGGATGGTGGTTTCAAGAGGGAAATAGTCGCCGCCCAGCGTCTGCTGTGACTGGCGAACCTCTCCAGTGGTGGTATCAATCCAGAAGGTGTTGCGCCAGGATTTGCCCTCTGCGGGCAGCTCAACCTCTTCCTGCCAGACGCGACAGGCCACGTTGTTGCCTGCCAGCAGCAGAACCTGATCTTTCAGGCGCGTAAAGCGGGAGGCGGCGGTTGCCGCGCGGAATTTACCTGCTTCACTCCAGCTCAGGGTACGCGTCCAGCCTGCCCCTTCCGTGAGTTCGAGCGGATTCGACAGCGGATCCTGGCTCAGATTGGTGACCTCACTCAGGTTGTCTGCCAGCCCCAGCGTTTTCACCACGCGTCCATGCTGAGTGACCACCATCGACTGATCGCGGGTGATCCATTTTTGCTGGCCGTTTTCATCAAAGCCCAGCACCACAAAAATACGCTGCCCGTTATTCACGCGCAGGTACATGCTGGCATAAGGCAGATTTTCAACTTGTTGATCGGTAACCTGAACGTCATCCGGCCCGAGCAGGGCGAGTTTTACCGTCTCTCCAAGCCCTTTTTGTGTTTGTGTACAGGCCTGGAGAAGCAGGCAGAAAAGCAGCAGTGATAGGTAGCGCACCTGTGTGTGTCCCTGAGCAAAGTCTGACAATGTCAAAAAATAACCACACAAACGTGTGGTTATGATTAATTTACCGCACTTAACGCGTGGTGCTGGTGGTGGTGGTTGTGGTGGTGCCGGTATTTGAACCGTTGCCACCACTGGATGCTGCCAGAGCAACACCAACCAGTGCGCCAAGCGCACCCACACCTACCGCAGTGGTGGTTCCGGCGGAGAGTGTCCCCGCAGTAGCACCGGCGGCAGTGCCAGCTTCTTCAGGCGCAGCAAATGCGGCTGAAGCACTGGCTAAGTACACTATGGCTGCAACAGCACATAAGACTTTCTTCATAACATTTCCCTTCATTAAATGAATGGATACCTCACCTGAAGGTTTTCAGGCGGCTCCAGTATAAGGTAATAAATGACCAGAATTCAGGGGGATCCCCACTGACGCGATGGCCCTTTTCTTTGTCTAAAATAAGCACGCTTTGCCCACTCAGGGCAACATTTGACTAAATAATTCAATATATTAGTGTTTATATCTGCGTCAGGGCCAATTATTAGTGTCATACGCTAATAATGTCCTTTAGTAAGGTGTAATCACTGGAGAGGATGCTGAAAGGGAGTTATTGCCGTAAAGTTTTTATATTTCAAAATATTAGCGACAACGCGACGGCATAACTGTGATAAACAACCCGATTTTATTTCAGATTTATCCTTAATAAAATCAAAGCAAAAGAGTGAATTTTAAGATTATCCTCACCTCTGCGGGTGTGACTTTATCTATTTTTGGGGGCATTAGCGCGCTGTAATCGGCTTTAGTTTGTCTCTCACGCAACGCTTGTCGGGTAAAAGAGAGAACCGCAGAGAATGTCAACCAGGTCCATAAACAGATAAAGTCGGATCTGGGGAACGGTTCCAGGCCCCGGATAAGGCCGGATCGCTCTGCTGGGTTTCCGATCCCGCTCATCCCTATTCTCAGGTTGAAGCGATGGGTTACAACAGCTCGAAAACTGCCCTTAATGCGGTGACCGTTGCCTTCGCCAAAGAACTTGCGGCGTTTGGGATCAGCGTTAACGCCGTCGACCCTGGTTACACAGCCACGGATTTTAATGGGCACAGTGGCTACAGAACCGTTGCTGGGGCCGCCGCCGGGATCGTCTGGCTGGCAGATCATAACTCTGCGGATATGACAGGGGGATTTTACTTCGATCGGCACCCGGCACCCGGCACCCTGGTAACATCCACTTATCCGTCCTGACGGTAAGCGGCTATTTTGGCAATCCTTCACTAAGAGGTAGAGGGTCAGAGCGGACGATGCGCCGTTTCTTTTGCTTTCCGGAGCGCGATAAGCGTAACAGTTAGCGCATAGAGGACATCAGAGCCACCAGCGTATCAGCAGCTGTTTGGAATAGCTTAAACCCGCTCTTTCAGCGGGATGTGGGTAGTTTTTCCGCTGCCTGCATGGGACGACAATATTGGCATCTCTTCAACGCCACGATGCAACCACAGGCCAGATACTCGCCTGAATAAAAGCCTGTAGCGAAGTGAGGGGCCAGATAAAACAAAGGGCCGGTGCATCTGCACCAGCCCCTGGGTCTCTCTCAGAAGAGAGATTAGCCGCGCCAGTTCTTGTAACGGTTGATTAAGCCGTTGGTAGAGCTGTCATGGCTGCTGACCTCTTCACTGCCGGACAACTCAGGCAGGATGCGGTTTGCCAGCTGTTTACCCAACTCGACGCCCCACTGATCGAAGGTGAAGATGTTGAGGATCGCGCCCTGAGTAAAGATTTTATGCTCATACAGCGCAATCAGCGCCCCCAGGCTGAACGGCGTGATATCGCGCAGCAGGATGGAGTTGGTTGGACGGTTCCCTTCAAACACCTTGAACGGCACAATGTGCTCGACAGATTTGGCGTCTTTGCCCGCATCGGTAAACTCTTTCTCTACCGCATCGCGTGATTTACCGAACGCCAGCGCTTCGGTCTGCGCAAAGAAGTTCGACAGCAGCTTGGCATGATGATCGCCCAGCTTGTTATGCGTCACCGCAGGGGCGATAAAGTCACAAGGGATCAGCTTGGTGCCCTGGTGGATCAGCTGATAAAACGCATGCTGACCATTAGTGCCCGGCTCGCCCCAGATAATAGGGCCCGTTTCGTAAGTAACAGGCGCGCCGTTACGGTCAACATACTTACCGTTCGACTCCATGTTGCCCTGCTGGAAGTAGGCGGCAAAGCGGTGCATGTACTGATCGTAAGGCAGAATCGCTTCGGTTTCAGCGCCGAAGAAATTGTTATACCAGATACCAATCAGCGCCAGGATCACCGGCAGGTTCTGTTCGGCTGGCGTGGTGGAGAAGTGCTTGTCCATCGCATGCGCGCCGCTCAGCAGCTTCTCAAAGTTGTCGAAACCAACGGAGAGAACGATGGAAAGGCCAATGGCTGACCACAGTGAGTAGCGTCCGCCAACCCAGTCCCAGAATTCGAACATGTTGTTGGTATCAATACCGAAATCACTCACCGCTTTACCATTGGTAGAGAGCGCCGCAAAGTGTTTCGCCACGTGCTGCTCGTCACCCGCCGTTTTCAGGAACCAGTCACGCGCGCTGTGGGCGTTGGTCATGGTTTCCTGGGTAGTGAAGGTTTTCGAGGCCACCAGGAACAGCGTGGTTTCAGGATTCAGATCCTTCACGGTTTCCGCGATGTGCGTGCCGTCAACGTTCGAAACGAAGTGCATGTTCAGGTGATTTTTGTACGGGCGCAGCGCCTCTGTCACCATAAACGGCCCCAGGTCTGACCCGCCAATACCGATATTTACCACGTCGGTAATAGGTTTACCGGTATAGCCTTTCCAGTCGCCGCTGATAATGCGCTCAGAGAAAGATTTCATCTTCTCCAGCACCGCGTTAACCTCTGGCATCACATCTTTGCCGTCCACCACGATTGGGGTGTTGCTACGATTGCGCAGGGCAACGTGCAGCACAGCACGATCTTCGGTACGGTTAATTTTTTCGCCGGAAAACATCGACTTGATAGCGCCTTGCAGATCGGTCTCTTTCGCCAGATCCTGCAACTTCGCGAGGGTATCGCTGGTGATGCGGTTTTTAGAGAAGTCTACCAGCATCAGGTCGTCGAAGGTGGCAGAGAAGTTCGCGAAGCGATTGCTGTCTTTAGCAAACAAATCAGCGATTTGAACGTCTTTCATCTCTTCGAAATGCTGCTGCAACGCTTGCCATGCAGCGGTTTGTGTCGGATTGATATTTTTCATAACAACACACTCTTTTTATTTAAGAACCGTAAATCAGGCCGGACGCCATGTTACCCGAGGTACCCGCCTGGGTTCCCTCTTCCTGTAACAGGCCTCAGCTATCGTTAGCAGGTTTCCCCACCTTTTTGTCCGGGGCTATTTATAATTCAGGCGGCGGTCAGCTTGCCCGCTCAGCGTTTCAGTATGACTATTCTTGCTGTCGAAAGGAAAAATTTTATGGAGTTCTCTGCCCCACTGCTGTTGGTTATCATTGGATTAAGTTCGCTGGTAGCCCAGTGGCTGGCCTGGTTGCTGCGTCTGCCCGCTATTTTGCCGCTGCTGGTTTTCGGCATAGTCCTGGGTCCTGTCGGCCACGTTTTGCAACCGGATGCCCTGTTTGGCAGCCTGCTGTTTCCTTTTGTTTCACTCTCTGTCGCCATCATTCTCTTTGAAGGGGCGCTGACGCTTCGCTTCGACGAGATCCGCGGTCTGGGCAACGTGGTGCGTAACCTGGTCACCGTAGGAATGATGATCACCTTTCTGGTGATCAGCGTCGCCTGCTGGGCGCTGCTCGACTTCCCGCCGGAGCTTGCGGCACTGGTCGGCTCCGTTACCGTGGTCACCGGCCCCACGGTTATTGCCCCGCTGATGCGCGTGGTGCGGCCCAATAAGGCGATCAACCAGGTGCTGCGCTGGGAAGGCATCGTTATCGATCCCGTGGGCGCTATCTTCACCCTTCTGGTGTTTGAGTTTATTGTGCTGCGTCAGAAAGCTGAATCGTTAACGCACCTGTTCTGGACTTTAGGTGAAACGGCGGCGGTTGGTTTAGTCGCGGGTGCGTTTTTTGGCTGGCTGCTGGGTGTTGCTCTGAAGCGCGTCTGGCTGCCGGGGTATCTGCAAAATTTTGCGGTGCTGGCGGTGATGCTGACCGCGTTTGGCCTTTCCAACGCGCTGGCGGATGAGTCCGGCCTGCTGACGGTCACGGTGATGGGTATCTGGCTGGCCAATATGCGCGAAGTCGATCTCACCGAAATTATCGCCTTCAAGGAGGAGCTTTCGGCGCTGTTGATCTCCGGCCTGTTTATTATTCTGGCGGCAAGGCTGGATCTGGCTGCGCTACTGGCGATGGGCTGGCCGCTGGTCGGGCTGCTGCTGATTGTGCAGTTTATCGCCCGTCCTTTATGCATTGCGGTTTCCACCTGTGGCTCGTCACTGCCGCTGCGTGACAGGCTGATGCTGAGCTGGATTTCGCCTCGCGGTATTGTTGCCGCAGCGGTCAGCTCGCTGTTTGCCCTGACGCTGGAAAAAACCGGCTTTGTCGGCGCGGATAAGCTGGTAACGGTGGTGTTTGCGGTGATTATCGGCACCGTGGTGCTGCAAAGCCTGACCAGCTCGGTGCTGGCGCGGATACTGAAGGTACAGCAGCGCGAGCCGCGTGGCGTACTGATTATCGGCGCTAACAGCGTGGCGCGTACGCTGGCAGCTTCGCTGCAAAAGCTGGATATCCCGGTTTTGGTGACAGACAGCAGTTGGGAATATTACCGGCTGGCGCGAATGGAAGGGATCCCCGCCTATTATGGCAATGCCTGGTCAGAACATGCAGAGAACTTCCTTGATCTGAGCGAAACGGCTCAGGTGCTTGCGCTGTCGCCCAATCGCCATCAGAATGCGCTCGCGGTCTATCACTTCAGCCATATGTTTGGTGAAAAAAACGTGGCGGCTATCCGCTCAGGTGCCGCACTGCGCGTGAAGCGCGACAGCGAAAGCCCGCGTTTTCGTCGGCATGAAGTGCTGTTTGGCCAGGCGCAGACCTATGCCCAGCTCAGCAGCCTGTTGTCGAAAGGTGCCACCATTAAGGCCACCCGCCTGAACGAAAACTTTGGCTGGCTGGAGTACCTGGAAAAAAACCAGGGGGTGATCCCGCTTTTTGTGCAAAACGAAGCGGGCGCACTGAGCGCGGTACGGGGCGAAGAGACGCCTGCCCTGCCCTGTACCCTGATTGCGCTGGTGCAAAATGAAAATTCCTCAGACGGCAGAGATTGACAGCGGCAGCAGAAAGCGATATTTGTAGCCCGCTAGTTGCGCATCTGATGCGCAAGCCAGAAGAGGCGCGTCGCCCAGGCAGTGTGTTGGAGGAGCCGAATCCAGAGAAAACACATCAGGGGGAGCGACGCCGAGGTACAATCCACGCGGCGTGGGGCGTATCGACCGCAGGGGCTGAATCCTCTGGGTTGTCACCAGGATCGTTCGTCAGGAACGGTTCACACCTGATTACGGATGCGGCAGCCTAAGCCGCTGCCGCATCCGTAACGGGTAGACAAGGTGGGGCGCTTCTGGGTGACTCGTAGTAATCCCCTTTTCTACGTCTACCCCGTTTTCGCTCTTCCCTTGTGCCATGAATTTAATCAGACACGAGGTATGTCAACACATGTCCCAATCTTTGATCGTGGCCAAATTTGGCGGCACCAGCGTTGCCGATTTTACAGCCATGAACCGCAGCGCCGATGTGGTGCTGGCCGATCCGCATACCCGTCTGGTGGTTCTTTCTGCCTCTGCGGGTGTGACTAACCTGCTGGTGTCACTGTCGGAAGGTCAGGAGCAGGAGCAACGGGCTTATCAGCTTGATGAGATCCGTCGTATCCAGTACGCCATTGTTGATGAGCTGGCCCAGCCTGAGGTGATCCGCGAGGAAGTGGATCGCGTACTGGAAAACATCACCATGCTTTCCGAAGCCGCTGCGCTGGCGACCTCCGCCGCCCTCACCGACGAACTGGTCAGCCACGGCGAGCTGCTCTCTACCCTGCTTTTTGTGGAGATCCTGCGTCAGCGTCAGGTTGAATCTGAGTGGTTTGACGTACGTAAAGTGATGCGCACCAACGACCGCTTTGGCCGTGCCGAGCCGGATGTTGCTCTGCTGGCGGAGCTGGCTCAGGCTCAGCTGGCCCCGCGTCTGGCGCAGGCGCTGGTGGTGACGCAAGGCTTTATCGGTAGCGAGGCCAAAGGCCGTACCACCACCTTAGGCCGTGGCGGCAGTGATTACACGGCAGCCCTGCTGGGTGAAGCGCTGCATGCCAGCCGCATCGATATCTGGACAGACGTGCCTGGCATCTACACCACCGATCCCCGCGTGGTGCCCGCAGCGAAACGCATTGATGAAATTACGTTCGAAGAAGCAGCCGAAATGGCCACCTTTGGCGCCAAAGTTCTGCATCCTGCCACGCTGCTGCCAGCCGTTCGTAGTGATATTCCGGTGTTTGTCGGCTCCAGCAAAGATCCCGCTGCTGGCGGCACCCGCGTCTGTAATCAAACGCAAAATCCGCCGCTGTTCCGCGCGCTGGCTCTGCGCCGCAAGCAGACGCTGCTGACGCTCCACAGCCTGACCATGCTGCATACGCACGGTTTCCTGGCGGAATTGTTCAACATTCTGGCGCGCCATAATATCTCGGTCGATTTGATCACCACCTCTGAAGTGAGCGTGGCGCTGACGCTGGATACCACGGGTTCAACGTCAAACGGCGACAGCCTGCTGACGCAGGCGCTATTGACCGAGCTTTCTTCACTCTGCCGCGTGGAAGTGGAAGAGAATCTGGCGCTGGTAGCAATTATCGGTAATAAGCTGTCACAGGCGTGTGGCGTGGGCAAAGAGGTGTTCGGCGTGCTGGACCCGTTCAATCTGCGCCTGATTTGCTACGGAGCCAGCAGTTATAACCTCTGCTTCCTGGTGCCGGGTAATGATGCCGAGCAGGTGGTACAGACGCTGCACCGCAATCTGTTCGAATAATCCTCTGTACGTCTGCCATATTAAAACCGGGCCTGGCCCGGTTTTTTTGTTTCCTGACCGCCCCCGGTAGCGAACATCGCTAAAAAATAGGAATTTTCTATAAAGATGACGGCATCTGTGGCGAAAAAACCTGTTCAGATCAATTTTGACGCAGATAAAAAAGGCATAGCTTGAATTATCCCGTTCCGTAACGATAATCCCGTTCCTGGTAAATTCAGGAGTGTTTGAGGTTTTTATGCGGAAGTTTATGGCAGAATTTTTCGGTACTTTTGTACTGGTTTTTGGAGGATGTGGTAGCGCAGTGCTGGCAGCAGGATTCCCGGCGCTGGGGATCGGCTTTGCCGGCGTTGCGCTGGCGTTTGGCTTAACCGTGCTGACAATGGCTTACGCCGTGGGGCATATCTCTGGTGGGCATTTTAATCCAGCGGTCACGCTGGGGCTGTGGGCTGGCGGACGCTTTCCTGCCTCGCAGATAGCGATCTATATCGTGGCCCAGGTGCTCGGCGGTATCGCCGCCGCAGCCGTATTGTATGTTATCGCCAGTGGGCAGAGCGGTTTTGATGCAGCGGCCAGCGGTTTCGCCTCTAATGGCTTTGGTGAGCATTCACCCGGCGGCTACTCACTGCTCTCCGGCATGGTGAGTGAAGGGGTGCTGACTGCACTCTTCCTGATCGTTATTCACGGCGCGACGGACAAGCGTTCTCCGGCGGGTTTTGCGCCAATCGCTATCGGTCTGGCGCTGACCCTGATCCATCTGGTCAGCATTCCGGTCACCAATACGTCTGTTAACCCGGCAAGAAGTACGGCTGTGGCTATTTTCCAGGGCGGCTGGGCCGTTCAGCAGCTGTGGATGTTTTGGCTGATGCCCGCTGTTGGCGGCATCGTTGGGGGGCTGCTCTACCGTTATCTGCTGGCCCACAAAGAGTAATCCCTACCCGCCGTGGGCCAGCCCCTCTGGCCCACGCTTCCCCCACCGTTATTTAATGCTATGATTCTGCGTTCACTTTTTCCTCGTTCCGGAAACCGTGATCTGTCTGATGGCAAAACCTGCAAAAAACAAACACAACCTAAAAAAAAGGAAGTCTGGCTATGTTCGCCACTATTACCCGGCTGTTCCCGTTATGGGCAGTTCTGCTCTCTGTTGCCGCCTACTACTCCCCTACCACCTTTCTTGGCATCGGCCCCTGGGTCACTTACCTGCTGATGCTGATTATGTTCGGGATGGGCGTCACGCTAAACATCAACGATTTCAAACGGGTGCTGACGCGCCCGGCACCGGTCATTGCCGGTACCTTCCTGCATTATCTGGTCATGCCGCTGGCGGCATGGGGACTGGCTAAGCTGTTTCATATGCCGCCCGACCTGTCGGCGGGCATGATTCTGGTGGGCAGCGTTGCCAGCGGCACCGCGTCTAACGTCATGATCTATCTGGCTAAGGGTGACGTCGCGCTCTCCGTTACTATCTCATCGGTCTCTGCCCTGGTGGGCGTGTTTGCCACGCCGTTGCTGACCAAACTCTATGTGGATACCCATATTCAGGTGGATGTGGTCGGTATGCTGCTGAGCATTGTGAAGATCGTGGTGGTACCTATCAGTATTGGTTTGGTTATTCATCACACCATGAACAGCCTGGTCAGACGCGTGGAGCCTTATCTGCCAGCCTTCTCTATGGTCTGCATTCTGCTGATCATCAGCGCGGTGGTGGCAGGTAGCCAGAGCTTTATCGGCTCCGTTGGTCTGATGGTGATTGTGGCGGTGATGCTGCATAACGCGATCGGTCTGTTGGGCGGCTACTGGGGCGGCAAGCTGTTTGGCTTTGATGAGTCCACCTGCCGCACGCTGGCGCTGGAAGTGGGGATGCAGAACTCCGGTCTGGCCGCCACCCTGGGCAAGCTCTACTTCTCGCCGCTGGCGGCGTTGCCCGGTGCGCTCTTCTCTGTCTGGCACAACCTCTCTGGCTCACTGCTGGCGGGCTACTGGTCAGGCAAACCGATAAAGAAAAAGTAATGCCCTGAAGCGCAGTCGTGCTCTTTACGGGCACGCAAACGGCGCAGCTTTCCCGGCGGATCTTCTCCCGCCGGGACGCTTACTCCTCATCCCGCGCATCATCCGGCTGTTCAAGCACGCTGTAGGCCACCGCGCAGAATAGTGAATTCAGACGCTTCATATCGCCCAGCAGCCCCAGATGCAGCGAGCTGGTTTCAATACTCTGCACGTTTTGCTGATGCAGGCGGTCCACATGCTTATGGGAGTAACGGCGGTTAGTGATGCGGAAGCGGTGCTTGGCCCGGCGCAGGCGCCTGGCGCTGGTGATATCTCTTGATAAAAACACCGACAGG
This sequence comes from Erwinia magellanica, assembly GCF_039023495.1. Classification (NCBI taxonomy): domain Bacteria; kingdom Pseudomonadati; phylum Pseudomonadota; class Gammaproteobacteria; order Enterobacterales; family Erwiniaceae; genus Erwinia; species Erwinia magellanica. The sequence continues at coordinate 554,949 of NZ_JBCHVC010000003.1, forward strand.
CCAAGACGCAGGTTTCCGGCCAGTTGCTCCATTAACGCGTCCAGTTCGCTCAGGCCTTCGACCGAAAATGCCCGTCGCGCCGTCAGCGATTTATCGGCCACGTCGCCGCTCATCCTTTCCAGAATATCGCCAGCCATTTCCAGATTCAGTGCCATTTCAATGATTTCCGCCCAGCGTTGGGAATCCTCTTCAGGCAGATCCTCTTTCGGCATCTGCGCCAGATAGAGTTTGATGGCGGTGTAGAGCACATCCACATCATCATCCAGCTTGCGGATCTCCCGCTCTTCCCGAAGCTCGCCATGCATCACCTTGCTGAAAGTGGCCAGCATCTGCTCCAGCACATCGCCCATGCGTAGCGTCTCTCTTGAGGCGTTAGCAAGGGCTAATGCAGGCGTGTCCAGCGCACTTTTGTCCAGATGGCGGGGTTTCAGACGCAGCTCGGTCTCCTTCTCATCACCGATTAGCCGCGTACAGAGCCTGGCCATTGGATCGGTAAACGGCACCATAATCAGGCAGCGGATCAGGTTGTAGAAGACGTGGAAAAAAATCACCAGCTCTTCGTCGTTGACCGGCAACCTTTGTAACTGATCGGCCAGGGGGTCGACAAACGGCAGCACCATCAGCGAGCCAATAAATTTAAAGAGTAAACTGCCCAGCGCCACCCGTTTTCCGGCGGCATTCGACGCGCTGTTGTTCAGCATCGCCAGCAGCCCGCTGCCCAGGTTGGCACCAATCACCAGACATAACGCCACTTTAAACGAGATAACGCCGGTTGCCGTAAGCGTAGCGGTGATCAGCACCGCCGCGAGGCTGGAATAGCTGATAATGGCGAAAACGGCACCCAGCAGCGCATCCAGCATCACATCGCCAGTGAGCGAGGAGAAGATAACTTTTACGCCGGACGCCTGGGTGATAGGGGTAGCCGCAGCCACAATCAGTTGCAGGGCAAGCAGTATCAGCCCCAGGCCGATGCTGGCGCGGCCAAGCTGTCCGGCTCGCGTTTGCTTACGACCAAGGAAAAACACCACGCCAAACAGGATAAACAGCGGAGAGAGCCAGGAGAGATCGAACGTCAGGATCCGCGCCATAAGCGCCGTACCGACGTCTGCCCCCAGGATAATCACCAGCGCGGGCGTCAGACCAACCAGCTCCTGCGCCACAAATGAGGTGACCAGCAGCGTGGTGGCGTTGCTGCTCTGCACCAGCGCGGTAACGCCAATGCCAGCCACAAACGCCATCGGTTTCTTTTCCACACTCTTGCTGAGCACGCGACGTAAATCAGCGCCGTAAACGCGCATGATGCCGGTACGCACTATGTGTGTACCCCAGACCAGCAGCGCGACGGCAGAGAGCAAATTAAGCAGGGTTAACACCGATGTAGACCTCCAACTTCTTAATCTGATACGTTCGGAACGGGCGACCCGTTCTGCCTACGCTATTAAGTTTAGTCGGTTAGCTGAAAAAAATCTTTTTAATCAGCGTGATATCTGTACCGTTAAGCGACTTCCCGCAGCGTCATTTTGTCCAGATGCAGACCCACCCGATAACCCGCCGGATGCAAATCTTCCACAGAACGGTTCAGCACATCCACCATCAGTTCAACGTCTTGCGCCTTAACGCGGTAACGGATGACGTTGCCCAGCAGGCTGTGGCTGAGAATTTCTGCCGGTATGCCCTGTTCCGGCGAACAGAAAGCCACAGATTCCGGGCGAAGCGCCACCTGACCGCTGAAGGTCTCTCCTGTGAGCCGGGAAGCCTGCTCAGCACTCAACAGGTTATAATTGCCGATAAACCCGGCGGCGAAGAGGTCTACCGGTTGAGTATAGAGGGATTCGGCATTGCCATTTTGTACAATTTTCCCTTTATTCATCAGCACGATGCGGTCGGAGAGCGTCAGCGCCTCTTCCTGATCGTGGGTGACAAACAGGGTGGTAAGGTTCAGCTCTTTCTGAATGCGACGGATCTGGTCGCGCAGATGGCGGCGAATACGGGCATCAAGCGCCGAGAGCGGCTCATCCAGTAACAGCAGGCGCGGCTGCGTCACCAGCGAACGGGCCAGCGCCACGCGCTGACACTGGCCGCCAGAAAGCTGATGTGGATAGCGCTTCGCATAATCTGTCAGCTCCACCAGCTCCAGGACTTCTCCCACCCGGCGCTGAATATCCGCAGCGGGCAGCTTCTGCATTTTCAGCCCAAAGGCCACGTTGCGCTCAACGCTCATGTTCGGGAACAGCGCATAGCTCTGGAACACCATGCCTATCGAGCGTTTCTGCGGCGTCAGCGGCACAATGTCCTGGCCCTGTAGCAGAATTTGCCCGCTGTCCACTGACGTCAACCCCGCCAGGCAGCGCAGCAGGGTCGATTTTCCGCAGCCGCTGGGGCCAAGCAGCGTGACAAATTCGCCTTCGCTGGCGGTGAAATTAATCTCCTGAAAAATCGACGTTGGGCCGTAGCTTTTGTTCAGTTGGGTGACGCTTAAGTAACTCATTTTCAGCCTCGCTCGCGGTTCAGGGCATTTGCCAGCCAGGTCACCAGCAGGACAACAAAGAAATAGGAGATAACCAGCGCGCTGCTGAAGTGACCACTGGCATTGCGCACGTTATAGAGGTAAACCTGTAGCGTTTCATAGCTGGTGCCCACCAGCATGTTAGCAAACACAAACTCGCCGATAAGAAACGAGAACGAAAGCAGCACCGCAATCAGCGCCCCTTTGCGCAGGTTTGGCAGCACGACCAGCAGGGCAGCCTGCCACGTGCTGGCCCCCAGCAGATGCGCCGCATCAATCAGCTCGCGCATGTTAATCGCCTGCATATTGTTGGAGATGGCACGGTAGATAAACGGCAGCGCAATGGTGAAGTAGCAGCCAATCAGGATCCATGGCGTGCCGGTCAACATCAGCGGCGGCTCTGAATAGAGTTGGAGTAACCCCACTGAAGAGACAACCGGCGGCACGGCAAAGGGCATCAGGATCAGCACGTTCATCACCGCATCGAGTTTTGGGAAGTAGTAAGCGATCACAAACATCGTAGGCAGCACCAGCACCAGCGAGAAGAAGAGCGCGCCAAAGCAGATCAGCAGCGAGTGCCACAGCGCCACCAAAAAGCGCGGATCGCCCCAGAGCTGGATAATCCATTTCAGGGTAAAGCCATCAGGCACAATGGTGGCCCCCCAGCCGGTAGCCAGCGCATAGAGCAGCGTGGCAACCAGCGGCAAGGCAAGGATCAAAAATACCAGCCAGACAATCACCCGATGATAGATAAATTCCGTTCGCGACATTGAGGCTCTCCGTTAGCGCGCATGTTGATAGCTGCGGCGCACCAGCCACTGATGAACAATAGTAATCACTGACATCAGCACCACCAGCACCATCGCCAGCGCGCTGCCCATATGGGGATCAAGTGAGATATCGCCCGAGACCAGCGCGGCAATACGCACCGGGATAACATTGAAGTTTCCCGTGGTCAGCGCATAGATTGTGGCGTAAGCGCCCAGAGCATTTGCCAGCAGGATCACAAAGGTGCCCAACAGCGCCGGGGTAAGGATGGGCAGACCGATATGCAGCCAGAAGCGCAACCGGCTGGCACCGAGCAGGGCCGCTGACTCCTCCCACTCCTTCTTCAGCCCGTCAAACGCCGGATAGAGCAGCAGCAGCCCCAGCGGGATCTGAAACCAGGTGTACACCACAATCAGCCCCTGCGTGGAGTAAAGCTTGAACCCTTCCATCAGGCCATATTTACGCATCAGCAGGGTCAGGCAGCCGTTCAGCCCCAGCAGGATAACAAAGGCGAACGCCAGCGGGACGCCAGCAAAATTGCTGGTCATGTTGGTAAAGGACATAAAGAAACGGTGCAGCTTGCCGCTCCCGAGCTGGTGTAGCGAATAGCCGCCCACCAGCGCGATGATCAGGCCATAAAAGCTCGACCAGAAAGAGATATCCAGCGAGAAGCGGATCGCCTGCTGGTAAAAAGTAGAGGTGAAGATATCGCTGTAGTTGCTCCATCCCCACGCTTCATTCATCTCGCTGTAGAAGCTGTTAATGGCTATCCAGACCAGCGGCGCAATCTGAAAGGCGAGGTAAAAGATCGCAAAAGGAAGCAGGCAAAGCAGCGCTATCCCTCTGCCTTTCATGATGCGTTCTCCTGCACACTCAACAGTTCAGGGCAGACAGACTTGTCATGATCCACACCAAGAATGTCACACAGCGTGCCGCACAGCTCCGTTTGCAGAGGCGCCGCATCGTTTTGCAGAGAAAAAGCGCTGCCGAATACGAACAGCGGCACCTGCGTCTCCTCCGGCAGCGTGCCGCCATGGCTGCGGTCATCGTTCATGCCGTGATCGGCGGTCACCACCACCTGATAGCCTTCGGCCAGCCAGCCGGGCATCCAGCGCGACAGATAACCATCCGCCATACGGGCGCGGTTGCGGTACTGCGGCGTGGAGAGACCGAACTTATGGCCGGCATCATCAATATTCATGGGATGGATCAGCAGGAAATCGGGATCAAAGCGCAGACGCAGGCTCTCCGCATCCTCAAACAGGTGCGAATCGGGATAGCCGTCATCGTAATAAAAATGGCCATACTGGATGGGCAGCAAGACGTCTTCAGTATGGCGATCGCGGGCGGGTTGCCAGGGCGAGCGATTGTAGAGTTCGCTCACCCAATGGTAGGCCGCCGCCGCGGTGGTCAGCCCGGCATCGCGCGCATAGTGAAAAATACTGCGCTCTGTACTCAGACGAGTGACCTCATTGTGGATAATGCCGCTTCTCACCGGCGTTACGCCGGTAAGAATGCATTCATACAGCGGACGGGAAAGCGAAGGAAGCTCGCAGGTCATCTGGTAGAGCTGCCCCTTCCCCTGCGCGCACTCGGCATGCAGGTAACCCATTGCATGCTGAGCCACTTCAAAGCTCAGGCCATCCAGCACTACCAGAATCGTTTTCATCTCTTATCCTTATTGCTTCATGTTAACGATGACATTTTCCTGCCACAGACGAGGCAGCATTTTGGATGCTTTATCCCAGGCTGCCACGTCAGCAATCGGGTGGGCATTTTTATATTCAGAGTCAGGCAGCAGTTTGGCCTGCACGTCCGCTGGCAGCGTTAAATGCCCGGCACGGATAGGACGGGCATAGCCACGCGCCAGGTTGATCTGGCCGGCATCAGAGAAGATATATTCGCGGGTAAGTTTGGCGGCGTTCGGGTGTTTGGCATATTTGTTGATGATGGTGGTGTAGCCGGAGGTGATTGAGCCGTCAGACGGGATCACTACCTCAAACTTACTTTTATCAATCTGATCGCGGTAATTCAGGCCGTTGAAGTCCCAGACTACAGCCACCTGAATTTCACCTTTTTCGATGTTAGCGATAACCGGGTCGGTTACGCCCAGACGGCCCTCTTTCGCCAGCTCACTAAAGAAAGCCAGTGCCGGCTTCAGATCCTTCTCGCTGCCGCCCATGGCATAGGCCGCCGCCAGCACGCCGTTAGCTGCCTGAGCTGCTACCCCAACGTCACCGATAGTGACCACATACTTACCTTTTTTCAGGTCGGCCCAGCTGTGGGGGATATCTTTAACCTGATCTTTATTTACGATAAAAGCGATAGTGCCGGTATAGGCCAGCGCCCAGTTCCCCTCTTTGTCTTTTGCCCACTCAGGCACCTGATCCCAGGTGCTGGGTTTGTAAGGCTGTGCCAGACCTTTTTGCACGGCAACCGGCCCGAAAGCAGCGCCAACGTCACCTATATCTGCCGTGGCGTTGCTCTTTTCAGCAGCAAATTTCGCCAGCTCCTGAGCGCTCGACATATCGGTATCGCTATGTTTAATGCCATATTTGCTGCTGATATCTTCCCAGGTTCCTTTCCAGTTGGCCCAGCTGTCCGGCATGCCGACGCTGTTGACCTGACCTTCGGTTTTAGCCGCTTTTTCAAGCGCGGCGAGATCGGTATCGGCTGCATAGGCGGCCGGGAGGGCAAGCATGATGGCACTGGCTAACACAGAGGCGAACAAAGGTTTCATAAATGCAGCTCCGGATGATAAGTTGAGTGGCCTTCTGGACTAGTCCAGCAAGATCCGAGCCAATCTAGCCTGGCAGGATGACAGTTTTATGTCAGCGCAGGCGGGGGCGTGGACTAGTCCATATTCTCTGATAGCAGGGGAAAGGATTTTATGCGCGAAGGTCGTGCTGTTTATGTGCAGCTTCGCACCATATTGAGGCTTATATGTGATGAAAGCGTTAACCGTAGATGTTATTTGCCAGACGCTGGCCAGCCGGATCGCCAGCGGTGAGTATGCGGTCAATGGCCGACTGCCTTCCGAGCGGGAACTGAGCGATCATTTCTCCACCACCCGCATCACGCTTCGTGAGGCCTTAGGGCAGCTTGAGGCGCAGGGCATGATCTACCGCGAGCTACGCCGTGGCTGGTTTATTGCGCCACCTCGCCTGGCTTATGACCCGCTTCTGCGCAGCCATTTCCATGCGATGGCGGAAAAGCAGGGACGCAGAGCAGAGACTGAAGTGCTGGATGCCCGGCGGGTGAGCCTGCCTGCTGCGCTGGCGCAGCAGCTTGCCATGCAGGAAGGCGAAGAGGTGTATTGCATCCGCCGGCTGCGTCGTATTGATGGTCGCGCGGTGCTTTACGTAGAGCACTACCTCAACCCGCACTATTTTCCGGACCTGATGAGTTTTGATCTGACCCGTTCGCTGACCACTCTTTACCATGAGGAGTATGGCATCCGCTATGGACGCGTCGGTTTTACTATGCTGCCAACCCCCTTACCAGCCCTTGCCGCGCCTGCGCTGAAAGTGGCCGCAGGCAGCCCGGCGCTGTTTATCACGCGCATTAACCGCGACCAGCAGGATCGCATTATCGACTGTGATTACGAATACTGGCGCTATGATGCCCTCTATATCGACGTGCAGGTCAGGGAAGAGGAAGGGAGCGCGGCTCCTGACGGGAATACGGGCACAGGCTGAAGCCAGAGGAAGGCACTATCGCTGTAAGAAGATGCGGAGCAAAGTCTGGGACTGAAGGAAGGCAGTACATCTGCAAGAATATGCGGGGCAAAGCCTGGGACTGAAGGAAGGCACTACCGCTGTAAGAAGATGCGGGGCAAAGCCTGGGGCTGAAGGAAGGCACTCCCTCTGTAAGACGATGCGGGGCAAAACCTGGGGCTAAAGGAAGGCCCACCTTTGTAAGAAAATGCGGGGCAAAGCCTGGGGCTGAAGGAAGGCACTCCCTCTGTAAGACGATGCGGGGCAAAACCTGGGGCTAAAGGAAGGCCCACCTTTGTAAGAAAATGCGGGGCAAAGCCTGGGACTGAAGAAAGGCAGTCTCTCTGTAAAAAGATGCAGAGCAAGCCGTCAGGCGGCTCGCCCTGTACGATCAGTCGGCGTCGTAGCCCAGATTAGGTGCCAGCCAGCGCTCCACTTCGCTTACCGGCATGCCTTTACGCCGGGCGTAGTCTGTAATCTGGTCGCGCTGGAGCTGTGCCACGGCGAAATATTTGCTCTCCGGATGACTGAAATACCAGCCGGAGACTGCGGCTCCCGGCCACATAGCAAAGGATTCGGTCAGCTTCATGCCGGTATGCGTCTCCACATCCAGCAGCTTCCAGATCGTCTCTTTTTCCGTATGTTCCGGGCAGGCGGGATAGCCCGGCGCAGGCCGGATACCCTGATAATTTTCCCGGATCAGCTCTTCATTGCTGAGATTTTCCGTAGCGGCAAAGCCCCAGATAACCTTACGCACGCGCTCGTGCAGATACTCTGCAAAACCTTCCGCCAGACGGTCAGCCAGCGCCTTCACCATGATTTTATTGTAATCATCATGCTGCGCGTCATAAGCCTCGGCCAGCGCATCCTCTTCAAGCCCGCCCGTTACGGCAAATGCGCCAAGGTAATCAGCTTTACCACTCGATTTGGGGGCCACGAAATCAGCAAGGCAATAATTCGCAAATCCCGTCTTTTCTGTCTGCTGACGTAAGTGATGACTTACTTGCAAAACATGAGAGCGGGATTCATCGCTGTAAATTTCAATATCGTCACCGACCCGGTTAGCCGGGAAGATCCCTACCACACCGCGCGGATTCAGGGATTTTTTCGCGCTAAGCTCATCCAGCATCGCGTTGGCGTCGGCTAACAGGCGCTTCGCCTCTTCGCCAACCACTTCATCTTCCAGGATGCGCGGATATTTTCCGGCCAGCGACCAGGTCATAAAGAAAGGCGTCCAGTCGATATAGTGGCGCAAGGTTTCAATGTTAGCGCTTACTTCGCTCACACCCAGCCTGTGGGCTACCGGAGGCGTATAGTTTTCCCAGTCCAGCGCCAGTTCGTTATCCCGTGCGACCTGCAAACTCACCGGCGGCGTGCGGGGCTTTTTACGCGCATGCTGGATACGCACCGTGTCGTACTCTTTTCGCGTGCGGGCGACAAAGCCCTCGTACTGCGTGGCTGACAGCAGCGCGGAGACCACGCCAACGGTGCGTGAAGCATTTTGCACATAGACCGTCGGCCCGCTGTAGTTCTGTTCAATTTTTACCGCCGTATGGGCTTTTGAGGTGGTTGCGCCGCCAATCAGCAGCGGCAGAGTAAAGCCCTGCCGCTCCATCTCTTTCGCCACGTTAACCATTTCATCCAGCGACGGGGTGATCAGGCCGGACAAGCCGATAATGTCGGCGTTGTGCTCTCTGGCCGTTTTAAGAATTTTATCGCTCGGCACCATTACGCCAAGATCGATGATTTCATAGTTATTGCACTGCAACACCACGCCAACAATGTTTTTGCCAATGTCGTGCACGTCGCCCTTTACCGTCGCCAGCACGATTTTACCGTTGGTGCTGCCCTTCTCTTTGCTGGCCTCAATGTAAGGCTCCAGGTACGCCACCGCCTGTTTCATTACGCGGGCAGATTTCACCACCTGTGGCAGGAACATTTTGCCTTCGCCAAACAGATCGCCCACCACGTTCATGCCCGCCATCAGCGGGCCTTCAATGACCTCAATCGGGCGGCTGGCATTTTGTCGGGCCGCTTCGGTATCTTCCTCAATAAATTCGGTGATGCCTTTTACCAGCGAATATTCAAGGCGTTTCTCCACTTCCCAACTGCGCCATTCGGCCTGCGGTTTGGTGCTGCCCTCATCCGATTTTGTGCCGCGGTACTTTTCTGCCAGGTTCAGCAGCCGCTCGGTACCGTCGTCGCGGCGGTTGAGCACCACATCTTCAACCGCTTCACGCAGGTCAGCGTCCAGATCATCATAGATCGCCAGCTGTCCGGCGTTGACGATGCCCATATCCATGCCGTTGCGGATAGCGTAATAGAGGAATACGGCATGAATCGCTTCGCGCACCGGGTCGTTGCCGCGGAACGAGAAGGAGACGTTCGACACGCCGCCTGAAATCATCGCGTGCGGCAGTTCACGCTTGATATCTTCACAGGCGCCGATAAAGTCCATTGCGTAGTTGTTATGTTCATCAATCCCGGTAGCGACCGCAAAGATATTGGGGTCGAAAATGATGTCTTCAGGCGGGAAACCGACTTCTTCAGTCAGGATCTTGTAGGCGCGGCGACAAATCTCAATTTTGCGTTCGCGGGTATCTGCCTGGCCCACCTCATCAAATGCCATTACCACCATCGCGGCACCGTAACGGCGTACCAGCTTAGCGTGGTGGATAAAGGCCTCCACGCCCTCTTTCATCGAGATGGAGTTAACGATGCCTTTGCCCTGAATGCATTGCAGCCCTTTTTCAATCACCTCCCATTTAGAGGAGTCGATCATAATCGGTACGCGGGCGATATCCGGCTCTCCGGCAATAAGATTCAGGAAGCGGACCATTGCCGCTTCCGCATCCAGCATCCCTTCATCCATGTTGATATCGATAATCTGCGCGCCGCTCTGAACCTGCTGAAGCGCAACTTCGAGAGCTTCGTTATATTTATCTTCTTTAATCAGCCGTTTAAATTTTGCCGAGCCGGTAACGTTAGTTCTTTCACCGACGTTTACAAACAGCGACTCCGCACTGATAGTCAGCGGTTCAAGGCCGGAAAGGCGGCAGGCCACCGGCAGCACCGGCAGCGGACGTGGCGCGATGCCCTCCACCGCTCTGGCCATAGCCGCGATGTGCTCTGGCGTGGTGCCGCAGCAGCCGCCCACAATGTTCAGGAAGCCGGACTGCGCCCACTCACCAATTTGCTCCGCCATGATGGTGGCATCTAAGTCATATTCGCCAAACGCATTCGGCAACCCGGCGTTCGGGTGCGCCGTGACGTAACCTTCCGCAATGCGGGAAAGTTCCGCCACATACTGACGCAGCTCATCTGGCCCCAGCGCGCAGTTAAGGCCAAACGACAGCGGCTGAGCATGGCGCAGCGAGTTATAGAAGGCTTCGGTAGTCTGGCCGGAAAGCGTGCGGCCCGAGGCATCAGTGATGGTGCCGGAGATCATCAGCGGTAGCTCAATACCCAGCGCTTCAAATTCGCTTTGTACCGCAAAAATGGCGGCTTTGGCATTGAGCGTGTCAAATACGGTCTCGATCATGATGATATCCGCGCCGCCTTCAACCAGCGCGCGGGTAGATTCACGGTACGCTTCCACCAGCTGGTTAAAGGTTACGTTACGGAAGGCGGGATCGTTGACGTCGGGGGAGATAGAGCAGGTGCGGTTGGTGGGACCCAGCACCCCAGCGACATAGCGCGGTCTCTCTGGCGTGCGGGCCGTCCACTCATCTGCGCAGGCACGCGCCAGCTTAGCGGCAACGTAGTTAATTTCTGCCGACAGCGACTCCATATGGTAATCAGCCATCGCAATGGTGGTTGAGTTGAAGGTATTGGTTTCGAGAATATCGGCACCCGCTTCCAGATAAGCGTTGTGGATCTCGCTGATCACTTCCGGACGGGTCAGCACCAGCAGGTCGTTATTTCCCTTCAGGTCGCTCTGCCAGTCGGCAAAGCGTTCGCCGCGAAAATCACTCTCTTCCAGGCGATAGCTCTGGATCATGGTTCCCATACCGCCGTCCAGCAGCATGATGCGTTTCGCCAGCTGCTGATGCAGCGCTTCTCTTCTGTTGCTCACTCTAGCCCCTTCAACCTCAACCCAATGGCAAATATGCCAGCGAACCATACTGGCACAACTTTTGCGCAGGTAAAAGTAACCGACCATGAGACATTTTCAGTTAACCCTGTGAACACCTCTGACCAGTAAAGCTGCCGTTGCATTATCAGCCAATAAAACGAAAATGATTTCCACATGGTGAAAATTAAGGAGTCAGACATGGCGACCCCCGTCGTGGCGAAACGCGGTAAAAAACCTCGCGCTGCTGCCGCTCAACCCGCTCAACCTGCCGGACAGGTCCAGTCGCTGACCCGTGGCCTGAAACTGCTGGAATTTATTGCCGACTCCCACGGCAGCGTAGCGCTGACCGAGCTGGCACAGCAGGCCGGTTTACCCAATTCGACTACGCATCGCCTGCTGACCACCATGCAGCAGCAGGGGTTTGTACGTCAGGTGGGCGATCTGGGTTTGTGGACGATTGGCGCACATGCGTTTGTGGTCGGCAGCAGTTTTCTGCAAAGTCGGAATCTGCTGGCGCTGGTTCACCCGATGCTGCGCAAGTTAATGGAAGATTCCGGTGAGACGGTGAATCTGGCTGTTCTGGATCTTAGCGATCGTCAGGCGGTGATCATCGATCAGGTTCAGTGTACGCAGCTGATGCGCATGTCCGCGCCGATCGGCGGCAAGCTGCCGATGCATGCCTCAGGAGCGGGAAAAGCGTTTCTGGCTAATCTGAATGATGCTCAGGTCAGTGAACTGCTGCATCGCCAGGGGCTGCACCATTACACGCCGCAAACCCTGACGTCGCCGCAGAGCCTGAAAGAAAACCTGGCACTGGTGCGGAAAATGGGCTTTTCCTTTGATGATGAAGAGCACGCGCTTGGGTTACGCTGCGTGGCCGCCACTATTTACGATGAGCATCACGAACCTTTCGCCGCTATTTCCATTTCCGGCCCAGTTTCCCGCATCACCGATGACCGGGTAACGGAGCTGGGTGCGTTGGTGATTAAAGCCGCCAAAGAGATCACCCGCGAGTATGGCGGGTAAGCGGTGAGTCTGGTGAGGGCACAGGGCAAAATCCTGGTGCGGTGGTAAGGCGTCACCCGAAAATTTTGGCATCGTTGGTGAGTATGGCGATCGCACAGGTCAAAATCAGGTCCGGTGGTATGGCGTCACCACAGGTCAAAACCAGGTGCCGTGATAAGCGCCATCCAATAATTTTCGTGTCGCTGGTGAGTCTGGCGATCGCACAGGTCAAAATCAGGTCCGGTGGTATGGCGTCACCATAGGGCACCTTATCCGAGACGCCGTAAATCCTTCCCTGGAGGCTTGGATGCCGCATCCATGCGGCATACACTCGGCTAAGGTGCCCTATGGCGCCACCCGAAAATTTTGGCATCGTTGGTGAGTATGGCGATCGCACAGGGCAAAACCAGGTGCGGTGGTAAGGCGCCACCCAATAATTTTGGCGTCGTTGGTGAGTCTGGTGAGAGCCAGGTCAAAATCAGATGCGGTGATAAGCGTCATCCAATAATTTTCGTGTCGCTGGTGAGTATGGCGATCGCACAGGTCAAAACCAGGTGCGGTGGTAAGGCGTCACCACAGGTCAAATTCCTGGCAACAGTTTCAGCTATAACAAACGACAACGAAGCTTCCGGACCCAGTTATCAAAACATCCAGACGACATGTCTTTTGCCCTTAGCACATGGCCCTCCTCACTCAGCAAACTTTGAAGCGGATCACAATTACCACCGAATCCCACCCATTCTGATTGCGCACGCTGCGCATTCCCTCAACAATGCCAGAGCACAATGTTACCGGTAACACCGCTAACAAAGGGTGCGCCTTTTCACTTTGGGAGCTGAGCTATGAGCAATCAACATCACCGAATCTACGTTGTTATGGGCGTTTCCGGCAGCGGCAAATCTGCTGTCGCCGCCAGCGTTGCACGCCAGCTCTCTGCGGGCATGCTGGATGGCGACTTCCTCCATCCGCGCGATAACATTCAGAAAATGGCGGCTGGCATGGCGCTGGATGATGGCGATCGTGCGCCCTGGCTTAGCGCCCTTAATGATGCGGCTTTTGCCATGCAGCGTACCAATGAAGTCTCGATCATCGTCTGCTCTGCCCTGAAAAAGCACTACCGCGATCGACTGCGGGCCGGTAACAGCAACCTCTCGTTTATCTATCTGCACGGGGATTTTCCGGTTATTGAAGCGCGCCTTGCCGCACGCAGCGGCCATTTCTTCAAAACCCAGATGCTGGTCAGCCAGTTCGCTGCGCTTGAGCAGCCTGGCCCGGAAGAGAGCGACGTGAAAATCATCGATATCAACCAGCCGCTGGAGCAGGTGATTGCCGACGCCGTTGCGCATATTCAACACTTTCAGCCACAGGAAGCCTGCGCATGAACACCGTTCATCCCGTCATCGCGCAAGTTACACAACGCATTATTGAGCGTTCCGCTGAGACCCGAAGCGCCTATCTGGCGCGCATAGAGACCGCCCGTTCCAAAACCGTGCAGCGCGCCAGGCTGGCCTGCGGCAACCTGGCGCATGGGTTTGCTACCTGCCAGCCTGACGATAAAACAGCGTTGAAAAATATGGTGCGCAGCAATATCGCCATTATCACCGCTTACAACGACATGCTTTCTGCCCACCAGCCCTACGAAACTTACCCGGATAAAATCCGCCGCGCCCTGAGTCAGACAGGTGCGGTAGGCCAGGTAGCGGGCGGCGTGCCCGCCATGTGTGACGGCGTGACTCAGGGCCAGGATGGCATGGAGCTGTCGCTGATGAGTCGCGATATTATCGCCATGTCCGCTGCTGTCGGCCTTTCCCATAACATGTTCGATGGCGCGCTGTTCCTGGGCATCTGCGATAAAATCGTGCCGGGCCTGGTTATGGCTGCCCTCTCATTCGGTCATCTTCCGGCGTTGTTTATCCCCGCTGGCCCAATGAGCAGCGGCCTGCCGAATAAAGAAAAAGTACGCGTGCGCCAGCTCTATGCTGAAGGCAAAGCCGATCGACAGGCTCTGCTGGAAGCGGAGGCTGCCTCCTATCATGGCATTGGTACCTGTACCTTTTACGGCACCGCCAATACCAACCAGATGATTATGGAAGTGATGGGGCTGCATCTGCCCGGCTCTTCCTTTGTCCATCCCGATACGCCGCTGCGCGAGGCACTGACTGAAGCCGCAGCCCGTCAGGTCACGCGTCTGACGGAAACCTCAGGCAATTACCTGCCCGTGGGCAGGCTGGTCGATGAAAAAGTCGTGGTAAACGGGATTGTGGCGCTGCTTGCCACCGGCGGCTCGACCAATCTGACCATGCATATGGTGGCGATGGCGCGCGCGGCAGGCATTCAGATTAACTGGGATGATTTCTCCGACCTCTCCGAGGCCATCCCCCTGCTGTGCCGCATCTATCCGAACGGCCCGGCGGACATTAACCAGTTCCAGGCCTCTGGTGGCGTGGCTTTGCTGGTACGTGAGCTGCTGAACCACGGCTTACTGCATGAAGATGTTGAAACCGTGGCCGGATCTGGTCTGCATCGCTATATCCAGGAACCCTGGCTGGATAACGGCAAGCTGGCCTGGCGGGAAGGTACCGAAACATCCCTCAATGACAAAGTGATCGCATCCGTATCACACCCCTTCGAGCAGCATGGCGGCACAAAAGTGTTGCAGGGCAACCTGGGCCGCGCGGTAATGAAAACCTCTGCGGTGCCGGCTGACAATCAGGTTATCGAAGCGCCCGCCGTGGTGTTTGAAAGCCAGCATGATGTTCTGCCCGCTTTTGAGGCTGGCGAACTGAACAAAGATTGTGTGGTGGTGGTTCGCTTCCAGGGGCCGCAGGCCAACGGCATGCCGGAACTGCATAAGCTGATGCCGCCGCTTGGCGTGCTGATGGATCGCGGCTTTAAGGTGGCGCTGGTCACTGATGGCCGTTTATCTGGCGCATCCGGCAAGGTGCCTTCAGCCATCCATGTCACCCCGGAAGCCTGTACCGGCGGCCTGCTGGCAAAAGTCCGTAATGGCGACAGCATCCGTGTTAATGGTCGCACCGGCGAGCTGGCGCTACAGGTTGATAACGATGTGCTGGCGGCACGCACCACCTCTCAGCCAGACCTGAGTGCTGAACACACTGGTTCCGGACGCGAACTCTTTAGCGCGCTACGCAGCCAGCTTTCGGGTGCCGAACAGGGTGCCTGCTGCATCAAATTTTAACGGAGAATCCTTTATGAATAACTGGAAAACCAGCGCTGAGCAGATCCTGACCTCCGGTCCGGTCGTCCCGGTAATCGTCATCAATAAGCTGGAGCATGCGGTGCCGCTGGCGAAAGCGTTAGTGGCGGGCGGCGTACGAGTGCTGGAAGTAACGCTGCGCACAGCCTGTGGAGTGGATGCCATTCAGGCCATTGCCCGGCAGGTGCCGGAAGCGATCGTCGGCGCGGGCACGGTGATCAATCCGCAGCAACTGAAGCAGGTTACCGAAGCTGGGGCGCAGTTTGCGATCAGCCCCGGCCTGACGGAGGATCTTCTGAAGGCGGCCAATGCCGGTTCGATCCCACTGATCCCTGGGATCAGCACCGTTTCTGAACTGATGCTGGGAATGGATTATGGTCTGCGGGAGTTTAAATTCTTCCCGGCAGAAGCAAACGGCGGTGTTAAGGCGCTACAGGCGATTGCCGGCCCGTTCCCTCAGGTCCGTTTCTGCCCGACGGGCGGTATCTCCCTTGCCAATTATCGTGATTACCTGGCGCTGAAAAGCGTGCACTGCATCGGTGGCTCCTGGCTGGTGCCCAACGATGCGCTGGAGATGGGCGATTATGACCGTATTACCGCGCTGGCCTGTGAAGCGGTAGCAGGCGCCTCTGCCTGATCCAGCCGCAGAGCCTGGCTTACCGGCAGGCTCTGCGGATAACGCTGGCAAAAACGTTGTCGGCGGCGATAGGCAAATACATCTTCGATATGCCCTTCCCGGATCCGCTGTTGCAGACCACGCCAGAAGCGGGCGGTAAACAGCTCCGCATGCATCTCCTCAAATAACCGCGCAACAGCCGGATCGACACAGAGATAATGGCGGAACTCTTCCGGAAAAATATCCTCCGGCGAGACGCTGTACCACGGCTCTTGGCTCAGCTCATCCTCCGGATAACGGCAGGCAGGGATCTCACGGAAGTTCACCTCCGTCATGTAGCTGATTTCATCGTAATCATAAAACACCACGCGCCCGTGCCGGGTTACGCCGAAGTTTTTATACAACATGTCGCCAGGGAAGATATTGGCGGCCGCCAGCTGCTTCACGGCGTTGCCATACTCTTCAATCGCTTCACGGCGCTGCTGGTCATCCGCCTGCTCCAGCCAGAGATTCAGCGGCATCATCCGTCGCTCCAGATAGAGGTGGCTGACGATCACTTTTTCTCCCTGCACCTGAATTTTCTCCGGGATCTCCTGCTGCATTGCCAGCCACAGCGGCTCGCTGATGCGTGCGCGATCCAGCGCAAAATTTTCAAACTCCTGGGTATCTGCCATACGCCCCACGCGGTCATGCTCTTTCACCAGCTGATAGCAGGCTCTGACCCGCTCCGGCGTGACCTCTTTTTGCGGTGCAAACCGATCTTTAATTACCTTGAACACCCGTTCGTAACCGGGCAGCGTGAAGACCAGCATTACTAACCCCCTTACGCCGGGTGCGATGACATAAGGCTCTGTGGTAGCCGCCATAAACTGCAAATACTCACGGTAGCATTCGGTTTTGCCGTGCTTCTGGCAGCCGATTGCCATGTAAAGCTCAGCGGTGGTTTTTCCGGGCAGGATCTCACGTAACCACGCCACCAGCGCAGCGGGCAACGGGGCATAGAGCATAAAATAGGTGCGGGCAAAGCCAAACACGATGCTGGCTTCACGCTTGCGCGTCAGGCAGGTATCAAGCAAAAGCTCACCCCGCTCGCTGCGATGAACCGGAAGCAGGAAGGCATAAACGCCGCTGCTGAGCCGCAGTTTTGCTACCAGCCAGGCCGCCTTGTTGCGGAAAAAAAGCTCGTTTGCCACTTCAAGCGATCCCTCATCCAGCTCCTGCTGTGCGAAGTTTTCCCGCAGATGGGCGATAACAAAGCCAATGTCGCGCTGAAGATCCTCCCAGGGCAGGCGCAGCGGCAGACCGAGCAGAACGTTACTGAGTAATGCCTGCCAGTTACCGTTGGCGGGGAACGTTTTTGCCAGCGGGCGGGAGAGGATGTGATGCCTGTCCGGCTGAGAGCTGAAGATAAACAGCCTTTCAGGCGTCAGCAGTTGATGATTATACAAACGGCAATAGACTGAATTAAAAAAGCTTTCGGCGATTTCAAAACGAGGGTAGTCAGGCAGCAATCGGGCGTAAATGGCCTTCACCCGTAACAGAAAATCACCGTCAACGTCCGGCCCGCCGGTGATGTGACGAAGCTGCTCTACCACCAGCCCCACGTGGCGGTCGTAAAGATGAATACGCGCTTTCATGGCGGCCTGGACGGCAGCCCAGTCCGCCTGTTCAAAACGGTGCTGCGCCCCCGATGTTATCTCCAGAAAGCGACCGTATTGCGCATCAAATCCCTGCAAAATGGTATGGGCTATCAGCGTTTCCAGTGATGACATGAGGGCCTCTCTCAGATAATCAGAACTGCTGCTCTTCCGTCGACCCCGTCAGCGCCGTGACCGATGAGACACCGCCCTGGATGATAGTGGTCACGCTGTCGAAATAGCCGGTTCCCACTTCCTGCTGGTGCGAGGAGAAGGTGTAACCCTGCTCACGGGCGGCAAACTCAGGCTGCTGAACCTTCTCCACGTAGTGACGCATACCCTCTCCCTGCGCATAGGCCTGCGCCAGATCGAACATGTTGAACCACATGCTGTGGATCCCCGCCAGCGTAATGAACTGGAAGCGGTAGCCCATCTCGCTCAGCGCCTGTTGAAAATGCGCAATAGTCGGATCGTCGAGATTTTTCTTCCAGTTAAAAGAGGGGGAACAGTTATAGGCCAGCAGCTTACCGGGGAAGCGGGCATGGATCGCCGCGGCGAAGCGTCTGGCCAGCGCCAGATCCGGCGTGGAGGTTTCGCACCACAGGACATCGGCATAGGGCGCATAGGCCAGGCCACGGCTAATCGCCTGCTCAATACCGGCACGGGTGCGGAAGAAACCTTCAGGGGTGCGCTCACCGGTGATAAATTCGCGGTCATAGTCATCGCAGTCAGAGGTGATCAGGTCGGCGGCATCCGCATCCGTACGGGCGATCAGCACCGTTGGCACCGCCATAACATCCGCCGCCAGCCGCGCCGCAACCAGCTTCTGAATCGCTTCCTGCGTTGGCACCAGCACCTTGCCGCCCATATGGCCGCACTTCTTGGCAGAGGCGAGCTGATCCTCGAAATGCACGCCGCCAGCGCCAGCCTGAATCATCGCTTTCATCAGTTCAAAAGCATTCAGCACGCCACCAAATCCCGCTTCCGCATCCGCGACAATCGGCAGGTAGTAATCCACATAACGCGGGTCATCCGGCTCAATCTGATTTGCCCACTGGATCTGGTCGGCGCGCTGGAAAGTGTTATTAATCCGCTCCACGACGCAGGGCACAGAATTGGCCGGATAGAGCGACTGGTCCGGATACATGCTGCCTGCCAGATTGGCATCGGCCGCGACCTGCCAGCCGGAGAGATAGACAGCCTCAATCCCGGCTTTGGCCTGTTGCAGCGCCTGGCCGCCACTCAGGGCACCAAGGCTGTTGATATAGCCTTTTTTCGCCCCGCCGTTCAGCAGTGTCCAGAGTTTCGCTGCTCCATTCTGCGCCAGCGTACAGGCGGGATTCACCGAGCCGCGCAGTTTAATCACCTCTTCAGCGGAGTAAGGACGGGTAATGCCCTCCCAGCGGGCATCGTGCCAGGTTTGTTCAAGCTGTTCGATTTGTTGGGTACGTGAAGTCATAGCGCTATCCCCTGTTGATCAGTGAAGCAAGCTGTAGCCAGGCAGTGTCAGAAACTCTACCAGCTCGGATTCGGTGGTGATGCGCTCCATCAGCGCAGCGGCCTCGCTGAAACGTCCCTGAGAGAAACGTTGATCGCCCAGCTCCTGCTGGATAACCAGCATCTCTTCGGCCAGCATCCGACGGAACAGCGCTTCTGTCACCTGTTCGCCGCTTGCCAGCGTTTTACCGTGGTGGATCCACTGCCAGATGGAGGTACGGGAAATTTCAGCCGTGGCGGCGTCTTCCATCAACCCATAAATGGGCACGCAGCCGTTGCCGGAAATCCATGCTTCGATGTACTGCACCGAGACGCGGATATTGGCGCGCATACCCGCCCCGGTGCGCTCGCCAGCACAGGGAGCCAGCAGCTGCTCCGCTGTCACAGGCGCATCCTCTTCACGCCGTACATCAAGCTGATTTTGCCTGTCGCCCAGCGCCGCATCGAATACCGCCATTACCGTGTCCGCAAGGCCCGGATGGGCAATCCATGTGCCGTCGTGACCGTTTGCCGCCTCACGCGCTTTATCCGCCTTCACCCGATTGAGTACCCATTGATTGCGCTCCTGCTCTTTGCTGGGGATAAACGCCGCCATGCCGCCCATCGCCAGAGCGCCACGCCGGTGGCAGGTTTTGATCAGCAGTTTTGAATAGGCCTCCAGAAAGCCCTTTTCCATAGTCACCGAGTCACGGTCTGGCAGAATGCGATCGGGATGATTTTTCAGGGTTTTGATGTAGCTGAAGATGTAGTCCCAGCGTCCGCAGTTCAGCCCGACGATATGATCGCGCAGGTTGAACAGGATCTCGTCCATCTGGAATACCGCAGGTAGCGTTTCGATCAGCAGCGTGGCCTTGATCGTGCCGCGCGGCAGATCGAAACGATCTTCGGCATAGCTGAAAACTTCGCTCCACCAGGCCGCTTCCTGCCAGCTTTGCGTCTTTGGCAGATAGAAATAGGGGCCGCTGCCTTTGGCCAGCAGAGCATCCACATTATGGAAAAAGTAGAGGGCGAAATCGAACAGGCTGCCCGGTATCGCCGCGCCGCGCCAGGTCACATGCTTTTCCGGCAGGTGCAGACCGCGTACCCGGCAGACCAGCACCGCAGGATTGGGTTTCAGCTGATAGATTTTCCCGGCTTCGTTGCTGTAGCTGATGGTCCCGTTAACCGCATCGCGCAGGTTGATCTGTCCTTCGATCACTTTCTCCCACGACGGTGCCAGCGAGTCTTCAAAGTCCGCCATAAACACATTAACGTTGGCATTAAGCGCATTGATCACCATTTTGCGCTCTACGGGGCCGGTAATTTCTACCCGACGGTTTTGCAGATCCTCCGGAATGCCGCGAATTTTCCATTCACTCTGTTTTATGGAATCCATTTCCGTAATAAAACCTGGTAACTCACCCCTGTCGAAACGCTGCTGTTGCTCTGCTCTTGCCGCAAGCAATGCAGTACGCCGCGGCGTGAAGCGTGCCACCAGTTCGCCGAGAAAATCGACTGCGGCATCCGTCAGGATCTGCTTTTCTGCCTGAGCAAATGGGCGCTGGAACTCCAGCTCCGTGCTAATAACCTGTTGTGTCATAGCTCTACTCCCGTCACCAATCGCATGGGATAACATCCTTTGCAGGACGCTTTGCTGCTGGGTAATTTTTAACCCGCTGGGACAAGATATAATTATCTAAAATATAAAATCAAAAACTATTTCCATTTTATCAATGGATGTCTATTAACCAATTGAATTTAATGTTTTTTTATTTTATTCATGAAAAGAAATGACTTTCACAGCACATTTTTATTTGCTGAAATCAGGAAAAAAGCATGCAGGATCAATAGGATCAGGAGAGGGGCTGGTGGCGATCGCGGCGGGAAAAGGCGATAAAAAAAGGGCATGACGCGGGTAATCGCAGGCCCTTTTTTCTGTAACGAAAATTAATCCAGGCTTGGGTTCATATGGCGAAGATCAAATGGCGTGATCTGGTAAACATAGTAGTTCAGCCAGTTAGAAAACAGCAGGTTACCGTGGCTGCGCCAGCTGGCACGCGGCGGAAGCTCAGGATTATTTTGAGGGAAATAATTATAGGGAATTTCCGGATTCAGACCCGCTTCATAGTCACGATGATATTCCCCGGACAGCGTCAGCGCATCATATTCAGGATGCCCGGTGACAAACGCCAGCCGTTTGTCTTTGCTGGCAAACAGATAAGCCCCGGTCTGCTCCGATTCAGCAAAAATTTCCAGATCGGTGTAATCACGCAGCAGCTGCGTCGGGAAATCGGCATAACGTGAATGAGGAGCCAGAAAGGTATCATCGAAGCCGCGCGTCAGCAGGGCGTGTGGATGCAGGATCTGATGATCATAAACGCCGGATAGTTTGGTTTCCCGCGTCTGTTTTGGAATGCCATACAGAATATTCAACGCAGCCTGTACTGCCCAACAGACAAACAGCGTGGAGGTAACATGCTCTTTTGCCCAGTGCAGCACCTTCTGAATCTGCGGCCAGTAGGCCACATCATTGAAATCAACCAGCCCTAAGGGTGCACCGGTGACAATCAGCCCATCGTAGTTATTGTGCTGAATATCTTCAAAATTGCAGTAAAAGTTATTCAGATGCTCCATCGGCGTATTGCGGGTTTCACGGCTGTCGATACGCAGCAGCTGAATGTCGATTTGCAGCGGCGAGTTAGAGAGCAGGCGGAGAAACTGGTTCTCGGTCTCAATCTTTTTTGGCATCAGATTCAGTACCAGCACTTTCAACGGACGGATCTCCTGCGTGCTGGCCCTGGTGGAGGTCATCACAAAGACATTTTCGTTCCGCAGAAAATTCACGGCTGGTAATTCATCGGGTACCCTGATTGGCATAACCTTGTTTCCTCACTTAACCATTTAAACGTTTAGACATCCAGACAGCTAAAGATAACGTGACAGGAGCAGAATGTCGAGGTCTCATCGGGTAGTTGAAAATGTTTCATCTCTGCTCGCTGAAGAGGTCGACAAACGGCAGCGGCCATCACCGCTGCATCCGGGCTGGCATGCTGATAAAGCAGCCAGAAGCAGATCGCCCCGCTGAAGTCTGAGGAACATCTCCTCACTGAAACCGCTAACCAGGCGTGCATTGATCCCAGGATGTCGCTGGCTGAACCCGGCTGACAAAAAGGCCCCGAGCGTCAGCGCGGGGCCTTTTTGTTTATTCTTCTGCACCGCTGGGCATCACGCCGCGCCTGCGGAGATTCTCCTGCCTGACTTGCGGTCACGCCGCTGTCCTGTACCGAATTTTCATGGCACCTGAACGCAAAAAACCCCGACCTTACGGTCGGGGTTATCGCTTTATTTGATGCCTGGCAGTTCCCTACTCTCGCATGGGGAGACCCCACACTACCATCGGCGCTACGGCGTTTCACTTCTGAGTTCGGCATGGGGTCAGGTGGGACCACCGCGCTAAAGCCGCCAGGCAAATCTTTATCCGATTAATCGGCATTGTTACTGGTGCTGATACCCAGAGTCGAACTGGGGACCTCACCCTTACCAAGGGTGCGCTCTACCAACTGAGCCATATCAGCACGCTTATTTCTGTCAGAAAACGGTGTGCTCACGTTTACTGCTTTTAAAGTAATGCCTGGCAGTTGATGAACTCACGTTCACCCTACGGGCCGTTGCGCCGCAACGTTCAGGCTTCGCCTGTCCTACTCTCTGAGAGTAGCGTACTGCCCGTTATACCAGTTTACTGCTTTTAAA
>NZ_JBCHVC010000004.1:0-541389 GCF_039023495.1 Erwinia magellanica
ACGGCGCTGATATCAATCCTGCGAGTGCCCACACAGATTGTCTGATAAATTGTTAAAGAGCGTTGCGGTAAGCACCCGGAGGCGTTACTGCGAGGTGGCGTATAATACGCTTTCCCTTTTCAGAGTCAACCACTTTTCAGAAGTTTTTCTCCGGCGGTTCAGCGTGCTGAACCTCTCAACCCGGCGGCCGGTAAGCCGTTGTTCCGTGTCGATGGAGGCGCATTATAGGGATCCCGTTTCAGAGCACAAGGGTTTTTTCGATCTTTCCGTTTGGTTGCTGGATTTTCACTCTTTCCGCTGAGATCTCAGACGATCCGCACAAAAATGCTGCATA
Source organism: Erwinia magellanica (assembly GCF_039023495.1). Classification (NCBI taxonomy): domain Bacteria; kingdom Pseudomonadati; phylum Pseudomonadota; class Gammaproteobacteria; order Enterobacterales; family Erwiniaceae; genus Erwinia; species Erwinia magellanica. The sequence goes on from NZ_JBCHVC010000004.1 coordinate 335, forward strand.
GTCGGGAAGAATTATTGATCCCGGAAGCCTCGTCGCACTACCCTTCAGGGATCCTGTTCAGACGAGAGGTAGCTATGTCAGGGAAACTACGGCCTTATAAAGAGTACAGTCCACAGACTGGTCTGCGCGTTATGGTGGATCCTTCAAGCGTAGTGGTGGGCGAAGTTGAATTGCAGGATGACGTCAGTATCTGGCCGCTGGTCGCTATCCGGGGTGATGTAAACAGAGTAGTGATTGGCAAACGCAGCAATATTCAGGATGGAAGCGTGCTGCATGTTACCCATAAGTCTGCTTATAACCCTGAAGGCTATCCGCTAATCATTGGGGAAGATGTCACCGTGGGCCATAAAGCTATGCTGCATGGTTGCACGATCGGCCATCGTGTTTTAGTGGGAATGGGATCAATTTTGCTTGATGGCGTGGTGGTGGAAGATGATGTGATGATAGGCGCTGGCAGCTTAGTGCCGCCGGGAAAACGCCTGGTTAGCGGCTATCTCTATCTTGGTAGCCCTGTCAGGCAGGCGCGTCCGCTGAGTGAGGATGAGATTGCGGGGCTTCTTTATTCTTCTGCCAACTATGTTCGCTGGAAAGATGACTATCTGGCGCAGGAGAGTCAGATCCAGCCCTGAGCGTTTTCAACTCCCTCTGTTGGAGGGAATTGAACGTCTGATTACCCCTGAAGTTCCGCCTTCATGACGGCAATAACGGGGGTGATGTCGGGCAGCTTACCGTGCCAGAGAAAGAATGAGTGCGCGGCCTGCCCCACCAGCATTCCCAATCCATCAGCCATTTTCTGCGCGCCATGCTGCTCACACCAGCTCAGGAAAGGCGTGGCTGTTGCCTGGTAAAACATGTCGTAGCAGCGGACAGAAGGTGAGATCAATGAAGCGGGGATCGCCGGAACCTCTCCACCTATCCCGCTGGAAGTCGCATTAACGATCAGATCGAACTGTTCACCGGCAAGCCGATCCATTGCCTTAGCTTTAACGCCACCCGCATGCTGAAAAACATCGGCCAGCAGCTCAGCTTTGCCAAGCGTGCGGTTGGTGAGGGTCAGGGAGCAGCCGAAGGAGAGTAAAGGCAGGATGACCCCCCGGGCTGCCCCGCCAGCCCCTATCAACAAAATTCTGTCGCCCGGTTTAATAAGATCCAGGCGTTCTAAATCTGTCAGCAGCCCGATGCCGTCGGTGTTGTCGCCCAGCAGCCGCCCGTCCTCAAGTTTCTTAACCGTATTCACCGCGCCGGCCATGGAGGCTCTTTCAGTGAGTTCATCAGCCAGTGCGTAAGCTTCTTCTTTAAAAGGTAAAGTCACGTTCGCACCCTTTCCCTGCTGAGCAAGGAACTCAGTTAAAGAAGCGGCAAATCCTTCTGTTGGCGCACAGATGCGTCCATAGGGATGAGGGATCCCCGTCTGCTCCGCAAAAAGTTGATGAATTCTGGGAGATTTGCTGTGGGCTATCGGATTACCAAACACGGCGAAAGTGTGCATCTTTTTTCCTTTATCCCTGACGAATCAGTTCGCCGGTGACAACATCGCGAATTTCTGACGGGTTCTGGCGTCCACCGGTCATTCCCGTGAGAACAGGAAACTGTGGGCCAAACTGTTGATGAACTTCCTCAGCCGTACGGCAAGGCTCCAGTCCCGTGAGGTTAGCACTGGTTGAAACCAGCGGTTTTCCAAACTCCCTGCACAGACTTTGCACGTCAGAATGATTGCTCACACGCACAGCAAGTGAATCAAAGCGGCCGGTCAGCCAGCGAGGCGTATTTTCCCTCGCAGGTACCACCCAGGTCACCGGTCCAGGCCAGACCGCCAGCATTCTTTTTCTCTGCTCATCAGAAAGCGCGTCATCATCTATATAGGGAAGCAGTTGCGCATAATCAGCAGCGATCAAAATCAGCCCTTTTGCAACGGGTCGCTTCTTTAATGCCAGCAGCGTCGTCACGGCAGACTCGCTATCAGGATCGCAGCCCAGGCCAAAAACCGCTTCGGTAGGATAGGCAATAACGGCTCCCTGCTGGAGCTGTACCAAACAGGCGTCCAGTGTGCCGGAGAAAAACTCATTCTTCACTTCTGATTCCTGATGTCGCTGGCTTTCCACAGGCTTTACTGGCGCAATAACGCCTTAACCCGCGTGCCGTTTTTTTCTCTATTAAAAGAGGGAAATGACAAAACTCGCATTCACCCTCCACAGGGGTAAAGTTCACCGCAAACTGACAGTCCGGATAACGATCGCAAGCGTGGAAGGTTTTGCCATAGCGTGAGCGACGCTGTACCAGTTTCCCCTGTTGACACTGAGGGCAGGAGAGCGTCGTCAGATCGGGCTTATCAATTACCTCTGTGTGTTCACACTCCGGATAACGGCTACAGCCGATAAACATGCCAAAACGCCCCTGGCGTAAAACCAGTTCTGACTGACATTCCGGGCATAACTGCCCCTCAAGAACTTTGACAATGTGTCCATCAGCCTGATTTTTCAATGGGCGAATGTAATCACACTCGGGGTAGTGCGAACAACCGAGAAAAGCGCCGTGTTTGCCGGAGCGAATAACCAATTCTGCCCCACACTGGGGGCAAGGTTCATTTTTTCGCACAGCGAAAAGCGCTGTTTTATTCATAACATTTCTTACACGAAGAGGATCTTCAGTGCACAATTCCTTCATTGACGTCGAAAAGAAGTTCTTCCATCTGTTGATAGGCGTTTTCACATCCGGGGATATTAAACAGCACCATCAGCACCACCCATTTGAGATCTTCCAGATCAAACTCGAGAGTATCCAGGGCCATAATACGTTCGATAACCATTTCGCGGGTTTCCAGATTCAGCACCTGAATTTGCTCCAGGAACAGAATAAAGCCCCGACAGTTGGCATCTAAACGCTGGCTCTCTTCCTCGGTGTAGATACGCATAGACAGCGGATCGGTAGCAAGCAGAATCGGTGCAACAAGCCCGTCCTGATAATCTGCAAGCTTTTCCAACCAGTTCAACGCATTATAAATATCTTCACGATGAAAACCGGCATCGGTTAGATCATCAGTCAATTTATCCTGGTCAACGCGCATTTCAGCTTCGTTGTGGATATACGTTTCAAATAAGTACATTAGTACGTCGAACATGGCTTGCCCTCCTCAATCGGACATAGCCGCCGGGTACAGCTGCGATCCACCCTGCTAACTCCAACTCAAGCAGCTTAGCTACGATGGCTGGCACAGGTTGGCCGGCACGTTCAGCGACGACGTCAACAGGTGTAACCTCATCTCCTACGTTAGCCAACACCTCAGCAAATGGCAATGGCGTATTGCCCTCCTCAGGTGAATATATTATTGAATTTTGAGCTACAGGTAACCATTTGAGGTCGCTTCTCAATTGCTCAAGGATAGAATCAGGATGCTCGGTCAATAACGCCCCCTGCTGAATAAGCCAGTGTGGCCCTGCACTCCCCGGATTCCCTAAGGCACCAGGCAGGGCATAAACATCGCGGTTTTGCTCCAGAGCCAGCTTTGCTGTCACCAGAGAACCGCTGTTCATTGCCGCTTCTATCACCAATACGCCCAGGCTCAGGCCGCTAATAATTCTGTTGCGGCGCGGGAAATTTTGCGGCTGCGGCGTCATGGAAAGAGGATATTCAGAAATGAGCGCTCCCCCCGCCTCGACAATCTCTTTCGCCAGCCCTTTATGCTGGTGCGGATAAAGGTGACATAAGCCGCTGCCTAATACTGCCAACGTTTTTCCACCAGCTTCCAGTGCCGCACGATGGGCAATGCCATCAATGCCTAGTGCCAGGCCACTGGAGATGGTAAGGCCGCTCAGGGCTAAAACCTGTGAAAAGTAGGTTCCCCAGTTTCTGCCATAAACGGAGCATTTACGGCTGCCTACAACGGCAATTTGCGGCGTTTTTAAAATTTCAGGGTTGCCGGCAATAAACAGCATGGGGGGAAAGGAAGAGATCTCCCGCAGTCGTTTCGGATAGTCCGCGCTGTCGCAGGTCAGAAGATGATGGTCGGGGTGATCCAGCCATCGCAGCGTTTTCTCAAGCGTAACGGGATTGTAGTTAAGAAACGCCGCGCTTTGTTCCTCACTGAATCCTGCCTCAGCCAGCTCATGCTTACCTGCCATACCCAGGCGAATTAGCGAGGCTGCCACTTGGATACGCTGCGTCAAACTTATTCCCGAAACGCCAGAAAGGCGTAACCAAATCTCCGTTGGCCCCATTTCACCGTCCCTGCTGAATCTGCCCGGCTAACATAGCGGGAATGCTGTCAATCATCGCCCGAAATGTCTACAATAAGAGGGATAAATATCTAATCCCTTGAACACAGATCTGGAAAGTTATGTCAGTTTTGCAGGTATTACATTTTCCTGACGAGCGCCTGCGCATCGTTGCGAAACCCGTTAAAGAAGTAGATGCAACCATTCAGCGCATCGTTGATGATATGTTCGAAACGATGTATGCCGAAGAAGGCATCGGACTGGCGGCCACGCAGGTGGATATTCACCAGCGCATTATCGTGATTGATGTATCTGAAAATCGCGAAGAGCGCCTGGTGTTGATTAATCCGGAAATGCTGGAAAAAAGTGGTGAGGCGGGCATTGAAGAAGGCTGCCTTTCTATCCCTGAACAGCGCGCCCTGGTTCCCCGTGCCGAAAAAGTGAAAATTCGCGCCCTCGATCGGGACGGTAACAGTTTCGAGCTGGAGGCCGATGGTCTGCTCGCTATCTGTATTCAACATGAAATGGATCATCTGGTCGGTAAACTGTTTATTGATTACCTGTCGCCAATGAAGCGTCAGCGTATTCGCCAGAAACTGGAAAAGCTTTATCGTCAGAACGCCCGTGATTAACACGAGCCTGAATAAGGGAAGAGCGTGTCCGAAGCCTTGAATATAATCTTTGCCGGTACTCCAGACTTTGCAGCGCGTCATCTTGACGCGCTTTTGTCTTCTGGCCATAACGTGGTTGGCGTCTTTACTCAGCCGGACCGTCCTGCGGGCCGCGGGAATAAAGTTACGGCCAGCCCGGTAAAAGTGCTGGCCGAACAGCACAACCTGCCGGTATTTCAGCCCAAATCTTTGCGCCCTGAAGAAAACCAGCAGCTGGTTGCCGCCCTGAACGCCGATGTGATGGTGGTGGTCGCTTACGGCCTTATCCTTCCAGCCCCTGTGTTAGCGATGCCCCGGCTGGGATGTATTAACGTGCACGGTTCTCTGCTGCCCAGGTGGCGCGGGGCCGCCCCCATTCAGCGTGCATTATGGGCTGGTGATGACGAAACCGGCGTGACCATTATGCAAATGGATGTCGGGCTTGATACCGGTGATATGCTTTATAAGCTCGCCTGCGCTATCGAGCCAGACGATACCAGCGCAACGCTTTATAACAAGCTGGCTGTGCTGGGGCCACAGGGGATGCTTGCCACCCTGTCTGCGCTGGCTGAAGGCCGCGCTCAGCCAGAGGTTCAGGATGAAACCCAGGTCAGCTATGCAGAGAAGTTGAGCAAAGAAGAAGCCCGCCTTGACTGGCAGCTTTCCGCTGCGCAGTTAGAGCGATGCATCCGGGCATTTAATCCGTGGCCCGTGAGCTATTTCACCGTTGACGATAACTCTGTAAAAGTCTGGAAAGCTACTGTTCTCCCCCATGTTAATAAACAGCCGGGCGAAATCGTTCAGGCTGATAAAAAGGGTATTCAGATTGCGACCGGTGATGGCGTTTTGAATATGGAAGAGTTGCAGCCTGCCGGTAAAAAACCGATGAAAGCTCAGGACCTGCTGAATTCCCGTCGGGAATGGTTCACGCCAGGCAATATCCTTGCCTGATGCTTCGCCCGGCACGCTGCCGGGCAGATTTTGATTTGCGATCCCTATGAAAAAAAATACCAACTTGCGCAGCGTTGCTGCCCAGACTATTGAGAAAGTGGTCGAGCAGGGTCATTCCCTGAGTACTGTGCTGCCCATTGCGCAAAAAACCCTTGCAGATAAAGATGCAGCGCTGTTGCAGGAGCTTTGCTATGGGGTATTACGTACCCTTCCGCAACTGGAGTGGATCATCGGTCAACTGATGGAACGCCCGATGACCGGCAAGCAGCGCACCATTCACTTTTTAGTTATGGTGGGACTTTATCAGCTGATTTATACCCGTATTCCCGCACATGCGGCTCTGGCCGAAACGGTGGAAGGGGCAATTTCCCTGAAGCGGCAGCAATTTAAAGGGCTGATAAACGGCGTGCTGCGCCAGTTCCAGCGTAAGCAGGAAGAGTTAACGCAGCAGATGAATATGGGCGATCAACAGTACCTGCATCCTAAATGGCTGCTGGAAAGGATCAGGCGTGCCTGGCCGGAACAGTGGGAAGCCATTGTTGCCGCGAATAATCAAAGACCTCCAATGTGGCTTCGTGTTAACCGTCAGCATCACACGCGTGATGCATGGCTTAGCCTGTTGCAGGATTCCGGAAAAATGGCAGAACCCGACCCGGTTCATGCTGATGCCTTAAGGCTTGAAGTCCCCTGCCCGGTGTCACAACTTCCCGGTTTTGATCAGGGCTGGGTTACTGTGCAGGATGCTTCAGCTCAGGGGTGCGTCGCTTTATTAGATCCTCAGAACGGAGAAGAGATACTCGATCTCTGCGCTGCCCCCGGCGGGAAAACCACGCATATCCTGGAAGCTGCTCCCCAGGCAAAAGTGCTGGCGGTGGATATTGATGCGCAGCGCCTGACACGGATCGTTGAGAATCTCCAGCGACTGAATATGACCGCTGAAGTGAAAGTGGGAGATGGCTGCTTCCCGGAGAGCTGGTGTGGCGACCGTCAGTTTGACCGTATTCTGCTGGATGCGCCCTGTTCAGCCACTGGCGTCATTCGCCGTCATCCGGATATCAAATGGTTGCGGCGCGATCGTGACATAGCCGAGCTGGCCGCCCTCCAGCAAAAAATCCTGGAAGCGATCTGGCCTCATTTGAAATCAGGCGGTACGCTGCTTTATGCAACGTGCTCCATTTTGCCAGAAGAAAACCATTTGCAGGTTGCGGGCTTTCTTCAGCGTCATGAAGATGCCATTCTGGCTGAAACAGGTGAGCCTGAGCAGCCAGGGCTACAGGTGTTCCCGGCTATCGAAGGCGGTGACGGTTTCTTCTACGCTAAAATTTTAAAGCGATAATTGCCGCGGCCGGAAGAAACTTTCCGGCCACCCTGACTTCCCATGAAGCAGACTGAAGCACAATGAAAATAATCATTCTTGGCGCCGGTCAGGTCGGTGGCACGCTTGCCGAAAACCTGGTTGGTGAAAACAACGATATCACCGTGGTAGATACTGATTCGATCCGATTGCGTCAGCTTCAGGATAAATTCGACCTTCGTGTAGTCCAGGGGCACGGTTCGCACCCCAGGGTACTGCGGGAAGCGGGTGCCGAAGATGCTGATATGCTGGTTGCGGTGACCAATTCGGACGAAACCAATATGGTGGCCTGTCAGGTTGCCTATTCCCTTTTTAATACACCTAACCGTATAGCCCGTATTCGTGCGCCAGACTACATCCGCGACGCAGAGAAACTGTTTGTTCCTGAAGCGATCCCCATCGATCACCTGATCTCTCCGGAACAGCTGGTTATTGATAATATTTACCGTCTGATTGAGTATCCGGGCGCGCTGCAAGTGGTGCCCTTTGCTGAAGGAAAAGTCAGTCTGGCGGTAGTTAAAGCCTATTATGGCGGCCCGTTAGTGGGTAATGCTCTCGCCGTAATGCGGGAACACATGCCGCATATTGATACCCGCGTGGCCGCCATTTTCCGTCAGGATCGCCCTATCCGGCCTCAGGGTTCCACCATCGTGGAGGCGGGGGATGAGGTCTTCTTTATTGCGGCCAGCCAGCATATCCGCGCGGTAATGAGCGAATATCAACGTCTCGAAAGGCCCTATAAACGCATTATGATTGTCGGCGGTGGCAACATCGGGTCTGGCCTTGCGCAGCGGCTGGAAAAACACTACAGCGTTAAGTTGATTGAGCGCGATCAGCAACGTGCCGCCGAACTGGCAGAATTACTGCAAAATACCATCGTGTTTTATGGTGACGCTTCGGATCAGGAATTACTGGAAGAAGAGCATATCGATCAAATCGATCTGTTTATCGCCATCACCAATGATGATGAGGCCAATATCATGTCGGCCATGCTGGCCAAACGCATGGGGGCTAAAAAAGTCATGGTGCTTATTCAGCGCAAGGCTTATGTCGATCTCGTTCAGGGTAGCGTTATTGATATTGCCATCTCGCCACAACAGGCGACAATTTCTGCTCTGCTGGGACATGTTCGTAAAGCGGATATCGTGAGCGTTTCTTCGCTTCGCCGCGGCGTGGCTGAAGCTATTGAGGCCATTGCGCACGGTGATGAGACTACCTCACGCGTGGTGGGCCGGTTAATCGATGACATCAAGCTGCCGCCCGGAACGCTTATTGGTGCCGTTGTGCGCGGTGATGACGTGATGATAGCCAATGACAATCTGCGCATTGAGCAAGGCGATCATGTGGTGATGTTCCTGACCGATAAAAAATTTGTTCCGGACGTTGAGCGCCTTTTCCAGCCAAGCCCCTTCTTCCTCTGATCCAGTATGCCAGCAGGAGAGCTGGCTGCTTTTACTGATTATTCATTATTACAGTGATGATAATGGAAAAAGCCCGAGCGTTTGTTAGACTTAAGGATTGGCACAGGAAAGGAGATAACAATGAGTTTATTCAAAGAGTTTCGCGATTTTGCGATGCGCGGCAACGTTGTCGACCTGGCGGTCGGTGTCATTATTGGTGCTGCATTCGGTAAAATCGTTTCTGCTCTGGTGGCGAATATTATTATGCCACCGCTGGGGTTACTGATTGGTGGGGTTGATTTCAAGTCATTCGCCTGGGTATTAAAGCCAGCCGTTGGCGATACCCCGGCCGTTGTCATGCAGTATGGTATTTTTATCCAGACGGTTTTTGATTTCATCATCGTAGCGTTCGCCATCTTTATGGCGGTGAAGCTGATGAACAAACTGCACAAAAAGAAAGAAGTGGAAAAACCAGCGCCGAAGCCAAGTGTAGAAGAGACTCTGCTTACGGAAATCCGCGACTTGTTGAAAGAGCAAAAAACCGGGAATTAATTGCCCGGAGAGAGCTGAAATCAGTAGAGGTTTACAGACCTTCTGCCCTCGGGCGGGAGGTTTTTTTTATGCTACAACGTTGTCTTTGTTAACCGCTCCTCTCTCAGTAAATAGCGTGCCGTCTCTTCATCAGTAATTAATCCATTTATCCATCTTCCCTTTAGTACGGCTTCAATCGCCTGATGTTTAGCAGGCCCTCCCGCAAAGGCCAGCGTTGGCCTGGTCGGCCCTGATGGCAGGGCGATACTGGTTAAACGCTGCTGTAACTCACTTTCTATCTGCACACCCTCTGCATCAATGATATGGCCTACTACCTCTGCCACCGCGCCTTTTTTCAGCAACCTCTCCAGCTCTTGCGGCAGAATAAACCCCTGATGCAGGAGTGGGCAGTTTGCTGCAATATCGCCAATCCCCAGAAAGGTCACATCCGCCATGCGGGCTTTTTCAGAGACCAGTTTATAAATCCTGTTATGGCACCACAGCGCACGATCGTGTGCGTCATCAGCATACATTGGGGCTGGCACAATAAAATATTTCCCGGCTGTTTTTTCCGCCATACACAGCGGCACATCATATCTTGTAGTTGTTCCCTCTGCCGTCATCACCCCAAGCAGGGAAACACAATGGTGCTGTGAACCGGCAAGCTCAGGCATTTTTTCAATCGCCATGCGCAGCGTCCGGCCTGAACCCAGCGCAACCGTCATTCCCTGCCTGGCAGAAAGCAGCCTGGCCATAACGATTGCCGCAGCAGAGGTAATCATCCTCTGGCACGATGCAGATGCCAGCCCTTTCGAAGGCACCACCTGACAAAAGTATAAATGGTGCTTCAAAGCCAGCGCAGAGGCTAATCTCTGGCATTCTGACACCTGGTGCACAATATCGAAAGAGATCAGATTCTCTGCCAGAGCAGCGGCAATCAGACGCTGTACAACCTGTCGTGAGATGCCAAGAGCATCCGCTATCTGATGCTGCGTGTTGCCAGTGATGTAATACATCCACGCAGCCCGGGCCGCATAATGGGTTTTATCCCTGTTCTTCATCTTCTGCTCCAGCCTGCCCTCATCGGTTTATTCACCGGTTCAGGGGCGAATCACCTCACGCTACCGCAAATCAAGAAACTTTTTTAACGTTTAACACACAAATTAATCACATTTGTGAGCTAATGCTCTTTTAAGGGGCAATTATTCATTTAGGCTGCATGGACTTGCAAAAGCCCTTTTGATGGGCAAAAGACCATTTAGGGAGAGAGTTATGGCGGTGCCTCAGACTTTTCAATGGCTACATATCGGGGCCGGTTCCTTTCATCGTGCTCATCAGGCTTGCTACCTGCATCGTCTGCAACAGCAGCAGAGCGGCAGTGAGGTTGAGTGGAATATTGCCCTGGGCAACATCAGGGATGATGCGGAAACGCTGCTGGCTACCCTGGCCCGGCAAAAAGGGGAGTATGTACTCGAAACCGTTTCCCCCGCAGGAGAACGGGAGTATGAAAAAATAACCGTTATCAAAAAAATTGTTCCCTGGGACAACAAACTGACAGCCCTGGTGGCTGAAGGTGCTGCGCCCGAAACCAAAGTCATCTCCTTTACCGTAACCGAGGGGGGTTACTATCTTGATTCGCACAGAGTGCTGGATAAAAGTAACGACGATATTCAGCAGGATCTCAATGGGGAAGCTCGTACCATCTACGGTGCTATAGCGCATATCCTGCATAGCAGAATGGAGCAGCAAGCTGGCCCGGTTACCCTGCTGTGCTGTGACAACGTGCGGCATAACGGCCAGCATTTTCATGATGGCCTGGTGCAGTTTCTCACCCTGCGTCAGCAAGATGTTTTACTGAAATGGCTGGCAGAAGCGGTGACAACCCCCAATACCATGGTCGACCGTATTACTCCACGCCCGTCGCCGGAAATTGCCGCCAGGGTAAAATCAGCGCTGGGCATTAATGATGCAGCGCCTGTTATGGCAGAGTCTTTTATCCAGTGGGTGATAGAAGATAAATTCGCGACCGATCGCCCTGCCCTGGAAAAAGTAGACGTCGCGTTGGTAAGCAACGTAGATGACTATGAAGAAGCTAAAACGCGCATTCTTAATGCCAGCCACAGCGCCATTGCCTGGGCAGGAACCTTGCAGGGGCTGACTTTTATTGATGAAAGCACCAACGTAGAAACGCTATATCAACTGGCCTGGGATTATGTCACTGAAGATGTTATTCCCTGTCTGATCCCTTCCCCGCTTGAGCTGGAAAGCTACCGGGATGTGGTTCTGGAGCGGTTCAGTAATCCCTATATTAAAGACACTAACCAGCGTGTCGCCGCTGATGGCCTTTCCAAAATCCCTGGTTTTATTACTCCCACGTTAATCACCCGCTATGAACAGGGTGCTGTACCCCGCGCGTGCGCAAAACTCCCTGCGCTCTTTTTCCTGTTTATGCGCCGCTGGCACCAGGGTTCGCTCCCCTACCGCTATGAGGATGGCATTCTCGACGCCGATCGCATTAACGGTTGGTATCAGAGTGAAGATCCCGTCAAAACTTTTGCCAGCGATCGGGCACTTTTCTCCACCCTTGCCGGGAAAGCGGATTTCATTGAGCTGATGCGTGAAGCTATTGAAAACGTTGAAAAAGAAGTGCTGGCTCCAAAGCATCAATAAGAAGATGACATTCTGCCCTGACCCGACAACCCAAGAGGATTAAAAATGAAAAAGCTTTTAGTGTGCATGCTGTTGGCTGGCGCGGCCACCTCATTATCCGCAAGCGCGGCCGAGCAACTTAAAATCGGTTTTGCCAACCGCACCCTTAACGGCGCCTTCTTCAATGGATTAACTGAATACATGAAAATCCATGCGAAAGAGAAAGGTTACGATCTGGTGACTACTGATGCGCGTGGTGACCTGAATAAACAGATAGCAGATGTTGAGGATATGCTTTCTCAGGGGATTAACTATCTGGTGCTTAATCCACAAGATCCCGAAGCGGGTCAGCGCATTGTGAAAATGGCAGAAAGGGCCAAAGTACCGGTGGTGATCATTGACAGTGATATTTCTTTAAATGCCAAAGTCATTACCCGCGTACAGGCTAATAATGCCGAAAACAACAGGCAGTTAGGGGCCTTTGCAGTGAGCCAGTTTGGTGATAAGCCGATGAACTGCGTCCTGATCAGTGGGAATGCCGGTAACCTGGTGGGTCAGGCCCGTAGCGATAACTTCCTGAAAGGCGTGACGGAAGCGCAGGAGAAAAAATATGGCCATAAGCAGCTAACCGTTCTGAGCCAGGGTTGGGGTAACTGGGACCAGCAAGGGGGGCTGAAAGCCATGGAAGATATCATCGTTGCCCAGGGCAATAAAATTAACTGCGTCTACAGCGAGATGGATGATATGGCTCTGGGTGCCATCCGCGCATTGAAAGCGGCCAATAAACTGGATCAGGTGAAAGTCTATGCTCACGATGGGTATAAAAAAGGGCTGGAAGCCGTAGAGAAAGGCGAATTACAGGCTACCGCATCGAACAATCCGGATCTGCTTACCCGCGATACGTTAAATATCATTGAGCAATATCAGGGCGGCAAAAAAGAGTTTCCTCCTTATAGCTATATCCCGACGATTGTCATTACCAAAGATAACGTGGCTAAGTATTACAAAGCCGATGCGATTTTCTGACGTCCTGTTCCCCCTCTTCTGAGGGGGACAGGTATGAGGGCAAAACGTGAACCAGTATGCAATTGATGTTCAACAGGTAAAAAAGAGCTTTGGCGGAGTCCATGCTCTTAAAGCCATTAATTTGCAGGTGCGTACCGGCACTATACACGCCATCATCGGAGAAAATGGCGCAGGTAAATCAACCCTGATGAAAATATTGTCCGGCATTTATATCAAGGACAGCGGGAAAATATTTATTCATGGTGAAGAGAAAAACTTCACAACACCCGCACACAGTAAAGAGAGCCGGATTGGGATTATTTATCAGGAGCTGGCGCTCTCACCCGATTTGTCGGTTGCAGAAAATATCTTTCTGGACGATCTGGGCGGTGGGAAAGGGATTGTTCGCTGGAAAAAACTCAATCAGCGCGCTGCGCACATTCTTAGTGAGTTGGGCTTTGCTATCGATCCACGCAGGCGAACCGGTGATTTAAGCGTTGCTTATCAACAAATGGTAGAGATTGCGAAGTCATTGGCGAAAGATGTGAATATTTTAATCCTTGATGAGCCTTCAGCGGTGCTTTCAGGCAAAGAGGTGGCGATCCTTTTTGAGCAGCTACGTAAGCTTAAATCACGCGGTGTGACCATTATCTATATCTCTCATCGTCTGGAAGAGTTAATGGCTATCGCAGATGAAATTACGGTGATTAAAGATGGTGAAACCGTAGTGACGTTAGATCCTGCTACCTGTAGCGAAGAAGATATTATCACCAATATGGTGGGAAGAAAGCTGGAAAGCCTTTATCCGGAAAAAGGATGGCCCGGAGAGAAAGTAATATTAGAGGTGAAAGATCTTTCCACACGATCGTTGTTAAAAAACGTCAATCTGACCCTACGTAAAGGTGAGGTAGTGGGCCTGGCTGGCCTGATTGGTTCAGGACGAACAGAGATTGCACGCTGTCTGTTTGGCATCGATAAGATGTCCACAGGTACGATATTAAAAGAAGGCAAAGTAATCGAGACAGGATCGCCCGCGCAGGCTATGAGCCATGGGATTGGGCTGGTTCCAGAAAGCCGTAAAGAACAGGGCGCCATTCTGGTTCGTCCAATTCGGGAAAACATGACGCTGACCAACCTCAGTATGATCAGCCGGATGTGGGGATTTATTCATCGTGTGCGGGAACAGGAGGTCAGTCAGTCCCTGCGTAAAAAACTCAATATCAAATTAGGATCGGTGGACGACACTATCGCCAGTCTTAGCGGTGGCAATCAACAAAAGGTGGTCATTGCTAAATGGTTAAACACTGACTGCAATATTCTTATTCTTGATGAACCTACTCGTGGTGTAGATGTGGGTGCAAAAGTTGAAATTTATAACATTATTCATCAACTGGCAGAACGTGGTTATTCCATCCTTGTTATCTCATCGGAACTGGTCGAGGTTATTAATTTGAGTCATCGCGTCTATGTAATGAGTGAGGGCCAGGTGACTAAAGAACTGACGGGCGATGAGATATCAGAACAAAATATTATGCGCTATGCGATCCCTAAAAGCAGCGTAGCCTGAGGAATTATCAGATGATGCAATCAATCACCAAAGAAAAAGAGAATGTCGGGTTCGACGCTAAAAAACGCCTTGGTCGTTTTTTATTAGATAACTCTACTGTGCTGGTCTTTATCTGTATGCTTATTGTGGCTGCTTTTCTCTCCGACCGTTTTTACAGCGCAGATAATATTACCAACGTTTTGCGCCAGAGTGTTCCTCTGGGGCTGGCTGCACTGGGTTTACTGTTTGTCATTCTGACGGGTGGCATTGACCTGTCTATCGGCTCAATCATGGCGTTTGTCTCCGTGGTGGTTGGCCTGATGATACCCGACATAGGTTTGTGGCCAGCAATAGTAGCAGGCGTAGGAATGGTAACCTTAATGGGCACCTTCTCAGGAATGCTGGTGACCTGGTTTAATATCGCCCCTTTTATTGCCACATTGGCGATGATGACGATCGCCCGTGGTCTGGCCCTGATAATTTCTAATGGTCAGCCGGTCTTTATCGATAATGATGCTTTTGTTAATTTCGGCACCGGATACCTGTTCGGTATACCTCTTCCGGTATATATACTGCTGGGCTTCGCAATTCTTTGTCAGTTAGTCTATAAAAACTCAGTTTTTGGCCGTCTGGTTATTTCCATCGGTTCAAATGAGATGGCGACACGCTTTGCCGGTATACGCGTCAATATTTATAAACTAGCCGTTTATGCTATCAGCGCGTTTGGCTGCGGGATTGCAGGCATTATTTCGGCCACGCGCACCGGCGTTGGCTCACCGGTTCTCTCCATAGGTTTTGAGCTGGATGTTATCGCTGCGGTGGTGGTAGGAGGAGCAAGTCTTGCCGGCGGACGCGGTAATGTGGTCAATACGCTTATCGGGGTGTTTATCCTGAGTATGATCTCTAACCTGATGAACCTGATGAATATTTCCGGTTATAACCAACAGGTGGTGAAGGGGGTAATTATTATTATTGCCGTGATGGTTGAAAGCATTAAATCGCGCGCTCGTGCCTGACCCGCGCCCTGTGAAATGACAGAAGGCCAGTGGTAAAGCTCTCTTTACCACTGGCCTCCCAGTTACCCTTCTTAGCATGTTTCGCTTTACGCCGGAAGCTGCCTTTACCCTTATGATTTGTTTCTATACGCACTTTAAAGAGCGGATCGTGCAGTAATGCTTCAATCGCGTTATCACGGATAACGCCCTTTTTATGTTGATAACCAGCCATGATTTTTTCCTTTAGTGAATGTTGGCAAAATAGAGATCCCGTTGCTGCAAAAATCAACCGGCTGAAGCCACTTCCCCCTTCTCCAGAGCTTCGAGAATAGAGCAGCAGACGCTGCTGTGTGCGGTTCCGCAACAGGCATCGTTCAATCTTTTCAGCGACCGCTGCATATTCTGCAATTCTGCGATCCTTCCCTCCACTTCACTCAGTCGGGACTGAACAATCGTTTTAGACTGCTGGCAAGTGTGATGTTCAGGATCTACACGGATGGAAAGGAGTTCTCTGATGGCTTCCAGACTAAAACCAAGCTGTCTGCCATAGCGAATAAATTTCAGCCGCTGAAGATCGTTATCGCTGTAAAGCCGAAAGCCACCTTCCGTACGAATTTCATGATCCATCATTTGCTGCTTTTCGTAATAACGAATGGTGTCAGGGGTAACCTCTGCCAGCTTAGCCAGCTGTCCGATTTTGAACATTATTCATCTCCACTGAAGCGGTGATTAACCTGGTTTGCGTAGTCACCACGCAAGAATGTAGTACTCATACCAGCCTGCTGAAGCTTAACTTCAAGCAGTAAAAGACGCTTAACGTGCTGCTCGTAACGATGATCCTGCGGATCGATGCCCGCCAGGAGTTGATCGAGTTCAACAGCCTCCCGACGCATTTCAAGTTCCGGAGGAAGGTAGCCTGAGTTTTTCATCAAACGGTACGCTGCGCGAAGCACCTGCGGCACATGGCTGTCATCGTCAAGCTGCAATTTTTTACCGCTACCGGAGAGATTATCCAGGTCGCCGTTTTTTTGTGCTTCAGCAATGTGTTGCTCTACTAAGCGATCGATTAGCCACATAATGACCTCACTGCCATGACTGAGAGTAAACAGAATAGCGCGGGAAAAAGGAGAGAGGAATTTCAGACATAAAAAAACCGGGCAAGCCCGGTTTTTTCCTTAGTGCAACAGATTACTTACTCTGCTACAGCTTCTGCTTGAGCTTCTGGACGATCAACCAGCTCGATGTAAGCCATCGGAGCGTTGTCACCAGCGCGGAAGCCACACTTCAAAATGCGAGTGTAACCACCTGCACGGCTCGCGAAACGCGGGCCCAGCTCGTTAAACAGTTTTGCCACGATCTCGTTATCACGAGTGCGGGCGAATGCCAGACGACGATTAGCTACGCTGTCGGTCTTGGCAAGAGTAATCAGCGGCTCAACTACACGACGCAGCTCTTTCGCTTTTGGCAGGGTCGTCTTGATAATCTCGTGACGAACCAAAGAGCCAGCCATGTTGCGGAACATAGCCTGGCGATGGCTGCTGTTGCGGTTCAGTTGACGACCACTCTTACGATGGCGCATGACCTTATCCTTCTCAGTGAAACCTTAACCTGTGATCGGTTTATTCATCAGCGATGCTAGCGGGTGGCCAGTTTTCCAGGCGCATGCCCAGTGACAGACCACGAGAAGCCAGCACATCTTTAATCTCGGTAAGAGATTTTTTGCCGAGGTTAGGCGTTTTAAGCAGCTCAACCTCGGTACGCTGTACCAGATCACCGATGTAGTGGATAGCTTCTGCCTTAAGGCAGTTAGCAGAGCGGACAGTCAATTCCAGATCGTCAACAGGGCGCAGCAAGATCGGATCGAATTCTGGTTTCTCTTCTTTCACTTCCGGCTGACGTACATCACGTAAGTCAACGAAAGCTTCAAGTTGTTCTGCCAGGATGGTAGCCGCACGGCGGATCGCTTCTTCAGGATCTATAGTGCCGTTGGTTTCCATTTCGATGACCAGCTTGTCCAGGTCGGTACGCTGTTCTACACGCGCTGCTTCAACATTGTAGGCAATACGCTCTACAGGGCTATAGCAGGCGTCGACCAACAGACGACCGATCGGGCGCTCATCTTCTTCCGAATGAATTCGGGCAGAAGCCGGCACATAACCACGACCACGCTGAATTTTGATACGCATGCTGATAGCGGCGTTCTCATCAGTCAGGTGGCAGATCACGTGCTGCGGCTTGACGATTTCGACATCACCATCATGGGTGATATCGGCTGCAGTCACAGGGCCAATGCCAGATTTACTCAAGGTAAGGATAACTTCATCTTTCCCCTGAACTCTTACCGCCAGCCCTTTCAGGTTGAGCAGGATTTCCAGGATATCTTCCTGTACGCCCTCTTTGGTGCTGTACTCATGTAGTACACCATCAATTTCAACCTCGGTCACCGCGCAACCCGGCATTGATGAAAGCAGAATACGGCGCAGTGCGTTACCAAGAGTATGGCCAAAGCCACGCTCTAAAGGCTCAAGGGTCACCTTGGCGTGCGTCGAACTCACTTGCTCGATATCTACCAGGCGCGGTTTTAGAAACTCTGTCACAGAACCCTGCATTGTGTCCTCTCTTTGGTACTAAGCTTTACTTGGAGTAAAGCTCGACGATCAGGTGTTCGTTAATGTCCGCAGACAGATCGGTACGTTCAGGAATACGTTTGAACACACCTTCCATCTTAGTCGCATCAACTTCCAGCCAGGTTGGCTTTTCACGCTGTTCAGCCAGCTCCAGAGCGGCTTTCACGCGAGACTGCTTTTTGGCTTTCTCACGGATGCTAACAACGTCATTCGGAGTTACCTGATAAGAAGCGATGCTGACAACGCGACCATTTACCATGATAGATTTGTGGCTAACCAGCTGACGTGCTTCTGCACGAGTGGCGCCAAAGCCCATACGGTAAACAACGTTATCCAGACGACCTTCCAGCAGAGCTAACAGGTTTTCACCCGTGTTGCCTTTCAGACGTGCTGCTTCTTTATAATAGTTACGGAACTGACGCTCCAGCACGCCGTACATACGACGAACTTTCTGCTTTTCACGTAACTGTACGCCATAATCAGACAGACGCGGTTTACGCGCACCGTGCTGACCAGGAGCTTGTTCAATCTTACACTTGGTATCAATCGCGCGAACGCCTGACTTCAAAAAGAGGTCGGTACCTTCGCGACGGCTCAGCTTGAGCTTAGGACCCAAATATCTTGCCATTTTCTTTCTCCAACATTCCTAAAAAACGGGCGTTATACGCGACGTTTTTTCGGCGGACGACAACCGTTGTGAGGGATCGGAGTCACATCAGTAATATTCGTGATGCGGAAACCAGCAGCGTTCAGAGCACGAATCGTTGATTCGCGGCCTGGACCAGGACCCTTAACCATAACTTCCAGGTTCTTAATACCGTACTCTTTCACGGCGTCGGCACAGCGCTCGGCAGCAACCTGAGCTGCAAACGGAGTGGACTTACGAGAACCACGGAAACCGGAACCACCGGCTGTTGCCCAACCCAACGCATTACCCTGACGATCGGTAATAGTCACGATGGTGTTGTTAAAAGACGCATGGACATGAGCCACGCCATCAGAGACTTGCTTTCTTACACGCTTACGTGCACGAACTGGTGCCTTTGCCATTATTCAATCACCCCGATTATTTCTTGATCGGTTTACGCGGACCCTTGCGGGTACGTGCGTTGGTCTTGGTACGCTGACCGCGCACTGGAAGACCACGACGATGACGTAAACCACGATAGCAGCCAAGGTCCATAAGACGCTTGATGCTCAGGGTGACTTCACGACGCAGATCGCCTTCAACAACAAATTTTGCAACTGCATCACGCAGAATGTCGATTTGTTCTTCAGACAGCTCACTGATCTTAACATTTTCAGCGATTCCCGTATTTGCACAGATAGCCTGTGAACGGGTTTTGCCGATACCGAAGATTGCAGTTAATGCAATGACAGTATGTTTATGATCAGGAATGTTAATGCCTGCTATACGGGCCACTATGCACTCCTATTAAATTACTTATGCGTCCCATGCCGAAAAGCCCGTTTTCAGGATACTCAAATGGAAACGCACAGACATACAAAAGATTGGCTGGCTAATCTAGCCAGCTCAACCCGACTTTGCAAGAAAAATATTAGCCCTGACGCTGTTTATGCTTAGGCTCGGCGCTGCAAATCACACGTACGACACCATCACGACGGACGATTTTGCAGTTACGACATAATTTCTTGACGGAAGCACGAACTTTCATTTTTACTCTCCGTAACTTCTTAAGCGCCTGATTATCGGCCGTAGCCTTTCAGGTTTGCTTTCTTCAATGCAGACTCGTACTGACTGGACATCATCAGAGTTTGCACTTGAGCCATAAAGTCCATGATGACAACCACCACAATCAGCAGTGATGTACCACCGAAATAGAATGGGACTTTCATCGCATCACGCATGAACTCCGGGATCAGGCAGATGAAAGTAATGTAGAGCGCACCAACCAGAGTCAGGCGAGTCATTACTTTATCGATGTATCTAGCCGTCTGTTCTCCCGGACGAATTCCTGGTACAAATGCACCGGACTTCTTCAGGTTATCTGCTGTTTCACGCGGGTTAAATACCAGCGCAGTGTAGAAGAAACAGAAGAAGATGATTGCAGTCGCATAGAGTAACACATAAAGCGGTTGTCCGGGCTGCAAATACATCGAAATAGTCGTCAGCCAGTTCCAACCGGTACCGCCCCCGAACCAGGAAGCAATGGTTGCCGGGAACAGAATAATGCTGGAAGCAAAGATTGCTGGTATAACGCCAGCCATGTTCACTTTCAACGGTAAATGTGTGCTCTGTGCAGCATAGACACGACGGCCTTGCTGACGTTTCGCATAGTTCACCACAATGCGGCGTTGACCACGCTCAACGTAAACAACGAAGAAGGTCACTGCAAATACGAGAACTGCAACCAACAGCAACAGGAGGAAGTGCAGGTCGCCTTGCCTTGCTTGCTCGATAGTATGGCCAACGGCCGGCGGCAAACCCGCAACAATACCAGCGAAGATAATGATTGAGATGCCGTTACCGATACCTCGTTCAGTAATCTGTTCACCCAGCCACATCAGGAACATTGTTCCTGTGACCAGGCTGACAACAGCAGTAAAGTAGAAAGCAAAGCCTGGGTTTAACACCAGGCCCTGCATTCCAGGCATATTCGGCAGACCGGTAGCAATACCGATAGACTGAAATATACCCAATACTAACGTACCGTAACGGGTGTACTGGCTAATCTTACGACGGCCAGCCTCCCCTTCTTTCTTGATCTCTGCCAACGCCGGATGAACCACCGTTAACAGCTGGATAATAATAGAGGCCGAAATATACGGCATAATACCCAGAGCAAAAATAGAAGCACGGCTGAGAGCACCACCAGAGAACATGTTAAACATTTCAATGATGGTGCCACGCTGTTGCTCAAGCAGTTTGGCAAGTACAGTGGCATCAATACCAGGGATCGGAATAAAAGAACCAATACGGAAAACAATTAGCGCACCAATCACAAACAGAAGTCTGCGTTTTAGTTCGCCAAAACCGCCTTTGGCACTTTGAAAATCTAATCCTGGTTGCTTAGCCATCTGCTACTTATTCCTCAATTTTACCGCCAGCAGCTTCGATTGCAGCACGAGCGCCTTTAGTGACACGCAGACCGCGAACCGTTACCGGTGCAGAGACTTCGCCAGACAGGATAACTTTAGCGAATTCAATCTGAATACCGATAATGTTAGCTGCTTTCAGCGTGTTCAGGTCGACGATACCGCCTTCAACTTTCGCCAGGTCAGACAGACGCACTTCTGCGGTTACTGCTGCTTTGCGAGAGGTGAAACCGAATTTCGGCAGACGACGGTACAGAGGCATCTGACCACCTTCGAACCCGCGACGTACGCCACCGCCAGAACGAGAGTTCTGACCTTTGTGACCACGACCACCGGTCTTACCGAGGCCAGAACCAATACCACGACCTAAACGTTTAGGAGCGTGCTTAGACCCTTCGGCCGGAGACAGAGTATTTAAACGCATCTGTTACTCCTCCACTTTAACCATGTAGGAAATCGCGTTAACCATACCGCGTACAGCTGGCGTGTCTTCACGCTCTACGGTGTGGTTAATACGACGCAGACCCAGGCCAAGCAGCGTTGCCTTGTGTTTTGGCAAACGGCCGATCGAACTGCGGGTTTGAGTAATCTTAATAGTCTTCGCCATGGTCATTACCCCAGAATGTCTTCAACGGATTTGCCACGCTTGGCAGCGACCATTTCTGGGGAATTCATGTTGGCCAGGCCATCCAGCGTTGCACGAACCACGTTAATCGGGTTAGTGGAACCGTAGGCTTTAGCCAGAACGTTATGAACCCCAGCGACTTCCAGTACGGCGCGCATTGCACCGCCGGCGATGATACCGGTACCTTCAGAAGCCGGCTGCATGAACACGCGAGACCCAGTGTGCACGCCTTTAACAGGGTGCTGCAGGGTGCCGTTGTTCAGCGCGACGTTAATCATATTGCGACGAGCTTTTTCCATCGCTTTCTGGATCGCTGCTGGAACTTCACGCGCTTTTCCGTAACCAAAACCGATACGACCGTTACCGTCGCCAACCACTGTCAAAGCAGTGAAGGAGAAGATACGACCGCCTTTAACGGTTTTAGATACGCGATTTACCGCGATCAGCTTTTCCTGCAGTTCGCCAGCTTGTTTTTCGATGTGTGCCATCTTACACCTCTACCTTAGAACTGTAGGCCAGCTTCACGGGCAGCATCTGCCAGTGCCTGGACACGACCATGATATTGGAAACCAGAGCGGTCGAAAGAAACATTTGTAATGCCTTTTTCGATTGCGCGCTCAGCGACTGCTTTACCAACAGCTGCGGCGGCGTCTTTGTTTCCTGTGTACTTCAGTTGCTCACCGATTGCTTTTTCTACTGTAGAAGCAGCAACCAGGATTTCAGAACCGTTTGGAGCAATTACCTGTGCGTAAATATGACGCGGGGTACGATGTACCACCAGGCGAGTTGCACCCAGCTCTTTGAGCTTGCGGCGTGCGCGGGTCGCACGACGGATACGAGCAGATTTCTTATCCATAGTGTTACCTTACTTCTTCTTAGCCTCTTTGGTACGCACGACTTCGTCGGCGTAACGAACACCCTTGCCTTTATAAGGCTCAGGACGACGGTAGGCGCGCAGATCTGCTGCTACCTGACCAATCAGCTGTTTATCAGCGCCTTTCAGCACGATTTCAGTCTGAGTTGGACATTCAGCAGTGATTCCGGCAGGCAGCGCATGTTCAACAGGGTGAGAAAAGCCCAGGGCCAGACTCACAGCGTTGCCTTTAATGGCTGCACGATAACCTACACCAACCAGCTGCAACTTCTTAGAGAAGCCTTCGGTAACACCGATAACCATACTGTTCAACAATGCACGAGAAGTACCAGCCTGCGCCCAACCATCCGTGAAGCCTTCGCGCGGGGCGAAAGTCAGGGTGTTGTCAGCATGCTTCACTTCTACAGCAGCGTTAAGAGTACGAGTCAGCTCGCCGTTTTTACCTTTAATCGAAATAACCTGACCGTCGAGTTTTACCTCTACGCCGGCAGGAATCACGACAGGTGCTTTAGCAACACGAGACATAAATTCCTCCTTAAGCTACGTAGCAGATAATTTCGCCACCAAGACCAGCCTGGCGCGCTGCACGATCGGTCATAACACCTTTAGAGGTAGAAACAACAGCGATACCCAGTCCTGCCATAACTTTTGGCAGTTCGTCTTTGCGTTTGTAGATGCGCAGACCTGGACGACTAACACGCTGAATGCTTTCTACCACAGCCTTGCCCTGGAAATACTTAAGAGTCAGTTCCAGTTCTGGCTTGGTGTCGCCTTCGACTTTAAATTCTTCGATATATCCTTCTTCCTTCAGCAGCTTGGCAATAGCCAATTTCAGCTTGGAGGAAGGCATGGTCACCGCAACTTTGTTCGCGGCTTGACCGTTACGGATACGGGTCAGCATATCCGCGATCGGATCTTGCATGCTCATCTGTATTTACTCCCGTGATTCAATTGGTAATTACCAGCTAGCCTTTTTCAAGCCTGGTACTTCACCGCGCATGGCGGCTTCACGTAACTTGATGCGGCTCAACCCGAATTTGCCCACATAACCATGTGGACGGCCAGTTTGGCGGCAGCGCTTACGCTGACGAGACGGGCTGGAATCACGCGGCAGAGTTTGCAGCTTGAGAACAGCATTCCAACGTTCTTCGTCGGATGAGTTCACACTAGAAATGATAGCTTTCAGTTCCTCGCGTTTAGCGCGGTACTTGTCAGCCAGTTTCACGCGAACGACTTCGCGTGCTTTCATCGATTGCTTAGCCATCAGTAACCCTGCCTTACTTGCGGAACGGGAAGTTAAAAGCAGCCAACAGTGCGCGGCCTTCATCATCAGATTTCGCAGTAGTGGTAATGGTGATATCCAAACCACGAACGCGGTCGACTTTGTCATAGTCGATCTCTGGGAAGATGATCTGCTCACGAACGCCCATGCTGTAGTTACCACGACCATCGAAAGACTTAGCGGACAAGCCACGGAAGTCACGAATACGTGGAACAGCAATAGAAATCAGACGCTCAAAGAACTCCCACATGCGTTCACCACGCAGAGTCACTTTACAGCCGATCGGATAGCCCTGACGGATTTTGAAGCCTGCAACTGATTTGCGTGCTTTGGTGATAAACGGCTTTTGACCGGAGATTGCTGCTAAGTCAGCTGCTGCGTTATCCAGCAGTTTCTTATCAGCGATCGCTTCACCAACACCCATGTTCAGGGTGATCTTCTCGACCCGAGGGACTTGCATGACAGAAATGTAGTTAAACTCAGTCATGAGTTGTTTAACTACTTCGTCTTTGTAGTAATCATGCAGTTTCGCCATCGTACTACTCCAAATTACTTGATAGTTTCGCTGTTAGACTTGAAGAAACGGACTTTTTTGCCGTCTTCGAATCTAAAGCCTACACGGTCAGCCTTACCGGTGGCAGTGTTGTAAAGCGCAACGTTAGAAACCTGAATAGCAGCTTCTTTTTCAACGATGCCACCTGGTTGGTTCAGGGCCGGAACCGGCTTCTGATGTTTCTTAACCAGGTTGATACCTTCAACAATGACCTTGCCAGAAGACAGGACATTTTTAACTTTACCGCGCTTACCTTTATCTTTGCCGGTCAGCACGATAACTTCGTCATCGCGACGGATTTTAGCTGCCATTTTTCGCTCCTTAGAGTACTTCTGGTGCCAGAGAGATAATTTTCATGAACTTTTCAGTACGAAGTTCACGAGTTACCGGCCCAAAAATACGCGTACCGATTGGCTGCTCACTGTTATTATTTAAAATAACGCATGCATTGCCATCGAAGCGAATGACAGAACCGTCCGGGCGACGAACACCCTTCCTGGTGCGCACCACTACCGCTTTCAGCACATCACCTTTCTTAACCTTACCGCGAGGAATTGCTTCCTTGATGGTAATTTTGATGATATCGCCTACGCCTGCATAGCGACGGTGCGAGCCACCCAGAACCTTGATACACATTACGCGACGTGCACCGGAGTTGTCGGCGACGGTCAGCATAGTCTGTTCTTGGATCATTTCAGTGCTCCGCTTATGTCAACTACTACTTCGGGACCTTGATCAGGTCGTATATAAAACCCCACAAATGAGGGCGCAGCATTATAACACCGCTTCCAAATTATGGATAGAGAAAAAAACACACTAATGGGGATACTTGATAAATCAGGCGAGCGCAGCATTCTACACATCCCCGCAGCCTGATTCAACCTTATATACCCTTCTGCCCTGAGGATAATGCTGTCAAAGCTCCCTGCGGCGGTAAAAGTGCGCCAGACAAAGGCTGTTCATCACTCTTCTCACTCAAAATCGCTGGGTAAGCAGGCCAGAAAAAAAAGCAAAAAAAATATCCGGGGTCGGAAGACACCGGATATTCCTTCAGAGATGCAACCGGCAGGAAACCTGCCGATGGCAATTTCGCTAACCTGTAGCGGGCTTGAGGCCCGATTACATGATAGCTTTCTCGATAACGCGAACCAGAGTCCAGGACTTAGTCTTGGACAGCGGACGGCATTCGCGGATTTCAACCACGTCGCCGATACCGCATTCGTTGTTCTCGTCATGTACGTGCAGTTTAGTCGTACGCTTGATGAATTTACCGTAGATAGGGTGTTTCACAAAACGTTCGATAGCAACGGTCATGGATTTCTCCATTTTGTCACTAGTCACACGACCTTGCAGAGTACGGATTTTATCGGTCATTACGCACCCGCCTTCTCAGTCAGTAAAGTCTTAACGCGTGCAACATCACGACGCACTTGCTTCAACAGATGAGACTGTTGCAGCTGGCCGGATGCCGCCTGCATGCGCAGGTTAAACTGCTCACGCAGCAGGTTTAGCAGCTCAGTGTTCAGCTCTTCAACGCTTTTTTCACGCAGCTCAGTTGCTTTCATTACATCACCGTCTTAGTTACAAAGGTGGTTTTGATAGGCAGTTTTGCTGCTGCCAGCTTGAATGCTTCACGGGCAAGCTCTTCCGGAACGCCGTCCATTTCATACAGGACTTTACCCGGCTGGATCAAGGCAACCCAATACTCCACGTTACCTTTACCTTTACCCATACGCACTTCCAGCGGCTTCTCGGTAATTGGTTTGTCCGGGAATACACGGATCCAAATTTTACCTTGACGCTTAACTGCACGGGTCATAGCACGACGTGCTGCTTCGATCTGACGAGCGGTCAGACGACCACGGCCAACAGCTTTCAAACCGAAAGTACCGAAGCTAACATCCGTGCCCTGCGCCAGACCACGGTTGCGGCCTTTATGCACTTTACGGAATTTTGTACGCTTTGGTTGTAACATCAGCGACTCTCCTTACTTACGGCTTTTACGCTGCTGCTTTTTAGGTTGAGCAGCCGGTTCCGGTTGTTCAACAGCAGCCATACCACCCAGGATCTCACCTTTGAAGATCCATACCTTAACGCCGATTACACCATAAGTGGTGTGCGCTTCAGAGGTGTTGTAGTCAATGTCAGCACGCAGGGTGTGCAACGGCACGCGGCCTTCACGGTACCATTCGGTACGCGCGATTTCAGCACCGCCCAGACGGCCACTAACTTCAACTTTGATCCCTTTAGCGCCCAGACGCATTGCGTTCTGTACAGCACGCTTCATAGCACGACGGAACATCACACGACGCTCCAGCTGTGAAGTGATGCTGTCAGCAACCAATTTAGCGTCCAGTTCCGGCTTACGGACTTCAGCGATATTGATCTGTGCAGGAACGCCAGCGATATCCGCTACGACCTTGCGCAGTTTTTCTACGTCTTCGCCTTTCTTACCGATAACGATACCAGGGCGAGCAGTGTGAATAGTCACACGGATGCTCTTAGCTGGACGCTCGATAACGATACGAGATACAGACGCTTTAGCCAGTTCTTTAGTCAGGAACTGACGTACTTTAAAGTCGCTGTCCAGGTTGTCAGCGAATTCTTTGGTATTGGCGAACCAGGTAGAGTTCCAGGGTTTAACAATACCCAGGCGAATACCATTAGGATGTACTTTCTGACCCATTGCTAGTCTCCAGAGTCTCAGCGATCGGACACAACCACAGTAATGTGGCTGGTGCGCTTCAGGATGCGATCTGCACGACCTTTTGCACGAGGCATAATGCGCTTCATGCTTGGGCCTTCGTCTACGAAGATCTTCGTAACTTTCAGATCATCAATGTCAGCGCCATCGTTGTGCTCGGCGTTAGCAATGGCAGATTCCAGAACCTTCTTGACCAGTACAGCCGCTTTCTTATTGGTGTAGGTCAAAATGTCCAGAGCCTGCGACACGTTCTTACCGCGTACAAGATCTGCTACCAGGCGAACCTTCTGAGCAGAAGAACGAGCGTGGCGATGTTTAGCGATAGTTTCCATCTCTTCCTCCTGTTAGCGTTTCTTGGCTTTCTTATCAGCCGTGTGGCCGCGATAAGTACGAGTCGGTGCAAATTCACCCAGTTTGTGGCCGACCATTTCGTCGGAAACAAAGACAGGAACGTGCTGACGACCATTATGGACAGCGATGGTCAAACCGATCATGTTAGGGAAGATCGTTGAACGACGGGACCAGGTGCGCAAAGGCTTCTTGTCTCCGCTTTCCACCGCTTTCTCTACCTTCTTCAGCAAGTGCAGGTCAATAAAAGGACCTTTCTTGAGAGAACGTGGCATGGCTTATCCTCTAAAATTATTTGCTACGGCGACGTACGATAAATTTATCAGTACGCTTGTTGCTGCGGGTCTTCTTACCTTTGGTCTGAACGCCCCACGGGGTTACCGGGTGCTTACCAAAGTTACGACCTTCACCACCACCGTGTGGGTGGTCGACTGGGTTCATCGCAGTACCGCGAACGGTAGGACGAACACCACGCCAACGAGCAGCACCGGCTTTACCCAGAACGCGAAGCATATGCTCAGCGTTACCGACTTCGCCCAGGGTTGCGCGGCAGTCGATTTCGACTTTACGCATTTCACCTGAACGCAGACGCAGGGTGACGTAGGAACCTTCACGCGCAACGATCTGCACGTAAGCACCAGCTGAGCGAGCAATCTGTCCGCCTTTGCCTGGTTTCATTTCTACGTTATGCACGGTAGAACCCACTGGGATGTTACGCATAGGCAGGGTGTTACCTGCTTTGATCGCAGCATCAACGCCAGACTGAATCTGGTCGCCAGCTTTCAGGCCTTTAGGGGCCAGGATGTAACGGCGCTCGCCATCTTTGTACAGAACCAGTGCGATGTTCGCAGAGCGGTTCGGATCGTACTCAAGACGTTCAACGGTTGCCGGGATACCATCTTTATTGCGTTTGAAGTCAATAATACGGTAAGCCTGCTTGTGACCACCACCGATATGACGGGTAGTGATGCGACCATTGTTATTACGGCCACCGGATTTGCTGTTTTTTTCTACCAGCGGGGCGAATGGTTTGCCCTTGTGCAGCTCCGCATTCACCACTTTAACTACATGGCGACGACCCGGAGATGTCGGTTTACACTTAACAACTGCCATTGTTCTTCTCCTCCGACTTACTCAGCGCCGCCGACGAAGTCCAGATTCTGGCCTTCTTTCAGGGTGACGTAAGCTTTTTTCCAGTCGTTACGACGACCAATACGCTGTCCGGAACGTTTAACTTTCCCTTTAACTACCAGGGTGTTAACGACCTCTACTTCCACTTCGAAAAGCTTCTGTACAGCGGCTTTGATTTCTGCTTTGGTCGCGTCTTTAGCAACTTTGAGAACGATGGTGTTGGTTTTTTCCATCGCAGCAGACGCTTTTTCAGATACGTGCGGCGCGCGCAGTACTTTCAGCAGACGTTCTTCACGGATCATGCCAGCATCTCCTCAACTTGCTTAACTGCGTCAGCAGTCATAACGACTTTGTCGAAGGCGATCAGGCTAACTGGGTCGATACCCGCTGCATCACGTACGTCAACCTTGTACAGGTTGCGAGCGGCCAGGAACAGGTTCTCTTCCAGTTCGCCAGTGATGATCAGCACGTCTTCCAGAGCCATGTCTTTCAGTTTCTCTACCAGCAGCTTAGTTTTAGGCGCTTCAATAGAGAACTGCTCGACAACGATCAGACGATCTTGACGTACCAGTTCGGACAGGATGCTTTTCAGCGCGCCGCGGTACATCTTTTTGTTAACTTTTTGACTGTGGTCCTGCGGCTTTGCAGCGAAGGATACACCACCGGAACGCCAGATTGGGCTCTTTACAGAACCTGCACGCGCACGGCCGGTACCTTTCTGGCGCCACGGCTTTTTGCCGGAACCAGTAACTTCAGCACGGGTCTTCTGAGCACGGGTACCTTGACGGGCACCTGCTGCATAAGCAACAACAACCTGATGTACCAGCGCTTCGTTGAAATCACGACCGAAGGTAGTTTCGGAAACAGTCAGCGCGCTTTGCGCGTCTTTCAATACTAATTCCATTGCTATCCCCTTACGCCTTCACAGCTGGTTTAACGATCAGGTCGCTACCGGTAGCACCGGGAACTGCACCTTTAACCAGCAGCAGGTTGCGCTCAGCGTCAACGCGTACTACGTCCAGGCTCTGAACGGTTACGCGCTCATTACCCAGCTGGCCTGCCATTTTCTTGCCTTTGAACACTTTGCCCGGAGTCTGGTTCTGACCGATAGAACCCGGAACGCGGTGAGACAAGGAGTTACCGTGAGTAGCATCCTGAGTACGGAAGTTCCAGCGCTTAACAGTACCGGCAAAACCTTTACCTTTAGATGTACCAGTCACGTCAACTTTTTTCACGTCAGCGAAAATATCAACGTTAATGCTCTGACCTACAGTGAACTCTGCGCCTTCAGCGGTACGGAATTCCCACAGACCACGGCCAGCTTCAACGCCAGCTTTAGCAAAATGGCCTGCTTCAGGCTTAGTTACACGGTTAGCTTTTTTAGCACCGGCAGTTACCTGGATAGCAGTGTAGCCGTCGTTTTCCAGGCTCTTAACCTGAGTTACGCGGTTTGCTTCAATTTCAATCACGGTTACTGGGATAGAAACGCCATCTTCTGTGAAGATACGAGTCATGCCCACTTTTTTACCGACTAAACCAATCATTGTTTCAACCTCTCAATCGCTCAATGACCTGATTAACCCAGGCTGATCTGCACGTCTACACCTGCAGCCAGATCCAGACGCATCAGAGCATCAACCGTTTTTTCAGTTGGCTCAACGATGTCAACCAGACGCTTGTGAGTACGAATTTCGTACTGATCGCGCGCATCTTTATTGACGTGCGGAGAGATCAGAACGGTAAAACGCTCTTTGCGGGTCGGCAGCGGGATGGGACCACGTACCTGCGCACCAGTGCGCTTGGCAGTCTCAACGATTTCCGCAGTTGATTGATCAATCAGACGATGATCAAACGCTTTAAGACGGATACGGATTCTTTGGTTCTGCATGAGACCAGAGCTCCAATTATTTATAAACGAAAAGATTACTACTCATACCCATTACGATTGATGGGAGAGTGTAATCGTCTGCACATAACTCCCCTATTGGGAGTATTGTCAGGTGAGCGGATTGCTCGCCTGCGGTTCAGATTGAACCGGGCCGTCATTTCTGACAAGCCCGCGAATTATACGTGCCTGAGCACATAAAGCAACCTGTTTATTGGGATGAGTGAATAAGGCGGGCGAGGATGAGAAAGTATCAGTCGGGTTCAGAAACAGTAACGCCGCTGAAAGCTCTGCTTCAGCGGCGTAAATTTATGCAATACCATCTTTCTGTCCCGGACTACTGTTCTACCTGAATTTGTGACTGAAGATAATTCTGGATGCCAATTTTGCTTATCAGGTCGAGTTCTGTTTCCAGAAAATCGATATGATGCTCTTCATCTTCCAGAATGGTAATCATCATATCCCGGCTGACATAGTCATGAACCTTGTCTGCGTAGGCAATCGCTTCCCGAAGATCTCTTGCTCCTTCCAGTTCAAGCTGCAAATCTGACTTCAGCATCTCTTCCACATCTTCCCCGATACGCAATCTGCCAAGATCCTGTAGATTGGGAATGCCTTCCAGAAAAAGTATGCGTTCTATGTACTTGTCCGCATGCTTCATCTCATCGATAGACTCATGGTATTCGATATCGTTTAAGCGCATCAGTCCCCAGTTTTTGAACATCCGCGCGTGCAGGAAATACTGATTAACAGCAACTAACTCATTTCCAAGCAATTTGTTGAGATGACTTATGATTTTTATATCGCCCTTCATGTTGTTTCCTCCGCTTCCAGTTCATTAGATCGTAGATGCGGATTGAAGGAAGTCAAAAAAGCATGACAAATTGCAGGGAGATTATCAGGCAATCTCTTTGTATTGCGGAACGTGCTGTAGCTCCTGGTCCATAATTTCACGCGCGGCACGGATGCATTTGCCACACTGCTTGCCAACCGGAACCAGTTGACGAAGTTGCTGTATCGATTTGGGCTGGTAACGGCGAACCACTGCACGGATAGTTTTATCACTGACGGCATTACACAAACAGACGTACATTTCGCTACTCCAGTCTATTTTCTCTCCTTAGTGTAAATGCGAATAGTTTTTATTACAATGCTGACTGCTGCCTGTCGGCTAAATTGCAGGCATAAAAAAAGAGCACCGAAGTGCTCTTTTTATTTGCTATGGCGGAGGCGCGCCCCGCCATTTCAAATTATCAGCGATTAAGCGATAACTTTAGCAACAACGCCCGCACCAACAGTACGGCCGCCTTCACGGATTGCGAAACGCAGACCGTCATCCATCGCGATTGGGTGGATCAGGGTAACAACCATTTTGATGTTGTCACCAGGCATGACCATTTCAACGCCTTCTGGCAGTTCGATGGTACCGGTCACGTCAGTTGTACGGAAGTAGAACTGAGGACGGTAGCCTTTGAAGAACGGAGTATGACGGCCGCCTTCGTCTTTAGACAGAATATAAACTTCTGACTCGAACTTGGTGTGTGGCTTGATGGTGCCTGGCTTAGCCAGAACCTGGCCACGCTGGATGTCTTCGCGCTTGATACCACGCAGCAGAACACCACAGTTCTCGCCTGCACGACCTTCGTCCAGCAGCTTACGGAACATTTCAACGCCGGTACAGGTTGATTTCACGGTATCTTTGATACCAACGATCTCAACTTCTTCACCAACTTTAACGATACCGCGCTCTACACGACCGGTAACAACTGTACCACGGCCGGAGATAGAGAAGACGTCTTCGATAGGCAGCAGGAATGGCTTGTCGATTGCGCGCTCTGGTTCCGGGATGTAGTTATCCAGGTGGCCAGCCAGCTCAATGATTTTAGCTTCCCACTCAGCGTCGCCTTCCAGCGCTTTCAGAGCAGAACCGTGAACGATTGGCGTGTCGTCGCCTGGGAAGTCGTACTGTGACAGCAGGTCACGTACTTCCATTTCTACCAGTTCCAGCAGCTCTTCATCATCAACCATGTCGCACTTGTTCAGGAACACGATGATGTAAGGAACGCCAACCTGGCGACCCAGCAGGATGTGTTCACGGGTCTGAGGCATTGGGCCGTCAGTTGCAGCAACAACCAGAATTGCACCGTCCATCTGCGCAGCACCGGTGATCATGTTTTTCACATAGTCGGCGTGGCCTGGGCAGTCAACGTGCGCATAGTGGCGAGACGGGGTGTCATATTCAACGTGTGAAGTGTTGATGGTGATACCACGTGCTTTTTCTTCTGGTGCGTTATCGATCTGGTCGAATGCACGAGCAGAACCGCCGTAGGTTTTAGCCAGAACGGTGGTGATAGCAGCAGTCAGGGTAGTTTTACCGTGGTCAACGTGTCCGATGGTACCAACGTTGACGTGCGGTTTGTTACGTTCAAATTTCTCTTTAGCCACGACGATATTCCTTACTTTAATGCTCTCACCCTTTGGTGAGAGCATAGGATCAATATTTTAAAACTGTAGCTTATTTGCTACGAGCTTCAATAACGGCCTGAGCGACGTTATTCGGCGCATCATCATACTTCAGGAACTCCATGGAGTATGAAGCACGGCCTTTAGTCAGAGAACGCAACTGAGTCGCGTATCCGAACATTTCAGACAGCGGAACTTCAGCGTGAATCTGAACGCCAGTAGCGTTAGATTCCTGTCCTTTGAGCATACCACGACGACGGCTAAGGTCACCGATAACGTCACCGGTATTCTCTTCAGGAGTCTCTACTTCAACCTTCATGATTGGCTCAAGCAGAACCGGGCTCGCTTTCTTAAAGCCGTCTTTGAACGCGATAGAAGCCGCCAGTTTAAACGCCAGCTCAGAGGAGTCAACGTCATGGTATGAACCGAAGTGCAGACGAACGCCCAGATCAACCACTGGATAACCAGCCAGAGGACCTGATTTCAGCTGCTCCTGGATACCTTTGTCCACCGCAGGGATGTATTCACCAGGAATCACACCACCTTTGATGTCGTTGACAAACTCGTAACCTTTAGGGTTAACGCCCGGCTCCAGTGGGTACATGTCGATAACAACATGACCGTACTGACCACGACCACCAGACTGCTTGGCGTGTTTACCTTCGATATCGGTAACTTTCGCGCGAATCGCTTCACGGTAAGCAACCTGAGGTTTACCGACGTTCGCTTCAACGTTGAATTCACGCTTCATGCGGTCAACGATGATATCGAGGTGCAGCTCACCCATACCGGCGATAATGGTCTGGTTAGTTTCTTCATCAGTCCATACGCGGAATGATGGATCTTCTTTCGCCAGACGACCCAGAGCCAGACCCATTTTTTCCTGGTCAGCTTTGGTTTTTGGTTCAACAGCGATCGAGATTACCGGCTCAGGGAACTCCATGCGCTCCAGAATGATAACGTTTTCTGGGTCACACAGGGTGTCACCAGTAGTCACGTCTTTCAGACCGATAGCCGCAGCGATGTCGCCTGCGCGAACTTCTTTAATCTCTTCACGTTTGTTGGCGTGCATCTGAACGATACGGCCCAGACGCTCACGTGCAGACTTAACCGGGTTGTACACGGTATCACCTGAGTTCACGACGCCAGAGTAAACGCGGAAGAAGGTCAGGTTACCTACAAACGGGTCGGTAGCGATTTTGAACGCCAGCGCAGCAAACGGCTCTTTGTCGTCTGAGTGACGAACAGCCGGAGTGTCTTTACCGTCGTCTAACATACCGTTGATCGCGGTAACGTCAGTCGGAGCTGGAAGATACTCAACAACCGCATCCAGCATCGCCTGAACACCTTTGTTCTTGAATGCAGAACCACAGGTAACCAGGATGATTTCGCTGTTCAGAACGCGCTTACGCAGTGACGTTTTGATCTCTTCTTCAGTCAGCTCTTCGCCACCAAAGAATTTCTCCATCAGCTCGTCAGAACCTTCAGCTGCGGCTTCAACCAGCTTGCCGCGCCATTCTTCGGCCAGTTCCTGCATATCAGCTGGGATCTCTTCGTAAACGAAGGTCACGCCCTGATCGGCATCGTTCCAGTTGATAGCTTTCATTTTCACCAGGTCAACAACACCGGTGAATTTCTCTTCTGCGCCGATAGCCAGCTGCAATGGCACCGGGTTTGCACCCAGGCGCTTTTCCATCTGGTCAACAACTTTCAGGAAGTTAGCACCCATGCGGTCCATTTTGTTAACGAACGCGATGCGTGGAACTTTATATTTGTTAGCCTGACGCCATACGGTCTCAGACTGTGGCTGAACACCGCCAACTGCACAGTAAACCATTACTGCGCCATCAAGCACACGCATAGAACGCTCAACTTCAATGGTGAAGTCAACGTGTCCTGGGGTGTCGATGATATTTACGTGGTGTGGCTCAAACTGCTTAGCCATACCAGACCAGTAACAAGTGGTCGCAGCGGAAGTGATGGTGATACCACGTTCCTGTTCCTGCTCCATCCAGTCCATGGTGGCCGCGCCATCATGAACTTCACCGATTTTGTGGTTTACACCGGTGTAAAACAGAACGCGCTCGGTAGTAGTGGTCTTACCGGCGTCGATGTGTGCGCTGATACCAATGTTACGGTAGCGCTCAATGGGTGTTTTACGAGCCATTTGATTCCTCTGATTCTTAGACGTTCTAAGTTAAAAAAGCCCAGCAGGTGAGTCACTGGGACGCCCGCTGGGTTTATAACAACTACAGAGCTGTTACCAGCGGTAGTGAGCGAACGCCTTGTTGGCTTCGGCCATACGGTGAACGTCTTCACGTTTCTTAACTGCAGTACCTTTGTTCTCTGCAGCATCAGAAAGTTCGTTCGCCAGGCGCAGAGCCATAGATTTATCACCGCGTTTACGAGCAGCTTCAACGATCCAACGCATTGCCAGAGCATTACGACGAACCGGACGGACTTCAACTGGTACCTGATAAGTAGAGCCACCAACGCGACGGGATTTAACTTCCACGGTTGGGCGGACGTTGTCCAGGGCTACTTCGAATGCTTCCAGTTCGTTTTTACCTGAACGCTGAGCCAGGGTCTCAAGCGCGGTATAGACGATTGATTCAGCAGTAGATTTTTTACCATCTACCATCAGGATATTTACAAATTTAGCCAGCAGCTCTGATCCGAACTTAGGATCCGGCAGAATTTTACGCTGGCCAATTACGCGACGACGTGGCATGGAAATACTCCGTTGTTAATTCAGGATTGTCCAAAACTCTAGGAGTTTATTATGACATTTAAGATAAAACGTTTGGCCTTACTTAACGGAGAACCATTAAGCCTTTGGCTTCTTCACGCCGTACTTGGAGCGTGACTGCTTACGGTCTTTAACACCTGAGCAGTCCAGCGCGCCACGAACGGTGTGGTAACGCACACCTGGCAAGTCTTTAACACGACCGCCACGGATCAGGATCACGGAGTGTTCCTGTAGGTTATGACCTTCACCGCCGATATAGGAGGTAACTTCAAAACCGTTGGTTAAACGAACACGACATACTTTACGCAGTGCGGAGTTCGGTTTTTTAGGAGTAGTAGTATATACGCGAGTACATACACCACGTTTCTGCGGGCAGGCTTCCAGCGCAGGCACGTTGCTCTTTGCAACTTTGCGTGCGCGTGGTTTGCGAACCAGCTGGTTAACTGTTGCCATT
This sequence comes from Erwinia magellanica, assembly GCF_039023495.1. Lineage (NCBI taxonomy): Bacteria > Pseudomonadati > Pseudomonadota > Gammaproteobacteria > Enterobacterales > Erwiniaceae > Erwinia > Erwinia magellanica. Next base: position 36,379 of record NZ_JBCHVC010000004.1, read on the forward strand.
AAATAGCTCCTGGGATTTGCTTTTGCTTCGTAAACACGTGATAAATCGCCTCGTGGTATAACGAGGACGCGGAATTTTAGGGCTGAGCAGAAAAGGTGTCAAGAAATAACCAGGATATCGTGCATCACCAGGTCATTTGTTGCGGATTTTTTACCGTCAGCGCGACGAAATCAGTATAGCTTACTGTGGTCGCGCTGGTTGAAATTTGAGCAGAAAGCCCGCGCGCGACAATATCTTCCTGTAACACATACAGTGATATAGGGGCAGATAACAGGATTTCAAGGGGGCGGCTGCCTGTAAGGGCCGCAATAACGCCATCCTGTAAAAGCAGCAGATCGTCACCGGCAGAAAAAAATCTCACCATCGCGTTAAAATCACAGCGATAAGGGGAATTTACCAGGGTATGCAGCATAGCGTCCTCAAAACGTAATGATCCGATCGTACTTTTCCAGCGCTGCGCGAAGTGCTTCAGGGGCTAAAACTTCAGCGGGCAGCACGGCTACCCGATCGGCGCTTATTCCCCTTTCGGCAAGCGAAGCTGAACAGACGTAAAAATGTTCAAGGTCATACAGAGGCAGCACGCCAAAGGTAGCGATGTAATTTCTCGCCAGAATCTGTTCAGGCTCCTGCCCCTTCAGCAGCTGGAAGACACCGTCGCTCACGAAAAACAGCGCCACCTCTTCGCTTAATGCCGACATAGCCATTACCGCATCCAGCCCTTCCCTTCCGGCACTGCTCCCGTGCGGCGGCTGGGTAAATATAAAGGCGACGCGGTTCATCAGAACTGCACCAGACGTTCACAGGTTAATGCGGCTTCAGCCAGAGCGCCTAACCCGGCCAGCTGAAATCCTTCTGCCAGATTGGCTCCCGGCAGATTCAGATTATCGGTTTCCTGCCTGTCGGTAATCCCTCTGCGCAATGCCGCCGCGACACAGATATTGAGTTTGATGCCCTGCTCCCGATGTAACTGTTGCCACGCCTGGCTTAAATCAAACTCATCGCTGGCAGGGGAGATCAGCTCGCTGGCATTCAGCACCCCTTCCCGATAGAAAAATACGCTTTCCAGCTCATGCCCTGCCGCCAGCAGTGCCTGAGCAAAAAGGTAAGCGCTGCTGGCATGCTGCGTACCATAGGCCGGCCCGGTGACCAGCAAAGCGTAACGCATCAGCGCTCCTGCCCCTGGAAATCACCACTTTTGAACTGACGGATATAGAGATAAACGGTGTGCTTAGAGATATTAAGCCGTTCAGCTACCTGGTTAATGGCATCTTTGATATCAAAGATCCCCTTTTCATACAGGTTAAGCACAATCTGCCGGTTTTTAGCATTGTTAGAGACATTGCGATCGCCGCTCACCTCTTCAATGGTGAACTCCAGCGTTTGCATCACCAGGTCGTCAACCGAGCTGGCGAAGTTTACCGAGGAGGCCGCATCCTGCGTTTCCGGCGGCATAAACGTGGCCATAATCTGCGAGAAAGGCACATCCAGATTCATGTTGATGCAGAGCAGACCAATCACGCGCTGCTCACCGTTACGGATGGCAATCGTTACCGACTTCATCAGCACGCCACTTTTCGCACGGGTAAAATAGGCTTTGGAGACGTTGCTGTCTGCATCGGTCATATCATGCAGCATCCGCAATGCCAGATCGGTAATGGGGGAGCCAATTTTTCGACCCGTGTGCTCACCATTGGCAATTCTGACCGCCGAGCACTTTAAATCTTCCAGCGAGTGCAGCACGATTTCACAGTGTGAACCGATCAGCATCGCCAGCCCGTCGACCACGGCTTCGTAGGATTTAAGGATATCAAAGTCAGTTTGCGCGAAGGGATGCTGTTCCAGTAATTCCAGATCGGCCACATCACCGGTAAAAATTGAACCAGACATTAAGACACCACCCTTTTAAAGAGCCTGTCGCACGGCACAAGGGCAGACTCGTTCTGATGAAAATGCATGAGGGACAGTCTATCAAATATCAGAAACGCCTGTCCTGACCTTTGTCATGAAATGCAGGAGAGCGCATAAACTGGAAAAGCAGCAGCAGAAAAGCAAACCGCCACACGGGATGTGGCGGTTAAGAGATTATTTAGCCTGCGTTGCCGCTGGGGCTTCTGCCGGTGCTGGCGCATTCGCGTCGGCTTTAGCAGCTGGCTTAATGTCGAGCAGCTCAACATCAAAGACCAGGGTGGAGTTAGCCGGAATACCCGGAACGCCGTTTTTACCGTAAGCCAACTGTGGTGGAATAACCAGTTTGATCTTACCGCCTTTCTTCACATGCTTGAGACCCTCGGTCCAGCCTGGGATCACACCGTCCAGACGGAAAGAGAGCGGTTCACCGCGCGTGTAGGAATTATCGAACTCGGTGCCGTCAATCAGCGTGCCTTTGTAGTTCACTACAACGGTATCGCTGTCTTTTGGCGCATCACCAGTTCCTTCTTTCTCAACCTGATAAAGCAGGCCAGACTCGGTTTTCTTCACGCCTTTTTCTTTAGCGAATTTAGCGGTAAAGGCTTCACCCTTTTCGGTGTTCTCTTTCGCGTCTTTTTCCATCTTCGCCTGCGCAGCGCCTTTCACACGGGCTTCAAAGGATTGCAGAGTCTGTTCGATTTCCTGATCAGAGAGTTTGCTCTTGCCAGCAAAAGCGTCCTGAACACCGGAGATCAGCTGATCTTTATCCAGCTTGATGCCCAGCTTCTCTTGCTCTTTCAACGAGTTTTCCATGTAACGGCCCAGTGAGGCACCCAGCGCATAGGCGGACTGCTGGTCATCATTTTTGAAGGCTGCGTTCTTCGGAGCTTGCTGTGGTGCCTGCTGAGCCGCAGCGGCCGGCGTGGTTTCGGCGGACATTGCCAGTGGCGCATTCAGCGCAACGGCCATGGTGGTGGCTAACAGTGTGACTTTAAACAGTGATTTCATCCATTTCTCCAAAACCGAAGCCTCACACCTCGGAAATCGTTTACAGGCAGAGCCTGTACTATAACTGTGCGCGAGAAAATTCCCGCAATGAAAACTAAGTTAACTTCCGACCTCGTTCCTTCGCGAAAGTTTCAACACAGAGATGCAGGCACCGAAGCGCTTTTTCAACTGCCAGGCCAAAATTTACCTGAATTCTCTATTTCAGCCTGCGCTTTCCCGTTAGAATCAGCGCATCCGGCCAGCATAACGGCCAGCGCAGTAACAAGAGGAAAGCGTATGCAACAGTCATTGTTTGAAGAGCGAATGGAGATGCTGGAAAGCCGGCTGGCTTTTCAGGAACATACCCTTGAGGAGCTTAACCAAACTGTGATTCATCATGAGCTGGAGATGGCCCGTCTGCGCGAGCAGATGCGCCTGCTGACCGATAAGCTTAAATCTGCGGCCCCGTCGATGATCGCCTCGCAATCTGAAGAGACGCCCCCGCCTCATTACTAAAGCCTGAGCGGGCTGGCGGCAAAAAGCAAAAAGGCCACCCGAAGGTGGCCTTTTACGTCAGGGCAGACGCTTAGTGACTGCAACCGCAGCCGCCAGTACCGCAACCGCCTTTACCATGATCATGGTCGTGATCGTGGTCATGGTCGTGATGATGACCGTCTTCACCGTGAACATGGCCATGGGCCAGTTCTTCCGCCGTCGCTTCACGTACAGCAACCACTTCAACGTTGAAGTTCAGATCCTGTCCCGCCAGCATGTGGTTACCATCAACCACAACGTGCTCATCTTCCACTTCGGTGATTTCGACCGGCACCGGGCCTTGATCGGTTTCTGCCAGGAAGCGCATGCCAACCTGCAACTCATCAACACCCATGAAAACATCTTTCGGAACGCGCTGTACCAGATTGTCGTCATACTGACCGTATGCGTCATTGGCAGCGATGTGAACTTCAAACTTGTCACCCGCTTCATGGTCTTCCAGGGCTTTTTCCAGGCCTGTGATCAGGGAACCATGACCGTGCAGGTAGTCCAGCGGTGCGCTCACCGGAGACTCATCGACCAACACGCCGTCTTCTGTACGTACCTGGTATGCCAGGCTGACCACCAGGTCTTTAGCTACTTTCATGATTACTCCTAACCGTTGAGAACGTTGAGTCCTGAGTTTGTTGACCTGTTTGCCAACGCATAAAACTCTTGATTGCGCCGATTGTAACGAATTTCAACGCCGCTGTGTGGTACAGCTTAAAAAAAGCTGAGCGATAACGCTACTCAGGATGAAAAATACCGATCACCTGCTCATTGGTTCTGACCTGCTCGCGCGCCTGTTTATCGGCCTCGCGCATCTGATGACCACATTTGACGCATTCAACCACATCGATATTATTTTCCTGCCACAGCGCCAGCGTATCCTGAGCTTTACAGCTCGGGCAGGTGGCACCGGCAATAAATCTTTTACGCATAAAGCCTCCTATTCATATTCGTCCCAGCCGTCGAACTGACGTTTTTCGTGCTGCATCTCCGCCTGAAAAATATCTTCCAGCTCGCGTCTTGCCTCTTTCACGCGGGAGATTTGCTGACTGTCGGTATGATTTGGCATCAGTTCACGCAGCATACGCATATCCAGACGGCGGAAATGCTGCTGGGCGCGGAACGCCTGATGCGGATGCATGCCCAGTGTCATCAGCGCTTTACGCCCCAGCTCAAGCGCACTGGAGAAGGTTTCACGTGAGAACTGATTAACGCCCGCCTGCAACAGCTCGTGAGCCTCTACACGACCTCTTGCCCGCGCAAGGATCTGGAGGTGTGGGAAATGGTGCTGACAGAGATGCACAATTTCCATGGAGTCTTCCGGGCCGTTACAGGTGATGACAATGGATTGTGCTGTCTCCGCACCTGCTGCTCGCAGCAGCTCCAGCTCTTTCGCATCACCATAGTATACTTTGTAACCATATTTTCGCATCAGGCTTACGGCGCTGATATCGCGTTCCAAAACCGTAATGCGCTTTTCATTGGCCATCAGCAAACGGGCAACCACCTGACCGAAGCGGCCAAACCCAACCACGATAACCTGTGGCTTATCATCTTCAACAAAGGGCTTCTCTTCGTTTTCATCCACCTCGTTAAAGCGCCGCTCAAGGATTTTATCGACCCCCTGCATCAGCAACGGCGTGGTCATCATCGACAGCGTCACGGTGACCAGCAGCAGCGGCATCTGGTCACCACTGAAGAGTTTAGCGGAAGAGGCCGCAGAGAAGAGAACAAAGGCGAACTCCCCACCCTGACTCAGTACGCCAGAGAACTGTAGCCGTTCGGAGCTGCGCAGACCAAAAATGCGTGACAGCAGATAAAGCACGCCAGCTTTGATCGACACCAGCGCCACCACACCCACCAGAATTTCGACAATGTGGGTGTAAAGCACGCCCAGATTCAACGCCATGCCTACCGAGATAAAGAACAGTCCCAGCAGCAACCCTTTAAAGGGATCGATAGCGATTTCCAGTTCATGGCGGTATTCACTTTCTGCCAGCAGAATACCGGCGATAAAGGTGCCCAGCGCCATAGAGAGACCCAGCGCATCCATAAACAGCGCAGAGCCGAGCACCAGTAACAGCGCCGCCGCAGTAAAGACTTCCCGCACGCCCGAAGCGGCAATAAAGCGGAAGATAGGCCGCAGCAGATAACGGCCGCCCACTAACATGCCAGCAAACGCCAGCACCTTCATGCCCACTTTTATCCAGTCGGTGTGGCCGCTGTCGCCACCGGCAAGCAGAGGTACCAGCGCCAGCGCAGGGATCACGGCGAGATCCTGGAACAGCAGCACAGAGAAGCCAAGCTGTCCGGACTCGTTACGGTTCATGCCCTTGTCGCGCATTAACTGCAACGCCATCGCGGTAGAGGACATCGCCAGCCCGATGCCGCCGATAATTGCCGCCTGCCAGGAAAAATCAGTGAGCCACAGTAACCCGCCCAAAATGGCCGCGCTGAAGATCACCTGAGCGGCACCCACGCCAAAAATCGAGCGCCGCAGTTCCCAAAGCTTTGAGGGCTTGAGTTCCAGGCCGATGATAAACATCAGGAATACGACGCCCAGCTCGGAGAAGTGCAGGATCTCTTCAACATCGCTGATAAAGCCCAGCCCCCAGGGGCCGATGGCAATACCGGCCAGCAGATAGCCCAGTACAGCACCGATCCCCAGACGCGCAGCAATCGGCACGGCGATCACCGCCGCAAATAAATAGACCACGCCCGCCGTCAGGAGAGATTGTCCTTCCATTCAAATACCTCCATAGGGCAAAGGGGAAGCGAGCCAGTCACCGTAGGCACGCGAATAGTTCTTCATCACCTCAGGGGTCTGACGTCTGGCCCAGTAAACAATCATCGGCGTCAGCCAGTGCATACGGCACATCTGCGCCGTCAGCTCGAACGGACGCATGATATCGGACATGGGATAACGATTAAGGCCTTCCTGATGGTAAGCCGCTTCAGGTTCACCGGTGGTGATCACGCTGCGCCAGTATTTTCCTTCGAGCATATTACCGCCAGGTCCGCTGGCAAAGCCGCGGGAAAGCACCCGGTCCAGCCACTCTTTCAGCAGCGCCGGGCAGCTGTAGGTATAGAGGGGATGTTGGAAAACAATGACGTCGTGCTCGCGCAGCAGCTGCTGTTCGTAATGGATATCGATAAAGAAATCAGGATAGTGCGCGTAAAGATCGTGCACCTTCACATGTGGTAAATCCCCGGCGGCCTTGAGCAGAATCCGATTAGCTATCGAGTCCTGTGATTCCGGGTGTGCGTAAAGCAGCAAAACTTTAGGCAGCTGCGACATCATTCCCCTCCAAATCATCGTCACGGCGGGGAAATTCCGCTACCATGCTCGACGCAACGGAATTTGCGATTCCGAAATCAAATTGATGGTTTAATTTAACATATTCTCACTATTACGGCGCTTATGATTGTCTTCTCTTCGTTACAAATTCGACGCGGTGTCCGCGTACTGCTGGACAATGCCACAGCCACCATCAACCCAGGCCAGAAAGTCGGCCTGGTAGGGAAAAATGGCTGCGGTAAATCCACGCTGCTGTCGCTGCTTAAGAACGAGATAAGCGCCGATGCAGGCAGCTTCAGCTATCCCGGCAACTGGTCGCTGGCATGGGTTAACCAGGAAACGCCAGCGCTTGCCAAACCCGCTATTGAGTATGTGATCGATGGCGACCGCGAGTTCCGCCAGCTGGAAGCCGAACTGGCCCATGCTAATGAGATTAACGACGGTCACGCCATCGCCACGCTGCACGGCAAGCTGGATGCTATTCAGGCCTGGACCATACAGCCCCGCGCCGCCAGCCTGCTTAACGGCCTGGGGTTTTCTCAGGAGCAGTTGCAATATCCGGTCAGCGACTTTTCCGGTGGCTGGCGGATGCGCCTTAACCTGGCGCAGGCGCTTATCTGCCGTTCCGATCTTCTGCTGCTGGATGAGCCCACTAACCACCTGGACCTTGATGCCGTCATCTGGCTTGAACGCTGGCTTAACAGCTATCAGGGCACGCTGATCCTGATCTCTCACGACCGGGATTTCCTCGATCCGGTGGTGGATAAAATTCTGCACATTGAACAACAGTCGATGTTTGAGTACACCGGCAACTACAGCTCGTTCGAGATCCAGCGCGCCACCAAGCTGGCTCAGCAGCAGTCGATGTTTGAGAACCAGCAGCAAAAAGTGGCGCACCTGCAAAGCTTTATTGACCGCTTCAAGGCAAAAGCCAGCAAGGCCAAGCAGGCGCAAAGCCGGATCAAAATGCTGGAGCGTATGGAGCTGATTGCCCCTGCGCACGTGGATAACCCCTTCACCTTCAGCTTCCGCGAGCCGGAAAGCTTGCCAAATCCTCTGCTGAAGATGGAAAAAGTCAGCGCGGGATATGGCGATAAAATTATCCTTAACTCCATCAAGCTGAACCTGGTTCCGGGTTCGCGCATTGGTTTACTGGGCCGTAACGGCGCGGGCAAATCCACGCTGATAAAGATGCTGGCGGGCGATCTCGCGCCGCTGAAAGGGGATATCGGCCTGGCGAAAGGCATCAAGCTTGGCTACTTCGCCCAGCATCAGCTGGAATTCTTACAGGCTGATGAATCCCCTCTGCAACACATGGTTCGTCTGGCGCCAAAGGTGCTGGAACAGCAGCTGCGTGACTATCTGGGCGGCTTTGGCTTCCAGGGCGATAAGGTGACGGAAATCACCCAGCGTTTTTCCGGCGGCGAAAAGGCACGTCTGGTGCTGGCGCTGATTGTCTGGCAACGCCCTAACCTGCTGCTGCTGGATGAACCAACCAACCACCTGGATCTGGATATGCGCCAGGCGCTGACCGAGGCGCTGATTGATTTTGAGGGCGCGCTGGTGGTGGTATCGCACGACCGCCACCTGCTGCGCTCTACCACCGATGACCTCTATCTGGTGCATGATGGTCAGGTTGAACCTTTTGATGGCGACCTGGAAGATTATCAGCAGTGGCTGAGCGATCTGCAAAAGCAGAGCAGCGTGAGCGAACCCAGGCAGGATACCGCTAACAGTGCGCAGGCCCGCAAGGATCAAAAACGCCGCGAAGCGGAGCTGCGAACGCAAACGCAGCCGTTGCGTAAGCAGATTGAGAAGCTGGAAAAGCAGATGGAAAAGCTGAATGCGCAGCTGGCAGAGGCGGAGTCAAAGCTGGCTGACTCGGCACTCTACGATCAGAGCCGCAAAGCCGACCTCACGCTGGCGCTGCAACAGCAGGCGACGGCAAAATCGGCGCTTGAAGAGTGCGAGATGGCCTGGCTGGATGCACAGGAACAGCTTGAGACGATGCTGGCCTCCTGACCAGTAAGCGGCTGAGCACCCGCTCAGCCGCGCCAGAAAGGCTTATCCCCCAGAATGGTGGCCCGGTGCATGATCCGCCGCTGCGGCATGTAGTCTGCATTGGCATAATGCTGCGTCACCCGGTTATCCCAGATCGCAATATCGTTCTCCTGCCAGCGCCAGCGCACCTGAAACTCCGGCTTGGTGATATGGGCAAACAGGAAGCCCAGCAACGCTTCGCTCTCTTTTTGTGGAATATCCACAATGCGCGTGGTGAACCCTTCGTTTACAAACAGCGCCTGTTTGCCGCTCACCGGATGGGTACGAATAACCGGGTGCAGCAGCGGCGGGTTTTTCTCTACCGCCAGCTTCCAGCGCGCATGCTCTTCCTCACTGCCGCGGTGTTTGAACTCCTGAAATGATTTAGTGAAATCATGTTCCGCCTGTAGGCCGCTCAGCAACGTTTTGAACGAGTCGGACAAGGCGTCATAAGCGGCGATCCCGCTGGCCCAAAGTGTATCGCCACCCGTCTCCGGCAGACTTTTAGCCGCCAGAATAGCCCCTGCTGGCGGCGTGGCAATGAATGTCACGTCGGTGTGCCAGTTATCATTGTCCGGCGGATTGTTATCGTGGGTGTCCAGCACAATAATCTCTTCCACTCCTGGTGCGTGAGGATAAACAGGATGGATATGCAGGTCGCCAAACTGCGCAGCCAGCGCCCGCTGCTGCTGCGGGGTGACCGGCTGATTGCGGAAAAATAACACCTGATGGCGGATCAGCGCGTGATAGAGCTGCTCAAACTGCGCATCGCTCAGCGGGCGGCTCAGGGTAAGGTCAGAAACCTCGGCACCGATATATGGCCCCAGCGCTTTAATAGTCAGACGTTCGTTCATACATGTTCTCCATGCCAGGGGGTTAAACGGCGTTGCAGGGCGCGCAGCCCCACCTCAAGAGTGAAAGCGATCAGGGCGATGACGGCGATGCCTGCAAGCACCACGTCGGTGGCGAGAAACTCTCCGGCGGACTGCACCATAAAGCCCAGCCCGCGCGTGGCGGCAATCAGCTCTGCGGCCACCAGCGTGGACCAGCCGACGCCTAACCCGATGCGCACTCCGGTTAAAATCTCCGGCAGTGCACCGGGTAAAATCACATACCAGAGCACCTGCCAGCGGTTGCCGCCCAGCGCCTGAGCCGCCCGGATGCGAACCTGCTGGGCGCTTTTAACGCCAGCCAGCGCAGAGAGCGCAACGGGCGCAAAGATAGCCAGATAAATCAGCAGGATCTTGGAAGTTTCGCCAATGCCGAACCAGATAACCATCAGCGGCAGATAGGCCAGCGGCGGCACCGGGCGATAAAGCTCAATAAGCGGGTCGAGAATGCCGCGCGCTGTCTCATTCAGCCCCATCAGAATGCCAACCGGCACGCCGATGATCACCGCTGCCAGCAGGGCGATCACTATACGGGTCAGGCTGGCTGCCAGATGCTGCCAAAGCGTTGCGTCCATAAACCCTTGTGCGCTGGCGATGGTCAGCAGCTGATGGAACACCTGATAAGGCGCAGGTAAAAACAGCGGCGCAATCAGCTTCAGCGCGGTCACCGCCCACCATATCGCCAGCAGCACCAGCAGTGTCGCTGCGCTAAGCGTGATCTGGCGACTGAAGGGCCAGCTCAACCGCACGCGGCGAGTGAGTGATTTTTCGGTGGATAATAAACTCATGAGAAGACCTCGCGCTGCTGGAAGACCTGGCTCAGAACATATTCACGTTTTTCGATAAAAGCGGGGTCGGACTTGATGCTGCGGCAGGATTCACCCGCAGCGTAGCGACGGCCAAAATCCAGCGCCAGGCGTTCAGTCACCCGGCCCGGCCCTGGTGAAAGCAAGATTAGCTCGCTGGCGAGGAACACCGCTTCTTCAATATCGTGCGTAATCAGCAACACCTGCTTGCCGCTTTCACGCCACAGATTCAGCAACAGTTCCTGCATTTGCTCACGGGTAAATGCATCCAGTGCGCCAAAGGGTTCATCCAACAGCAGCAGTTGAGGGTTGGCTGCCAGCGCTCTGGCGATACCCACACGCTGACGCATACCGCCAGAAAGCTGCCAGATAAAGCGTTTTTCCGCGCCTTCCAGGCCAACTTTCTTCAACATCTGGCGGGCAATATCACGGCGCTGCGGCTTCGCCATCCCGCCAAGCTGTAAGCCCAGCGCCACGTTATCCAGCACGTTGCGCCACGGCAGCAGCCCTTCATGCTGGAACACCACCCCGCGTTCTGCACCAGGCCCCGTCACCACTTTGCCATCCAAAGTGATGCGGCCCGACTCGGCGGGCAAAAACCCGGCAATAAGATTTAACAGGGTGGTTTTGCCGCAGCCTGACGGTCCCAGCACCACCACCAGCTCGCCTGGCTCAATGGTCAGGTTGATCTCCTGTAAGGCGAGTTGACCGCCGTAGCGAGCCGTAAGGTTGGATACCGTCAGCATAGAGACTCCCTTTACTCGGCAAGAGGTTTGACGTAGCGGTCGGTGACATAGTCGCTGTAATCACTGGCGGCCTGCGGTACCTTGCCCTGCTCTTTAAGGAATTTTGCGGTATCGATAATGGCCCGATCCACCGGCTTGCCAAGCTGTTCAACCTGCTGCCGCGCGGTAAGGTAGGTATTCCCCTTCACCAGACCAGGGATCTGCTGTTCAGGCACGCCGCTTAAACGCGAGAGCTTGCTGAGATTGCCGCTCTCTTTCAGCCACTGTTCAGGATTATCGAGATAACCTTTCTGCGCGCTCAGCGCACTGCGGGCGAAGGCAGTCACCACCTCAGGATGTTTTTCGGCAAAATCTTTTCGTACCACCCAGACGTCCAGCGTTGGAGAACCCCATTTACCTACCTGCGCCGAGTCGGTCAGCACAGTGCCCTCTTTCTCCAGCTCATTCACTGCTGGCGCCCAGACGTAGGCGCCGTCAATATCGCCCCGTTGCCAGGCAGCAATAATGGCAGGCGGTTGCAGGTTAATGATTTGCAGCTGATCGGGACGGATACCCCAGTGCTTCAGTGCGGAAAGAAGGCTGTAGTGGGTTGTGGAGATGAAAGGCACGGCGATGCGCTTACCAATCAGATCTTTCGGGCTGCGGATGCTTTTTTTCACCACCAGCGCTTCAGAGTTACCCAGTTGGGAGGCAAGCAGGAAGACTTCAATGGGCACCTGCTGGCTGGCAGCCACCGCCAGCGGGCTGGAGCCGATATTACCTATCTGCACGTCACCGGAGGCCATGGCTCTGACCACGCTTGAGCCGCTGTCGAATTTGCGCCACTCCACTTTCGCCCCGCTCTCGCTGGCGAAGGTATTATCGGCTTGCGCTATTTTGGCCGGTTCTGCTGAGGTCTGGTAAGCAACAGTGACATCCACGGCCTGTGCGCTAAGCGTGGAAAGCGAAAGTGCTGCTGCAATAAGTGTAAGAGTGAATTTTCCCGCCATGCCCTGCTCCGGTGTTCGTTATCGTTTGAATAACGCCTTTGTAACCGAGAGCAACCATCGCGATAAAGTAATTAGAAATTATCTTTTATAACTATTTGTCCTTAGATCAAATAGTGGATAATTAAGTGAAAGAGTGGGTAAGCGCCATAAAAAAACCACCGCAGTGCGGTGGCTTCTCAGAGACAGAGGCTGTTAATGCCAGATAAGCAGTACGCAGGCGGCGGTCAGCAGACCCATCGCAACGTTAAAAATAGTCCAGGCACGTCGGCTGCGCAGGACACGGCCAATCACCGCGCCAAAGCCCAGCCAGATAATGCCTGACACCAGATTGACCAGCGCCATGCCAATGCTGATGGCCACCACCGAACTCTGGTAGGCTTCCCCGGCCAGGCTGAAGCTGGCCACGGCCCCCAGTGCCATCAACCAGGCTTTAGGGTTAATCAGCTGTAGCAGGCCACCCTGCCAGAACGGCATTGGCGTGTTGGGTGCATTATCCGTTTCCAGCTTCTCATACTCAGCCGTGCCGATTTTCCATGCCAGCCAGAGAAGATAGAGGCTTCCGCCAATTTTCAGCACAAGGTGCAGAGAGGGATAAAGCAGAATCAGCCCACCGATACCAAACGCGACCATCAGCAGCATTACCTGCATGCCAATCATGATGCCGATCAGCAGCCATAACGAGCGAAGAAAACCAAAATTGGCGCCGGAGGCGGTGAGTAACATATTATTAGGTCCCGGCGTGATAGCCGCCACCCATAAAAAGCCCAACATTGATAAAAACAGACTCAGTTCCATATGAAACGGGTGCTCCTCACCCCCTGACCAGAAACGAACCTCACGAAGCTAGCAATGTGACGGAGATCGTACAAGCATTTTGAACATGAATTTTAATCACCCTGCATCCATGCCGTTTGAGCCGCTTGCCGGCATGAGTAATGCCCATCTGCAAACCATTCTGCCACGGCTGGTTCGCCGCCGCATGTTGCTTACGCCTCACTGGCAGAGACTGACTTTGCCGGACACGGATTTTGTCGATCTCGCCTGGAGCGAAGATCCGGCCCGCGCCCGGCATAAACCGCGAGTGGTACTGTTTCATGGTCTGGAAGGCAGCGTTCACAGTCCCTATGCGCACGGGCTGCTTCAGGTCTGCAAAGAACGAGGCTGGCTGGGCGTCGTGATGCATTTTCGCGGTTGTAGCGGCGTACCCAACCGCCTGCGGCGCATCTATCACTCCGGAGAAACCGGCGATGCCAGCTATTTTCTCACCTGGCTGCGTGAGGAGTGGGGGCAAGTCCCCACTGCCGCCGTCGGCTTCTCGCTCGGCGGCAACATGCTGGCCTGCCTGATGGGCGAACAGGGAGCAGCCTGCGCGCTGGACGCGGGCGTGGTGGTCTCTGCCCCGTTAATGCTGGAACCTTGCAGCCTGAAGCTGGAGCAGGGAGTTTCCCGCTTCTATCAGCGCTATCTGCTCTCTCTTCTTAAGCAGAATGCAGAGCGCAAGCTGCTCGCCTGGCCGGGCACATTGCCCCTTGAGCTGAAGGGACTCAGGGCGCTGAAAAAGTTGCGCGATTTTGATGATGCGATCACCGCTCGTGCCCACGGTTTTCTGGACGCCACCGACTATTATCGCCGCTGTAGCGCAATGCCTTTACTGCCCAGAGTGGAGAAACCGTTACTGATCATCCATGCTAAAGACGATCCCTTTATGACCCATGAGGTGATCCCCGCCGCCCATTTGCTGCCTTCCGCTGTCACCTACCAGCTGACAGACTATGGCGGGCACGTGGGGTTTGTCGGTGGCACCCTGCGCAAGCCCCAGATGTGGCTTGAACAACGCATTCCGCAATGGCTTTCAACCTGGCTGGACAATTAACGTGATAATTCCCTGGAAGGACTTAGACAGTGAGACCCTGGACAACCTGATTGAATCTTTTGTCCTGCGAGAAGGTACCGACTACGGCGAACAGGAACGCTCGCTGGAACAGAAGGTTGAGGATGTTCGCCGCCAGTTAACCAGCGGCGAAGCGGTGCTGGTCTGGTCTGAGCTGCACGAGACCGTCAATATTATGCCGCGCGGTCAGGTGACAGGTTAACAGGCAGAGATGACACCCATGCCTGAAACATGGTACCAATGCGAAGCGACTTTTCTCAGGGAGGTATATGCATGTCAGCCAAACATCCGGTGATTGCCGTAACGGGATCCAGCGGGGCGGGAACCACCACCACCAGCCTGGCCTTCAGAAAGATTTTTCAGCAGCTTGGCCTGCATGCCGCCGAAGTGGAAGGGGACAGCTTTCACCGCTATACCCGCCCTGAAATGGATATGGCGATCCGCAAGGCGCGCGATATGGGCCGCCATATCAGCTATTTTGGCCCGGAAGCCAACGACTTTGCGCTGCTGGAACAAACTTTTACCGAGTATGGCCGCACCGGCAGCGGTAAATCCCGCAAGTATCTGCATACCTATGATGAAGCGGTGCCGTGGAATCAGGTGCCGGGCACCTTTACACCCTGGCAGCCGCTGCCCGAACCTACCGACGTGCTGTTTTATGAAGGGTTGCACGGTGGCGTGGTGACCCCACAGAATAACGTGGCTGCCCATGTCGATCTGCTGGTAGGCGTGGTGCCTATCGTTAACCTGGAGTGGATCCAGAAGCTGGTGCGTGACACCAGCGAACGCGGCCATTCGCGTGAAGCGGTAATGGATTCAGTGGTGCGCTCAATGGAGGATTACATTAACTTCATTACGCCGCAGTTTTCGCGCACACACATTAACTTCCAGCGTGTGCCGACGGTGGATACCTCCAATCCCTTTGCAGCCAGGGCTATCCCTTCGCTGGATGAAAGCTTTGTGGTGATCCACTTCCAGGCGCTGGAAGATATTGACTTCCCCTACCTGTTGTCGATGCTACAGGGATCCTTTATCTCGCATATCAATACGCTGGTGGTGCCGGGCGGGAAAATGGGGCTGGCAATGGAGCTGATTATGGGGCCGTTGGTTAAACGTCTGATTCAGGGCAAGAAAATTGAGTAACGCCCCGGTAAACAGACGTTACTCCCCTGCTCAGCGATCTACTTTTCCTGTAATTCGATCACTTCATAGCTGTGGGTCATATTAACCCCTTTACCCAGCATCAGCGCCACAGAGCAATACTTCTCTGCCGAAAGATCGACAGCGCGCGAGACGGCTTTGTCACTCAGCCCGACGCCGCTGATAATAAAGTGCAGATTAATATGGGTGAAGAGGCGGGGAGCCTCTTCGCGCCGCTCTGAGGTGAGCTTCACCTCGCAATCCTTTACGTTATGACGGCCCTTTTGCAGAATAGAGACCACGTCGATGGCGCTGCATCCACCCGCAGCCATCAGCACCATTTCCATAGGACTTGGCGCTTTATCCCCGGCGTTTCCATCCATCAATACCTGGTGTCCCGATGAGGATTCTCCCAAAAACGTTAACCCTTCAACCCACTTGACCCGAGCCTGCATAACAAGTTCCTCTAATTCATTTAGTTAACATCAGATTACGCTTTAGCCTGAAAAACGGCAATGTGGCAGTTTTCACACTATGCTGAAGCGAGACAACAGAAGACACTCACTGAAAGCTGTGCTACAAACAAAGCTGTAATATTTTCGTCAGTACTCTACAGGCACGACGAAACAAGACAACATAACGAGCCAGGCTTTTCACAGAGGCCCGAATACATTTCCTGATGGGAAACGCTTGATTATTTCAACGCCTGACAGGGAACTCTGCCCCTGTATTTAGGCACGATGACAACAGAGGATAACAGCGAATGGTTCTCGGCAAACCGCAAACAGACCCGACACTTGAATGGTTCCTGTCACATTGCCATATTCATAAGTATCCATCCAAGAGCACGCTGATTCATCAGGGTGAAAAGGCAGAAACCCTCTACTACATCGTCAAAGGCGCAGTAGCGGTGCTTATCAAGGATGAAGAAGGCAAAGAGATGATCCTCTCTTACCTCAACCAGGGTGACTTCATTGGCGAACTTGGCCTGTTTGAAGAAGGTCAGGAGCGTAGCGCGTGGGTACGTGCGAAAACAGCCTGTGAAGTGGCTGAAATCTCTTATAAAAAATTCCGTCAGCTTATTCAGGTCAACCCTGACATTCTGATGCGCCTCTCGGCACAGATGGCGAGTCGACTTCAGGTTACCTCAGAGAAAGTGGGCAATTTAGCTTTCCTTGATGTCACAGGTCGCATTGCGCAGACCCTGCTCAACCTGGCGAAGCAACCCGACGCCATGACCCACCCGGACGGGATGCAGATCAAAATCACCCGTCAGGAGATTGGGCAGATTGTTGGCTGCTCACGCGAAACCGTAGGCCGTATTCTGAAAATGCTGGAAGATCAGAACCTGATCTCAGCACATGGTAAAACCATCGTTGTCTACGGCACACGCTGATCGGCTCTGATCCACGGCGCAACAGCTCTTGTTGCGCCTTTTTATTTGGTACGGAGTGATGTGGCGTCGACTGATCTATCACCCTGAAGTGAACTACGCGCTGCGCCAGACGCTGGTGCTCTGCTTACCGGTGGCTGTCGGCTGGCTGCTGGGTGACCTGCAACGGGGCCTGCTTTTCTCTTTAGTGCCTGCCTGTTGCAACATCGCTGGTCTTGATACTCCTCACAAACGCTTCTTCAAACGCCTGATCATCGGCGGAAGCCTGTTCGCCTTCAGCAGCTTCCTGATCCAGTATCTGGGCGGACATGCGGTGCCTTTACCCGCTATTCTCTTCACCATGACGATGCTGCTGGGCATAACCGGTGAGATCAGCCCGCTGCATGGCCGACTGCTGCCCGGCTCGCTGATTGCCGCTATTTTCACCCTCAGCCTGGCTGGCCGGATGCCAATATGGGAACCGCCAATGCTCTACGTGCTGGGCACCATCTGGTATGGCCTTTTTAACTGGTTCTGGTTCTGGCTGTGGAAAGAGCAGCCGATGCGGGAGACGCTCAGCCTGCTCTACCGCGAGCTGGCGGGCTACTGCGAAGCCAAATATTCCCTGCTGACCCAGCTGACAGATCCTGAAAAGGCGCTGCCACCACTGCTGGCCCGGCAGCAGAAAGCTGTCGATCTGATCACTACCTGCTACCAGCAGATGCATATGCTCTCTGCCACCCGCTATAACCATCACAAACGCCTGACCAGAGCGTTCCAGGTGGCGCTGGATTTGCAGGAACATATTTCGGTCAGCCTGCATCAGCCCGAAGAGGTTCAGAAGCTGGTAGAGCAGAGCCATGCTGAAGCGGTGATCCGCTGGAATGCGCAAACCATCGCCGCCCGGCTTCGCGTACTGGCTGACGATATTCTTTATCACAAGCTGCCTGAACGCTTCACGATGGATAAGCAGCTACAGGCGCTGGAGAAGATCTCCCGCCAGCACCCGGACAATCCGGTGGGCACCTTTTGTTATTATCATTTCAGCCGTATCGCCAGGGTTTTACGTACCCAGCGGCCTCTGTATCAGCGGGATTTGATGGCTGACCGCCAGCGTCGTCTGCCCTTGTTACCCGCTATCAGAAGCTATCTGTCGCTGAAATCAGCCGCGCTGCGCACTGCCTCCCGCTTTGCCGTGATGCTGACTTTTGCCAGCTCGCTGGCGCTGTTCTTTAATTTGCCGAAGCCTTACTGGATCCTGATGACGGTGATGTTTGTCAGCCAGAACGGCTACAGCGCAACCCGCGTGCGGATCCAGCACCGTGCGCTGGGCACCCTGGCGGGACTGATTATCGCCGCCATCACGCTGCGCCTTCATGCGCCAGAATCGGTGGTGCTGCTGGTGATGCTGGCGATTACGCTTATCAGCTATCTGTTTATCCGTAAATTCTACGGCTTCGCAATGATTGGCTTCACGGTGACCGCGGTCTGGTCCCTTCAGCTGCTGTCACTTAACGGCGCGGACTTCCTGCTGCCCCGCCTGCTTGATACGCTGATGGGCTGCCTGATCGCTTTCGGCGGCATGATCTGGCTCTGGCCGCAGTGGCAAAGCGGCCTGCTGCGGCAGAATGCGCACGATGCGCTTGGTACCTATCAGGATGCATTACAGTTGCTGCTGGGCAACGAGCAGTCACCTGAGAAGCTTGCCTGGCAACGTATGCGGGTGAATCAGGCGCATAACGCCCTGTTTAACTCGCTGAATCAGGCGATGCAGGAGCCAGGGTTCGATTCTCGCTATCTTTCAGATATGAAGCTTTGGGTAACACACAGCCAGTTTATCGTGGAGCATATCAACGCCATGACCATTCTGGCGCGTGAGCATACGATGCTGACCGCTTCGCTGGCAGAACGCTATTTACAGGATTGTGAAGTGGCGTTGCAGCGCTGCCAGCAGCGCCTGGAATATGACGGGCCAGGCTCGGAAACCAATGTGATGGATTCGCAGACCGGGGTAAGTCAGGGGCCGACCACTATTCTGGAAAGACACGTAAAGCGTATTCTGGGGCACCTGAGCGTGATGCACACCATCTCCTCGCTGGCATGGAGCGCACGACCCCATCATGGACGCTGGCTGACACGCAAGCTGAAAAGATTATCCTGATAACGTGTGTTGAAAGGAAAGTGCCGGGGAGCTGCACGGGACAGCTCCCACCGGCCTGTTAAGCGAGTACTTTTTCCACAGCGCGGGCAAAGCGAACCATACCTTCCTGGATATCCGTTTGTTCAATCACCAGCGAAGGGGCAAAACGGATCACCTCCGTTCCGGCATTCAGGATCATTACGCCTTCTTCAGCCGCAGCATTCAGGATATCGCGCGCTTTACCGGCATGTTGCGGCTTCAGCGCCGCACCAATCAGCAGCCCTTTACCCCGAATATCGCTGAACAGATCCAGCTGCGCATCAAGCGTTTTCAATGCTGCCACGAAGAGTTCACGCCGCGCTTCCACGCCGCTCAGCACTTCATCGGTGTTAATGATATCCAGCGCCGTCTCCGCAATTGCGCAGGCCAGCGGATTACCGCCGTAGGTGGTGCCGTGCACGCCGGGCGACATGGTGGCAGCAATCTCGTTAGTCGTCAGCATCGCGCTGATCGGGAAGCCACCGCCCAGCGCTTTGGCGGTAGTCAGAATATCCGGCTGCACGCCATAATGCTCATACGCAAACAGCTTGCCGCTGCGGCCCATGCCGCTCTGTACTTCATCCAGCACCAGCAGCGCCTGATGTTCATCGCAGAGTTTACGCAGGCCCTGCATAAATTCCGCGGTGGCAGGCATCACCCCGCCCTCGCCCTGAATCGGCTCCACAACGATGGCGCAGGTATGGTCATCAATTACCGCTTTCACTGCCTCCAGATCGTTAAACGGCACGTGCACGATGTCGGCAGGTTTAGGGCCAAACCCGTCAGAATATTTTGGCTGCCCGCCAACGGAGACGGTAAAGAACGTGCGTCCATGAAACGCATTGTGGAAAGCGATAATTTTACTTTTATAGGGAGAATGGCGCTTGCCGGCGTAATAGCGGGCCAGCTTGAAGGCAGCTTCGTTGGCTTCGGCACCCGAGTTAGCAAAAAATACCCGCTCAGCAAAGGTGGCAGCAATCAGTTTGCTGGCGAGACGCAGCGCGGGTTCATTGGTGAACACGTTGCTGGTGTGCCACAGCGTTTCTCCCTGGGTCTTTAACGCTTCAACCAGCGCAGGATGACAATGCCCTAACGCCGTCACCGCAATGCCGCCGGAGAAATCGATATACTCTTTTCCCTGCTGATCCCAGACGCGGCTGCCTTTGCCCTTAACAGGCACAAAGGCTGCTGGTGCATAAACAGGCAAAATCACCTCATCGAACGTCGCCCGCGTTACCGCTAATTTATCCGCCGCCATTAACTACCTCATCGTTATTCTGTTACAGGAGAGTGAAATTATAATCATAAAATATGCATAAAAAATCACTCAAAAGCAATTGTTTCACGTTTTCAGGAAATTGCTCAGCAACTGATGCCCCTGCTCACTGAGGATGCTTTCAGGATGGAACTGTACCCCTTCCAGCGGCAAAGAACGGTGACGGAATCCCATGATTTCATCAGGCTTACCCTCGCAGAGGGTCCAGGCTGTTATCTCAAACGCTTCCGGCAGCGAGTGGGTTTCAACAATTAACGAGTGATAGCGCGTCACCTTCAGCGGGTGGTGCAGGCCGGCAAAGACGCCGCCTTCATTATGTTCAATAGCCGAGACTTTGCCATGCATCACCTGCCGCGCCCGGATGACACGGCCGCCAAAAGCCTGAGCGATGGCCTGATGTCCAAGACAAACGCCCAATATGGGCAGTTTGCCGGCAAATTCGCGGATTGCCGCCAGTGAAATCCCTGCATCGTCGGGCGTGCAGGGGCCGGGTGAAATTACCAGCCGCTCAGGGCGCAGGGAGGCTATCTGCTCTAACGAGATCTCATCATTTCGGTGAACCTGAACCTCGGCACCCAACTCGCAAAAATATTGGTAGAGGTTCCAGGTAAAAGAGTCGTAGTTATCAATCAGCAGTAGCATGGTAGCTCCGGGCAGGTTCAGGACGGCGCTATTCTACGCACTTTCCGGCCGCTCGCTTACCACTTTGCCAAAAGCCGCCGTCAGTAAGCTGAGATCGCCCGCCAGGCTCGCCTGGTTAGCGGCCCGCCAGCTTTCCGCATCAATTTTCGCCCACTGAATATCAAAACCGGCGTGGATGATTATCTGTTCAAACAGCATGCGCTGAGCGCGTCCGTTGCCTTTCAGGAAAGGATGCAGAACCGTCAGTTCGCAGTAGTACCAGGCCAGACGCTCTGTCAGCGCCGCAAGAGGCAGATCGGCCAGGCCGTTTTCATCCTCCAGCGCCTGCATCAGCGCGTTCCCCTCTTTTTCGATATATTCAAAATGGCAGCAGGGCGTATCCCCAAGCTGAATATCAACCTGACGCAGCTCGCCAGCGTCTGCTAAAACGTCCTGAAAAAGCGCATGATGAAGCGCCTGCAAATGAGGCAGCCCCGGATGTTCAGGGCCGGGCTGAAGCGGAGTGCCGCCAAGCAGAAAGCTGGCGTAAAAGTTGGCTTCCTGCCGTTGTTGCCACAGGGTGAGCTTCTGTTTTTCTGTGATTTTTTTTGTCATGCGGTCTCCCAAAACCAGGTGATTGCTGCGCGGTGCGGCCTGATGACCGCATTACTCGCACTAATTATAAGCAGCAATCACCCAACGGGAGATTAAGGAAGCACTTTTGCGGAAAGGATCACTACCGGTTTAACCGGAACATTCTGGTAAGGGCCAACATTCTGCGCCTGAACCTGAGAAATTTTATCGGCCACGTCCTGACCTTTCACCACTTTGCCAAAAACGGCGTAGCCAAAATCACGCTGCCCGTGATCCAGGAAGGCATTGTCTGCCACGTTGATAAAGAACTGGCTGGTAGCGCTGTCTTTGTCGGAAGTACGCGCCATTGAAATGGTGCCGCGCTTGTTCAGCAGCCCGTTGTCAGCTTCATTTTTGATAGGCGCATTGGTCGGCTTCTGCTGCATATCCGCCGTGAAACCGCCGCCCTGGACCATAAAGCCTGGGATAACGCGATGGAAGGTGGTGTTGTTATAAAAACCGCTGTTCACATAGTCGACAAAGTTTTTTGTAGAGATGGGGGCTTTCTGGTTATTAAGCTCCAGCTCAATATTGCCGGCAGAAGTAGTCAGCAGCACATGCGTATCTCCCTTAGCGGCAGAAGCGGAAACAGAGAGGGTGGACAGCGCAAGCACGGTGGCTACCGCAGTCAAAGTACGTTTTAACATGAAAGATTCCTTACGAAGGGCTACAAGCCAAAAAACTGATTGTAAAGAGGCGCTTATTAAGGCGCCAGTGTTTTACTTTTATTTACTTGCAAAGGTTGGCAGGCAAACACTTGCCAGGCAGTTGAAACAGTGACTCCAGTCACGAAACTCATGTATTTGAAAACAAATGTTTCATTATTTATTTAAGCCGATCACGATTCTCGCTACACTTCCGCTGCATACCGTGGACGACCCGCGCCACGCTCCCTTTGACCCACAGGTTTCCAAATTATGACTAATCGCGATCGCATCGGGCTTACCTGGATCAGTTTCTTCTCTTACGCACTTACGGGCGCAGTGGTTATTGTGACCGGGATGGTGCTGGAAAATATTGCTGATTATTTTCAGTTACCCGTCGCCCAGATGAGTAACACCTTTACCTTCCTGAACGCCGGTATTCTTGTTGCGGTCTTCCTGAACGCCTGGCTGATGGAAATTATTCCGCTGAAGCGTCAGCTGATCTTCGGCTTTGTGCTGATGGTGCTGGCGGTACTGGGGCTGATGACCAGCCACAATCTGAGCGTTTTCTCGCTGTGCATGTTTGTGCTGGGCGTGGTAAGCGGCATTACCATGTCGATTGGTACCTTCCTGATCACTCACCTGTATGAAGGGCGTCAGCGCGGTTCACGTCTGCTGTTTACCGACTCCTTCTTCAGCATGGCCGGCACGATATTCCCCATCATTGCTGCTGCTATCCTTGCACGTTCGCTGCCGTGGTACTGGGTGTATGCCTGCATTGGCGTGATCTATCTGGCTATTTTTGTGCTCGCGCTCTGCTTTGAATTCCCGGTACTCGGTAAAAAAGCCCTTAATCAGCCCCAGGGCGAGAAGGAAAAGTGGGGTCTGGGCGTGCTGTTGCTGGCCATTGCTGCTCTCTGCTATATCCTGGGTCAGCTGGGCTTTATTGGCTGGGTTCCGCTCTACGCCACGAAAACAATGGGCATGGATATCAGCCAGGCCGGTGGGCTGGTGGGCAACTTCTGGACCTCCTACATGATTGGTATGTGGGCCTTCAGCGCCATTCTGCGTTTCTTCGATCCGCAGCGTATTCTGACCGTGCTGGCGTTGATGGCTACGGCGCTGATGTTCTGGTTTGTCAGCGCAACCGACGCTTCCCTGCTGAAATGGATCATGATCGCCCTGGGCTTCTTCTCCAGCGCCATCTACACCACTATCATCACGCTTGGTTCATTGCAGACGAAAGTTTCCTCACCGAAGCTGGTGAACTTTATCCTTACCTGCGGCACCGTAGGCACTATGCTGACGTTTGTGGTCACCGGCCCGATTGTGGAGAAAGGTGGCGCGCACGCCGCCCTGCTTACCGCAAACGGCCTGTATGCCGTGGTCTTCGTGATGTGCCTGCTGCTGGGCTTTGTCAGCAGGCATAAGCTGCCGGGCCATATGTCGGCGCATTAATCATCCGCAGACAAAAAGAGAAAGGCCGGATTTATCCGGCCTTTTTTACGCCTGTCTACAGGCCCCACCAGTTCGCTTTCGATGCGTATCTCACCCCCGTAATAAGTGCCGTTGGCCTCTACTCTGTTTCCATGCCGCTCAGGGTTTTCAGCGTGGTGGAGAGATTGCGCAGCTGCCCAATCGCATTAACCCAGGCCGGCGGTTCGTCTGCCTGCGGTAAACAGGTTCCGGCGATAATCCGGACAAAATTCAACTCAGCGCCGGAAATCCACTTTCTCGCTCTCCGCTAAATGGATGGTGGTACTGGCTGGCTTTGTCTCGGCAATCACCCTGCCCTGACGGATGGAATAGCGCACCGGCACCTGACGGCGAAGCGCATCAAAACCATTATCGGCAGGGAGAATAATCAGATTGGCGCTGTTGCCGGTCTGGATGCCGTAATCCTTCAGCTGTAGCGTGCGCGCGCTGTTATGGGTGATGAGATTGATGCCCGCATCAATCTGGCCGTAGCCCATCAGCTGGCAGACATGCAGCCCCATATGCAATACCTGCAACATATTGGCCGTGCCCAGAGGATACCAGGGATCGAATACGTCATCATGGCCGAAACAGACGTTGATCTCTGCTTCCAGCATCTCTTTCACCCGCGTGATGCCGCGGCGCTTGGGATAAGTGTCGAAACGCCCCTGAAGATGAATATTCACCAGCGGGTTTGCCACAAAATTGATGCCTGAAAGCTTGAGTAGCCGAAACAGGCGCGACGTGTAGGCGCCGTTGTAGGAGTGCATTGCGGTAGTGTGGCTGGCGGTTACGCGCTCTCCCATCTTTTCCCGCAGCGCCAGCGCCGCTACCGTCTCCACAAAGCGGGACTGCTCATCATCAATCTCATCGCAGTGCACATCGATCATGCGCTGGTATTTCTGCGCCAGCGCAAAGGTCTTATGCAGCGATTCCACGCCGTACTCGCGGGTGAATTCAAAATGTGGAATAGCGCCTGCCACATCTGCCCCCAGCTTCAGCGCCTCTTCTAACAGCGCTTCGCCATCCGGGTAGGAGAGAATGCCCTCCTGAGGAAAGGCCACCAGCTGAATATCCACCCAGGGCGCCATTTCGGCCTTTACTTCCAGCATCGCCTTCAGCGCCGTGAGCGTGGGATCGGAAACATCAACGTGGGTACGAACGTGCTGAATGCCATTCGCAATCTGCCATTTCAACGTCTGGGTGGCGCGCTGCTTAACATCCTCATGGCTCAACAGCGCCTTGCGCTCAGCCCAGCGCTCAATCCCTTCGAACAGCGTACCTGATTCATTCCAGGCAGGTTCTCCGGCGGTTTGCGTGGTATCAAGATGAATATGCGGCTCGATAAAAGGCGGAAAAGCCAGTCCGCCTTCTGCATCCAGTGAATCGCCGGCGGGTGTGCTTTGCGGCTGGGGAGAAAGAGAGGCGATTTTGCCCTCGCGGATCCCGATTTGCCACAGACCCTCACGCCAGGGCAAACGAACGTGATTAATCCATCTCAAATTAACACTCTGCATGCCAACGCTCCTCAAGGTGATGGGGTTATTTATCACCATAGCACTGTTCTGCCCGCCGCACGATCGTCTGCCCTGGTATCAGGTGACTCGATTCAGTTGAAGTGCTTGCTTTTCCGCGACTTACAAAAAGTATTGCCAAATCAGCAATATACTCATAAAGGAGTATTCGGGAAGGGGATTGATCGATATCAATAAGTGGGGGTTTTGGCGCGCTATTGTAGCCATAATACATAGCATTGTGAGGCAATATGAGCACCCGACTCGTTATTATTGGCAACGGCATGGTGGGCCACCGGTTAATCGAAGAACTGGTTGAAAAAGCTGCGCCCGGCCAGTTTGCCATTACCGTCTTCTGCGAAGAACCCCGCGTGGCCTATGACCGCGTACATCTTTCCGCCTACTTCTCACACCATACAGCTGAAGAACTTTCGCTGGTACGCGATGATTTCTATCAGAAAAACCAGATTGAAGTGCTGGTCGGTGAGCGGGCAATCACGCTGAACCGTCAGGAAAAGGTGATCCACTCCAGTACCGGCCGCGCGGTGCAGTATGACAAGCTGGTTATCGCCACCGGCTCCTATCCGTGGGTGCCGCCCATTGCCGGAGCAGAGGGGCAGGACTGTTTTGTTTATCGTACCATTGAAGACCTCAATGCCATTGAAGCCTGCGCCCGGCGGAGCAAGCGCGGCGCCGTAGTCGGCGGTGGTCTGCTGGGGCTGGAAGCGGCCGGCGCCTTAAAAAATCTCGGTATTGAGACCCACGTTGTCGAATTCGCCTCCGGGCTGATGGCCGAACAGCTCGATCCGCTGGGCGGCGATCAGCTCAGGAAAAAAATTGAGCGCATGGGCGTGAAAGTCCATACCAGTAAAAATACGCAACGCATTATCGACCGTCCCGCTGGCGGTAAAACCATGCAGTTTGCCGATGGCAGCGAGCTGGAGATTGATTTTATCGTCTTCTCAACAGGTATTCGTCCGCAGGACAAGCTGGCAAAACAGAGCAATCTGCCGCTTGGTCAGCGTGGTGGCGTGCTGATTGACGATCGCTGCCTGACAGCAGACGCCGATATCTACGCTATCGGTGAATGTGCTGCCTGGCAAAACCGCATTTACGGGCTGGTGGCGCCCGGTTACAAAATGGCGCAGGTCGCCTGCGATCATCTGCTGGGCAAGGACAATGCGTTCACGGGCGCCGATATGAGCGCCAAACTCAAACTGCTGGGCGTGGACGTTGGCGGGATTGGCGATGCGCATGGCCGGACGCCGGGCGCCAGAAGTTACGTTTATCTTGATGAAAGCAAAGAAGTTTATAAACGTCTGGTGGTAAGCAAAGATAACAAAACGCTGCTGGGCGCAGTGCTGGTGGGTGATACCAGCGACTATGGCAACCTGTTACAACTGATGCTTAATGCCATTGAACTGCCGGAAAATCCCGACGCGTTGATCCTGCCCGCCCATGCAGGGAGCAAGCCCGCTATCGGCGTGGAGTCTCTGCCCGATACGGCGCAGATCTGCTCCTGCTTTGACGTGACTAAGGGCGACCTGATCGCCGCTGTTCAGGGCGGTTGCCATACCGTGGCCGCGCTAAAAGCAGAAACCAAAGCGGGGACAGGCTGTGGCGGTTGCGTGCCGTTAATGACTCAGGTGCTGAATGCGGAACTTAGCCGTCAGGGTATCGAGGTTAACCACCACCTGTGTGAACACTTCAGCTACTCCCGTCAGGAGCTTTACCATCTGATCCGGGTGGAAGAGATCAAAACCTTCGATCGGCTGCTGGAAAAATATGGCCAGGGCTACGGCTGTGAAGTGTGCAAACCCACCGTAGGTTCGCTGCTCGCCTCCTGCTGGAACGATTATGTGCTGAAAGCGGAACACACCCCGTTGCAGGACAGTAACGACCTCTTCCTTGGCAATATTCAAAAAGATGGAACCTACTCCGTCATCCCCCGCTCCGCCGGAGGAGAGATCACGCCGGAAGGCCTGGTTGCCATCGGTGAAGTTGGCCGTCGTTACAATCTCTATACCAAGATTACCGGCTCGCAGCGTATCGGGCTGTTTGGTGCGCAGAAGGACGATTTGCCTGCCATCTGGTCTGAACTTATCGCCGCTGGTTTTGAGACTGGCCATGCCTACGCTAAAGCGCTGCGGATGGCAAAAACCTGCGTGGGCAGCAGCTGGTGCCGTTTTGGCGTTGGCGACAGCGTCAGCCTGGGCGTTATGCTGGAAAACCGCTACAAGGGCATCCGCACGCCGCACAAAATGAAATTTGGCGTCTCTGGCTGTACCCGTGAATGTGCCGAAGCACAGGGTAAAGATGTGGGGATTATCGCCACCGAAAAAGGCTGGAATCTCTATGTGGCCGGTAACGGCGGCATGAAGCCACGCCATGCGGATCTGCTGGCTGCGGATCTGGATGAACAGACGCTGATCGCTTATCTCGACCGGTTTATGATGTTTTATATCCGCACTGCCGACAAGCTACAGCGCACCTCGCTGTGGCTGGAAAGTCTGGAAGGGGGCATCGATTATCTCAAACAGGTCATTATCCATGACAAGCTTGGGCTGAACAGTCAGCTGGAAGCGGAAGTTGCCCGCCTCCGCGCACAGGTAATCTGTGAATGGAAGGAAACCATTGAGGACCCGCGCCAGCTAGCGCGTTTCGCTCACTTCATCAACAGTCCACAGCGCGATCCGCTGGTTCAGCATGTGCCTGAACGGGAACAGCATCGCCCTGCCCGTCCTGCAGAACGCATTCCTGTGGTACTCCTGGAGGAACAATCATGAGTCGCTGGTATCCCATCTGTCCGCTGGAGAGCATTCTGCCCGCCACCGGCGTCTGCGCTAAAGTGAACGATTTGCAGATAGCCCTGTTTCGCCCGCGGGCGGATGACGAGGTCTATGCGCTGAGTAATATCGATCCCTTCGCGCAGGCAAGCGTGCTGTCACGCGGCATTATCGCGGAGCATCAGCAGACGCTGTGGGTAGCCAGCCCGCTGAAAAAACAGCGTTTTCGCCTGCATGATGGTCTCTGCCTGGAGGATGAAAGCCACTCCGTAGCCAGCTATCCCGCCCGCGTGCGGGAGGGGCTGGTGGAGATTTCTGTCTGAAGCCGCGCTGACCGGCGCTCTGGCCGCCTTCTGGCGGCCCTTACTTAAGTGAGCCTACCTGTGGATTATCTTCCTCTCTTTTGTCAGCTGCGTAACAGAGCCTGCCTGCTGGTTGGTGGTGGCGAGGTGGCAGAACGTAAAGCCCGTCTGTTACTGAAAGCGGGTGCAGACCTGCGGGTCTGCTCAACCCATTTTTCCACCCCCTTCACTCTCTGGCAGCAGGAGGGAAAGCTGACTCTTCTGAGCGAAAACTTCCATTCCGCCATGCTTGAGGGCTGCTGGCTGGTGATTGCTGCTACTGACGATGCGGCTGTGAATCAACACGTCAGCGCCTGCGCGGACGCCAGGCAAATTTTTTGCAACGTGGTGGATGCACCAGAGCAGGCCAGCGCGATTATGCCCTCCATCGTTGACCGCTCGCCGCTGATAGTGGCCGTTTCCAGCGGGGGGAAAGCGCCGGTGATGGCAAGACTGCTGCGGGAGAAGATTGAAGCCTTGCTGCCTCAGCATCTGGGGAAAGTAGCGGCCTGTGCGGGTTCACTCCGTCAGCGCGTTAAAAATAAGTTCTCAGAAATGGGGCAGCGGCGCCGGTTTTGGGAGAAGCTCTTCAGCCACGATCGTCTGGCCCAGGCTCTGGCTAACGGGCAGACTGCTCGGGTTGAAGAACTGACCGAAGCGCTGTTTGCCACGCCGCTGGAAGACAAAGGTGAAGTGGTGCTGGTCGGCGCCGGACCTGGCGATGCCAGTTTGCTGACGCTGAAAGGCCTGCAACAGATCCAGCAGGCGGATGTGGTGGTCTATGACCGGCTGGTATCGGATGAGATTCTGGAGCTGGTCAGACGCGATGCAGAGCGCATCTTTGTGGGTAAACAGGCTGGCTATCACTGCGTACCTCAGGAGTCGATCAATCAGCTGCTGCTGGAGCAGGCGCAGCGGGGCAAACGGGTGGTGCGCCTGAAAGGCGGCGATCCCTTTATCTTTGGCCGTGGCGCTGAAGAACTCGAAGCGCTGCTGGCGGCTAAGATCCCCTTTTCCGTGGTACCCGGTATTACCGCCGCTTCCGGCTGCTCGGCCTATAGCGGCATCCCGCTCACCCATCGCGATTATGCGCAAAGCGTACGTCTGGTCACGGGGCATGTTCAGGCCGATGGCGGGCTGGACTGGCAAAACCTGGCGGCGGAAAAGCAGACGCTGGTGTTTTATATGGGTCTGGCGCAGGCGGGAGAGATCCAGCATCAGCTGCTTGAACACGGTATGTCAGCCGATATGCCGGTCGCCATTGTGGAACGGGGAACCTCAACACAGCAGCAGGTTGTCACTGGAGAACTTCAGGGGCTGGCAGCACTGGCTGCGGAAGCCAGTAGCCCCTCGCTGATTATCGTCGGGCGTGTTGTGGCGCTCAGGGATAAGCTTCGCTGGTTTTAGATAAGGGGCTTTAAATAAAGAGCTTATTGCTGGCTCAGCAGCAGGACGCTGCGATGTGAAAGAGGGGTGAACCAGAAACCGCGTAACGCCGCTTCTGGTTCCTCAGCTGGCTGATTAAGGCTGGGCGACAAAGCCCACTGCTTCGTAGACTTTCTTCAGCGTTTCCTGAGCCTGCGCACGCGCTTTGGTTGCGCCATCACGCATGATCTGCTCCAGGAGGGCTTCATCGTTACGGTAGCGGTTATAACGCGCCTGTAAATCGGTCAGCATTCCGGATACCGCGTCAGCCACGGCCCCTTTCAGATGACCATACATCTGCCCCTCAAACTGCTGTTCCAGTTCAGGAATGCTTTTACCCGTCACGCCCGACAGAATATCCAGCAGGTTAGAGACGCCAGCCTTGTTTTTGACGTCATAACGCACCACTGGCGGCTCGTCGCCGTCGGTCATCGCCCGCTTGATCTTTTTCACTACCGATTTCGGATCTTCCAACAGGCCGATGACGTTATTACGGTTATCGTCTGACTTGGACATCTTCCTGGTCGGTTCAAGCAGTGACATCACGCGCGCGCCAGATTTCGGGATAAACGGCTCCGGCACTTTAAACACATCGCCATACAGCGCATTAAAGCGGGCGGCAACGTCGCGGCTCAGCTCCAGATGCTGCTTCTGGTCTTCGCCCACCGGTACCTGGGTGGTTTGATACAGCAGGATATCGGCCGCCATCAGCACCGGATAGTCAAACAGACCGGCGTTGATGTTCTCTTCGTAACGGGCAGATTTGTCTTTGAACTGCGTCATGCGGCTCAGTTCGCCGAAATAGGTGTAACAGTTCAGGATCCAGCTCAGCTGAGTATGTTCAGGCACGTGCGACTGCACAAAAATAGTGCTCTTTTCCGGGTCGATACCGCAGGCAAGATAGAGTGCCAGCGTATCGAGCGTGGCTTTACGCAGCGCCTGAGGATCCTGACGGACGGTGATGGCATGCAAATCAACGATGCAGTAAATGCAGTCATGGGTATCCTGCATGCTGACCCACTGACGCAGCGCACCCATATAATTCCCGATGGTCAGTTCGCCGGATGGCTGTGCGCCGCTAAATACGATGGGTTTCATGTTTTTCGTCCTGATAATTACAGCCCTAAAGCGGGCAACAAATCGGTAAAGTGATCCAGTACAACGGTTGGCTGGCTGGTGGCAATGGACTCACCGTAGTTATAGCCAAAGGTCATGCCTACGCAGGGGCATCCTGCGGCCTGAGCGGCAAGAATATCATTTCGCGAGTCGCCAACAAACACCAGCTCCTCCTGCAACAGGCCAAATTTGCCCAGCACCAGAAACAGCGGCGCGGGATGCGGCTTTTTCGCGACCACATCATCTCCGCCGACGATCAGCGAGAAGTACTCTGCAATCCCTAACGAGGCGAGCAGCGGCGCGACAAAAGGCGTTGGCTTGTTAGTGACAATGGCCATCGGCAGGCCTTTCTCCGCCAGCGCCGCCAGACCTTCCTTTACGCCAGGGAAGAGCTTGCTGCCGCTTTCGATGGTAGTGGCATAGTGCTTATCAAGCAGTACGCGTGCATCGCGAATCAGCCCATCTTCCGGCGCATGGCCCAGCGCCCAGGTCAGCGCCCGCTCAATCAGAATATCTGCACCATTACCAATCCAGGTGGAAACCCGTTCAATGCCTGCCGCAGGAAGGCTGAGCGACGTTAATGCAGCATCTACCGCGCTGGTTAAACCCGGCGCGCTGTCGATAAGCGTTCCGTCGAGATCAAATGCCAGCGCGCGAACTTTAGTGAAATGAGCCATGACGTGATTTCTCCAGTTCGTTACGCATATCTTCGATCACTTTTTTATAATCGGGTTTGCCAAAGATGGCTGAACCGGCAACAAACATATCTGCGCCCGCTGCGGCAATTTCGCCAATATTTTCAGCTTTCACGCCGCCGTCCACTTCCAGACGAATGTCATAGCCGCTTTGATCAATCAGCTTACGAACCTGGCGCAGCTTATCCAGCGTGCCGGGAATAAAGGATTGTCCACCAAAGCCAGGATTAACCGACATCAGCAAAATGACATCCAGCTTATCCATCACAAAATCCAGGTAACTGAGCGGGGTTGCCGGATTAAACACTAAGCCAGCTTTGCAGCCATGCTCTTTGATCAGCTGCAACGAGCGGTCAACGTGGTCAGAAGCTTCCGGATGGAAGGTGATATAGCTGGCACCCGCTTTGGCGAAGTCGGGGATCAGTCTGTCCACCGGTTTCACCATCATATGCACGTCAATGGGGGCAGTGATGCCGTAGTCGCGCAGCGCTTTCAGCACCATCGGACCCATTGTCAGGTTGGGAACATAATGGTTATCCATCACGTCAAAATGCACAACATCGCCACCGGCGGCCAGCGCTTTTGCCGTATCTTCACCCAGACGGGCAAAATCAGCAGACAGAATTGATGGGGCAATTAAAAACTGTTTCATCCATTTCTCCCAATTAGCGCGCCTTATGGCACGTACCGCAGTTGAGGGTTATTTACTGGCAAACAGCGCCAGCAGTTCATCCACCTGATTACGTCCGTTACTGTTGCGGCTGATTGAACGCCGCGCCTTGATTTGATGCAGCTCGGCTGCCTGGTACCAGACCCTGGTGAGCGGGGTATCATGATTAGAAATCAGCACCGGTATACGACTTTCAGCGGCCAGCTTCTCTGCCAGCTCCGCCAGATGCTGCTGTTGCAGCAGGCTGAAGCTGTTGGTGTGGTAGGCGGTGAAGTTCGCCGTGGCCGACAGCGGCGCATAGGGCGGATCGCAATAGACAACCGCCCCTTGTGGCGCCCGGTTAAGGGTAACATCGTACGATTCACAGACAAAGGTCGCATTCTGCGAGCGCTCAGAGAACCAGTAAAGCTCATCTTCAGGGAAATAAGGTTTGCGATAGCGGCCAAACGGCACGTTGAACTCACCACGAAGGTTGTAACGACACAGGCCATTGTAGCAATGGCGGTTCAGATACAAAAACAGCAGGCCACGGCGATAGGGATCGGCGCAGCGATTGAATTCTGCCCGACGGGCGTAATAGAACTCTGAGTCGTTGGTTTCGCTGGTAAAAAGCTCGCGGGCATCGGTGACAAACTCGCTGACGCGGGTTTTGACGATGTTATAGAGGTTAATCAGATCGCTGTTGATATCCGCCAGCAGGTAGCTTGGAAAATGCGTGTTAAGAAACACCGAGCCAGCCCCGACAAAAGGTTCGATCAGGCAGTCCCCATCTGGCAGATGGCGCTGGATATCATCAAGCAACGGGTACTTGCCACCCGCCCATTTCAAAAAAGCGCGATTTTTTTTCATGCCGTCGTTTTAT
This sequence comes from Erwinia magellanica, assembly GCF_039023495.1. Taxonomy (NCBI): domain Bacteria; kingdom Pseudomonadati; phylum Pseudomonadota; class Gammaproteobacteria; order Enterobacterales; family Erwiniaceae; genus Erwinia; species Erwinia magellanica. Next base: position 69,227 of record NZ_JBCHVC010000004.1, read on the forward strand.
TACACTTACTCTTGTGGCTGCGGTTACACCGACAGCATATCTGCGCTTTGAATAGTTAGCCCTCCGAAGAGGGCTAACGGTTCCTGCTTAAATCATACCTGGAGAAAGCGGTTAGTTAGCCGCTTCTTTTTTCACCTGGCTTACCGGCTTGACCCACGGACTTTTTGCCCGGACTTCGGCCGGAAGCGAAGCTACGGCGCGCTTCGCTTCAGCTGGGGTAGCGTAAGAGCCGCTGACCAGCACATACCAGGGTTGTCCGTTACGGGTCGTTTTATAGACGTGGTAACTGCTCAGGTTTTGCTTTTTCGCCCAGGCGTTAAGCGTATCCGATCTTGAAGCGCTGCTCAGCTGGAGCGTATAGCTTCCACCCAGTGCCGAAGAAGCCGCTTTGGCAGGTGCGGAAGCGGTGGTATGGCTGGCAGAAGCGCTACTTTTCGGCTTGCTCTCTTTAACAACAGGCTTTGCCGCTGGTTTATGTGCAGCAGCGGGTTGATTCTGATGAGTCTGCCCGGTGACTGCTTTGGGTGCAGAAACGTTGCCGCCTGGCGTAACCGTAGCGGGTGCCGTTGGCAGTGAGCCACTCTGCTGTGCGCCCTGCGCCGCCACATCCACCTGCCCCTGCTGATTAGACAAGGCGTTGTTCAGATCGCCCGGCAGTTCAACACGCTGTTGATTTGCCGGAGTCTGCACCGGCTCAGCCTGAGTTGGCGTGGAAGAGATAGGCGGTACGCTGATCTCCTGCGGGCCGTTGCTGGCTGGCGGCTGGTTCGCTGGCGTCTCTGAGGTTGGCGCAGCCGGCGTGCCGCTCTGCCCACTCATCGAGGAGGAGCCAGAAAGATCGATGTTTTTATCGCTGCCAGTGCCAGAGGTACCCGAAGTGGTTGCGGGCTGCTGGGCGCCCTTGTTTGCGCTATCATCAGGGGAATTCAGCGCAGATCCGATGCCAATCACCAATAGCAGCAGCACCAGAATACCAATGCCCATCATCATATGCTGACGGGAAACCGGGACTTTAGGGGCAGAAGACGTTTTGCGGGACCGCTGCGGACGGCGATCGCTGGTGTCAGGTTTTAACTCGTCTTCCGGTTTAAATTCGTCCATTCAACCTCCTACTGTAGAGCAGCGACGCCTCTCAATACCCTCTGATTGGCGGATTACTTGTTCCTGGGCCGAAACCCGTTCTAACGCTGTCAGCCTGGCTGACAGTCGTTAATAGCAGCCAGCACCGTATCATGTGCAACGCCGCTGCGCACTTCCGCTTTACCGATAGTCAGAGGCAGCACCAGACGCAGCTCACCTGCCAGCACTTTTTTGTCGCGCAGCATATGCGGCAAATAAGCTTCAGCAGGCATACTCTCTGGCCCGGTAACAGGCAAGCCTGCCCGCTGCAATAAGGCGATAATCCGGCTGGTCTCCTGCGCTGAGAAGGATCCCAGCCGCTCGGCTGTTCTTGCCGCCATGACCATACCGGCCGCCACAGCTTCACCGTGCAGCCAGTTACCGTAACCCATATGCGCTTCAATGGCGTGACCGTAAGTATGCCCCAGGTTTAACAACGCCCGCTGGCCATGCTCATGCTCGTCTGCCGCCACCACCTCTGCTTTCAGCTCGCAGCAGCGGCGAATGCACCAGGTCATCGCTTTGGCATCAAGAGCCAGCAAAGCATCGAGGTTGTTCTCCAGCCAGGTAAAGAATTCGCCATCCAGAATGATGCCGTATTTGATCACTTCCGCCAGGCCAGATGCCAGCTCACGCGGTGGCAGCGTGCTCAGGCAGTCGATATCAATCACCACGGAAGCGGGCTGATAAAACGCGCCAATCATGTTTTTACCCAACGGGTGATTGACGGCGGTTTTCCCGCCCACAGAGGAGTCAACCTGGGAGAGCAGCGAGGTCGGGACCTGAATAAAGCGCACGCCGCGCTGATAGCTCGCCGCCGCAAACCCGGTGAGATCGCCAATAACCCCACCGCCCAAAGCGATCAGGGTTGTATCACGACCGTGAGGTTTTTCCAGAAGGGCAGTAAAGACCCGATCCATCACCTCCAGCGTCTTGTACTGCTCGCCGTCAGGAAGGATCGTCTGGTCTACCTCTACGCCAGCGCTTTCCAGCCGCTGACGAAGGGGTGTGAGATAGAGAGGGGCCAGCGTCTGATTAGTTACCAGCATGGCCCGATCGCCCGCCTTAAGCGGCCAAAACGAAGCCGGATCGTTAAACAATCCGGCAGCTATGGTAATGGGGTAACTTCTCTCCCCCAAAGTGACGGTAATCTTCTCCATGAAGCGTTATCACCTTTTTATTACTTTGGCCCGCAGGCGGTCAGAGCGAAACTTAGCTCTTTTCCAACATGTTGATAATCTGATTCGCGACCACTTTAGCGCTCTGGTCATCGGTACGAATCGTCACGTCGGCAATCTCTTCATAAAGCGGATTACGTTCACCGGCCAGCGCTTCCAGCACCTCGCGCGGGGGAGATTCCACCTGCAACAAAGGGCGTTTTTTGTCGCGCTGAGTACGGGCTAACTGCTTCTCGATGGTGGTTTCCAGATACACCACTACGCCACGAGCCGAAAGACGGTTGCGGGTTTCGCGTGATTTCACAGAACCACCACCGGTAGCCAGCACAATGCCCTGCTTCTCGGTGAGTTCATTGATGATTTTTTCTTCGCGATCGCGGAAGCCTTCTTCGCCTTCGACGTCGAACACCCAACCCACATCCGCTCCGGTACGTCGCTCAATTTCTTGATCGGAATCGAAAAATTCCATATTGAGTTGCTGAGCTAACTGACGCCCAATAGTGCTTTTGCCGGCACCCATAGGCCCAACCAGAAAGATATTGCGTTTCTCTGCCATTTTTTCGGTATTACTAAGACAATTCGTTAATGATACCCCGTCCAACCGGACAGGACATGAACTGAAACCTCATGAGCGATAGTGCGAGAGTCAGATGAAAATTATCTCAACACTGAAGGTGTTTTGGCAACCGATTAAATTGACCTTGCCCATTGCGCACTCAGGGCGCGTTTCAGTCCGCTTCATTTATCAGCCCGATGTCACTGCATCGGCTACGCCGGTTGCGCACGATAAAAAACGGGTTCTATGCATTCTCTGAAGCCAAACCGAGGCCCATAAATCAAAATCGCTAAACCTTGTAAGCTAATTCGGCTCTTGCGTCAAACGCATATGCCTTCATTGCCAGAAAAAAGCATCTGGTTTCTTAGTTTGCACTAAAAAACGCATTACTCGTCACGAATCAGTCGTGGCGTGATGAAGATCACCAATTCCCGCCGTTTTTGCTGATGGATATCATAACGAAAAAGCGATCCCACTATCGGAATATCGCCAATCAGCGGTACTTTTCTTTGCCCGTCTGCATTTTCGCGCTGGAAAATCCCCCCTAACGCCAGCGTTTGCCCATCTTTCAGCGTGACCTGCGTCTGAATTTCCTGTTTATCTATGGCCAGATACTCCCCCTCACCGCTGCGCATCGTGCGACCAGGCACATTTTGCGAAAGATGCAGCTTGAGTAAAATCCGCCCGTCATGCTGAACAACCGGCGTAACCTCCATCCCCAGTACCGCCTCTTTAAACTCCACGCGGGTATTGCCATTGCTGCCATTGGAAACCTCATAAGGGATTTCGGTGCCCTGCTTAATGCTGGCAGTTTGCTGATGGGAGGTAAACAAACGCGGACTGGCGATAATCTCCAGCTTATTTTCCTGCTCCAGCGCGTTCAGCTCCAGATCAAGCAACCGGCCATCGAGCCTGGCAAGTGTAAAGCCCGCCGTCAGCGCGGCTTCCGTCACCGGTAAATTAACGCTGAACTGGCTGGCGCGTAAGGCACGAGTAATCTGCTCCTCGCCTGAAAGCCCCCAACGCACGCCCAGCTCCCGCAGACTCTCTTCGTTGATGGTTACGATATGTGCCGCCAGCTCAATCTGCTCAAGCGGGACGTCAAGTGCCTGCACCCAACGACGGATAGCTGCCAGAGCGGGTTGAGTTTCCCGTAACAGCAGGCTGTTGGTTCTTGCATCTACGGTTACGCTACCGCGCTCGCTCATTAATTTCGCCCGTTCGGCCAGCAAACTGCTGTTAACCGTGCTGGCATCGGCATGGGCCAGGGTCAGCACCTCCGTGATCAATGGCCGCTCGCCCTCAGCCTTTTCCCGCGCTTTTTCCAGCTGTCGCTGCTGCTCCAGTACGCTGCTTTCCGGCCAGACCAGCAGGACATTCTCCTGCTGCTCAATCCTGACCTTAGCCATTCGGGCAACCAGCGCTATAGCCCGCTCCCACGAAACGTTTTCCAGTCTCAACGACAGCGTGCCTTCGACTTCCGGCGCCACCACCAGATTAAGCTGCTGCCAGGTGGCAAGCGCCTGAAGTACCTGCCCTACCGGAGCTTCGTCGAAGGCGAGAGAGAGGGGGCTTTTTTCAGCCCGTGAAGGGGGTAAGCAGAGGAGTAACAGCAGACAAATCATCCTTTTCATAGAGGCTTCCTTTTAAGCGTTTTTCTACTGGCGGCTGGCACCCTTTTTGATCGCCAAGCGTAATGCTGAGCGGCCCAATGTTAAGCAGATACCAGCGTTCATCCACGGGTTCCCCCTGGCGTCGCTGTGCCCATTTTCCTTTTCCCGTTAACAACAAAACCTGGTAATTCTGTTTTTGCCCGACAACCCCTTTTAATCGCCAGCGGTCAGGAAAAACCTGTTCCGGCGGGCAGGCGGCCTCGACAGGCCTGAAGGGATCCCTGTTGGCCAGGCTCTCTGCCGTCAACAGCAGCAGGCTTGCTGCCAGCAGCCAGCTTATCCTGAAGTCAGCCCTCATCTTTTACGGCCAGCGATAATTGCAGACGTAACTGCTGTTTCTGTGGTTTCAGGGTGAAGTTCGGTAGCGCCATGCCTGCCGGGAGTGAGCTGAGATAGCCGAATACGCTCTCAACCTGCGGCCAGTTGAGCAGCAGCGCCAGGCTGCCTCCCTGGCTGGCTGGTTGCCACTCTGCCAGTGAACTCGCTGAAACTTCTGTCAGCCTCCGCAGTGAAAAAATCTCGCGCCTGGCCGGTTCTGCTGCCTCTCTGAGCTGAGCGATCTCTGCTTCAATATTCACCAGCGTTTCCTTTGCTGCCAGAGTCCGTATAAGACGCTGATAGTCCGCCGTCTGCTGCCGGTGCAGCTGGATCAACCTGAGGCCGTTTTGCTGTACAGGCGCGCCCCAAAACCCCCACCATGGCACCGCCAGCAGGGAGAAAATGAGGCTCACTGAAATACCCTGTAGCCAGAGGGAACAATTTAACCAGCGATGGAAAAGTTTACTCATCAGCGCTGTTCTCCAGAGTGAGTGAGGCAAGGAGATGAAAAAGCATCTGGCCTTCTTTGCTCCGGCTTAAAGGGCCAATCTTTACCTGCCCAATCAGCGCCATCTCCTGCAAACGCTGGCGGAAAGCGTCAAGATCGCTGATACACTGGCAAATTCCTGAAACTGTCAGACTCTGCTGACTTTTTGTCAGGCCAGTTAACCACAGCGTATCGGGCATCGCTTCCGTCAGGTTGTGGAGAAAAAGTGACCACCGCTTAAGCGTTTCTCTCCGCCTGAGCTGGTTTGCTGCTGAATGACGCAATGCCTCTCTTTCCGTTTCCAGTGACGTTAACTGCTTCAGTCGTTGCTTTGCGCTCTGCTGAGCCTGTTTAAGCTGCTCAATCAGCTTAACGCTCTGCTGATTCACCATCTGTTGTCCCCGCAGCGGCACGCTCGCTGTCAGCAGCATCAGCATCAGCCCCACAATCGCCAGCAGCCAGCGCTGCCCCTGACTTTTAAGCCGTTCTGCTCGCCACGGCAGAAGATTAACCCAGACCATCAGGCATCCCCCGGTCGTAGCGCCAGCCCTGCCGCCAGTGAAAAAGCGCCGGCAAGCTGAGGTAAAGGGGGATGTTTCAGGGAGAATGCTGCTAACGGATCCAGCCATTGCGCAGAGGCGGGAAGCGGCTCTTCCAGCACAGAGCTGTAGTAAAAGGCGTTAATCGTCGCCAGCTGCTTTTGTTGCAGGGCAGCAAAATCGGGAGCCTCCAGCAGGGAGCACCATCCCCAGCGTGGATGGCCTGGCAGCGCCGAGTACCACAACCAGTGATCGTGAAGCCGGTGCACTAACGCTGCGGAAGGCGCAAGCGAAAGCGAGCAGGACAAAGCCCGGAGCGCTGCTGGCGTCAGCTCCAGCACGTCCGCCTTCAGGTTGGCCTGTTCAAGGCAGCGCAGCCAGGCCTGTAGCGCGTCACGACGTGCCGCAGTGATGTAGAGGGTCTGCTCCTGCTCCGCATCTGCCCGATAGTCGAGCGCCAGCGTCTCTGGTTCAATTGGGAAAAATCGCCTCGCCGCTGCGGTGATGTACCTGCTACGCTCTGGCTCTCGTAACTGGGTGCCCGGCAGATCAACCTGCCGTTGCAGAACCAGCTGCGGTGGGAATCCCACCCGAAGTGAGAGGCGATAAGGCAGCAGCTTGCGCCAGCGTTGCAGGAGGGGAATGAGCGGTTCAGGACGTTGCAGCAGCCCGTTAACTAACGTATCTTGCGGCAACGCATGTTGCCACCAGTGGCGAAGTTGCCAGCCGTTCCGACAACGCTGGATGCCGAGGGCGCAAAGCTGCCCGTTTTGAATATCCAGGCCGACTTGCCATGTCTGAAATGCCATTAAGCGCGATCTCCATATCGTCAGTAACTAATAACGTATCCAAGCTTCAGGCTTGCCTTTATACTACCGCGCGATTGTTGATAAACTGTCCAATCGACTCAGAATGGAAAATATCAGGTGAAGTTCGTAAAGTATTTTTTGATCCTTGCAGTGTGTTGCATTTTGCTGGGAGCAGGCTCGATCTATGGTTTGTACAAATACATAGAGCCGCAGCTACCCGACGTCGCCACGCTGAAAGATGTGCGTCTCCAGACGCCTATGCAGGTGTACAGCGCCGATAATGAGCTGATTGCTCAGTATGGTGAGAAGCGCCGTATTCCTCTGAAACTGCCGCAGATCCCCCCTGAGATGGTGAAGGCGTTTATTGCTACCGAGGACAGCCGTTTCTACGAGCACCACGGGGTTGATCCTATCGGGATCTTCCGTGCAGCGAGTATTGCTCTGGTTTCCGGCCATGCATCGCAAGGGGCGAGTACCATCACTCAGCAGCTGGCGCGTAATTTCTTCCTCAGCCCTGAGCGCACGCTGATGCGTAAAATCAAAGAGGCGTTTCTTGCCATCCGCATTGAGCAGATGATGAGCAAGGACGAAATCCTTGAGCTTTATCTGAATAAGATCTATCTGGGTTACCGTGCTTATGGCGTGGGGGCCGCTGCACAGGTCTATTTCGGCAAAACTATCGATCAGCTCTCTCTTAGCGAGATGGCGATGATCGCCGGTCTGCCAAAAGCGCCGTCAACTTTTAACCCGCTTTACTCCCATGAGCGCGCCGTTCAGCGCCGCAATGTGGTGTTAAGCCGCATGCTCGATCAGCAATATATTACGCAGGCTCAGTACCAGGATGCCCGCAACGAGCCGCTGGTTGCCAATTACCATGCGCCTGAAATTGCTTTTTCAGCCCCCTACCTGACAGAGATGGTTCGCCAGGAGATGGTCAAACGTTATGGCGATAATGCTTATAACGACGGGTTTAAAGTCACCACTACCATCACGCGCAAACTGCAACTGGCTGCTCAGAAGTCGGTGCAGAATAACGTGATGAACTATGACATGCGTCATGGCTACCGCGGCCCGGCTAACGTGCTGTGGAAAGTGGGTCAGAATCCGTGGGACCACGCTGAAATAGTGAAAACGCTTAAGGCGCTGCCTGTCTATGGCCCGCTGATCCCGGCGGTCATTACCGAAGCCAACAGCGACGCCGCGACAGCAACCCTGCGCGATGGCAGCAGCGTTACGCTGAACCTGGCGGGCATGCGCTGGGCACGTCCCTACAAGTCCGATACCGTTCAGGGCCGTACGCCAAAATCTGTTACCGAAGTGGTGCAAGCTGGCCAGCAGGTGTGGGTTCGCCAGGTGGGTTCAGAGTGGTGGCTTGGACAGGTGCCGGACGTGAACTCCTCTCTGGTCTCACTCGATCCACACAACGGCGCGGTCCTTGCGCTGGTAGGCGGGTTTGATTTCAATCTGAGCAAATTTAACCGTGCCACCCAGGCGCTGCGTCAGGTGGGGTCGAATATTAAACCTTTCCTCTACACCGCAGCGATGGACCGTGGCCTGACCCTGGCTTCTATCCTTAACGACGTGCCAATTTCACGGTGGGATGCAGGCGCTGGTTCTGACTGGCGGCCAAAAAACTCCCCTGCGACCTATGATGGCCCTATCCGTCTGCGTCAGGGGTTGGGTGAGTCGAAGAACGTGGTGATGGTACGTGCCATGCGCGCCATGGGCGTGGATTACGCGGCTGAGTATCTGCAACGCTTCGGCTTCCCGGCGCAAAATATCGTGCATACCGAATCGCTGGCGCTGGGTTCCGCTTCCTTCACTCCGCTGCAAATGGTGCGCGGCTATTCGGTTATGGCGAACGGCGGCTTCCTGGTTGATCCCTACTTCATCAGCAAGATTGAAGATGAGCAGGGCAACATACTCTTTGAAGAAAAACCGAAAATCGCCTGTCCGGAATGTAATTTGCCGGTGATCTACGGCGATACGAAAAAGGCGGTTGCCCTGAGTGAAGAGAGCGTGGAAAACGTAGCCATCTCTAAAGAAGGGGAAAAACCAGCCGTTCCACAGCCTCAGCTTGAGCAGGTTTCCCGGCAGCAGGTTCAGCAGGATGGCGAACAGCAGTACGCTCCACACGTGATTAATACGCCGCTGTCGTTCCTGATTAAAAGCGCCATGAATTCCAATATTTTCGGGGAACCGGGTTGGATGGGAACCGGCTGGCGTGCGGGCCGCGATTTGGGACGCAATGATATCGGCGGTAAAACAGGTACCACTAACAGCTCGAAAGATGCGTGGTTCTCTGGCTACGGTCCGGGCGTGGTGACATCAGTCTGGATTGGCTTTGACGATCATCGCCGCGATCTGGGGCGCACCACGGCTGCCGGTGTCATTAAGGATCAAATTTCTGGCTACGAAGGGGGCGCGAAGAGTGCGCAACCAGCCTGGGACGAGTATATGAAAGCCGCGCTGGATGGCGTACCGGTCCAGCCGCTAACGCCGCCAGAAGGGGTAGTAACGGTGACGATTGACCGCAGCACTGGCAAGCTGGCAAACGGCGGTGGCAACACGCGTCAGGAGTACTTTATCGAGGGCACACAGCCAACCGAGTACTCGGTACACGATGTTGGCACCACCCTGATGGATAATGGTCAGAGCCACGAGCTGTTCTGATCCTGCCACAAAAAAGGGATGCGTCGGCTTAGGTCGCATCCCTTACAGCTAAAGCGAACTCCGGTTCGCTTTTTTAATAGCTCAACCGTCCCTGCTTCACCAACCACTCCCTTACCAGAAACAGTGCGCTGACGTTGCGCGCTTCACGGAAATCGGGTTCCTGTAGTAGCCCAAGCAGGTTGTCGAGCGGCCAGCGCAGCTGCGGAAGCGGCTCAGGTTCATCCCCTTCCAGCTTTTCCTCGTAAAGATTCTCGGCCACTACGATATTCATCTTGCTGGAAAAATAGGAGGGAGCCATCGTCAGCTTACCCAGGGTTTCCAGCATTTCCGCACCGTACCCCGCCTCCTCTTTCAGCTCGCGGTTAGCGGCCTCAAACGGCGTTTCGCCCGGATCGATTAGCCCTTTCGGGAAGCCAAGCTCATAGCATTCCAGCCCCACCGCATATTCCTGAATCAGAATAAGATGATCGTCAATAATGGGCACAATCATCACCGCTTCACGATCGGATGGTTTCATGCGCTCATAAACACGCCGGGCGCCATTACTGAATGCCAGATCGACGGCTTCAACGGTGAACAGGCGGGAACGCGCCACGGCTTCAACGTTAAGGATTTTGGGTTTTTGCAATTGTCTGGTCATCATCGCCCCAGGAGTCAAGCCGGTAAAAGAGCCTTACAGCCCGTAAGTTGCGGTGCGCTGACCGTCATTTCCCCATTGTGCTGTACCAGAACGGGGATGCCAATCATCGCACGGATTATTTTTATGCCGTTATAACAATTCCGGCACAGCAGATGAAAAGGTTTTCGCTAATGTCAATCAGGGCCATAAAAAATAGGAATATGCCGATACTGATTTCTCTTGATGGTTGATAACATTTGCGCAGAGAATCTTATACTATTATTCTAATTTTATGATTTTGCGCGCTATTTGTGTATACACAGCGGATTGCCAGAGCCGTCTAAACCCGCCACAATGTCGGTAACGATATGATCATGACCGGGTATCATCATAATAATGACGGGAGCATCGTGGCAGGAATGAGGGAAGCATGAGCACGATAGTCATTATATTGGCTGTAATGCTGTCTTGCTCGATTGGGGCGGGTTGTTTCTTTTGGTACGCTATGCGGCATCGTCCGCCGTTGGCGAAACCACTGCCATTCATTAGTCCCCCCTTTCGCAAATTAAGCGAGGACGAGCGTAAAGCCGTCGAGCGCTATATTTCCCTGCTTGGAAAACAGCGCGACAATACGCTGCCCGGCGGCGTGAGCAGGACGGCAGAGCCGTTAACCCTCACCTCACAAAGCAGCAACGTCTACCCGGTTACCCGCTCCATCACCCGCTATGGCCTCTCTACTGATGAACCCAACAGATGGCGCTATTACCTTGATGCGGTAGAGGTGCACCTGCCACCGTTATGGGAGCAGTACATTGCGGAAGAGAATTATGTCGAGCTGATCAAAACGCATTCTATTCCGCTGGTGATTTCGCTTAATGGCCATTCGCTGGTCAATTATGTCTATGAGCAACCTTCGCTGGCCCCCGTTGTGCGGCCCGTATCGCAAAACGCCTCGATCAGGAAAGAAGAGAGCGAAAACGTTGAGCTGATTAGCGTGCGTAAAGAGAGCGTCGAAGAATATGCGCTCAACCGCCCGGACGGCACGCGGGAAGCGGGGGCTATCTGCGTCGCCTTCCTGCTGTTTTTTATCAGCCTGGTCGGCCCTGAACTGCTGATGCCCTGGCTGGTACTGGCCGGATTGGCGCTGCTTGTAGTGAGCTGTTGGTTCCTGCTCCGCCGTCCGACAGAAAAAGATCTGCGGGAAATCCACTGCCTCAGAGGTGCGCCCAAGCGCTGGGGGCTGTTCGGTGAGTCTAATCAGGGCCAGGTCAGCAACATTTCACTCGGGATCATTGATCTGATCTATCCGCCTCACTGGCAGCCCTATGTTTCCAACGATTTGGGGCAACCCACCGAAGTGGATATTTACCTTAGCCGCCACGTTGTCCGCCAGGGTCGCTTCCTTTCCCTACAGGATGAGGTGCGTAACTTTCCCATTCAGCGCTGGAAAAAGAATCTGGTGCTGGCGGCGGGTTCTCTGCTGGTGCTGGTGCTGCTGGTGGCGTGGATCCCGCTGAGTATGCCGCTGAAGCTGAGCATCGCCTGGCTGAAAGGCACCGAGAGCGTGCAGGTGCATTCGGTAAACGATCTGGAGAAAATGTCGCTGCACATTGGTGACAGCCTGAAGGTCAACGGTGAAGGCATGTGTTCTATCCCGGCGACTTATCAAGGCAACCGCACCTATGCGTTTATGCCTTTCGACTGTTCCGCCGTCTACTGGAATAACGCCGCTCCCCTGCCCCAGCCTCAGTCCGATATCATTGATAAAGCCACCGCGCTGTTAAGCACCACCAGCCAGCAGCTTCACCCTCAGACCAGCACCGATCCCAAGCTCAACCCGCAGCTGGCCACCGCTATTCAAAAATCGGGCATGATCCTGCTGGATGACTTCTCCGATATCGTGCTGAGAACGCAGGAATTGTGCAGCCAGGAGCAGGATTGCGTCAGGCTGAAAAATGCGCTGGTTAATCTGGGGAACGCTAAAGATTGGGAAACGCTGGTGCACCGTGCAGATTCTGGCGCATTAAACGGCATGAACGTTCTGCTGCGTCCGGTGAGTGCAGAAGCGCTGGAGAACCTGGTAAACACCGCGACATCCTCCTTCTTTTACCGGGAAACACGACGTGCTGCTGAAGCCCTGAACAGCCCGCCACCAGGCGGTTTCCTGATCCTCAGTGATGAAGGAAAGCAGTTAGTGAATCAGCAGGCGCCTGGCGTCTCGCTGTTTGATTACAATGCCCCCGACCAGTGGCCAGAGCTGCAAAGGCTTGCCGGCATGCTGCTGCATACGCCCTTCTCTGCTAACGGCATCATAACGAATATCAGTACTGATGCGAACGGCACGCGTCATATCGCGCTGCACAACGCGCCAGATACGCTGACATTATGGCGCTATCTCGGTACCAGCCTGCTGCTGCTGGTGGTGGCACTCTGTTTCGTCATCAATAGCTTGCTGGCGCTCCGGCGGATACACCGCAACCGCCAGCGGATTATCGCTATTCAAACCTACTATGATAAGTGTTTCAGCCCCGCGCTGAGCACCACCCAGAGTATTCGCCCGCTGTTCTGAGCCGGTCAGTTTTATGCTATTTTTAAGGCTGACAGGGTGAATCCCCTCCCCTGATGTTCTCCCTGGATTAACCTGCAACAGAGCGCCTTGAATTCCGGTGTTTCACCCATACATAGGGGTATTCCCACCAAGGAGCAGCGATGAAAGAGAAATCCGCAGAGGCGGTTCGGCTCGATAAATGGCTGTGGGCCGCTCGCTTCTATAAAACCCGCTCTGCCGCACGTGAGATGATTGAAGGCGGCAAGGTTCATTACAACGGTCAGCGTAGCAAGCCGAGTAAAATCGTGGAGCTTCACGCCCGGTTAACGCTCCGTCAGGGTAACGATGAACGTACCGTGGTGGTTCAGGCCATTAGCGAACAGCGTCGTCCCGCTGTAGAAGCTCAGCTGATGTATGAAGAGACGGCAGAAAGTATTGAGAAACGGGAAAAGATTGCGCAGGCGCGAAAAATGAACGCGCTGACTATGCCGCACCCCGATCGTCGCCCTGACAAAAAAGAGCGACGGGACTTAATGAAATTTAAAAATTCAGGCGACGAGTAGCCGCCCAAACGAGAGAGAATTATGGCTCATCAAGACCAAATGCACCGTTATCTGTTCGAAAACTACGCTGTGCGTGGCGAGCTGGTGACCGTTTCCGAGACCTGGCGTGAAATCATCAGCGGACACGATTATCCGCTGCCGGTGCAAAACATTCTGGGCGAACTGCTGGTGGCCACCAGCCTGCTGACCGCGACGCTGAAGTTTGACGGGGATATTACCGTTCAGCTTCAGGGTGACGGCCCCCTCACTATGGCGGTGATTAACGGTAACAACCGCCAGGAAATGCGCGGCGTTGCGCGTACGCAGGGTGAGATTGCTCCTGAGAGCAGCCTGAAAGAGATGGTAGGTAATGGCTATCTGGTGATCACCATCTCACCAACGCAAGGCGAGCGTTATCAGGGCGTGGTCGGGCTGGAAGGCGAGACGCTGGCCGAGTGCCTGGAAGATTACTTTATGCGTTCTGAGCAGCTTCCTACCCGTCTGTTTATCCGCACGGGCGAACACGAAGGCAAACCAGGCGCCGGTGGCATTCTGCTACAGGTTCTGCCCGCACAGGATGCGAACCCTGATGATTTCACCCATCTGGCGACGCTGACCGAAACCATTAAAACGGAAGAGCTGCTGGGCCTGCCTGCCAATGATGTGTTGTGGCGTCTCTACCACCAGGAAGAAGTGACGGTTTACGATCCGCAAACCGTGTGCTTCCGCTGTACCTGTTCCCACGAACGCTGCGGCGAAGTTCTGGCCACGCTGCCAGAAGAGGAAGTGGACCAGATCCTGGCGGAAGATGGCAAAATCGATATGCATTGTGACTATTGCGGCAGCCACTATACCTATGATGCGGTAGATATCGCTGCCATTCGTAACGGCTCTCTCTCCAGCGACGAAAACCTGCACTGATCGCTGCTTCAGGTCAGACCTTAACCGGTCTGGCCTTCTCAATACGCGCTGTCTCTCATTTCTGCTGCTTTTCCCTTTTACTGCGATCTCACCCGTGTACACTGCGCGCGATCCTGTTTTCCGCTGGCAGTTGAACATGCGGAACATCACGGTTAATGGTTATCCATTCCTCTAAACTACGTTGCAGCAAAGAGCCGAAAAGGAGCAGTAACATGCGTGATCTGACCCCGCAGGACCTGGTCGCATATGGCATCACTGAGACGGTAGAAATTCTCTATAATCCCGATTTCGACACCCTTTATCAGCAAGAAACACGCCCGGAGCTGACCGGCTATGAGCGTGGAATTGTCACCCAATCGGGTGCTATCGCTGTGGATACCGGCATTTTTACCGGCCGCTCCCCTAAAGACAAATATATTGTTCGTGATGAAACCACCCGCGACACGCTCTGGTGGAACGATCAGGGCAAAGGCAAGAATGATAATCAGCCGCTCTCTGCTGAAACCTGGCAGGCCCTGAAGAGGCTGGTCACCAGGCAACTCTCTGGCAAACGCCTGTTTGTGGTGGATGCCTGGTGTGGCGCCAACCCGGAGACCAGACTCAGCGTTCGCTTTATTACCGAAGTGGCGTGGCAGGCACACTTTGTCAAAAACATGTTTATCCGGCCCGATGAACAGGCACTGGCAAGCTTTAAACCTGACTTTGTGGTGATGAACGGATCTAAATGCACCAACCCGGACTGGCAGGCTCAGGGGCTGAACTCCGAAAATTTTGTCGCCTTTAACCTTACGGAGCGCATGCAGCTGATTGGCGGCACCTGGTACGGCGGCGAAATGAAAAAAGGCCTGTTTGCCGTCATGAACTATCTGCTGCCATTACAGGGCATTGCCTCTATGCACTGTTCTGCCAACGTGGGTGAAAAAGGGGATGTGGCTGTCTTCTTCGGCCTTTCCGGCACCGGAAAAACCACGCTCTCCACCGACCCGCGACGTCAGCTGATTGGTGATGATGAACATGGCTGGGATGATGATGGCGTCTTTAATTTTGAAGGCGGTTGCTACGCAAAAACCATCAACCTTTCTGAGCAGGCAGAGCCGGAAATTTATCATGCGATTCGCCGTAACGCGCTGCTGGAAAACGTGGTGGTGCGCGCCGATGGCTCCGTCGACTTTGATGATGGCAGCAAGACCGAAAACACCCGCGTCGCCTACCCCATTGAGCATATCGACAATATTGTTAAACCTGTTTCCAGAGCAGGCCATGCCCGCAAGGTGATCTTCCTGACGGCGGACGCTTTTGGCGTATTGCCGCCGGTTTCACGCCTCACGCCGGATCAGACGAAGTATCACTTCCTGTCGGGGTTTACCGCCAAGCTGGCGGGTACGGAACGTGGCGTGACGGAACCTACACCAACGTTTTCCGCCTGCTTTGGTGCCGCCTTCCTGACATTACACCCTACGCAGTATGCAGAAGTGCTGGTTAAAAGGATGGAAGCGGCAGGCGCGGAGGCGTACCTGGTTAATACGGGCTGGAACGGCAGCGGCAAGCGGATCTCCCTCAAGGATACCCGCGCGATTATCAATGCTATCCTCAACGACGAGTTGTCGGGTGCAGAAATGGTGACGCTGCCTCTCTTCAACCTGGAGATGCCTGTAGCCCTGCCGGGCGTGGAGAGTCATATCCTCGATCCCCGTCGTACCTATGCAGACGAAGCAGAGTGGGAACACAGAGCGCGCGACCTGGCGGCGCGGTTTATCGCTAACTTCGATAAATACAGCGATACGCCGGCAGGAAAAGCCCTGATTAAAGCGGGGCCGCAGTTGTAAAAAATAAAGGGCGCACTCTTTGCGACTGCGCCCTTTCAGGTTCCGCTCAGACTACGGGCGGAGAAGGCAGGCTGCTGGCGGCAGGCAAAGGTAACCAGGCCCGAATACGCAGGCCGCCCCGCTCGCTGTCGCCAATCTCCAGCGTCCCCTGATGTGCATCAATAATACGCTGTACAATCGCCAGCCCCAGGCCCGTCCCGCTGGTGCTGCGGGCGCTGTCGCCACGAACGAAGGGCTGGAAAAGGTGCTTTAACTGATCGGGTTTGATTCCCGGCCCATCATCTTCCACCTGGAACCAGGCGCGCTGCAATTCGCTGCCGCTGCTGACTTTGATCCAGCCGTTGCCATACCGTGCCGCATTAACCACCATATTGGCCGCAGCTCGTTTAATGGAGAGCGGATTGATCTCCACCAGCAGTTCGGCAGGCATTACCGCGTTCTCTATCTCGCGTTCATAGCCGCTTTCAGCCGCCACCACTTCACCCAGCACACCATTGAGATCGGCCAGCTCAAACTGCATCTCCTGGCCCGTGCGCAGATAATCAATAAACTGCTCGATGATGGCGTTGCACTCTTCGATGTCTTTATTGATCGACTCCGCCAGATAGCCATCTTCCTGCGACATCATTTCCGTCGCCAGACGGATGCGCGTCAGCGGGGTGCGTAAATCGTGGCTGACGCCAGCCATTAACAGGGTCCGGTCATCGGCTAGCAGCTTCACGCCCGCCGCCATCTGATTAAATGCCCTGGTTACAGAGCGAACTTCAGAAGCGCCATATTCCCGCAGCGGAGGAGGAATTATCCCCTTTCCGACCTGCAAAGCCGCATGCTCAAGCTCCACAAGAGGCCGGTTCTGGATGCGGATAAACAGCCAGGCGCCGCCTATCGCCAGCAGCATAATCGCCAGCGTATAGCGGAAAAGCGGTGAGAAGTCGCCCTGATGGATCTCTGTCAGCGGCACCCTGACCCAGATATCCGGCGACAGCCAGGTTTTCAACCAGACCACCGGGGAATTTTTATTCACCTCAACACGCACATCGGTGGGGCCACCAAGCTGCTGCGCCATCTGCTGGCTGAGGAATTCGTAATGTTGCGCCCAGCGTAATCCGCTCTCTTCCGCCGCCGCGTTGGTATACAGCGAGATGCCTAACTCGCGATAAATCTCACGGCGGAAAGCAGGAGGCACCTCAAGCTGGGTGCCATCCTCAAGCTGTAACCGGTCGGTCATCAGCATGCGCACTTCATAAGCCAGCACTTTGTTGAACTGTTGCAGACTGGGCAGGATGGCAAAGTTCAACACCACCAGGTAGGTTGTGACCAGACTGACAAACAGCAGGGTCACAATCAGCAGCAGAGTGCGGGCAAAGGAACTACGGGGAGAGAAGCGGAGCCGCCTCATGCCTTACTGCCGTCCGGCACAAAAACGTAGCCCAGGCCCCAAACGGTCTGGATATAGCGTGGATGGGCCGGATCTTCTTCCACCATGCGGCGCAGGCGAGAGATCTGCACATCGATAGAGCGCTCCATCGCACTGTATTCGCGGCCACGGGCCAGGTTCATCAGCTTGTCGCGGGAGAGCGGCTCACGCGGGTGGCTTACCAGCGCTTTCAGCACGGCAAATTCACCGCTGGTCAGCGGCATAGGCTCATCTTCCCGGAACATTTCCCTCGTACCGAGGTTCAGCTTGAACTTGCCGAAGGCGATAACCGCCTCTTCCTGGGAAGGCGCGCCCGGCAGCTCATTGGCCTGACGGCGCAATACGGCACGGATACGGGCCAGCAGCTCACGGGGGTTAAAGGGTTTGGGAATGTAGTCATCCGCGCCGATTTCCAGCCCCACAATGCGATCAACCTCTTCGCCCTTGGCCGTCACCATAATGATCGGCATAGGGTTGCTCTGGCTACGCAGGCGGCGACAGATAGAGAGGCCATCTTCGCCAGGCAGCATCAGATCCAGCACCATCAGATGGAAGGATTCACGAGTCAGCAGGCGGTCCATCTGCTCAGCGTTGGCTACGCTACGCACCTGGAAGCCCTGCTCGGTCAGATAACGCTCCAACAGCGCGCGTAAACGCATGTCGTCATCCACGACCAGAATTTTGTAATTTTCTTGCATATCGATACTCCCAAAGGCGCTATTGCCCGAGCCGTTATTCTTAAAAAAGATGCCTGAATGTAACAGTCAATATTGGTTTATATTCTAGCCGAAATTGTTACAAAGCATATTAAACAGCAGCTTATCTTTAATTTTGAGAGAAAAATCAGCGCTGGCGCACACCTTTTATCTGCGAATACTCAGCACAAACAAACAGTAAGCGTCAGCAAAAAAATGGCGAAGAGATTTGCATCGGTGTCCAACGCGAAACAAAATAACTACAGCACTTCTGAGAAAGAAATGGATTACGATGAAAACCCAACTGATTACCCGCGAAGGTTACGACAAGCTGAAGCAGGAACTGGACTTTCTCTGGCGGGAAGAACGGCCTGAAGTGACCAAAAAAGTCACCTGGGCCGCCAGCCTGGGCGACCGCAGTGAAAATGCCGACTACCAGTACAACAAGAAGCGCCTGCGCGAAATCGATCGCCGCGTCCGCTATCTCACCAAATGCCTTGAGCAGCTGCGGATTGTGGATTACTCCCCGCAGCAGGAGGGCAAAGTATTTTTTGGTGCCTGGGTAGAGATTGAGAATGACGAGGGCGAACTGAAACGCTTTCGCATTGCTGGCTATGACGAGATTTTTGGCCGCAATGACTATATCTCCATCGATTCACCAATGGCCCGCGCGCTGTTGAAAAAAGAGGTGGGGGACCTGGCCACTGTGCAGACACCGGCAGGTGAAGCCAACTGGTATGTGGTCGCTATCGATTACGTTAAACAATCCTAATCATGCCGCTGCGGGTAACAGGGATAGCCCGTTAACTGGCATTTTTCGCCCGCAATCCGTATAACTGTCCGCTGTCTTTAAGCCATAAAGTAACCGATGATGAAAGATTCGCTGAGCCGCATAATTGCAAGTGAGCTCCAGGCGCGAGCAGAACAGGTTGATGCCGCTGTTCGTCTGCTGGATGAAGGGAATACCGTGCCGTTTATCGCACGTTATCGTAAGGAAGTGACGGGAGGCCTGGATGATACCCAGCTCCGCCAGCTGGAAACCCGCCTGGGTTACCTCAGAGAGCTTGAGGAACGGCGCCAGTCGATTCTGAAATCTATCGGCGATCAGGGCAAGCTGACCGATGAGCTGGCTGCTGCCATCACCGCTACGCTGAGCAAAACCGAACTCGAAGATCTTTACCTGCCTTACAAACAGAAGCGCCGCACACGCGGGATGATTGCCATTGAAGCGGGCCTGGAACCGCTAGCTGATACTTTATGGCAAGATCCTTCCCAGCAGCCTGAGCAGCTGGCAGCGGGTTTTGTCGATGCGGACAAAGGCGTTGCCGATACCAAAGCGGCGCTGGACGGCGCGCGCTACATTCTGATGGAGCGTTTCGCTGAAGATGCCGCTTTACTGGCTAAAGTCCGCGCCTATCTGTGGAAAAATGCCCATCTTGTTTCCCGCGTGATGGCCGGGAAAGAGGAGGAAGGCGCGAAATTCCGCGACTATTTCGATCACCACGAACCGCTGGCTACCGTGCCTTCGCACCGTGCGCTGGCCATGTTCCGTGGCCGTAACGAAGGTATCCTGCAACTCTCACTGAATGCCGATCCGCAGTTTGATGAGCCGCCGAAGGAGAGCTACGGTGAGCAGATCATCATGGACCACCTGGCGCTGCGCCTGAATAACGCACCAGCCGATGGCTGGCGTAAAGCGGTGGTGAGCTGGACCTGGCGTATCAAGGTGCTGCTGCATCTGGAAACGGAACTGATGGGCACCGTGCGCGAACGCGCAGAGGATGAAGCCATCAACGTCTTTGCCCGTAACCTGCACGACCTGTTAATGGCCGCACCGGCAGGTATGCGCGCCACAATGGGGCTGGACCCCGGTCTGCGCACCGGCGTGAAGGTTGCCGTTGTGGATGCCACCGGCAAGCTGGTTGCCACCGACACCATCTACCCGCACACCGGCCAGGCCGCGAAAGCCGCCGCAGCCGTGGCTGCACTCTGTATCAAGCACAAGGTTGAGCTGGTAGCTATTGGTAACGGTACCGCCTCACGCGAGACCGAACGCTTCTATCTGGACGTACAAAAGCAGTTCCCGCAGGTGCAGGCAGAGAAAGTGATTGTCAGTGAAGCGGGCGCATCGGTTTACTCCGCTTCCGAGCTGGCCGCGCTGGAGTTCCCGGACCTGGATGTCTCGATCCGTGGTGCCGTTTCCATCGCCCGCCGTTTGCAGGATCCGCTCTCTGAACTGGTGAAAATTGACCCGAAATCGATCGGGGTCGGCCAGTATCAGCACGATGTCAGCCAGAGCCAGCTGGCGAAAAAGCTCGATGCGGTAGTGGAAGACTGCGTAAACGGTGTCGGCGTGGATCTGAACACGGCCTCGGTGCCGCTGCTGAGCCGCGTGGCGGGGCTGAGCAAAATGATGGCGCAGAATATCGTCAGCTGGCGTGACGAGAACGGCCGCTTCCAGAATCGTCAACAGCTGCTGAAAGTGAGCCGCCTCGGCCCGAAAGCCTTTGAACAGTGCGCAGGCTTCCTGCGTATCAACCAGGGCGACAACCCGCTGGATGCCTCTACCGTTCACCCGGAAGCCTATCCGGTAGTGCAGCGCATTCTGGCTGCCACGCAGCAGGCGCTAAATGAAGTGATGGGCAATCCCGCTGAACTGCGCAATTTGCGCGCCGTCGATTTCACCGACGAGAAGTTCGGCGTGCCCACCGTCACCGATATCATCAAAGAGCTGGAGAAACCAGGCCGCGATCCGCGCCCTGAATTCAAAACCGCCCAGTTCGCTGAAGGTATTGAAACCATGAACGATCTGCTGCCGGGCATGGTACTGGAAGGCGCGGTCACTAACGTGACCAACTTTGGCGCCTTCGTGGATATCGGAGTGCATCAGGATGGTCTGGTGCACATCTCCTCGCTGGCTGATAAGTTTGTTGATGACCCGCATAAAGTGGTCAAGGCGGGCGATATCGTCAAAGTGAAGGTGATGGAAGTCGATCTGCAACGGAAGCGTATTGCGCTGACGATGCGTCTTGATGAGCAGCCAGGCGAAACCAACGCCCGCCGTGGCGGCGGAAACCGCGAAGCAGGCAAGCCTTCCGGCAAAGCGCGCCCGCGCCCTGCCGCGCAGCCTGCGGGCAGTAACAACAGCGCGATGGGCGATGCGCTGGCCGCTGCGTTCGGTAAAAAACGATAAGGCTTCAGGGGGCGGAAGCGCAATTCCGTCCCCTGAGATTATCTCACGCCATTCTGCCTCTCTTATGCCGCGAGTTGTTCTGCATCAATAATAGCGATAATCGTTCTCATTATACTTGCCACCGTTAATTATCACGGCGCGTTGTTTAACCGCCCAGGTGGAACTATGCAAATCACTCCTCTTCAGCAATATGAAATCATCAGTTTTTCTCCCGATGTCAGCGCGGCTTTCCGACAAAAACTGCTCGCGTTGGGGCTGTTACCCGGCGCCCGCTTTTTAGTCAGACGTGTTGCACCGCTTGGCGACCCGGTACAGATTGAAACCCGCTGCGTCAGCCTGATGCTGAGAAAAAAAGACCTGGCCTTTCTGCAACTGGCCCCCTTGGGTTGAAGAGGTGCGCGTGATGAAAACCTGTACCATTGGACTGATTGGCAATCCTAACTCTGGAAAAACCACGCTGTTTAACCAGCTTACCGGCGCACGCCAGCGGGTTGGCAACTGGGCAGGCGTTACCGTAGAGCGTAAAGAGGGCCGCTTTACCACCGCCAGCCACACCGTACGGCTGGTGGATCTGCCCGGTACCTATTCTCTTTCCACCCTCTCTGCCGACAACTCGCTGGATGAGCAGATTGCCTGCCATTTCATGCTGAGTGGCGAAGCCGATCTGGTTATCAACGTGGTGGATGCCAGCAATCTGGCGCGCAACCTCTGGCTGACGCTTCAGCTTCAGGCGTTGGGCATTCCCTGCATCATCGCGCTGAATATGCTGGATATTGCCGCCAGCCAGCAGATTGATATCAATATAGCGGAGCTGGAACGCCAGCTTTGCTGTCCGGTGATCCCGCTGGTTTCTACCCGCGGCAAGGGCATAGAACGCCTCAGGCAGGCGATTGACGACGCTGCCAGAGTGCCTGGCCGCTGTCAGGTCACCTGGCCCGCAGAGATAGCCCAGCATATTGCCTCGCTCTGCGATTTGATGCCTGGCAGTCGGCCGCAGCGCCAGCGCGAATGGCTGGCAGTCCAGATGCTGGAAGGGGATATTTTCAGTCAGGCTCAGGAACCTGAAGCGACGGCAAAACTGGCTGGCTTAACCAATCTACAGGCAGCCCCCATGCAAATTGCCGCAGCAAGACATCAAAGGATTGATGCAATTTGCCACGCCGTCACCAACGCCGGTGAGGCGACACCTCACCGGCTTTCCGCACTTCTCGACCGGGTTGTCCTGAACCGCTGGCTGGGCCTGCCCGTTTTCCTGCTGGTGATGTATCTGATGTTTTTCCTGGCGATCAACCTGGGTGGCGCTTTGCAGCCTTTGTTTGACCTGGGATCGGCAGCGTTATTTATTCATGGCATGCAGTGGTTGGGTGCTGTGCTGCATTTCCCTCTGCCGCTCACGCTGTTCCTGGCCCAGGGGCTGGGCGGCGGCATTAACACCGTGATGCCGCTGGTGCCGCAAATTGGCCTGATGTATCTGTTCCTCTCGCTGATGGAAGACTCTGGCTATATGGCGCGCGCCGCGTTTGTCGTCGACAGGCTGATGCAGGCGCTGGGGCTGCCGGGGAAATCCTTCGTGCCGCTAATCGTGGGGTTTGGCTGTAACGTGCCGGCGGTGATGGGCGCGCGTACGCTGGATGCGCCGCGCGAGAGGCTGATGACGGTACTGATGGCGCCGTTTATGTCTTGTGGCGCCAGACTGGCGATATTTGCCGTCTTCGCCGCAGCCTTTTTCGGCCAGCGCGGCTCGCTGGTGGTCTTCAGCCTCTATTTGCTGGGCATTGCGGCCGCTATTTTCACCGGGCTGATCCTCAGGCATACGCTGCTGAAAGGCGAAGCTTCGCCGTTTATTATGGAGTTGCCAACCTGGCACATCCCCCATCTTAAAAGCCTGCTTTTACAGGCCTGGCAGCGGCTGAGCAGCTTTGTGCTGCGGGCAGGCAAGGTTATTGTGCTGGTCAGCGTGTTTATTGGGGCGCTTAACAGCTTCTCTTTCAGCGGCAGACCGGTAGACAGCATTAACGACTCGGCACTGGCCAGCGTCAGCCGGGCGTTAACACCCTTGCTGTCGCCAATGGGTGTCCATAACGATAACTGGCAGGCTACCGTGGGGCTGGTGACCGGAGCGATGGCGAAAGAGGTGGTTGTTGGTACGCTGAACACGCTCTATACCGCTGAAGCGCTGCACGAGCAGCCTTTTGATGCCGACACCTTCACTCTGACGGGCGAGCTAAAAGAGGCGGTAACGGAAACCTGGGACGGCATTAAATCCACGCTCAGCCTCAGCGTTCTGCTCAATCCTCTTGAAGCCAGTAAAGGAGATGGTGAAATGGCTTCCGGCTCGATGAGCGTTATGCACAGCAAATTCGCCAATGATGCTGCCGCCTACAGCTATCTGATCTTTGTGCTGCTGTACGTACCCTGCGTCTCCGTCATGGGCGCTATCGCGCGCGAAAGCAGCCGCGGCTGGATGCTCTTCTCTGTCGGTTGGGGACTGAACCTGGCTTATTCGCTGGCAACGCTCTTTTATCAGCTGGCCACTTTCACCGACCATCCGCAATCCAGCAGCATGATTGTGCTGGCCGTGATTGGGTTTAATCTGCTGTTATGGTGGAAGTTGAAGCGAACCACGTTACCCCCGGAGCGTCTGGAAGTCAGGGTAATAACCGGAAAAACCTGCACTGGCTGCACTAAAAGCGAGAGCTGTCACTGATACTCCGGCAAAATCGCTGCGATTAAGGCCGTTGAAGTTGCGATCCTGCCTCAACGGTCTACAGTGAAAACTATCGTGCTTTGAATAAATGCGGCGGCTCACTGCGTCACGATGGATATTATCACTCCCCTTCTCGACAAAATTTATGACGGGACTTTTCCTCGCCACTGCATGGAAAAGCTGGAAGAAGCTATTCGTCACGCGCGTAACACGCTGGATCATCAGCGAAAAGCGCACTGGGACGAAAAAGATGTGGTGCTGATCACCTATGCCGATCAGTTCCGCGAAAGTGAGGCGCCCACGCTGCGCACCCTTTCCCGTTTCTATCAGCAGCATCTGCAATCCAGCTTCAATATTGTCCATCTACTGCCTTTTTTTCCCTACTCCTCTGACGACGGCTTTTCGGTGATTGATTATCACCGGGTCAACGGAATTTGTGGTGAATGGTCAGATGTGGCGGAACTGCACCAGCAAACCCGACTGATGTTTGATTTTGTCTGCAATCATATGTCCGCCCACAGCGCCTGGTTTAAACACTACCTGGCGGGCGATCCCGGCTGGGATGATTTCTTTATCAGCCTGCCGCCTGCCACCGATCTCAGCGCGGTAACGCGCCCGCGCACTTCTCCTTTGCTGACGCCGTTTAAGATGGCAAATGGCGATACCCGTTTTATCTGGACAACCTTCAGCGCCGATCAGATTGACCTTAACTTTGCCAATCCCAACGTGCTGTTAAGCATGGTGAATGTGCTGCTGGATTATCTGGCGAAGGGCGCGGATTATGTCCGGCTGGATGCCGTCGGCTATATGTGGAAAACGCCGGGTACATCATGCATTCACCTGGAAAAAACGCATCTGCTGGTGAAATTGTTTCGTGCTATTGCCAATGAGGTGGCACCCGGCACGGTGATCATTACCGAAACCAACGTGCCGCATAAAGATAACATCAGCTATCTGGGCAACGGTCAGGATGAAGCGCAGATGGTGTATCAGTTCTCCCTGCCGCCGCTGGTTCTGCATGCCATTCACTACGGCTCCGCACGTGCGCTTAAACAGTGGGCTTCCACGCTGGATACTTCAGGCGGGACAACCACCTGGTTTAATTTTCTGGCTTCCCATGACGGCATTGGGCTTAATCCGCTGCGCGGCATTCTGCCGGAAACTGAAATCGTCTCGCTGGTCAGGGATTTGGCGTTAGAGGGGGCGCTGGTCTCCTATAAAAATAACCCGGACGGGAGCACCAGCCCTTACGAAATCAACGTCACCTATATGGATGCGCTGAATAAACAGGATGACGACGACACTACGCGGCTGCAACGTTTTATGCTGGCACATGCGCTGCTGCTCGCTTTCCCTGGCGTACCGGCTATCTACGTTCAGAGCATCCTTGGCTCACGTAATGATATGGAAGGTGTAAAAAGCGCAGGCTACAACCGGGCTATCAATCGGGAGAAATATGCCATCAATGAGATTGAGGCGGCGCTGAGCGACAGCCATGCGTTACGGCATCAGGTTTACCATTCGCTGTCACGGTTGATCCAGCTGAGAACCCGCCAGCCAGCCTTTCATCCCGATAATCCTATGCAGGTGCTGGAAAGCGATAATGCCATATTTGCCTTTTATCGTTGGTCGGAGAAAGGACATCAGACGCTGTTGTGCCTCTACAATCTGAGCAGCAGAGAGATTTCCTATACGCTGCCGGATGCGCGACGCTATCGCGATATTGCCAGTGAGATGAATTTTGAAGGGGAGACGCCGCTGAAGCTGGCGCCCTGGTCTTTCCGCTGGCTGAAAAGCTGAGAAAGTACCGCAGGCAGGCTAATCCCCGCCTGCGGAAGATCGGTTACTTATAGACGTCTGCTACTGCACTAAATTTGCCATGTTCACGACCGGCAATTACCAGATAGTATTTTCCGCCCTTTTCATCCGCCAGTTTTGACAATGCCGCTTTCGCATCCATTGGCGAGGTGGTTTCCGCCGTGGTGGTTACCGTGCCGATTTTTTCCAGATTCATCGTTTTCACTTCTTCTTTAGTCACTTCTTTAGCCGCTATGGCTGCAAAAGAGACCGAGCCTGCCAGCAGGCTAATCGCAACAGTTTTCAAAATTTTCATCAAAGACACTCCCGTATTGTTGTTAGAAATAAGCAATCGCTTGATGAGAAGACAGGGAGGAACACAGCCAACTCCCTGGACAGCTCAGAGGTACCAAAGTAAGCGATCCTGCTCACCTCAATAATTATTACCTGGAAGTGATAATTCGCCAGTTTTGAACAAAATTAACGTCCAATTTTTAAGCCGAAATCAATCAGTTGCTGACAGAAGATTGCTGGATGAGAGATAAAAGGCGCATGAGCCGCTTTCTCAATAACCACGGATTCGCTTGCGGGCCAGACGGTGTCCAGCAGCGGTGCCACCTTACGCGGCACCAGACCGTCCAGCGCGCCGTATAAACGCAGCAGCGGAACCTGGAGGTGCTGCATCGCTTCACGCAGATCCAGAGTGCGTAATATTTCCAGCCCCGCGTGCAGTACCGCAATCTGAGGCGGAGGCAGGGCCAGAACCACGCTTTTCAGCAAGCGGGCATCCTGTCTGGCGCTCTCCGTGCCCAGGGTTTGCAGCGCCAGAAAACGCTCAACGGTTCGCTGAAACTCTTCGCTCAGCTGCTGCTGGAAGTTGCCAAGCGTCTCCGGCCTGATGCCTGGCCAGCCTTCCGCGGCGGCAAAACAGGGGGAGGAAGCCACGGTAATCAGCCCCTCAACGCGCTGTGGCGAGGTGAGCGCCAGCTGGCTTGCCACCAGCCCGCCCAGTGACCAGCCCAGCCAGATAGCTTTTTCAGGTGCCTGCGGCAGCAGGGTTGCCACCATCTGTTCAACGCTCATCGGGGCAAATCCCTGGCTGCGACCGTAGCCAGGCAGATCCACCAGATGCAGACAAAAATGCGGGCTGAGTCGCTCCACCACGCTGTGCCAGACACCGGCATTCAAACCCCAGCCGTGCAGCATCACAAGATGGCGATCGCCGGTGCCGATTGTCTGCCAGTAGAGCTGTGTCATGCGTTATTTTCCTGTTTTTGTCATGGAGGACGCTATGCTACCAATGCCCGCTACCTGTTGGCTATGTCAGATGCCGCTGGCGCTGGCCAGTCACGGCCTTTGTTGCTTCTGCCTGCGCCATCTTCCTGGGTTACCTGTTTGCTGCCCACGCTGCGGTTTAGCCTCGGCCAGTGCCGATAAGGCATGCGGTGCCTGCCTGAAAAAACCGCCCCGCTGGCAGCAGATGATTTTTGTCAGCGACTGGCGGCCTCCCGTCAGCAGTTGGGTAAAGCGCCTGAAGTTTTTTCGGGCCACCGCACTTTCAGCCATGCTGGCCAGGCTGCTCTTGCTAAGCTGGTTAGCAGCCCGCAGGGAGCACAACCTGCGCAGACCAGACCTGTTGCTCTGTGTACCCTTGCATAAAACGCGTGCGTGGCAACGGGGCTATAATCAGATGGATGAGGTAGCCCGACAGCTCGCACACTGGTTGCAGTGCCGCTACTCTCCGGCTGGCGTTTCCCGGCGGAGAAAGACCCGGATTCAGCATCTGCTGCTGGCTACCGCCAGAAGAAAGAATCTGCGTGGAGCGTTCAGGGTTGAAATTGCCGTAAAAGGGCTGCATATCGCTTTACTGGATGATGTGGTCACCACCGGCAGCACCGTGGAAGAAATCAGCCGCATTTTGCTGGATGCAGGTGCCGCCAGCGTAGAGATATGGAGCCTGTGCCGAACCTTGTAGAGCGTCGGTGATGGGCGTAATATATTCGATTAATTGTCTTAACTATTGAGCAATCGCCATGATCCTAATTACTGATTCTGCGCAAGAGCATTTCGCAAAACTGCTGTCGAAACAGGAAGATGGCACACAAATTCGCGTATTCGTTATCAATCCGGGTACGCCTACGGCTGAATGTGGCGTCTCTTACTGCCCGCCTGATGCGGTTGAAGCCACAGATACTGAACTGAAGTTTGAAAAACTCTCTGCCTATGTGGATGAGCTGAGCGCCCCCTATCTGGAAGATGCGGAAATTGATTTCGTTACCGATAACCTGGGTTCGCAGCTGACGCTGAAGGCACCGAACGCCAAAATGCGTAAGGTAAATGACGACGCCCCGCTGGTTGAGCGCGTGGAGTATCAGCTTCAGGCCACCATTAACCCACAGCTGGCCAGCCACGGCGGTAAAGTGTCGCTGATGGAGATCACTGACGAAGGCTATGCCATTCTGCAATTTGGCGGCGGCTGTAACGGCTGTTCTATGGTCGACGTGACGCTGAAAGAAGGCATTGAGAAAGAGCTGCTGGCAGCGTTTCCGGAGCTGAAAGGCGTGCGCGACCTGACTGAGCATCAGCGCGGTGAACACTCCTTCTACTAAGCTGGTTCAACGGGCAGATCCCTCTGCCCGTTGTTTGCGTTACCGGCTCCGCGACTTCCCTGCTTTATCTTCCTGTTTCACCCTTGACTGCCCTGCCTTTACGGTTTTCTTAACCGGCTCACTCGTCTGCGCCAGTTGCTGATTTGCCGTGCCTGATTTCTTACCCGCTTTCCTTCGGCGGTTGAGATCCTTAAGCAACCGGTTGATACGCGGCTCGGCAAACATCGCTTCCAGCGTCATACTCAGTTTTCTGCGCCAGTTGGGATACTCATCTGTGGTACCCGGCACGTTAACCGGCTTCTCCATATCCAGCCAGTCCTCCGGCTGCAAGCCCAGCAGGGCACTGCTGCTGTCAGCAATAAACCGCTGCATACCGCGGTTCAGCTCCGGCGTCATTTTCATTACGCTGGCCTTTTTACCGCTGCTCGCTGACAGGCAACCATACTGATGCAGTGCTTTCAGCAGAGCCTGTTTCTGCCTGGCGCGATCCTGATAAAGGCTGTGTAACACGGTTTTATCCGGGTATAAGCCTAACCGCTCGCCCAGCTGTAAATCTCCGGCGTTCCAGAATCCCCGCAATGTTGGCAGATCGTGCGTGGTGGCGCTGGCCATTGACTGCCGCGGCCACTTCGCAGGAGCGCGGTAGCTGTCCATTCCCTCCTGCTCGAAATAGAGCACTTTCCACGAGTAGATGCCGCTGTTACGCAACAGCGCAACGATCTCTTTTGGCACAGTGCCCAGATCCTCACCTATCACCATGCACTGGTTACGCTGGCTCTCCAGCGCCAGAATGGCCAGCAGATCTTCAACCGGATAATAGACATAAGCGCCAAAGTTGGCGGTCTCCCCGTAAGGGATCCACCATAGCCGCAGCATCGACATAACGTGATCGATGCGCAGTGCCCCACAGCTGGCCATGTTTGCGCGGACAAGATCGATAAAGGGCTGGTAGCCCCTGGCGGTCATAACGTGAGGATCCATTGGCGGAAGCCCCCAGTTTTGCCCCAGCGGGCCGAGAATATCCGGGGGGGCACCCACTGAAGCCTTCAGGCAATAAAGCTCCCGGTCGCACCAGGTTTCCGCTCCTCCTTCCGCCACGCCAACCGCCAGGTCGCGATAGAGACCTATCGGCATACCCTGCTGCTGGCTTACCTGCCAGCACTCATCAAACTGCCGGTTTGCCAGCCATTGTAGCCAGAGCCAGAAGCGCACTTCCTGCTCTTCCTGCTGGCAAAACTGCTTCACCTGTTCTGAATGCGCATCCTGCAAGGATTTCGGCCAGACCGGCCAGCCCCAGCGCTCCGGGTTATCGGCCACCATAGTGCCATGCAGCGCATCATAAGCCGCCTGCCAGTAAAGGCTGCTGCCGCCCTCGGTGATAAAATCTTCAAAGTGGATGCGGTCAGGATCGTCACTCTTACGCTGAGAAAAGTGCTGCCAGGCGTGGCGCAGCCCGTTGATTTTCAGCTCCGCCACCCGGCTATAATCGACCCACTCCGCTTCCCTGGCCCTGGACAGTGATTTTTGCGTGTTTTTCTGCTGCCACCAGCGTTGTGCCGCCTTTCCCTGCTGAAAATCGGGGACGCCAGCCACATCAATATAGAGCACGTTAAGCCAGCGTCGGGAGGAGGGGCTGTAAGGGCTGGCATTTTCCGGACTGGCTGGATAGAGCGAATGGATGGGGTTCAGCCCGATAAACGCCCCGCCGCGGCTCGCGACTTCGGTCAGCATCCGTTTCAGGTCGCCAAAATCGCCCATGCCCCAGTTCTGCTCCGAGCGCACGGTATAAAGCTGCACACAGGCTCCCCACAGCTTTTTTCCTTCCAGCAGCGCTTCAGGCTCGTAACACCGTGCAGGCGCCACGATAACCCTGCATTGCCACTGTTTTTTGCCCTGCTCAAGCTCCAGCTGGTGATAACCAAAGGCCAGATTTGCCGGCAGCTTTATCGCATCGCCTCCGCTGACTGTTCCCCTGTACTCCTGACCCTTTTCCAGCCTCAGCAGCCACTGAAATTCCCCCTTTCCTGCCACATCAAGCTGTAAGGAACGTTTGCGGACGAACACTTTGCATAAAGGAACCGGACCGGGCTTTGCACTACGCTGATCTGACATGGCCGCCAGCAGCCGCTGCCGGATTTCAGCCGCAATCTCTTCCGGTTCACCCCTGGCATTAATGTACTTAGTGGCGATGCCCGCTGCCGCTGCCGCCTGCTCAAATTTTTTGCTCTCCATCGGCTCTCCTTATCGTTTTGCCTGCCAGATACGCTGCTGGTAATCCCGAACTGAACGATCGGAACTGAAAACGCCGGTGCGCGCCGTATTGAGGATAGCGGCGCGCGTCCAGGCTTGCTGGTCACGCCACAGGGCTTCAACCCTCTGCTGCGCCTCGATATAGCTGGCAAAATCCGCCAGCACCAGCCAGGGATCGCCACCTTTGCCCAGGCTGGTAAGCATCAGATCGAACGCATGCTTATCCCCGCCGCTGAAGAACCCTTTTTCCAGCTCTTTCAGCAGGCCGTTAAGGTGTTTATCCTTTTTACGCACCTTCTGCGGCGAATAATCGCCAGCCTTTAGCGCTTTCACGTCGTAAACCGAGTGACCAAAAATAAAAATGTTCTCTTCACCTACCTGTTCGGCAATTTCAACATTCGCGCCATCCATCGTGCCGATGGTTAACGCCCCGTTCAGAGCCAGTTTCATGTTGCCCGTGCCGGAAGCCTCATAGCCTGCCGTGGAAATCTGTTCAGAGAGATCCGCAGCAGGGATCATCAGCTCCGCCGCCGTAATGCGGTAATCAGGAATGAACACCACTTTCAGCCTGTCGCCCACCAGCGGATCGTTGTTGATCTTTTCAGCCACTTTATTGATGGCATAGATGATGTTTTTCGCCAGGTAGTAGCCGGGTGCGGCTTTTGCGCCAAACAAGAACACGCGCGGCACCCGCTCTTTTTCCGGATTTTCGCGAAGCTCTTTATAACAGTGCAGGATATGCAACAGCCCCAGATGCTGGCGTTTGTATTCATGCAGCCGTTTGATCTGCACATCAAACAACGCATCCGGGTTAACCACAATGCCGGTGAGATGCCTGATGTAGCTGGCGAGACGCAGCTTGTTATCCTGCTTTATTTGCCGGTATTGCTGGCGAAAGGCTTCATTATCCGCAAATGGCTCAAGCCCTTTCAGCGCCTCCAGATTGTTTACCCACTCCACCTTTAACGTGTTGTCAATCAGCGCGGAGAGGGCAGGATTACACTGTTTCAGCCAGCGGCGTGGCGTGATGCCGTTGGTAACATTGTGGAACTTCGCGGGCCAGAGCTGGTGATATTCCGGAAACAGATCCTTTACTACCAGATCGGAATGAAGCGCCGCCACGCCGTTGACCGCAAAGCCGCTGACCACACAGAGGTTCGCCATGCGCACCTGATGGTTGTAGAGCACGGCCAGCTTTTCCCATTTCGCCTCTTCGCCCGGCCAGTGCCGATCGACCAGCTTTTTAAAGCGCTGATTGATCTCATTCACAATCATAAAATGACGGGGCAACAGCTTGCGGAAAAGCCGCTGGTCCCAGCACTCAAGCGCTTCCGGCATCAAGGTATGGTTGGTATAAGCAAAGGTTTTGCTGGTGATTGCCCAGGCTTCCTCCCAGCTCAGCTGGTGCTCATCCAGCAGAATACGCAGCATCTCCGGGATGGCGAGCGTAGGATGCGTATCGTTCAGCTGGATGACCTCATACTCTGGCAGTTCGCTGACAGAGCGTCCGGCAAGATGGTGTCTTCGCAGAATATCGGCCACCGAGCAGGCGCACTGGAAATATTGCTGCATCAGGCGCAGCTGTTTCCCCGCCTGATGATTATCGTTGGGGTAAAGCACTTTGGTGAGCTTTTCCGCCTCAATGCCCTGCTGTTCCGCTTTCAGGAATTTGCCGTTGTTGAATTTAGTCAAATCGAAGGGATGGGCGTGCCTGGCCTGCCAGAGGCGCAGCGGCTGGATGACGCCATTACGGTAGCCCGTAACGGGTAAATCCCAGGCTTCACCACGCAGGGTAAACGCGGGTTCCCAGCGGGAGCCACCCCCGTTTTTCACCATTTTCCCTCCGAAGCTGACGTTCACATCCAGCGCAGCATTGTGCCGGAACCAGGGATAGCGGTCGCGGTGCCACTCGTCGGGCGCTTCATGCTGCTGGCCCTCTTCAAAAGACTGGCGAAATAAGCCGTACTGATAATTCAGGCCATAGCCGGTTGCAGACTGTCCGACGGTGGCCATTGAATCGAGATAGCAGGCTGCAAGGCGTCCTAATCCCCCGTTGCCGAGAGCAGGGTCCACCTCTTCCTCAAGCAGTTCACTCAGATCGCACTGGTGTTGAGCAAGGCTCGCCTTCACCTCGTCATACCAGCCCAGGTTCAGCAGATTATTGCCGGTCAGCCTGCCGATTAAGAACTCCATTGAGATGTAATTCACGTGGCGCTGCTTCTTTGCAGGCTTTACCTCTGGCAGTGCTGCCATCATTTCGGCTAACGCTCCGCTGAGCGCCTGCCACCATTGTTGCTGTGTCATTTCACTGGCTGAAGAGAGACCAAGATGCTGCCACTGACGCGTCAGTGCCGCGTCAAAACGTGCCTGACTGAATTTCTGTTGGGGCATACCACTTCCTTTCTGGCAGAGACAACGTGTAAATGACGGTGACTCTTACAGTTAAGACCGGAACAGAAAAAAATGCTCACCGCAGATGAAGATAAAGCGAAGATGAGGATGATAATAAAGAGAATGTGAGGAAATGATTAAGCGGAAACGCGCGCGGCATCCTTGCCGCCTGCCTCAGAATGTGGTCAGCACAGCTCCAGATGAACTTCATGCTCTTCGATGGTTTTCATGACGCCAGGGGGCGGCGTCTCATCGGTAAAGAGATAATCGATCAGGCTCATATTGCCCAGATTCACCATCGCATTACGGCCAAATTTTGAATGGTCCGCCACCAGCATCACGCAGCGTGAGTTTTCGATAATGGCGCGCTTGGTTCTGACTTCGTGATAGTCAAAGTCCAGCAGCGAGCCATCCATATCGATACCGCTGATACCCAGGATGCCAAAGTCCAGGCGGAACTGGGAGATATAGTCCAGCGTTGCTTCCCCCATAATGCCGCCGTCGCGGGTTCTGACCTCGCCACCCGCCACAATCAGGCTGAAGTCAGGCTTTGCCATCAGCAGCATGGCAACGTTGAGGTTGTTAGTCACCACCCGCAGATTACTGTGGTTTAACAGAGCATGGGCTACCGCTTCAGGCGTGGTGCCGATATCAATAAACAGCGAAGCCCCGTCCGGGATCTGGCTGGCAACACGCTGGGCAATACGCGCCTTTTCCGCCGACCACATCATTTTACGATCCTGCCATGCGGTATTTTCAGAGCTGGATGGCAGAGCCGCACCGCCGTGATGACGCTGTATTTTATTCTGTTCTGCCAGGTCATTCAGATCCCGACGAATAGTCTGTGGACTGACGGTAAAATGATCCACCAGCTCTTCCGTGCTGACATATCCCTGACGACGCACCAGTTCGATAATGGCGTCATGACGTTGCGTTTGCTTCACATAACTCTCCTGTACGGTATCCCTGCAAATTGTTGCGCTAGGATCTGATGTGCCGGGTATCGACAAAGGCCATAGCCAGCCCAACCAGCAGACCGGTAACGTGCGCCGCATTGGCGATAGAGAGGCCAAACCAGCCCATATAGCCCACGATGAGCCAGACTACCGCAAAGGCCATCAGCCCACGTTCAAGGAATATGCCGCTCTCGGGGTCTCTTTCCCCTCTCAGCCAGGCGTATCCCATCAGCGCATAGACCGCGCCGGATAAGCCGCCAAACAGCACGCCGCTGAACTTAGCCTGCATCCAGCCGCTGAGCAGCGCAGAGATCAGCAGGATCACAAACAGCTTGCCGCTGCCAAGTCGTTTCTCGATTACCCCGCCGAGATACCACCACCAGAGCAGGTTAAAGGTGATATGCAAAAGAGAGAAGTGCAGAAACGCATGGGTAAACCAACGCCAGAGCTGGAAATGCTGATCCTGTTCCGGCCACGCCAGCCAGCTCATTACCGTGCCGTCGCCCAGCAGCTGCATCAGGATAAAAATTGCGATGCACACTACCATCACCGAGAGCGTCAGCGGCCCGGCCCGCTGCCGAATATTCGCCAGCAGTGAGGAGCCTTGATAATGGATACCGGAGTTGGTAGTGCCGGAGTGCCAGCTGGCCGCCTGATAGCGTGGGTGGTTAGGTTCACGGATAAACTGGTTAAGTTCGTTTTCGACCAGATTGACTTTCGAATCATCATCCAGCCAAACCGTATAGTGGTTGTCATGCTCCACGCGAAGCCGGATGCCGCGGGTAGCCATATAGTCCACAAAGGCTTGCGCCATGCGGGGGTTGGAGAATTCAGTGATGCGCATCATCGCCGTCGAAAGTCTCTGTTATCAAAACGAAAGAACAGTATACCGCACTGCTTCAACGGGTACAGTTAAAGCGAAGCGGCATCAACCTGCTGCGGGAACGCCAGTCGCCAGGCATCGTAGCCGCCATCAATGCTGTAAGCCTGGTCAAAACCCTGAGTCAGCAAATACTGCGCCGCGCCTTTACTGCTGTTGCCGTGGTAACACATCACCAGCACCGGGCGGGTCAGATCAGCCTGTTCGATAAAGCTGTGCAGGGAGGTGTTAGTGAGATGAAAGGCTCCGCTGGCATGACCCGCGGCATAACTTTGCGGGTCGCGAATATCCACCAGCAACGCATTATTTTCGCTCAACTGCGCCTGCGCCTGCTGCACGTTAATGCACTCAAATTGTTCCATGGGGTCCTCGTTATTGTCAGGCTGTATCTCGCCATTGTAACGCGAAGAAAGCCGGGAATAACCCAGAAATCTGTAAGGCTAATGTGCTTTTCTCAGGCTAATTATGTTACCTGCATCACGCATAAATGTTTTTATTCGGTTAACGCTGGCATCAATGTGCGTTTACGATTATTATTATGCTCGAAAACGAACATTAAAGAACTATTCCGAACATCGGAGGAGATGACGTGGAAACCAAAGACTTGATCGTAATCGGCGGCGGTATCAACGGCGCTGGCATTGCGGCTGACGCTGCAGGACGCGGCCTGTCTGTGCTGATGCTGGAAGCGAAGGATTTGGCCTGCGCTACCTCTTCTGCCAGCTCAAAGCTGATCCACGGTGGCCTGCGCTACCTGGAACATTATGAATTCCGCCTGGTCAGCGAAGCGCTGGCCGAGCGTGAGGTGCTGCTGAAGATGGCGCCTCATATCGCTTTTCCTATGCGCTTCCGTCTGCCGCACCGTCCGCATCTGCGTCCGGCGTGGATGATCCGCGTGGGTCTGTTTATGTATGACCACCTGGGCAAGCGTACCAGCCTGCCCGGCAGCAAAAGCTTGCGTTTTGGCGCAGATTCGGCCCTTAAGCCAGAAATTGTGCGCGGTTTCGAATATTCTGACTGCTGGGTCGACGATGCCCGCCTGGTTGTGCTTAATGCTCAGGAAGTTGAAAAGCGCGGCGGTGAAGTGCGTACCCGCACTAAAGTAACCCGCGCCTGGCGTGAAAATGGTCTGTGGACGGTGGAAGCGGAAGATATCGATACCGGTAAAACGTTCACCTGGCAGGCCAAAGGGCTGGTGAACGCCGCCGGCCCGTGGGTTAAGCAGCTGTTTGATGACGGCCTGAAGCTGAAATCGCCTTACGGTATCCGTCTGATCAAAGGCAGCCATATTGTGGTTCCCCGTGTACATACGGAGAAGCAGGCCTATATTCTACAGAACGAAGATAACCGTATTGTCTTTGTGATCCCGTGGATGGATGAGTTCTCTATCATCGGCACCACCGACGTAGAGTATAAAGGCGATCCGAAAAACGTTCATATTGACGATAACGAGACCGAATACCTGTTAAAAGTGTTCAATGGTCACTTTAAAAAGACGCTGAGCAAAGAGGATATCGTCTGGTCCTACTCTGGTGTGCGTCCGCTGTGTGATGATGAGTCCGACTCACCGCAGGCTATCACCCGTGACTATACGCTCGACGTGCGTGACGATAATGGTCAGGCTCCCCTGCTCTCTGTATTTGGTGGCAAGCTCACCACTTATCGTAAGCTGGCGGAACACGCGATGGAGAAACTGTCGAAGTATTATCCAAACGCTGGCCCGGCATGGACCAAAACCTGCGTTCTGCCAGGCGGGGATATTGCCGGTACGCGTGAGGATTATGCTGCAAGCCTGCGCCGCCGCTATCCTTTCATTACTGAGTCAATGGCGCGCCATTACGCCCGCACCTACGGCAGCAATACCGAGAAGCTGCTGAGCGAAGCGAAAAGCCTGGAAGATTTAGGCGAGCTGTTCGGCCATCACTTCTATGAAGCCGAGCTGCGTTACCTGGTAGAGAACGAATGGGTACGCGAGCAGGATGATGCACTGTGGCGTCGTACCAAAAACGGTATTTTCCTGAGTGATGAGCAGCGCACCCGCGTCGGCGAATGGCTGGCACAGCACGGCAAAAAACCGGCGCTGTCGCTGGCTTCCTGAAAGTCTGAGTCTGCCGTAAGCCGGTGAATGCTGGCAGGCCAGCATGCTCCCTTCAGGGTGTAACCAGTAAGCTTCGGCAGCCAGGGCTTGCTCCCCTACAGGGAGAGAGCCTGTTATCAGATTGAAATAGCTGTAAAAAAGGGGGGCGGAATTTATTTCCGCCCCCCTTTTTCCTTTCCGCCTGCTACAGGCGAATCGGTTTAATGTTCCAAATCTCGTCCGCATATTCCTTAATCGTTCGGTCGGAAGAGAAGTAGCCCATATTGGCAATATTCAGCAGCGCTTTGCGCGTCCATTCATCCGGATGGCGATAGAGCGCATCTACCTTGTCCTGCGTATCCACATAGCTGCGATAATCTGCCAGCAGCTGATAGTGGTCACCCAGATTCACCAGCGAATCAAAGATATTACGGTAGCGGCCAGGCTCCTGCGGGCTGAAGGCACCGGTGCCAATCTGCGTCAGGGCCTGATGCAGCTCGGCGTCCTGCTCATAAAATTTATGGGCGCTGTAACCGGTCTTGCGCAGCTCCTCTACCTGTGGCGTGGTATTGCCGAAGATAAAGATATTTTCCTTGCCCACATGCTCCAGCATCTCGACATTTGCACCATCCAGCGTGCCGATAGTCAGCGCGCCGTTCAGGGCAAACTTCATGTTACTGGTGCCGGAAGCTTCAGTACCGGCCAGCGAGATCTGTTCAGAGAGATCGGCCGCCGGGATAATGATCTGCGCCAGGCTGACGCTGTAGTTGGGGATAAAGACCACCTTCAGCTTATTTTTCACCTGCGGATCGTTGTTGATCACATTCGCCACATCATTGATCAACTGAATGATGTGCTTCGCCATATAGTAAGCCGAAGCTGCCTTACCGGCGAAGATGTTGACGCGCGGCACCCAGTCCGCTTCCGGATCGGCCTTGATGCGGTTATAGCGCGTGATGACATGCAGCACATTGAGCAGCTGACGTTTGTACTCATGAATACGTTTGATCTGGACATCGAACAGCGCATTAGGATCGATAACCACATCCATTTTCTGCGCGATATACTCGGCCAGCCGCTTTTTGTTGTGCAGCTTGGACTCACTGATCCGGGCAAGGAAGCTGGGGTAATCGATGTGCTGTTTAAGCTCATCAAGCTGCCCTAACTCGGTACGCCAGTTACGCCCTATCGCCTCATCCAGTACGCCAGATAAGGAGGGGTTAGCCAGCGCCAGCCAGCGGCGAGGGGTAACGCCGTTGGTCTTGTTGCAGAAGCGGCCAGGGAAGAGCGCGGCGAAGTCCGCAAACAGCGACTGCACCATCAGATTGGAGTGCAGTTCAGAGACGCCATTCACTTTATGACTGACAATGACCGCCAGCCAGGCCATACGGATTTTCCGGCCATTATTTTCATCAATGATGGAAATACGCGACTGTAAATCCCAGTCGTCCGGATAGTAGTCCTGGATGGTTTTCAGGAAGTAGTCGTTGATATCAAAGATAATCTGCAAATGACGTGGCAAAATTTTGCCAATCATATCCACCGGCCAGGTTTCAAGCGCCTCCTGCATCAGCGTATGGTTGGTGTAGGAGAAGACCTGACAGGTCACTTCAAACGCATCGTCCCAGCTGAATTTGTGCTCGTCTATCAGCAGCCGCATCAGTTCCGGGATCGCCAGCACCGGATGGGTATCGTTGAGGTGAATGGCGATTTTGTCGCCCAGATTGTCGTAGGTCTGGTGCATCATCCAGTGACGCTTCAGAATGTCCTGCACCGTGGCGGAGACCAGGAAATACTCCTGACGCAGCCGCAGCTCCCGTCCGGAATAGGTGGAATCATCCGGATAGAGAACGCGGGAAACGTTTTCAGAGTGGTTTTTGTCTTCCACGGCCGCAAAGTAGTCGCCCTGATTGAATTTACCCAGATTGATTTCATTACTGGCCTGCGCCGACCACAACCGTAAGGTGTTGGTGGCATCAGTATCAAAACCGGGGATAATCTGGTCGTAGGCCATCGCCTGCACTTCTTCCGTTTCCAGCCAGCGGGAACGGCTGCCTTCCACCTGAATTCTTCCGCCAAAACGCACCTTGTAGCGGGTATTGAAACGCTGGAACTCCCACGGGTTACCATACTCCAGCCAGTAGTCCGGCGACTCCGCCTGGCGGCCGTCAACAATGTTCTGCTTGAACATGCCGTACTCGTAGCGAATACCGTAGCCGCGTCCCGGCAAACCTAAAGTCGCCAGGGAGTCAAGGAAACAGGCAGCCAGTCGCCCTAATCCGCCATTGCCTAATCCCGGATCGCTCTCTTCTTCAATCAGCTCTTCAAGATTAAAGCCCATCTCATCCAGCGCAGCCTGAGCATCTTCATAAATGCCCATCGCCAGCAGCGCGTTAGAGAGCGTCCTGCCGACCAGAAACTCCATCGACAGATAATAAACCTGGCGGACATCCTGAGAAAGCTGCGCCCTGTTCGATCGCAGCCAGCGCTCCACCATCCTGTCACGGACGGCCAGCAGCGTGGCGTTAAGCCACTCATGCTTGTTGGCAATGGAAGGGTCTTTTCCTATAGTAAACATCAGTTTATAGGCGATAGAGTGTTTCAACGCCTCAACACTGAGTGTAGGTGCGGTATAGGTGAAAGGTGCTTTCATATCATTTGTCCCATATCCATTACAGCAGTCGTTGATAGAGATCGCGGTAGGCCACGGCCGCCACCTGCCAGCTAAAATCCATCCCCATCGCCTGACGCTGAACATAGCGCCAGAGTGAAGGACGGGACCAGAGAACAAAGGTACGCCGGATCGCTCTTAGCAGTGACCAGGCGTTGCTGTCCTCAAAAACAAATCCGCTTGCGATGCCGTCAGCCAGGTTTTCCAGCGAGCTGTCGTTCACCGTATCTGCCAGACCACCGGTGCGTCTGACCAGCGGCAGCGTGCCATATTTCAGGCCGTACAGCTGCGTCAGCCCGCAAGGTTCAAAGCGGCTTGGCACCATAATCACATCTGCCCCTCCCATAATGCGGTGTGAGAAGGCCTCGTGATAGCCGATCTGTACACCCACCTGTCCGGGATATTCCGCCGCCGCCGCCAGAAATCCTTGCTGAAGTACCGCATCTCCGGCACCCAGCAGGACCAGCTGTCCGCCCTGCTCCAGCAGGCCAGGCAGCGCTTCCAGCACCAGATCCAAGCCTTTCTGCTTGGTGAGGCGGCTGACCACCGCAAAGACCGGAACCTTGTCATCAATCTTCAGGCCCATGGTAATTTGCAGCTGACGCTTGTTCTCTATTTTGGCATCCAGCACGTCACGGTTGTAACGCGCGTTCAGCAGGAGATCGTGCTCCGGGTCCCAGATAGCGGGATCCACACCGTTAAGTATGCCGGTCAGCGACCCTTCAAGCTGCCGCTGACGCAGCAAATCTTCCATGCCGTAACCAAACTCCGGCAGGGTGATTTCACGGGCGTAGGTTGGGCTTACTGCCGTGACATGGTCGGCATAGAACAAGCCCGCCTTCAGGTAGGAAATCTGGTTAAAGAACTCCAACCCGTACATGCTGAAAAACGACTGCGGAAGCTGAATCTCTTCCAGATGTTTCGCAGCGAACAATCCCTGGTAGGCCAGGTTATGCACGGTGAAGACCGATTTTGCTGGCCTTCCTCTTGCCGCCAGATAGGCGCAAGCAAGACCGGCATGCCAGTCATGCGCATGCACCACTTCCGGCCGCCAGTGTGGATCTGCCCCACAGGCAAGCTCACACCCCATCCAGCCCAGTAAAGCAAAACGGAGATAGTTATCCGTATAAGCGAACTGCGACTCATCGTGATAGGGGCTGCCTGGTCTGTCATAGAGTTCCGGGGCGTCTATCAGATAGATCCCCACGCCATCGTAGTGTCCAAAGAGCAAATCTACCGGGCCAGCGAACGTTTGCAGCGTTGCCACGATCTGCGTATCGGGGATCCCTTTTTTCAAATCAGGAAACGCCGGCAGCAGGACTCTGGTATCAATGCCTTCTGCAATTTGCGCCGCCGGTAATGCCCCAACAACATCAGCAAGCCCGCCAGTTTTTAATAGCGGGAAAATTTCTGAACAGACATGTAAAACCTGCATTATCGGCTCCTTTACCTTGTGCTGACGCGGTCCTCCGCATCAAATACCTGTGCCTGAACTAACCAAATAAGGTGATAGTTTGTTAATTTCGCCAGCCTAATTTGGCCAGCATGGATCGTGTTACCAACACAATCCCCTCTTCTGAACGGTAAAAGCGTCGCGCGTCGTCATCCGGGTTCTCCCCGATTACCGTTCCTTCAGGCAGTTCGCAGGCGCGGTCGATTACGCAGCGGCGCAGGCGACAGGATCGCCCCACGACAACATCCGGCGAGAGAACAGAAGACTCGATATTGCAGAAAGAATTAATTCGTACGCGGGAAAACAGCACTGAATTCACCACCACCGAGCCGGAAATAATGCAGCCGCCCGACACCAGTGAATTCATGGTCATGCCATGACTGCCTGAGCGATCCTGGACAAATTTTGCCGGTGGTAGCGGCTCCATATGCGTGCGGATTGGCCAGTCGCGGTCATACATATCCAGCTCTGGCGTTACGGAAGCCAGATCAAGATTGGCTTTCCAGTAGGCTTCCAGCGTCCCCACATCGCGCCAGTAAGGCGGCGACGTTTCGTCGTTTTGTACGCAGGAGATACTGAAGGAGTGCGCCAGAGCCTCTCCGGTTGCCACAACTTTTGGCAGGATATCTTTGCCAAAATCGTGATTGGATTCCGGATTTTTAAGATCTTCCTCTAACAGCTCGTAGAGATAGTCGGCAGTGAAAGCATAAATGCCCATACTCGCCAGCGCCTGAGTAGGGTCGCCCGGCATATGCGGCGGTTCAGCCGGTTTTTCCAGGAATTCCACCACTTTGTTTTCATCACTGACAGCCATTACGCCAAACGCACTCGCCTCAGCGAGAGGCACTGGCAGGCAGGCGATGGTGCACCTGGCCTCGTTTTCAACGTGGTCGAGCAGCATCCGGGAATAGTCCATTTTATAGATATGGTCACCCGCCAGGATCACGATATATTTCGCCTGATAGCGGCGAATAATATCCAGATTCTGGGTCACCGCATCCGCCGTGCCGCGATACCAGTGCTCGGTAGAGAGCCGCTGCTGCGCAGGCAGTAAATCAACAAACTCATTCATCTCTTCATTCAGAAATGACCAGCCACGCTGGATATGCTGCACCAGCGTGTGCGACTGATACTGCGTGATCACCGCGATCCGACGGATCCCGGAGTTCAGGCAGTTCGACAGCGCAAAATCGATAATGCGAAATTTTCCGCCAAAGTGAACGGCGGGTTTTGCGCGTTTAGCGGTCAGGTCTTTTAACCTGGTACCACGTCCACCCGCGAGGATCAGGGCTACAGTTTGTGTCGGCAATTGTCTTGCCAGCATCAGGGGATCGTTCTTCTCAATGACCATGTCTGACTCCTGTTATGATTGCTTTTGGAACACGCACACACCGTGGGCTGGTCCATGCCAGACAGTTACAAGGATCGGGTTATCATCCCCGGCGAAGGGCGGAATGGCGTGCCATCGCCCTTGAGGCAGTCTGATGTC
This sequence comes from Erwinia magellanica, assembly GCF_039023495.1. Lineage (NCBI taxonomy): Bacteria > Pseudomonadati > Pseudomonadota > Gammaproteobacteria > Enterobacterales > Erwiniaceae > Erwinia > Erwinia magellanica. Next base: position 111,620 of record NZ_JBCHVC010000004.1, read on the forward strand.
GCACACTTCTTCGGTGGCGTTCAGGGTTATTAACCAGTTTTGTGACAGCAAAATTTGCAGACGATGCTCGCCCCGCTGCCACGCCTGCGCGCTAAGCGGCTGACCTTCCTGGCTCAGCCACTCTACGTTTCCATCTCCCTCCTGCCACCAGCTTTCCGCTTGCAGCGCAGGGATCTTCTTGCGCAGGTGGATCAAAGCGGCAGTAAAGGTAAATAACCCGCTGTCATTCTCTTCCCAATCGAGCCAGGTCAGCTCGTTATCCTGACAGTAGGCGTTATTGTTGCCATGCTGGCTGTGTCCGTGTTCATCACCGGCCAGCAGCATTGGCGTGCCTTGCGCTAACAGCAATGTGGTCAGCATCGCGTGCACGCTGCGGCGACGGTGTTCCACAATCAAAAGCGGAGCTTTCAGTCCTTCAACACCATGGTTGTGACTGAAATTGTTGTTACTGCCGTCACGGTTATCTTCCCCGTTGGCTTCATTATGTTTTTCGTTAAAGCACACCACATCCCGCAGGGTAAACCCGTCATGGGCGGTGACCAGATTAATGCTGGCGGCAGGCAGACGTCCCGACTGCTGAAAAATATCGCTTGAGGCGGCAAATCTTCTGGCAAAATCGCCGTTAGAGATATCGCCGTACAACCAGTAGCGCCTGACGGTATCGCGGAAATGGTCGTTCCATTCAGCAAAGGGCGCAGGGAAATTCCCTACCTGATAGCCATCCGGGCCGATGTCCCACGGCTCGGCAATCATTTTGCACTGCGAGAGGATCGGACAGGCTTCAATGGCGCGAAACAGCTGCGCATCACGCCGGTACTCAGGCGTTCTGCCCAATACAGTAGCCAGATCAAAGCGGAACCCATCAACGTGGCACTCTTCCACCCAATAGCGCAGACAGTCCAGTGTCCAGTTCATCACCGCCGGGTGGCTGATATTCAGCGTGTTTCCACAGCCGGTCCAGTTCTGATAGCCGCCCCGCCCATCAAGCCAGTAGTAGCTCTGGTTATCAATCCCGCGCATAGAGAGCAGAGGCCCCGTCTCTTCCAGCTCGGCGGTGTGATTAAATACCACATCAAGGATCACCTCGATTCCCGCCGCATGCAGAGCCTTAACCGCCCGCTGGAACTCATTGCGGGCAGGCAGGCCGTCTACACCTGAAGCATAGCGCGTATCCAGCGCACAGGGAGCGAGCGGGTTATATCCCCAGTAATTAGTCAGGCCCTGGCGAAGCAGACGCGGCTCATGGGCAAAACAGGCCACCGGCAACAGTTCCAGGCTGGTGATGCCAAGCCGTTTGAAATAGTCGATCATCACCGGATGGCCCAGCGCCGCATAGGTTCCCCGGATTTCCGGGGGAATAGCGGGATGACGCTTTGTCAGCCCACGGACATGCGCCTCATAAATTACCGTTGCCCCCCAGGGTACGCGCGGAAAGGCGTCATCTTCCCAGTCGAAATCGTCTGCCAGCACCACGCTTTTCGGGGCAACCGGCGCGCTGTCGAGGGTGTTCATCTCTGCTTCCCCACCCAGAAAACGCGGGTCGTCAGTGACTTCGCCTTCTACCTGACGGGCACAGGGATCGACCAGCAATTTATTGGGGTTGAAGCAGTGCCCTGCCTCGGGCTGCCACGGGCCATGTACCCGATAACCGTAACGCTGGCCGGGTTTAATAGCAGCCAGATAGCCGTGCCAGATATCGCCGGTACGGCCCGGTAGATCCATACGTGCTTCCTGTCCCTGTTCATCAAACAGGCAGAGTTCAACTCGCCCGGCATGCTGAGAAAACAGGGTAAAGTTCACGCCTTTGCCGTCATACACTGCGCCGGCAGGCGTGGGTTTACCAGGAAGCAGTTGACTCATGAGGCTTCCCTTACCAACCACAGGGTAGATAACGGCGGCAGCGTAATGCTGACCGAATGCTCACGGTTATGGCTGGAGTGCGCTTCGCTGTGAATCGTTCCCAGATTACCGGCGTTACTGCCGTGATAATGTTCTGAGTCGGTGTTCAGCACCTCTTTCCAGCTGCCTGCGCCCGTTACGCCAAACCGGTAGTTCTCACGTAGCACAGGCGTAAAGTTGCTGACCACCATCATTTCGTTGCCTTCACGATCGCGACGGACAAAGACAAAGACTGAGTTTTCAAAGTCATCAACCACCAGCCACTCAAAGCCCATCGTGTCGAAGTCGAGCTGATAAAGCGCAGGATTGGCTCTGTAGGTGTGGTTCAGGTCGCGCACCAGGCGCTGTACGCCGTTATGCCAGTTGTCTTCCCCCTCCAGCAGATGCCAGTCCAGGCTGCTGTCATGATCCCACTCTCTGCCCTGCGCAAACTCACAGCCCATAAACAGCAGCTTTTTACCTGGGAAGCCAAACATCCAGCCGTAATAGGCACGCAGGTTGGCGAACTTTTGCCAGGCATCGCCAGGCATGCGGTCCAGAATCGAACGCTTGCCGTGTACCACTTCATCGTGAGAGAGCGGCAGCACAAAGTTTTCGGTGGAGTTGTAGAGCATCCCGAAGGTCAGGTTGTTGTGGTGATGCTTGCGGTACACCGGATCGAGCTTCATATAATCAAGGGTGTCGTGCATCCAGCCCAGGTTCCACTTGTACCAGAAACCTAACCCACCGGTTTCAGGCGGCCTGGAGACGCCAGGGAAGTCGGTAGACTCCTCTGCAATAGTGACCGAGCCTGGTGCATTGGCCCCCAGGGTACGGTTGGTGTAACGCAGGAAGGCGATCGCCTCCAGATTCTCTCTGCCGCCCAGGTGATTAGGCACCCATTCGCCCTCTGCACGGCTGTAGTCGCGGTAAATCATCGAGGCCACGGCATCCACACGCAGTCCGTCAATGCCAAACCGTTCAATCCAGTAGAGCGCGTTGCCAGCAAGGTAATTACTTACTTCACGGCGGCCAAAGTTATAAATCAGCGTATTCCAGTCCTGGTGATAACCTTCACGCGGGTCACCGTGCTCATACAACTCGGTGCCATCAAATTTTGCCAGGCTAAAGTCATCAGAAGGGAAATGCCCCGGTACCCAGTCGAGCAGTACGTTAAGCCCCGCCTCATGCGCTGCCGCAATGAAATTGCGGAACTCATCGCGGGTACCGAAACGTCGGGTTGGTGCATACATGCCGGTAGGCTGATAGCCCCAGCTTCCGTCAAACGGGTGTTCATTGATCGGCATCAGCTCAAGGTGGGTAAAGCCCATCTCTTTAGCGTAGGGCACCAGCTGCTCCGCCAGCTCCTTGTAACTCAGCCAGAAATTATTATCGGTATGGCGACGCCAGGAGCCGAGATGAACCTCATAGATCGAGATAGGCGCATCAAAATCGTTGGCTCTCTGCCGCGCTTCTGGTATCTCCATTTTAGGCGGGATACCGCAGATCACGGAGGCGCTGTCGGGACGCATCTGCGCCTCGAAGGCGTAGGGATCGGCCTTCAGGCGCAAATTGCCATGCAGGTCAATGATCTCGAACTTATAGAGATGGCCAGGCACCGCACCAGGCACAAACAGCTCCCAGACGCCAATTTCACGGCGGAAACGCATCGGATGACGACGGCCATCCCAGAAGTTAAAGCTTCCTACCACTGAAACGCGCTGGGCATTTGGTGCCCAGACGGAAAAGCGGGTGCCGATCACTCCATCAATCACATCCGCATGGGCGCCCATGGTTTCATAGGGACGCAGGTGGGTGCCTTCAGCCAGCAGCCAGCTGTCCATTTCAGCCAGCAACGGGCCAAAGCGGTAGGCATCATCAATCAGGTTCTGCTCACCATGCCAGGTAACAGCCAGCTGATACCGGAAAGGATTTTTACGTCTTGGGATCACCCCATGAAAAAATCCGCGTGAATCGATGCACTCAAGCTGAGCGCATTTACGCCCGGTATTGGTTTCAATCACCCATACTTCCGTGGCATCGGGCAGCAGCGCCCGGACTTCCAGACCCTGACTGGTCTGGTGCATACCAAGGAGTGAAAAAGGGTCGGCGTAATGGCCGGAAATCAATTCGTTAATATGCCGACGATCCGTAAGCTCGGACATGACTGTCTTCCCGTGATGTATGGCAGGCGATCTCCCATCCCGCTGACGGACGATGAGAAATGCACTGCTCTTCATTGAGCCAAAAGCACGCTGACGGGAATGGTGGCCATCCAGTGCGAAAACCGCCGCAGCGTGCGACAACTTCATCAGATAATGTAAGACGCTTCAGGCCGTATCGTGTTATCCGTTTCGGCCAGTTTTTTTCGGTAATGTTTTTAAGCATAGCCAGGGCGCGGCTAAAGCCTGCACCGAAATCACAAAAATATGCTTTTCAGATCAAACTTTCAGAGATTGGTCAGGGTGAACGTGGAGATTGAAGAAATTATGAACAGAACCAGACGCTTTTTGGTAACGTCTGGAAAGTAAAAAGGAAAAACCCCTGAAGCTGGAGAGTCAGGGGCAGAGACAGAAAAGACCGGGGGTTAGCCCACCAGCAGACGCAACATACGACGCAGCGGTTCGGCCGCGCCCCACAACAGCTGGTCGCCAACGGTAAAGGCTGAAAGATACTCCGGCCCCATGTTGAGCTTACGCAGGCGTCCAACCGGGGTTTTCAGCGTGCCGGTCACCGCAGCAGGCGTCAGCTCGCGCATAGTCAGTTCGCGATCGTTCGGCACCACGTGCACCCAGTCGTTATGTGCAGCCAGCAGCTGCTCCACTTCTTTCAGCGGCACATCTTTTTTCAGCTTCAGCGTAAAGGCCTGGCTGTGGCAACGCAGCGCGCCGACACGGACGCAGAGACCATCAACCGGAATGGTGGCCGCAGGTTGCAGAATTTTGTTGGTTTCCGCCTGCCCTTTCCACTCTTCACGGCTCTGACCGTTTTCAAGCTGCTTGTCGATCCAGGGGATCAGGCTGCCAGCCAGCGGCACGCCAAAGTTGTCGGTTGGCAACACGCCGCTACGGCCCATCTCAGTGACCTTGCGTTCAATATCCAGGATAGCAGAAGCCGGATCCTGCAACTCTTTCGCCACGTGGTCGTGCAGCATGCCCATCTGCGTCAGCAGCTCACGCATATGTCGCGCGCCGCCGCCGGAAGCAGCCTGATAGGTTGCCACAGAAGCCCACTCCACCAGATTATTGCTGAAGAGGCCGCCTAACGACATCAGCATCAGGCTCACCGTACAGTTGCCGCCTGCAAAGGTTTTAATGCCTTTATCCAGCCCCTGCTGAATAACGTGGTGGTTAACCGGATCGAGAATAATCAGCGCGTCATCCTGCATACGCAGGGTGGAAGCCGCATCAATCCAGTACCCCTGCCAGCCAGCTGCCCGCAGTTTTGGATAGATTTCAGTGGTATAATCGCCGCCCTGGCAGGTAATGATGATATCCAGCGCCTTCAGCGCCTCGATATTAAAGGCATCCTGCAAGGTTCCGGCAGAGTGGCCGCCAAATTCAGGGGCCGCCTGGCCGTGCTGAGAAGTGGAGAAAAAGACCGGGCGAATGACATCAAAGTCCCGTTCTTCCACCATACGCTGCATAAGAACGGAGCCAACCATGCCGCGCCAACCGATAAGTCCTACTGATTTCATGTTGCACCTGCTGAAGGCGCTGCCGGGGACGACACACACGCCTGAACTGTTAGAGTGATAAGAAAGAGATCTGTTAACACCTTACAAAATGCTGGAAAAGTGGCAAGTGAATTAAATCGATTAGCAGCATTTTTTTAGCAATGCTGCTTATAACGTGCAGCGATCGGAACGAATCTGGGAAGTAATGCAATGACAGAAATGATCTCCGCGACAATATTATTGTTGCTTATTATGGATCCGCTGGGCAATTTGCCGATTTTTATGTCGGTTTTGAAGCATCTGGAGCCAAAACGTCGACGCCGCGTATTAATGCGCGAGATGCTTATTGCGCTGGCTATCATGCTGCTGTTTCTGTTTGCCGGGGAAAAAATCCTCATCTTTTTAAATCTGCGAACGGAAACCGTGTCGATTTCCGGCGGCATCATTCTGTTTCTGATCGCAATTAAGATGATTTTCCCCTCCCATGAAAGTAACAGCACCGGGCTTCCTGCCGGAGAAGAGCCGTTTCTGGTGCCGCTGGCGATCCCGCTGGTGGCTGGCCCCTCTTTGCTGGCGACACTGATGCTGCTTTCCCATCAGTATCCTGACCAGATGGGCCATTTAGTGGGCGCGTTGCTGATTGCCTGGGGAGCGACGGTAGTGATCCTGCTGCTCTCAGGGCTTTTTTTACGTCTGCTGGGGGAGAAAGGGGTAAATGCGCTGGAGCGTCTGATGGGATTGATACTGATTATGCTGGCGACTCAGATGTTCCTGGACGGGATCCGCGCCTATCTGAAAATTTAGTGAGAGAGGGGCGCGATACCGCGCCCCTTCAGGGGTCAGGATAACAGTTCGAAAGCGATCATTCCGACAATAGCGCCCACAGTGCCCAGCAGGGTTTCCATTATCGTCCAGGTTTTCAGCGTTTGCGCTTCGGTTGCACCGGTGAAGCGGCCAAACAGCCAGAATCCTGCGTCGTTAACGTGGCTGAAAATAACAGACCCGCCGGCAATACAGAGAGAAAGCGCCGCCATCTGGGCGCCTGAGTAATGCAGCGGTTCAATTACCGGCATAATCAGGCCAACCGCCGTCAGGCAGGCCACGGTGGCCGATCCCTGAATGATGCGTACCGCGCCCGCCAGAATAAAGCAGGCCAGCGCAACCGGCAGGCCGGCACCGGTCAATGCGTTACCCAGCGCCGGCCCCACGCCTGAATCCACAAGTACCTGCTTAAACACGCCACCAGCCCCGATGACCAGCAGGATAATACCCGCAGGCTGCAACGCGCTGCCGCAAATCTGCATCACGCGCTCTTTATCCATGCCCTGACGGTAAGCCAGGCCATACATTGCGACCAGACAGGCAAGCAGAATGGCAATAAACGGATGGCCGATAAATTCCAGCCACTGATAGAGCGTGGTGCCCGGTTCGGTAAAGCGCGCGCCGATTGTTTTCAGGCCTACCAGCACCAGCGGGAACAGGATCAGCGACAGGCTGAAGCCAAATGAAGGCAGCTTGCTCTCATCAAAGTCGGGATGCGACTCTTCCGTTGGCAGCGTAAATTCCACATGGCGGCTGATAAAGTTGCCGAACAGCGGACCGGCAATCAGCATACTGGGGATGGCCGCACAGAGGCCCAGCAGGATCATCCAGCCAAAATCGACATGCATCTGAGACGCCAGCAGCATCGGCGCCGGTCCGGGCAGCAGAAAGGCAGCAGAGGCGGCAACCCCGGCAAACAGGGGGATCACCAGCTTAACCAGGTTGTCGTGCGTGCGGCGAGCCACGGCAAAGGCAATGCTGATCAGCAGCACTATCGCCACCTCAAAGAACAGAGGCAGGGCGCAGATTAACCCGGCGATGCCCATCGCATAGTGCGCGCGGCTCTCGCCAAAGGTCTTCAGCATCTTAATGGCGATCTGATCGACCGCCCCGGTTTCATGCAGGATTTTGCCGAACATGGCGCCCAGCGCCACCACAATGGCGAGGAAACCCAGCGTACCACCCATGCCTTTTTGCATGGTGTCTGCAATTTTATCGAGGGGCATGCCGGAGAAGATCCCGGCACCGACGGAGACTAACATCAGGGCAACGAAAGCGTGCATACGCGCTTTCATCACCAGGAACAGCAGCAGTAACACGGAACCTGCTGCCGTTAAAACCAGTGTTGCAGTAGCCATTACATCCAACTTATTTTTTTATCGCACCTTCGATGGTGGCGATGGTATCGGCCACAACCTTGTCCAGCGTCTGATTGATATCGACAATCAGAACATTGCCTTCATCAAGGCCAGGCTCCTGAAGCGTTTCAAATTGCGTGACCAGCATCTGCGGCTTGAAGAAGTGCCCTTTTCTCGCCCGCAGACGGGATTCAATGGTGTCATAATCGCCCTTGAGATAGACAAAGGAGAGGTTCTCATTGCCTTTACGCAGAATGTCGCGATATTGCTTTTTCAGCGCGGAGCAGACAATCAGCGAGATATCATTGGTGCGCTGCATGGCAAACGCCGCATCGTTAATCGCTTGCAGCCAGGGCCTGCGGTCATCATCGTTCAGAGGATGCCCTTCAGACATTTTCTGGATATTAGCGCGAGGATGAAGAAAATCCCCGTCGAGAAACGCCGCTTTCAGCTGATAGGCAACGGCATTGGCAACCGCTGATTTGCCGCTTCCTGATACGCCCATCAGCACGAAAACGTGGTGGGTCGAAGGGGTGGTTTTCATTTATTTATGCTCCGGCAGAGAGTCCAGGGAGAAGACCGTGCAGCTTCAGCCCAATTTGTTATCGGTAACATTGTCTGGACGGCCATGCAGTAAGGCAACAGCTGGGCGGGAAAAAGTGGTTATTTGTGAGGTGGTTCAAAAAAATGAGCGTTTCAGAGTGGTCGCGGCACAAAGAGACAAATTTTCCCTTCAGGCACCCATTAGCTGGAGAATTCTTCTCCAGCCGGTGCCGGCTGCCTCTCAGATGCGCAGACTCAGATGCTGCCACCTTCGGAAATGGTAAACCCGACATCCACCTGGCTGGCTTCATTCTGCTCGCCGCGAATACGGGCCAGCAGCAGCGAAGCGGATTCACTCCCCATTTTTTCACGCGGTGTCACCACCGTTGCCAGTTCAGGCGTGACTACCTGAGTAATATCATGGCCGTGAAAACCCGCTATCGCCATCTCCTGGGGTACGCGTAGCCCCTGACGCTGGCACTCAAACATCGCCCCTACTGCCAGATCATCGTTGGTGCAGAACAGGCTGTCGGTCGCGGGGTAGCGCCGCTGGGCCTCCTGAAACAGCGTTGCCCCCATGGAGAAAGAGGAGGCTTCTTCCATCATGATGCTGTGCGGCTCAAAGCCCGCTTCCCGCATCGCCTGCTCGTAGCCCTGCTGCTTCAGCAGCGTTCGTTCATCCAGCCTGGCTCCCAGGTAAACGGTATGGCGATACCCTTTTTTAAGGATGGCGTGTGTCATCTGCCGCGCGGCTTCAACATTGTCAAAGCCTACCGCCATATCCAGACAGGGCGAAACGGAGTCCATCATCTCCAGCACCGGGATACCGGCCGTCTCGATCATCCGCAGGCTGGCTGGCGTATGCGTTCGCTCGGTCAGGATCAGCCCGTCAATGTTCCAGGCCAGCAGCGAGCGAATTTGCAGCTCTTCCTTTTCCGCGCTGTAGCCAAAGTGGCCCAGCATGGTCTGATAGCCAGCCGCATCCGTCACCGCTTCAATTCCCCGCAGTACATCGGCGAAAACCTGATTGGTCAGTGACGGCAGCAGCACACCAATAGCCCGACTGGTAGAGTTGGACAAAATATCTGGTGCTTTATTGGGAATATAGCCCAGCTCATCCAGCGCCTCGGCAATGCGGCTCTGTAGCGCGACAGAGACCTGATCGGGGTTGCGCAGATAGCGGCTGACGGTCATTTTAGTGATGCCCACACGATCGGCAACGTCCTGTAATACCGGTCTTTTCTTCTTCATTATCGTCAGGGATTGGGGAGAGATAAGCAGAGTGTAACAAAAATGGCAGGAAAACGGTGAAGGGTGCGGGAAACCGCACCCAAAGTGTGACGAAGTTAAACTGCGGGCAGATCAAACAGCAGGATTTCAGCATCGCTTCCGGCTTCAATCGCCAGAGCAGTTTCGTCCCAGATGGCGAAGGCATCGCTGGTAGAGGCGTTTTCACCGTTAACGGTGACATCCCCTTTCACCACCTGGATCCAGATACGGCGTCCGGCGTCCACCTCTACGGCACCCTGCTCACCCTGTTTCAGCACCCAGCGGGAAAGCGTCATATCCTGGAACACCTTCAGGGAACCTTCACGGGCATCCGGTGACAGCACCAGCTGACGGCCCTGCACATCATCGAAACGGCGCTGGGCATAGCGAGGCTCAATGCCGGTTTTTTCCGGAATGATCCAGATCTGGTAGAGATGCAGCGGCACCTCTTTGCTGGCGTTGTACTCAGAATGACGGACGCCGGTACCGGCGCTCATAATCTGGAATTCACCCGCCGGGATCTGCTCTTTGTTGCCCATGCTGTCTTCATGCTCAACCGTACCGGAAAGCACGTAGGTCAGAATTTCCATATCTTTATGGGGATGGGCACCAAACCCCTGCCCGCCATCGATCACATCTTCATTAATCACCCGCAACGCCGAGAAGCCCATGAAATTGGCATCGTGGTAGCTGGCGAAAGAAAATGTGTGATAGCTGTCCAGCCAGCCATGATTGGCGTGACCGCGATCTTCTGCTTTGCGTAAATAAATCATGTTCAGTTCTCCTCAACGTTTTCACATAGTCTGGACCTGAACACGGGGGGATGATAGCGGAGAAAATTGTCTCCTCTGTTCAAAATATTCGATTAACGGAGCGGGCTTTTGGATAAGTTTTCAGACTAATCAGCAGGCAAAAAAAAAGCCAGCACCCGAGCTGGCTAAATAATACTTGAAAGCAATGTGAGCAATGTCGTGCTTTCCCGCTGGTCCGTGAAGCCCATGCCGGAATGCATGGCAATAATAATCATTATCATTCGCACTTGTAAAGCATTTTTTTGCTTGATTTATCCGCTAAAGGCCATGATCTTAAAGAGGATTACCTAAAAACAGGGAGCAGAGAAATGAGTGAGATCGTGATACGCCATGCCGAACCGGGCGATGCCGAGGCGCTGCACCGTATGCTGAGCCAGCCCGAAACTTACCGCGATACGCTACAGCTTCCTCATCCGGCGCTCAAAATCTGGCAGGATCGTGCGGCTCTTTCCCAGGCGGGTTGGCATCGCCTGGTCGCCTGCATTGAAGATAAAGTGGTCGGCGATCTGACGCTGGAAGTGAACAGCCGCGCGCGCCGCCGTCATACCGCCTCTTTCGGGATCTCTGTGGACTACGGTCATCGCGGCAAAGGCGTGGCGAAAGCGCTGATGCAGGAGATGGTCAACCTGTGCGACAACTGGCTGAGTGTGGACCGCATCGAACTGACGGTATTTGCTGACAACGCCACGGCCATAGGGCTGTATGAAAAATTTGGCTTTGTGACTGAAGGCGTCGCCCGCCGCTTCGCCGTCCGCGAAGGGAGCCAGGTAGATGCGCTCTATATGGCCCGCCTGAAAGAAGGGGAGTGACGCTGTCAGCGGGGTGTTCACCGATAACCGGTAAAAGCGCCCTGTTTTGGCAAACTCGCTTCCCCAGGGTTCGGGTGGACAGGCAGGCATACCCTGCCGATAAGCAACCGGAAAAATAAAAGGCATTCCCGAACTCAGGAATGCCTTTTTAACACTGTCAGCCTTGCCACTTGCCGTTAAATCATCAACCGGCTACTCAGTAGCCCGCCGTTAGATCATCAATTGAGCGAGGATCTGACGCGCCATAGAGCGTGCCGTCCGGCCCAATCATAATGCTTTGCGTGCTGCCCATGGCAGGCAGAACTTTCACATGCTGCCCCCGAGCTTCCAGCAGCTTAAGCGTATCCGGGCTGAAGCCCTTCTCCACACGCAGCTGGTCAGGCAACCACTGATGATGGAAGCGCGGTGCATTGGTCGCTTCTGCGATGTTCATCCCGTAATCGATGCTGTTCACCACCATTTGCAGCACGGTGGTAATGATGCGGCTGCCGCCGGGGCTGCCGGTTACCAGCCAGGTTTTGCCCTCTTTCGCCACAATAGTCGGCGACATCGATGACAGTGGGCGCTTATAAGGCCCCACGGCGTTGGCTTCTCCACCAACCAGCCCATAGACATTGGGCGTACCCGGCTTGGCCGAGAAGTCATCCATCTCATTATTCATCAGGATGCCGCTGCTGCCCGCCACAATACCGCTGCCGAAATAGGTATTCAGCGTGTAGGTGACGGCGACCGCATTGCCCTGCTTATCCACTACCGAGAAATGGGTGGTCTGATTGCTCTCGTAAGGGGCCAGTTTGCCGGGTTTTATCTCTGAAGAAGGGCGCGCTTTATTAACGTCTATCTGCTGCGCCAGCGATTTTGCATAGGCTTTGCTGGTCAGCGCCTGCCACGGCACCTTCACAAAATCCGGATCGCCGAGATATTCCGATCGGTCGGCATAGGCATATTTTTCCGCTTCTGCCATCACCTGCAAAGCATCCGCGCTGCCGAAGCCCATCTTCGCGAGGTCAAAATTCTCAAGGATATTCAGGATCTGCACAATATGAATCCCGCCTGAAGAGGGCGGCGGCATGGAGAAGACTTCATAGCCACGATAGGTGCCGCTGATGGGTTTACGCTCAATGGCCTGATATTTCGCCAGATCCGCTTTACTAATCAGCCCACCATGCGCCGCCATCTCCTGGTCAATCTGGTCAGCTATTTCGCCTTTATAAAAGGCATCCGCCCCCTGTTTCGCAATCAGTTCTAAACTGTGGGCAAGATTACGCTGCACTAACGTTTCGCCGCGCCCATAAGGCGTGCCGTCCTGTTTATAGAAAATGGCTTTGCTGTTGGGATGGGCAATCAGCACTTCCTTGCCATACACCTTCAGATCGTCCGCCAGCGCTTCGTTCACCACAATTCCTTTGCTCGCCAGTTTGATGGCTGGCTGGATCAGGCGGCTCAGCGGCATGGTGCCGTACTCTCTGTTCGCCAGAGCGAAACCGGCAACGGTTCCCGGCACGCCGGAAGCCAGATGGCTGGTCAGAGATTTTTTGCTGTCGGCATTGCCCTGCGCGTCCAGGAACATATCGCGGCTGGCGCGGATGGGTGCCATTTCCCGGAAGTCGATGGCGGTGGTGCGGCCAGAAGCGGTGCGCAGCATCATAAAGCCGCCGCCGCCCAGATTGCCAGCCTGGGGATGCGTTACCGCCAGCGCATAGCCTACGGCAACTGCCGCATCAACGGCATTACCGCCCTGTTTAAGGATCTCCACCCCGACCTGCGTAGCGGTGGCATCTACTGAAGAAACCATCCCATGCTGCTCTTTAACGGGATGAAACGTATCGGCATCCACACCATAAGAGACCGCCGGTGCGGCAGGCGCAGCGTACACACCCTGCCACAGCAACAGCCCGAGCGTCAGCGCCGCAAACCGCATCATCTTGCTATGTCCTGTCATCTTCACCCCTTGTTAGTATTATTTACGTTTGTTTACTGCTGTTAAGCGTGTACGAAATAAGAGAAAAAGCGAGGCAGTAAAGAAATTCGGGCAAGTTTTAACACCCGTTTTGTGAGCGTGACGTACACTTAAGGGGAGAAATAAGGAGGACAGTTTATGAAATGGTTAGTTATTTTTGCCGCACTGGTGCCGCTCAGCGGCATGGCAAACACGTTAAATAACAGCAATGAACCCAACCGGCCGGGTTACAATCCCAGCACGCAGCGCACGCAGCAGCAAATGCAGACGCAGCAGACCCAGCAGAAACTGAAGCTGCAACAGGATCAGCAGCAGCAGAGCCAGCAGATGCAGCGTAAAGTGCAGGAGCAGCGCAACAGCGCTTCCCAGCGCGTGCTGCAATCCCAACCCGGCTCTGGCACCATGCCGCCCGTGCAGCAGAACAACGGCAACAACAGTAATTAAGTTCAGCTAAAATCTGGCCCCAGGGTGTCGATAGCATCGGTACAAATTGCATCGACGCCCCATTTCAGAAGCTTTCTTGCCCGTTCAGGGCGGTTTACCGTATAAACCAGAATGCGCAGCCCAGCCTGTTTCAGCTTCGCCACGCGCTGTTCCGTCACTACCCTGTGGTTGAGATGGATCGAGACGCAGCCCAGCGCGTCGGTCATCTCCTGCCAGTTCTCATGCCATTCATCCAGCAGCAGCCCGCGGGGCAGCTCCGGCGCGGCTAGTTTGGCTGCTTCCAGCGCGGCGTAAGAGAACGAAGAGAGCAGAGGTGCCGTTTGCGTGTGCCACAGATCCCTGGCGGCCAGGGCGACCGCACGCCCCGTTTCCGCTTCCAGCCCGGTGGTGGGTTTGATTTCAATGTTGGCCATCATCTGATAGCCCGCACACCGCACGGCAACCTGAGCCAGTAACGGCAGACGTTCATCAGCAAAGCGGCGGCCATACCAGCCGCCCACGTCCAGCTGAACCAGTTTTTCCCAGGGGAGCTGCCCGGCCACGCCCCAGCCATTGCTGGTTCTCTCCAGCGTGTCGTCATGCAGCAGAAAGAGTTCGCCGTCCTGCGAGAGCTTGACGTCAAACTCAATCATCTTGTGGCCCAGTTTCGCCCCGACATCAATGCCTGCCAGCGTATTTTCCGGTGCCAGCTTTCCCCCGCCGCGGTGCGCGACAATCTTAGGGTAAGGCCAGGCTTTATTCATCATTCGAGCCGTTTTCCTGTAGAGGTATCAAAGAAGTGTAGTGATTCGCCGGGCAGATGCAGCCAGAGCGTGCTGCCCGGCGCCGGGCGCTCGCGGTGCGGCAGCCGAACCACAACGCTGTGGCCGCCCCACCTGCCGTGCGCCAGATTGTCCGCACCCAGCATTTCCAGCGTCTCTACCACCAGCGGCAATCCGCCAGCCTGCTGTGTGGCGAGCTTAATATGCTCCGGTCGGATACCCAGCGTCAATGCACGTCCTGCCCATCGCGCTTTGGCTTGCGCTAAGGGCACCACAAAACGGTCTGAAAGTGCCAGACGGGTGCCATCGTCGTTCAGCTCCCCTTCCAGCAGGTTCATGGCGGGCGCGCCGATAAAGCTGGCAACAAAGCGCGTGGCCGGGCGCTCATACACTTCCACCGGCGTCCCCAACTGTTCAAGCACGCCTTTGTTCATCACCATCACCCGCTGCGCCAGCGTCATCGCTTCCACCTGATCGTGCGTGACATACAGGCTGGTGGTATTCAGACGGCGATGCAGCTGTTGCAGCTCCAGGCGCATCTGCACGCGTAAACGCGCGTCCAGGTTAGAGAGGGGTTCATCAAACAGGAATACCGCCGGTTCACGAACAATTGCCCTGCCCATCGCCACGCGCTGGCGCTGTCCGCCGGAAAGCTCGCGCGGACGGCGATGCAGCAGCGCCTCCAGCTCCAGACTTTTCGCCGTTTCCAGCACCCGCTGGCGTACATGCTCTTTGCCCATACCGCGGATTTTCAGGCCATAGCCCATATTCTGCTCCACGCTCATGTGCGGGTAGAGCGCGTAGTTCTGGAATACCATCGCAATGCCGCGATCCTTTGGCTCAAGTTCGGTCACGCGCTGGTTATTGATATAGATATCGCCGCTGGTGACCTGTTCCAGCCCCGCAACCATGCGCAGCAGAGTGGATTTCCCACAGCCTGAAGGCCCCACCATCACCATGAATTCACCGTCGTGAATAGTGATATCCAGCGGCTGAATAATCTGGGTTTTACCGTCCCAGGATTTGGTAACGGCCTGAAGTTTTACGCCTGCCATAACTTATTTCTCGCTCTCAACCAGCCCGCGCACGAAGGCGCGCTGCATCACTAAAACAATCACAATGGGCGGGATCATGGTCAGCAACATCGCCGCCATCACCAGATTCCACTGGGTCGATCCGTCACCGTTACCAATCATGCTGCGGATACCGGCCACGGCGGTGCCGAGATCGGCTTCACTGATAATCAACAGCGGCCACATATACTGGTTCCAGCCATAGATAAAGGTGATCACAAACAGCGCCGCCAGGTTCGTTTTTGACAGCGGCAGCACAATGTCCCAGAAGAAGCGCATTGGACTGGCGCCGTCGATGCGCGCCGCCTCAATCAGCTCATCCGGCAAGGTCATAAAGAACTGGCGAAACAGAAAGGTCGCGGTGGCCGAGGCCATCAGCGGCAGCGTTAAGCCGCTGTAGCTGTCGAGCATATTGAGGTTGGAAATCACCTCCACCGTGGGGAAAATGCGCACTTCAACCGGCAGCATCAGGGTGATAAATATCATCCAGAAAAAGAGCGAGCGCAGCGGAAAACGGAACCAGACCAGCGCAAAGGCTGAAAGGATCGATACGGTGATTTTCCCGGCGGTAATGCTCAACGCCATAATGGCGCTGTTCATCAGCATCCGGCCAAAGGGCGCGCTGTTCTGCGCCACGCCGTGCTGCCAGATATTGGCCATGTTATCCAGCAGATGCGTGCCAGGGATCAGCGTCATCGGCACCTGAAACACTTCACTGTTGCTGAGGCTGGCAGCCACAAAGGCGACGTAAAGCGGAAACAGTACGGTAAGAATGCCTAATCCCAGCAGGGTATGGCTGAAAATGGTCAGCCCGCGACGGTGCTCAATCATTGGTAACGTATCCTCTTTTCAACGTAGCGGAACTGGATCACCGTCAGAAGGATGACCAGCACCATCAGCACCACCGATTGTGCGGAAGATGAAGAGAGATCGAGTCCGGCAAAGCCTTCACGGTAAATTTTATAAATCAGCGTGGTGGTGGACTGCACCGGCCCGCCGCCCGTAGCGGCATCAATCACCGGGAAGGTATCGAAGAAGGCGTAGACCAGGTTCACCACCACCAGGAAGAAGCCAACCGGGGTGATCAGCGGCAGGGAGAGCTGAAAAAACCGCCGTACCGGCCCGGCTCCATCAATGGCCGCCGCTTCGGTCAGCGATTTCGGAATGGATTGCAGCGCGGCAAAGAAGAATAAAAAGTTGTAGCTCATCTGCTGCCAGACGGAAGCCAGCACCACCAGCAACATCGCCTGGCCGCTGTTCTGCGCATGGTTCCAGTCGTAGCCAATCAATCGCAGGAAATGGGTAATTAATCCCAGGCCAGGACTGAACAGGAACATCCACAACACGGCGGCCACGGCGGGCGCTACCGCATAAGGGAGTAAAAACAGTGTCTGGTAGAAGCGCTTGAGGCGCAGGACGTGATCCACCAGGGCGGCGAAAAAGAGCGAGACCAGCAGGCCAATAACCGTGACCAGGCCGCTGAAGATCAGGGTGGTCAGGAAAGAGTCGAGATAGTACTCATCCCCCATCAGGCGTTTGAAGTTCTCCATGCCGACAAAGGTGCTGGAAAGGCCAAAGGGATCGACGCTCTGTACCGAATACCACAAGGCTTCACCGGCAGGCCAGAGGAAGAAAATCGTCGTAATCAGCAGCTGGGGCAGCACCAACAGATAAGGCAGCCAGCGCGAGCGAAATACGGGACGGGAAGAAGACATAGGGTCGCTCTGAAATAGGTGGAGGCGGTAAAAAGCCGTCAGGCAGAAAACGGACTACGATGAAAGCGGCAATCAGGGGCAGCACGCCGGAAGGACAGGGTTTTATCCATTGCAGCCTGACAGCCGCCTCCCTGCGGCTGACGCCCGGCTTATCTGTCCCTTCTGGCGCTTAATCACTTCTGTAGTGCCGGATAAACCCGGCCCTGAAGTGAGCGCCTACTGCTTAACCGTCTGATCGAAGCGGCGCAGCAGCAGGTTTCCACGGGTTACCGCATTATCCAGCGCAGCCTGTGGGGTTTTCTTGCCGGTCCAGACGCTTTCCAGCTCTTCGTCCACAATGGTGCGGATCTGCGGCATGTTGCCCAGACGCAGACCTTTGGTAAAGGAGAGTGGCGGCTTGTTCAGCATCTGACGGGTAGCGATATCCGCGCCCGGATTCTTGTCATAGAAGCCCTGTTTGCGGGTCAGCTCATAGGCGGCGGTGGTAATCGGCAGATAGCCGGTTTTCTGGTGCCATTCCGCAGCGATTTCCGGTTCAGCCAGGAACTGCATAAACTCGGCAACGCCTTTGTAGGTGCCCGCATCTTTGCCTTTCATCACCCACAGGCTTGCTCCGCCGATGATGGCATTCTGTGGCGCGTTGGGGACGGTTGCGTCGTAAGGCATCATGCCTACGCCGTAATTAAATTTGGCGTAGTGGCGGATATCCGCCAGCGAACCGGAAGAGGCGGTGGTGATGGCGCAGTCGCCGTTATAGAACTTGGCGGTAGACTCATCTTTACGGCCAAAGTAGGTGAACTCGCCCTTCTTGTTCATCTCCTGTAGCATTTCGATGTGACGAACCTGCACCGGCTTGTTAAATTCCAGCACCGCATCAGTGCCGTCAAAGCCGTTGTTTTGGGTCGCCACTGGCAGACCATGCCAGGCGCTGAAGTTTTCGATCTGGATCCAGCCCTGCCAGCCGCTGGCGTAACCGCAGTTCATGCCTGCTTTACGCAGCGCAGCGGTATCCTTCTCCAGCTCCTGCCAGGTTTTTGGCGGCTGTTCCGGGTTCAGGCCCGCTTTTTTAAAGGCATCTTTGTTGTAATAAAGTACCGGCGTGGAGCTGTTAAACGGCTGAGAGATGAGGTGGCCATTCGCGTCGCTGTAATAGCCCGCCACGGTCGGCACAAACTGCTTCTCATCGAACTCAATGCCCGCATTTTTGAACACATCGTAAACCGGCACGATAGCTTTAGAGGCCATCATGGTCGCCGTACCCACTTCGTAAACCTGCAAAATAGCGGGCGCTTTACCCGAACGCACGGCGGCAATCCCGGCGGCCAGGCTCTGCTCATAATTGCCTTTGTAGGTTGGCACGATTTTGTAATCGGGATGAGATTCGTTAAAGCGTTTTGCCAGTGAATCCACTTCCACACCCAGCTCCCCTTCCATTGAGTGCCAGAAAGGGATCTCGGTGGCTGCCAGAGCGTGGCCGCTAAAGGTCACTCCCAGTACCATGCAAAGTGTGGTTTTACGGAATGAGAACGATGTCATATCGGTTTCCTGTGCCCGGTGTCATTCGCGCGATCTCGCGCATTTTTAGTGTTCGGGAGGTAAAATGACACGGAAAAATGACAGAAAAATAACGGGTTTATGACGGATACGTGACAGGCAGGTGACAGCAACATCACTCGCTGATAAAAGCACGAAAGGCATCCCTGGTAACAGCCCGGCTCGCGTTGCAGGTGGCGCGAGCCGCTTTATTCACTCGCTATGCGCTCGTTTTATCCTTGTTAACGATCGTAAAAATAAAAGGCCAGCAGACGCTGGCCTTTTGCTTACAGCGTCAGCCGCCCAGATAGGCGCTGCGCACCGCTTCGTTAGCCAGCAGCGCATCACCGGTATCTTCCAGTACCACGTGACCGTTTTCGAGCACATAGCCCCGGTCTGCCAGCTTCAGCGCCTGATTGGCGTTCTGCTCCACAAGGAAGATGGTCATCCCCTCCTGACGCAGCTGTTCAATGGTATCGAAGATCTGCTGAATGATAATCGGGGCCAGCCCCAGCGAAGGTTCGTCCAGCAGCAGCAGGCGCGGCTGGCTCATCAGCGCCCGGCCTATCGCCAGCATCTGTTGCTCACCGCCCGACATGGTACCGGCACGCTGTACGCGGCGCTCATAAAGGCGCGGGAACAGCTCATAAACCCGCTTGATCCGCGTCTGATACTGCTGGCGATCGGCAAAAAAGCCGCCCATGGCCAGGTTTTCTTCCACGGTCATGCGGGAAAATACGCGCCGTCCTTCCGGTACAATCGCAATTGCTTCACGCATGATGCGCGCCGTTTGCCACTCGGTAATCGCCTTACCGTCAAAAGTAATCGAGCCTTGAGTGGCGCGCGGTTCGCCGCAAAGCGTGCCCAGAAGGGTGGTTTTGCCTGCGCCGTTTGCGCCAATCAGCGTCACTATCTCGCCCTGATTGATTTGCAGGCTCACGTTGTGCAGCGCCTGGATCTTGCCGTAGTGCGCGCTGACGTTATCCAGTGAAAGCATCGGGTTCATATCAGGCTTCTCCCAGGTAGGCGCGGATCACGTCCGGGTTATTACGGATCTCTTCCGGCGTGCCGTTGGCCAGCGGCGTTCCCTGGTTAACCACGTAAATACGGTCTGAAATACCCATTACCAGTTTCATATCATGTTCAATCAACAGTACCGAGACGTTGTGTTCGCCCCTCAACTCCGCAATCAGCTCATCCAGCTCGTGCGTTTCTCTGGGGTTCAGTCCGGCGGCAGGCTCATCCAGCATCAGGATCTCTGGCCGGGTGACCATGCAGCGGGCAATTTCCAGGCGGCGCTGCTGGCCGTAAGCCAGGTTCCCCGCCTGACGATTCGCCATCTCCAGCAGACCAACGCGATCGAGCCAGCTGGCGGCGCGATCCAGCGCATCACTCTCTGCCTTGCGGAACGCAGGCGTCTTCAGCAATCCGGCAAACACGCCGCTTTTGAGATGCTGATGCTGCGCCACCAGCAGGTTTTCAATCACCGTCATTTCACGGAACAGACGCACGTGCTGGAAGGTCCGCACGATGCCCATCCGGGCAATTTTCTGCCCTGGCAGACCAGCAAGCTGCCTGTCGCCCAGCATAATGCTGCCGCCCGTCGGGCGATAGAAACCGGTCAGACAGTTAAAGACGGTGGTTTTACCGGCACCGTTTGGGCCGATTAACGACACAATCTCTTTATGGCGCAGCTCCAGCTCCACGTTGTTCACGGCGAGCAGGCCGCCAAAGCGCATCATCAGGCCATTTACGGCTAACAGCGGCTTCATGATGGCTCTCCTTTTGCCACACTCTTCAGCTTCAGGTGAGGCCGCTTCATCGGCAGCAGCCCCTGCGGACGCCAGATCATCATCAGCACCATCAGGCCACCCAGCACCAGCATGCTGTATTCATTCAGATCGCGCATCAGCTCGCGGGAAACTACCAGCAGTACCGCAGCCAGGATAACGGCAAACTGCGACCCCATGCCACCCAGCACCACAATCGCCAGCACAAAGGCGGACTCGGCAAAAGTGAACGATTCAGGGCTGACAAACCCCTGACGCGCGGCAAACAGGCTCCCGGCAAAACCGGCAAACGCGGCGCTGATGGTGAATGCCGTCAGCTTAATACGCGTTGGGCTAAGGCCCAGCGAACGGCAGGCAATTTCATCTTCACGCAACGCTTCCCAGGCCCGGCCCAGCGGCATACGCAGCAGGCGGTTGATCACAAACAGCGTGATCACCACCAGCAGCAGCGCCACCATATAGAGGAAGATAATGCGATCGCTGGGGTCGTACTTCAGGCCAAAGAAGTGGTGGAAGGTATCCCAGCCGCCGTCGCGCACGCTGCGGTTGAATTCCAGACCAAACAGCGAAGGTTTTGGGATCTGGCTGACACCGTTGGGGCCGCCGGTGATGGCGGTATTGTTCAGCAGCAGAATACGGACGATCTCTCCGAAGCCGAGCGTCACAATCGCCAGATAGTCACCACGCAGGCGCAGCACCGGGAAGCCCAGCAGCAGGCCGAACATCGCGGCGACCAGCCCCGCTAACGGCAGGCATTCCCAGAAGCTCATGCCGTAATAGTGATTCAGCAGCGCAAAGGTGTAGGCGCCGATAGCATAGAAGCCGCCATATCCCAGCACCAGCAGGCCGGACAGGCCCACCACCACGTTCAGCCCAAGGCCGAGCATCACGTAGATCAACGTCAGCGTGGCAATATCAACCGTGCCGCGAGAGACCAGAAAAGGCCACGCGACCGCAGCAATAATCAGCAGCAGCATAAACAGTTTCTGTTTTGGCGTGGAGCCATCAATGCCCGGCAGCACCAGCGCAGGACCAGAGACTTTCTTGAGGCCTTTCTGCATCAGAGGGCGCAGCAGCTGGAAGAAAAATACCACTGCGGCACCGGTGGCAATCCAGTTCCAGCGCACGCTTCCGGCGTTATTGACCACCAGATGCGTACCGTCCAGATTGAGCCGCATGCCCATAAAGAACGCGGCCAGCACCACCAGCATCAGCGAGGAGGCGATGGCATTAAGCAGGTTGAGCTGTTTCATACTTTCTCAACCTCCGGGCGGCCCAGGATGCCGGTTGGCATCACTAACAGCACCACAATCAGCAGCGCAAAGGAGACCACATCTTTGTATTCAGTACTGAGATAGGCGGAGGTTAACGCTTCAGCAATGCCGAGGATCAGCCCGCCGAGCATCGCGCCCGGAATACTGCCGATACCGCCCAATACGGCGGCAGTAAAGGCCTTCATGCCAGCCATAAAGCCGATATAGGGATTGATCACGCCGTAGAACTGTCCCAGCAGCACGCCAGCCACCGCCGCCATCGCGGCGCCTATCACAAAGGTCAGGGAGATCACGCGGTCGGTGTTAATGCCCAGCAGGCTGGCCATTTTAAGGTCTTCTGCACAGGCACGACAGGCGCGGCCCATGCGGGAATAGCGGATAAACAGCGTCAGCGCCAGCATCGCCAGGAAGGTCACCGCCCAGATAACCACCTGCATGGTAGAGATCGTTGCGGCAAAGCCGTTGCTTTCGCCCAGCGTCCACTGCCCGGTAATCAGGCCTGGCAGCGCCAGATCGCGCGAGCCTTGAGTCAGGCTGACGTAGTTTTGCAGAAAGATCGACATCCCGATGGCGGAGATCAGCGCGATCAGGCGTTTCGACGAGCGCACGGGTTTGTAAGCCACGCGCTCAATGCTCCAGCCGTAGGCGCTGGCAATCACAATGGCGACAATAAATCCGGCACCAATCAGCATCCAGCTGACGTCGATGCCCATCATCATCAGCGCGGCGATCACGATAAACGAGACGTAGCTGCCGATCATATAGACCTCGCCGTGGGCGAAGTTGATCATGCCAATAATGCCGTAAACCATCGTGTAACCGATAGCGATCAGCGCATAGGTGCTGCCCAACGTCACGCCGTTGAACATTTGTTGCAGGAAATAGAGAAACTGCTCGGACATACCTTGGTACCTTACTCACTACCGCTTAACAAAGAGTAATCTGTGGCGAAACGGGCGACCTGCTGGCCGCCCGTTCAGACTGGGTTATTTCACGGCGGATGAGGAACCGTCTGCGTGCCATTTGAAAATGCCGAACTCAAAGCCTTTCAGATCGCCTTTTGCGTCCCAGCTCAGGTCGCCCATCACGGTGGGAACGGGTGCGCCCTCTTTCAGGTTTTTCGCGATCTCTTCTGGCTCTGCGCTTTTGCTGCGCTCCATGCCGGTAGTCAGCGCCTGCAAAGCAGCATAGGTGGTCCAGACGAAAGGTCCGGTTGAATCCAGTTTTTTGGCTTTCAGCGCATCGACAATCGGTTTGTTCGCCGGAACCTGATCGTAACGCTTCGGCAGGGTAACCAGCATGCCTTCAGAAGCTGCACCGGCGATATTAGAGAGGGAAGAGTTACCTACACCTTCAGGCCCCATAAACTGGGTTTTCATGCCGGCAGCACGAGCCTGACGCAGGATTTGGCCCATTTCCGGGTAGTAACCGCCAAAGTAGACAAAATCGACGTTCTCTTTCTTCAGGCGCGCAACCAGCGTAGAGAAATCTTTGTCGCCAGCGGTGATCCCTTCAAACATCACCACGTTGCCGCCCGTTTTTTTCAGGCTCTCCTGGACAGAGCGCGCCAGGCCTTCACCATACTGCTGCTTGTCATGGATAACGGCAATGCGCTGCGGCTTGATTTCACTCAAAATGTATTTTGCCGCTGTAGGCCCCTGATCGGAGTCCAGCCCGGTGGTACGCATGATCATTTTATAACCACGAGTGGTGAGATCGGCGTTAGTGGCAGCTGGCGTGATCATCAGCACACCTTCATCTTCATAGATGTCGGAAGCGGGCTGAGTAGAAGAGGAGCAGAGGTGACCAATCACGTAGCGAATGCCGTCGTTAATCACTTTGTTGGCAACGGCCACGGCCTGTTTTGGGTCGCAGGCATCGTCATATTCCACGCCAACCAGTTTGTCGCCGTTAATGCCGCCTTTGGCGTTGATATCAGCAATCGCCTGTTTAGCGCCGGTGAATTCCATATCGCCATACTGCGCCACCGGTCCGGACATCGCGCCAACAATGGCCACTTTAATATCTTTGGCCACGGCAGCGTGGCTCATCGCCAGTGCCACACAACCCGCCAGGAACGCGCTACCTTTCGTGATTTTCATCCAAACTACCCCATCTGTTGTGATTGCTGTTTTATTACCGTTAAGCCGCTGATAAACCCTCATAGAAAGAAGGAGTTATCACGAATTAAGGCAATTTTTAGTAATAAGGCTTTAATTTTCAGGTTATTAAACAGGAGTTTTCTTCTGTAAATCAACTGACACATTCAGAAATCCCCCTGTCGCACAGAGGAAAACGCTGGCAGTAACCGTGGCATTTCGCGCGCCAGGATAGCGGGTTATGCTGCTTTTCAGAGCAAGGTTAAGTATTTACCCTGGTCTGGTGCGGTGCAATAAACAGATTGCTTTGTTTTCGTACAGGAAAAGTTACGCGCCCCTCTTTGCATAATTTCGCTACAATATGCCTTTCGTACTAGTCCGGTAATGACAATGAAACTCACCATCATCAGGCTGCACCACTTCTCCGATCAGGATAGGCTGGATCTGGCGAAAATCTGGCCTGCTGCCGATATCAAAACGCTGGAAAAGGCGCTTACTGAAGAGCAACAGATCTGGGCGGCCAGGTTTAACGACCGTCTGCTGGCTGCGGTACAGGTAACGATAAAAGGAACGCAGGGAGAGCTGGCGGATTTCGTCGTGCGGGAAGTGACGCGTCGTCGGGGAGTGGGCAGTTATCTGCTTGCGGAGCTGCTGGCGCAAAACCCCTCAATAACCCAGTGGTGGCTGGCGGATTCTGGCGTGGAAGAGCGGGCAACGATGGCCGCATTTATGCAGCACGGCGGCTTTATTGCGCAGGCAGGTGGCTGGGGCAGGTTGGCCCACTACTGAGCAAGCCAGCAAAGGTAATTTCAGGGTACAGATACAGAAAAGGGCGACCAGAGTCGCCCTTTTCTCGTTAACAGCATGCCTTACGCTTCAATAGCGACACGCAGTTTTTTCATCGCATTTTTTTCCAGCTGACGAACGCGCTCTGCGGAAACGCCATATTTATCAGCCAGCTCCTGCAACGTGGTTTTGTTGTCATCGTCCAGCCAGCGGGCACGGATGATATCCTGGCTACGCTCATCAAGACCCAGCATCGCATCGCTGAGTTTATCAGCCGCGTGAGAGTCCCAGTTATCTTCCTCAATGCCGTTGGCAAAGTCAGAAGATTTATCCTGCAAATAGAGCATAGGAGCCATGGAGCGCCCTTCGCCTTCATCATCCGGCGTTGGATCAAACGTCATGTCCTGGGCCGCCATACGCGACTCCATTTCCAGTACGTCTTTGCTGGTTACGCCCAGTTCACGCGCGACCATCTCCACCTCATCCTGATTAAACCAGCCCAGACGCTGCTTGGCTTTACGCAGGTTAAAGAACAGCTTGCGCTGAGCTTTGGTGGTGGCCACTTTCACAATACGCCAGTTACGCAGGACATATTCGTGAATTTCAGCTTTGATCCAGTGCACCGCGAACGACACCAGACGCACGCCTACTTCCGGATTAAAACGGCGAACCGCTTTCATCAGGCCGATGTTTCCTTCCTGGATCAGGTCAGCCTGCGGCAGGCCATAGCCTGAGTAGTTACGAGCGACATGAACAACAAAGCGCAGGTGAGACAGGATCAGCGTCTTAGCTGCTTCCAGATCGCCCTGGTAATGCAGCCGTTCAGCCAGCGCTTTTTCCTCTTCTGCCGTCAGCATAGGCCAGGCATTGGCCGCCCGGATATAGGAATCCAGGTTGCCTAAGGGAGCAATAGCTAAAGTTTGCATTTCTTTGGTCATTCAAACCCTCTCTCTTTAATTATGATGCTGCGCCCTCATATCTTAAAGCGGCGCCGGTTTCCCTGCTCAATTCACAAGATTACGTGAACGGCAGCCAGAATTAAACGCAATCTGTGCTACTTCGACGTCAAAGTTATCCACAAGTTCACTATTCACGGTGAATAAACTACACACCATCTGGCAGGAGAAGTATTGCTGGAGGAAGTGACAAAAAGATGACTTCCTCTGCGGCACAGTAGCCATGCAACAGAGGAACATTATAACAAAAAAACGTGTAAAGGGGTTACTGTGGCGTAAATCGACGTAAATGTTGTACCGTCGCCAGCCAGGCCGCTATCCAGCCAATCATTGCTGAGATCAGCAGCAGCAACAGGCTCTCATCCCATGCCAGGCCGGTCAGGTTAAAGGTCGTGCCAAATACGGCAGCCACCTGTGTCACCACCGTCTCCAGACGGAACACCAGCACCTCAGAAAGGATCAGCGAAAGCAGCGCCCCGGCAAAGCCCAGCAGCGCGCCGCCATAGAGGAACGGGCGCAGGATAAAACCGTCCGTCGCGCCAATCAGCTTCTGCACGTTAATGGTGTCACGACGGGCAAAGATGCTCAGCCGTACGCTGTTCCCTATCACCAGGAACACCGCCACTATCATCAGCACGCCGATCATCGCCGCTACCTGCCCAACCAGACCGGTCAGCGCCGCCAGGCGGGCAAACCAGCTGTCATCCATTTTTACCTCATCCACGCCCTGCACTTTCGCTACGCGAGCGCTAAGGTTGTTCATGGTGTCGGAGTTCTGGAAGGTCAGTTTTGGCGTGATGATGGCTACCGCCGGTAACGGATTCTGCTCAAGCATATCCATCGCCCCGCCAAAGCCAGACCAGTTGCGGAATTCGCCCATCGCCTCTTCGCGCGACAGATAGTTAACCTTGTCGACACCCTCCTCTTTCTTCAGCTGCGCGACAACGTTTTCGGCAGCGTCATCATCCAGCGTTTTGCTCAGGTAGACCGTCAGCTGCGGGGCCGGATACCACTGCTCCGCCGCCTGGTTGACGTTTTTCCACACCATATAGCAGACGCTGGGCAGCGTCAGCGAGATGGCAATCACCATCACCGTCAGCAGCGTAGCCAGCGGCTGACGCCACATGTCAGACAGCGTACCACGCAGCGCATAGCGCCACTGTTCCTGCCAGCCACCTTTCAGCGCCTTGCTTTTTGAGGGCTGCTTTTGCCTTGCCGCTTTAGGAGCGGGCGACCGGGAATTGCGTTTATTCGCCACCCTGACCTCCGTGCAAACGTCCCTGATTCAGCGTCATCAGGCGGTAGTTACGCCGGGCTATCAGCGCCCGATCGTGGGTTGCCATCAAAACGGTGACGCCAACTCTGTTAAATTCTTCAAACAGACGCAAAATATCTTCCGACAGCGCGTCGTCCAGGTTACCGGTAGGCTCATCTGCCAGCAGCACTGCGGGTTTGTTCACCACCGCACGGGCAATGCCCACGCGCTGCTGCTCACCGCCGGAAAGCTGGATCGGATAGCTTTTAGCTTTATCCAGCAGCCCCACCTTATCCAGCGCGGCAGAAACGCGGCGGCGGATATCTTCTCCGCTGGCACCGGCAATAATCAGCGGGATCGCCACGTTGTCGTAGACGGAACGGTCCATTAACAGGTGGTGATCCTGGAAAATCATGCCGATCTGACGGCGTAAAAACGGCACTTCACTGCTTTTCAGGCGGCTGATGTCATGCCCGCTGAACCAGATATGGCCAGCGCTTGGGCGCTCAATGCCACAAATCAGCTTCAGCAAGGTACTTTTCCCCGCGCCAGAGTGTCCGGTCAGAAACGCCATTTCGCCGGGGCGAAGATGGAAATCTACCCCCTGAAGCGCTTGCCGACCGCCGAGATAAGCCTTACTGACCTCTTCAAAGCGAATCATCCTAATTAGTCCTCTCGGGCAAAAAGTGCCTCTATAAAATCGTCAGCCTTAAACGAGCGTAAATCTTCAATGCCTTCCCCTACGCCGATATAGCGGATAGGAATGGCAAACTGATCGGCTACTGAGAAGATCACGCCCCCTTTTGCCGTGCCGTCCAGCTTGGTCAGGGTGATCCCCGTCAGGCCCACCGCCTCATGGAACAGCTTAGTCTGGCTGATGGCGTTCTGACCGGTACTGGCATCGATGGTCAGCATCACTTCATGCGGCGCCTGTTCGTCCAGCTTTTTCATCACGCGGGTAATTTTCTTTAATTCTTCCATCAGGTGCGCTTTGTTTTGCAGGCGTCCTGCGGTATCGGCAATCAATACATCAACATGACGCGCTTTGGCGGCCTGGATGGCATCGAAAATCACTGACGCAGAGTCTGCACCCGTTTGCTGCGCAATCACCGGAATCTTATTGCGCTCTCCCCAGACCTGAAGCTGTTCCACCGCTGCGGCACGGAAGGTATCCCCTGCGGCCAGCATGACGGATTTGCCTTCAGCCTGATACTGGCGCGCCAGTTTGCCAATGGTGGTGGTTTTACCCACGCCGTTAACGCCCACCATCAGAATAACGAAAGGCGTTTTGCGGCTGACATCCAGCGGCGCTTCCACTTTAGCCAGAATCTCTGACATTTCCTGCTTCAGCAGCCCGTAAAGCGCTTCTGCATCGCGCAGCTGCTTGCGGTTTGCCTGCTGGGTAAGATTGCTGATGATGCGGCGCGTGGTTTCCACCCCGACGTCAGCGATCAGCAGTTGCTCTTCCAGCTCCTCAAAGAGATCGTCGTCAATCTTTTTGCCGCGGAACAGCCCAATAAACCCGGAACCCAGATTCTGACGCGTTTTCACCAGGCTGCGTTTCAGGCGGGCAAAGAAGCCCTCTTTGGTTGGCCGCTGTTGTTCCGCCTGCTCTGAGCTGTCGGCCTGCTCTACTTTGGCTAACGCCGCGGCAACAGACTCTTCCTCGTTAATTTGGCCGGACTCTGCATCACCAGCCGCCAGGGCCAGGGCTTCCAGCTCTTCCGGAGAGATCTCCTCTTCCGGCTCGACTTCAGCCACTTCTTCCGGCAGGTATTCTTCTTCAGGCGCTGGCTTAACCTCAGCAACCTCTTCCGGCAGATATTCTTCTTCAGGCGCTGACTTAACTTCAGCAACCTCTTCCGGCAGATATTCTTCTTCAGGCGCTGGCTTAACCTCAGCAACCTCTTCCGGCAGATATTCTTCTTCAGGCGCTGGCTTAACCTCAGCAACCTCTTCCGGCAGATATTCTTCTTCAGGCGCTGGCTTAACTTCAGCAACCTCTTCCGGCAGGTACTCTTCTTCAGGCGCTGGCTTAACTTCAGCCACCACTTCCGGCAGAGTCTCTTCTGTCGGGCGCGCCTTCAACGCTTCTTCAGCGTGGGCGGCCTGCTGCTGAGCAACGGTTTCCGTCACTTCAACGATCTCTTCCGCGCGCTGTTCAGCCGCTGGTGTGACCTCATCTGCTGTCTCAGCCGCGGGCTGCTGTTCCTCTGACGTCTCTTTTATCTCTTCCTGAGGCGCCTGCTCCTCACGCCCTAATCCCAGCCAGGAAAAAAAGCCACGTTTTTTATTTTTTGCCATGGTGCAACCACACTCCTCGCGGGGAAAAAACTGTCAGGTCTCTGAAAATCATCTTAATCCCCTAGTCTAACACTTTCCTGCTAACGCAACACAGCACCCTTTTTACGTTTCCTCCGCCCCGATCGCGCGTTAAACTGTGCAACAAATTATGTAGAGTTCAGCAGCATGAATAAAAAACCCCGTGGCGGTGGCGCCGGACAAATCCGCATTATTGGCGGTCTGTGGCGCGGCAGAAAACTTCCGGTGCCGGACAGCGCCGGACTGCGTCCAACGACCGATCGCGTTCGTGAAACGTTATTTAACTGGCTGGCACCCGATATTCAGGGCGCCCGCTGTCTGGATTGTTTTGCCGGAAGTGGGGCGCTGGGGCTGGAGGCTCTCTCCCGTCATGCCGCCTCAGCGACACTGCTGGAGCTGGAACGCCCGGTAGCCCAGCAGCTGGAGAAGAATCTGGCCACGCTGGGCGCAAAAACAGGCCGGGTGATAAACGTGAATACCCTACAGTTTCTGGCGCAGGGCGGCGAACCACACGATCTGATATTTATCGATCCGCCTTTCCGTAAGGGGCTGCTGGAACAGACCATCGTCCAGCTGGAAACCCAGGGCTGGCTGGCGGAAAGCGCGCTGATTTATGTGGAAAGCGAAGTGGAGCACGGCCTGCCGCCGGTGCCGGTAAGCTGGCAGCTCTACCGGGAAAAAATAGCGGGCCAGGTAGCTTATCGCCTCTATCACCGCCAGGTTACTGAGAAGGAACAGAAAAATGCTGATTAATGCAGGCCGTTTACTGATGATCTGTGTCTGGGCATTTTTACTGCTCAACCTGGTGCATCCGTTTCCCAAACCGCTGAAATACTTTATTGATGTTGCGCTGTTTTTCATGGTGGTCATGCACGGCCTGCAACTGGTGCTGATGCGTGCCACGCAGCCAAAGGATGCGCCAAAGCTGAGCGGCCTGATGCAGATCAAAATCTTCTTTTTTGGCGTGTTTGAACTGCTGGCCTGGCAAAAGAAGTTTTTGGGGAAAAAGTAAAAACAGAAAAGCAGCCGAAAGCGCTGACAGGCCAGGCGCTTTCGGCTGGCGCTCAGTTAGCGTTAAAGGAGATAAAACGCGTTCCCTGCACCTTCAATTGCCCTCTGTCGCCTTTATCTATCTGATTATAATCTTTTTCTTTGAGAACCAGTTTAAAATCCCCTGCGCCATTCAGCGGATGGAACCACGCCTCAAAGCGCATCTCTTCAACCGGAATAACCTCACGCTGGCGTGACCGACGGTCAGGCAGTGGGAACTCGCGCTTGGCTTTTACTTCAGCCGGCATAGAACGCACCGGAGAAGCGTCATTCACGGCGACTTCTCTGCGCTGCTTAATAAACTGGCGCGTGGCCAGTACGGCAATCACAGCCAGTACGACGAAAAACAGAAGCTTCATATTTTCCTTCTTTCTCATTATCAGACAATGCAGATGATTTACTGGCCTGAAAGGATACAACCAGAGCCATCCCATTGTCACATCGTGATAGCCTGGCCTAAACTCAATTGAGATTTGTGGAGTTTTGCACCTGAAAACAAAGGGACACATTATGATTTGGTCGTTTCTGGCAGTGCTTTTTTCCGGTTGGTTATATGTTGACGCCTCCTATCGTGGTCCTCAATGGCAACGCTGGGTATTTAAACCCGTCACGCTGCTGCTGCTTTTAGCGCTGGCCTGGCAGGCTCCGGTTCTCAACACTACAGATTATCTTATCCTGTTTGGCCTGCTCGCCACGCTTGTTGGTGATGCGCTGACCCTGCTGCCTAACCGGCGTATGCTCTATGCGATAGGCGCTTTCTTCCTCTCCCACCTGCTCTACACTATCTGCTTCGCCAGCCACATGACGCTGACCTTTTTCTGGCCCATACCGCTGGCGCTGCTGATTATTGGCGCAGCGCTGATTGCCACCATCTGGTCGCGCCTGGAGGATCTGCGTTGGCCGATCTGTACCTTTATCGGCATGACCTTGCTGATGGTCTGGCTGACCACAGAGCACTACTTCTTCCGTCCAACGGATTACAGCTTCACGCTGATGATTGGTAGTTCACTGCTGCTGCTGGCGAATATTGTCTGGCTTATCAGTCACTATCGTCGTCGTTTTACCTCCGACAGCGCGATTGTTGCCGCTTGCTATTTTGTTGGCCACTTTATGATTGTGCGCTCACTCTACCTGTAAACGCAGCAAAGGCCTTGACTCTGGAGTCCACTCCAGAGTGTATGATGACGTATCGGCGGGAGCCTTTCCCGCCGTTACTTATCAGGAGGCGTTATGCACTTACACTCATCCCCTTGCTCTTGTGGTCATCGCCATCCTTCCGGCCAGGCTGAATGCAGCACTAAATCTCGCCCCGTCATTAAAAAAATGACGCCTGTTACCCCAGCCACGCCTGAATCAAGCTGTTGCCGTGAGGCGGACGAGGGTTCGGGCAGTGGGGGTGATGAGGAAAGCGACAGAACACGTTTTAGCTGGTTAATCGAAGGGATGGACTGCCCAGCCTGCGCCCGTAAAATTGAAAAGGCCGTCAGCAATTTGCCTGATGTTGCTCAGGCGCGGGTGCTGTTTGCCACCGAAAAGCTGGTGGTCAGCGCAGAGAAGGATATCCGTCAGCAGGTGGAAGCCGCCGTTTCCAGAGCGGGTTTCAGGCTGAAACTCAGCAATGCCCCTCACACAGCCGCACCCTCTTCCGGTTTCTGGCAGGAGAACCGCACCCTGCTTTTGCTGTGCGGATTAATGCTTGTCAGCTGGCTGCTCCAGATCATCCACCCGCAGGCAGGCGAGATTGCCTTCACGCTGACCACGCTGGTTGGCGTCTGGCCTGTCGCCCGCAACGCCCTTCGCCTGATCCGCAGCGGAACGCCGTTTGCCATTGAAACGCTGATGAGCGTTGCGGCCATTGGCGCTCTGTTTATTGGTGCCACGGCGGAAGCGGCTATGGTGCTGCTGCTGTTCCTGCTCGGCGAGCGGCTTGAGTCCTTTGCTGCCGGTCGGGCGCGGCGCGGCGTCACGGCTTTAATGGCCCTGAAACCTGAAGAAGCTACCCGGCTGAACGGCAACGTGCGGGAAACGGTTCCGCTTAGCGCCCTGCGACCAGGCGACAAGATTGAGGTTGCGGCGGGATCGCGGTTACCAGCGGATGCGCGCCTGCTCTCCCCCTTCGCCAGCTTTGATGAAAGTGCCCTGACCGGAGAGTCGGTGCCGGTTGAGCGCCAGCAGGGCGAAGCTGTTGCCGCGGGCTGCCTGAGCGTTGACCGCCAGGTTCTGCTGGAAGTGGTTTCTGAGCCAGGTGAGAGTGCGATTGACCGCATCCTGCATCTGATTGAAGAGGCGGAATCGAACCGGGCGCCCATTGAGCGTTTTCTGGACCGTTTCAGCCGGATTTATACGCCGATAATCATGGGGTTAGCCCTGCTGACGGCAATCATCCCGCCGCTGCTGATGGCGGCAGAGTGGCAGCTGTGGACCTATAAAGGTCTGACGCTGCTGCTGATTGGCTGCCCTTGCGCACTGGTGATATCGACGCCGGCAGCCATCACCTCTGGCCTGGCTGCTGCTTCCCGCCGTGGGGTGCTGATCAAAGGCGGCGCAGCGCTGGAAAGTCTGAATGCGGTTCGCACCCTGGCTTTCGATAAAACAGGCACGCTAACGCAAGGCAAACCGCAGGTTGTCGCCATTGTGCCGCTGACCAAAGAGCCTGAAGCGTCACTACTGGCAAAAGCGGCGGCGGTGGAAAGCGGTTCTTCACACCCGCTGGCGAAAGCGATAGTGGCGCAGGCGGCAGAAAGAAAGCTGGCGCTCCCCCAGGCCAGCGAGCAGCGGGCGCTTGCAGGCAGCGGCGTGGAAGCAGTAGTTAGTGGTCACAAACTTTTAATCAGCGCACCGGGCCGCCTGGCGGAAAAAGTGCTCTCTTCCCGTCAGGCGGAAGAGGTTACCCGGCTGGAAGCCGGAGGCAACACGGTGGTGGTTCTGCTGGAAGAGAGCCAGCCAACCGCGCTTATTGTGCTGCGTGATACGTTACGGGCCGATGCTTTAGCTGCGCTGACGGAGCTGAAATCGATGAACATTCAGGTGGTTATGCTGACCGGCGATAACCCTCGTGCCGCAGCCGCCATTGCCGGGGAGCTGGGCATTGATTACCGTGCCGGCTTGCTGCCCGCAGACAAAGTGACCGCCATCGGCGAGCTTAATCAACAGCAGCCTGTCGCCATGGTCGGTGACGGCATTAATGATGCGCCCGCGATGAAAGCCGCCACTATCGGCATTGCCATGGGCAGCGGCAGCGATGTGGCGCTGGAAACCGCCGACGCCGCGCTGACGCATAATCGGCTGGGCGGTCTGGCAACAATGATCCGGCTCTCCAGAGCGACGCATGCCAATATTCGCCAGAACGTCACTATTGCGCTGGGGTTGAAAGGGCTTTTTCTGATCACCACGCTGATGGGCCTCACCGGCTTGTGGCTGGCGGTTCTTGCCGATTCAGGTGCTACAGCGTTAGTAACCGCTAACGCATTGCGCCTGCTGCGCAAAAGCTGACCAGATCCCAACCCGGCGTTATCTCACCCATGCTGAAGTTTTCGGGCAGACAATGTTGAAGCCTCAGGGGAAGGGAGAACGGGCTGATAAGCAAAAGCTAAGCGGCACGGACGCCGCTTCGCAGCCATCAGGGAGATTTCACGGCGTTTTTGTGTTCAGCCCGCTCTCCCTGACCAGATAGCCGGAATTCACAGACGCCCTTTCCTTTCTGCACACTTTACTGCGAAACCGGTAGTGGTAAGGCATTGCCATACAGAACGTTATCCGAGACGCCGTAGTGCAAAATGTTAACTTTGATATGTTGCGTGGCATTAGCGCAAGCCTGGATGCCGCATCCCCCTGCTTACCGGAACACTGAACCCTCAGGCAATGCGCTTTCTACAGCCCTTTCTTTAACAGATATTTATAGGGCACCTGTTCAGTGCTTTGCGCCATCAATGTGTGCTCCATAAAACGGCAGAAGCCCGGAATATCGCGGGTTGTGGCGGGATCGTCGGCAATAATCAGCAGGGTTTCGCCCTCCTGCATATGGCGCACGGTTTTACGCACCATCATCACAGGCTCGGGACAGCGTAGCCCCATGGCATCCAGGGTTTGGTCGGGATTGGCGAACAGATCGCTCATAACACTCTCTTTAGGGTTCAGTGACGGCATTTATTTTACCCACCCCCTTCGCCTGTGCAAGTGCGCAGATAACGATAACGTTTGCGCTAAAATTAACCATTGCATTAGCACTCTGTTTCGGTAATATGCCGCGCACTTGCTAAGCAAGACCATTTTCATTGGGTTCCCTCACCCCAACTTTCAAAAAGGCTACAAGATGATTTCATTCTCGAAAAGTCAGCGCACGCATGCGCTGGTCTGGCTGTCGTTGTTCCACGTGCTGGTGATCACCTCCAGTAACTATCTGGTACAGCTGCCGATCTCTGTTTTCGGCTTCCATACCACATGGGGCGCCTTCAGCTTTCCGTTTATCTTCCTGGCAACCGATCTCACCGTGCGGATTTTTGGCGCGCCGCTGGCTCGTCGTATTATTCTGGCGGTAATGGTTCCGGCGCTGTTTATCTCCTACAGCATCTCCGCCCTCTTCTATCAGGGTGAATGGCAGGGATTTTCCGCGCTGAAAGAGGTTAACCTCTTTGTTGCCCGTATCGCCTGCGCCAGCTTTATGGCTTATGCGCTGGGACAGATTCTGGATGTTCACGTCTTTAACCGCCTGCGTAAGCTGCCTCAATGGTGGATTGCGCCCGCCTCCGCCATGTTCCTGGGCAACATCAGCGATACGCTGGCCTTCTTCTTTATCGCCTTCTATAAGAGCCCGGACCCGTTTATGGCGCAGAACTGGGTGGAAATCGCGCTGGTGGACTACAGCTTTAAGGTGCTTATCTGCATGATTTTCTTCCTGCCCGCTTACGGTTTGCTGTTAAATGCGATGCTTAAGCGCCTGGCGGAAAAATCGAGTCGCGCGCAGGTCAACTTCGGTTAAGCTGAAGGCGGTAACAGGCCGGCGGTTGCTTTTGCCAGCTGATTGCTATTTTATGAGTGGCTCTATTGCAGCACACGACTAACGTAAAAGGGATCATGATGCGTAACTTACTGAAATATGCCGGTATCGGTTTACTGGTGGTTGGACTGGCCGCCTGCGACGGCAAAGAGGATAAAGCCTCTGCTGATGACAACGGCGTCAGCAGCAGCCAAAGCTCGCAAAATGTGACCCTGATGGAGGGTAAACTGGGCTTCACGCTGCCTGCCGGTATGTCCGATCAGAGCGGCAAGCTCGGTACGCAGGCGAATAACATGCACGTCTATGCCGATGCGACCGGACAGAAAGCGATTATCGTTATCGAAGGCGATACGACAACCGATGGCCTGGATGTGCTGGCTAAACGCCTTGAGCAGCAGCAGCGCAACCGTGACCCGCAGTTGCAGGTAGTGACGAACAAGTCGGTGGATCTGAAAGGCCAGCCTGCCCAGCGGCTCGATACGGTCATCTCTGCCAAGAATCAATCTTCCTGGTCCTCCGTGGTGCTGGCGAAGGTTGACGGCAAACTGCTGACGTTGCAGATCACCCTGCCCGCCGATAATCAGCAGCAGTCGCAGACCGATGCAGAAAATATTATCAATACGATTACGTTGAAATAAACAGCGTTGACGTAAGCGCACGAACGCATCAATAAAAAGCCCCGATCAACTGACCGGGGCTTTTTTATACGCATTCAGCGGCAAAAAATCTCTCTGTTGCGGCTACAGGCCCGCATGCTCGCGAATGTATTTTCGGGCCTTTACCGCGTATTCAAACGGATTGGCTAACGCCGGATCCTGTTCAGCTTCGACCACCATCCAGCCTTTATAGCCTGCCTCATCCAACAGGGAAAATACCGGCATAAAGTCGATAACGCCATCGCCCGGCACGGTGAAGGTGCCCTTTTTCACGCCGTCCAGGAAGGACATTTTCTGACTCCTGACCTGGGCGACCACCTCATCACGCACGTCTTTGAGGTGGATGTGATTGATACGCGGCAGGTACTTTTTCAGGATCGCCAGCATCTTTGCCTGGCTGCCTTCAGAGTAGTAAGCGTGGCCGGTGTCGAACAGCAGGTAGACATCATCGTTGGTCAGGGCCATAAAGCGGTCAATCTCTTCCGTAGTCTGAATGGCCGTGCCCATATGATGATGCAGAGCGACCTGCATGCCTTTCTCAGCCGCCAGCTTCGCCAGCTCGTTGTAGCCTTCCGCCGTTAAGCGCCACTCTTCATCGCTGAAATTGGGCTTCTCGTCCAGCACCGACAGCGTCGTTCCCTGAATGCTTCTGCTCTGCTCAGAACACCCAATCACTTTGGCCCCTAAGGCATGCAGAAAATCACGATGGTTAATAAATTCATCAATGGTCTTCGCTTTATCACCCCTGGCAAAAAAGGTGCTGAACCAGGCGTTGCAAATTTGCAGACCACGTATCTCCAGCATCGGTTTCAGCACGGCCGGATCGCGCGGATACTTACTGCCAACCTCACTGCCGGTAAACCCTGCCAGCGCCATTTCGCTGACGATTTGCTGAAAGGTATTCTCCGCCCCCAGCTCCGGCATATCGTCGTTGGTCCAGCCAATCGGCGCTATCGCCAGCTTCACGTTATCTTTATTCATCGTCTTTTCTCGTAAGGGATAAGGCGGCGGTGCCGCTACGGACTAACGGTTCAGCAGTTCACGCTCGATTAGCTCGCGGGTTTCCACCGCCTGACGCGGCATTTTTTCCGGATAACCGAACAGGGAAGAGGCAATAATCGACTCTCCGCCAACTTTGTAACTCCGGTTAGCAAAGTCCATTTCACGCAGAGTCTGGAACAGGGTGGCGAAATCGACCTCCCCTTCACCCACGCCCACATGCTGATGGACAACGGCATCCACGCCAGGCGGGTTCACGATATAGCGGCAATGCTTAGTGTGGTTCATGGTATCGGCAATCAGCACGTGCGACAGATCGTCGCCTGCATACTCCAGCATGCTTTTAACGTCGCCCTTGCCTTTGTCATAGAAGAAGGTGTGCGGCACGCTATAGAGATACTTGACGTTTTCACTGCGGAACGATTTTACCAGGTCCGCCGTTTCATTATTTTCTTCACAGAAGTCCCAGGGGTGGGACTGAATTTCGATACGAATACCTTCACGCTCGACGATGGGCAGCAGCTCTTCCATCGAGCGGTAGAACATCTCTTCGCAGATCTCCGGCTCGTTTGGCGTCCCGGATAGCTCGGTATTGATCACCTGCACGCCGGTTTCCACCGCAATCTCAATCATCCGCTTCCAGTTACGCACGGCGGCCTGACGGCGCGCCTCATCCGGACCGGACCAGCGATAGACGACGATAAAGGAGGAGATCTCCACGCCCGTTTCACGCAGCGCATTTTTATATTCGGTGATGATCTCCCGGCTGGCCTTGGGGTGCTTGTAAAACGGGTTGATCTGAGGATGCGGGGACTGCTCAATATATTTGTAGCCCCAGTCCGCTACCTGATGGACCATTCTGGTAATGCCCATCTCTTTGATGACATCAACGTCAAAAGCGATTTTCATCTGTTTCTCCCTGAGGATCGGTTCAGCGTTTTCCCCGCCACCGGCGGGGAAAAGGGCATTACTTGTTATAGAACGCCGGGCGAGGCGGCAGCTCAACGGCTTCAATGGCCCCGCTCTCCTGCGCTTTCAGACAGGCATCAGCCGCGACGGAGGCCGCATAGCCATCCCAGGCAGAAGGCCCCTGTAGCTTGCCAGCCGTTGCATCGTTGATAAAGGCTTGTAGTTCAACGTCATAAGCGTCAATAAAACGATCTTTCCAGTCGGTGAGAATAGCGGTCGAGAGTTTTGCCTCTTTACGCATCTGCACCGCAGCAGGCTCTGGCAGTCTGGCGATCCCCGTTTCCCCTACCACCTCGCACTGAATGTCGTAGCCATAGGCACAGTTCACAAAGATTTCGACATCGATACGGGTGCCTTTCTGTGTTTCAAACAGCACTATCTGCGGGTCACGCAGCTTTGCATGGCTGTTTTTGGTAGAGCGCGGGAACACTACCTGCACAGATTTATAGTCGTCCTCCGTCAGCCAGCGCAGCACATCCAGCTCATGGATCAGCGTATTGGTGATGGCCATATCCGTGGTATAGCTTTCAGGAACGGTAGGGTTGCGGTGCGCGCAGTGCAGCATCAGAGGTTCACCGATATCGCCGTTGGTAATAACCTGCTTTAACGCACGGTAGCCAGCATCATAAGGACGCATAAACCCGACTTGCACCAGGCGCTTACCGTATGCAATTTCTGCATCGACAATACGGCGGCACCCTTCCGCGCTCAGCGCCAGCGGCTTTTCGCAAAATACCGGTTTACCGGCAGCTACGGCAGCAAGGGTAAACTCTTCGTGCGTGGGGTCCCACGAAGTCACAATCAGCGCATCCACATCGGGAGAGGCAATCACATCATGACCGTTGGCATAGACTTCCGCCTCCAACCCTAAGCGGCTGACGATACCTTTCGCGCCATCAATATTGATGTCGGAGACGGCGACCACTTTTGCCCCCTGCAACACTTTGCTGCAACGGCGAATGTGTTCCTGACCAATTGCACCTGTACCGATAACACCGAGTCTGAGAGTCATAGCATATCCTTCATCATGTAGGGTTCAGCGCGGTATCCGGCCCCGCCACTATGCTGGGGCGATGACCGGTTCCGATCTGTGATTTAAAGTAAAAAGAGGATCAGTATTCGCGTGCCTGTCCGATATGCTCGTTAAGCATGCGGGCAACGGCATCAACACGTTCTGATTCAGAAACCTGTGCGCCGCCCACACGCCACCAGCTGAAGTATTTGTGCACCATGGTTTTCGGCAGCACTTTAATATCAATCAGTGTGGAAACGGTCTGCCTGCGGGCATCTTCCAGCGCCGCTTTCAGCTGCTCCAGCGTGGTCACGCGATAGGTTTTACAGCCGTAACCGGCC
Organism: Erwinia magellanica; assembly: GCF_039023495.1. Taxonomy (NCBI): domain Bacteria; kingdom Pseudomonadati; phylum Pseudomonadota; class Gammaproteobacteria; order Enterobacterales; family Erwiniaceae; genus Erwinia; species Erwinia magellanica. The sequence goes on from NZ_JBCHVC010000004.1 coordinate 150,778, forward strand.
GCGATAGCGGCAAAGTCGACAGGGATAAAGCCGCCATTCAGCTTGCCGCTTTCGCTATCACGGAAGCGGAACTCGGTGGTGAAGCTCTCCATCCCGTGTTCTATCTGAAGGTTGTTGATACAGCCGTTGGTCATGTTATCGAACAGCACCACGTTGATTTTGGCCCGCTCCTGAATAGAGGTGACCAGTTCGGAGTGCAGCATCATAAAGGAGCCATCGCCCACCAGCGTATAGACCTCGCGGTGCGGCTCCGCCAGCTTCACGCCCAGTGAGGCGCTAACCTCGTAGCCCATGCAGGAGTAGCCATACTCCACGTGGTAGCTGTTGTAATCTCTGGTGCGCCAGACGCGCTGGAGATCGCCGGGCAAACTACCCGCAGCAGCGACGATCACCGAATCCTTTGGGAGATGCTCATTCAGCGTCCCCAGCACGCTGCTCTGCGTCAGGAAGGAGTCGGTAAGACGGTTAAATTCGGCATAGACGGCTTCACGATCGAGGCTGTCGTCAATTTCCGGGATAAAGCCTTCGTTGCTGTAGACCGCCTGATAGACGCGCTGCGTCTCTTTCAGCAGCTTGCTTTGCGCCTGGGGGATCTGCTCGCCCCAGCCGCTGCTGAACCCTTGCTGAGCCAGACGTTCATCCAGCGCCGTCAGGGCTTCCCGCGCATCCGCTACGACCTGCACCGCATCAAGCTTGTAAGCGTCAAAATTGCTGACGTTGATATTGATATAGCTGACATCCGGATTCTGGAAGATCCATTTCGAGGCGGTGGTGAAATCGGTGTAGCGAGTGCCTACGCCAATCACCAGATCTGCCTCTTTCGCCAGTAAATTGGCTGCCAGGCAACCGGTTTCACCCACACCACCCACATTTAGCGGATGATCGGAGATGAGGGTGCCTTTTCCTGCCTGGGTTTCCGCAAAGGGGATCTGATGGCGTTCCGCAAACTGGCGCAGCGCTTCACCAGCTTCGGAGTACTTCACGCCGCCGCCGCAAACGATCATCGGCTTACGTTTACCCGCCATAAGTTTCAGGGCGGCGGCAAGCTGGGCTTCTGTCGGCAGGCGACGGTCAAGCAAATGGACGCGTTTCTGGAAAAAATAGTCCGGATAATCGTAGGCTTCGCCCTGGACATCCTGCGGCAGTGAGATCGTTACCGCGCCGGTCTCTGCCGGATCGGTCAAAACACGCATCGCGTTGATACAGGCCGTCATCAACTGTTCCGGACGGTTTATCCTGTCCCAGTATTTGCTTACTGCGCGGAAGGCATCGTTGGTGCTGATGCTGAGATCGTGGCTCTGCTCAATCTGCTGCAAAACCGGGTCTGGCTGGCGGGTGGCAAACACATCGCCCGGCAGCAGTAATAAAGGAATGCGGTTAGCCGAGGCGGTGCCCGCTGCGGTGATCATATTGGCGGCACCCGGCCCGACAGAGGAGGTACAGGCGATAATTTCACGGCGCAATTTCTGCTTAGCGTAGCCAATGGCCGCATGGGCCATGCCCTGCTCGTTACGTCCCTGATGCACCACCAGATCGCCGCTATCCTGCTCCAGCGCCTGGCCTAACCCCAGCACGTTGCCATGACCAAAGATGGCGAAAATACCTTTGACGAATTTGGTTTCAACGCCATCGACCGACAGATACTGGTTATCCAGAAATCTGACCAGAGCCTGTGCTGTGGTTAATCTGATCTTACCCATTTGCTCTTCCTTAACGGTTCGGCGGAAAGTCAGCAACCTTCCGGGGTTCGCAATCCTGGCCGCCAGGAGATGAAAAGAAGCGACGGCTGTAAGTGAAACGTGAGGCGATTATAAACAAATATTTTTTTCACTAAACACAATTACAGAAGAAACATTTCATTTTGCGAGTGAGATCAAATTATGCCGTTAAACGGCGTTGAGCAGGGTGATAGCACGCGGCGTTTTGGAACAAGAAAAGAGAGAGGCTGCCGGAAGAGAAAATTACGTTTCACTTCAAAGAGTTTGCGATTCTCTCTTTCAGGGTTTGCGAGGCGCCTCACACTGCCCGATCTCCCTGAAGGCAGGGGAGAATTTGATCCTGTTCGATCCGTTGCAGCAGAGTTTTATCCACCTCACACTTTTGGGGTATTAGTTTCATTTTGTGTTGAAGTTGAAATATTTATTCCCCATACTGATTCGCATATCAAATCCGGGCGTCACGCTCAGGCGACTCCGCTGGCGAAGCGCGGCACATCACAGAAGGAAAAAACAGGTATGAGTACACAACAGAAGCGGCTTGATGTGATTTGTATCGGGCGCATTGCCGTTGACCTTTATGGCCAGCAAATTGGCGCCCGCCTTGAAGATACCAGCACGTTCGCTAAGTATCTTGGCGGATCGTCCGGCAATGTGGCTTACGGCACGGCGATTCAGGGCCTGAAGTCGGGGATGCTGGCGCGCGTGGGTGATGAGCATATGGGGCGTTTTCTGCGCGAAGAGTTGCAGCGTGCAGGTGCCGACACCGAATGCCTGATTACCGATAAAACACGTCTGACTGGTCTGGTGATCCTGGGGATCAAAGATCAGGATACCTTCCCGCTGGTGTTCTACCGCGATAATTGTGCGGATATGGGACTGACTCCGGAAGATATTAAAGAAGAGTACATTACCTCTTCCCGATCCGTTGCCGTCACCGGCACGCACCTTTCCCATCCTGATACCCGCGCGGCGGTGTTGAAAGCGCTTGATATTGCGCGTAACAACGGCTTACGCACGGCACTGGATATCGATTATCGTCCGGTGTTGTGGGGCCTGACTTCGCTGGGAGACGGGGAAACGCGTTTCGTGGAGTCACAGCATGTTACTCAGCAGTTGCAGGAAGTACTGCACTATTTCGATCTGGTGGTAGGAACAGAAGAAGAGTTTCATATCGCTGGGGGCAGCACGGATACGCTGACGGCCCTGAAAAATGTCCGGCAGGCGACCAAAGCAACCCTGGTATGCAAACGTGGCCCGATGGGCTGTGTGGTGCTGGAAGGCGAGATCCCGACGAGCTGGGAACAGACTCAATTGCAGAGCGGCGTGCGCGTTGAGGTGCTGAACGTGCTGGGTGCAGGCGATGCCTTTATGTCCGGCCTGCTGCGCGGCTGGCTGAATGATGAAGGTTGGGAACAGGCGTGCCGCTATGCCAACGCCTGTGGTGCGCTGGTGGTTTCACGCCACGGCTGCGCCCCGGCAATGCCCACCAAAGCGGAACTGGACGATTTCCTGAGCCGCGCTGACGAAGTGAAACGTCCCGATCTGGACAAACGCCTCAAACATCTGCATCGCGTTACCACGCGCAAGCAGCAGTGGCCGGAGCTGTGCGTCTTTGCCTTTGACCACCGTAAGCAGCTGCTGGATATGGCCAATGAAGCGGGTGTCGACCCTTCCCGTCTGCCTGAACTCAAGCTGCTGCTGCTGCGGGCAGCGGAAGAGGCGGCAGGAGAAGCGGGCCTGGAGAACCGTAGCGGCATTCTGGCCGACACCACTTACGGTCAGCCAGCGCTGAACGCCATTACCGGCAAAGGGTGGTGGATTGGTCGGCCTATTGAGCTGCCCAGCTCGCGTCCTCTGCGCCTTGAGCATGGCAACATCGGTTCTCAGTTGGTCGACTGGCCGCAGGAGCACGTGGTGAAATGCCTGGTGTTCTATCATCCCCATGACAGCGCCGAACTGCGCAAAGAGCAGGATGAGCTGGTGCTGGATGTCTGGAACGGCTGTAACAAAACGGGCCACGAACTGCTGCTGGAAGTGATCCTGCCGGAGAGCAACCCGGACAAGCAGGAGTCCTACTACCTTGATATTCTGACGCACTTCTATTCACTGGGCATTCAGCCCGACTGGTGGAAGCTGCCGCCGCTTAAGCTTGAGAGCTGGGAAGCGATAAGCGGAGTGATCGAGCAGCATGACCCTTACTGTCGTGGCATCCTGATCCTGGGTCTGGACGCGCCGGAAGAGAAGTTGAAAGCGGGTTTTGCCGATGCCGCCAAAGCGCCGTGGGTAAAAGGGTTTGCCGTGGGCCGTACCATCTTTGGGCAGCCTTCGCGCCAGTGGTTGCAGGGTGAACTGGATGATGAGACGCTCATCGCTCAGGTGAAAAGCAATTATCATCAGCTGATCAACTACTGGCGTGAAGTTCGTCCGGCGAAGTAACCCTCTGTTAAAGGGCGGTGATCGGGGAGGATCCTGCGGGTGGCTAATTTTCTGCCCCTTGCGGATCCGGCTCGGCTCCCGCTCCTTTTCTTCTTCAGCGCCCTCTCTTTTGCTTCTGAAATGCTTCCGGGCATAGCTGAAGATCCCACTTATTTCAGAGCACGAAGTTAAACACCTGCCTGGCGACCTCTTTTGCCCTCTGAAGTGTGATTAGTTTCATAACCCCGATGAAATAGATCCCCTGTTTTCCGTTAGCAAGTGAAATTTTTTGTTCATCTGATAGAATATCGACCAGAAGAAGATGACTTATTTTATTTGGTGAGCCGAAGTAATGACCAATAATCCGACACAGCTTTCCCTGTTACAGGACGACATCCGTCGTCGCTACGATACTCTGAGTAAGCGCCTGAAACAGGTTGCTCGCTATATTCTCGACAACAGCAACAGCATCGCTTTTGATACCGTGGCCTCGATTGCCCAGCAGGCTGATGTGCCGCCCTCCACCCTGATTCGCTTCTCTAACGCCTTTGGTTTCAGCGGCTTTAACGAGATGAAACAGGTTTTCCGTCAGCATCTGATGGAAGAGACGGTGAACTACACCGAACGCGCGCGTCTGTTCCGCCAGACCTCAACCGACGAGTCGGCGACGCCACCAGAAAATCCCGCTGAAATTCTTAACGTGTTCACGATGGTAAACTCGCAGGCGCTACAGCAACTGGCGATGCAGACCAACCCTGAGCAGCTGAATAAAGCCGTGGAACTGCTTAATCAGGCGGAAAATATCTACGTCATTGGCCTGCGCCGCTCTTTCAGCGTCGCTTCCTACCTGACCTATGCGCTGCGTCATCTGGAGCGCCGCGCCTTTCTGATTGATGGCCTTGGCGGCATGTTTACCGAGCAGTTAAGCATGGTAAACCCGAAAGATGTCGTGATTGCTATCAGCTACTCCCCCTATGCGCGGGAAGCGGTTGAGCTGGTTGAGCTGGGCGCCAAACGTGGCGCGCACCTGATTGCTATAACCGACAGCCAGGTCAGCCCGCTGGCCGCCTTCAGCGATGTCTGCTTTGTGGTGCGTGAAGCGCAGGTGGATGGTTTCCGTTCGCAGGTCGCTTCCCTGTGCCTGGCCCAGACGCTGGCCGTTTCACTGGCGCTGAATAACGTCACTAAAGCATAAAAAAACGGGTGGAAAATTCCACCCGTTTTTCACTGACTCGTTTCATTTATCCGGGGTCACTTTTCTCGCGGATATGCCTCGCTGTTCACCCAGGCGTGATCCTGTTCCCAGCTAAACTTCCATAATCTTACCGGCCCTGCCATCACGTTCAGATAATAATTATCGTAGCCGGCAATAGTCGCGACCGGATGGTAGCCACGCGGGACGGTGACCACATCATGGTTGTAGACAGCCATGCACTCATCCAGCGAACGGTCGTCCGTATAGACGCGCTGCATGGCAAAACCCTGCGGCGGATTGAAGCGGTGGTAATAGGTCTCTTCCAGATAGGTTTCCGACTCTGAGTCTTCCCGATCGTGCTTATGGCTGGGATAGGAGCTGGTATCCCCTTCATTGGTATAGACTTCCACCACCAGCAGGCTGTCCGCTGGCTTATCGTCAGGCAAAATATTGTGTACCAGCCGCTTGTTGCGACCTTTGCCACGCTGCTCCACGCCCACGTCGGCAGGCGTAATCAGCCTGGCGGGCAGCGTCCCTTTACCTGGCGCGTTACACACCGCCAGCTCCAGATCCGTGTCCGCGTAAATTTCGACTTTATCGTGATTGGGTACATAGACGGAATAAGGGGGCGTGCGCTCGAAGGGCGACATGCGCTTGCCGATGCCGGGAAACTCCGCGTGCAGCGTTTTTACCGAAGCCAGCCCCGCAACCAGCACCAGGCACAGCTCTTTATCACCACTCTCCAGCTGTAGTTTTTGCCCTTTTTGCAGCTGGTAAGCATCAAAGCCCACATAGCGCCAGCCTGCGCTCTCCGGAGTAACATGCTGGATGCGCCCTTGCGCATCCGGTTGTTTTACTTTGTTAAGCAATGACATTCTGCTTTTCCCCTGCTCGTGAATTAACCCAGCGTTGGCATGCTGAACTCAGAAACGGTTTTCTGACCGCCCGGCCAGCGTACGGTGGCCGTTTTCATACGGGTATAGAAACGCACGCCGTCTGGCCCGTGCACGTTCAGTGCGCCAAAGACGGAACGCTTCCAGCCGCCAAAGCTGTGGAAAGCCATTGGCACCGGCACCGGAACGTTTACGCCAACCATTCCTGCCTGCACTTCACGCACAAAATCACGCCCGGTGTGACCATTGCTGGTGAAAATGGCGCTGCCGTTGCCAAATTCATGGCTGTTAACCAGCTTCAGAGCAGTGGCATAGTCTGGCGCACGCATGATGCTGAGCACCGGTCCGAAGATCTCTTCACGCCAGATAACCATATCGGCAGTGACGTTATCAAACAGCGTGCCGCCAACGTAGTAGCCTTCGCTGTAGCCTTCAACCTGGCAGTTACGACCATCCACCACCAGCTTCGCGCCTTCCTGCTCGCCCTGGTCGATGTAACCCAGCACTTTTTTCTGGTGCGCGGCAGAGACAACCGGCCCCATTTCGTTCTCTTCGCTGCCTTTTTTGATGCCAGGCCCTACGCGCAGCGCTTTGACCAGCGGCGTCAGGGCAGCAATTAATTTATCTGCGGTATCATCGCCCACTGCGACCACCACCGGCAGCGCCATGCAGCGCTCGCCTGCGGAGCCAAACGCGCCGCCCATAATGGCGTTCACGGTGCTTTCCAGCTCGGCATCCGGCATCACGATGGCATGATTTTTTGCCGCGCCGAAGGCCTGAACACGCTTACCGTGGGCGCTGGCGGTTTTATAGATGTGCTCCGCCACGCCGGAAGAGCCAACAAAGCTTACGGCCTGCACGCGCGGATCGGTATAGAGCTGCTCTGCATCTTCGTTAGAACAGTGAATAACGTTGAATACGCCGTCCGGCAGCCCCGCTTCGGTCAGCAGCTCAGCCATACGAACCGAGGCTGAAGGGTCCAGGGCTGGCGGCTTCAGCACGAAGGTGTTGCCGCAGGCGAGCGCAATCGGGAACATCCATAATGGCACCATAGCGGGGAAGTTAAACGGGGTAATCCCGGCCACCACGCCCAGCGGCTGCATCAGCGAATAGCTGTCCACGCCGGTTGCCACGTCAGCAGAGTTTTCACCTTTGATCAGATGTGGAATACCGCAGGCATATTCAATCACTTCTATGCCACGGGTGAGTTCACCCAGCGCATCAGACCAGACTTTACCGTGTTCGCTGACAATCAGCGCAGCCAGCTCTTCACGGTGCTCTTCCATCAGGGCTTTAAAATTGAACATAACGCGCGCGCGGCGTAGTGGCGAAGTGCGTGACCATCCCTCAAAAGCGTTATGCGCCACTTCAATCGCTTTTGTCACTTCCTCTGCGCTGCTTTGCGTCAGATCGCGCACCGGTTTGCCTGTCGCCGGATCGTAAACCGGAATCGTTTCATTGCTGGCGCTCAGAGATGTTTTTCCGCCAATAAAGTTTCCTACGATAGTCATGTTCTGGCCTCTTTGATGTGAGTATGTCTACAGGCCGCAGCCTGACCGGACAAATCCTGAATGCGTGCAACGACACTATTATATTGGAACAAATTTTTCAAATAATTCACTTTAGAAAATTCGTTTTTAGCGGAGCAGATCGCATTTTTATTTATCGGGCTGCCCTGACTTGGGGTGCTTAACAGGGGCAGAAGCAAAAAGGGCTTAGCGCAAGGTGGCTGCGGCTCCCCACCGCCCAAAAGCCATGAACTCCTTGCCGGTATGAGGTTGCGATACGGCTCACAAATCAACCACCTGACGCGATTCTGAACGGCAATAAAACGAAATTTTGCGAGAGGGATCGAAAAATTTAAATTTCATAATTCACCAATCATGAAATAAATGTTCTTTTATACGCCATAACCTGAGAAGCCGCCTGATGGCGAGCCACACGGCTTAACAATTCTTCCCTTCTCTAATTTGCAGGAGCAGTAAAATGGCTATTGATCCCACCCGTTTCTGTATTAACCGAAAAATTGCCCCCAACCTCAGTATTGAAGCGTTCTTTCAGCTGGTGCATAAGCTCGGCCTGAATAAGGTTGAACTGCGCAACGATATGCGTGGAGGCAGCGTGACGGATGACCTCACTCATGCAGAAGTGAAAGCCCTGGCGCAACGCTACGGGCTGGAAATTGTCACTATCAATGCCGTTTACCCCTTTAACCAGGTCAATGAAGCACTGCTGGCGAAGACGGAAGGGTTGCTGAAAGATGCGCAGGGAGTGGGCGCTAAAGCGCTGGTGCTCTGCCCGCTGAACGACGGTACGCCAGTTTCTGAAGAGGAGACGCTTGCTGCCCTGAAAACGCTGGCTCCGCTGTTTGCCCACTATGGGATTGAAGGATTGGTAGAGCCGCTGGGCTTCAGGGTCAGCTCGCTGCGCTCTGCGGTTAAAGCGCAGAAACTGATCCGCGACGCCAACGTTCCTTTCCGCCTGTTACTCGATACTTTCCATCATCATCTGTATGAAAATGCTGAGGCGGAATTTGAAACGGAGATCGATATCAAGGCGATCGGGCTTATCCATCTTTCCGGAGTGGAAGACAGCCGTCCAACCAGCGAACTCACCGATGAAGAACGTATCATGCTTACAAAAGGTGACCTGCTGAATACCGCTACCCAGGTGCAGCGTCTGGAGCGGATGGGTTACCGGGGTGTTTATGCCTTTGAACCCTTCTCATCAGTGATGGAGAGCTGGCAGGCGGAAGATATAGAGCGGGAGATCCGCCGCAGTATCGCTTTCCTACAGGATTAACCCAGGGGCAGTGTCGCCCCTGGCTTACAGGTGTCACTTTGGCGGCCCTGGCCGCCTGTTCAGGAGCGTTCCCCCAGTGCCTCTTGTTGCCGTCGCAGCGTCCGTTTCAGGCGGGCCGTCAGCACTATCGCCACGCAGACCAGCAGCGCGCTAAGCAGATAGATCACCGGTACCCCGAGATAGCTCATGGCAAACCCGGCCAGAGGCCCGGTTATCCCTAAAGAGAGATCCATAAAGGTGGTATAGGCCGCCAGCGCGCTGCCCTGATTCTGCGGCGGTACGGCTTTAACCGCCACCACGCCAATGGCCGGAAACACCAGCGAGAAGCCTGCCCCGGTCAGGAATGCACCCAGTTTCGCCATCCAGGGATCGACCGATCCCCAGACCAGAAACAGGCCCACCGCCTCCACCGCAAAGCACACCAGCGCCACGCTAAGCCCGCCGTGTCGGTTAATCGCATTGGGAAAGAGCAGACGGGTTCCGACGAAAGCGCCGCTGAAAAGCGTTAACGCCCAGGCGGCACCTTCCCACCCTTTGGCCTGATAAAATAGCGTGATAAAGGTGGCAATCACCCCAAACCCTGCCGACCCCATCGCCAGCAGAACGCCGTAACCCCATACCTTGCCCAGCACAGCGCGGAATGGCAGCTGTTTACCTTTGCTGCTTTTCACCGTGGGGCGGGGAAGCGCAAAGAGAAAGGCAATCAGGGCAATCGCTGTGATGATACCGGAGAGCAGCAGCAGCCCGCCCCATTGATAAATCCCTACGCCCAGCGGAGCGCCGATGGCCATGGCGCCATAGGTAAAGATGCCGTTCCAGGAGATCACCCGGCCAATATGCAGCGACCCCACCACGCCAACACCCCAGAGGGTAGAGCCAGTCCCGGTAAAACTCTGCCCGATCCCCAGGATCACCCGTCCCAGGCATAGCATCACCAGGCTCAGCACCGGCAGGCTGGATCCAAACGCTGCCAGCGCATAACACAGCCCACTCAGGAAGCAGCCGCACAGCCCAAAGACCACCACTTTTTTTGGCCCCCACAGATCGGCAAACCGGCCGGCGTGAGGACGACTCAGCAGCGTGGCGAAATATTGCAGGCTGACCACCAGCCCTGCCCAGAAAGCGCTGTAGCCCATCACATCATGAACATAGCCGGGTAAAACGGCCAGCGGCAGGCCGATGGTCAGGTAACTGGCAAAATTGAATATCACCACGGAAATGATACGCAAATTAAGGCGTAAACCGCTTTGAGCAGGTTCTGCCGCAGGTTGCTCGGACATGGGAATCGTGAACCGGTTAACAAAAAGAGAGAATTAACTATACCCTGCTTTTCCCTCTTTCTCTTAATCCGGTTGGCCTCTTCGGGATAATTGCTGCCCTGAATCCGTCACATAGCGCGCTTACAGCACCCTGTTAATGAAATCCCGGTGAGGATAAAGGGCGTAGCAGGCTTATTGCCATGACAATCCAGGGATGCTGCCAGCCATCAGGTTGATACTGCGGCAGGTAAAAGCTTCCGACCTTTCTTAAAATCAGGGATTTACTGCTTAAAGGCGCTAAACTTACGCATCTGAAGCTGAAATGGAATGGGAATGAGCGAACTGCAACAGGAAAAAATTGGGCAGAACATGCTGTTAAAGATGGCGATGCTGGTGGTGATCCTTGCGGGCATCAAGGCCGCCTCGGACATTATGGTGCCCTTTTTACTGGCCATGTTTCTGGCCATTGTACTGAATCCGTTGGTCACTATTTTGATGCGCCGGGGCGTCAGACGCGGGCTGGCGATAGGCCTGGTGATGACTGGCGTGCTTATCTGTTTCGCTCTGCTGGTGGCGATGGTGGCCGGAGCAGCGAACGAATTCAGCGATATTTATCCGCAGCTCCGCAGCCAGCTGGAGCATAAGCTCGGCCTGGTTCAGCATTTTGCCGCCACGTTTAATATCAATCTCTCCACTGACCGGATGGCGGAACGGCTTGATCCTAACGCCATGATGAACATGGCGACCACCGTGCTGAGTCAGTTCTCAGGAGCGATGACCAATATCGTGCTGCTGCTGATGACCGTGGTCTTTATGCTGTTTGAAGTGCACCATCTGCCTTACAAACTTCGCTTTGCGCTGGTAAACCCCAAAATTCGCATCGCCGGACTGCATAAGGCGCTGAAAGGTGTTACCCACTATCTGGCGCTTAAAACGCTGATTAGCCTGATAACCGGTGCCTCGGTCTGGCTGGCGTTGCTGCTGCTGGATGTTAAGTTTGCCCTGTTGTGGGGCGTGGTTGCCTTTATTCTTAACTACATTCCGAATATCGGCCCGATCATCGCCGGCATTCCTCCGCTGATTCAGGCGCTGCTGCTGAACAGCGTTTATGATGCTGCGCTGGTCGGCGCCCTGTTTATCGCCATTCATATGGTGTTTGGCAATATGCTTGAACCCAGAGTGATGGGAAAAGGGCTGGGCCTCTCCAGTCTGGTGGTGTTCCTGTCGCTGATTTTCTGGGGCTGGCTGCTGGGGCCGGTGGGGATGCTGCTTTCGGTGCCGCTGACCAGTATCTGTAAAATCCTGATGGAGACCACGCCGGGGGGCAGCAAGCTGGCGATCCTGCTGGGCAACGGCAGGCCTAAAGTGAAGCGCTTTAGTGTGCAGAAAACAACCATCGATCAAAACCCTGAAAACAAGTTAAAGATTGGCAAAAGGTAAACCGCCCGCGGCCACAAGCGGGTGGCCAGCAGCCGTAAGCGCTCTTTCACTAACAGACGGAACAGGACCCTCTTCACGCTTTGGCTTGCTGAGTATCGCCTTCGGCAGTGGCTCAGGCGATACTGAGCAGCCCGATTGCATTCCTGCTCAGGTTAAGGAGTATTCATATGGAACACACATGGCGCTGGTACGGCCCGAACGATCCGGTCTCGCTGGATGATGCCCGTCAGGCGGGCGCCACGGGCATTGTTACTGCCCTGCATCATATCCCCAACGGCGAGATCTGGCCGGTGGATGAGATCAAAGCGCGCCAGGCGTTGCTCGCTGAAAAAGGGCTGGTCTGGTCGGTGGTCGAGAGTATTCCTGTGCATGAGTCGATTAAAACGCAGCGTGGAGATTATCAACACTTTATCGCTAACTATCAGCAGTCGATTCGCAATCTGGGTCTCTGCGGTATTGATACCGTTTGCTATAACTTCATGCCGGTACTGGACTGGACGCGTACCGATCTGGCCTGGGCCTTGCCGGATGGCGCTAAAGCGCTACGTTTTGACCATATCGCCTTTGCCGCTTTCGAATTGCATATTTTGCAGCGGCCGGGCGCTACTCAGGATTACGACCAGCAGGAACAAAAAGAGGCGGCTGACTATTTCGCCGCAATGACGCCAGAGGCAATTGCAACGCTGACGCGTAACATCATTGCAGGTCTGCCAGGGGCTGAAGAGGGCTACACCCTGGAGCAGTTCCAGGCGCAGCTTTCCCAGTATGACGGCATTGATAAAGCGGGTTTACGCAGGCATATGGCCGATTTTCTGGCGGCCATTGTTCCCGTAGCGGAAACTGCCGGGATTATGCTGGCGGTTCATCCTGACGATCCACCGCGTCCCATACTCGGTCTGCCGCGCATTGTTTCTACTCAGGAAGATATGCAGTGGCTGAAAGAGAGCGTGGACAGCGTACATAACGGCTTTACCTTCTGCACCGGCTCTTACGGCGTGCGTCCTGACAACAACCTGGTGGAGATGGCAGAGGCGTTCTCGGATCGCATTCATTTCGCCCATCTGCGCTCAACAAAACGGGAAGCTAACCCGAAAAGCTTCCACGAAGCTGCGCATCTGGCAGGCGATGTGGATATGGTCGGCGTGGTGAAGGTGATCCTTGCCGAAGAGCAGCGTCGTCGTCAGCAGGGCAATCTGCGCGGTATTCCAATGCGTCCCGATCATGGCCATCAGATGCTGGATGATCTGCACAAGAAAACGAACCCCGGCTATTCCGCAATTGGCCGCCTGAAGGGGCTGGCCGAGGTCAGAGGGGTGGAAGTAGCCTTAAAACAGATCTATTTTCAAGAGTAAAGTCTCGATTGCGGCGGCAGGCAAATAGCTGCCGCCAACTCTCTTACCCTTAATCCACGATAAACAGCTGCGCACCGGCATCACTCCAGGAGCGGTGCGCTTCTGCGCCATCAGCCACCTGATAGCTCATGCCCGGCGTCAGGGTAAACACCCTTCCGTCATCTAATTGGGTATGCAACTCACCGGAAAGGCAAAGCAGAATATGCCCTTTAGAACACCAGTGATCCGCCAGGTAACCAGGGCTGTATTCCACCATTCTGACACGAACTTCGCCGAACTGCTGCGTACGCCAGAACGCTTTACCTGTTTCGCCAGGATGCTCTGTGGCGGCCAGGGCTGCCCATGCGGTGGTACCAAACGGAATGTCGCTCATTTTCATGGTGCAGTCGTCTCCGGTTCAGATATGGGGTTAAGCAGCATACCAACGAGCTGAAAATAATGTCTGCTTAACGCTTGAGGATTCAAAAATGGGCGTAACGGGTGTAGATCAGCAGCGGCGTGTGGATATTCTGAATCTGCCCGCCGGTTCGCAAGCGGCCCAGGGCTTCCACGCCTAGCTCTATTTCACGCTGGATATCATGGCCCAGCACGATATCCATTTCTCCTGTTTCCAGCAGGGTTCGCGTGTAGTCGCTCAGCTCGTGACCAATAAACAGCACATCGTTCGCCAGCCCTTTTTCCGTCAGCGCTTTAGCCACGCCGCGGTTCCCTCCAGCCATGTTGTAGATGCCAGCCATGGGCGGATTCTCTTCAAGGAACTTTTTGACGCTTTGGTATGAGCTTTCTGATTCATCGTTGGTGTTTACTCTCTCCACGACGGTCAGATGGGGAAATTCGGCCCGTAAAGCCCGCCGGAAGCCCACTTCGCGCTCCTCCTGAGTCCGGTAAGTGGAGCTGAAGATCAGCAAAATATTTCCGGGCCGTTTTGGCAACATGCGGCCCATCAGCCAGCCAGCCGTGGCTCCCGTGCTGATCTGTTCCAGTCCGACATAGGCGGTACGCCGGGAATTGGGCAAATCGCTGGTCAGACAGATCGTCGGTACGCCGTTATCGATAGCCTCACGCACCGCCCGATTGATCTTTACATCATCCCGGCACACCAGCAGCAACGCGTCAGATTCGGCAGCACGCCGGGCAATCAGCTGGCTGAAGCGGTCGGTATTGACCTGAACGTTAGGCACGCTGTCAAAACTGAAGGCAATTTCAGGATGCGCCGCGATGTAACGCCGCGCTTCTTTTTCCACCAGGCTGATAAAGCTGGTGCCGGACTCGCAGATAAAAGCGATGCGGCGGCGCAACGCTGGCGTCCCGCCCTCATCCCACTGGCCGCCCAGCCGTTGGATCGCCAGCATCACCTTTTTACGCGTGACCTCACGTACGCCGGGACGGGCGTTCAAGACTCTGTCGACAGTAGCCATGCTCAATCCCGCTTCTTCCGCGATGGTGGCGATAGTGGGTCCTTTCCAGCCGCTTTTCTCTGCCATGCCTGCTCTTAAAAAAGGTAATGAGGTGTTTTTCATCATAGCGAAAAGTGGTGATTAAGCCAGCAGCCCCTAAGCCTTTGATTCCCTCCGGTTAAGTGAGTTTTGACGGGTTTAACCTCAATTAAATCTGTGATTTACCGCATTTTTTGATGATGCCGTTTGCCCTTTGTTTTGACTTTATTCCGGCCAAAAACGATCACTCTCTACAGACATTTCGTCTGTTAACCAAGGAAACTGATCATGTATAACGTCGCCCTGTTTGGTGCTGGTCGTATCGGCCAAATTCACGCTGCCAATATTGCTGCCCATCCTGACTGTCGCTTGCAGTATGTGGTAGACCTCTATCAACCTGCCGCCCAGGCGCTGGCTGATAAATTTAATGCCCAGGTGGTGACGGTAGATCAGGCTCTGAATGACAGCAGCATCCAGCTTGTTGCTATCTGTAGCGCGACCAATACCCACGCGGATCTGATTGAGGCAGCAGCGCGTGCCGGTAAAGCCATTTTCTGTGAGAAGCCGGTCGACCTGAGTCTGGAACGGGTGGAGCGCTGTCTGGCAACAGTGAAGGAAACAGGCGTGACGTTAATGGTGGGGTTCAACCGCCGTTTTGATCCCAGCATGGCGCAGCTACAGCAAAGTCTGGCTGCCGGGGAAATTGGTCAAACCGAGATTGTCACCATCAGTTCCCGTGACCCTGGCGCACCGCCTGCGGAATACCTGAAAACCTCAGGTGGACTCTTCCGCGATATGACTATTCATGACTTTGATATGGCGCGCTGGCTGCTACAGGAAGAGCCAGTTACCGTCTATGCCAGCGCCTCGTCGCTGGTTGATCCCGCCATTAAAGCATTAGGCGATATCGATACGGCCATTGTCACCCTGACCTGCGCCAGCGGTAAAATGGCGGTGATCACCAACAGTCGCCGCGCGACTTATGGTTACGATCAGCGTATTGAAGTGCATGGCAGTGAAGGGATGCTGGCGGTAACCAATCTGCCTGAAAGTAGCCTGGTGAAATCCTCAGTGAGCGGCGTGGTGGCGCAGAAGCCGATGTATTTCTTCCTGCAACGCTATGCAGAGGCCTACCGGCTTGAGTTCGCCAGCCTGATAGCGCATCTGAAAAGCGGCACCGCAGTGACGCCAGGCGGCGAGGATGGACTACAGGCGTTACGGCTGGCCGATGCTGCGCTGGCTTCGATGACCAGTGGGCAGGTAGTTCAGCTGAAAGCTTAACAAGATGAGGCTGAGGCTTTACCCCGCCATCTGCCGTCATAAAAAGTCATGCCTCAGGGTGAAAGATGAGGCGGCCCTCAGCCAGAGGAGAAGCGCAGTCAATCCAACATTAGTGTGCAGAAACTTGACCAAAATCCCCGCACTGAGCTTATGATGCTGGCAGACTGTGCGGCCATCTATATCCGGGGCGGTCAGGCGCGCAGGAGAGTGAGAGAGGCTTGCCACTTTTGTTGGATGACAGGGGAACAATGTGGATTCAATTTTTAAAAGAACCCCGCAGCGAAAGGGGTTGCTGTTAACCATTGCCGGGCTGGCACCCTTACTGCTCTGCCTGGTTTTTACCTTTATAGATGCCCGGCAAATTGTTAAGCGTCAGCAAGCCGTTACGGCTGCAATGCTGCTGAGCCAGGCAGAAGCGATCAGCGATCAGGCCTGGAATATGGTTGGCTATCTGCGCAAACTCTCCGGCAAAAGATGCAGCGATATTAACGAGCAGATTCAGCAATACGCCTCGCAGTTTCCCTACTTCCGCTCTATTGGTCTGATGCAGGATGGGGTGGTGACCTGCTCCTCTATCTATGGTGGGTTGAGGGGCGATCTTTCAACCATGCTGCTGCGCCCTGCGCCGGAACCGCGTAAAGCCCGGTGGATGCTTTCTCTCTCCGGCACATTTTCCGTAAAGGATCGTCCGGCCGTTATCTATATGCGCGATCTGCCCAATAAGTTCAGTAGCTATGCCATGGTGGATGGACAGTATCTGCTGGATTTTATGCATGCGGTGGGGAAAAGCCATGGGTATAACATTTCGTTGCAGTTTGGTGGCGGCTACGCCATAGACAGCGGCTTCACCCCGACCAACAGCCCTTCACTACTCCGCCCGCATACGCTGACTGTCAGCTCCGGGCGTTATCCGGTGGTGGCAACCATCATCTCGCCGCCAGCCGATCTCGCTCTCACCTGGCGGGAAGGATTGATGACCTATTTCCCTATGGCGATCATCTTTTCCCTGCTCTTAATGATGGTCACCAATAACTGGCTGAAGCGTAAACTCTCGATACGCGACCAACTGCGTCAGGCGCTGTTACGACAGGAGTTTTCGGTTCATTATCAGCCGGTTTATAACATTAAAACCAGGGCTTTTAGCGGCGTCGAGGCGCTGATGCGCTGGCAGCTGCCAGACGGTAACTGGGCGCGGCCCGACCTCTTTATCAGCGCAGCAGAAGAGGAAAAGATGATTGTGCCGCTTACGCAGCATCTTCTACAGATAATTGCGAAAGAGGCCCGCAGCTGGCAGGTACCACCAGGCTTTCATATTGCCATCAATATTACTGGCGAGCATATTCAGCACCCCGATTTCGTGGCGGATATCAGAAATTTTGCCGCTCAGGTTGCCTTTCATCAACCCACAATTACCCTTGAGCTGACCGAGCGCAGCCTGATCTCAGACGGGGATGAGGTGATCCAGAAGCTGAAGACGCTGCGCACGGAAGGGGTGCGGATAGCCATTGATGACTTCGGTACCGGACACTGTTCGCTCTCCTACTTACAGACCTTCCCGCTCGACTACCTGAAAATCGATCGAGGCTTTATCAACGCCATCGAATCGGCCGAGGAGGAAGCGCCGGTGCTGGACGCCATTATAATGCTCAGCCATAAGCTAAAGCTCAGCGTAGTGGCAGAAGGGGTAGAAACAGCGAAACAGCTGGAGTATTTGCAAGCGCGCGGTGTGATATTTATTCAGGGCTATCTTTATGCGCGGCCGATGAACAGTGAAGCATTAATGGCGTGGTCACGGCAGGAAGGTCAGCGTCCGCTGACTTCACCACTCCAGCAGAAAGGCGAAGCCTGAAACAGAGTCAGGTACAGTGTTTTTATTCCGGCACATAAGACCACCTTCAGCGTTTCATCTGCTGCGGGCCATTTTGCTGCGGTGGCCGGAATAACTGGGATTCTGCGTCGGGCTTCCACCCGCTGATTAATCCTCGCCAGGGCAGCTAAAATAGGGTCAGCCAGTTACTGATATTGCTGCAAAATAGTCTGTTGCTGCGGATCGTCCGTTACTTTTTCCAGCATTTCGCTTACTCACTGAAAACGTTCATTCAGGCTCCGCATCTGTTTAGTGAGCAGGCGACAATTGTTTAATTTTTCTGCCTGATGAAAATTCCTTTTACGCTGTGCACCCCCTTTTTCCGGTGCAATATCGTCACTGGCTTCCTGTTTTAACTATGCATTTTGCGGATAAATGCCCTGATAGCTGACAGGGAAAACCCGGTACTGTTGCCAGACTTGCAAATTAACTTCAATGCTATCAATAGCCTTAAGGAAATGAGTTTTCAAATTTCAGTTTTTTTTATTATACATTTCTGGCTCCCCGATAAAGCGCCACGGAGTATTACATGGAGGTTGTTTATGCGCAGAAAATAACTCCACTCCTTATATTCATTAATTTAACTTAATCCACAATATAAAAAATTCGCACTGCTCTTTTATAAACGCGCCAGGTTCATGCTGCCAGAATGACTCTGTTTTCATTGTCTGTTTACTCTGGAGGTTTACCTACTCTGCTGCGGGGCATTAAGGCAAAACGCGGCTGCATAAAAGGCTCAGAGAAGATCCGCATTCAGGCTAATTGCAGGCAGAAATTATGTTCATGCCGGAAGAAACGATATACTGATAGCAGACAGATATTTGTTGTGGGAGGCAAATACCCCCCACAAATCGCTGCCTGTAGGGCATATAGCCCTACACTATTTGTACCATTTTGCCATGAACTTCCGGCATCGCTCTGGCAAAACGGACAAAATTTAATTGGGAAACAGACAATTACAGGGTGTTTTATATGAAGCTACGTAGGAAGCGTGTTAAGCCAATAGGCTTAAAAGACGTAACGATCATTGATGATGCCAGGTTACGCAAAGCCATTACCGCAGCGTCGTTGGGCAACGCCATGGAGTGGTTTGACTTTGGGGTTTATGGCTTTGTGGCCTATGCATTGGGTCAGGTGTTCTTTCCGGGAGCCGATCCCGGCCTACAGATGATTGCCGCACTGGCAACCTTCTCTGTTCCTTTCCTTATTCGTCCGCTGGGCGGCCTGTTCTTCGGGGCGCTGGGTGACAAGTATGGTCGTCAGAAAATCCTCTCCATCACTATTGTGATTATGTCCGTCAGTACTTTCTGTATTGGCCTGATACCCTCTTATGCCTCCATTGGTATCTGGGCGCCTGTCCTGCTGCTGCTGTGTAAAATGGCGCAGGGTTTCTCGGTGGGTGGCGAATATACCGGGGCTTCTATCTTTGTGGCGGAATATTCCCCGGACCGCAAACGCGGCTTTATGGGCAGCTGGCTGGATTTCGGCTCCATCGTCGGCTTTGTGACCGGTGCAGGTCTGGTGGTGCTGATTTCCGCAGTGATTGGGGAGGCCAGATTCCTTGAATGGGGCTGGCGTGTTCCCTTCTTTGTCGCGCTGCCGCTCGGTCTGGTTGGTATTTATCTGCGTAACGCGCTGGAAGAGACGCCTGCGTTCCAGCAGCATGTGGATAAACTTGAAAAAGGCGATCGCGAAGGTCTGGCCGAGGGGCCAAAAGTCTCTTTCAAAGAGATCGCGACCAAACACTGGAAAAGTTTACTGGCGTGTATCGGTCTGGTGCTCTCGACCAACGTGACCTACTACATGCTGTTGACGTACATGCCAAGCTATCTGTCGCACAATCTTCACTATTCTGAAGATCACGGCGTGTTAATCATTATCGCGATTATGATTGGTATGCTGTTCGTCCAGCCAGTGATGGGCTTGATGAGTGACAAGTTTGGCCGTCGTCCGTTTGTGATTATCGGAAGCGTGGCGCTGCTGATCCTGGCAATTCCCTGCTTCATGCTGATCAACAGTAACGTGATGGGGCTGATTTTTGCCGGGCTGCTGATCCTGGCTGTGGTTCTGAACTGCTTTACCGGCGTAATGGCCTCCTCGCTGCCCGCGATGTTTCCCACGCATATCCGTTACAGCGCACTGGCAAGCGCCTTCAATATTTCGATTTTAGTCGCAGGGTTAACGCCAACGCTGGCGGCCTGGCTGGTTGAATATACCGCTAACCTCTACATGCCTGCTTACTACCTGATGGTGGTTGCGGTTGTGGGTCTGGTCACCGGTATCATGATGAAGGAAACCGCGAATATGCCTCTGCGTGGCGCGACTCCTGCCGCTTCAGAT
Source organism: Erwinia magellanica (assembly GCF_039023495.1). Classification (NCBI taxonomy): domain Bacteria; kingdom Pseudomonadati; phylum Pseudomonadota; class Gammaproteobacteria; order Enterobacterales; family Erwiniaceae; genus Erwinia; species Erwinia magellanica. The sequence goes on from NZ_JBCHVC010000004.1 coordinate 170,776, forward strand.
ATTCATGAAGCCAAAGAGATCCTGCAAGAGCATCACGATAATATCGAAAGCAAAATTGACGATATCAGTGAGCAGATAGCAGAGCTGGAAGAGAAGCGTAAACATCTGATCAATCAGCATCCCAATATTAACGAATAGTTGCCGTAATTAACGTCAAAGGCCCGCCTGGATGCGGGCCTTTTTTTATTTCAGACCCCAACGGCATCCGTTCAGGAGCACAGAGACAATCGCTTCTGGCCCTGTAGCGAGGCTTTAAACCAGCCCTCTCATCCGGACGGGGACGCCCGGCAAGTTCGACGCACCCTGGCAGCTTGTCTATCCTTTCCTTTTGGAATTTTTTCTGACCCAAGGAGAGAACATGCAATTTCTGTCACGCTTCGGTTTTTTCAACCTGATAATGACCCCCTCGTTCTGGATAGGAACCGCCACTGTGGTTGTGGTGACGCTGGTCATGTACTGGGTGATCAATCGGCTGCTCTCTTTCATTCAGAAAGCGATCAACAACTGGGGAGAGAAACACGCCGCGGCCCATAAAGGCCGCATCATCCTTACGGATATGCTGAAAAGAACCAGCAAATCGCTGATTTTTATCTCCGCTTTTTTATTCAGCCTGCGCTTCGTTAACCTGCCGGATAACCTCTATAACACCATCAGCCACGCCTGGTTCCTGGTACTGGCGGTGCAGATGGCGCTCTGGCTGGATCAGGGAGTAGTCTCCTGGCTCCGTCTGCTGATGACTCAGCCCGGCATGATAAAAAATCCGGTTACGCTGGTGATCACAGGCCTGCTTCTGCGTACCGTGGTCTGGGCCGTGATGCTGCTGTCAATCCTGGCTAACGCTGGGGTCGATATCACTGCGCTGGTAGCCAGCCTGGGCGTCGGCGGTATCGCGATTGCACTTGCTGTGCAGACCATTCTTAGCGACGTGTTTGCCTCGCTCTCAATTGGCTTTGATAAGCCGTTCGAGATCGGTGACTTTGTGGTCTTTAATGATGTGGCCGGTACTATTGAGCATATCGGGCTGAAAACCACCCGCATCCGGAGTCTGAGCGGTGAACAGATTGTCTGTGGTAATGCCATCCTGCTTCAGCAGACGCTGCACAATTACAAGCGCATGCAGACCCGACGCATCGTGTTTACCTTTGGCGTGGCGCTGAATACGCCGCCGGAAAAACTGCGCAAGATCGGTAAAATTGTCGGTGAGATTATTACAGAAGCGGGCGAAACAAAGTTCGACCGCGCTCATCTGCTGGGCTTTGGCACCGACAGACTGAACTATGAAGTGGTACATATCGTCAACACGGCAGACTACAACAAATATATGGATATTCAGCAGGAGATTAATATTCAGATTATTGAGCGTCTCCAGCAGATAGGTGTTGAGATGGCGCTGCCAAATCTGGTGGTTAAAAACCCCTACCTTGCGGAAACGGAGGAAGCCGCACCTGAAGCTGAAGGCATGCCGGCCACTCAGTAACAGAGCACGGCGTCTTGCAGCTATTTGCCTGCAAGACGCTTTTATCAGCCGCTGCGCACCGAGCCGCGCCACACCACATTTGCCTCATAGATCAGGCTGTGGTTAAGCTGTCCGGTGCGCGGTCGCAGTTCATCAGAGTGGTTATCCTGTTCAATCAGCCAGCGAACAGCCTCGCGGGCAAACTGTTCGATAGGCTGGGTAAAGGTCGTCAGGTTATAAGATGACCAGCCACTTTGCGGAATATTGTCATAGCCTACCACGCAAAGATCTTCCGGAATGCGCAGGCCAAAACGATGCCGCGCTTCATCCATCACCCCACAGGCTACCAGGTCGGTGACACAGTAGATTGCATCGGGACGCTGCTGCCGCGTCAGCAGGCGATGCGCAAGGATCTGACCGCTCTCATAGGAAGTACTGCCAAAGCGTTCAACCGTGACCGCTATCCCGGCGCGGGCGGCGGCGGCCAGAAAATCGGCCTCTCGTTTTATCAGGCTGGGCGTCCCTGCCAGCGAATTCGCGAAAGCAAGGTGGCGGCATCCCGCGCGCTGGAAAGCCATTAACGCAGTTTCGGCAGCCTGCGTAGAGTCAAGGTTGATGCTTAGTGACCCAGGCAGCGTCTCGTCGCGGTTGATCAGTACCAGATGTTGTCCATGCTGGTAACAGAGACGGGTGATGGTACGATCGGGCATGCCGGAGAGAATAATCGACGCATCGGCACGAAAATTAATCGCCTGTTGCAGGGCTGCCGAAACGCGGCTGTCGGAGCGATCGGTATTGATAATCATCGCCACTTTCCCCGCCTCCTGCAAAAGCTGAGTCAGCCAGCTGACAAGAGTAGCGCGATAGGGCGTGGCCACTTCTGAAACAATCAAACAGACGATGCCGCTGCGGTTTCTTACCAGGCTGCGGGCCAGATGATTCACATGATAGCCCAGCTCTTCTGCCGCTTTCAGTACGCGGGCGCGCATGGGTTCAGAGACGCTGGCACCCGGCGTAAATACGCGGGATACCGCAGACCGTGATACGCCAGCCCGCAGAGCAACATCCTGTGCACTGACCACTGTTTTCTCCTGCATCAGGCTTATTCCCACCAATTTGTCATCAACGGCCCCAGTGTGCCCTGAATTGCACAGCTGTGCAAAATAAAATCATCCCGTAATGTTGCATTTTTGTGACGACAACCGCCAATTGCAGCAGAGCTGGATTGACAGGCTATTTTTTGTCCCTTACTAATCTGCACAGCTGTGCAAAAAAAGATGCCAGTGAAGCATCACCTCAACCCCAAGGAGAACACCATGCGTTATACCTTGCTGACCCCTGTCCTCACGCTCTGCTGCTCGCTCTCGCCGTTTGCGGCCAGCGCTGCCGGCAATCTCAATATGATCTGTTCGGCAGACGTGGTGGTCTGTGAGCAGATGACCCGCGTTTTCAGCCAGACGCATCCTGATATAAAAGTCAGCATGGTGCGACTCTCCGCAGGAGAAGCCTATGCCCGCCTTCGCAGTGAGGCGCGCAACCCCCGTACCGATATCTGGTGGGCGGGAACGGGCGATCCCCACATGCAGGCGGCCGAAGAGGGATTAACCCAGGTCTACAAATCACCGTTGCTCACTCAGCAGCATGACTGGGCGCAAAAGCAGGCTGAAATCTCCGGTTACCGCACGGTAGGTATTTACGCAGGCGCACTGGGTTGGGGATATAACAGCAAACTGCTGGCAGAGAAAAAGCTTAAAGCTCCCGCATGCTGGAAGGATCTGCTGGATCCGGGATTCAAGGGTGAGATCCAGATAGCCAATCCAAACTCCTCCGGTACCGCCTACAACACTCTGGCTACGCTGGTACAGATCATGGGGGAAGATCAGGCCTTTGCTTATCTGAAAAAGCTGAACGCCAATATTTCGCAATATACCAAATCTGGCTCTGCGCCGGTGAAAGCGGCAGCGCGTGGCGAAACCACCGTCGGCATCGTGTTTATGCATGATGCGGTAGCGATGGAAGTTGAGGGTTTCCCCATAAAAACCGTCGCACCTTGTGAAGGTACCGGCTATGAGATTGGCTCAATGTCGATCGTGAAAGGCGCACGTAATCTGCCCAGCGCCAAAGTCTGGTATGACTGGGCGCTTTCAGCAGAAGCGCAGTCGCATATGAAAGAAGCCAAATCTTTCCAGCTTCCCTCGAACACCAAAGCGGAAATCTCAGAGTACGCGCCACGCTTCGAGAAGATCAAACTTATCGATTATGACTTCAAAACCTACGGGGATTCCGCCAAACGCAAAGCGCTGCTTGGCCGTTGGGATAAAGAGATTGGCTCCAGCGCAGAGTAATTCTGCCCATTTAACGCAACTGCGGTGGCCTGCGCCTGATGTCCGCCTGCCTGAACCAGGTCGAGGTGATAGATGAATGCAAACAACCGGCGATTAGTCATCGCGCTGGCTCTGGGGGCAGTGGCACTCACGCTACTGCCGTGGTACAGCCTTGAAAACGGCTTCTTTGATTTTAGCTGGCTCCTCACCCTGTGGCGTGATGAAGCCTCCGCGCCTGCTCTCTGGCAGCTAACACTCTATTCCCATCCGTGGCTGGGCGTCATTGTTGCTCTGCTGGCTCTGGCGGCACTCTGCGGGCTTATGCAACGGAGCGGCAGGCGCAGCGGGTTGCTGCTTGTTATCAGCGGCGCCGGCGTGCTGTTTATGGTGCTGGAAGGGCATGCCATCGGCTATAGCGGCTGGAACTGGCAGTGGCTGGAAGGTCTGTTCGGAACGCTGACGCAAGGCCAGCCCGCGATGGGCGCAGGTGCGCTGCTGATGCTTACCGTTTTTCTGCTGCTGTTCTCTTTTGCGCTGGCAGAGCGCGGCGCGTTGCGCGGTGATGCCTTTGTGGTTGCCGCAATAGTTTTACTGGTCGCCCTGGTCACCACCTTTGTGCTCTACCCGGTGATAAGTCTGTTTATCGTCTCTGTTCAGGATGTTGACGGCAGCTTCAAGCCGGATGGCCTGATCAACAATATGCGGGATCCCTCAATCTGGAGCCTTGCCTGCTTTGCGGGCGGTAACTGCGGCACAGCCTGGCGTACGCTGGCGCTGGCGCTGATGACGGCGACAGGCTCCACGCTGCTTGGGCTGGCGTTTGCCCTGGCCGCTACGCGCACCGCCCTGCCCTACAAAAAAGCGCTGCGGCTGCTGACCATTCTTCCCATTATCACCCCGCCTTTTGTGATTGGGCTGGCTTTGATTCTGCTGTTCGGCCGCTCGGGCGTGGTGACTGCACAGCTGGCAGCGCTGTTTGGCATCGAACCGGGTCGCTGGCTGTATGGTATGACCGGCATCTGGATCGCTCAGGTGCTCTCCTTCACGCCGGTGGCCTTTATGGTGCTGATCGGCGTGGTTGAAGGGGTAAGCCCGTCGCTGGAGGAGGCTTCACAAACTCTGCGAGCCAACCGCTGGCGTACTTTTTCCCGCGTTTCACTGCCGCTGATGGCGCCGGGCCTGGCCAACGCCTTTTTAATCAGTTTTATCGAAAGCATGGCTGATTTCGGCAACCCTATGGTGCTGGGCGGCAGCCACGGCGTCCTCTCAACGGAAATTTTCTTCTCCGTTGTGGGCGCGCAAAACGATCCCAGCCGCGCGGCGGTACTGGCGATGATCCTGCTGGGCTTTACGCTATGCGCCTTTATTATCCAGCGACTCTGGCTCTCGGGTAAAAGTTTTGCCACCGTGACCGGAAAAGGTGATGGCGGCCGTCACACTACGCTGCCAAAACCCCTGCGGGCTGGCATTTACGGGATGGTTATCCCCTGGGGCCTCTTTACGCTGGTGGTCTACGGCATGATCATGGTAGGCGGATTTGTGCAGTCATGGGGGCTGGATAACAGCCTGACGCTGGATCACTATATCCGCGCCTTCCGCGTTACTCTACAGGATGGGCACCTGCTCTGGAGCGGCGTGGCCTGGAACTCCTTCTGGACCACGCTGGAAATTGCGCTGATTGCCGCCCCGCTCACTGCTGTGGTTGGCTTACTCACCGCGTGGCTTATCGTAAGGCAAAACTTTGCCGGTCGTCAGACCTTTGAGTTCATGCTGATGCTGAGTTTTGCTATCCCCGGCACGGTCATTGGCGTCAGCTACGTGATGGCTTATAACCTGCCGCCGCTGGAGATCACCGGCACGGCGCTGATCCTTGTCGCCTGTTTTGTTTTCCGCAACATGCCGGTGGGCGTTCGCGGGGGAATTGCCGCGATGAGCCAGCTGGATAAAAGCCTTGATGAAGCCTCGCTGACGCTGGGTGCAAACAGCTTCCGCACGCTGACCCGAGTCATTCTGCCGCTGCTGAAACCCGCCATCAGTGCGGCGCTGGTCTATGCCTTTGTTCGTGCCATTACCTCTATCAGCGCCGTGATCTTTTTGGTTAGCGCCCAGTACAACATGGCCACCTCTTACATTGTCGGGCTGGTTGAAAACGGCGAGTACGGCGTAGCGATTGCTTACTCATCTGTTTTGATTGTGGTGATGCTGGCGATCATCGCCCTCTTCCAGCTGCTGGTTGGCGAGCGGCGCTTACGTCGCACCGCCGCCCTTATCCCGGCCACTGTTGCCCCTCTTTCCCGGAAACCGTTCATTCAGGAGAACGCCATATGAGCATCGTTACAGCAGGAACAGTGGTGTTTGAGCAGGTGTCCAAACGCTTCGCCGGGTTTGACGCTATCCCCGATCTTTCATTAACCGTGGAGGCGGGCACGCTGGTGACCCTTCTTGGCCCTTCAGGCTGCGGTAAAACCACCACCCTGCGCTTGCTGGCCGGGCTGGAGCATCCCACATCAGGCCGCATCCTGATCGGCGGTAAAGAGGTGACTCAACTCCCCGCCAACGAGCGCGACGTGGCGATGGTATTCCAGTCTTATGCGCTGTTCCCTCATATGTCGGCCCTGGAAAATGTCATGTACGGACTACAGTCGGGCGGGCTGCGTAAGCGGGAAGCGCAGGATCGCGCCAGAGAGGGGCTAAAGCTGGTTGGTCTGGAACAGCAGGGAAACCGGCTGCCGTCAGAGCTTTCCGGCGGGCAGCAACAGCGTATAGCCGTGGCGCGTGCGCTGGTGCTGGAACCGCAGGTATTGTTGCTGGATGAGCCACTTTCAAACCTGGATGAGCGTTTGCGCCGTCGCGTACGCACCGATATTCGCGACCTGCAACAGCGGCTGGGCTTTACCGCCGTCTACGTCACCCATGACCAGGAAGAGGCGCTGGCGGTCTCCGATAAAATTATCGTGATGAAGGAGGGACAGATTGCACAGCAGGGCGCGCCAGATACCCTCTACCACTCGCCAAACTCGGTATTTATTGCCGACTTTATGGGAGAGGCGAATATTCTGCCTTGTGAGGTTGATACCACAGACGGTGAGTTCGCCCTGGTAAGCGTGGGCAAACAGCGCTATCGGGTACGCAGCAGCGGCGCGAAACCGGGTAAAGCCCAGCTTTCCATACGACCCCAATATATTACCCTCAACTCAGGCGGCGAAGGTGCGCTGGCAGGGCAGATCGTGCATGCAACCTGGCTGGGTGACCATATCGAATATGAAGTCAGTACGTCGCTTGGCGCACTGTTTATTATTGACAGCCAGATGGAGCTGATATTACCGCTGGCTGCCCATGTTAATGTGGATTTCAAACCGCAGGGACTGGCATTAATCGCCTCTTAACGCTCGCTACTCTGGAGAAAAGTATGACCGGAACAGAAGATCACGCGCTACTGGCGCGCCTTGCACTGGCAGAAGAAACGGCGCGTGCCGCAGGCCAACTGGCGTTAAGCTGGTTTAATCAGCGCGACAGCCTGATTGTGGAAACCAAAAAAGATGCTCAGGATGTGGTTTCGCAGGCCGACCGTGAAGTAGAGGAGATGATTGACCAGCGTATTCGCCAGGCCTGGGCAGATGATGGCTTTCTGGGGGAGGAGTCGGGCCTGCAATCCGGCACGTCAGGCTATACGTGGGTTGTGGACCCCATTGACGGCACCAGTCCCTATCTCAACGGCATGCCGAGCTGGTGCGTATCGATAGCGGTGCTTTTTGAGGGCGAGCCGGTTATCGGGGTGATTTATGCTCCCTGCTACGATGAATGTTACGTTGCGGCCTCAGGCAAAGGAGCCACTTTAAACGGGCGTAAATTGCAGGTTGACCCTGCGCGCACCCTGCAAAACCATGTGGTGGGCTTCGGGGCCAACAGTTACGTTTCACCGCAGGCTGTGGGTGAGCTGCTGGCGGCGCTGCTGACCAAAGGCGGGAACTTTATCCGTATCGGCTCCGGCGCGTTAATGCTGGCCTGGGTCGCTGCGGGTCGGGTTGTAGGCTATTTTGAACCTTATATGCACGCGTGGGATTGTCTGGCCGGATACTGTCTGGTGAAAGAGGCGGGTGGCTGGTATTTGCCTTTTGATACAGAAGGAGAGCGGCTGACTAAAGGCGCCAAAGTGCTGGCGGTGGCTCCGGGCGCGCAACAAGAGTTAAGAGAGATTATGGGCGTGTGAATTTACTGCGCCTGAGGCAGCCCTGCTCAGGCGCGCAACCTTCACTGTTACAAAGCCCCCTAAATCCGGGCGCTTAACCGCTTTTCTACAAGGCCTGAGCGCAAGCCCAGGCAGAAGCCCAGGCCCACTGGAAGTTATAGCCCCCCAGCCAGCCAGTCACATCCACCACTTCACCAATGAAATATAAGCCGGGCACATCGCGCGCCTCCATAGTCCTGGAGGAGAGCATGGTGGTATCTACGCCGCCCAGCGTCACTTCCGCCGTACGGTAGCCTTCGGTGCCGTTAGGCTGTACCCGCCACTGGTGCAGCGAGTCAACCAGTTCGCCCTGCTGACGCCGGTTGAGCTGCTTCAGCGTACATTCCGGCACGCTCCCCAGTAGCTGAAGGCATTCCACCAGACGGCGCGGCAATATTTTTGCCAGCGTATTTTTCAGGCTCTGATTCGGGTGGGCTTCACGCTCTTCATCAATAAAGCCGCCGAGTTCGCGCTCCGGGGAAAGGTTAATAGTCACGAACTCGCCGGGCTGCCAGTAGCTGGATAATTGCAGAACTGCCGGCCCTGATAACCCGCGATGGGTAAACAGCAGCGCTTCTTTAAACAGGGTGCCATCTTCAGCACCGATTGTTGCAGGCACGGCAACGCCAGAGAGGGTTTGCAGCTGCTCCAGCAGCGGCTTGTGCAGCGTGAAAGGCACCAGCCCGGCGCGGGTAGGAAACACCTTAAGGCCAAACTGCTCTGCAATTTTATAACCAAAAGGCGAGGCGCCCAGAGCGGGCATAGAGAGTCCGCCGGTGGCCACCACCAGTTTTTCCGCCTGCACCGTGCTGCCGTTCAGCTCCAGCGTATACCCCGCCTCGTCGCGCGCCACGCTCAGCACTTCGCTGCGCAACCGCAGGGTGACGTTGCCCACTTCGCACTCTTTCAGCAGCAGGTCAACAATCTGCTGGGCAGAGTCATCACAAAAGAGCTGGCCCAGCGTCTTTTCATGCCAGGCGATGCCGTGGCGGTTCACCAGGTCAATAAAGTCCCACTGGGTATAACGCGCCAGCGCCGACTTACAGAAATGGGGATTGTGCGAAAGATAAGCCGCCGGTTCGGTATAGAGGTTGGTAAAATTACAGCGGCCGCCGCCGGACATCACAATTTTACGGCCCGCTTTTTTGCCGTTATCCAGCAGCAGCACTCGCTTGCCCCGCTGCCCCGCCTGCGCCGCGCAGAACAGGCCAGCCGCGCCAGCGCCAATGATGATAACGTCAAACTTTTCCACAACTCGCTCCGGGCTTTAAAAACGCTGATTGTAATGACAAGGGCCGGGTGATGCCAGAGTAACAAAAATGTCATTGCTGAAACATTTTGCAACTGGATGATATTTAAGTGAAAGCAGAGGCCTTTTTCATCAGGCTGACACATTATTGTCAAAAAAAGTCTATATTTTCCTTTCCCCAGCCGCGTATTCTCGCTGATAATGCGCCGCGTTCATGTCCCCCAAAATGGCTTAACGCTTATGTTACATCTGTTCGCTGGTCTCGATTTTCATACTGGCTTGTTACTGGTGCTCGCGCTGCTCTTTGTGCTGTTCTACGAGGCCATTAACGGCTTCCATGATACGGCCAACGCAGTCGCTACTGTGATCTATACCCGGGCAATGCGATCGCAAGTGGCGGTGGTGATGGCTGGGGTGTTCAACTTCTTTGGCGTCCTGCTGGGCGGACTGAGCGTGGCCTATGCCATTGTTCACCTGCTGCCCACCGATCTGCTGCTTAACGTAGGTTCAGCTCATGGCCTTGCCATGGTCTTCTCTATGCTGCTTGCGGCGATTATCTGGAACCTCGGCACCTGGTACTTTGGTCTGCCGGCCTCCAGCTCTCATACCCTTATCGGGGCCATCATCGGTATTGGCCTGACTAACGCACTGATTACCGGCACCTCGGTAGTAGATGCATTAAACATCCCCAAAATGATCGGCATCTTTATGTCGCTGGTGATTTCACCCATTGTTGGCCTGGTGCTGGCTGGCGGCATGGTATTTATCCTGCGCCGTTACTGGAGTGGGAGCAAAAAGCGCCGTCGTATTCATATGACGCCTGCGGAACGTGAAAAGATCGACGGCAAGAAGAAGCCGCCGTTCTGGACCCGGATTGCCCTGATTGTCTCCGCCATCGGCGTGAGCTACTCGCACGGTGCCAATGATGGTCAGAAAGGCATTGGCCTGATTATGCTGGTATTGATTGGCGTGGCGCCAGCGGGATTCGTGGTCAACATGAACTCCACCGGCTACGACATCACCCGCACCCGTGACGCGGTAAACCATCTGGAGCAGTACTATCAGCAGCACGCTGATTCACTGACCCATATCGTGCAGATGGCGCCGCCTGTGGTGCCAACGCCGGAAGAGGTACCAAGCGGCCCGAAAGAGTTCCACTGTGATGCCGCCCGCGCTCTGCCAGCTATTCAGCAAGCCCAGGGCCTGCTGAACAACCTGCAAAGCTACGACAAGCTGACGGTGGACCAGCGGGCGCAGCTTCGTCGCCTGTTGATGTGCATCTCTGACACGTCAGAAAAAGCGTCGAAACTGCCGGGCGTCACCAGTGACGATCAGCGTTTCCTCAGCAAGCTGAAAGGCGACCTGCTGGGCACGATTGAATATGCTCCGGTCTGGATTATCGTAGCCGTAGCTCTGGCGCTGTCGCTGGGCACCATGGTGGGCTGGCGTCGTGTGGCGACCACTATCGGTGAGAAGATCGGTAAGAAAGGCATGACCTATGCTCAGGGGATGTCCGCGCAGTTAACGGCGGCGGTCTCTATCGGCGTGGCGAGTTATACCGGAATGCCGGTTTCAACCACTCACGTCCTCTCCTCTTCCGTTGCCGGCACCATGCTGGTTGATGGCGGCGGCGTACAGAGCAAAACCATCAAAAATATCCTGCTTGCCTGGATATTCACGCTGCCTGTTTCCATCCTGCTGTCAGGTTCGCTTTACTGGATTGCGTTGAAATTTATCGCTTAAGTGCCCTCCTGGCACAGCAAAAGGGCGGGGATATCCCCGCCCTTTTTTGTTTCTTTCGTTTGCTGGCTCAGTGCCAGATCAGCAGCCCAACCAGGCTAATTACCACCAGCCCACATAACGCGCTGGTCAGGATAAACTGCCCCCGTACCCGCTCGCAGCGACGAATAAACTCATCATCGTGATGGTCGCGATAGCGCTGTGACCAGATGTACCGCACCAGCCGGACCTGTTTACCAGGCTGACCGTGTGAGGTAAAGAAGCCCGCGCCATCCACATATTGATAGAGTAAAGGATCGCACCCACGAAGCACCACTAACAACGCACGCAAAGAGGAAAAGTAGCGCGCCATATTCACCACACATACCACACAAAGAGCCCAGAAAAGCGCGATGGTGCTGATCATGATCCCCTCCCGACAGCCATCAAAGAGCTTATGCAACGGGGTACGCCGGACAAGCCCTGCGATGAGTAGCCAATCACCTCATTAAACCAGACTGATTTTAGTTGTAACAGAAAAGCGACTGCTATTAGCGCATAACAGGTCGTTAATATCAGTGTAGGAGATCTGCTTAAATTTTTTCCAGCGATGTTTTACGTAACCGTCAGAAAGAGAGAAAAATTCAGTATGATCCCGCTCGCAAACGGCGCGGCCTGGCCGTTCTGCTGTTAACAATTGGGGTTATAATAGAGGTGAAAATAATAACGTCGCCGATCTCTTTCTCCTCATCAGGCGCGGCTCAATGCATTAAACATTAGCAACGGATTTCAATGTGTTATGATGCAAAAAGAGAGTTTTTTCGGCGGATATCCCTCCGCAACGAATGAAAGGAGTATCGTTATGTCTTACAAACACATTCTGATCGCAGTCGACCTTTCTCCGGAAAGCCAGCTGCTGGTCGCCAAAGCGGTGTCCATGGCACGCCCTTACGATGCCAAAGTGTCACTGATCCACGTTGATGTGAACTATTCCGATCTCTATACCGGATTGATTGACGTCAACTTAGGGGATATGCAAAAACGTATCTCTGAAGAGACCCATACCGCGCTGACCGACCTTTCGAATAGCGCGGGCTACCCCATTTCTGAAACCCTGAGCGGCAGCGGCGATCTGGGCCAGGTGCTGGTCGATGCGATCAAAAAATATGATGTGGATTTGGTGGTGTGTGGTCACCATCAGGACTTCTGGAGCAAGCTGATGTCATCGGCTCGCCAGCTGATCAATACCGTGCACATTGATATGCTGATTGTGCCGCTGCGCGATGAAGAAGACGAATAAACAGAAAAGGGCGGAATAATCTCCGCCCTTTTTTCAGATGTGGTGCTGTAAAACGCTTCTCGCTGGCGCTGTTCTGTCGGCGCGGAAGATCGTTCGCTTCACCCCGTAACGCTTGCGTTAAGCGTCACTCTGATGAGATGACGCTGGCTCCACAGAGTCGCCAGGCAGCGGTGGGTAGATATCAAAGCGGTGACTTTTGGTCACTACGGCAGCCTGTGTCACCACGCCTGCCAGCGGAGGCGCATAATCAGGGCGCTTTACAACCACCCTTTTCTTCGCCAGCCGCCTCGCCGGGGCCAGCAAGCCATCCGCATCCTCATCCGCCCCCACCAGCGTCTGAAATACCCGCATCTCTTTCTTTACCAGCGCGCTTTTCTGCTTGTGAGGATACATCGGGTCGAGATAGACCACGTCGGGCTTGTCGGCGATTTCGCTCAGTGCCTCAAGGCTTGAAGCGTGGATAAGCGTCAGACGTTGCCGTAGCCAGCCGCCAATTTCCGCATTCTGGTAGCCGCGCTGTAAGCCGTCATCCAGCAGAGCTGCCACCACAGGATGACGCTCCAGCATCTGCACATGGCAGCCTACAGAGGCCAGCACAAAGGCATCGCGCCCCAGCCCCGCCGTGGCATCGATCACGGAGGGCAGATAGCCGCTTTTAATGCCCACCGCTTTTGCCACCGCCTCGCCGCGCCCACCGCCAAAACGACGTCGATGGGCCATTGCGCCCTCCACGAAATCCACAAAAATTCCGCCAAGTTTAGGCTCATCAAGCTTGCGCAGCTCAAGGTGTGTAGCCGTCATAACCAGCGCCATCGGCGCATCTGCATCATGCTCCAGCTGCCAGCGGGCGGCTAAAACAGATAAGGCGCCGTCTCCGGCGCCCGATTCATCCACTAAACAGATCTTCACTGCACGCTATTCCTGAATACCGTAATGTTTGAGCATGGCATCCAGCTGCGGCTCGCGGCCACGGAAGCGCCTGAACAGCTCCATCGGCTCTTCGGAACCTCCCCGCGTCAGGATGTTATCCAGGAAGGACTGACCCGTTTCGCGGTTGAAAATACCTTCCTCTTCAAAGCGCGAGTAAGCGTCAGCCGCCAGCACGTCTGCCCACAGATAGCTGTAGTAACCCGCAGCATAGCCACCGGCAAAGATATGGCTGAAAGCGTGTGGGAAGCGGCCCCAGGACGGTGATGGCACCACGGCTACCAGCTGTTTGATCTCTTTCAGCATCTCAAGAATTTGCGCGCCTTTGGCCGGGTCAAACTCGGCATGCAGACGGAAGTCAAACAGGCCAAACTCCAGCTGACGCAGGATAAACAACGCCGCCTGATAGTTTTTTGCCGCCAGCATTTTGTCCAGCAGCTCCTGTGGCAGCGGCTCGCCGGTCTCATAATGGCCGGAGATAAACGCCAGCGCTTCCGGTTCCCAGCACCAGTTTTCCATAAACTGGCTTGGCAATTCGACCGCATCCCACGGCACCCCGCTGATGCCCGCTACGCCCGGCGTTTCAATACGCGTCAGCATATGGTGCAGGCCATGGCCAAACTCATGGAACAGCGTGGTCACCTCATCGTGGGTAAACAGCGCAGGTTTGCCCTTCAGCGGACGGTTGAAATTGCAGGTCAGGTAAGCCACCGGCTTTTGCAGGGAACCGTCGGCAAGGCGCATCTGGCCTACGCAGTCGTCCATCCATGCCCCGCCACGCTTGTTTTCACGCGCGTAGAGATCGAGATAGAAGCTGCCGCGCAGCTCGCCGCTCTCATCAAACAGGTCGAAGAAACGCACGTCAGGATGGTAAACGTCCACATCCTTGCGCTCTTTGGCAGTGATGCCATAAATGCGCTTAACCACTTCAAACAGGCCGTTAACGGCACGCTCTTCCGGGAAGTAAGGACGAAGCTGCTCGTCGCTGATGGCGTACAGGTGCTGCTTCTGCTTTTCGCCTAACCAGGTCAGATCCCATGGATTCAGCTCATCCATTCCGTACTCTTTTTTCGCGAAGGCACGCAGCTGCTCCAGCTCTTTCTCTGCCTGCGGCCGGGCGCGTTTTGCCAGATCGGTCAGGAAGTCAGTTACCTGGGCAGGATTTTCGGCCATTTTCGTCGCCAGGGATTTATGCGCGTAGGAGTCGAAGCCCAGCAGCTGAGCCAGCTCGTGGCGCAGCGCCAGCTCTTCCGCCATCACTTCGCTGTTATCCCATTTGCCCGCATTTGGCCCCTGATCGGAGGCTCGCGTGGCGTAGGCGCGGTACATCTCTTCGCGCAGCGCCTGGTTGTCGCAGTAGGTCATCACCGGCAGATAGCTTGGGATATCCAGCGTCAGCAGCCACCCCTCCTGCTCTTTAGCTTCTGCCTGCGCCTTCGCCGCACCCAGTGCGCTTTCCGGCATACCGGAGAGTTCACTTTCATCAGCGATCAGCTTGCTCCAGCCCATGGTGGCATCCAGCACGTTATTGCTGTATTTCGAACCCAGTTCCGAGAGGCGTGCAGCAATTTCGCCATAGCGCTTCTGTTTTTCTTTGCTCAAACCAATACCGGAGAGTTCAAAGTCACGCAGGGCATTATCAACGGCCTTTTTCTGCGGCGCGCTCAGTCCGGCGTAGCTGGTCTCTTTCAGATTGCGATAAGCCTGATAGAGGCCCTCGTGCTGACCCACCCAGGTGCTGTACTCGGAAAGCAGCGGCAGCGTCTGCTCATAGGCTTCGCGCAGTTCCGGGCTGTTTTTCACTGAATTCAGATGGCTGACCGGGGAGAAAAGGCGGCCTAAGCGATCGTCCACTTCCGCCAGCGGCTGAACCAGATTATCCCAGGTATAGGGCGCGCCCTGAGCGACCGCTTTTTCCACCGCAGCACGGCAATCGGCCAGTGCCTGAGTCACTGCGGGAACCACGTGTTCGGGTTTGATCGCAGAAAACGGCGGAAGCGTAAAAGAAGTAAGTAACGGATTGGTCATTGCGCAGTCCTTGTTATGATGACTTGTCTGAGGCGCTGTTTAGCGCGCGATAAAGTTAACATGAGGCTAAGTGTAGTGAAAATCAATGGTGGGCAGGCGGGGAAAGGTGACGAAAGGTGTCGGTAAGGGCGCATGCCGAACGGCAGCAGAGGTTTGTTACTGCCCTCCTTAACGCGTTATTGATCTCAGTCACGGCTCACCCACTCTCTGGTTGATTTCACCGGTTCGCAGTTGCCTGCCCTGGTCCGTCACCGCATAATTTTGCCGGTTTTTTTGCTTACTCAAACGGAGTGTTGTTATGTGGTATCTCCTTGCTGCCTCACTGCTACTGCTTTCTTTCCACCGACGGGCTTCGCTGGGGTTGCTGGCCATAGCGCTGGTTCTGGCGGCGATTGATGAAACGCTCCAGTGGCAGGCCATCGCCGCCCTGGTTGGTATTGGGGCTGTCGCGCTCTGGCAAACGAAAATAAAAGAGCGGGGCACCACGGCTCTCGCTGGCGAAGCGCTGCTGCTGCTCTGCGCCGTGGCGCTGATGCTGCATTTCATTCCGGGCTTTAATAACCTGAAGATTATCAGCGCGATTAAAGCCGGGCCGGAAAGTGCTCCTTTCAGCTTTTACTACAATTTCGATAAGGCCCTGATCCCCTTTGTGTTGCTGGCCTGCCTGCCCACGCTGTTGAAACGTCCGGCTGTGGGGCCAAAAAACCGGCTGTGGTGGCTGGTGCTGATACTCTCTATGCCGCTTCTGCTGCTGGTTGCCACGCTGGCAGGCGGCCTGCGTGTGGAGCTGCATCAGCCTGAATGGCTTGGCGCTTTTATGCTGGCAAACCTGTTCTTTGTCTCATTTGCAGAGGAAGCGCTGTTTCGCGGCTATCTTCAGCAGCGCGTCAGCCAGAAGCTCGGCAATCTCTGGGGCTTGTTGATTGCAGCGGTCATATTTGGTCTGGCGCATCTTGCTGGCGGGCCGCTGCTGGTGTTCTTTGCCACGCTGACCGGCCTTATCTACGGCCTGGCCTGGCTCTGGAGCGGCAGAGTGTGGGTCTCCACGCTGGTGCATTTCGCCTTTAATCTGCTGCATCTGCTGTTCTTCACCTATCCGGTCTGGCAACACCAGCCAGGGTAAGAGCATTAGCAGATCCGGGGCTTGCGATAATGGTTAGCGTGGGTTGGGGTGGCAAACACATGATATGGAATGAACATGCTGTAGGTTGACCTGAACAAGTAACAGGGGCGTAAGCCCCTTAATCATAAAGCCAGTGGCCAGCGCGAGCCGATTCTGCAAACATCCGAACAGTGAGAGGTTTCTTAGTCTGCGGTAGCGGCTTTTCAGTAAACCATTTGAGCTTCCAGGGGGAGTAGTGAGCCATATCCAACTCTGACACATCAACCCCAAACACCTCATCATATTTTTCTATTGCATCACCCAGCTCATCAGCCGCCGCGTATCCCTGCAATGGCGTGTCCAGCTCAATGGGGATCGGTTTCATTGCCAGCGTGGTCATCAGCGAAAGCTCCCTGCGGAAAAAGCTTAATACCTCTTCGTCGGTCACCCTATTTTATCGTTCCCTCTGGCTATTTTGTTATAATGGCAGATGGTTTTATAAGCGATAGTCGCAACGTCATGGGCGAGAAGAATCCAGCCCACTACCGGCACCGCGCGGCCTGCAAACTTGCCCAATTTGTTTACCCACATTGGCTTCAAATACCGAAGGCTGGCATTTGTGAAGGCAGGAAGCCGAAAAGACCATTTTATCTCAAGGTAGCGGCGGGCATAAACGGCTAAAAGCGTTGATTTGTTCACATGCTTTCGGCCCATCTGGCAACTATCCCTGATATAATCCCCTGCTCCAAAAGATTCTCATGCTTTTTCCTGCATCCGTTGCTGTGCGTCGTTCTGTGGGTAATCCGTGAGGTAATAATTGTAAAAAATTGATTTACCATCAATTAAAACCTTATTATATTCAACAGGATATTTAATAATGCTCAGTTACCGCCACAGTTTTCATGCCGGCAACCATGCCGACGTTCTCAAGCATACCGTTCAGAGCCTGATCATCACTGCGCTTAATGAGAAGGATAAACCCTACCTCTATCTGGATACCCATGCCGGGGCCGGGCGCTATCAGCTGAGCGGCGAGCACGCCGAGCGGACAGGTGAATATCTGGAAGGGATCGCCCGCATCTGGCAACAGGATGACCTGCCAGAAGAGCTGGAGAGCTATATCTCCTGCATCAAGGCGCTGAACCCGAACGGCAAGCTGCGTTATTACCCTGGTTCGCCGCTGATTGCGCGTCACCTGCTGCGCCCTTATGACAAGCTGAACCTGACGGAACTGCATCCCAGCGACTACCCGATGTTGCGCAATGAGTTCCAGAAGGATGAACGCGCCCGCACCGAGAAAGCGGACGGCTTCCAGCAGCTGAAATCGAAATTGCCGCCGCCGTCGCGCCGTGGTCTGGTTCTGATCGATCCCCCCTACGAGCTGAAATCGGATTATCAGGCCGTGGTAACCGGGCTGCTGGAAGGGTACAAACGTTTCGGCACCGGCGTGTTTGCGCTGTGGTATCCGGTGGTCCTGCGTCAGCAGATCAAGCGCATTACCAAAGAGCTTGAAGCTTCCGGCATCCGTCGCATTTTGCAGATCGAGCTGGGCGTCCGCCCGGACAGCGACCGCTTCGGCATGACCGCCTCAGGCATGATTGTGATCAACCCGCCGTGGAAGCTGGAGCAGCAGATGAACAACGTGCTGCCATGGCTGCTGAAGCATCTGGTTCCCGCAGGAACCGGCCACACCAAAGTCAGCTGGATTGTGCCGGAATAATCGGCCGCATCCTTGCTGCATTAAACAGCAGAAGGGTGCCTGATTAAGCGCTGGAGAAATACAGCGCCATCCCCACTCTGCTACAGCCTGAATACCGAGAAATCATGTGCCATCTCGGTATTCGGGAAAATCTCCCGACATTCTGCCAGCAATCTTTCCGAATCCTCCCGCAGATAACGCGAACTGAGATGCGTGACAATCAGCCTTTTTGCCCCCGCCTGTTTTGCGGCCATCGCTGCCTGTACGGTAGAAGAGTGCCCTCGCCCGTTGGCTTTCTCCTCCATCGCCGCTTCCAGCGTGGCTTCATGCACCATCACATCCGCCCCTGCGGCCAGTTCGCTGGCCGCAGGCGTAGGGCTGGTATCGCCGAAGATGGCCAGCGTCACGCCTTTGGTGGCGGGGCCAAGATAGGCTTTTCCCTCCACCACCCGTCCATCTTCCATCGTCACCGTTTTACCCAGTTTGAGCTGCTGAAACAGCGCGCCGGGCTTTATTCCGTCGGCAAGAAGCCTTTCGGCATCCAGCGCGCCGGGCTTATCATGTTCTTCGATACGAAAGCCGTAGCACTCTACCGGATGCGTCAGCGGATAAGCCGTGACGCGAAAATGCTCGTCATTGAACACTTCCCCCGCCTCTATCTCCACAATCTCCAGTGGAAAGGTGAGCCAGGAGCCGCTCAGGCTCAGGGTGGTTTCGACAAAAGACCTGATACCTTTTGGCCCGTATATTGTCATGGTATCGCTGATGCCGTTCATCGATCGGCTGGTCAGCAGCCCCGGCAGACCAAAGATGTGGTCCCCGTGCAGATGAGTAATAAAAATCTTTTCGATTTTGCCGCTCTTCACACTGGAGCGCATCATCTGATGCTGTGTCCCTTCTCCGCAGTCAAACAGCCAGCATCTGCTGCGCACGCCATGCAGATTCAGCGCAATGCTGGTGACGTTGCGCTGGCGGCTGGGCGTACCCGCGCCGGTTCCTAAAAATAGCAGTTCCATCCGGTTTCTCTCAGCCCTTGTAGCCGTTAAAAAAGTGAGGGGGATCGCAGTAAATCAGGATTATTGCGCTTTTCGTTGCCCCCGCCCTATTACAATCATAGATGCAAACTTTGCGGCATTTAACCGAGTGGCGTTACACTACTGCCAATTCATTTCACTAACTTTGGAATTCCCGATGACCAGACATTATGACTATCTTGCCATTGGCGGCGGCAGCGGCGGCATCGCCTCTATTAACCGTGCGGCTATGTACGGACAGAAATGTGCGTTGATCGAAGCGAAAGATCTTGGCGGTACCTGCGTGAACGTCGGCTGCGTTCCGAAGAAAGTGATGTGGCACGCGGCGCAAATCGCTGAAGCTATTCACCAGTATGGCCCTGACTATGGTTTCGATACCACCGTCAACAGCTTCAACTGGGGCACGCTGGTGAAAAACCGCACCGCCTATATCGATCGTATTCATACCTCATACGATAACGTACTGGGTAAAAACAATGTTGACGTAATCAAAGGTTACGCACGCTTTGTGGATGCGCATACCGTAGAAGTGAACGGCGAAAAAATCACTGCCGACCATATCCTGATCGCCACCGGCGGCCGTCCAAGCCATCCGTCAATCCCCGGTGCGGAATACGGTATCGATTCTGACGGCTTCTTTGAGCTGGATGCCCTGCCAAAACGTACCGCTGTTGTGGGCGCTGGCTATATCGCGGTTGAAATCGCAGGCGTGGTTAACGCGCTGGGTTCAGAAACGCACCTGTTTGTGCGCAAGCATGCGCCGCTGCGTACTTTCGATCCGCTGATTGTTGAAACGCTGGTGGAAGTGATGAACGCTGAAGGGCCGGAGCTGCACACTGACTCTGTTCCTGAGGCGGTGATCAAAAATGGTGACGGCAGCCTGACGCTGAAACTGGCCAACGGCAAGGATCAGACGGTTGACTGCCTGGTCTGGGCCATTGGTCGTGAGCCAATGACTGATAACCTGAACCTGGATGTCACCGGCGTGAAGCTGAACGAAAAAGGTTACATCAGCGTCGATAAATACCAGAACACCAGCGTTCCGGGCATCTATGCCGTGGGCGACAATACCGGTGCGGTTGAGCTGACGCCGGTAGCCGTTGCCGCAGGGCGTCGTCTCTCTGAGCGTCTGTTTAACAACAAGCCGGAAGAGCATCTGGATTACAGCAACGTGCCAACGGTGGTCTTCAGCCACCCGCCAATCGGCACCGTGGGTCTGAGCGAGCCGGAAGCGCGTGCAAAATATGGTGATGACGAAGTGAAAGTCTATAAATCCGCTTTCACCGCCATGTACACCGCGGTTACCCAGCACCGCCAGCCGTGCCGTATGAAGCTGGTTTGCGTGGGCAAAGATGAAAAAATTGTCGGTATTCACGGTATCGGTTACGGCATGGATGAGATGCTACAGGGCTTCGCCGTGGCGCTGAAGATGGGCGCAACCAAGAAAGACTTCGACAACACCGTCGCTATTCATCCGACCGGTTCTGAAGAGTTCGTTACCATGCGCTAAGGCGCTAAGCACCAAAAGAAAAAGCCAGCGAATGCTGGCTTTTTTTATGCGCTTTTTCCACAGACGGATCTCGCTTTTTCATTGGCTGTGGAGAGAAAATTTTACAGGCTGTGGGGTAAATCGCAGGGGCCGTGCTGCATACTCTTCCGCCTGTTACAGCCCAGTGCCCTGACAATCCTATACAAAAACCCTGTTTATTCCCCGCTTCGTTCGCGTATTATTGACACGAATTGAAATACGAATCATTAGCATTCAATAATTGACCCCCTTTCACTTTCAGGAGAGAAAATGAAAATTCGTTCAGCGCTGGCATCATTACTGGTGGTAACAGGATTAGCGATGGGATCTTTTCAGCCCGCTTTAGCGGCTGAAAAAACAGAAACGATAACAGTGGAGCATGCACAAGGGACAACGCAGGTGCCGCTCAACCCGAAAAAGGTCATTATTCTTAACCCGGCAACGCTGGATAATGCCGATGCGCTGAAGATCCCGGTAGCGGGCGTCCCCAAAAACAGCGCCCACCTTCCCCCCTTTCTGGCGAAATATCAGGGCGACGAGTACCTGAATGCAGGCACCCTGTTTGAACCTGATTATGAGGCGCTGGTGAACGCCAGACCGGATCTGATTATCGCCGGCGGCCGCGCCCGCGATGCGTATGACAAGCTTAGCGAAATCGCGCCCACCATCGCGCTTGATACGGACCCGCAGCATTTTGTTGCCAGCCTGACGCAACGCACAGAGCAGCTGGCTGCCATTTTTGGTAAGCAGGAGCAGGCAAAAACGCTGCTGGCAGACTTTGATGCGAAGATTGCCGCTATCAAAGCGAAGTCTGCGCAGGCGGGCACTGCCATGGTTATTATGATCAACGGCGGGAAAATGTCGGCCTATACGCCCGGTTCCCGCTTTGGCTTTATCTATGACGCTTTAGGGTTTGCGCCTGCTACCAGCTTCAGGCAAACCGGCCGCCACGGTAACGTCGTCTCCCCGGAGTTTATCCTGCAAACCAATCCTGAATGGCTTTTTGTGCTGGATCGCGATAACGCCATTGGCCGCAAAGAGGGGCAGTCTGCACAGCAGGTGCTGGATAACCCGCTGATCCGCAAAACCAACGCATGGCAGCATCAGCATATTGTCTACCTTGACTCTGCTTCGCTCTATATCGCTGGCGGTCTGCAAAGCTACAGCCAGCTGATGGAGACTATCAGTACCGCGCTGGATTAACGCAAGGCCTTTTCCACAGATGAAAAACCTGACTTTTGTGGCCGGGCTGGCAGCCCTGCTGGGCCTGATGGCCTGGAGCCTGTTGGTGGGCGCAGGCCCGATGAGCTGGAGCGGGATCTGGCACGATGAAGATATGCGCGACATCTTTCTGCTCAGCCGCGTACCCCGCACGCTGGCGCTGCTGCTGGCAGGCAGCGCGATGAGCGTGGCGGGGCTGATTATGCAGATGCTGACGCAGAACCGCTTTGTGGAACCCTCAATAGCGGGCACTACGCAGTCGGCCAGTCTGGGCCTGCTGCTGGTGATGATCGTGGATCCCGCCGCCTCCGTGCTGACAAAAATGGTGATTGCGGTGCTGTTTGCCATGGGCGGAACGGCGTTGTTTATGACGCTGCTGCAACGGATGCGTATCAAAACCCCGCTGATGGTGCCGCTGACCGGCATCATGCTTGGTGCCATTTTCAGTTCGGTAACCACCTTCCTGGCGATGGAGTCTGACCTTCTGCAATCGCTGGGTGGCTGGGAGTCGGGTGATTTCTCCGGCGTGCTTCAGGGGCGTTATGAACTTCTCTGGCTGGTTGGCGCACTGACCCTGGTCGCGATGCTGATTGCCGACAGGTTCACCGTGGCAGGAATGGGACGGGAGTTTTCCGTCAACGTTGGCCTGAACTATCACTCTATTTTGCTGACCGGCATGGCGATTGTTTCTGTCATCAGCGGCGTAGTGGTGGTGGTGATTGGCGTGCTGCCGTTCATCGGGCTGATTGTGCCCAATATTATCAGCCTGGCGATGGGCGATAACCTGCGCAGAACCCTGCCCTGGGTCGCCTTATGCGGCGGCGGGCTGGTGGTGCTGTGCGACATCGTCGGGCGGCTGATTGTCTGGCCGTTCGAGATGCCGGTCAGCGTCATTCTTGGCGTGATCGGGGCGCTGGTGTTTCTCTGGCTGCTGACAATGAGGCCGCAACATGCAGGCTGATACCTCTTTATCCGCGCCGTTGCCCGCAACCAGGAAGCCTTCTCCCCAACAACGTCTGCTGCTGCTTGGCGCCCTGGCGCTTGCGGCGATAGTGCTGTTTATGACGGTGAATCTGCACGGCAATCTGCGCTATATCCTTGTTCACCGTGGCCTGATTCTGGCCACCATGCTGCTGGTAGCCTTCGCGGCTGGCACCGGCACGCTGTTGTTCCAGACCATCACCAGTAATCGCATCCTGACGCCCTCCATTATGGGCCTGGAAGCGCTGTTTATCCTGATTCAGACCGCACTGATCTTTTTTATCGATGCGGATGGCTTCAGGGTGCTGGGAACCGTTGGTAAATTTCTTTGTGAAACGTCGCTGCTGCTGCTGTTTTCAGTGATGCTCTACCGCTGGCTGCTGGCTGGAAGAGGTGTTGATTTACATAAGGTTTTGCTGGTGGGCCTGGTGTTTGGCACGCTGTTCCGCAGCCTCTCTGGCCTGATGCAACGTCTGCTGGCACCGGGTGAATTTGCGGTGTTGCAGGGGCGGGTGTTTGCCACCTTTACCCGCGCCGCGCCGGAAATTATTGCTCTCTCTGCGGTAATTGTGCTGCTGGCCGCCGTGGTTATCTGGCGTATGCGGCATCTGCTGGATGTGCTGGCGCTGGGTCGGGAGGCGGCTGTTAATCTTGGCGTGGCTTATCAGCAAAAGGTGATGACCGTGCTGCTGCTGGTTTCCCTGCTGGTGGCAGTCTCCACCGTGCTGGTGGGGCCGCTGACGTTTCTGGGGCTGCTGGTGGCAAACCTCAGTTACCAGATTATCGGTTCGCACCGTCACCAGTATCTTCTGCCTGGCGTGATCCTGACAGGTATCATCACGCTTGTCGGCGGTCAGCTGGTGCTGGAGCGTCTGCTGAACAGGGCGGGCACGCTCTCTGTGGTCATTGAGTTCGCTGGCGGCGCGCTGTTCCTTTATCTGTTGATCAGGAAGACAACCAAGTGATCGAAATAAACGGTGTCGTAAAAAAATATCAGCAAACTACGGTGCTGGACACTATCAGTGAATCTCTGCCGGAGGGCGGGCTGACTTCAATTATTGGCGCAAATGGCGCAGGGAAATCAACGCTGCTGGCAGTGATGAGCCGTTTGCTTCTGCCGGAGGCGGGTAGCGTTTCGGTAAAGGGTCTGGATGTGCAGCGCACCTCAGGCAGGCAGCTGGCAAAGGTGCTCTCTGTTCTTCGCCAGGAGAATCATTTTACCGGCCGTCTGACCCTGTATGACCTGGTGAGCTTTGGACGCTATCCCTGGTCGCAGGGACGGCTGACGCAAGAGGATCGTGAGCATATTGACGCCGCCTTACTCTTTCTGGATCTGATGCCGCTGAAGGCACGCTATCTTGATGAACTCTCTGGTGGACAGCGGCAGCGGGCGTATGTCGCGATGGTGCTCTGTCAGAATACCCAATATGTGCTGCTGGATGAGCCGTTAAATAATCTGGATATCCGGCACAGCGTGGCGATGATGAAACAGCTCAGACGTGCTGTGGATGAGCTGAAGAAAACCATCGTTCTGGTGATCCACGATATCAATTTTGCCTCGGCCTATTCAGACCATATTATTGCGATGAAACAGGGCCGGATCCTTTATCGCGGCACGCCGCAGGCGATCATGACCTCTGCGGTGCTCGGCGATATTTTCGATACTGAAGTCACTATTGAGCAGATCCGGGGCCAGCCCGTGGCGATATATTACCGTTGAGGGCTGAGCCAGTTTTTAAGCAGACGCGTCACTGTCGGCATCCACAAAAAGACCACCAAAGCCACCACTGAAGCATCGTTAAGAAGATGACCCCAGTGCGTTCCTTTCGCGGCAGGCAGGAGCAGCCCCCAGAACCAGGGAACCAGGTTGGTGGAAGGGTAAATCACCGCCAGCGTTACCAGAAACTGCTTCCACCGCGCCGGAGCAGGATGAGCAGCGCTCGTCGGCGTAAACCAGAATGCCGCACCGGGACGCAGTTCAATATGCTCCTGAGCGCTGAGCAGCGGGGCCAGCTCTGCTATCCTGGCTTTGCGCCGATCCGATTTTATCCAGTGATAAAGATTCACCAGGTTATCGAAACGGATCAGCACCGTATAGGTCATTTCGCCATGTACCGGACGAAGCACGTTCACCCCAAGATGGCCGAGGGAGAGCGCGGCTTCCGGCATAATAGCCTCCAGCCAGCGCTCATACTCTTGCTGTTTATCTGCCAGCACGCTGTGCGTGATCACCAGGGTGACATGCTCGGGTTGATGAGGGTAATCCACCGTTATCTCCTTCACTGAAATCCGCCGGGCCAGGGAAGAGGGCTGAATTCCTTCGCGCCGGCCATTTAGGGGTTGCGTTGCGTAGGGAAACAATACGAAATAGCACCGGTGGTTGATAACGGAAAGATTTTGGGTTGTTGTTCAACAAATTTTGGGATTGATAAAGGCCATGAGACTGAACCTTGAAGCGCTGCTGATTCTGGATGCCCTCGATCGCCATGGCACCTTCGCCGCTGCCGCCGCCAGGCTGTTTAAAACCGCTTCTGCCCTGAGCTATACCGTGCAGAAGATGGAGAGCGATCTCAATATCAAACTGTTAGATCGCTCTGGTCACCGGGCCACCTTCACGCCCACAGGGCGACTGATGCTGGAAAAAGGGCGGGTGTTATTACGCGCGGTCAGTGAGCTTGAGCAGCAGGCACAGTATGTGGAAAGCGGCTGGGAGAGCAAACTCACGATAAGCGTGGACGCCTCGGTGCCGTTTGCGCTGCTGACGCCGCTGGTGGATCGCTTTTATCAGGAGCACCAGCATACGCAGCTGCTGTTTCGCCAGGACGTGCTGGCAGGCTGCTGGGAAGCGCTGAGCTATGGCGATGCGGATATCGTGTTTGGTGCCGTGCAGGAACCAGCTACCCGCAGCGGTATCGACTGCGTGCCGATTGGCTGGCTGGAATATCTCTTTGCCGTTGCGCCTGAGCACCCCCTGGCAAAGCTGCCCGAGCCGTTACTGCGCGATCAGGTTCGTCAGTACCGTGCGGTCGTGGTGCGCGATACTTCCCGACACACAGCCGGGACGGATTTACGCGTGCTGGATGAGCAGAAGATCCTCAGCGTGCATGATTTCGGTGCAAAGGTGCAGGCCCAGCTCGCCGGACTGGGATGCGGCTATCTGCCTCGCTACCTGGCTGAACCCCACCTCGCCAGCGGTATGCTGGTGGAACGCAGGCTGGAGAGTGAAACGCGACGCGACAGGGCTTACCTGGCGTGGAATGAAAACGCCACCGGCAATGCTGCCCTGTGGTGGCGGGAGAATCTGCAACATTTTGACGGGCTGAGCAGCGTTTACTGCACCGACTAACGCAGCGAACCCGCTATCTCTCCCGACAAGGGCAGGTTCCCCCGTTTTATCCCTCACTGGCCGCGCCAGGATGGGCAGCAGAGAGTGATGCCTTTCCGCAATATGAGCCTGGCCGCCAAACGTCAGACGGCCTGCTCTGGCCCTATTTCAGACGGGCGGGCGCGTTATGCACCATGGTGTAGGCATAATCCACACCCATGCCGTAGGCACCGCTGTGTTCGCGCACCAGATCCATCACCGCATCGTAGGTCTCTTTACGCGACCAGTCACGCTGGTACTCCAGCAAGACCTGCTGCCAGGTCACCGGCACTGCACCAGCCTGTACCATGCGGTCAACAGAACGCTCATGCGCATCCACGCTGGTGCCGCCGGAAGTATCCGTTACCACATAGACTTCAAAGCCCTCTTTCAGCGCCATCAGCGCCGGGAAGGTCAGACAAACTTCCGTCCAGAGTGCAGAGATAATCAGCTTTTTGCGGCCGGTCGCTTTTACTGCTTCAACAAAAGCCGCGTCTTCCCATGAGTTCATGGAGGTGCGTTCAATCGGCTTCACCTGAGGGTGCACCGCCAGCAGTTCGGGCCAGATAAAACCGCTGAAACTCTCTGTTTCTACCGAGGTGTAAATCACCGGCACGTTAAAAACTTTGCCCGCTTTGGCCAGGGCCACGGTGTTATTTTTAAGCTGCTGGCGGTCGATGTTGGCTACGCCGAAAGACATCTGCGGCTGATGGTCGATGAAAATCAGCGTGGAGTTCTGTGGGTCAAGCAGGTCGAGTGTAGACATTTTAAAATCCTCTCAAAGCGTAGTGTGGGTGACGTAATGTCGTTGCGTTGTGCTGTTGGAACTCACAATACGGCAGGCCATACCGGGCTGATAGCGGAAAGAATTTGGCAACTTGTTGAGAAATTTTTGACAGAGTGGAAACGGCAAATAGCGAGCAGGATCAGTGGCATAACTTGATAAAAAACCTTTAACAAGTTATCAAAAATTCCTGACTATGGCGGGGGAAAGAGGCGCGTTGCGGCGTTATCTGCGGGCATCCAGCCAGATGGCGTAGGCTTCATCCCACAGGGCGGCTGGCGTGCCCGCTTTGCCTAACCCGAAGCCATGTCCGCCACGGGTGATGTTGATCTGCTCCACCGGCACGCCCATTCTGCGGCAGGTATCATGCATGATCACTGTGTTGTGAGGATTGGAAATCGGATCGTCTTCCGCCTGAGCAAGAAACGTTGGCGGGAAGTGCCGGGTCACGTAATTTTCTACTGACCAGTTCGCCTCCTGATTCGCAGAGGCATTTTTCCCGACCAGCTGCTGGTGCGTCATGGTATGTGTATAGGGAGCCTCCAGCGTGATCACGGGATAGATTAGCCCGACGCTGTCAGCCACAGGAACCACCTGATCCAGCGCATCCTGAGGTTCATAAGTCACAAAATCTGGACGGGCAGCCGCCATACCAAAGAGGTGACCACCCGCCGAGAAGCCCAGCAGATGCACCTTTCTTTCCATTGAGCGAACCAGACGGATAGCACGCTGCGCGTCCTGTAGCGGCGCCAGACTTGCGGCATGCCACTTCTCGTGCGGCAGACGATAGCTGAGGACATAGGCCGTATAACCACGGGCGTTCAGCCAGCGCGCGACGGGCCAGGCTTCGCCGCCCATGCCAATCCAGCGATAGCCGCCACCCGCCGCAATCAGCACGGCCGACCCGTTAGGGTTTTCCGGCTGGAAACGCTGGATTGCCGGGCTGACAATATTCGACCATGAGCCATTGGCAGAAACCCGCAGGTTTCCGCTCGGTCCACCGCCGCCCGGTGGGTCCTCCTGCCAGAGCGGAATAATGTCTTCTCTGGCAAACAGTTTTCCGGTGGTCATGGCAAGTAAAGTGGCGCCGGTGCCCAGTATCAACCGACGACGACTAATCATCTGGCATATCCGTCCTCAATAAACAGAGACCCATTACGTTCTGTGAAAAACTCATGCAATGAAGGTGCCAGCAAAAAAGCGACAATCGCCATTTCACCGGATGGAAAAGGAGTGTTATCGGGAATCTCTGTTTATATCGGCATGAGGTAACGGCTCTTCACCGCTTTTTATGCGATCTGGCCGGTCGGATGCAAGCAAAAATGTGATCTGACCGAAAAAATAAGTCCTCTGCCCGTGTCAGCCGGGCAGAGAGGGATCAGTGGCTGTTGGCTTTATCTTTGCGTGACAGGCTGTCGAGATAGCCCATAACAAAGGCGGAGAGCACAAACGTCAGGTGAATGATCACATACCACATCAGTTTATTATCAGGGATATTTTTAGCATCCATAAACACCCGAAGCAGGTGGATGGAAGAGATAGCGACAATTGAGGCGGCCACTTTATTTTTCAGCGAGCCGGAGTCCATTTTGCCCAGCCAGCTGAGCTTTTCTTTATGGTCGTCAATATCGAGCTTTGAGACAAAGTTCTCGTAGCCAGAGAGCATCACCATCACCAACAGCCCACCCACCAGCGTCAGGTCGATCATCGACAGTAAAACCAGTACCAGATCGTTCTCCGCCATGGCCAGCACGTCAGGCAGCAGGTGAAAAACTTCCTGGAAGAACTTAATCGCCAGCGCCAGCAGCCCTAAAGAAAGCCCGATATAGATGGGTGCCAGCAGCCAGCGAGAAGCATAAATGAGATTTTCAGCAAAACGTTCCATAGCTTTCCGTAAGCAATTCAACACGAACGACAGTATAACTTAGGAAGTATGGCAATACGCCAGCAGGGCCGGCCTGAATTTAAGAGATTTTACGTTAGCGGCTCCGTGCCGATAAATTCACAGCGTTAGCCGATCCGACTTCATTAACCTGCTTCATGACCCGCTGAACCTGACGATCGTAACCGGCTACCCCCTGAGTCAGGTCATAGCCCGATCCGGTTTCAGTAAAGCAGCTGCCAGGATCGCACGGGATAATCTTAACGGGCGCATGCAGCGCAGCGGTAGCGGCAAAAACCGGGCTGCTCATCACCAGAGTAATAAGCAACAATGTCTGTTTTTTCATGGATATATCAATTTATAAAGGAAAAGGGTTGGCCTGGATCAGTGCCATTCACGATGCTGGTTGCGGTAATCTCTTGGCGTAACGTTAAAATGCTTTTTAAAGACGCGCTGAAAACATTGCTGAGAGGAAAAACCGAGATCCATCGAAATGGTCATAATGGTTTTATGGGAGCTGACCAGGCTTTTTGCCGCTTCATCCAGCCTGCGGCAACGGATAAAGGTGCCAAGCGTCATGCCTTTCTTCTCTTTGAAAGCGCGTTGCAGGTGCCATTTTGAGTAACCTGAACGTGCCGCTACCGCTTCAATATTTAATCCATCGTCCAGATGTTGTTCAATCCAGTCGATAATAACCTCTACGATTTCGCCTTTCACTTCTCTTCTCCCCTGACAACAGCCTGCACGAAGCCGTCGCCACATGCGCGATGAATTTTATAAGTTTATGTTTTTTATTGGAAAAACTAGAGATATGCAAAAAATACTGCAACATATCAAAAGAAGATGGTGCGAATGTTATAAAGAAGAATAAAATAGTTCAAATAGATATTTTAAATCTCCCTTAATAGATAACCTCTATAGGCCATTATTATGATGGATCTTAACCTTGTTCGCGTCTTTACGGCTATCTATGAAACACGCAGCGTAAGCGGTGCCGCGGAACGGCTGTTTATTACCCAGCCTTCCGCCAGCTATGCGTTATCCCGCCTGAGAAATGCTACCAATGATGAGCTTTTCAAGCGCAGCCGTACCGGTATGGAACCTACGCCAACGGCCGTCCAGCTCTATAAAGTCTTTAAAAAATCGCTGACCGGCATTGAAAAAGCCGTGGCCGACACGCAAACCTTTATCCCTGCGACCTCACGGCATAAATTCCGCCTGGCGCTTTCAGATTTAGGCGAGCTGTTGATATTGCCCAGGCTGGTTGCTGCGCTGCGCGCCGTCGCGCCCTCGATCCAGCTGGAGGTAATTGCGGTAGATACGCTGAGACTCAACGACTGGCTGCTGACCGGCAAGATTGATGCCGCTATCTGCAACCGTAATGAGACCGTCTCTTCCGCGCAGCGTGAGCTGATTTTATACGAGCGCTACGTCTGCCTGCTGAACAGCAACCATCCCCGGATTGGCGCAACCCTCTCGCTGGATGAATATATGCAGGAGCAGCACATCATTGTCGCTGCCACCAGCGGTCATCACAGCGTGGAAGATCGGCTGAAAGAGTATGGTCTGGAGCGGGACATCGCGCTGGAAGTCCCCCATTTTGCGGCGTTAGGCGAACTTATCGCCTCCAGTGAACTGCTGGTTACCCTTCCCTCGCTGGCCGCCAAAATCTACCTGCGCCGCGGCAATGGTCGCCTGCTTGAGCTGCCGTTTCAGGTACCCAACCAAGAGGTTTTTGTCTATGCGCACACCGAAATTGGCGATATCACCGCTAAAACCTGGTTTTATAATTTCCTTAAAGAGACCGGCCCCAGCATGATGGATCCCTGAGCGGATCAGCGCCTGCCATAGATAAGTCTGGTAAGAGAATCCTCGACAGAGAGCACATTCCTGCAAAGCCTTTTTGCGCGCCATCCCGACAGTTGCAGGAATGTGAACCGCCTCATGCCAGGCTGTGACTCTGGCTGATTTATACCCTGAATTTCCGCGCTTATTTCGACATAAGCCCAATGACCAGCCCGCCAGGGCACTCCTATAGTTGACTGAACACGCATTAGCAGAGGCACCCTACACTCTCCTGCCCGCCTGAATAACCGGCTAATGCTAAGGCCTGAATCACTTCATCTGCCCCGGCGATAATAAATAAAAGGGTCATCACTATGACGGTTAAAAATGGGTCGCATGTCCGCGTCTGGATATTAATGTTGATATTATTCCTGTCGGTTATTGCCTATGCGGACAGATCTATTCTGTCGATAGCGGGCGGGGCGATTAAAGATGAATTCGGCCTCTCGCCCATTCAGTTGGGGTTTGTGCTCTCCGCCTTTAGCTGGGCCTATGTGATTGGACAGATCCCCGGCGGCTTATTTCTGGACCGCTTCGGCACTAAAAAGGTGTATGGCGTCACCCTGGTGTTATGGTCCCTCTCCACGCTGGCGATGGGCTTTGTGGGGGAATTTGCCAATGGCCTCACCAGTGCCTTAATTATCATGTTCAGCCTGCGCTTTGCCCTGGGGCTGATTGAAGCACCCAGCTTCCCGGCAAATGCCCGCGTGGCCATTATGTGGTTTCCCAAAGCTGAGCGGGGCCGCGCCTCCTCCCTTTTCGCCTCTTCACAATATTTTGCCGTTGCCATTTTCTCTCCGCTTTCCGGCTGGCTGGTTTCTGAGTTCGGCTGGCCCTGGCCCTTTTTTGTGCTGGGCGCCATCGGTCTGGCCGCCCTCTTTGCCTGGCTCTGGTATATGAAAGAGCCACGTCTGCACCCTCGCGTCTCTCCACAGGAGCTGAACTATATTGTTGAGGGCGGTGGGCTGATTGATATCGATTCCACCGAGGCGAGAAAAGATAAAAACCGGGTTTCACGGGCAACCTTCCTTAAGTTACTCACCAACCGGATGCTCTGGTGCGCTTATATCGGGCAATATTGCACTATCGCGCTGAGCTATTTCTTTATTACCTGGTTCCCTATCTATCTGGTGCAGGCGCGGGGGATGGATATTCTTCATGCCGGCTTTGCCACCATTGCACCTGCGCTGTTTGGTTTTGCGGGAGGGATTTCGGGCGGCATTATCTCCGACTACCTGATCCGCACCGGCTGGTCGGTCTCCTGGGCGCGTAAAACGCCCTATATCGTCGGTATGCTGATGGCCGCCACGCTGATAGCTGCTGCCGGTGCCAACAGCAATTTCTGGGTGATTGCCATTATGTCTTTTGCTTTCTATGGCAAAGGCATTGCGGCGGGTGCGGGCACCTGGGCGATCATCAGTGATACCGCGCCGAAGGAGGCCGTTGGCCTGGCGGGCGCTATCTTTAACTGCGTGGGCAACATTGCCGGCATCGTCACGCCTGTTATGTTTGGTTATCTGGTTGCGCTTACCGGTAGCTACAGCGTGGGGCTGATCTTTGTTGGCGCGCATTGCATCGTCGCGGCGATCTGCTTCCTGTTTATTATGGGGCCAATTGTCCGCGTAGGCGGTGAAACGCCAGAGGAGAGTCAGCGTTATACGCTGACGGATGGCGTACGCTAAGCGTCCTGCCATCGCACGGGTTTAGCGCCGCGTGCGATGGCGTTATCAGCCGTTGATCTTCGCGCTGAAAACCTTCACCTTAGGGCTTCCGGTACGGACTCCCGTACGTACAATCTCCACGGAGTGCTTTTATGTCTCTTACCCTTCTGACGCAGCTGGCCGATTTTCCCGCCAGTCAGTGGGATGCCCTGACGCCAGACGACCAGCCGTTTATCAGCCATGCCTTTCTCAGCACTCTGGAAGAGAGCGGCTGTCTGGGCAAAGGCAGCGGCTGGCAGCCTGAACATCTGCTGTGGAGAGAAAAGGGGGAAGTGCGGGCGGCGCTGCCCGGCTACCGCAAATCGCACTCCAGAGGGGAATACGTTTTCGATCACGCCTGGGCAGAGGCCTGCGAGCGCGCCGGTTTACCTTACTACCCTAAGTGGCTTGCTGCCGTGCCCTTCAGTCCGGTTACCGGCGCCAGGCTGCTGGGAGAGGCCGAAGCGGGCCGCCAGCTGCTGGAAGCCATACCCGACTTTTTGCGCCAGCGTCAGTTGCACAGCGCGCATATCAATTTCGGCAACAGGCAAACGCGCGAGCTGCTGGCAGAAAAGGCGCAGTGGCTTCCCCGGCTTGGCTGTCAGTACCACTGGCACAATCCCGGCTACCGCGATTTTCAGGACTTCCTGGACACGCTGATGTCGCGCAAGCGCAAGCAGATCCGCAAAGAGCGGGAGCTGGTTGCCAGCCAGGGGTTTGAGTTTGAGTGGCTGACGGGTAGCCAGCTCAGCGAATCCCACTGGGACTTTGTCTATGCCTGCTATGCAAACACCTACGCGGTGCGCGGCCAGCGGCCCTATCTGACACGGGCCTTTTTCAGTCTGCTGGCAGAGAGAATGCCGCAGGCCATTCGGGTTGTTTTCGCCACGCAAAACGGGCTGGCAGCAGCAATGGCTTTCAGCCTGCTCGACGGGACCACGCTGTATGGCCGCTACTGGGGCTGTCTGGAAGAATTTAATCGCCTGCATTTTGAAACCTGTTTTTACCAGGGTATGGATTATGCCATTTCGCAGGGCCTCCAGCGGTTTGATGCCGGAGCGCAAGGGGAGCATAAGTTGATCCGCGGCTTTGAACCGGTGATCACCGAATCCTGGCACTACCTCCGCCATCAGGGGCTGCATGAAGCCGTAGCGGATTTTCTGCAACAGGAACGTGCCGGAGTCAGGGCCTGGGCAGAAGAGGCACGTGAAGCCTTACCTTATCGTCGCCAGACGGAAGTGAACTGAAAATATCGGGCAGAGTAAGCGGCTGCGCGTGAGAGCCGCGCAGACAAAACTATTCGTAGCGCTGAGGTAAAGCCCCTTGTCGCCAGCAATGGCCCTGCATCAGCATGGCCATTCTGATTAATCCTCGCCCACAAAGCCGCCGGTCTGGTGCGCCCAGAGACGGGCATATAATCCCCCTTTCTCCAGCAGTTCGCGGTGGCTGCCCATCTCGGCAATGCGGCCTTTTTCCAGTACCACCAGGCGGTCCATTTTGGCAATGGTCGACAGACGGTGCGCGATGGCGATAACCGTTTTACCGCCCATTAGCGTTTCCAGACTCTCCTGAATAGCCGCTTCCACTTCGGAGTCCAGCGCCGACGTGGCTTCATCCATAATCAGGATCGGCGCATCTTTCAGCAGCACCCTGGCGATGGCGATGCGCTGACGCTGCCCGCCGGAAAGTTTAACCCCGCGCTCACCCACGTGTGCATCCAGCCCGTAACGGCCCTGCGGATCTGAAAGCAAAGGAATAAACTCGTCAGCTTTGGCCTGATGAATAGCGCGTTCAAGCTGCGCTTCTGTGGCGTGAGGGCGACCATAGAGCAGGTTGTCGCGGATGGAGCGATGCAGCAGAGAAGTATCCTGAGTAATCATGCCAATCTGCGCGCGCAGGCTTTCCTGGCTGACCCGCGAAATGTCCTGTCCGTCAATCACGATTCGCCCGCCGTCCAGGTCGTATAAACGCAGCAGCAGGTTGACCAGCGTGGACTTCCCTGCCCCTGAAGGGCCAATCAGACCAATTTTCTCGCCTGGCCGAATGGTGAGTTGCAGGTCATCAATTACCCGACGATCGCCACCGTAGTTAAAATTAACGTGGTCGTAACGGATCTCACCACTGTGTACCTTAAGCGCTGGCGCTTTGGGTTTATCCGTGACGCTGACGGGCTGAGCTATTGTCTGCAAGCCATCCTGCACCATACCGATGTTCTCGAAAATGCCGTTAACCACCCACATGATCCAGCCGGACATATTGACGATACGGATCACCAGTCCGGTAGCCAGGGCAATCGCCCCCACGCTGATTAATGAGTGTGTCCAGAGCCATAATGCCAGGCCGGTAGTGCTGACAATCAGCAGACCATTCAGCGTGGTAACCACCACGTCCATATTGGTTACCATCCTGCCCTGCTGGCGGGTTTTCTCGGTCTGGTCACCAATGGCTTCACGGGCGTATGCGCGTTCCAGATCGCTGTGTGCAAACAGTTTGAGGGTGGTGATATTGGTGTAACCATCCACAATGGTGCCCATGAGTTTTGAGCGGGCATCGCTGGAAGCCACCGACCGGGATTTTACGCGCGGCACAAAATAACGCAGGCTGAGGATATAGCCAGCAATCCAGATCAGCAGCGGCACCATCAGCCGCCAGTCCGCTTCCGCAAACAGTACCAGCGCGGTGATCGCATAAATCAGCACGTGCCAGAGGGCATCTACCGCCTGCACCGCAGAATCCCGCAGAGCGTTACCGGTTTGCATAATGCGCTGGGCGATGCGTCCGGCGAAATCATTCTGGAAGAAGTTCAGGCTCTGGCGCAGCACGTAATTGTGATTTTGCCAGCGGATCATACTGGTCATGCCGGGGTTGATGGTCTGGTGGACCAGCAGATCGTGCAGGCCGATAAAGATCGGCCTCAGCACCAGCGCCACCACCACCATCCAGATTAATTCAGTGGAATGATCGCTGAAAAAGGTGGCAGCGGGCGTGCTGTTAACCATATCGATGATGGTGCTGAGATAGCGAAACAGCGCCACCTCAATTAACGAGCCAATCAGCCCCACCACCAGCAGCATGGCAAAGCTTTGCCACACCTGGCGAAGGTAGTAAAGGTAGAAGGCCCAGACGCTGTCGGGCGGCGTGGCGCTGGGCGCCTCCTGGAAAATATCGATCAGTTTCTCAAAGCGGCGAAACAGCATTACAGGCTCACTTTTACGGCTAAAAGAACTGATTTTAGTGCATATCCGGGGTAATTTGCGGCACTGAGTGCCTTTTAACAGGCGCCACGCCTGGGAAAAGTCACGCCTCTTCCATCGGCACCACCACCAGGCGGGAGCCGTACTTTGCCCGCTGTTTCAGGGTGGGCGACGCTTCGGTGATAATCTGGCTGACATCGCTTAACGCACAGACAGGCGCCAGCGCGCGATAGCCAATTTTGGAACTGTCGGCCAGCACTACGGTGTTCTCCGCCGCACGGATCATCGCCTGCTTAACCGGAATTTCAATCGTATTGATGTTGGTGATGCCGCTGTCAAAATGCACGCCTTCAGAGCCGAGAAACGCCCAGTCAACGTGGATGCTGTTGATTTTATCCACCGTCTCCTGCCCTACCAGCGTATAGACGCTCTCCAGCATCAGTCCGCCAGCCACATGCACGGTAATGCCGGGATGGCTACCAAGCGCCATCGCCGTATAAATATCGTTGGTCACGACCGTCAGGTTTTTCTTCTCTCTGAGCGCCAGTGCCAGCGCATAGACTGAAGAACCGTTATCGAGGATCAGCGATTGTCCATCCTGCACCAGGCTGGCAGCATACCGGGCAATGGCCGTTTTCGCCGTGGCGTTCATCAGCAGCCGCTCGTTGAAGGGGGTATCCCGACCGTTTTCTGATTCAACCGGTAATAATCCGCCGTGCGTGCGCATTACCTTGCCGGTTTTTTGCAGCAGGGAGAGATCCCGGCGTATGGTTGAGCTGTCCACGCCAAAAATTTCTGAAAGCTCGCCCGCATTCAGGTAGCCACGTTCGGCAATCATTTCAACAATCTGTGCTCTGCGTTGTGCCGCTGTCATCCCTGCTCCTTTTTTCTCTTTTGCACACTTTCATGCATATATTGGCTTACAACGTGCAATCTGTCACCTGAGAACCCTGTCACACGCGGTAAAATTAATCAAATTGCACAAATTAGCAGCTTGACCGCACGAATTCGTGCAGATATGTTTAAAGTCATCAGGATTATTCATTTCTAAGAGAAGAGGCCTATGTCGGCACTGTACGTTAGCGACTATGAAAAAGAGCTGGGGCAGCAGGTTAATGCCCTGACAGACCAGCTTAACTACGCCCTGCCGGGCGAACTGCGCTCGCTGGATCTCGGTCAGTACGATCGTATCGTACTGACGGGAATGGGATCGTCCGATTACGCGCTGATCCCCATCGAGCGGGAGCTGATCGCCTCAGGGTTCCCGGTATGGCGTACAGATGCGGGCCGCTTACTTGATATGCCTGACCTGATCACGCCGGGGACGCTTTTATGGATCACTTCTCAGTCCGGTATGAGCGGTGAAGTGGTGGCGGTGCTGGAAACCCTGCCGGCAGCTAAAACGCTGATTGGCGTAACTAACGATCCCCAGAGCGTGCTGGCTAAAAAAGCAGACATTGTGGTGGAGTTAAAAAGTGGCGAAGAGGCTACTGTCAGCGCCAAAAGTTATCTCAATACCCTGGTTGCCAGCTACCGCACGCTTTACGCCCTGACCGGGCGCGACGAACAACCGCTTTTAGAGGATGTCCGTGCGGTGCTACCGAAAGTGGCGGAAATTATTCAGAATCGTTCGCCGGTGCAAATCGTTACCGACCGTTTATTCAGCCATGCAAAACCTCGTGTGGCGCTGATTGGCATGGGCGCGGATGCCGCGACAGCCTTAACGGGTGCGCTGATCATCAAAGAAGCGTCGAAAGTGAGTGCGGAAGGCTTTGTTGGTGGCGAATTCCGTCATGGCCCGATGGAAACCTCTGGGGAAGGTATGCTGGCCCTGCTGTTCGGCGATGGCGGCGATGCCACGCTGCAAACGCTGGCAGCCGACTTAGAGAAGAATGGCACGGAAGTGGTTACCGTAGGGCCACAGGCTTACGCCAACAGCCAGCGGTGGGAAGCGCCAGGGGACACTCCGCTGACCCGCCTGCTCTGCGCTATGCTCTGGGTTCAGCATCTTACCGTTACGCTGGCCAGAGGTAATGGCATGGTGCCAGGGGAATTCCTCTACGGCAAAAAGATCACGGTAAAAATATGACAACAAACAGGCTTCCTCTTCGCGCTGGTATTGATATGGGTGGCACCGGCACCCGCATTGTGTTGCTGGAGGGTGAAAAGGAAGTGGTGTCAGAAACGATCCCAACAGCCTGGTTTGCCACGCAGCCCCAGGGGCTGCGCGCCAAAGCGCTGGCAGACAAGGTGTGTGCCCTGCTGCCAGCAGGATCGTCGCTGGCAAGCGTCGGCATCGGCGCCAGCGGCCCGGTCAATAATCAGACCGAAATCATTGAAAACAACGATACGCTGGCCTGTTTCTCCTTTTACCCGCTGGTGGCCCAACTGCGCGAGCTGCTGGCAATTCCGGTAGCCATTGATAACGATGCGGTAGTGGCCGCGCTGGGTGAATACCATCTGGGCGCGGGCCGTGGCAGCCAGCGCATGATGATGGTCACGCTGGGCACCGGCATTGGCGTCGCGCTGCTGGATAAAGGCGAGCCGCTGCGCAGTTTCGACGGCAGACACCCTGAAGCGGGACATATTCCGGTCTCTGGCGACCCGGTCATGTGCTACTGCGGCCTCCAGGGATGCTGGGAAATGCTGGCCTCGCGCAGTTGGTTACAGCGGGCGCTGCTGGCGGAGATCCCTGACCTGGCCTGGGATGCCCGCACGGTGCTGGTATTAACCGAGCTAAGCGCTGAGAACGCACGGGTTGCTGCCATTCTGCATAAATATGGCCAGACGGTAGGGCGCGGTTTAAATACTCTGCTGACGCTTTACGGCCCCGATATCACCCTGTTAAGCGGAAGTGCGGCTCTGCTGCTTCCTCTTTATCAGGCAGGTCTTGACCAGGCGCTTCATCGCGCGGATGGCTATGCCGTCAACCGGCATATTTCTTACGCTTCTCTGGGTGATGCGGCGGGCGCATTGGGTGCGGCAATCCTGCCCACGCTAAGGCAAGCCTCGTAGCCATAACAACATTAACTCTCTTCCGACGCGTGGCGGGCGCGTCGGGAGCGGCGAATCGGCCAACAGTCAGGGAAACCCGCTAACCGTAAGAATAAAATAAGAAAGTGGCTGTAATAAAGTCCTGGTCTTTCTGATGTGCAGAGAGCCAGGCATTTTACCGAACGTGAAAAATAACGACCCATCGCTTTTCCTTTACCGTATTGGAGAGTTTTTATGACGAGTCGATTCACCCCCCGTATCACCAGTTATTTACTTCCCCTGCTGGCTCTCAGCGCCTCCGGGATCGCTTCTGCAAAAACAGAAATTAACGCTCTCTTTATGTCTCAGGCCGCCTACAGCGAAACCGACGTGCGCGCCATGACCAGTGACTTTGAAAAAGCCCATCCCGACGTCAGCATCAACCTGGAGTTTGTTCCCTACGAAGCGCTGCATGACAAAATCATCGCGGCGCGTGGTGCGGGCAGCAACGGCTACGATGTGGTGCTGTTTGACGACATGTGGCCTGCTGAATTTGGCAAATTCAACATGCTGAAAGATATCAGCAGCAACATTACGCCGGAGGAAAAAGCCAAAGTCTTTGAGGGTGCCTGGAGCACCGTAAGCTGGAATAACAAACAGTGGGGGATGCCGTGGATCCTCGACACCAAATACCTTTACTACAACAAAGCGATGCTGAGCAAAGCAGGGATCAGCAAACCGCCTGAAACCTGGCAACAGGTGATGGAGCAGTCGCAGATCCTGAAAGAGAAAGGCATTGTGAAGTATCCGCTGGTCTGGAGCTGGTCACAGGCTGAAGCACTGGTATGTGACTACACCACGCTGGTCTCTGCCTTTGGCGGCCAGTTCTGGCAAAACGGCAAGCTGAACTTCAGCGATGCCGGATCGGTGAAAGCGGTCAATTATATGAAAGCCACACTGGATAAAGGCGTGACCAATCCCAATTCCCGTGAATACCTGGAAGAGGATGTGCGCAAGGTCTTCTCTAACGGCGATGCCGCCTTTGCCCTGAACTGGACCTACATGTACAACATGGCTAACGATCCCAAACAGAGCAAAGTGGCCGGTGACGTCGGCATTGTCCCGGCACCTTCCGAGAAGCCGGGCGCAGTCGCGGCGATGAATGGCTCTATGGGGTTGGGCGTGACGCAGGCCAGCAGCCATCCCAGTGAGTCCTGGGAGTATATCCGCTATCTCACCTCGCAGCCGGTGCAGAACAAATATGCCCGTCTGAGCCTGCCGATCTGGAAATCTTCCTATGATGACCCGGCCGTGCAAAAAGGCCAGGAACCGCTGATCGCGGCCGCGAAGCCAGCGCTGGACGTGATGCTGATGCGCCCGATTACTGCCGACTACTCCCGTCTCTCCAACACCCTGCAACAACAGCTTCAGCAGGTCTTGCAGGGTCAGGTAACGCCGGAAGCGGGTATGCAAGCGGTAACCAAAAGCGCACAACGTCTGCACTAAGGAATAACGATGCTCAGTTTGTCACAACGTGAGCAACGTCAGGCATGGGTGCTGCTGGCACCCATGCTGATCGTGATGGGGCTGCTGACCGCCTGGCCCCTGCTGCGTACTATCTGGCTCAGCTTTACCGATGCCGCGCTGATCGGCAACGGCGGCGAGGTGAATTATGTGGGGATAGAGAATTATCTCTATGCCCTGACCGATCCCGATTTCCTCGCTTCACTCTGGCGTACGCTCTATTTCACCGTCGCCTCTGTGCTGCTGGAGGGAATTATTGGGGTGCTGGTCGCGCTGCTGCTGAATCAGAAATTTTACGGTCGCAGCGTGCTGCGCGTGCTGGTGATTTTGCCCTGGGCGCTGCCGACCATCGTTAACGCCATGATGTGGCGGCTCAACTTCAACCCTGATTACGGCAGCATCAACGCGCTGCTGACGCAGTGGGGGATGATTGACGGCTACCGCAGCTGGCTGGGGTCGCCTGACTCTGCGCTGAATGCGGTGATGCTGGCCGACGTGTGGAAAAACTATCCGCTGGTGACGCTTTTAACGCTGGCGGCGATGCAGTCCATTCCGGACGATCTGTTTGAAGCCGCGCGGCTGGATGGCGCTTCTGCTTTCAGACGATTTCGGGCAATTACCTTTCCTGCCATTGTCGGCCCGCTTAGCGTGGCGCTGGTGCTGCGTACCATCGATGCCTTCAAAATTTTCGACATCATCTATGTGATGACGCGCGGCGGCCCGGTGGACAGTACCAAAACGCTCAGCTTCTTTGTCTATCAGGAATCCTTCAGCTATCTGCGCGCGGGCAGCGGTGCCGCCTACGCCATTCTGATGACCCTGATGTGCAGCGTGCTGATTGCTCTCTATATGGCAATGCTCTATCGCCAGCGACGCCGGAGCGTAATTAATGAAGCGTAATATCAGGATTATTCTACGTTATCTGGCCGCGTTACTGGTGGCGGCCAGCATTCTGGGGCCGATGTTCTGGCTGTTTCTGATGAGCGTCAGCTCAAATAACGACCTGACCCGCATCCCGCTGGAGTGGCTGCCGCGTCAGTGGGACTTCAGCCGTTACGCCGCGCTGGTCTCGCTGGAACCGGGCCAGCCGGGCGTCCTGTTCCTGCACGCGCTGGGTAACAGCGTACTGGTAGCCTGCGGCGCCACGCTGATCTCCCTGCTGTTAGCTATTCCGGCCGCCTTCAGCTTTTCACGCTATCCTGGCCGCGACGGCTGGCTGTTCGGCAGCCTGGCGATCTATATGGTGCCGCCGGTAGCCTTTGTGCTGCCGCTCTACTTTGTGCTGCAACAGCTCAGTTTGCTGAATACCCATCTCGGCCTGGTGCTGGTTTACTGCTCGCTGATTTTGCCCTTCCTTACCTGGATGCTGAAAAATCAGTTTGATGCGCTCCCGCGTGATATCGAGCAGGCCGCAAGGCTGGATGGGTTGCGTTTCTGGCAGGTGCTGCTGCGGATCACCCTGCCGCTGGCAAAACCGGTGCTGGGGGCTTCGGCGCTGTTTGGCTGGCTACTGGCATGGGATGAGTTCTTTTATGCGCTGCTGTTCACCAGCAATATCAGCGCCCAGACGCTTCCGGTGACCATTGCCGGGTTTACCGCCGGACGTGCGACCGATGATGGCCTGATTGCCGCCGTCGGCATTCTGGCTTCGGTACCGCCGCTGTTTATCGCCATCTGGCTGCAAAAAAGCCTTGTCAGCGGGCTGGCCAGTGGCGGCAGTAAAGGCTGACGGCCCTTCACCACTTTTTGGGGAATTACTGAATTATGGCTCGTGTTGAACTGGTTAAGGTCGCTAAGCGTTACGCTAAACAAACGGTGCTCCACCCGCTGGATCTCACCATTCCCGACGGCAGCTTTACCGTGCTGGTTGGCCCCTCCGGCTGTGGGAAATCTACGCTG
This sequence comes from Erwinia magellanica, assembly GCF_039023495.1. Lineage (NCBI taxonomy): Bacteria > Pseudomonadati > Pseudomonadota > Gammaproteobacteria > Enterobacterales > Erwiniaceae > Erwinia > Erwinia magellanica. Next base: position 212,737 of record NZ_JBCHVC010000004.1, read on the forward strand.
CTGCGCCTGCTGGCGGGGTTAGATACCCTCTCGGCGGGATCGATCCTGCTGGATAACAAACAGATTAACGATCTCGATCCTGCGGATCGTGATATCGCCATGGTGTTCCAGAGCTATGCGCTTTATCCCCACCTCACCGTGGCGGAGAATCTGGGTTTTCATATGAAAGTGAAGCGGGTTAAACGTGAAGAGCAGGAGAGCAAAATTTCCCGCGTGGCGGAGATCCTCGGCATCAGTAAACTGCTGAACCGCTTCCCGCGCGCGCTCTCCGGTGGGCAACGTCAGCGGGTGGCGATGGGCCGCGCCATGGTTCGTAACCCCCAGGTTTTTCTGTTTGACGAACCGCTGTCAAACCTGGATGCCCAGCTGCGTATGGAGCTGCGGGCAGAGATCAAAGCGCTGCATCAGCGGTTTAAGACCACCATGGTCTATGTCACCCACGACCAGGTCGAAGCGATGACGCTGGCCGACCAGATTGTGGTGATGCGTGACGGCGTGATCGTTCAGCAGGGCAAACCGCTGGAGATCTACGATCGTCCGGTCGATACCTTTGTCGCCCGTTTTATTGGTTCTCCGCCGATGAACCTGCTGGAAGGGCTGCCTGAAAGCCGTGCAGGCGTGCCTGGCGTTCGGTGCAACGGACTGTGGTTTGCGCTGCCTGCCCACTGGCATCAAGCGGCGGCTCAGCAGGGTACCCGACCGGTACTGGTAGGGATCAGGGCGCAGGATTTTCTGTTAGCCGCTGCTCATGTTGCAGATCCTGCTTCTGCATCGGCACCTGTTATGGCACCGCCGCTGCCGGAGGCCCGTGTCCGGCTGGTGGAAATCACCGGTGAATCGAGCCTGCTGCACGTTGACTGGCAGGGCTACCCACTGCATGTCCAGTTTACGGGTCGCGTTGATGTCCGGCCGGAGCAGCCGCTGTCACTGGCTGTCAACAGTGAGAAAATACATCTGTTTGATGCCGGCAGCGGGAAACGGCTCTGATTTATTCCTGACTGAGCAATTTATGACAGGCTCGGGGTAATAATCCGCAAAAACCGTGTAGCCTTATGATGATAACAGCAGCCGGTGACGGACTCTTCCCCTGAAATGAGGCTTATATGGCACAAGGATTGGTTATTTTACTGCATGGCGTTGGCAGCAACGGCGAGGATCTGGCCGGTCTCGGCGCTCACTGGGCCAGCGACCTGCCCGATGTGGCGTTCTTCAGCCCCAACGCCCCTTACCGGTTTGACCACGGGCCGGGCTACCAGTGGTTCAGCCTGGCTGGCGTTACGCCTGATAATCGTCCGGCGCGCGTGGAGGCGGCACGAGAAGCCTTTGACCAGCAGCTCAACGCCATCCTTGCAGAGCATCAGATGCAGGAGCAGCTGCATAAAGTCGTGCTGGTGGGCTTTTCGCAAGGGTCGATTATGGGCCTGGATGCGGTCATCTCCGGACGCTGGCCGGTGGCCGGACTGGTTGCTTTCTCTGGCAGGCTGGCCTCGCCAACGCCTTATCACCCGGCGACATCCACACCGGTGATCCTTATCCATGGCATGGCGGACAGCGTGATCCCCTTCAGCGAAAGCGAAACGGCGGCGAAGGCGCTGGCGGCAGCTGGCGTGACCGTCAGTACGCAGTTTGACCCCTCCACAGGCCATACGATATCCGCACAGGGCGCGCGTTCGGCGGCGAAATTTATCAGCAGCTGCCTCTCAGCCTGAAAAAAAGTGTGATCTGGATCGCATTTATTGTTAAGTTGCTAATAGTTTCATGGGTTATTATCACTGCCATCGAAGAGACACACTCTTCACAAGCAAACCATAAAGAAGGATTTTAACCATGAAAACTATCAAAACATTGTCTGTTGCCGCTCTTGCTGCCCTGTCACTGGTCTCTTTCGGTAGCTTCGCTGCCCAGAGCATCTCTGCACAAGGCTCTACCCTTGACAGCGCAGAAGCGCAAATCGCGGCACAGGCTAAAGCATCCGGCGCTGATTCTTATAAAATCACCAGCGCACGTGCAGACAACGGCGTGTACATGACCGCTGAACTGTACAAATAAGGATGGTTGCATAAGGAAGTGCCAGAAGAGGCTGCCCAAGGGCGGCCTTTTTTGTTTTTGTCCCTGGCTTCTCCAGCCAGCCATACCCGGCATCCGGCCTGATATCGCCTGCACTCTCCTACCCTGTTTCACCCTGTCGCTTGATATTTAGCCTGCCCGCTTCACGCTGTCGATTCAGAGTCAGCCTGCCCGTGCCAGGGCTACTGATACTCTTCAATGACCGGCGGTGTTTGCATCGGCAGCGTAATCACGAAACTGGCACCGCCTTCAGGACGATTCTCTGCACGGATCTTGCCCTGGTGCAGCGTTACAACAGCCTGACAAATGGCCAGACCAAGCCCCACGCCAGGTATGGCCGACTCTTTTTCTCCCCGTAAAAACTTCTCAAAAATCTGCGTTTCCAGCCCACGGGGAATGCCCGGCCCGCTGTCCCACACTTCCAGCGTCAGCCAGGCTGCCGGGGAGAAAGCCACACGGATGCCAATCTGCGCCTCTGGCCCGGCATATTTCAGCGCGTTTTCCAGCAGGTTGGTCAGCACCCTTTCCATCAGTGGCCCATCGACGTAAATCAGCAGCATCTCATCCGGTAGCGACAGGTTAATTTCCCTGGCGCCCAGCGAAGGGGCCATCATTTTCAGGGTGCTGCCTATCAGCTCATCAATCGCCATCCATTCGGCACGCAGGCTGAACCCGCCTGACTGTAGCCGCGCCATATCCAGCAGATTGTTGACCAGCCGGATGGTGTTCAGCGTCTGCTCCCGCATGGCGCTGGCCTGTACAGCATGGGGCGAGCCTTCACTGGCCAGATCTAAGGTGAGGATTTCCGCCTGACCGAACAACACCGTCAGCGGCGTTCGCAGATCGTGCGAGAGGGCAGAAAGCAGCGCGTTTCGCAGCTGTTCACGCTCGGCAGCCAGGCGAGCCACCGCTTCACGCTGGCTGAGAGCGATACGCTCCAGCGCATTGGCAATCAGCACCGTAAAGGTTTCAACCAGCCGCTGCTGCTCCGGGATCATCAGTTGCCGCAGGTTGAGCGGTTCCAGCACCAGCAGCCCCAGCGTCTGGTTGCCGCTTTTCAGCGGCAGGATCTGCCAGGGCACGCCCGGCAGCGTATCGGTTCCCGCCCCCGCAGGCTGCCCTTTATCAAAGCTCCAGCGGGCAATCGCTCTGTCCGGCACCGTACTGAGACGCGACTCACCCACCGCCACCAGCTCCCCTTTTTCATCCGGCAATAACAGCTCGCTCCTCGCCTGCAATCCGAGGCCGTTCGGCAGGGCCTGAGCAATATCCTGCTGGCTGAGCGCGCGGCTCAGGGTTTTCGCCATTTCATACAGGCGGCGGGCGCGCTGTTCACGGTGCCGCGCCACTCTGGCCTGATAGCGCACGCCAGCGGTAAGATTACCGACAATCACGCCCACCGCCAGCATCACGCCAAACGTCACCAGATACTGCACATCAGAGACCGCAATGGTGCCGGTAGGCATCACAAACACCAGGTCAAACGCGACAATATTCAGCAGGGTCGCCACCACGGAAGGCCAGCGGCCATAGCGCAGCGCCACCACTACCACGGCCAGCAGGTAGACCATCACCAGGTTAACGGAGTCAACGCCGGGCAGCAGCCAGCGCCCCGCCAACGTCACCAGCGCACAGGAAAGGAGTGCAGCAAGCGATCCCCGCAAGGGAAGACGCCACTTCTCATTTAACGGACGCGCATCAGAGAGCGTGGTGGTGGAAGGAGAAGGAAGATCGTCCAGCGCCACAATCACCCGATCCAGTTCCGGCCCAAGTTTACCCAGCCGTTCGGCAAAGCTGTGCCGCCGCCAGGGCCGCACAGGCCGGTGGCCGAGCAGGATCTTGCCAAGGTTATTTTCCCTGGCATAGCGCACCACGGCGTTCGCCTCATCCGGGTCGGAGAGCGTGGCGGTCTCTGCCCCAAGATCCTGCGCCAGTTGCAGAGTGCGCAAAATTCCCCGGCGTTTGGCTTCAGAAAGGCGGTGCAGTCGCGGCGTTTCCACATACACCGCATGCCAGACGCAGTCGAGTCGGGCGGCGAGGCGGGCAGCCGTTCGCACCAGCTTTTCGCTGCCGCTGTTATCGCCAATGCAGAGCAGGATTGCGTCGCGCGTGTGCCAGACTTTCTCCCGCCCCTGGCTGTCTCGCCAGGCCCGCATCTGATCGTCAACGCGATCTGCGGTACGGCGCAGCGCCAGCTCACGCAGCGCAAACAGGTTGCCCTTGCGGAAGAAATTCTCAATGGCGCGCTCGGCCCGGTCGCCAATGTAGACCTTGCCCTCCTTCAGCCGCTGGCGCAGGTCGTCGGCGGGCAAATCCACCAGCACCACTTCATCGGCCGCATCAAAAAAGGGGTCCGGCACGGTTTCCCGTACGCGGATGCCGGTGACGCCGCCAACCACGTCGTTCAGGCTCTCCAGATGCTGCACGTTGATGGTGGTCATCACGTCCATACCGGCATCCAGCAGTTCGTCAATATCCTGCCAGCGTTTAGGGTGCCGGGAACCTGGCGCGTTGCTGTGCGCCAGCTCATCCATCAGGATCACCGCCGGGTGGCGGGCCAGGGCGCCATCCAGATCGAATTCCGGATGGCGGTTCTGCCCCGTCGCCCGGCGCGGCAGTATGGTTAACCCTTCCAGCAGCGCAGCCGTCTCCTCGCGGCCATGCGTCTCTACCACGCCTACCAGCACCTCCAGCCCCTGCATACGCAGCCGACGCGCCTCCTGGAGCATCGCCCAGGTTTTACCTACTCCGGCACAGGCGCCAAAATAAATTTTCAGCTTGCCACGGCCACTTTCCCTGGCTTGCAGCAGCAGCGCGTCCGGATCGGGGCGCGGCAGTTCATCATTCATGAGCACTTCCTGTTATCAGCTACTGCACTGCATCCAGCGCCAGGTTCAGTTTCAGCACGTTCACGGCTGGCTCGCCAATAAATCCGGGGAACGGCACAAAGGTGTTCTCTTCTATCAGTCGCTTCACCTCTTCGGCAGGCATCTTTCTGGCAGCCGCAACGCGAGGAGCCTGCCAGTAAGCGGCTTCAGGCGAGATTTGCGGGTCAAGCCCGCTGCCGGAAGCGGTCACCAGATCGACCGGCACCGCCGCGTCTGCCTGCGGATTAGCCTGGCGTAAGGCGGCTATCCGCTGCTTAACGGCCTCATCCAGCGCCGGATTGCTGCCAGCCAGGTTACTTCCTGATGAAGCCGCCGGATTATAGGGTGTGGCGGCGGTAGCGGAAGGACGCCCCCAAAAATAGTCAGGGGCGGTAAAATTCTGTCCAATCAGCGCCGATCCCTGCACTTTACCTGCATTTTGCAGCAAAGAACCGTTCGCCTGTACGGGAAACCACCACTGCGCCAGCAGCGTGGTGAGTAAAGGATAAAGCAGTCCGGTGATGAGCGTTAGTAACAGCAGTAAAATCACCGCAGGGCGCAATTGACTCATGATACTACTCCTTAAAACCAACCGGTCACGGTCAGCAACATATCGATTAACTTAATGCCGACAAACGGCACCAGCAGACCACCAACACCGTAAATCCACAGGTTGCGACGCAGTAGCGCGGCGGCACTCAGCGGACGATAGCTGACGCCGCGTAGCGCCAGCGGGATCAGAAACACAATCACCAAAGCGTTAAAGATAACCGCCGAGAGAATGGCGGAATCTGGCGAGTGCAACTTCATAATGTTCAGGGCGTTAAGCTGCGGATAAGTCACGGCAAATGCCGCCGGAATGATGGCAAAATATTTGGCGACGTCGTTGGCGATGCTGAAAGTAGTCAGCGAGCCACGGGTCATCAGCATCTGCTTACCGATATGCACAACTTCCAGCAGTTTGGTCGGGTTTGAATCGAGATCCACCATATTTCCCGCCTCTTTGGCCGCCTGAGTGCCGGAATTCATCGCTACGGCTACATCAGCCTGCGCCAGCGCTGGCGCATCATTTGTGCCGTCTCCGGTCATCGCCACCAGTCGGCCCTCAGCCTGGTACTGGCGGATCAGCGCCAGCTTCGCTTCCGGTGTCGCTTCTGAAAGGAAGTCATCCACCCCTGCCTCGGCAGCGATGGCGGCAGCGGTGAGCGGATTGTCGCCGGTGATCATGATGGTTTTGATCCCCATTTTGCGCAGCTCGGCAAAGCGCTCTTTGATGCCGCCCTTAACGATATCTTTCAGCGCCACCACGCCCAGCACTTTTGCCCCTTCACTGACCACCAGCGGCGTTCCCCCGCCACGAGCCACCTCTTCCACCAGTTTATTGACCGCAGAAGGAAATTCGCCGCCGCTGCTCTCTGTATGACGACGAACCGCATCCACCGCCCCTTTACGCACCATCCGGTTCTGCACGTTGACGCCGCTCATCCGCGTTTGCGCCGAGAAGGGGATAAAGGTCGCCCCCATGCTGTTGAGATCGCGCTCGCGCAGGTTAAATTTCTGTTTAGCCAGCACCACAATACTGCGCCCTTCCGGCGTTTCATCCGCCAGCGAGGCGAGCTGGGCAGCATCAGCCAGCTGCTCTTCCGTCACGCCCGGCGCAGGCATAAACTGTGTGGCCTGCCGGTTCCCAAGGGTGATGGTGCCGGTTTTGTCGAGCATCAGCACATCCACATCCCCTGCCGCTTCCACGGCACGCCCGCTGGTGGCAATCACGTTAGCCGCCAGCATGCGGCTCATCCCCGCCACGCCAATGGCGGACAGCAGGCCGCCAATGGTGGTCGGGATCAGGCAGACCAGCAGCGCCACCAGCACGGTGATGCTCACCGGGTTACCGCCCCATACCGTAAAGGGATAGAGGGTTGCGGTCGCCAGCAGAAAGACAATGGTCAGCGCCACCAGCAGGATAGTCAGCGCGATTTCATTAGGCGTTTTGCGGCGGGTTGCGCCTTCCACCATCGCAATCATCCGGTCGAGAAACGTTTCGCCAGGGTTTACGCTGCACTGCACCACCAGCCAGTCCGAAAGGATGCGCGTGCCGCCAGTGACCGAAGCGAAGTCGCCGCCAGACTCACGGATAACCGGCGCAGACTCGCCGGTGATGGCACTTTCGTCCACCGAGGCGCCGCCCTCCAGCACTTCCCCATCGCAGGGAATGATGTCCCCCGCTTCCACCAGCACCACATCGCCCTTGCGCAGGGAATCTGCCGCCACCTGTTGATGCGCAGAACCATATTTCGGCGTGCTCATCTTTTTGGCATAGCTGGTTTTCTGGATGCCTTTCAGGCTGTTGGCCTGCGCCTTGCTGCGTCCTTCTGCCAGCGCTTCGGCAAAATTGGCAAACAGCACGGTGAACCACAGCCAGAGCGAAATCGCTCCGGTAAACATGGCGTTACCCGGCGTTTTTCCTGCCAGCATCGCCAGCGCCAGCAGCGTGGTCAGCACACTGCCGAGCCATACCACAAACATCACCGGGTTACGGAACTGCACGCGGGGACTCATTTTTTTCAGGGCGTCACTCAGGGCGACACGCATCAGCGCACCGTCAAACAGCGCCTGTTGATTACGACTCATGATTCTTCTCTCCGGCGATTAATGACCGACCATCTGCAAATGTTCCGCAACCGGCCCCAGAGCCAGTGCAGGGATAAACGTCAGTGCGCCCACCAGCAGCACGGTGCCGATCAGCAGGGCGATAAACAGCGCGCCATGCGTCGGCAGCGTGCCGTTGCCTGCTGGCTGCACGTTTTTCTGCGCCAGCGAACCAGCAATTGCCAGCACCGGAAGAATGATGCCGAAGCGACCCACCAGCATGCAGAAGGCCAGCAGCAGGTTCCAGAACGGCGTGTTAGCACTCAGGCCCGCAAAGGCGCTGCCGTTGTTGTTGGCGGCTGACGACACCGCATAGAGCACCTCACTGAAGCCATGTATGCCCGGATTCGCCATCGCGCTGCCTCCTGCGCCGGTCATCATCGCCAGCGCACTCCCCAGCAGCACCAGCGTGGGCGTGACCAGGATTGCCAGCGCGGTCATCTTCATCTCCCGGACGTCGATTTTCTTGCCGAGATATTCCGGGGTGCGACCGATCATCAACCCGGCAATAAACACCGCCAGCAACACAAACAGCAACATGCCGTACAGGCCGGCACCCACGCCGCCAAACACCACTTCACCAATCTGCATCAGCCACATCGGCACCATGCCGCCCAGCGCGGTGAAGGAGTCATGCATCGCATTGACGGCCCCGCACGAGGCCGCCGTGGTGATCACGGCAAACAGGCTTGAATTGAGGATACCGAAGCGGGTCTCCTTGCCCTCCATATTGCTGGCGCTCTCTGCACCCAGCGTGAGGAAGTGCGGGTTGCCGTTTACTTCCGCCCACATCACCACCGTGACCGCCATCACGAACATGATCGACATCGCCCAGAGCAGCGCGTGGCCCTGACGACGATCTTTCACCACGTCGCCAAAAGCGAAGCAGAGCGCCGCCGGGATCAAAAAGATCGCCAGCATCTGCACAAAATTGCTCAGGGCAGTGGGGTTTTCAAACGGATGCGCCGAGTTAACGTTAAAGAAGCCGCCGCCGTTGGTGCCCAGCATCTTGATCGCTTCCTGAGAGGCCACCGGCCCCATCGGCAGCGTCTGCCTGGCCCCTTCCAGCGTGGTCAGATCAAGGTAGCCGTTGAGGTTTTGTAAGCTTCCCTGGCTGACAAAAAACAGGGCAATCACCAGAGAGAGCGGCAGCAGGACGTAGAGCGTAATACGGGTAAGATCGCGCCAGGCGTTGCCCAGCGTTCCCAGGGAGCGATTAGCAAAGCCCCGGATCAGCGCAAACGCCACGGCAATTCCGGTGGCGGCAGAGAGGAAGTTTTGCACCGTCAGCCCCGCCATCTGACTGAGATAGCTGAGCGTGCTCTCACCGGCATAGGCCTGCCAGTTGGTGTTGGTGACAAAGCTGATAGCGGTATTCAGCGCCAGATCCCACTTCAGGCCGGGGAGCTGCTGTGGATTGAAAGGCAGGCTGCCCTGAGCCATCAACAGGCTCATCAGCAGCACAAAGCCGACGAGGTTGAACAGCAGGATCGCCAGCAGATAGCGCTGCCACGCCATTGGCTGAGTCTCCACGCCGCTGGCCTGCCAGAGAAGGCGCTCAAAGCGGGCAAATCCGGGTAAAGGCTGGTCTTCAATCAGGCGGACCAGCCCGGCACCCAGCGGACGAGCCAGGAGCATTAACAGTGCCAGATAGGTGGCGATCAGAAGAAATGCGCTGGCGGCCATCAGAAGCCCTCCGCATTTATCAGGGCATAAACCAGGTAGATCAGCAACAGGAACACCAGCACAATGCCGGTTAGCAGGGCGATACTCACAACACACCTCCGGGGCGCTTTCAGATGGCGTTATTGTTGCGGGTCCGCTGCAAAGTTGATGTAAAAATGCGGGGGTGGGCTGTAAAAATTGTATAAAAATGACCGGGATGAAACATTAACACTCAATGAGTTAGCGATTTGTTTTTGATTGTTGGGATAGTTGCTGCTAATGATAATTATTATGATAATATCGGTTATCCCTGTCAGACCCTGCTCCTGTTAACCCGCTCTGCACCGTGAAATGTAATCGCTTACACCCGTGCAAATGCAGCGCGCTGACGGCAGGCTGGAGATGAGACCCATTATGAATCACATTGTGTATGTAGTGGATGATGACGAATCCGTAATCGCCGCACTCAGCAACCTGCTGAGTTCAGAAAATTATGCCGTTGTACCCTTCTCATCTCCCCAATGTTTTCTTGCCCATCCTGCTTACCAGCAGCCCTGCTGCCTGATACTCGACATTAATATGCCGGGCGCAGATGGTTTTGACGTGACGCAGGCGCTGGCTACGCGCGGGTATGCCATTCCCACAATATTTTTAACCGGATTCGGCTCGATTCCGGTTACGGTTAAGGCGATGAAGGCGGGGGCTTACGAGTTTCTCACCAAGCCCGCAGAGCCTGAAAGAGTGTTACAGGCAGTTTCTGAAGCTATCCAGCTCTCTGAAAAGAACCTTGAGGTCTCCTCCGATAAACTGGAGATGACCACCCGTCATCAGACGCTGACGCCCAGAGAGAGTGAGGTGATGCTGCTGGCGATCGGCGGGCTGCTCAATAAACAAATTGCCGCAGAGATGGGCATCAGTGAGATTACCGCCAAAGTGCATAAGCGCAGGGTGATGGAGAAGATGAAAGTTCGCTCGCTCTCCGACCTGGTCAGAATTGCCGACAGGCTGAACCTCCTTATTTCCCGGTCGCGCTGAGCGGATCAAGGCAGTCAGCGTCAGACGACGCTGATACAACCACTCACTCCGCCAGCGGTTCGGCAGGAAGCGTGAACCAGAAAACGCTCCCCAGGCCAGGCCTGTTTTTCGCTTTCAGCTCACCGGCATGTTTTTTGATGATCTCACTACAGATGGTCAGCCCCATTCCCATGCCCTCTTTCTTGGTGGTATAGAAGGAGTCAAACAGCCGATGCTGCACCTCTTCATTAAGGCCTGTACCGGTGTCACGCACTTCAAACAGCAGCGTTTCCGGCGTGGGGTTGGAAGAGGCAAAAGTCAGAATACGGCAGCGCTCTGCGTTCTCGCTCATGGCATCAATGGCGTTCACCACAAGATTAAGCAGCACCTGCTGGATCTGAACCCGGTCGCAGAATATCTCTGGATGCGTGGCGGTCAGATTAAGCTCCAGCGAAATCCCTCTTCTCTCCAGCTCCATGCGGGAGAGCGACAGAATATCGCGGGCAATCAAATGCAGGTTAGCGCGGGTAAATACAGGATCGTGCTTGCGGGTCAACGCCTGTAGTCCACGGATAATTTCTCCGGCGCGTTTTCCTTCGCTGAGTATTTCATCCAGGCTGCTGCACGCTTTATCCAGATGCACGGGATCTTTTTTCAGCCAGCGCAGGCTCGCCCCGGCATTGGCCACTATCGACATCAGCGGCTGATTAATTTCATGAGCTATTGAGGCTGTCAGCTGCCCCACGGTGGTGGCCCGTGACACGCGAGCAAGATCCGCCTGGGCCAGCCGCGCCGCATCTTCAGAACGGCGCTGCTCGGTGATATCGGCGATAGTGCCAAAATATTCTTCAGCCTCCGGCCAGCTTTCCACAGGATCCCCTATTCCCTTGATATAGCGGCACTCTCCATCCGGTCGCAGAACCCTGAACTCAGCCTGCATGCTGACGCCTTTACGCACGCTCTCCTCCACCAGCGCATGGATACAGGGATGATCGTCAGGATGCACCCGCGTCAGGAACTCAGCCATGGAAAACGCCGTCAGATCCTCAGGCAGCCCCAGAATATGCCGGTACTCATCAGAGACCAGCATCAGGTCCTTTTCCAGATGCCAGTGCCAGGTGCCGGTATGACTGATTTTTTCGCCCAGCATCAGCGAAGTCTGGCTGGCGCGCAGCTGTTTCTCTACGTGCCTGCGCTGCTTGTTCTCCTCCAGCAGTTCAGCGTAAAGCCTGACGGTTTCCAGCGACACTGCCGCCTGCGCGCCCAGCATGGATACAATTCGGGAATGCTCTGCGGTGAAGACGTCAGGCATCAAACGATTTTCCAGATAGAGCACGCCTACCATCTGCGCCTGCCTGAACATCGGTACGCACATCACCGCCGCGCCGGAAGCAACCAGGTAGGGGTCCTGACTGAAGGGGCTGAAAATTTCAGGCTTAACGGTACGGATTTCCTGCCCCGTGCGGATAACGGCGGTAAGCACCGAGAGCGGCAGGTCTGTGGCAACAGGCGTCTCTTTCACCATTCTTACCCGAATACCCTCTGCCGTGGTTTCTGCTCTCGCTTCAATTTCCGGCACCGTCCCGTCAATTAACCGTATCAGCAGACAATGCTGCGCCCCGGCTCTTTCCAGCAGCATCATCATCAGGATATTGATCAGCCGGTCCAGGTTAATCTCCTCCGTCAGGGCGCGCACGGCAGTTACCACGCTTTGCAAATCACCGATGGCGGCACTCTGGTCAAAGGAGACAGTAGTGAACGGTGAATGGGCGGCAGGGGCGACCAGCGCCGGGTGGCGCAGTTCGAGCTGGCGAACTTTTGCTTTTGCCCCCCACCGCTCCCAGCCGGCCATCGCCCCTTTCATATAGGCGTCTGCGGCAACAGAGAGGCCGCATGAGGAGGCGAAGCTGGCAGCCAGCTCGTGCGCCAGCGCGTTGATATGGGTAAATTGCCCTTCGCGTGACAGCGCTATCGCCACTTCGTACTGCTCAGCGGCACGCGCCACATTTCCCTCCAGACGCTCAATTTCCGCCTGAACCAGCGCCGCTTTGTCGGCAAAGGTTTTGGCATTCTCCACCGACCAGGTGAGGATTTTGTCATAATGGCGGCTGACTTTTTGCCGCGTGGCGGCGTTCCAACTCTCCGGCGTCAGGGTCAGGGTGCAGGCCAGCGCGCTGTAGAAGTGAAAATCCAGCTTGTGGATATGGCCCGGAATATTTTCCGTCAGCGGAGCGGCCTGCTCAAAACAATGGCTGGCACAGCGATATTCCCCGGCAAAAAAACAGGCCATCCCTTTATAGACCCAGTACCAGAACTGCATCAGGATGATGGGCGCTGCGGCGGTTTCCGGAGCGTAATGCTGCAAAGCAGTCGCGCTGAACCCTTTTCCAGAAAACGGCAGTTCGGTGGGATTACGCAGGAAACAGACATAGTCCCGCTGCATCTGCAAAATCACCTCCACGTCGTGATACTGAGCTTTGCGAACAAACGCCAGTCCCCGATCGATCGAGGTCTGCACCCCTTCAAGATGATCGCCCCGCGTCAGATAATTCATCACCAGATGCCGCAAAGCCAGGCAGGCGGAGGTGCGGTCGCCATTGGCTACGGCGGCATCAAACGTGGCTTTGGCGCACTCAATGGTATAGGTCACCGGCATGGTCCAGATGCTAACCTGGTCCAGCGGCAGCAGCGTCCGGGCCTTGAAGCTGGTGAAATCGTGCTGATAAACCAGCTCCCTTGCCAGCAGCGTGCTGGCAAAACCGCGGCTGTATTCATCATAGTGATCGCCACACAGCACACCGTACCAGGAGAGCGCAAAGGTGGAAGCGCCAGTGATGCCCTGATCCATGGTCAGGTGCAGCATTTTGCAGATAATCATAAAGTGCAGTCGAGGACTGACAAAGGTGGCAAACATGCTGGCGCTGGCCATCAGGTTCATCACCGCTTCGGTTTCCCTGCTGGCCATCAACGGTAGCGATCTGAAGCGGGTATAGGGATTTTTCCCCACCTGTTCTTTCAGTTTGATTCTGGCCACATCGCACTCTTCTTTATCCGGAAAGCGGTTAAGATGAATGCCAAACACCGCCAGCCAGGCGATTGCCGTTTCCAGCGCAAGCTGATTATCAGACTGACGCATATGAATTTCCGCCAGCAGACAGGCGGCTACCGCCTTATCCGTGAGTTTACCCGGTGCATGCAGCACTCTTTCACACAGCCCAAGCGCTGTGGACAGGTTTCCCAGCAAAAATTCACACTCGGCCTCCTCAAGCAGAAAGGTAAAGTGCTCTTCAGGTGCCATCTTCTCGCCGAGAAGATGGGCCGTTTGTAAAAAGCGCAGCGCAGAGACGTAATCGCCGGTATTTTTTGCCTGCCGCGTAGCCAGCAGGATCAGCGCGCGATATCTGGCTGCTTCCGGGCGGATCAGGGCGCTATTTTGCACGCAGGCGATATGGTAGATCGCCCTGAAAAGCGAGTCGGTACTCGCCTCGCCCTCGGCCAGCGCCACCAGCCGGTTAGCTGCACGAAAATGCAGGGCATCTTTCTCCGCGCTCTGGAGCAGGTTCAGGACCGCTTCCTGCACGCGGTCATGGGTAAAGGCGAAAGTGTGCGCCGTCAGCGTGATGAGTTGCGCGGCCACGGCAGGGGAAAGATCGGTTTTCAGCTTCTCTACCGACAGGTTCAGCACGGTTGCAGATAACAGGAGTTCACCCGACCCGCCCAGGCAGGCTACATGCCCCAGCAGCTTTCGGGTGTTAACCGGAATGGTTTCCAGCTGTTGCAGCACTCTGCTGGCCACATTTTCCGTGTACTGACAGGCTTTTATCGCCTCCAGATCGTAGTGCCACTTCCCGGATGTGTGGGGCTGGCCGATCAGGCGATCCTCCACGGCCTGTCGTACAAATTCACCGGTAAACAGCGGATTGCCGCCGGTCTTTTCACGGATCACCTGGGCCAGATCGTTTGCCAGCACGGGACGAACATGGAAGAGACCGGCCAGCCAGCCAGCGATCTTTTTTACCGAAAGCGGGTCTGGAGAGATATCCACACTTCGGGAGACCGATGTCCGCAAGCGGGTGAGATGCGCAGCAATTAACGGGCAAGGTAGCGAGGTCCGATCCCGGTGCGCCACCACCACCATCAGCGGAATAGCTTCATCCAGGCTCAGGAGATGCTGGAGCAGCGGCAAGCTGGCCTGATCGGCCCAGTGCAGATCGTCAATAAGAATAACCAGAGGCCTGCCCGGATTGGCCAGCGCCTTAATCATACTGCTGGCCATATTGTTGAACCGATCCCTGGCGTCCAGCGAGTTGGCGTCAGTCGGCAGGCGAGCCTTCCTGTTCAGCAGGATACCAAGCTCCGGGATGAAATGTACCGCCAGCCCGGCGTAATCACCTAAAAGACGGGTAAAGTGGGTACGCCAGCGCGCCACATCCGTAGCCGCCAGCCCAAGCAAATTGAGCACCAGCGAGCGGAAAGCCGCGATAAGAATGCCGTAGGGTAAGACGGGAGAGTGGCGATCGGCCTTCACCATCGTCAGAAGGACATTTTTCTGTTGCAGCTTTTTTAATGCAGAGGCGATCAGCGCTGACTTTCCACTGCCCGGCGCACCGCTGATGATAACCAGACTGTGCGTTCCACTGCTGCTGACCTTATCAAAAGCCTGCAAGATCTCTGCTGCCTGGGGATGATCGGTATAGAGCTTCTCTGAGCCAAAGCCGTTTTGCCGGGTATCCTGTAGGCCCAGGGTAAATGTCCCGATCTCGCCCTGCGGAGTCAGCGTGGAAAGGCAGCGGCGAAGATCGGCCAGCACCCCTTCTGCCGTCTGGTAACGTTTATCGGGCGATTTCGCCAGCAGCCGTAAAATCAGCGAAGAGAGAGCAACCGGTACTTCAGCACGCAGCAATTGCGGAGAAGGCGCTTGTGAAGCGATGTGATGGTGAACCCACTCTGCATGGCTCCCTTCCGGTGTGCCGAACGGCAGTTTGCCGGTCAGCAGCTCATATAACACGATACCCAGGCTGTAGAGATCGCTCTGGCTGGTGACCTGATGCGCCGTGCGCGAGGTGTGCTCTGGCGACATATAGGCCAGCGTTCCGCCTGTTGTAGGCAGGCGCGTCGGTAGCAGCGCCCCGGTTTGCAGCCAGGCCAGACCAAAACCCCCCAGCCGAAACGTGCCCTCTTCATGGAGGAAAAAATTCGAGGGTTTGATATCACCATGCACAATACCCTGTTGGTGCATCTGGCTCAGCGCTGAACAGATCATCACCGCGCTGTTAAGGAAGTCATAAAGAGACTGCGGCCCCAGGCTCAGGAAGTCGGCCAGCGTCCGGTAAGAGAAAGTGGGATAAACCAGCGCGTATTTTCCCTGATAAAGGGTATGAGCAACCGGCTTAATTGCCCATTTTGCACTGAGGTTCTCGCGCAGCAGGAACTCATTTTTCAGCAATTGCGTGGCCTGAACCACCCGCTCTTCACGGGTCGCCGTCGCCAGCATCCAGCTCTCGCCGCCTGAGGGATTCCGGCAAAACAGCCATTCCGCATGGCCTGCCTGCACCAGCGGCGTTACGATAAACTCTGCCGGTAAGGTGAACTCATCACTTTCAGATCCCCGAAGAGCCAGAGGCGTTGTGCTCATGGTGGCGTATCTCTTGAGCTGAATTCGTTATGAATATGTCCGAACAAGGTATCGATATCAATGGGCTTGCGTAAAAAAGCCAGCGCGCCCAGGCTGATGGCGTACCAGAGCATGCTTTCATCCCCCTGGCCGGAAATCAGGATCACCTGCGGGTTCTCCTTCCGGCGGGTAAGCTCAATAAAAAGCTCGAAACCACTTATGCCTTTCAGGTTGATATCAATGATAAAAAAGGCCGCCTCCGCCAGCAGGCGATCCTCAGCCAGTAATGCCTCGGCAGAGTCGAAAACCTGGGTTGCATAGCCTTCAGACTGGAGCAGATTACTCAGTCCACTGCGGACCGAACGTTCATCATCAACGATCACAATGCACTGGGGCGGCTTCATGCTGTTATCCTTACCCCGGCTTATGCGGGCTTCCTTATCAAGGCTTGTCGCCGGAAGGCGGTGGCGTACCGCTGATTTTTGGCACGCACTCATGGCGGAACCAGGCGAGCGTCACCGGCTCACGTTTAATCACTCTTTTCAGTAAAGGGATGAGTTGTTCTCCAACCAGCATACCAAACAGCCCCAGCAGAGCAATCACGGGCGGTGCCGGCGAGTTCACTTCAATCAGGGAGTAAATGACGCCAGCCAGAATGCCGGTCAGTAATGCAATGGCGTAGGATTTCAGCATGTCAGACCGCCTTTTTACCTGAAGCCGTCGGGAGGGCCTTCTCTGTGCTCAGAGAAAGGGTGTGCTGTGCGGCAACCTCTTTGTGGGAAAATTGCAGACTTAACTGACCGCCAATAATCATGCCCAGCAGGCCCACAAGGGCTACGGCAGGGGGTGCCGGAGAGCGAACATTAAGCAGCGCATAGACCAGCCCGATCAGCACGCCAGCCCCCAAAGATATCAGTAAAGGACTCATGGTGACTCTCCTGTCATCAGTCAGGGCGGGCCGGCATATTGATGCCAGCCCGCCTGGCGAAATTAGCGAGCCGGAACCGGAGCCAGCGTACGGTGTTCGCTCTTCTGACGTGATGGCGCTTTGTGCACCATGGTGTAGGCATAATCCACGCCGATGCCGTAAGCACCAGAGTGCTCTTTGGCAATATCCATCACTGCGTTGTAGGTATCTTTGTGCGCCCAGTCACGCTGCCACTCCAGCATAACCTGCTGCCAGGTTACCGGGATCACGCCCGCCTGGATCATACGCTGCATAGCGTAATCATGCGCTTCTTTGGTGGTGCCGCCTGACGCATCAGCCACCATATAGATTTCGTAACCGCCTTCCAGCATGGCACACAGAGCGAAGCTGTTGTTGCAGACTTCTGTCCAAAGGCCTGAAACCACAACTTTTTTCTTGCCGTTTGCCGCCAGGGCATCGCGCACCTTCTGGTCATCCCAGGAGTTCATTGAGGTGCGTTCCAGGATGTCCAGATTCGGGAAAACATCCAGCAGCTCTGGGTAGGTATGGCCTGAGAAGCTCTCGGTTTCCACGGTTGTGATGATGGTAGGAATGTTGAAAACTTTCGCCGCTTTAGCCAGTGCCACGGTGTTGTTTTTCAGAACCTGGCGGTCGATTGACTGAACGCCAAACGCCATCTGAGGCTGCTGGTCGATGAAAATCATCTGGCTGTTATGAGGCGTCAGTACTTCAAGTTTGGAGTTAGTCATGAAAATGCCCATTAAGGTTTAGGTGACTGAGTGTCCGGGGCGTTGCTGTTCCCGATTGGCGTGACAGTGTTCAGGTCAGGAGAGGCGTGTAGCGGCCCCCTGACGGCCGGGGCCTGTCGTCACTGTCTGAGCAAATTGTAAGAGGGTTTTTCAGGGCTAACTATTATCTCTGTGTATAACTATACGTTGGTATACCTATCCGTTTGTATAACTAGACGCTGCTCCCTTCCTCTCACCATACTTCCGCCTGTAGCAGGCCTGACGTTTCACGTGACGGCGCGTTCCGTGGCCTCAGCCTTTTCGTTCATCAACATTCAGGAGGTTTTATGGTCACGCCCGGTAAAGCGGATCTTATTTTCACGAACGGTAAATTTCATACGGTTGACCGCGAAAACCCCGTAGCGGAAGCCGCGGCCATCCACGACGGTAAATTTCTCGCCGTCGGCAGCCTTGCTGAAGTGATGCAGTACCACGAGGAAGGCACCAAATTAATCAATCTCAACGGACATACTGCCGTTCCCGGCCTTAACGACTCCCACCTCCATCTGATCCGCGGCGGCCTGAATTACAATCTTGAACTGCGCTGGGAAGGCGTCCCTTCGCTGGCTGATGCCTTAAGAATGTTGAAAGAGCAGGCGCTGCGCACCCCCAACCCACAGTGGGTAAGAGTGGTTGGCGGCTGGACCGAATTCCAGTTTGCCGAGCGCCGTTTGCCTACGCTGGACGAGATCAACGAAGCCGCGCCAGATACGCCGGTCTTTATCCTGCATCTGTATGACCGCGCCCTGCTTAACCGCGCCGCGCTCAGAGTGGTGGGCTACACCAAAGATACGCCGAACCCACCGGGTGGCGAGATCCAGCGTGACAGTAACGGTAACCCTACCGGCATGCTGATTGCCCGTCCGAATGCGATGATCCTCTACTCCACGCTGGCGAAAGGCCCGAAACTGCCTCTGGAATTGCAGGTCAACTCCACCCGCCAGTTTATGCGCGAACTGAACCGTCTGGGGCTGACCAGCGCCATTGACGCCGGTGGTGGCTTCCAGAACTACCCCGAAGATTATGAAGTCATTGCGGAGCTGCATGAGAAGAAGCAGATGACTTTACGCATCGCCTATAACCTCTTTACCCAGCGTCCCGGCCATGAACTGGAAGATTTCGAAAAATGGACGGATATGCTCTCGCCGGGTCAGGGAACCGATTACTTCCGCCATAACGGCGCCGGAGAGATGCTGGTCTTCTCGGCTGCTGACTTTGAAGATTTCCTGGAACCCCGTCCCGATCTGGCTCCCGGTATGGAAGATGAGCTGGAGCGCGTGGTGCGCCATCTGGTTGAGCACCGCTGGCCTTTCCGCCTGCATGCCACCTACGATGAGTCCATCAGCCGCATGCTGGATGTCTTTGAAAAAGTGAACCGTGAGATCCCCTTCAACGGCCTGCACTGGTTCTTCGACCATGCGGAAACGGTCACGCAGCGCAATATTGACCGCATCAAAGAGCTTGGCGGCGGCATTGCGGTTCAGCACCGTATGGCCTTCCAGGGTGAATACTTTGCCGAGCGCTACGGTATTGAAGCCACGCGGCATACGCCACCGGTAGCGAAAATGCTGGAAAGCGGCGTGCCGGTAGGGCTGGGAACTGACGCCACGCGAGTCGCGAGCTATAACCCCTGGACCGCACTTTACTGGCTGGTTTCTGGCCGGACCGTGGGCGGCATGCAGATGTATGACGTTAACGCACGGCTCGATCGCGAAACGGCGCTGATGCTCTGGACCCAGGGAAGCGCCTGGTTCTCCAGCGAACAGGGCAAAAAAGGGCAGATTAAAGCGGGCCAGCTCGCAGATATGGTGGTGCTGAGCAAAGATTACTTCAGCGTGCCGGAAGAAGAGATCAAAGGAATTGAGTCTGTCCTGACTGTAGTGGATGGCAAAGTGGTCTATGCCGCCGGCTCCTTTAGCGCCGAAGCTCCGCCATCGCTGCCAGTGCTGCCCGACTGGTCGCCGGTAGTCAAGGTGCCGGGACACTATCGTAGCGCACCGCCGCAGGCAAACGCTCGCGTGGGGATGATGCAGCAGGCTCACCATTGCAGCGGGCCGTGTGGCGTGCACAGCCATTCGCACGATATCGCCCGTGGCGCTAACGTTCCGGTTGCCGAAGATAACGCCTTCTGGGGCGCGCTCGGCTGTAGCTGCTTTGCGTTCTGATATGATGAAAAATCACCTGATTCAGTCGCCCCGCATCGATGCGGGGCTGTTCTTCCTGCGCCTGGCCGGTAGCCTGCTGTTGCTCTATGTACACGGCCTGCCAAAGGTGTTTCATTTCAGCGAAGAACTGACGCATATCGAAGATCCCTTTGGCCTCGGCCCGTGGATGAGCCTTGTCCCGGCCATTTTTGCCGAAGTTATCTGCCCACTCTTTATTATCGCTGGCTTCGGCACACGCCTGGCCTGTCTGCCGATCATCGGCGTGCTGCTGGTGGCGATGCTGTTTGTGCATCCTGACTGGAGCATTGCCGAAGGCCAGTTCGGCTGGCTGCTGCTGATCCTGTTTGGCACCCTGGCGATAACCGGCCCTGGCAAATGGCGTATCGGGGCGAATCGCACCAGGGAGGTTCGCTTTGGCGCAGGTTAACGATCTTCATGATGTGGCGGTAGAAGCGGCCATTCCGGACGTTGCAGCCTCGCCCTGGCAACCGCTGCGACAGCGTGTTTTCCGCACGCTGTGGATAGCGACGGTGGTGTCGAACATCGGTTCATGGATGAACGATGTTGGCGTGAACTGGAGCATGCTCACCTTAAGCGCCGATCCGCTTTCGGTGGCGATGGTTCAGGCCGCCAGCAGCCTGCCGATGTTTCTGTTTGCTCTGCCCTCCGGGGTGATGGCCGATATTGTGGACCGCCGTAAGTACCTGCTTTTTTCACAAATCTGGGTATTTATCGCCGCTGCTGCCCTGGCCCTCCTCTCCTTTACCGGGCAGGTTACGCCGCTGGTTCTGCTGATTGCCGCTTTCCTGCTCAGCACGGGTGCGGCAATGAGCTCCCCGCCTTTTCAGGCGATAGTGCCGGATCTGGTCAGCAAGGCGGAGCTGGGGCCTGCTATCGCGCTGAATTCACTGGGTATTAATATCAGTCGGGCCATCGGGCCGGCGCTGGGCGGGCTGATCATGATCTTTGCCGGCCCCTGGCTGGTTTTCCTGCTGAATGCCGTTTCAGTGCTGGGCGTTGCCTGGGTGCTTTATCGCTGGAAAGCAGAACCGGCAGTACAGCGCCTGCCGCCAGAGCACTTTTTCTCTGCCGTCCGGGCTGGGCTGCGTTATGTCCATGCGGCGCCGGTGCTGCGTAATGTTCTGGTGCGTACCGTTGCCTTCTTTGTGTTTGGCAGCGCAGGTTGGGCGCTTTTACCGCTGGTTGCCCGGCGTGAGCTGGGCCTGGGGCCGGGCGGCTATGGCATTATGCTGGCCTGTATTGGCGTGGGAGCGATCTGCGGGGCCATTATGCTGCCCCGTCTGCGCAAGCGCTTTAATCCCGACAGGCTGATGGTGCTGGCGAGCCTGCTTTTTGCCATCACGCTGCTGGCACTCGCTTTTGTCCGTCACTTCTGGCTGCTGAACGCCTTTGAGTTCTTTACCGGCTTCTCATGGATCGCGGTGCTTTCCACGCTGAACCTGGGGGCGCAACGTAGCGCTGCAAAATGGGTAAAAGCCCGCGCGCTGGCTGTTTATCTGACCGTGTTTTTTGGTTCGATGACCATTGGCAGCGCCGTGTGGGGGCAGCTTGCTTCTCATTACGGCATTCCCGTCTCGCTGGGCGTGGCGGCGCTGGGAATGGTGCTGGCCTGTGCCACCGTGTTCCGCTGGCGGTTGGATCTCGATCCCGACCTCAACCTGGATCTCAGCAGCAGTAACCAGCCTGTCCCCGCGCTGGAAATTCATCACGATCGCGGGCCGGTGATGGTGACCTGTGAGTACCTTATTCGCGAGGATGACGCCCACGGCTTCACCCTCTGTATGCAGGATATGCGGCGAGTGCGCAAGCGGGGAGGTGCCATCAACTGGTCTGTGTATGAGGATATTTTGCAGCCCGGTATCTTTGTCGAAACCTTTATCGTTGGTTCCTGGATGGAGCATTTACGCCAGCAGGACCGCTACACCATGAACGATCAAAAAATTCAGAATCGGGTTTATCAGTTCCATCAGGGAGAAACACTGCCTGAAGTACGCTATCTGGTCGCCCCGCTATAAATGGGTTCCTTTTTTTTAACTGTTAAAGGCAAGGTCAAATTATGAGCACATTAAAAACATCAGACGGTACGCAGATCTATTATAAAGACTGGGGCACAGGCAAACCGGTGCTGTTCAGCCACGGCTGGCCACTGGATGCCGATATGTGGGACAGCCAGATGAACTTCCTTGCTGAGCGTGGCTATCGGGCTATCGCCTTTGACCGCCGGGGATTTGGTCGCTCTGAGCAGCCGTGGACCGGCTATGATTACGACACCTTCGCCAGCGACATCAACGACCTGATCACCAGCCTGGATTTGCAGGAGGTCACGCTGGTCGGCTTCTCGATGGGCGGCGGCGATGTGACCCGTTATATCAGCCAGTATGGCAGTTCCCGCGTGGCGGGCCTGGTGCTGTTAGGTGCTGTGACCCCTATTTTTGGCAAGGCCGAAGATTATCCACAGGGTGTGGATCTCTCTGTATTTGAGGGTATCAGGCAGGGCTTGCGCAGCGACCGCGCGCAGTTTATTAAAGAATTTAATACGCCGTTCTATGGCATCAATGCGGGACAGAGCATTTCTGAAGGCGTGCTGACGCAGACGTTGAATATTGCGCTGCTGGCTTCGCTAAAGGGCACGTTAGATTGCGTTACGGCTTTCTCAGAAACGGATTTCCGTGCTGATATGCCGAAAATTGACGTTCCTACGCTGGTGATCCACGGCAGCAATGACCAGATAGTGCCTTTCGAAACTACCGGCAAGCTGGCCGCAGCCAGCATCGCGGGTGCTGAACTGAAAGTTTATGATAATGCGCCTCACGGTTTTGCCGTAACCCATCAGGAAACGCTGAATGCCGATTTGCTGGCATTTTTGCAGGCCCGCCAGTAAAGCAAAAAGCGCTGAGCAATCAGCGCTTTTTCCCGCTCTTAACGCGAAGGGTGATTCACTTCCACCGGACGCAGGTCAAACAGCAGCACTTCCGCCTCTTCACCCTTGCTGAACGTCAGCGCCTGCTCATTGCGTACCCGCGCGCCGTCACCGGCTTTGAAGGCTATGCCGTTAACCGTTACCGCACCGCGAGCCACGTGAATATAGGCGTAACGATTTTCATCCAGCGTAACGGTCTGCTGCTCATCGCCATCAAAGAGACCCGCGTAGATACGCATGTCCTGACGTACTTTAAGCGCCTCACCTTCACCTTCTGGCGACACAATCAGTCTGAACTGGCCACGCTTTTCACTCTCCGGCACGGAAACCTGCTGATAGCCCGGCGGGGTATTTTTTTCGGCAGGCACAATCCAGATTTGCAGGAAATGCACGCCTTCAGTGCTGGAGTTATTAAACTCGCTGTGCGTGACGCCGCTGCCTGCGCTCATCAGCTGCACATCACCCGGTACAATCACAGAGCCGGTACCCATTGAATCTTTATGCGCCAGTGCACCCTGCAACACATAAGAGATAATTTCCATGTTGCTGTGCGGATGCGCGCCGAAACCACGGGATTTGGCAACGCGGTCGTCATTTATCACCAGCAGGTCAGAGAAGCCGGCCTGTTTAGGATCCCAGTAATTGGCAAACGAAAAAGTATGGTGAGAATGTAACCAGCCGTGGTCGCCCACTCCGCGTTGCTCTGACAATCTTTGCTCAATCATGGTATTTCTCCTTTCCAGGTTTTTTAAGGGGTCGGCGGGCGTCTGCCCTTCCGGTAGAGAGAGAATATAAGTAAACTCAATTGCCCAGCAATGGCCTGAAAAGGCAATGACTGTCACGTTTTGGTGGACAATATGCAGATCGAAGACCTGAAAATTTACCTGGCGGTGATCCACGCCGGAAGCTTCACCGCCGCCGCCGATCTGCTGATGCTTTCCAAGCAATATGTCAGCCGCAGAATGGCTGCCCTGGAGGCTTCCCTGGGGGCACGGCTGTTGATCCGCAACACGCGTAAGCTCACGGTCACTGATTCCGGCAAAGTTTTTGCCCTGCATGCCCAGCGCATCATGGATGATATCCGTGAAGCTGAGCAGGCCGTTTCCGAACAGCGTCCTGAACTGCACGGCACCTTTCGCCTGAGTCTGCCGATGTCCTTTGGCATGAATCCCCTCTCTCCGCTTATTGCTGAATTTTTGACGCTGCACCCGGCTCTCCGCTTTCACGTTGAGCTTGCCGACCGCTATGTGGATGTGATTGGTGAAGGGTTTGATATGGCTATGCGCATCGGTAGCCTGGCCGACTCCACGCTGATAGCGCGTCATCTGGGCGATCTCAGCCGGGTTATCTGCGCAAGCCCAGACTACCTGCAACGTGTCGGCATCCCGCAGCTTCCGGAAGATTTACTGCATCACGCCTGTCTGAGATTTGGCCGCGAGGGGCAATATGGCTGGGAGCTGAATGTGGCGGGTCGCGGCAAGGTGATGGCCGTACAGGGGCCGATGCTGAGCAATAACGGCGAGGTGCTGCTGGATGCAGCGAAGGCGGGACTGGGGCTGGTTCTGCTGCCGCGTTTTATTGTGGGTCGGGCGCTGGAGCGTGGCGAACTGGTGACCGTGCTGGAGCCATTTCATCCTGCTTCCCTTCCGCTCAGCGCCGTTTATCCACAGCACCGTCAGCGAAGCGAAATTATTCAGGCTCTGCTGGCATTTTTACAGGGAAAGCTCAGCGAATAGCGCTGTTGGGCAACCTGAAAAAAGAACTGTTGCTGGCTCCGTTTTGTGCGTAAAGCAGGCAGCAATCGGCTGCCTGCCCGAGACGCCGCTGTTATTCCACGGCATCCACAATCGGATCGCGGACGATAAACAGATAGGAGAGCGCGCCAAGCACGGTGACGCAGGCACATAACGTCAGCGCCAGGCTGAAAGAGCCGGTTTTATCGAGGATAAAGCCGGTTAATACCGGGGCAAACGAGGCAAAGACAAAGCTGGCGAAGTTCTGGATACTGCCCACCGAGGCGGTCATGCGTGAGGTGACGTTCACATGGATCAGCCCCCAGCAGGAGGTGCCCGCAAAGTGAATACAGAACAGCGCCATGCCAATCAGCAGCACCGCCACAGAGGTTGTCGTTGCCTGTACCACCACGGCAGTAAAGGCAGCTGAGAACAGCATACCCGCCACGATACAGATTTTACGGGTTTTCACCGGCTGCATTCCACGACGCACCAGCGCATCCACCACATAGCCGTTCAGCAGCATGCCTGCGGCACCAAACAGGAACGGGATGGCTGTCAGCCAGCCGGTTGCCTTTAAATCCAGATGATAGGTGGTCTGC
This sequence comes from Erwinia magellanica, assembly GCF_039023495.1. Taxonomy (NCBI): domain Bacteria; kingdom Pseudomonadati; phylum Pseudomonadota; class Gammaproteobacteria; order Enterobacterales; family Erwiniaceae; genus Erwinia; species Erwinia magellanica. The sequence continues at coordinate 237,770 of NZ_JBCHVC010000004.1, forward strand.
AAGTAGCCCGGCAGCCAGGCCAGGTAGAGCCAGGCGGTATAGTTAATGCCGCTGAAGCCGATCATCATTCCCCACATGGTGCGGTTCTTAAACAGACCACGCCACTCTTTCATGGTCATCGGCTCTTTGCGGGCGCTGACGCTACCCGCTTCCAGATAGTTGATCTCTTCTTTCGTCAGGCTCTTGTTATCGCGGTTGCGGTAAAGCATATACCAGCCTGCCGAGAGGAAAATGCCCAGCAAGCCGATGGTAACGAACATGCCGCGCCAGCCCAGAGAGAGCATCATCGCAGCCAGAATCGGCGGGCTGATGGCCAGGCCAATCATCGAGGCGGCGTTAAAGAAGCCCATCGGCATGCCACGCTCTTTGATGTTGAACCAGTCGTTGATCACCTTCACGCCGCACGGATTCATTGGCGCTTCGCCTATGCCCAGCCCAATGCGCACCAGAATAAACTGGGTAAAGTTATGCACCAGCCCAGAGAGCGCCTGAAAGCATGACCAGACGAACATACCAATTCCCAGCATAATACGTGGGCCTTTACGGTCCAGCAGCGTGCCGCAGGGCAGCTGCGCTATACCGTAAGCCAGAGAAAAGGCTGACAGCAGCAGGCCAATCTCCGTAGCGCTCAGCCCCATATCGCCGCGGATGGTCATATTGGCGACGGAGAGCGAACTGCGGTCAAGGTAGTTGATGACGGCTGCCAGAAACAGCAGGATCATCGCGGTGGTTTGCACGCGCTTGATGCGGGCAGAGCGGACCAGCTTGCCGTGCTGCGGAACAATCTCCACAGTCTCTTTGCCGGAGCCAATATCGCGGCCGCTGCCAGTCACAATCGGGCTGTTTTCCATAAAGCATTCCCCAGGGTCAGGTGTTCTTGTAATCCGCTTTGGGCGGTGAAGATATCCTGCTCAGAGTAAATGCCTTGTTAATTTCATAAGGCAATCATGTTGCGGTTCCGTGCTTCAGATTAGGCTTTACTGTTTTTTATTGGTTCTTTATCGCCAGGGGGCGGCAAAAGCGGGATCTCAGTCACTGTATTGCCGGATAGAGCGGATCATCGACTGCTTGGCGGTGGTGAGATGACGATGTAATTCACAGCTGGCTTCCACATCATTGCGGCTGATAATCGCGGTGAGGATCGCCATATGTTCCTCAAGCGCGACGATATTCCGCTGTTTTAAATCGCTTTCATCCCATTGATAATGCGAGTGAAAAATCACAGAGATAATCTCCAGCGACTGGTCGATAAAGGGATTATCTGCGGCAGAGAGGATCAGCTGATGCATTTCGCGATCCAGCTGCGCAAACATCCGGTAGTTGCTGGCGATGGTGTCGCGCATCTCACGATGGCGGCTGAGCAGATCACGGGCTTTAATCCAGCGTTCATCGCTGGCTGGCAGGTTAAGAAACCGGTTCAGGGCGTGCGTTTCCAGCATCTCGCGCAGTTCAAAAAGCTTTTCCGCATAGCGACGATCGAACTTTTTCATCAGCCAGTGGCCGCGACGCACGCTCTCAATCAAATTGTAGCGGCTGAAGCGCAGCAGAAATTCCCGCACCACTACCGGGCTGACGCCAACCTGTTGCGCCAGTTGCAGCTCGGAAAAGCTCTCTCCGGCGCACAGCGTCTTCTGGTTGATCATCTGAAAAAAAGCCTGTTCAAACTCGCGGGCCTGCTCATCCAGAGAGGTGCTTACGGCGTCGAAACCATCCTCCTGACCCGGTGTACGGACAATCACATAGTGTTCATCCACCTTATCCAGTACGCCGCGCTCATGCAGATGCGCCAGCGTGTGACGCACGGTGGTGCGACTGACATTGAACATCTCCGCCAGCGCGGCCTGTGGCGGCAGCGGCGAGCGGATATGTTTACTGGTGATGCCTTCCAGCATCTGGTTCACCACGTTATGGCGAAGATTTTGCGTGCGGCTCATGGCTTCTCCTGATTTTTATTTATTAAAAACCAATTCAGGCCCGACAAAGGCGCGTTCAGTCACAAATTCACCTCGCCGCGCTGCAAAGACAGGGGGTTTTATTCCATAACTCAGGCCAGACAATGGAGAAAACTCATGACCATGATGACCACGCTGGTGTGCCAGCAGCCGAAAGAGATGGCTTATCAGCAGCGCGCCAAACCAGAGCCTGCCGCCGGTGAAGCCCTGTTGAAAATTGTGACCGCCGGTATTTGCGGCACCGATATCCACGCCTGGGCAGGCAACCAGCCCTTTTTCAGCTACCCCCGCGTTCTCGGTCACGAGCTGTGCGGTGAAGTGGTTGCGCTGGGTGCCGGTGCGGAGCGCTTCCGCGTGGGCCAGAGCGTCTCGGTAATCCCTTATCTCTCCTGCGGCGCCTGTGCTGCGTGCGAAAGCGGTAAAACTAACTGCTGTGAAAAAATCTCGGTCATTGGCGTGCATCAGGATGGGGGTTTTTGCGACTATCTGAGCGTGCCGGTAAGTAACCTGCTGGACGTTACCGGCGTCGATGCGGAAGCTGCCGCCCTGATTGAACCCTTCGCTATCAGCGCCCATGCCGTTCGTCGCGCAGCCCTGGAGCCGGACGAAAGCGTGCTGGTGGTGGGCGCAGGCCCCATCGGGCTGGGCGTGGCGGCTATTGCTGACGCAGCAGGCGCGCGGGTGGTGGTTGCCGATACCAGCGCATTTCGGCGCGAGCATGTCGTGCAGAACCTGGCATTGCCCGCACTGGATGCCGCTGCCAGCGATTTTGAGCAGCAGCTGCGGGCGCAGTTTTCGGGTCGTCTGCCGGGTAAAGTGATTGATGCCACCGGCAACCCAACGGCGATGAACAACACCGTGTCGCTTATCGCCCACGGCGGCAGCATTGTGTTTGTTGGCTTACATAAAGGCGACATTCAGATCCCCGATACGGAGTTCCATAAAAAAGAGACCACGCTGATGGGAAGCCGCAACGCCACCCAGCAGGATTTTGAGAAAGTGGCGCAGTTAATGGCGGCGGGAAAAATCAGGGCCGGTATGATGCTGAATCAACGGTTTGCGTTTGCGGATCTGGCAGATCGTTTTGAGTCTGAAGTGATCAATAACCGTGAGTTGATCAAAGGCGTGATCCATTTTTAACGGGCAGGAACCCCTGAATAACCAGACTGCTCACTCTTTCCTCAGACAAGGCGATGAGTGAGCAGAGCGCTCTTTCCGCTTCAATGCGGGCAAAAGAGCTTTAATCAGCTTGTTAAAAGTGTGTACAGCGTCTCCAGATCCCGCGTCACCCACGCCACATCTTTAGCGAACTTTTCATCCGACATCAGCGGCTGACGAAACACGGTAATCAGCACCTGCGCCCCTTCCTGGTTCGCCATCACCCGCATCGGGACATACACCTCTTTGCCATAACCGCTATCCACATAGTGATCCATAACGCCAAAGGGGTTGTGGGCGGTAAAGCGGATTTTCACCACCCCATCCGGCCCGCTCGCTTTCCAGTGGGTACTTTCCTGCACCAGCGAAGATTGACTGAGGCCGGAAGCCCATTTCGGGAAGTAGTCAGGTTTCCAGATTGTCTCGTAAAGGTCCACCCAGTTACGAGGGATCGTCCGGGCAACGGTTTGCGATGGCAGCACAGCTCCTCCTGCATGTTGATAAGCGACAGCCGATTTAACCACCGGTGACAGGGGTTGCAAAGCAACGGCAAGCGAAACTGTTAACTGCCACAGAACTTACAGAAAGAGGCGCAACAAACCGGTTAATAGTTGACCGATATTAGCGTTAAGGCTAACATTTACTTTTCCAGGGAGGAGGAGAATATGTTTGAGGTTGAGTTTCATGAAGAAGCCGAAGGGGAATTACATCAATTGCCTGCCCACATCAGAGCCAAAATGGTCAGGCTCTTGCAGAGGTTAGAAGCTAATCCGCGTTCACTCAGGGAGCCGCATTCAAAGCCGCTGGGCAAAGGAATGTATGAAATTCGGACAATGGGTAATGATGTTGCCCGTGGATTGTGGGTTTACCACACTGGCAGTAAAATTTATGTCTTACGCATTTTTATCAAGAAGACAGCCAGAACCCCATTGAGTGAAATAGCGTTAGCCTGGAAGCGACTGGAGGATTTTTAATATGAAAGCAAAACCACTTTCTCAGATTCATAACGAATTAATGGAAGATCCCGAGTACCGTGCGGCATGGGAAGCGGAAGAAAGAAAAGAGCGGTTGCAGAAACTGCTGGTTGAGTGGAAAGCTCATGCAGGCCTGACCAGCGCGCAGGTCGCTGAACGGATGGGGATTAAACCGCCGACGATCTCCCGTATGGAGAAAAATATCACCTCTGCCAGTCTGGAAACGCTGGCCCGCTACGCGAAAGCCTGCGGCATCAGCAACGCCACGCTCTATTTTTAAGATGCTTTGCCGCCAGAGGCCTGCTGTATTTACAAAAGGTCTGGCGGCAGCTGTTCCTGAAGGTAATGGGATTGCCGCGCCAGCTCCCAGAGCCTGGTGCGGATTACCTGCTTCAGTTGCAGCGTGGAGTGCGACTGAGGCCGATCGCGTCGGCCAATCAGCATCACTTCAAACGGCAACGGCTGCGCTACAGGAACCACTCTGACCTGCCCGGCGTAGCGCCTGCCGGTGAAGAGATCGACAATTCCTACGCCGCCGCCCGCCAGTACCATATCCGCGATAACCGAATAGGTTTTAATCGAGAGCGAACTGGCGGGCTGCAACCCCTTGTCACGCAGGGCGCGGTGCAGCACATGGCCCAGCGGGTCCTCTTTCTGCATCATCAGCAAATTATTCTGGCATAGCCACTCCAGCGTGACGGGCGAACTCGCCTCCATTCCCAGCGGCAACAGCGCCACCATTGAAGAGTGAAACAGTGGCTCCGCCACCAGCTCTGCCGGTATCTGCTGACCAAATACCAGGGCGAAATCGAGCCGATCCTCCAGTAAATTCTGGCACAGCGTGCTGAAGTGTTCCGTCACCAGATCGACGTTCACCAGGCCATTCTGCCGCCGGTACTCCACCATGGCCGGTGCCAGAATCATCTGGCCGAAGGCGTGAGCCGCACCCACCCGCACTCTTTGCCCTTCTCCCCGTCGCAGCCTCTCGGTCAGGGTGCTGATAGCCTGCAACCGACTGTAAAGCTCGCGGATTTCCGGTATCAGCCGCTGGGCCTCAAGCGTCGGGATCATTCCCTGGCTGCGGCGCTCAAACAGCGTAAAGCCCAGCTGCTGCTCGGCATGACCCAACACCCGGCTGACGTTGGGCTGGGAAACGTTGAGTTGCCTGGCTGCCCCGCTGATGCTGCCGGTATCGATAATCGCCTGAAAAACTTCAATATGCCGCAGCCGCATGATTATTCACCCCAGGTGGCTTCCAGTACGCGTATCCAGTTGCCGTAGCACACTTTTTCCAGCAGAGGCTGGCTGTAGCCCCGCTCGCGTAGCGCGGAAACCAGCAGGGGTAAACCCGCCACATCTTTCATATCGGGCGGCAGCGTGGTGCCGTCAAAGTCCGATCCAAAGCCGACATTATCTTCGCCAACTTTTTCAATGAGATAATCCACATGGCGCACGATATCCAGCACCGTGGCGTCCGCCGCTTTTTTGCCATCGCTGCGCAGGAAGCTGGTACCAAAATTCACGCCCACAAAGCCGTGGGTTTCGCGGATAGCGGCAAGCTGACGGTCAGTAAGGTTGCGCGACTGCGGACATAACGCATGGGCATTGGAATGGCTCGCCACCAGCGGCGCGTTGCTGATTTCTGCCGTCTGCCAGAAGCCTTTCTCATCCATATGTGAGAGATCGACCATGATGCGCTTCGCATTACAGGCGCGCACCAGACGCAAACCAGCCTCCGTCAGGCCGTTGCCGATATCCGGGGAAGAGGGAAAGCGGAAAGGCACACCATCGCCGAAAATATTTGGCCGGCTCCACAGCGGGCCAAGCGTGCGTAAACCGGCCGCGTAGAGCACTTCCAGCAGCGCCAGATCTTCATCCAGCGCTTCTGCGCCTTCAATGTGCATGACCATCGCTATTGCACCCTGCTGCATGCAGTGGCGGATATCCGCCGCCGTCCGGCAAATCCGCGCCGCGCCAGCGGACTGCTGTTCAATACGCAGCAGCGTGGCGATCATCGACAGGGTTATCTCCAGCGCCTCTTTCCTGCCAGGGGTGGGTTCAATTTCGTTACAGCCCAGCACGCCGCGGTTTTTTTTCACAGCTGGCGCGTTTCTTGCAGCAAATCCAGCCGAAGGCACATAAGCCGCGAACAGTCCTCCGGCAAAGCCACCCTGACGCACTCTTGGCAAATCCATCTGCCCTGCCGCAGGGCCGTTCAGAAAAGCGGATGCCGGGTCATCCTGGTGGGAGAGCCACAGGCGCATCAGGAGATCGTTATGGCCGTCGAAGACGGGCAGGGAAACAGCATCAGGACGCAGTGATTGCATGAGGATTTCCGCTCTAAGTTCAGGATTATGCCGCTGCTTCATACTGACGCAGAGCGCACCAGCAGAGGGCAGGCCGCTTGCGCAGCAGACAAGCTTCGGCTTTCAGTACTACCTGACATTTTGGGTTACTGTCAAGGCAAAACAGACAATAAATCGCTAGTTTATTCTTTTATTTCAATATCTTGGAGACATCATGGTTACCAGAAGACGTTTTCTTGCAGGATGCAGTGCGGTTCCTTTTCTTTCTTACCTCTCACTGAACAGCGCCTTCGCCGCTACGCCGCCCTCTATGCTGGTGATGGCGATGCAGCTTGATAACATGACCAGTCTCGACCCCGCCGAAAGCTTTGAGGCTATCGGTTCTGAAATCTGCGGTAACCTTTACCAGCGTCTGGTGATGCCCAACCCGGCGAAGCCTGATGAAGTAAAGGGCGAGCTGGCAAAAAGCTGGGAAGTCAGCAGCGACAGCAAAATCTTCACTTTCCATCTGGACCCCTCCGTGAAGTTTTCTGACGGCAGCCCGCTAACGGCAGAAGATGCGGCGTTCTCCTTACAGCGCGTAGTGAAGTTGGATAAAAGCCCGGCCTTTATCATCAACCAGTTCGGTTTTACCAAAGAGAATGTCGAACAGAAGATTGTGGCGAAAGATGCCCATACGCTGGTACTCAACCTGAGCGAACCCGCCGCCGAAACTTTCCTGCTTTACTGCCTCTCTGCCCCGGTTGGCAGCATAGTGCAGAAGAAAACCGCACTGGCAAATCAGGCAGGGGACGACCAGGGGAACGCCTGGATCAAACAGCACAGCGCCGGCAGCGGGCCATTTACGCTGCGCGCCTGGAAAGCCAGCGAAAGCGTGATCCTGGAGAAAAACGAGAATCACCCATCTCAATCCCTCATTAAACGCGTGATTGCCAAACATATTATCGACCCGTCGGCGCAGCTGCTGATGCTGCAAAAGGGCGACGTGGATATTGCCCGTAACCTGACTACAGAGCAGCTGAAACCGTTGCAGGGCGATAACAATTTCCATGTTGTGGGTCAGGAAGTGGGCACGCTGACGCTGATGTCCTGTAATACCACCAACGAACATCTGGCCAAACCGCAGGTCTGGCAGGCGCTGAAGTGGGCGATTGATTACGACAGCATCCAGAAAAATATCATTCCCCTGACGCATAAAGTGCATCAGAGTTTCCTGCCAGCCGGTTTCCCGGCAGCGCTGAATGACAATCCCTTTAAAAAAGATGTAGCGAAAGCAAAAGCGTTGCTGGCGGAAGCGGGTTACGCCGACGGATTCGACATTACGCTCGATCACTACTCTGCCCAGCCTTTCCCGGATATCGCTCAGGCTCTTCAGACCCAGCTGGCCGAAGTGGGTATCAGGGCATCGCTGATCGCCTCTGAAAACCGTCAGGTTCTGACTAAAATGCGTGCGCGACAGCATCAGCTGGCTGTGACCTCCTGGGGGGCGGATTATTTTGATCCCAACTCCAATACCGAAGCGTTCTGCGTTAACACCGATAACAGTACCAATGCCCGTAACCGCACGCTGGCATGGCGTTGCGGCTGGTCTGATGAAGCGTTTAACAAAATGACCGTTGCCGCGCTGCATGAAACGGATGCGGCAAAACGCATTGCTCTGTATGAAAATATTCAGCAAGAGCACCGCGAAAAAAGCCCCTTTATTATGATGTTCCAGTCCGTTACGACCTATGCCAGCACTAAAAATGTCACGGGTATGCGGATTAGCGTGCTGAATGACAACCCCTACGAACAGGTGAAAAAAGCCTGATGTCGTGGTTAAAACGTATTGTCAGTACGCTGGGAAGCCTGCTGCTGACGCTGTTTGGCCTGTCGGTGTTAACGTTCTTTATCGGTCGGGTGATGCCGACCGACCCGGTACTGGCGGCGGTGGGGGACAATGCTCCCCAGGCCGTGGTAGAGCGCGTCCGTCAGGAGATGGGGCTGGATCAGCCCCTATACATTCAGTTCTGGCACTATCTCACGCAGATTGTTCACGGCGACTTTGGCCGCTCTGTTTTAACCTCTAACCCGGTCAGCCAGGATATCGCCCGCTTTTTTCCTGCCACGCTGGAGCTGGCTACCGCAGCGATTATTATTGCGGCGATCGTCGGCATTCCGCTCGGTGTCTGGGCCGCGGTGCGCCAGGGGAAATGGATTGATCAGATCATCCGCGTGCTCTGTCTGGCGGGGCACTCTTTGCCGGTCTTTGTGCTGGCGCTGCTGAGCCTGCTGCTGTTCTACGCCGTGCTGGGCATCGCGCCGGGGCCCGGTCGGCAGGACATTATCTATCAGGATATGGTGCCGCAGGTAACCGGGCTGCTGACGGTGGATTCTCTGCTGGCGGGAGATTACGACGCCTTATGGGATGCGCTGGCGCATATGGCGCAGCCCGTGTTAATCCTTGCCTGGTTCAGCATGGCTTACATCACCCGCATGACCCGCACGTTTATGCTGAATGCGCTGAGCGGGGAGTTTGTTATTACTGCCCGAGCTAAAGGACTCTCTTCACGCAGGGTTATCTGGCGTCACGCTTTTCCTACCGTTGCGGTGCAGTTAGTGACCGTGCTGGCGCTGACCTACGCCGGGCTGCTGGAAGGGGCTGTGGTGACGGAGAATGTCTTCTCCTGGCCAGGCCTTGGGCAGTATCTGACCACTTCACTGATGAATGCGGATATGAACCCGGTGGTGGGCGCCACCCTGCTGGTGGGCACGGTCTATGTGCTGCTGAATCTCTGCGCCGATATTCTCTACCGACTTTGGGACCCACGCGTAAAATGACCAATCTGACAAGAGCCTGGCTGCTCGACGAGACACCCTCCACCCGCCGTCAGGCAGTGTGGGGACGCCGCTATCGTCTCTGGCTGGGGCTGAAGCGCCATCCGCTGGCAATGAGCGGGCTGGTGGTGGTACTGGTGATGCTGCTGCTGTCGCTCGCTGCCCCGCTGCTCACCCCTTACGATCCCGGTTTTCAGGACCTGGCTAACCGCCTCGCCCGCCCTTCGGCTCAGCACTGGCTGGGCACCGATGAGCTGGGCCGCGATATCTGGACGCGTATTCTTTTCGGCGGCAGAACCACGCTGGGCATGGTGATTGCCGTGGTGCTGATCACCGCGCCGATTGGCCTGCTGACTGGCTGTATCGCAGGTTATGCTGGCGGTCTGCTGGATAAAGCGCTGATGCGCCTCACCGATATCTTCCTGGCCTTTCCCCGGCTGATCCTGGCACTGGCCTTTGTGGCCGCGCTGAAGCCTGGCGTGGAGAGCGCCATTCTGGCGATTGCGCTGACCGCCTGGCCCCCCTACGCCCGTCTGGCGCGCGCCGAAACGCTCCAGTTTCGCCACAGCGATTTCATTGCGGCCAGCCGTCTGAGCGGCGCTTCACCGCTGCGCGTGATCCTGCGTCACGTGATGCCGCTGTGCGTGCCGAGCCTGATTGTGCGGGTTACGCTGGATATGAGTTCCATCATTATTACCGCCGCCAGCCTGGGCTTTCTTGGCATGGGCGCCCAGCCGCCATCGCCGGAATGGGGAACCATGATCGCCACGGCGCGCCGCTTTCTGTTCAGCGAATGGTGGGTGCCGCTGATGCCCTGCCTCGCCATTTTTCTCACCTCGCTGGCGTTTAACTTCCTCGGCGACGGTCTGCGCGACGTACTGGACCCTAAGGAGAAGTAGATGCTGGTAGAGATAGAGAATTTACGCATCAGCTTCACCAGCGGTGCAGAGACCTTTGAAGCGGTACGCGGCGTTTCATTCAGCGTGGGCAAAGAGAAGTTCGCTATTGTGGGCGAAAGCGGATCGGGGAAATCCCTGACCGCCCGCAGCCTGATGCAGCTGCTGCCTGGCAGCGCGAAGGTCACCGCCGACAGGCTGAGCTTTGACGGGATTGACCTGCGCGGCGCCAGCGAGAAGAAGCTGCGTCAGGTGCGCGGCAAGCGCGTTGGTTTTATTCTGCAAGACCCGAAATACTCACTTAACCCGGTGATGACTATTGGTCAGCAGATTGCTGAAGCCTGGCGCGAGCACAAGGGCGACAGCAGGCGTGAAGCGATGAAAGCGGCTATCGAACTGCTGGCACAGGTTAAAATTCGTGACCCCGAACTGGTGGCAAAACGCTATCCGCATGAAGTTTCTGGCGGCATGGGGCAGCGCGTGATGATCGCCATGATGCTGGCACCTGATCCGGAACTGCTGATAGCCGATGAACCCACCAGCGCGCTGGATGCCACCGTGCAGGCAGAGATCCTGCGCCTGATTGACGATCTGGTTTCGCAGCGTGGCATGGGGCTGATCCTGATCAGCCACGATCTGCCGCTGGTTTCCCATTTCTGCGATCGCGTGGCAGTGATGTATGGCGGACGTATTGTCGAGATGCTGCAAGCCGGAGACTTGCAGCAGGCACAGCACCCTTATACCCAGGGCCTGCTGGCCTGCCTGCCTTCCCTTCGCCATCCGCGTGACCGTCTGCCGGTGATGCAGCGGGAAGCATCATGGAGAGAGGAATGAGTGGCTATATTTCCAACCCAACCGGCACGCTCACGCCTCTCGGGCCACCAGCTTTACGGCGAAATGCAGCGCCCTGCGAGGTTTCATTGTGATTGAAGTAGCTGATTTACACATCGCCTTTGGCACCCAGCAAGTGGTGAAAGGCGTCTCTTTTACTGTGGCTAACGGCGCCAGTTTTGGCATCGTGGGAGAGAGCGGCTCCGGCAAGTCCACCATTCTTCGCGCGCTGGCGGGCCTGAATAGTGCCTGGAGCGGTGAGATAAAGTTTGGCGGGATGGCGCTCTCTGCGCACCGTGGGCGCAGCTTCTTCCGCCAGGTACAGATGGTGTTTCAGGATCCTTACGGTTCGCTGCATCCGCGGCAGACCATCGACCGCATTTTGCATGAGCCGCTGCTGATCCACCGCTTCGACCGTGCAGAGCAGCGCATTGCTCAGGCGCTGGCCGAGGTGGGCCTGCCTGCGGGGGTTCGCTTCCGTTTTCCTCATCAGCTTTCAGGCGGCCAGCGCCAGCGCGTGGCCATTGCCCGCGCGCTGATAGCGGAGCCGGAAGTGCTGCTGCTGGATGAACCCACCTCCGCGCTGGATGTCTCGGTGCAGGCAGAGATCCTGAATTTGCTCAGTGATTTGCGGGAGGAGCGCAAGCTCACCTACATTATGGTGACGCATAACCTGGCCGTGGTCACCCACCTCTGCGCGCAGATTGGCGTCATGCAGCAGGGCGAAATGGTCGAGCAGCTTAGCGCTGAGGATCTTCGCGCCCGTCGCATTCAACATCCGCACACTGCGGAACTCTTTGATTTAAGCATGACGCTGGAGGAACCGGCATGACGCTGAACTGGCAGCAGGCGCAAAAAGTCGCCGACGACATTGCCGCAGGCTGGGGGAAACCTGGCGCGCCAGGCGGAGCCATTGCGCTGTTTGATGCTGAGAACCTGCGCAGCATCAGCGCAGGCGGGCTGGCGGATCTGGCCCAGAAGCGCGCATTTGATGGCGATACCGTGGTGCGTTATGCCTCGGTAACCAAACATATCTTCGCCTCGCTGGTTACGGGCGCAGCCAGCCAGCATCTCGGGCTGGAAGATCGGCTGGTTGAGCATCTGCCACAGCTGACCGGCGAAAATGGCCAGGTCACCGTAGGCCGCGCGCTGGATATGACTTCCGGCCTGCCGGACGTGCGTGAAACGCTCTCTCTGCTTGGGCTTTCCCTGTATAACGCCACCAGCGCCGCTGCCTTGCTGGCTTTGCTGGCGGAGATGGGCGATCTCAACTATCCGCCAGGCAGCGAGGTCTCCTATTCCAATACCGGCTACCGGCTGGTGGAAGAGGCGCTGAAAGCCAAAGGTGTGCTGCTGGCAGACCTGCTTGACGAGCAGATCAATCAGCCTCTGGGAACCCATTTTACCGCGCCGGAGACCTGGTTTGATGTGGTGCCAGGGCTGGTGCCCGGTTACTGGCAGCAGAACAACCAGTGGCTGCTGGCCAGCGCCGGGCTGCACCTTTCCGCTTCCGGCTCTGTTACCGGCAGCGTGACCGACCTCTGTAAATGGCTGCAATATCTGCTGGGTGAAGAGACGATTTTAAACCGGCTGATAGCGACCCGCTATCTCACCGATGGCCGGCCGGCCGGCTATGGGCTGGGCATTGCGCATTCGTCAGTGGGCGGCGTGAAGCTGGTGGGCCACGGCGGCTCGCATGCTGGCTATAAAAGCTATTTCCTGCTCGACCCACAGCAAAAAGTGGGGCTGGCTTTAGTGGCAAACCGCGAGGACGTGGCGAGTTTCGATATGGCGCTGGCAGTGATGGCCGCCTTACAGGATCAGGCTCTGCCGGAACGCGGCCACGCGCTGACGCCGGGGCTGTATGTTGCTGAAGCGGGCAGCGACTGGCTGGAGGTCAGCGCCAGCAGCATCACCTGGCTGGGCGCGACTGAAAACCTCTTTCGCGGCGAACAACCTGGTGAGGCCATCTCTCTTTCCAGTACTTTCCCGGTTCGGCTGCAACAGCAAGGCGGCACCATCCACGGCGAAATTGGCCTGGCCCCCAGAAAATTTGTTCGGGTGGAGCCGGAAAGCGCCACGCTGGCCGCCATTCAGGGGCGCTGGACGGTTGCGGAGATGCGCAGCGAACTGGTGATTGACGGGGCAAATATGGTCATGGGCATCGGCCCGGCTGCCATCACCGCCACGCTGGTCTCACTCGGCAAAGACCGCCTGTTAGCCACCGCGCAGGATGGCCCCTGGCAGAAACGCTTTGGGGTACAGGTTGAGGGCGACAGCCTGAAGTTACTGCTTAATCGCAGCCGGGTGGTGAAGTACCGGCGTTAAACGAAGGCCTGAAAGCTACCTGGAACAGCCTTCTTAAGACCCGCGTTTAGTCATCCTCAGTTCTGCGTCGAAGCGAGATAAGAAAAGGCGCTTAACAGGCTGACCAGAGTTGCCATGGTGGGCGCGGTGTAGCTTACCGTTATCGCGTCCTGCCGCTGTACGCCGGGGATCAGGCAGAAGAGATCGCCCAACACCGGTTTTGCCACCATCAGCTCCAGCGCGTAAGGGGCCTGGAGGCGGGTGGTGGTGACTTTGCGTGCGCGTTTCACCGCATTTTCTGCCGACTGGCGGATAGCTTCACGGGCGGCTTGCGGGCTGAGGGATTCGGCGCAGGTTTGTGAAATGGCGCGCTTCACGCACACATAGTCCACCGAGGGATAATAGTTGCCAATCCACTGCTGTAGCGCGTCATCGCCGGTTACCAGCCACAGCGGAGAATCCTGTTCTGCGCCGGCGGCGGCGTAAATATCACTTTCGCCCATCACTTCACCGTTGATCTTTACCCGGTAAAACGCCCGGCCATTGATGGTATGCGCCAGTACGCCAAACTCGCCTGCGGCGCTGTGGTAGCCCACAAACATCATGCCGTCATAAGCCTGCTGCTGTAGCCCTTCCACCATCGACAGGCCGCGCGGTTTTCCCTGGACCAGGCGCGCCCGCGGGTCGATATTCTCCGCCCGCAAGTTAGTCATCTGCGCGTGGCTGTCTGCCACCACCACTTCTGTTGCGCCGCCAGCAAATGCCCCCTCGATGGCGGCGTTCACCTCCTGCTCCATCAGGCCGCGCGCCAGCTGATATTCCGCATGGCCGGGGCTGCACTGTTCAGGACGCATTACGCCCGCGATGCCTTCAATATCAGCCGAAATAAAGATTTTCATCACAGCATTCCCTACAGGATAACAAGGTTGCCTTCCCTTCCAGCTCTGCCTGAACAGCGCTGAAAACGGAGGAGCGGATTGCGTTTTTTGGCCGCCTGGCAGGGCCAGCCGGTATTACTGAAAACGCCCCGTTTCTGACGCCAGCTGGTCCAGAAGCTCGCTCAGAGCAGGACGGTGATGCCCGCGAAAACCAGTTACCGCCTCCGCGCTGAGCAGCGCATCCAGCACCGCATGCTCAGTGGCATCGGCAGCGGCCATCAGCAGCGGTTCGAGGGCCGCATCCTCTGGCGGCTGCGGGACGGCGGTGGTGGAAAAAGCCACGGCAATATCGCCAGAGCCATGGCCCCAGTAGCTTCCCAGCCTGCCCAGCCCGGCACCGGCACGTTTGGCAATGCGTTTCAGCTGTCGGGCATCCAGCGGCGCGTCGGTCGCCATAATGATGATGATGGAGCCTGCATCACGCTGCGGCGTCAGCTCCGGCAGCAGCGGCTCTATCGCCTCCCCTACGCGCACGCCATCCAGCGTCAGGGCAGTGAGCGCGCCAAAATTAGCCAGCACCAACACCCCCAGCGTGGCGTTCAGTGCCGGAACGATCCGTGAGGCGGTGCCAATGCCTCCTTTCATACTGAAACAGCTCATACCCCGCCCTGCGCCCACGCTGCCGCGGGCAAAATCTGCTGTGGCTGTCGCCAGCGCCTGCTGCGCCATGTGGTCAGAGACGGCCAGCGCCTGAATATCATTCAGCCAGCCGTCGTTGCACTCCAGCACCAGAGGATTAACCGTAGGCAAAGAACGGCCCAGTTCAGGATTCTGCGCAATCGCCTCACGCACCAGCGCGGTGAAAAGCGTCCCCACAGCCAGCGTATTGCTGAGCAGGATCGGCGTTTGCAGTACGCCAAGCTCCTCCAGCTGCACCAGCCCCACCGGTTTGGCAAAGCCGTTCAGCACTGCCGCGCCGCAGGGCAGCGGCTGCATAAACAGGTTATCGCCCGGCGGCACAATAGCGGTGACGCCGGTCTGGCGTTCCCCCTCATCCAGCGTGAAGTGCCCGACCCGCACGCCCGGCACGTCGCTCAGGCTGTCGGTGGCGCCACAGCTACCGCGCGGATTGCCCAACTGGCGCGTCTCGCGCCAGCGTTGCAGTAACAGCTCAAGCGCCGCCTGACGATAATCCATCTTCTTACCCTTTCAGTTTGGGATCTAAGGTATCGCGCAGCGCGTCACCCAGCAGGTTAAACGCCAGCACCGTGACAAAAATGGCCAGGCCGGGAAAGACGCTGACGTGCCACTCTCCGGCCATCATCATACTGCGGCTCATCGCCAGAATATTGCCCCACTCCGGCACGTCCGGCTCCGGCCCCAGGCCGATAAAGCTCAGACCGGCAGCGGTAAGAATGCTGGTGCCGATACGCATGGTGAAATAGACGATGACGTTAGAGAGGGTGCCCGGCAGGATATGGCGGATCAAAATGATCCGGTCCGGCGCCCCGGCGCAGCGTACCGCTTCCACATAGGCAGCCTGTTTAAGCGAGAGCGTGGAGGCGCGCACAATACGGGCAAAAACCGGCACGCTGAACACCGCCACGGCGATAATGACATTATTTAACCCTGGCCCTAATATCGCAACCACCGCAATCGCCAGCAGCATGCCGGGGAAGGCAAACAAAACGTCGGAACCGCGCATAATCAGCATATCGACCCAGCGGCCATAGTAGCCCGCCAGCAGCCCAAGCACGATGCCCACCACCATGCCCGCGGTAACAGAAAGCACGCCGACGTAGAGCGAAATACGGGCGCCATAGATTATGCGGCTCAGCACATCACGCCCAAGGTCGTCGGTGCCCATCCAGTGTGCGGCAGAAGGCGGCGCGGAGAGCGCCATCCAGTCAGGTGTCATCGGATCCCAGGGTGCCAGCCAGGGGGCAAAGATCGCCACAATGACCAGCAGCAGAATAAAGCCGCCGGAGACCAGCGCCAGCGGGTTGCGCATCAGGTTTTGGATAAAATCATGCCACGGCGAGCGAAGCGTGCTGTTCTCCAGCACGCTCCTGGCAATGGCCGCTTCAGTCGTAGGCTTCATGCAGGCTCCTGACGCAGGCGAATAGCCGGGTTAACCACCGCATAGAGCAGATCCACCAGCAGGTTAATAACAATAAATTCAAACACGAACAGCATCACCAGCGCCTGGATCACCGGCTGGTCCTGAGATTTGATCGACTCGATCAGCAGCCAGCCCAACCCTGGCCAGCTAAAGACGCTCTCCACCACGATCGATCCGCCCAGCAGGAAACCGAATTGCAGCCCCAGCATAGTGATCACCGGGATCAGCGCGTTGCGCATCACATGCTTCCACGTCACCAGACGGTTACGCAGGCCTTTGGCCTTAGCGGTGCGGACATAATCTTCCTGAGCCACTTCCAGAAACGCCGAGCGGGTAAAACGTGCCATCACCGCCGCGACGGAAGACCCCAGCGTCAGGGCGGGCAGAATGATATCGCTGGGCTGACTGAACCCGCTGACTGAAAACAGGCCAAACGGCATCGCCACAAACTGGATCAGCAGCAGCCCCAGCCAGAAAGGCGGCATGGAGATGCCCCCCACCGCCAGGCTCATCAGCGTCCAGTCCTGCCACTTCCCCCGTTTCAGGGCGGAAACCACACCGATTATCAGCCCCAGCAGCACCGACCAGGCAAAGCCTGCCAGCGCCAGCCACATCGTTGGCATAAAGCCCTGGGCAATCGCTTCAGTCACCGGCTGTTGGGTACGGTAAGTCACGCCCAAATCGCCCTGCATCACGCCACCCAGCCAGTGAAGATACTGCTGCGGCAGCGGGTCATTCAGCCCCAGGTGCTGCCTTGCCGCCTCGACCGCTTCAACCGGCGCATCGGGGCCAGCGTAAATGCGTGCCGGGTCGCCCGGCAGTAATTTGATAAAACCGAACACCAACAGAGAGACCACCAGCAACACCGGGATCATTTCCAGCAAACGTCGGACAAGATAAGTAAACATAGGCGATTTCCTGGTTTATTCGGGTGCCTGGCAGCAAAGGCGGGAGCGCTCCCGCCACAGGGGATTATTTAAACTCAGCCTGATTGAACAGGAACGAACCATCTGCCAGCATCGACACGCCGGTCAGGTTCTTTTTCCTGCCGACCAGGTTATCCGGCGAACCCAGGAAGGCAATGGGGGCATCTTTCCAGATGATTTTCTGCGCTTGCGCATAAGCCGCCGCGCGCTTAGCGGGATCGGCCGTTTGCAGCGCGGCGGCGATAGCTTTATCCGCTTCCGGGTTGCTGTAGTAGGAGACGTTATAGGAGGTCGGCACCCAGGACTCGGTAGCGAACAGCGGGCGCAACGCCCAGTCAGCATCTCCGGTTGACGTGGACCAGCCGCCGTAATAGAGATCGAATTCGGCCTGCTTTGGATCCTTCACGCCCCACAGTTTGGCGTTACGCGCGCCGGAATCCATTGGCGTGACCGTCACGCGAATACCCACCGCGCCCAACTGCTGCTTGAGGAACTGTGCTGCACGTACGCTGGCAGTGGCGTTGGTTACCCACAGCTTGAGGTCCAGGCCGTTGGCAAAACCCGCCTCTTTCAGCAGCGCTTTGGCTTTCTCCGGGTTATAGCTGTAGTCCGGATCGCTCTGTCTGGCATAGAACTGCACCGCAGGTGGGATAGCGGAGGTGGCCGGTTTCCCCATGCCCGCATAGGCCACTTTCAGCCAGATATCGCGGTTGATGGCGTAGTTAATTGCCTGGCGCACACGCACGTCGGCCAGCGATTTATGCTGAGTGTTAATCGCCATGTAGTAGAGATAGATACTCTCATCGCGCTTTACCGCCAGCTTGCTGTCGCTCTGCACGGTGTTGATCAGGTCAGAAGGCAGAGGATAGATGGCATCTACCTGACCCGATTTCAGCGCCGCCACGCGGGTAGAGTCTTCCGGGCCTGGCGAGATATAGACGTTATCTACTTTCGGCCAGCCTTTTTGCCAGTAGCCGTCAAACTTGCTGAGTTTGACCTCTTTGCCCGGCTGCCAGCTGACAAATCTGAACGGGCCGGTGCCGACCGGATGCAGACGCAGCTGCGCCTCTTGCGGATACTGCCTGAGAATAGTGGGGCTCCACATCACGGCGGAAGGGTGCGCCAGGGTATTGATAAAGGCGCCAAACGACTGGTTCAGCACAACTTTCACCTGCGTTGGCGAGACCACGGTCACCGTTTTAATCATTTTATAGAGGCTGTTACGCTTCAGGCCTTTGGTCTGATCTGCCAGCCTGTCGAGGTTAGCTTTTACCGCTTCCGCATTAAACGGCGTACCGTCCTGGAAGGTCACGCCCTGACGCAGATTCAGGGTGAATTCAGTGGCATCCTCATTGCTGCTGTAATCCGTAGCCAGCCAGGGTACCAGCTTCATTTTGCTGTCGAACTGAAACAGGCGCTCAAAGATGCCCGCCTGCACCGAATAACTGGCGTTGTCGGAGGTATCGTGCGGATCCAGGCCCGTGATATCAACATAGGCGGAAATGCGCAGGTCCTGAGCCTGAGCAATACCCGCCAGGCACAATGACAGCCCAAGGGCGATGGCAGAACGACGTAAAAACGGCTTCATGATCTCTCTCCAGATGAGGAATTGAAATATTCGCTAACGGTGCATCTCCCCTTCGGCTACCCAGTGATGCGGGGCAACCTGGCGGTAACGGAGTTTTGTTACTTCTTCCCCAACCTTACGCAGCGGTGAGGGGATTTCACTCTCATCCAGCTCATGCACGCTGCGGCGGGCAGGATCGGCTACCGGCACAGATGCCAGCAGACGGCGGGTATAGGGGTGTTGAGGGTTAGTAAAGAGCGCATGACGCGGGCCGATTTCCACAATCTGCCCCAGGTACATCACCGCCACGCGGTTAGCAATGCGCTCCACCACCGCCATGTCATGCGAGATAAATATCCAGGCCACGCCGGTCTCTTTTTGCAGATCCATCATCAGGTTAACCACCTGAGCCTGAATCGAGACATCCAGCGCGGAGACGGCCTCATCGGCAATAATCACTTTTGGCTGGAGCGCCATCGCGCGGGCGATAGCGATACGCTGACGCTGCCCGCCGGAGAACTCATGCGGATAGCGACGGGCATGTTCCGGCAGCAGGCCGACGCTTTTCAGCAAGGCCTGCACCTGCGGCGTGGCCTCCTCCAGCGACTTCACCAGGCCATGCAGCAGCAGCGGCTCTGCGATGGTAAAACCCACCGTAAGGCGGGGATTCAGCGAGGCGTAGGGGTCCTGAAACACCATCTGAATTTCCCGACGCAGCGCATGAAACGCCGCCTCCTTTAGTGCGCTCACCTCCTCGCCGCGAAAATGGATGCTTTCTGATTCGCTGGAGATCAGCCGCAGCAGCGCCCGTCCGGTAGTGGATTTACCACAGCCGCTTTCGCCCACTATTGCCAGTGTTTCGCCAGGCCAGAGGCTGAAATCGATCTGCTCTACCGCATGCACCCGGTGGGTGAGCGCTGAAAACAGGCCGCTGCGTACCGGGTAATAAACCTTCAGCCCACGCACATCCAGCAGGGGTTTCTCTTCGTAGCGTGCGGTGATCTGCACGCCCTGGTCTTCATCCTGCTCCTCGCCCAGCAGCGGGAAGCGCTGCGGCCAGCGGCTCGCTTGCATATCGCCCAGCCGCGGCACAGCTGCCAGCAGCGCTTTGGTGTAGCTGTGTTCTGGCGCAGCAAATATCTGCTCCACGCTGCCCTGCTCCACCACTTCACCGCGGTACATCACCACCACGCGATCGGCAATTTCCGCCACCACCCCCATGTCGTGGGTGATAAACAGCACGGCCATGTCGCTTTGCTGTTGCAGGTCACGGAGAATTTGCAGAATGCGCGCCTGTACGGTGACGTCCAGGGCGGTGGTAGGTTCGTCGGCAATCAGCAGTTGCGGATCGCAGGCCAGCGCCTGGGCTATCATCACGCGCTGGCGCATCCCGCCGGAGAGCGAATGCGGATAGCTTTTCATCACCCGATCGACATCGGCAATGCGTACTTTGCGCAGCAGCTCGCGGGCTTTTACATCTGCGGTTTTGCTGTCGCACAGCTGATGATCCTTAAGCGCTTCCGTGAGCTGATCGCCCACCTTTAATACCGGATTAAGGGAGGTCATCGGCTCCTGAAAAATCATCGCCATATCGCGGCCGCGCAGCTTGCGGCGCTCCTCCACGCTCATGGTCAGCAGAGGATGGCTGGCCCCACTGCGCGGAGTGAAATGAATGGCACCGCGTTCAATGGTAGCCGAGGGTGCCAGCAGCCCCATTACCGCCAGCGAGGTGACGGATTTACCGGAGCCGCTTTCACCCACCACCGCAACGATTTCGCCCTTATTGAGGGTGAACGAGACGCCTTTCAGGGCAAGATTTTTCCCGGAGCGCCCGCTAAAGCTGACGCTGAGATCCTCCACCCGCAGCACAGGGGAAGGCGTGCCGGATCCGGTGGCGGTAAGGTCTGATTGCATGGGTTCCGTCATCGTGACTCCGGTGGCCCTGGCTCAGAGCCAGATGCGGCCCTGGTGGTAAGAGAGATAGGGAGAGCTGTCTGCCGCGAGCCAGATTGGCCCGTCGAGATCAACATGTTCCGCAGCAATGGCCACCGGCAGCGCGGCCTCCATTGCCAGCGATGAGCCGAGCAT
Source organism: Erwinia magellanica (assembly GCF_039023495.1). Lineage (NCBI taxonomy): Bacteria > Pseudomonadati > Pseudomonadota > Gammaproteobacteria > Enterobacterales > Erwiniaceae > Erwinia > Erwinia magellanica. The sequence goes on from NZ_JBCHVC010000004.1 coordinate 258,592, forward strand.
ACAGCCCACCATCAGCCGCAGCTTCTGCCGCTTTGCCTCTTCCACCATCGCCAGCGCTTCGGTCAGGCCACCGCATTTATCAAGCTTGATGTTGATCATTTCATAGCGATTGCGCAGTCCGGCGATATCCCCCGAGTGGTGGCAGCTCTCATCCGCACAGACCGGGATGAGATGGTCAAAGCGCTGCAAATCAGCATCATTACCCGCCGGCAAAGGCTGCTCGATCATCGCGATGTTGTAGTGCGTCAGCGCCGCAAAAAGGCTGCCGAGATCCAGCCCGCCCCAGGCTTCATTGGCATCAATAATCAGCGTGACGCCAGGCGCAGCGGCACGGATCGCCGCCACTTTTTCCAGAATCAGCTCGCGGTTCAGCTTGATTTTCAGCAGGATAGCCCCGCGGGAAACCGCATCTGCCGCTGCGGCAGCCATCCTTTCGCTGCTCTCCAGACTCAGCGTTTCCGCAGTGATCACCGTGGCGGGCGGCTGAACATTTAGCCGTTGCCACAAGGTTTGCCTGTTCAGCGCCGCCTCAAGCCGCCACAGCGCGCAGTCCAGCGCGTTGCGGGCAGATCCCGGCAGCAGGCGGGTTTGCAGTGCCGACAGCGTTAAACCGTTCTCTACTTCTTCCTGTACGGCCGCCAGCTGCGCGGTCACGCTTTCAGCGCTTTCGTGATAGTGCGCCGTCGGCGTGCATTCACCACGCCCGATAAAACCCTGCTGTTCCAGCGTGACCCGTACTACGGTCACCGCCGTGCGGGTACCGCGAGCAATGGCGAACGGACGGGCCAGCGGCAGCTCCACTACCTCAACCTGCATGCGGCGCATAATCAGCCACGCTCCTTCAGCAGCGCGGCGATCTCTGCAATGCCAAAACGCACCGGATCGGTCGCCGGTACGCCAAATTCTTCGCTGACCTGCTGGCAGTAGTCACGGGCTTCCTGCTCGGGGAAGTTGGAAGTATTGATGGCAAAGCCAGCCAGCTGCACGCTGTCGCTGGTGACGTGCGCGGCGCGCAGATTGGCCTCTACGCAGTCTGCCAGGCTGACCATCGGCTGATGCGGCAGGTGACGCATATGCGGGCGATGCATTTCGTGGCACATCACCAGCCAGTGCGGCTGCGCGCCGTGGATCAGCCCCATACTGACTCCAGCATAAGAGGGATGGAACAGGGAACCCTGGCCTTCCACGATGTCCCAGTGATCGGCCTCACCGGCCGGAGAGAGCGCTTCTGCTGCCCCGGCGATAAAGTCAGCGATAACGGCATCAATGGCAATGCCTTCACCGGCTACCAGAATCCCGGTCTGGCCTGTCGCACGGAAGTCAGCCTTCAGGCCGATTTCACGCATGGCGGATTCCAGCGCCAGCGAGGTGTACATTTTGCCCACCGAGCAGTCGGTGCCGACCGTCAACACGCGCTTACCGCTGCGTTTTTTGCCGCTGCCCACCTCCAGTTTCGGGCGCATGTGGCGGATGTCGAACAGCTCCACGCCCTGCTCTTTCGCCAGCGTCATCAGCTCTTGGTTATCCACCAGACGATAATGCAGGCCGCTGGCAACGTTCATGCCCGCTTTAATCGCGCCGCGCACGGTATCCAGCCAGTGCTCCGGCAGATAGCCGCCAGCGTTAGCCGTGCCAAGTACCAGCGTTTTCGCGCCAGCCGCCACGGCCGCCTCTATAGTCAACTCCTCCAGCCCCAGCGAAACGCTACAGCCTGGCAGACGGATCTGCCCTACGCACTGCTCTGGTCGCCAGACCTGAATACCCCGCGCGGTTTTCGCGGCCAGCGGGTCGGTCACATCGCCAAGGAATAACAAATAGGGTTGCGGGATCAGCATGAGGTCATCTCTTATCGGGTTGCAGGGTTTGCCTGATAAGACTATTTCACCGTTGTCGGACGCGGGATAATGCTTGTTTGTTGCCAGGGTATAGCCTGAGGCTATAGGGGTGAGGGGCGAGACAGTAAGATCTCCATTACACACTCTTCATCGGCATGCTTTTCATATTATCCCGACTTAAGTAGGTTGCTCTGAACTTAGCTGTGCGTCTTGTTCTCTGGAAGGGATTAAATAACGAAGTGATAATTTTTGCGGACTTTTTACAGCAGTTACCCGCTTTGGCAGGATTTTAAAAGAGAGTGGAGTGACATCACTCATTAAGCGCGAAGATTGCCTCAATCTCAATCATAAGGTCGGGCGAAAAAAGTTGGCTGACCTGGACCAGAGAGCTGGCAGGTAAGCGATCGCCAAAGTGTTGAAACAGCACGGTTCTCAGCGCATTGACTTCATCAAGTGAGGTGACAAAAATGGTTACCTTGATAAGTGAAGCCAGCGATAGAGATTCGGCAGCCGCTATCAGCCTGAATTGCGAAAAAATCGCTTCGGCCTGTTCAACAATGCCCTGTTTTTGTGCCGCAGTGCCAAATGCAGTCAGGCCTGAAACGTACAACGTATCATTATGTTTAACAGCGTGAACATAGGGTGCTTTTACTTCACCAAGCTGTGGATAATTTATTCTGGTTAACTTTGCCATTCTTTCTCCCCAAAAATGCTGATTTAAAATTGTTATAATCGGTTTGATAAGCAAGTTGTTGTAAAACTCGCAGTACGCGAGCTTTACAATAATTAAAGAGTGAACGGCAGTTTTCAGGCAGATTTCACTAACTCACGTCGCGCCAGTGCTGCAATAAAACCGCTCCGCGAACCATATTCCCTGTTCAGCTCAACATAGCTATCTATTCTGTGTAAAAGATTTTGCGGCAGGGTGATGTTTAACTTTACCGCTTTACCCTCATATTTCAATAAATCGACCTCAACGTAAGCCCAATAACCCCCCTCACATGCACTATTTTGCAGATGTGCGGAAATATCCTGCGCTTCAGGCAGGTCTCTGCCTTTTTCTGCCTGAAATTCCAGATGCGCATCAATGGCGTTAAAGGCGTCCGCAATCGCTTCGTCAATTGTGTCACCAGCAAAATAGCAGCCTTTGATATCCGGTACAAAGCCAGAGAAACTGCCGCCTTCTGCTCTGTGGAGATAGATCGGAAATTTCATTTATTTCACCTTCATTTCTGATATCTGAAAGGGCGCGCAGAACGCGCCACTTTTATTACATATTTTTGAGAATGTCATGCAGTGTGCCCTTTGCAACATTCTTTTCTGGATGGGGAACAGTGATATGGTAATCCTTTCCCTCTTTAATAAAAATGTGATGGCTTCCTTTCACTCTGTCTAAAACCCATCCATTCTGCTGCAATAGTTTCATCAGTTCCCTGCTGGACAACGCCTCCTCCCTGGCTGGTTAACAAGCAACCATTATACCCATCAATAACCACCACAGCAAGGAAGTGGAATCACAGCAGGGTATAAAACAGAAACTTCAGCAGAGTCAGTAAAGGGTCTTCTTAATGCGTTCCGGCAGCGCCCGATCGTAAGCTTCGCCATCGACGGCAGAGTGGGAAACAGCCTTCAGAATGCTGCCGGTGCTGGGCAGCTGTGAACGCTGAAGCTGCGCGTCAGCCTCCCAGAGACGGGAGCGGATAATGGCACGGCTGCACTGGAAGAAAACGCTGTGGACGTGGATCCGCAACACCGTGCGGGGCTGGTTTCCCTCTACGGCGAAACGCGCCAATAGTGCAGGGTCCACGCTTATTTCTGCCTCGCCATTCACCCGTAGCGTTTCACCAATGCCAGGGATCAGAAAAAGCAGCGCCACTCTGGGATCGCTTAGAATATTTTTCAGGCTGTCGATACGGTTATTGCCACGCCTGTCGGGCAGCAGCAGGGTTTTCTCGTCTTCTATCTGAATAAAACCAGCCGGGTCGCCGCGCGGAGAAACATCCAGATCGGCATCGCCGGAGGTCGCCAGCGCCACAAACGGCGAGGATTCAATAAAAGGACGGTAGGCGGGGTGAATATGGTCAGCTACTTTCATCAGCGAGGGAGGTGCCACGTCGCCATAAAGCTGTTCCAGCTGCGCTAACGTTGTGATCCTGCTCTGTTCGTCCCCGGTCATGGTGCCCTCTTTACGATAACTAAGCGTTATTATGGATGTAAGGAATCTGCCGGATGCCCTTTCGCCGGCAGGTTCAGTATAGCCACGCTATGCAGAGAGAGTGGCTTCCGGCGCACACTTAATGAGACGGGAGTTCGCTTTTTCAGAGGGGGTATCTATGATTTTATAAACAGGCCAACGTGTGGGAGGCAGTATGCGTGAAGAGAGCGTCACCACCGATAAAGATATGGCGGAAGCAAAAGCGATCTGTAATGAGATAGGGGGTGCGATACTGACCATCCTGGGCGAGAAGCAGGCCTTTACCCTTGAATCGCTGATCACCACGCTAAAACGTCTGAAAGCCACAGACTACAATTATGGAGAAGAACGGACTAAAGCCGCCGAAAGGGCGCTATTTATTCTGGGGACATTTTTATGAAAAAGAGCACTCTCCTGGCCTTAACAATTCTGCTGTTTTCGGGAACCGCCTGCTCCCAGCTTTCTCAGCTCCCTCTGGCGCCGCCTAAGCAGGATATCATCGCCACGCCGATAGCAGCGAAATGTGATGTCAGCCTTTGTCAGCAACAGTGCTATGTGCAGAACAGCCAGTGCGACCGCAACGACAACAGCGGCTGTGGCGCGAAGATGCAGGCCTGCCTACAGGCCTGCACCTCACAGTGCCGCTAATCAGGGCTGCCTGAGATCCTTAATCAGCGCCTGATTAAACTTCTGCGGTTCTTCCATCTGTGGCGCATGGCCCATTCCCGGAAATTCAATCAGGGTTGCCTGCGGGATCAGCGCGGCAACCTGTTTACCCAGCTCGTTGTAATGCCCGATTTTCGCCTTAACATCTGGCGGCGCGATATCGCTGCCGATGGCCGTGGTGTCTGACGTGCCAATCATCAGCGTGGCAGGCATCTGAAGGTTTTTGAACTCGTAATAAACCGGCTGAGTAAAGATCATGTCGTACAGCAAAGCAGAGTTCCAGGCGACGATCTTATGGCCGGGGCCGTTGTTCAGGCCAGCCAGCATGGTGACCCAGCGGTCGTATTCCGGTTTCCACCGGCCGACATAGTAGGTATTCAGCTCATATTTTTTGATGCTGGCAGCGGATGTCTTCAGCTCACGCTGATACCACTCATCCACGCTCCGCCACGGTACCCCTTTGGCTTTCCAGTCTTCCAGGCCGATAGGATTGACCAACACCAGTTTTTGCACCTCTTGCGGGTACATCAGTGCAAAGCGGGTGGCCAGCATCCCTCCCGTGGAATGGCCCACCAGCGTTACTTTATCTATATGCAATTTCTTGAGCAGATTCTGAGTGTTGAGCGCTAACTGCTGGAAACTGTACTGATAATGTTCAGGTTTGCTGGAGGTGCAAAATCCAATCTGATCCGGCGCAATCACCCGGTAGCCCGCGTGGCTCAGGGCATCTATTGACCCCTGCCAGGTGACACCGCAGAAGTTTTTTCCATGCATCAGCACCACCGTACGACCATTGGCACTGCCGCTGGGTTTCACATCGATGTAACCCATAGTGAGCGGCTGCTGTTGGGAGGTGAAGTCAAACTTTTGTATGGGATAGGGGAAATCAAAACCCTGCAACTGCGGGCCATACTTTGGCGTACTGTCAGCGGCAAAAGCGTTAAAAACCGTGACCAGGCCTGAGAACACCAGACAAGAGATGAATTTTGGCACAAACGTTATCCTCAAGAGCGTGATGGAAAGTCAAAGTAAACAACGCTTAACCATAGCGGATAAATAGGAGTGTCAGTAAACCGGGTGGGTAAAGAAGCGCAAAGCCGGGCGGTGCAGGCAGAAACGACAAAATGGGGTAGCGACGCATACTTTAACAAAAAAAGCGCTTTATCCCCTTTAAGCTGGCGGAATTGCTTATCCAGATTACATTTATCTTTTCGGGCATCGTGTCACAGGAGAGAAGTATGACAAGCCTGAGTTTTTGGTGGATTTCGCTGTTATGGCACAGCCTGTGCTGTTTGCTCGAACCGCAAGCCCCCGCCCGCTCCAGTTTTTATATGCAAGCCTGAGAAACGTTTTTAAAGCAGGTAACTTTTCCCTCTACCAGTCGCGTCGGACAAGATAAACGAGAAGCCAATTTAATAATAATGAAACGCCATTTTATTAAATTGGTGAGATCGGTCCCGGCTTTCTTTACTTACGTGACACTCCTTCCTCTCTGTTGGCAAAATCGCAAAGGTTTTTGCCTCTGCCTGGCTCTACCTTAGCTCATCCCCGACAATCGCCGGGCGCTAAACAGGTAAATCAGGAAGGATGCGATGATGACACGTAAACCAGGAACGCTAAATTATTTAGCCTATGGGTCAGGTGATTTCCTCGGCGCTGGCACCATGGCGCTGACCTCTGCATGGCTGCTCTATTTCTATACCACCTTCTGCGGACTGAGTCCGATTAAAGCAACCTCAATCTTTGCGCTGGCGCGCGTGCTGGACGCCGTCGTCAGCCCACTGATGGGCTACCTGACCGATAGCTTCGGTTCAACCTGGCTGGGCAAACGCTTCGGCCGCCGCAAGTTCTTTATCCTCACCGGTATCCCGCTGGTCTTTACCTACAGTCTGATGTGGGTTGGCGATATGACCTACGTTTACTATCTGATGACCTACCTGCTCTTTGAGGTGGTCTATACCTCTATTCTGGTGCCCTACGAAACGCTGGTACCGGAAATGACCGACGATTTTAAAGAGAAAACCAAATTCTCCGGCGCGCGTATTGCTCTGGCTCAGCTCTCGGCGATCCTTGCCGCCTTTCTGCCGGGCATACTGCTGAGCTATTTCGGCAAGGACAATGCAATCTCCTTCTTCTATGCCAGTCTGGTTTTCTCGGTGATTTGCGCCATCGTGCTGACGATGGTGTGGTTCTACACCTGGGAACGTCCGCCAGAGAAGAAGTCCAGTGCCGCACTTCAGGCAGAGCAGCAAAAGCTGACGCTCAGACAGAGCCTGAACCGCCTGAAAATAGAACTGACCTCTACATTACGGGTGCGGATATTTCGCCAACATCTTGGCATGTATCTCGGCGGCTATATCGCCCAGGATATTTTTAACGCGGTTTTCACCTATTACGTGGTCTTTGTACTGATGCAGAGCGCCAGCCTGGCCTCAAATCTGATGGGTACGATGGCGATCATGCAGTTTGTGGCGGTGATCGGCATGATCCCGCTCTGTATCCGGTTTGGTCCCGCCCCCTCTTATCGCATCGTGGTGGTGCTGTTTGGCCTCAGCACAATCTCTTATGGCCTGCTCTTCTACAGCGGATTAAGCGATATATTTTCTCTGCTGCTGCTGGTCTCTGCTTTTGCCGGACTGGGGCGCGGCGGCATCAACTATGTGCCCTGGAATATCTATACCTACATCTCCGATGTGGATGAGGCAATCACCGGGCAGCGCCGCGAGGGTATTTTTGCCGGGATTATGACGCTGACCCGCAAAGCTTCGCAGGCGGGAGCGGTGATGCTGGTGGGTATCCTGATGCAGCTCTCCGGCTTTGTCACCGGAAGCAGTACGCAAGACCCGGCGGTCAGTCATGCCATTCTCACCATACTTTGCGGCGGCACGCTGTTAATGCTCTGCATCGGCTTTTTCATCTCCCTGCGCTTCAGGCTCAACCTCGCCACCCATCGGACATTACGGGAAGAGATTGAGAAGATGCGCGCGGCAGGCAATGTTGTTCCGGAAAATATCACGCCTCAGGCCAGATCAACCGTGGAACTGCTGGCCGGCCTGCCTTATGAAGCGCTGTGGGGAAACAACAACATTGGCTATCTCAATCGCAATAAGCCAGCCGTGCAGCCTTTACCGGCAAGCCCGGCGGTATCCCCTGTCACCAGCCAGTTAACCCGTCCATGATCTGAGAGGAATATTTATGTTGGTTTATCCCGTAAAACAGAGCGCCCTGCTACGCCAGCCGGAGCGGTTCATCTCCTGCAAGGAGCTACATCAGCTGATCAACAAGCTGGTGGATAACCTGGTGAACATTACTGATGACACGGGTGAATTTCTGCTGAGGCTGGATGATGGTCGGGTCATTGATACCAAAGGATGGGCGGGGTGGGAATGGACGCACGGCATCGGTCTGTATGGTATTCATCAATACTATCGCCATACCGGCGATGACCGGCTCCGGGCAATTGTGGATAACTGGTTTAGCGACCGGTTCAGCGAAGGCTCCCCCACCCGCAACGTGAATACCGTCTGTCCGTTTCTGACGCTCGCTTATCGCTATGAAGAGACCCGCGACCCTCGCTGGCTGCCTTATCTTGAAAGCTGGGCCGACTGGATTATGCACAAAATGCCCCGCACCGAGTGCGGCGGTATGCAGCACATCACGCTGGCAGAAGAGAACCATCAGCAGCTGTGGGACGATACGCTGATGATGACCGTGCTGCCGCTGGCAAAAATCGGCCAGTTGCTGAACCGCCCGGACTATATTGAAGAGGCGAAATATCAGTTCCTGGTGCATACGCAGCATTTAATGGATCGGCAGACGGGATTATGGTTCCACGGCTGGACGTTTGACGGCAGGCATAACTTTGCTAACGCCCGCTGGGCGCGCGGCAACAGCTGGCTCACCATCGTGATCCCGGAGTTCCTCAGTCTGCTGAACCTGCCGGAAAAGGACGCCACCCGCCGTTTTCTCCAGCAGGTACTCGCCAGCCAGCTGGAGGCGCTGGAACGATGCCAGCATGAAAGCGGCTTATGGCATACGCTGCTGGACGATCCTGACTCTTACCTTGAAGCCTCTGCTACTGCGGGCTTCGCGTTCGGCATGCTTAAAGCCGCGCGCTGTCATTATGCCGATCAGCGCTACGTCGCCGTAGCTGAAAAAGCGCTGAAGGGGCTGATCTCCCAGATTAATCCCGACGGCGAACTGACCCAGGTCTCTTTTGGGACGGCCATGGGTAAAGACCTCAACTATTACCGCCAGATCCCGCTGACGTCGATGCCTTACGGGCAGGCGATGGCGATTTTATGCCTGGTGGAGTACCTGCATGTCTATCTGTAATACAAGGAAAACAGCATGATCCTGAATCATTTTTCTCTGCACGGAAAGGTGGCCATCGTCACCGGCTGCAATACCGGACTTGGGAAAAGTATGGCCGTAGGCCTGGCGCAGGCAGGCTGCGACATTGTGGCCATTAACCGCAGTGAACCCACAGAAACCGCGAATGAGGTCAACGCCCTGGGACGGCGTTTTCTGAGTTTACAAGCGGATCTCGGTCAACAGGATCGGCTGCCCGCGCTGCTGGCGCAGGCAGTGAGCGAGATGGGCCAGATAGATATTCTGGTCAACAATGCCGGCATTATCCGCCGCAACGAGGCGCTGGACTTCAGCGAGCAGGACTGGGACGACGTGATGAATGTGAACATCAAGACGCTGTTCTTTTTGTCCCAGCTGGTCGCGCAGCAGTTCATTAAGCAGGGGCGCGGCGGCAAAATCATCAATATTGCCTCCCTGCTCTCTTTCCAGGGCGGCGTGCGGGTGCCCTCTTACACCGCGTCGAAAAGCGCCGTAATGGGGCTAACCCGCGAACTGGCCAATGAGTGGGCCAGATATGGCATCAACGTTAATGCGCTGGCACCCGGCTATATCGCTACCAACAATACGCAACAGCTGCGCGACGACCAGAGCCGCAGTAATGAAATTCTTGCCCGTATTCCTGCCGGGCGATGGGGAGAACCGCAGGATCTGATGGGGCCGGTGGTGTTTCTCGCCTCCAGCGCCTCTGATTACGTCAATGGCTACACCCTTGCGGTGGATGGTGGCTGGCTCGCGCGCTAGCCCTTCGCCTTTATTAACCAACAAGCCTGCAAACCGGAGAAAATATGAATATTGCACTGATGATGGAAAACAGCCAGGCGGCAAAAAATGCCGTGGTTTTAGCCCAGTTGAAGGCTGTCGCAGCCGAAAACAAAGATACCGTTTTTAACGTGGGAATGCAGGATGAAGGGGATCATCACCTGACCTATATTCACCTGGGCATTATGGCGAGCCTGCTGCTGAATGCGAAAGCCGTGGATTTTGTGGTAACGGGCTGCGGCACGGGTCAGGGCGCATTACTCTCACTGAATATCCATCCTGGGGTGGTATGCGGCTACTGTGTCGATCCGGCCGATGCCTTCCTGTTTGCGCAAATCAATAACGGTAACGCGCTCGCTCTGCCTTTTGCTAAAGGGTTCGGCTGGGGTGCAGAGCTTAACGTGCGCTATATCTTTGAAAAGGCGTTCACCGGGCGCAAAGGTGAAGGCTATCCAGCCGAACGCAAAGAGCCGCAGGTTCGTAACGCGGGCATTCTGAATCAGGTGAAAAGCGCGGTGATAAAAGAGAACTACCTGGATACATTGAGCGCCCTCGATCCTGAACTGGTGAAAACAGCTGTCGGCGGGGAGCGCTTCCGGCAGTGTCTGTTTGAACAGGGTAAGGATCAGGAGATCATCGCCTGGGTTAAACGCTTGATCCAGTAAAAGTACCCTTAAACTTTCCGCGATCGGCACCGCCGGTCGCGGATCTTTTTTCAGCTTTTGCGTTAATTGATCGCTGCCATAAAAAGGATCTTTTCGCCGTTAAGTTCCCCTTCTGCCTCTGCCAGCCTGCATTTTTGCTATATCCCCCCAGTGCTCTTATTAAAATTGGTACTATTTCCCCGCATTTAAGGATCGCTTTTTCCGGGGAGCAGAGATAAATGTTTCTGCATTGACTCCGCCTGACGAAATTGCAGCCAGGTTTCATGCGGCTGAATGCGTGGTTCAGAGGCTGGCCGTAAGAAAAAAAGGAACCCAATCCCTCTTCCCGACCACTCACCTGTTCCCAGCAATCGCTTTCAGGTGAGTTATCATGCGCGTTCTCCATTCACGAACCGGTCTGGCTGATTCCACCGGCCCAGCCCCTTCTGCCCCGCCAGCTCAGGAAAACCAATCCAATCCGGTGCTAAAAAAGGGTGCAGGAACTATCCAGTTTGGACAGGCGACCAGCCTGGCAGAGGCAGAAAAAGCCTGCACCGGCGCCAGGAACGATGCGCTGAAGGAGCTGGCTTCGATGCTTGCCGGGCTGATGAAAAAAGCGGCTGAGATACAGGGCGCGGCGGAAACAGGAGAAGTCCCGCAAAGCGCAGAGAGTGGTCACGTCGGGCAAACTTCTGCAACCTCACCTGTAGCGGATACGGGACAAACTCAGGCCAGCGGGAGCGAGGCAACGCCCGTTTCACCTGGCAGTGATGCCGCCTTCCTGGATAACTCCACTTACTCCTCTCCGGAAGAGCTGAAGAAATATGATTCGCTGGTATCAAACCTGCCGCCAGAGCAGCGGGAACAGGCAGCGAAAGAGATGAACCGGCCGATAGCAGCCGCGAAAATGGCCGCCGCAGGAGGCGCAGAGGGCGAACAGGCCAGAGCGTTTATTGACGCTAACCCGGCGCTGAAAACGGCCATTGATGTTGGCAAACATGGCGGCAAGCCGGACGGCAAAACCACCAACGGCGACTACAAATCCTTTGCCAAAAACATGGAAAAGGCCCGCGATGCGGCGAGCAAAGATGTCGATAGTTATAAAAAAGAAAATCCCAACGCCGATCCCCAGTCGCTGCAAATGGTGATGTCGGCGGCCTCGCTGCGGGCCAGTGAACCGCTGGCAAAGGCCGGAGCATTGAATCAGGACGGCAAGGTCGATAAATATATCACCGCCGACGCGCTGAAAGGGTTACAGGAAAACAATCCTGGCCTGGCCTCTTCCCTCACACAGTCGGCAAAAACGTTCTCTCAGCCGGGTCTGATGACAATGCTGGATCAGGGAGGGTTTGAAGGCAAAAGCCTGGCACTGCACAACCCCGATCAGAAAATCAGCACGCGCAACATCGACGACTGGATTAAAAAGCAGGCCCCCACCAACGGCGGGGAATTTTCCAGCATGATGAGCGATGCCGCCACGCGAAATGCGGTCGCCAGTGTCGATATCAGCCAGCTCAATGAGGATGTGTTCAATAATCCGCAAAACTACAGCGGCGCACAGAAAGCAGCAGTAATGGTTAAGCTGCAACAGACGCTGGAGCAGGTCAACGGCGGCAGCTCGCTGCGTAAAGTAGATAAAACCTCGGCGGCACTGGAAGAGAAGATTGGTCAGTTACAGCAAGACCAGGGTGTAAAGGATTACCTGAACAAGGCCGTGCCCGCGCAGGAAAAGAACATCATCAACAGCGACCCCGCGCTTGCTCAGGCGGTCAGCCAGCGTTATGAAGATCTGAAGTCCGGTAAGGCGCTCGGAGAGGATATGCAGGCCGCCAGGGATAAAGCGGATAAGGCGAATAAAGGTAAGAAAGAGGAAGAGAAGCAGCCTGTCGATTACAGCAGCGCTATTGGTAACCTGGATGCCGAGCTGAAGATGCAGGGCGACCTGAAGGGGGAAGCGGTAAAAGTCCCCACAACGCAGGAGGTAGTGAACAGTCAACCCGAGCTGAAGCAGGAGATCGAGCGTTCTTATAACGAGAGCTTTACCCAGGGCAAGGCGGTGGAAAGCGGGCTGAAGAACAATAAAAAAACCGATGCCACAGAGGTGCTAAGCGATGTCGACCGGCAGAAGGCCGCCTATGAAGCGGCTATTCCGGAAAGCGTTACTACCGCCGCTCAGGATGGCTACGCTGAAGCCACGCTGAAAGCGCTGACCACGACCGGCAAAGGCATGAGCGTGCTCAAAGATTTGAAAGAGGCCGGGACGCTGCCAAAAGAGAGCGATCTGCAAAAAATGACCGGTAAAGAGATGCTTTCACAGCTGCGCGATAACGTGGAAAAGCAGACCAGCGCCGCGGGGCTAAGTACCAGCGGGAAAAGTGTTGTTGCGGGCGGGGGCGCGCTGGGCGTGGCGGGTATGATTTCACTCTCAGACCAGCTGAAATCTGGCGACAAGGCAGCAGCAGCGAAAACGATTTACGACGGCGTGAAAGGCGCGTCAGAGCTGGGCAAACTTGGTTATAATGCTGTAGCTAACGCACTGGCGAAAGACGCCTCCGCAGGCCTGGGCAGAATGGCGGGTGCCGTGGCGGGCCGCGTGGTGGGAATGGTCGCAGGGGAAGCCGCTGGCCTGGCCGCCGCTGGCGCATTAGGTGCCGCTGCCGGGCCTGTGGGCTGGGCCATTGATGCCGTGCTGGCAATAGGCTTTGGCATCAAGGCGATCATTGATGCGGTGAACAAGCATAAAGATCAGAAGACCTTCGACCATAACGTCGATCCCACTCTGACGCAGTTTGGCATTCCCAAAGCGCACTAGCCCAGGCTGGGGGAAACCGCGACCGCAACGATCTTACCAGTGAAAGCATTTGTAAATGGAAACGGGCTGATGGAAGATAAAAGTCACTTTGCCTTTTATAAGGAGCAGGTATGAAAAAAGTAGTGATGCTGCTCGCCATTCTGGCAGCAACCGGTGCCGCGCAGGCCGCAGATGACGCTGAAGATCCCGCAGTGGGCTATATCGCCAATCTCTGTACAGTGGTGACGCAGGATAAAACGAACGACTCAGCAGAGAGCTATATCACTAAGCTCAAAGCGCTGAACGCGCGGGGCCAGTCGCCTTCCGCTCAGCAAAAACCGGAGTTCGATGAAGATGAAGCCAGAACCGTTGTCGCGGCCTGGATGAACCTGAATGACCAGCAGAAAGCGCAGGCCCGCCAGAGTCCTGAGGCGTGTCAGAACGCCACGCTGGATCAGTATCAGAGTCAGGACTAATAAGCCTGTGCAGGGTATAAACATCCCGGCAGGGGCTTATTCGGCCCTGCCGGACTGGGGCAAACCTGCTCGCTGTCAGGCCATGAGTAACGCGGTAACGCGCGTTAGCATCCCCTCTCAGGCCGGTGAGCAACCGGCCTGTTAATTCAGCGTTTGAAAGCTTTCAGCCGCTGTGCAGCAGCCGCTCCAGCTGCCGCCTGAGCAGAAGGTTTTCCTTTTCCAGCCTGTCGACTTTATCCAGCAGCGTCAGTGCCAGGGCGATGCCTGACCACTCCAGATCCAGTTCAATCTGCAACCTTCTTGCGCGCCGCAACTGGTGCACAGCGTAATAGTCAAAAACCCACTGCGGCTCGCTCTCAGTCGGCGTGATAACGCCCAACCCCACCACTTCCGTTAACTCCTCCGGGGAAATATCTACCGACCGGCAGATCTCAATAACGGTATACCTTACGTGTTCAGTCATGATGCGGACTCCCATGCTGCGCGCGGATCAAACGCGGCTTTTTCCGCCAGCTCACGCCACAGCGCGGCACTCTGTTCATCGGCTTTAGCGGGCATGACCACTTTAAGAATGGCATAGAGATCGCCGCTGCTGGTTTTACCGGACAATCCCTTGCCCCTGACGCGAAGCCGCTGCCCGTTCTGGCTGCCGGGCGGGATGGTCAGCGATATTTTTCCGGTAAGGGTAGGAACCTGAACGGTTGCGCCCAGAGCGGCTTCCCACGGTGCCACCGGCACCACAATTTGCAGGTTTTGCCCGTCAACCTCGAACAACGGATGGGGCGCCAGCCGGATAACCAGGTAGAGATCGCCGTTAGCTGCGCCCTGGCTGCCCGCCACGCCCTGGCCTTTCAGGCGGATACGCTCGCCATCTGTGACCCCTGCCGGTATTTTTACCTTCAGCGTTTTTTTCACTTCATCGATCTGTCGGCCAGATGCATCCAGAACCGGTACGGTGAAGGAGACGGTGCGGCTTTCGCCTGCCAGCGTCTCTTCAAGGAACAGCGGCACTTCCATCTCCAGATCCTGACCGCGTCTGGGTGGATGTCGTCGCGTTTGCCCCTGAAACCCGCTGGCATGGCGGCCAAAGACAGACTCAAAGAAGTCAGAATAGTCGCTCGCGCTGCCCTGCTCATGCTGCCAGTGGCCGTCGCCAGCGCCGGGCGGCGGCCCGGAAAAACGGGGATCGTCGCGATGCTGGCGGAGCAGGTCATACTCGGCCCGACGGTCGCTGTCTTTCAGCACCTCGTAAGCTTCCGCCATCTGTTTAAACTTGCGCTCGGCATCCGCCTCGGTACTGACGTCCGGATGATATTTTCGCGCCAGCCGTCGGTAAGCCGTTTTAATCGTTTTTAAATCGGCTGTAGGTTCAACCTCCAGCAGCGCATAATAGTCTTTAAATTCCATCTGATTACACCTTCTTTTCAGCACGTTGTGGGCGGTAAGCCAGGCTCAATCCATCGAAAATTCAGGCCCGTGAACAGGGCCTTAATCGGTGTACACAGTGAGTGTAAGGCGTAATGCAGCAACGTGAAGAAAAAATCAGACCATCCTGCCGTTGGCACGGATAACCTGACCGTTGATCCAGCCGCTCTGGTTACCGCCAGGAAAGCCCCACGGCGGCATTATCATCCGGCTGACCCAGGCGCTGCATCGGGTTCAGGTTGGCCAGATTCTGGATCAGCGCTTCGCTTTACCTGTCATAAACAGCTCGGTAGCGATCGGCCCCGACGCAACGGCATTGACGGTTATCTGACGCCCGCGCAACTCTCTGGCAAAGGTAGGGGAAACGGCTTCCACGGCGGCTTTAGTACCGTGATAAATCGCGTAGTCAGGCATCTTTAAGCTGATGGCGGAGCTGGCTGGTCTGGGGATCATTCAGGTGCCGCATTACCGGATAAAGCAGGAACTGGCAGAGAACAAACTGAAAATCATCCTTCCTGAGATGCCGCCTCACCGATTCCGGTTTCGATGCTTTATCTGCAAAATTGCCAGCTGTCACAGCGGGTCAGGAGATTTAACTGGAATAGAGAAAACTTTCAGTACGCGGAACAGTGAGGAGCACCGTTGACCGGTTCAGGACGGGTAAAGCAGGAAGTGTTAAGGCTGGGTGTGGCAGGTGATAACCGCCGGTCTTTCCCTGACCGCGGCTATCGAGGGTTTCTGGCCCGCACCATTAATACATGGCACCCGGCGGCACGTGTTTAAAGGTTTCAACATAGCTGTGCAACACGCGTTTAAGTAATTTTTTCATTTCGATCTCTCTGCTTCAAATTTTATTAGTAAAGTGCAAAAAAATTATACAATACGCACCTTTTCCAGGCAAATAAATTTGAACCAGATCACATAAATGAGTTTTATCAGCAGAAGAAAAAGTGAAACAGAGGGCAAAGAGGCGGGCTGCTGCCCGCCGGAGGCATCAGGAAATTCCTGCAAAATCAGGCAAAAAGATCCAGATGCTCGATAAGGATGCTGCTGCCAATAGTAATCAGCACTACGCCGCCGAAAATCTCGGCCCATTTGCCCATTACCGGGCCAAGGAAGCGCCCCAGTAATATACCGGTAGTGGCCATAATCATGGTTGACGCGCCAATCGCCAGCGCGGTAGCGACAATATTGACCTGCAAGAAAGCCAGACCGACACCCACTGCCATCGCATCCAGACTGGTTGCCACCGCCGTGGCGGCCAGCAGCATAAAGCTGTGGCTTTGCGGTGCTTCGTCAAGGTTCTCTTTTTTACGGAAGCCTTCCCGGATCATGCGGGCGCCCAGCACAAACAGCAAAATAAAGGCAACCCAGTGATCCCAGGCCATCACGTAACGGCTGGCGGCTATGCCGACACCCCAGCCAATCAGCGGAGTAAGCGCCTCAATAACACCAAAGATTAATCCCGTCCGCAGCGCCTCTTTCACCGTGGGTCGGTGCAGACAGGCGCCTTTGCCAATAGCCGCCGCAAACGCGTCCATCGACATGCCAAAGGCCAGAATAAGAGTGGCGTACATGTTCATTGTGGTTATACCGGCTTGAGGCCCCCGAAGGCCCTCAACGCATCATAAAAACAGATCCCGCTGTAAAAATAAGCGGCAGCGGGTGAAAGTGTGACGCATCCTACCACGCGTTTCCCATAAAAAAAAGACAACAAAATCAGGGGTTTGAGTATAGCCTTGGCTATACTTTTTAACGAATGCTAATTCTGTACGAAAAAAAACGCCAAAAAGCCTAAAAGAATTACTACGTTAAAGGGGACATCCCTGACGGGACTGGGGGAATTCCAGGCAAAAAGAGGGGGTTTTATCTAAGCTGAGACAGAAAAAATATTTATCAGGGATGCTTATTCAGCGCATCAATGGCTTTGAAAAACGCCAGGTCCGGTACTTCAGATTGAACCTGAAGCCCGATTGCCGGAAAATGGCCGCTTCTGACCAGAATGGAATAATGATGAAAAACCCGTTTCTGACCTTTTTAATGCCGATGAGCACCCTGATGCTGGGCATGCTCTCCGCCTTGTTACTGCCTGCGCCCTGGTTTGGCCTCAGCCTCACTTACCGGCTGATGGCGATATTCCATCTCAGCGATATCGGCCAGCTCTATACGCTGGTCTTTTGTCTGTGGTTCCTGCTGCTGGGCGCCGTTGAATATTTTATTATCCGTTTCATTTATCTGCGCTTTGTAAAAGTCTGAGACCTGAACGCTGTGTTTGATTTCGTAAGGTTAACCCTGGTAAAACGATAAAGAAGAGGATAGGGATGCTACAGCGAACCAGAATCTGGCTGAAACGCACGCTTTTCGTGGCAATAATGGCGCTGGTGGTGCTGTTGGGGCTGCGCGTGGTGCTGACCGAGCGCGGGCCGGATTTAGCGCTGTGGCACACCTGGGTGCCGGAAGAGCTGAGTGAGAGCAAGCTGGATCGCACCGACTGGGCGGGCTACCTGCAAAATGAGCAAAAAATCTTTGCGGAGATGAAGCTTAACGTCAGCGATAAGCTTCAGCAGTCCGATCCAGAAACTTATAACCGTTATGCAGAGCACAGCCCCGTCTATCCGGGCCATTTTGCCACGGACTGGAACCGCTCTTACATCATGATGCCGCAGGGTAAACCGCGCGGCGCGGTGGTGCTGCTGCATGGTCTTACCGACTCACCCTACAGTTTGCGCCATTTTGCGGAAGATTACCGGCAGCATGGCTACGTGGCGGTTGCCATACGCCTGCCGGGGCATGGAACCGTGCCCGCTGCACTCACCAGCGTGGAGTGGGAAGATTGGATGGCGGCTACCCGGCTGGCGGTGCGGGAAGCCCGAAAACGTGCCCCTGACGGCACGCCGTTGCAGATCGTAGGGTTCTCTAACGGCGGCGCACTGGCGATGAAATATGCCCTGGACGCGCTCCAGGAGCCTACCTTAGCGGCGCCCAGCCGGTTAATCCTGATTTCACCCATGATTGGCGTCAGCAGCTACGCCCGCTATGCCGGGCTGGCTGGCCTGCCCTCTGTTTTCCCCGCCTTTGCGCGTTCCGCATGGCTAAGCATCCTGCCGGAGTTTAACCCCTTCAAGTACAACTCTTTCCCGGTGAAAGCGGCTCGTCAGTCCTGGCTGCTGACCAGCGCTTTGCAAACCCAGCTGCACCGCGATCGGGCCAGCCATCTGCTGGATAAACTCCCGCCGGTACTGACCTTTCAGTCGGTAGCGGATGCCACGGTCAGCACGCCAGCCGTAGTCAGAGGATTATATAATCTGCTGCCTGACAACGGCAGCGAGCTGGTGCTGTTTGATATCAATCAGTCGGTGCAGCTCTCTCCGTTAATGCGCAGCAGCGCCAGACATGCGGCAGAACACCTGCTGCCGCCTCCGCCTCGCCGCTATGCCACTACGCTGGTCACTAATGCCCCGGCAAAGAGCAATATTGAAGTCGCTAACAGTACGCCCGCAGGCAGCACCGAGACCAGCAGCACTCCGCTGGGGCTGAATTATCCTCCGGACGTCTATTCGCTCTCTCATGTGGCGCTGCCCTTCCCGCTCACCGACTCTCTTTATGGCAGGACGCCAACGCAGCCAGGTGAATTCGGGGTAAGCTTCGGCTCGCTAACGCCACGCGGAGAACGTGCGGTGCTGATGGTCACGCTGGATACGCTGATGCGGCAGTCCTCCAACCCTTTCTTTCCCTGGATGCTTGAACGCGTTAATGCCACCCTGAAATAAGCCGCCAGTATGTCACCTGACACGTTTTGTAACAGGCGAGGTCTGGGGATAAGGCGGCGGTCACAGACGGCAAACTCAGTCATAAATCTGGTTTACTGCGCAAATTTTACGCAAAAGACAGCATTTATCGCTGAGGCCCTACTTTTTATTGCCCGTTTCTTAGTGGTTATTGCCATAAAAGTGACGTTTCACCCTGCCATCCCCCAGCAAATATCCGCTGTCACGCACGATCCTCTTTTCCTCGCCGCAGGCCCGCGCCAGCGCGGTTTTCGCCATTGAATGCCGTCACAGCAGTGCGTAAGATTCTTTTTCACGTTTTACAAATAAGAAACTGCTATGCAAGCCTCCATCGCACCATCTCCCGACGCCGAAAACGATGCCACGCCCGTTAACTCACGCAGTAAAGTGGTGGTTGCCTCGTTGGTTGGTACAGCTATCGAATTTTTCGATTTCTATATTTATGCTACCGCTGCGGTTATCGTCTTCCCGCATATTTTCTTTCCACAGGGTGATGCCACGGTCGCCACGCTACAGTCGCTGGCGACCTTTGCCATTGCTTTTATTGCACGCCCCATTGGTTCTGCCCTCTTCGGCCACTTTGGTGACCGTGTCGGACGTAAAGCCACGCTGGTCGCTTCATTACTCACTATGGGTATCTCCACGGTGGTGATCGGCCTGCTGCCGGGCTATGAAACCATCGGCGTCTTTGCGCCTCTGCTGCTGGCGCTGGCGCGCTTTGGTCAGGGTTTGGGTCTGGGTGGCGAGTGGGGCGGCGCGGCGCTGCTGGCAACGGAGAACGCACCGGCTAAAAAACGTGCGCTTTACGGCTCCTTTCCCCAGTTAGGTGCGCCGATTGGCTTCTTCTTTGCTAACGGCACTTTTCTGCTGCTCTCCTGGCTGCTGACAGACCAGCAGTTTATGGCGTGGGGCTGGCGCGTACCCTTTATTCTTTCTGCCGTACTGGTGCTGGTTGGGCTTTATGTTCGCGTGTCGCTGCACGAATCCCCGGTCTTTGCCAAAGTGAAGAAAGAGAAGAAACAGGTCAAAATGCCAATCGGGACGCTGCTCTCTAAGCATATGAAGGCGACGATCCTCGGCACCTTTATCATGCTGGCTACCTATACCCTGTTCTACATCATGACCGTTTACTCCATGTCATACGGCACTTCGCCAGCGCCTGGCGGGCTGGGCTTCCCACGCAATACCATGCTGTGGATGCTGATGCTGGCGGTGATTGGTTTTGGCGTGATGGTGCCGATTGCCGGTATGCTGGCGGACCGTTTTGGTCGCCGTAAGACGATGATTGTGATTACGCTGATGATTATCGCCTTCTCGCTGATTTTCCCGAGCATGTTAGGGTCTGGCAATCAGCTGCTGGTGATGGCGTTCCTGCTGTGCGGCCTGAGCATTATGGGACTGACGTTTGGCCCGATGGGTGCGCTGCTGCCGGAACTGTTCCCGACGGAAGTGCGTTACACCGGCGCCTCGTTCTCCTATAACCTGTCGTCGATACTGGGCGCTTCTGTCGCTCCCTATATCGCTACCTGGTTAGCGCATACCTATGGTCTGTTCTATGTGGGTGTTTATCTGGCAGCGATGGCATGCCTGACGCTGATTGCCCTGCTTCTCAGCAAGGAAACCCGTCACGAATCCCTTTTCGACTAACCCTCGTTAAGCAGAAAAACCGGCTCCGGCCGGTTTTTTTTCGTTCTGCCATCCTGATTTGGCCCGACAAGGTCGCCGTTTTGGCGAGGGAACCATTCCGTTCCCTCACAGGTTATTTTTTCTTCATCTGCTGTAGCACGTTCGTACACTGATTATCTTCGTTATCGCTCGGGGAAATCAGTGCCAGAAGCGCTGCCGCCGGGCCGACTACCGCGCCCAACGCTACCGCCGCCGCACCACGAGCAATCAGCGGGCCTGCCTTCACGCCTGCATCCGGGTTCTTGAAGGTGCCACGCACATAGAGCGGCGAGCGCAGCGTGACGATGCGGATGCCCTTACTCTCCGGATCAATCGACAGATCCATGCGTTCGTTGGCGAAATTGGTGGTGCCGCTGATGTTGATAACCGCATTCTCCGTGTCGAAAACAAAGAGTTTGGTTGAGGCCAGGCCATTGTTGACCTGAAGATCTGCCGCCGCACAGTTGATGCGTACCTGATCGTCGCCAAACAGCTTGCCTACCACGTAGTTACCGACGTTCAGCCCGACAATCTCCATCAGGTTCCGGCTGATTACGCCATCATTCATCAGCATTTTCAGGTCGCCGTTGCTGGTCGCCAGAATGTCCGCCACCGAATTGCCTGTCCCGCTCAAAGAGGCATCACCGTTCATCTGCCCCATGCTGCTTTGCATTGCTTCAACATCCGGGAAGAGCTGCTTCAGCTTGAGATTACGCGCATGCAGATCGGCGCGCGCGCGCATCGGTGTGCGATCTCCTTCCATGCGAATAGTAGAGTTCAGATTGCCTCCGGCAATGCCAAAACGCAGCGGATCCAGCAGCAAATTGCCATTTTTCAGTACCAGATGAGTGTAAAGGTCGCTAAGCGGGAGCGAGTTACTGTGCTCGATACGCTTGCCGCTGAATTTAACGTCAGCATCCATCACGTCCCAGCTTTTGGTATCAAACTTATCATGCGGTAACACGCGGTCAGCAGGCTGGCTGGCGTCCTCACCGCGCCGGTTTTTCGCCTGCTCGGTTTTTTCGCTTCCTTTACCCGATTTCACGCCAATCAACGGCCCCAGGTCGGCCATTCGCAACTGTTTTGACTCTACTGAACCCTCAAGCTTAGGACGTGGTTTGCTCTGGGTATAAGTCATGGAGCCGTGAATATCACTGTCACCGATATGGCCGTTGAAGTTCTGATAACGGAATACCGGGCCGCCTTTCTGCTGGAAACGGGCAATCAGATAACCATCCGTTTCATAAGGAGGGGTATCAGGCAGCAGAATGCCGGTCAAACCATAGAGGTTGGCCAGCGTATCGCCAGAGAAACGTAAGCGGATATTCAGCCCACCAAGGTTTAACGGGTCCTGCAAGGTACCGCCAACCTGTACCCGCGTGGTGCCGTTGCGTACGTCCGCCTCCAGCGGGAAAGGATTAGTTTTGCTGCGCAGCGAGAGCATACCGCCGATTTTACCGTCACCGGTCAGCTTCTCATTGTTATAAGTCCCGGCCGCTTTCCAGCCAAAGACAAAATCAGAGGCGCCCTGCTGGTTTTTATCATCTTTGCTGCCTGCCACCTGCACATAGGGCACCGGTTTACCCAGCGGATTCACGGTAACCTTTACATCAGCTTTGTTTATCGCATCGCGATAAGCAATGTGCGCCCGATCAAACATGATGTTGTCGAGGCGGAAGGTCCAGGCGGAAGGGGGCTGATTCTGCTCCGGCGTGTCGCTGCCGGCAAGATTGAAGGTCCAGTTGTTCTTTTTATCCGCCGTCTGAATCAACCGGGCATCAGGCTGCGTCAGCTTGATCCACGGGATATAGACTTCCTTGCTTATCAGCGCCAGCGGGGCCAGGGTCGCATCCGCACGCTGAAGATGAACCATAGTGACTTCCGGAATATCAGGCGGATTGCCCAGCAGAATATCTTCCGCGTGTACGTGCGGCCACGGCACCCAACTGCGCCAGCCTGATTCGTCACGATTGCGTTCCCAGGAGATACCTAAATCGCCACGAATGGCGAAAGGACGGTTAAGTTCCGTCGAGACTTTCTGATTAATGGTAGGTTTAAGGCGGTTCCAGTCAAACGCAGCGATGATTACCACTACTACGATAACCAGCAATAAAAAAATCCCGACAACCCAGCTAATTATTTTCCCCGCACGCGACATATCCTTTCTCCTTGCTCGCTTCGGCCTTCTGTAAAGATAGTCGAGAGAACAGGATAGGACATTAGTTCAGTTGCAGAGGCAACGACGCCAGTCTGTCAAAAGGCATGGGACGGGCAAAAAAGTAGCCCTGAGCGGCAAAAGCAGTCGAATTCTGTACCTGCTTCCACTCCTCCAGGGTTTCCACACCCTCTACAATGACCCCTTTGCTATAACGGTTTATCAGCGCCAGCAGCACGTTAAACAAATTGCGCCCTTCATCGGATTTTCTCAGCATGATAAACAGCTCGCGTGCCATTTTGATGTAGTCATATTTCAGTTCGGTCAGCGCAGAGAAGTTAGCCATGCCGCAGCCGAAATCATCCAGCCACAGCGGCCCAAGCTCTGGCATTTGTGCAACAATTTCTACCTGCGGCAAAATATGATGCTCTACCAGTTCAAAGCGAACCCAGGGAGAGCGGGCAATCAGATGCCGGATGGCAGCTTTGTGTTGGATAGCCAGCATTGTCGGCCCGTCAATATTGACTGAGGCCACTATTCCGGTTTTGGTAAATGTCTCTTCCCATTGCGCCAGCAGCTCAAGCTGCTCGATCAGGATTTGCAGGCGGTGGTCGATCTCAAGCGCGGCAAAGTAGCACTCCGGCGATAAGGGCTGGTCCGGGGCGGAAGGGTGAAACACCGCAGTAAGCAACTCAATTGCCATCAGGCTTCCGGTTACCAGATAGATAGGCTGGAACCTGTAGCTGCGCTGGCACTCCTGCCAATACAGACGCTCTTCCTGTTGTTTTTTAACAACATATGAAGGAGGAAGCCGGTGGCTGATCTTGTTCAGCACCATTAAGTTGATCCTTTTGATAATGAGACCGTCCAGAGAACGGATCTCCCGCCTGACAGATATCGGCACCAGCTCTGATAACTTTATCGGGGGATCGCCCGCCTCAACCGGTTTATTCTCTCTGCCTCCGAAAAAAACAGAACGCTGTCGAGGGAGTTAACAGCCTGCTGCCGCAACTCATTAAAAGTAAAACGCTGTTTTAAAATATTGACTCTACCCGTCACGGCGGCGAAACTGGGTCAACTTTGAGAGAGGAGCAGACTCCTATGACGCAGAAAAAAATCGCCGTATTGGGCGAATGCATGATTGAACTGTCGCAAAAAGAGCATGATTTGAGTCGGGGGTTTGGGGGCGATACCCTGAACACGGCGGTATATATCGCCCGTCAGGTCGATCCGGCGCAGCTTGCCGTGGATTACGTTACCGCGCTCGGCACAGACAGCTTCAGTAGTGAGATGATCGCCGCATGGCAGCAGGAGAAGGTTGGCACCTCGCTTATTCAGCGAATGGAAAATAAGCTTCCCGGCCTCTATGTGATTGAAACCGATGCCCAGGGCGAACGTACGTTTTACTACTGGCGTAACGATGCCGCCGCACGTTTCTGGCTGGAAAGTGAGCAGGCAGAGGCAATTTGCCAGCAGCTGGCGGAGTATGATTATCTCTATCTCAGCGGTATCAGTCTGGCCATTCTCAGCCCACAGAGCCGGGAAAAACTGATGGCGTTGCTCGCGACCTGTCGGCTGAACGGCGGGAAAGTTATTTTTGATAATAACTATCGCCCACGCTTATGGCCATCTGTTGAAGTGACCAGGGCTGCATACCGGCTGATGCTGGCTTCTACCGATATCGCTTTCCTGACGCTGGATGATGAAACGCTGCTGTGGGGAGAATCTCCGGTTGAAGAGGTAATTGCCCGCACTCACGCCGCAGGCGTCAGCGAGGTGGTCATTAAACGAGGTGCAGAGTCCTGTCTTGTTTCCCTGCCAGACCAGCCGCTGCTGGAGATCCCTGCTGTTACGCTGCCTGCCAGCAGCGTAGTGGATACCACGGCCGCAGGTGATTCCTTCAGTGCAGGCTATCTGGCGGTCCGTCTGAGTGGCGGCAGCGCGAGCGATGCGGCGCGTCGCGGTCATCTCACAGCCAGTACGGTTATTCAGCATCGTGGGGCGATTATTCCGCTGGCGGCAATGCCCGACTGACTGCTTCACCATGTATACACAGGCAGGGATCAATCTTGCAGCTTCCTGCCTGGCATTAACACTCTGGCATAAAGTCAAATAACCAGCATAAGCTGACCCTTATTTGACTTTATGCCTTTTATTATCAGACTGAAAATAAAATTAAGCGAATAACTCATCCCGCTGAAAGTCATGCCTGCGGCTATTAGCAATAAAATAAGCAACACACCTCCTTAAACAGTTAATCAACTGAATGAGTTAAATCTTAATTCAGTACCACCACTGTGCGAATAAAATCATAATAAGCTGAATAGATTGAAAAAGTGACGAAATCGATTTAACCGCTTTAGTTTATCTGAAGCAGGTTTTAGCAATCTCTTTTAAAACAGAGAAGTAGCCAGACTAAAAACGAAAATAAATCTTTCCTGGGCATAGTCTGAAACTGGTAGTTCTGCATCAGGAATACTGGACGACTTAATAATAAATTGGCAATGTTTGTTTTAATGCAGCCAGACGAACTGATAAAAACTATTTTCGGCAAGGCTCGCCTATACTTAATTAATGCAAGACAGGAGCGCCTATGAAAACCGAAATAATAAATATCTGGCCTCATGGTGACGCCCCCGGCGCCAGCGATTCCAGGGTCAGCCCACAAATTATCGACTTAGCCAAAGAATATGAACCTTACGATCGGGCTGCCAGCGGCGTGCGCTGTCCTGAACTTGCCTTCTGGTATCCGGAAGAGAACAAGTCCAACGGTGTCACGCTGCTGGTGGCGCCAGGCGGCGGCTTTGAAAAAATCATGATTGATAAAGAGGGCAGCGCGCTGGCGATGTTCTTTACGGCGATGGGCTATACGCTGGCGGTAATGACCTACCGTTTTCCGCAGGATGGACACCATGAAGCTGCCGATGCGCCGCTGGCAGATGCACAGCGGGCCATACGCGTTTTGCGCCATCGCGCAGCACGTGGTCTGAACGGCAAACGTATCGTTATGATGGGCTTCTCCGCCGGGGGCTACGTCGCCGCCAGCGTCGGAACGCGTTTCAGTGAGAAGCTCTATCCGGTGCAGGATATCGCCGACTCGCTCGCTGCCCGTCCGGATGCCATGGTATTAATCTACCCGGTTATCAGCATGCGTGAAGGACTGGCGCATCAGGGTTCGCGCCTGCGCCTGCTGGGGGAACATCCTACCCAGAGTGAAATTGACGCCTATTCGCTGGAAACCCGCGTAACGGAGCAGACTCCGCAAACTCTGCTGATCCACGCCGTGAATGATGAGTCGGTGCCAATCAACAACAGCATGGTGATGTTCAGCGCGCTTCGGGAACACAAGGTCTCCAGCGAGCTGCATTTTTATGAAAAAGGCGGTCACGGCTTCGGCATTCGCAACGTAGCCGATCTGCCGCTGGCCAGCTGGCCGATGCTGGTAAACGAGTGGCTGCGCGCGCGAACCTGGGGATAAATGGCGTGCCAGTGAAGCTCTCAATGGCTAAGGAGAGGCTGAAGAGGCTGCTTAAACCCGGCATAAAGAAAACCCCGTTCCACTGGTGAACGGGGTTTCCAGCTATTGACCGTCAGTTTTGCGAAGCGGGGATATCACTCACTTCTGGCTTGGTGTCGTCAACCGCCACTGCCGCGGCATCCGGAGCCGGGGCCATGATCTTCTTCCAGCTCTCTTCCAGCGACTGCACGTTAGTTTCCGGTTCGCCCTGCGGCTGCATCAGCATCATCGTCAGATCCTGCGACAGCTGCTGACGCAGCTCCTGATTCATCATTTGCAGCGTCAGGCCAGAGAGGAAGCTCTGCCGCAACTTCTGATACTGCTCAGGCGCGATATCCACCACGGCATTCTGCTGGGAACGTAAGCGCTGGCTCATCAGTACATCGGTATCGGTACGGGCATAGGTGGCAAACAGCTTATTCAGCTCGGCGGTCTTCTGCGCCATCAGCGCGTCAAACTCCTCCTGCGGCAGGCCGTTGTCGCGAATATTCGCCA
Source organism: Erwinia magellanica (assembly GCF_039023495.1). Lineage (NCBI taxonomy): Bacteria > Pseudomonadati > Pseudomonadota > Gammaproteobacteria > Enterobacterales > Erwiniaceae > Erwinia > Erwinia magellanica. The sequence continues at coordinate 285,373 of NZ_JBCHVC010000004.1, forward strand.
TCTCACGCGCCACCAGATTCAGGTTACTTTGCAGCGTGCTGTTATCCGCATCCAGGTTAATAGCACATTGGGCGCGCTGATAGAGCACCCGGCAGTCGAATCCGACCTGAACCTTCTGCGCTTTGCTGGCGCTGAGTACGCGCTGAACATGCCAGAACAGCGCTTCACGGGCCAGATCGCTCTGCCAGTAGCGCTGCAAATTTTGCGAATCCCGAATTGGCTGCCACGGCGTATCCCACACCAGAGAGAGACGATCCTGATGCAGATTATTATTCACCAGGCTTATCGGCTGCGGGGGCAGCGGCGAAAGGGTCGGTACCGGTGAAGGAACATCCCGCTTGCCTTGCAGCGAAGAGAACGTTTTGTTGATCTGCTCTACCAGGCCACGGCTTTCAACATTGCCCACTACCATCAGCGTCATCGCATCTGGCGTGTACCACTGTTTATAAAAGTCGCTGAGCTTTTTGATATCAACCGGCGCGGCGGTTGGCGTTGCCGGGTCGTGCCCCAGCAGCGTTGAGCCTTTCAGCCGGTAGCGCCACCAGACATCCTGCGGATTGGCAGGCCAGGTGGCAATGGGGTCATCCGCCCCGAGAGCGGCATTCACCGTCTGCTCATTGATGGTCATGTCGCCTGCGGTGGCAGCCAGCCAGTTCATCGCCTCTTTCACCATCTCAGGCCGGTTATTGGGCAGGCTGAGGGAATAAAGCGTGAAATCATAAGAGGTGATAGCAGGCGGCTGAGGGCGATCGGGATCGATACTTTGCTGCCACAGTGAGCGCTGCTGGGCAGGATCGAGCTTCGCGTTATGCACCAGGGCCATACGCGGTAATAGATGGCTGTACCCTGCCTGCTGGGTATTTTCGAGTAATGAACCCGTATTAATCAGTAAGCGAACTTCAACGCGGTCACTGGGACGCTGTGGCGTTGTTAAAACCTGCCAGCTAAAACCGTTATCCAGTTTTCCCTGCTGCCAGGCGGGATCGGGTTGGAGTGTTTCAGCCTGCACAGTGCTGCTGGCAGCAGCCAGCAATATTCCACCAACCAAAAGACGAATTCTGGTGCCCTGCATGTGAACCCCTACTCAATCACAAACCAAAAAAAAATCACTGGCGATCTACGGCCTGGGGCTATCTACGGGAAGGATAACTCAGGGAAGCCGCTGTTTTTTAACGGAACAGCTTCTTAGACCACGTATTGGAGAGGATGTCCCACCCCGGAGTGAAAAATGATAAAAATCTCTGGGGGGTTATTATGCAAATGCCCGCCGCGAGGGCAAGTCGCGGTGGTCATTTGAGGGGATATTTAGTGAATTAAGCGTTTACATCGGCGCATCAGGCAGCTTTTTAGCCTTATTTCCCTTTGTGAGCGTTTCTGTCAGCTGCTTCTCATCCAACTGACCAACCCATTTCGCCACGAACACCGTTGCAACACCGTTCCCTACCAGATTGGTCAGCGCACGCGCTTCTGACATAAAACGGTCTATACCAAGGATCAGTGCCAGACCGGCTACCGGCAGATGGCCGACGGCAGAGAGCGTTGCTGCCAGCACGATAAAGCCGCTTCCGGTGACCCCTGCCGCCCCTTTGGAAGAGAGCAGCAGCACCACCAGCAGGGTAATCTGATGCCAGATATCCATATGCGCATTGGTCGCCTGGGCGATAAATACCGCCGCCATGGTCAGGTAAATTGAAGTCCCATCGAGGTTAAACGAATAGCCCGTCGGGATAACCAGCCCCACCACCGACTTCTTACAACCCAGCTTTTCCATCTTATCCAGCATGCGTGGCAACGCAGATTCGGAAGAGGAGGTTCCCAGCACAATCAGCAGCTCTTCTTTGATGTAGGCGATGAATCTGAAGATATTAAAGCCGGTAAAGCGGGCAATCAGCCCCAGCACCACAATCACAAACAGCAGGCAGGTAATGTAGAAGCAGATAATCAGCTGACCGAGCTGAACCAGCGATCCCACACCATATTTACCGATGGTGAAGGCCATCGCCCCGAAGGCCCCAATCGGCGCCAGGCGCATAATCATGTTGATGATGCCGAAAATAACTTTTGAAAAACCTTCGATAAAGTTAAAGACCAGCGTGCCTTTATCGCCCAGATGATGCAGGGCAAAACCGAACATAATGGCAAACAGCAGCACTTGCAGGATATTCCCGCTGGCGAACGCGCCAATCACGCTGTTGGGGATAACGTCCAACAGGAAGGCGACCACGCCCTGCTGCTCTGCCTGCTGAGCATAAACTGCCACCGCTTTAGCATCCAGCGTAGCCGGGTCGATATTCATGCCAACGCCAGGCTGCAACACGTTGACCACCACCAGCCCGATAATCAGCGCGATAGTACTGACAATTTCAAAATAGAGCAGCGCCACGGCACCAGTGCGGCCTACGGCTTTCATGCTCTCCATACCGGCAATCCCTGTGACCACGGTACAGAAAATCACGGGCGCGATGATCATCTTGATAAGTTTCACAAACGCATCGCCCAGGGGTTTCATCTGAGCACCTAATTCGGGGTAGAAGTGCCCTAACAGCACGCCGATGACGATGGCTGTTATCACCTGAAAATAGAGGCTTTTAAAAAGGGAAGTTTTCATAAAATGTCCGTTAACGGCTGGATGGCAGGTAAATTCGCTGTAGTTATACGTAACCTTCTGCGCGAAAATAACACTCTGTTAACGGGATTGATATAAGTTGGCCTGCTTTGCGCCGCAGCAGCGCGCCGTTTTATGAGCTGAATCACGTCAGCAAAAGCAGGTTTGTCTTAAGGATTGATACCACAGGGGATTATTGCATCCGGAAAGGAATCAATCAGCCTGAAACCCAAGGTATTTCTTATTGAAAACGGCCAGCGGCAGCGCCCCGGAATAGAGGTAGCCCTGGGCAATATTAATGCCACGGGCCAGCAGCCAGTCGCGCTGCTGGCTGGTTTCCACCCCTTCGGCAATGACATCCAGCCTGATGATGTCAGCGATGGCCGCCACGATGCGCACCATGGTGTCATCATCCGGAAGAATGCAGACAAAGCTGCGATCCATCTTCAGCTTGCTGATCGGTAAGGCTTTAAACTGGCTCAGCCAGTTAAGATTGGCATAGCCCATGCCGAAATCATCCAGCGCCACGGAAATCCCCACCTTCTGTAGTTCGCTTAACAGCCGCAACGCCTGCTCCGGTTCGCCCACCTGTGCCGTCTCGGTAATCTCCAGTATCAGGCTGCCGGGAGTGATTCGATGCCGGCGAATCAACTCCTGAAGATGCGTCACCATATCGGGTTCACGCAGCTGCGCCGCGGAAAGATTGACGCTGAGCGGCAGGGTAATGTTGTGCTTTTGCCAGGCAGCAAGTACCCGACAGGACTCTTCAAAGACCCAGCGACCCAGCGCGCCGATCACGCCAATCTCTTCCGCAGTGACAATCAGATCTTCCGGCAAGGTCCAGCTACCGTCCGGCTGGCGCATGCGCAGCAGGGCTTCCGCGCCCACCAGTTTGCCGTTGCGCATATCAATCTGCGGTTGCAGGAACAGCGCAAACTGCCCCTCTTCCAGCCCCTGCAAAATGTCATGCTCCTGCGTCATGCGCTTGTGAGCGCGCTCCATCATAAGCGGGTCAAAGAACAGGATCTGATTTTTGCCCTGATGGCGGGCAGACATCATGGCGGAAGCGGCCCGGCTGAGGAAATCGGACGCGGTAAGGGTGCTTGCCTCGCGCTGCGCCAGCCCGATACTGACGTTGGGGCGCAGATGCATCGCCTGTAACGATACGGGCTGATTCAGCCGCATCAACAGCAGCCTGGCGAGCCGCATCGCCCGGAACGGTTTATTGGCCCGCTTAACCAACAGCACAAAATCGCTGCTGGAGAGCTGGCCCAGTACGGTCTGGTCATCAATGCAGTGGCGAATTTTTTCCAGCAGGGTCAGCAGCAGCGTATCACGCTGCTCATCCAGCACTACGCCATTCGCCTCCAGCAGCGTTTCAATACGCAGCACCATAACGGTGAACGACTCGTCGCTGGAGACGGAAGCAAGATGCTGTTCCAGCAGTGCCAGGAAGAGCGTTTTGTTGGGCAGATTGGTCAGCGCAAACCGCGTGGTAAGGCGGCTCATCTCATCGTGCACCGCTTCCGCCACCTGCTGGTTGCGGTTGTAGCTGCGGATCAGCATTCCCAGTTCGTCATCCCGATGGCGGTCGGGCAGCGCGAGCTGATGGGAAATGGCCTCCTGCGGCGGCAGATCCTGTAGTTCGTTGGCAATTCTGCGCAGCGGGCGAACGATCAGTTTGTTGATGCACCAGCTGATGGCGACAGAGAGGATCAGCGCCAGCAACAGGTAGGTGGTAACCATGGTCGATAAGGCGCTGAGGATAAACTGATAGACTCGCCAGGAGTCAGCCTGTAGAACCAGCAGCGCCAGCGGTTTGGGATTGGCTGGCTCCAGAGAATAGAGCGGCACAGTGATCTTCACCGGCAGTTCAAAGAGCGTGGCGATAAATTCAGGCACCGGTTTTTCAGGCTGGAAATCACTGTGCAGCGCCTGCAAGCCGTTCGGCAACACCACCTCGGCGCGCGCCAGGATCCCGGCCGGTTTTAACGAATTGAGGATCTGTTCAGCCTGCGGAATATCCGCCTTTAGCACGGCCTGAGAAAGCGGTTCACGTACGGTATGGGCAACGTTTTCCATCTGCTGGGCGTAGTCAATCCTGCGCTGCTGCACAAAATGGAAAAGCTGAATGACAATAAATACAGAGATGGTCACGGCAGCCACGCCGGATACCGTCGCCATCTGTTTTATTGTTAATGAACGACTGACTCGCAAGCCTGATCTCCGAATTGCTGAATGCTGCCACCTGGGGCAGCAAAAACTGTCCCGAGTATATCGTAAGGGAGCCGCATGTTAAGCCCTGCTGTCAGGCAAGCTGCTGATTAGGCGTTTTCTTAGCATGATTAGCTGCATTCAGCCGGTTAAAACGGCAGTGTGCCGATCGGCTTTCGGAACTTGCGGCCAAAAATGAAATGGCAACACTTCATGGTAACAGTGCTGAAGCTTCCGCTTAATTATCGCTACCGACAAAGTGAAAAGCTACTGAGCTGAAGAAGTGCCAGCCACAACGCGCAAGCCGTGATGCCAGAAAGCGTAAACTGAAAGTTAACAAAGCCGGGCTGAACTGCACAAAGCCCGACAGGAATCTGGCGAAGTTAAAGCAGGCGGACGCGTGGATAAGGTCGCCCAAAAAATATCAAAGCTGAAAAGAGAAAGCTTAAGTCAGCCAAAACGGATCTGAAAAAGGCACAGGAAGAGGCTGACAAAGTGAAATAATATCGTCTACATAATGGTAAGGCTCATCTTTATAAGCCTTACCATAAAATTCTGAATCACAAGAGGATTAGTGGCGGATCAGTGCCAGCTCGTCTTCTGACAGGCCGGTCATTTGCATAACGGTATTACGGTCAATGCCGTTCCGCAGCATGGTACGGGCAATTTTCAGCGTTGCTTCGCGCTCCCCTTCAGTGCGGCCTTTTTCAATGCCACGCTGTTCACCAAGCTGAATACCCTTCTCGATGCCCTTCTGCTCCAGCTGCTGTGCGATGGTCATAAGTGCGTCTCCGTGTTGCGGCACACGCTGTGCCAGTTCGCGAACGAAGGCTTCAGAGTCAGCTGACTCGCCCGCCTGCAATAAATAGTGTATCAGCGCTGTTACCTGGGGTGAAGAAAGATAATCCGCCATCAGTAACGTGGCCAGACGATCGGTAAGCGTAGCGATATCGCGCTGGTGAATATGCTTCTGTAACAGCGTCAGCGCGGCCATGCTGCGATGCTCCATTATCTCCTCGTCCGGAATGACCGTAACATCAACCAGGGGAAAGGCACTCCCGTAGAGTTTTCCCGCCAGCGCCGGGTCATCGAACTCGTCGAGCCATCGCGTTGGGTAAGGATAGGGGCTGCGTTTGCCGGTATAGAAGAGGATCGGTATCACCAGCGGCAGCGTTTTATGCCCAGCCTCAAGGTGCCGCTGCATGGCGGCCACAGCGTACCGCATAAGCCTGAACGCCATATGTTTGTCCGGAGTGGACTGATGCTCGATCAGTACATGTATATACCCGTCACCGGCAGTGGTCTTCAGGCTGTAGAGGACGTCGCTGAAATACTGGCGCAGGTCATCTTCAACAAACGAGCCGGATTCCAGTTTCAGGGTGCTGAGGTCGCAGACAGAACGCAGCTCTTCAGGGAGGTGCAGTTCCATGAAGTCGCGGGCAATATCAGGCTGTGTGAGAAACTGCCTGAATGTCGCATCGTGGGGTGTGGGTGTGCTGTTCTTTTTTTTCATCGGATCTGACTCTGACAATCACACGCGCATGGTATCACAGGCGGAAAGTGATAAAAAAACGCCACAGCCCTATAACCGTGGCAGTTACCGGATGGTGGTTAATCAAAGTCGGCATAGGGGGTAAGCGGTTCGGGCGGCATATTCAGATCGCCTTCCCAACCCGCCAGGGAGTAGCGGGCATAGATAAGTGCATGACTGGGCGTATAATCTTTAGCCTGCTGAATATCAATACCCACCCCCAGCGTCCAGTGCGAGGTCAGCCTGCGCTCTATCAGCGCCCGTAGCGTGTAGCCAAAGCCGCTGCTGCTGCTGTCGCTGCCTGTAGGGTTATCGCGGGTCAGTGCTCCAAAATCGAGCGGATAGCGCGACTCTGCATGGGTTTCTGAGTAAGACCAGGAGACGGAGCCTGCCAGATCATAAGACCAGTTTTCTGTGCGCTGCCGCCAGGTGACCGGCACGGAGAGCGAGTTATAGCGCTGCGGGCTGTAGTAGCCTCCCTGCCCCAGTGAGTAATCACTCAGATCGCGGGCGTAATGCCACACCATGCCGTTCAGGCCTATCGTCGCCCGCCGGTTATCTTCATTGATCAGCTTGTAGTAGTACCCCGCCATAACCCGCTCACGAGAGTTATCCGCTACGTTTTTGCCGGTGAGTTGATGCGCGCTGAGAGAGGCCCAGACGCCGTTGGCGTTGCCCTGGTCGTAGCTCAGACCAATCGCTCCGCCGGTTGCGACCACCCCGCCCCAGGTCTTGCCGCTGGCCAGATTCGGATCCTGCGCGCCAGCGTAAGAGAGTAAGGAGCTGGAAATCGGCCGCCTGGATGCAGTCAGCGACACCCCCAGATCCTGCACATCGGTATGCCATGTCAGCCCGCCGACCCAGTTAGTGATGGCAAACCCCAGCGGTGTGCTGCCCAGGTCTGCCGACCATTGCTCGCTCCTGTAGCCCAAGCCGACGCTGGTGCCGTTCTGATGCTGCCGGAAGTTGCGGTTACAAACGGCGGTGTCACTGGCGCAGGTGCCAAAGTTTTCATCAATAGTGCCCGTGCTGCTGCGCGAGAACGATCCCGCAGAGAGATCGACGTTATCAATCCGCAGGAAACCTTTCCCCACAGAAAACGGCGCTTCGGCTTCAATCATGGTGGTATGGGCAGTGAAGTCCGAGACTCCGCCCGTACCCTTGTTACGCGAATAGTCTTCCTCCAGCGTCAGCGTGACCTCCTGCTGACGATAGAGATCGGCAGCGTCACGACGAATGCCGCGTTTAAGCCAGTCGTCGCGCTGGTTGTTGCGGGTCAGCCGGGTGTAATCATCATTATTATCCGGCTGAGCGGGACTGATGCCGCTGGCAACCATTGCCCTGGCGTAATCAGCCCTGGCGGCCTCGGGCTGTTGCTGAAGGGCTTCAACCCTGGCCGCATCGCGGTAAAGCAGCGCGCTGCTTTGCGAGGGGCCTTCTCTGGCGGCCAGGGGCTTCAGGTGCTGATAGAGTGCAGCGGCCCGCTGCGGTTCTCCTGCATCCAGCCAGGCGTTTGCCGCTCTTCGTCCACTGTTCAGGCTCTGAAGAGGGAAATCCGCTGGCAAGGCGCTGAGCTGTGTGCGGGCCTCCTTCAGTTGCTTCAGCGCCACCAGCGCTTCGATCCTATCCAGACGGGCTTCCGCTTCTGCCAGCTGGCGATCTCTTTCCAGACGATCCGCGAGATCCTGCAAGCTCCGATCCCATTTCGCCTTCGGCAGGAGATGGAGCTGGGCCAGCGCTGCGTCGGCACGATCGCTGCCGGAAAGATAGAGCGCATAGGCATAGACCTGCACGGGTGACTCTGGCTGCTGTCGGGCCATAGCCTGCATCAGCCCATCGGCAGCCTGAGGCTGACCGGCGTGGCGCAGCGCGCCTGCCAGCCGGTAGTTCAGCCAGATATCGTCTGGAGTAGCCTGCTGCGCCAGCCGATATTTCTCTGCCGCCTGCTGCCAGTTGCCAGCCTCTGCCAGCCGCTCCCCTTCTGCGCTAAGCGCGTTGCTGCGCAGGCTGGCGAGGGTATCACTTACCGCGCGTTTCTGTGCCGCCGAAAGCCTGTTAATAAACGCCAGCGCCTGCTGCGGTGACTGCTGCTGATAAAGTGCGGCAAGCCGCCGGACGGCAGTGGCGTTATCAGGATCGCTACGCAGGGCCTGCCTGTAGAGTGCTTCTGCCGCAGACGAATTTTTGCGCGCCTGCGCCACATCACCCTGCCCAATCAGCGCATAGCCATCGCGGTTATCCAGACTGCGGGCCAGCTGGTAATAACGGCTTGCCTGAGTCAGATCGCCCCCCGCCAGCGCTTTGTCTCCCTTAGCAATCGCCAGCCAGTACTGGTTTGAGTGCAGCAGGCTCTGCCATTTGCCGATATCGGTGCCTCTGGCATCTGCGGCTATCGCCCGCTGGAAATAGCCGTTGGCCGCTTCACGGTTATTTGCCCGTGCCAGCGCCTGGCCCATTGCGCCCAGCAGTTCAGGATCGTCTGGCGTCGCTTTTAACGCCGCGCGTAATGCCGGCAGTGCGGCGCTGCTCTGGCCCCGGTCGATCATCGCCAGCCCGCGCAGGCGCTGCTGATAAGCGGGATCGGCCAGCATTTTTTGCTGACGGGACAGCTCTGCCAGCCCGTCTGACTGCGGTTTGTCGCGGGTAAAGGTGGCGAGGTAGGCTCTCAGCTGCGCCACGCTTTGCGGCGTAACCGGCTGGGATTTGATGCTGCTGAGCCACAGCTCGGCGGCCTGTACCTGGCCGGCGGGATCGGCCGCCACCGCCTGAAGCTGCTTCACCGCTGCCGCCATGTTATTGCGGCTCAGCTCCATCCGCGCTATCGCCATGCGGACATTGATGCTGCCTGGCGCCTCACGCTCCAGCGCGGAGAGTTCCTCCAGCGCGTGTGTCTCCTCTCCCGGCAGCTGCGCCACTAATCGCCAGTACTCCAGCGCAATATCACTGGAAGGAAATATGCCGTTGAACTGCCGATCGTAGGCTGTACGGGCTTCTGCAAAGCGTCCGGCGGTAGCGAGCAGCCTGGCCTGTTGCAGCTGCTGCCGTCCCGCTTCCGACAGCAAACGCAAGCTGGCTTCAGCCTGGCGGGTAGTCAGCGAATCGGGGGAAATACCCTTCAGCGTTACCATCAGCTGGCGGGCTTTATCCTGCTGCCCCTGACGCAGCGCAAGGCGGATTTGCGCCGCCAGCACCTGCGGATCGTCCGGCGCAATCTTCTCCAGCCGGTAGAGCGACTCGCTGACCAGCTCATATTTATTGGTGGCTTCACCGATCCTGACCTGCTGCAACAGCCAGGCGATCGGTTCCACCTGCTCCGCTGCCGCTACGGCGCCGCTTAACGGCAGCAGCAGCAGCGGCAGAAGCAGGCTCAGCCGTGAGCGTTTCACTCCCGGTCATCCTCGTCACCCAGACGATGGCGGCTTACGCGCTGCATCAGACGCCAGACCAGCAGCGCAAACACCACCACCACCACGGCGGCAAAGAGCGCCAGCAGCACCGGATGCGAGGCCAGCGCATTCCACAGCCGTTCATACCAGGGGAGATGGCCTACCCAATATGTCTCGCCCACCCGCAGGCTGCTGACGCCGGAGTCACGTATAACCGAGGCGGAACCAAAGATGGCGGCCCGCTTGCCGCTGTCGGTCAGCGCACCGTTCAGCAGCGTCCAGGCCTGCGGGCTGTCTGCCAGCAGGGCAACGACGCTGCGCTGGGCAGCAAACGGCGACTGGAAACCGACCAGCGCCGCCACCGGCGCGGCTGAGCTGATAGTGGTCTGGCTTTCGGCCCGGCGATCGTCAGGTGAAGAGGAACCGCCTGAGAACGCGGCCTGCCGGTTCGGTTTGTTCACCCAGCTTTTCGCCGCCTCCACCAGCAGATTCACCTTATCGTCGCCTCTCATGGCAGCAGGTAGAGTGCCGATCATCAGCAGGTCGGCGTCATACTCTTTCGCCTTGCTCCAGTCATCGGTCATCTGCACTTTCAGCGCCGGATAACCGGTCTGGGCAGAAATGTTACCTAATGCATTCAGCAACGCGCTGACCTTGCCCGGCTCTGGCCGGTCACTGACCAGCACCAGCGTTTGCGCCAGGTCAGCGTTACGGCTGAAGGGAAAGCCCGCACTGGCAAAGGCACCCAGCGAAGGCATCTCCATGTAATGGCGGTAGCCGGAGAAGTCCACCGTAGAGTTGGGGTCAATCACCACATGATTGGTAACAGGGGTGATGGTCTCGCAGCGGCCTTCACTGGTGGTGTTGTTATAGGTTCCGCCGATAAAGGTACTGGCGTAATCGAAGTCAAACCGCAGCTGATTAACCACGCCCAGCTGTAGCGCCGGAATGGTGAGCCGCGTACCGTTGTCCAGCAAGCCCTGTACCAGCGGAATGCGCAGCAGCTGTTTGCCCTCTTCCCGTTTGGTGGTTAGCGCATAATCCTGCACAAACTGATCGTTCAGGTTCACCGCCAGCCGCGAGCCATCATCCTGCACCGGTGAGGTATAGCGGTATTTGATATCCATATCGATACCGCGCGCGCGCACCAGGAACAGATCCGGCGGCAGCTTCAGGGTCAGGGCTATGGGGCCGGGCTGCATACCATCGGCCTGGAGCTGGCCCCGGAACTGTTGCAGCTCGCCAAAGGTGGTGGCGCGATCGGTACGCACCCAGTTTGGCGCATCGTAAGGCTGCCGGGCTGCCAGCGATTTTACGCTGTCGATGGTGGAGGTTTCTCCGCGCAGCAATATTTCCCCCTGCGCAATTCCCTGCACCGCTGTCAGCAAATCGTTGTCGTCACGGCCCAGAATCAGCAGTAATTTCTGGTACGGATTACCCGGCCTGTCGATCATCTCTACCGTTGGTTTATCTACCGGCGGCAGCGTTTTCAGGAAATCTGGCCGTTTGTCGTTTGTGGCGAAAACCACAGCATGCTGTTTTTCCGGCAAGGCGTTATAGAGCACCGGGAAAGTCTGCCCACGCCAGTCAGCTTTGGTACCGAACCAGGAGGCGAGCACCGCCGCCGCACGCTGTTCACCTACATCAGGCGCAGCGGCGAAAATCATCGGCAGCGACAGGGGACGGCTCTCCCGCGCATCAAAGAACGGTTCCGGGAAGTGGGAGAGATCGTTTTTGACCGGCAGCTTCTGTAGCGCCATCTCCAGCGTGCTTGCCTTGCCGATCTCCAGCCAGATGGCGCTGTTTGCCGGATTTTCGCAGATGTTAGCGTAATGTCCTACCAGCTCCAGGCGGATGCGGTTAAAGTCGCCTATCAAACGCGGATCGATAGGCACCTGAACCTGACTGGTTTTTCCCAACTCTTCGGCGGTTATCGGAACCAGGCCTGCCAGCTCATCATTCAGATAAACTTTAAGATGCGAAAGTGAAGGGATCAACGAGGGTGAAGGGCGGAAAGTGAGATTCAGCACCGCTTTAGTAACCACCTCATCACTGCGCACGCCAAACTCAATCTGCCCCTGGGTGCGGGTTCCCAGCAGAGTAAAGTTGCCCGGCGGGGGCGCTATCTCAGAAAAAGTCGACAGCGCGTTGCGTACCGGGGCTGCCGGGTCAATGTCCGGCTCCGCGCGCAGCGATGAGGGGGTCGTTATCGGCTGAGAAAAGGTTTCCGGCGCGGCCTGCACCACCGGCGTCATACTCAGCAATAACGCCATGAACCAACCTGGTTTTATCGTCATCTTGTCTTCATCTGTAAGGGGGAACCCACGCTGCTCACCATCCGCGGGGAAAACGAGGCTATCCAGCCTGCCAGCCGCGTCAGCAGCGCAAACAGCCCGCGCAACGGAGCGGGGCCATGTTCGGCAAGCCGTAAATAACCCCGGAAGCCCAGCACCACAATATCGGCCAGACTCTGAACAGGTTTATCTTCGGGGAAACTGTCCTGCCACAGTGCCCAGGTATCGGCGCGGGCAAAGGTACACTGAATAAATTCCACCTGCTGTTCCGTCGTCAGCTCATGCAGGCGGATACCGGCACGACGACCAAAGGTTCGCTGCACCACACAGGGAAAACTGAACTCCTGCTGGCCGCGGCGCAGCAGCAGGTAAACGGTATCGTGCTCATTGAGCTGGTTTTCTTCTTTCATTTCCACGCCCACGCCGCCGTCTGAGTAGTCACGTAGCGTGCAGGGGAGCATATGGCCGTCAGCCCTGGCCAGCGCAGCGGGCATCGCAATTTCAACGCGATGGGCTTCCCGGATCTGCCTCGCCTCTACCGATACGGCAACCGCGCCGCCCAGGATAATCAGGTTATAGAGCACCCACACCAGGCTGACGATAACCGTCAGCACCTCGTGCGGCGGCCCATATTGCAGCCGCCAGAGGGCCGCACCGACGCCCGCCAGATTAAACAGCACCAGGCACATATAAGGTCTGGTGATCACCCAGTCCAGATGCTGCTCTTCCACCAGACCACCTTTGGCGGTGACGTTGAATTTGCCTTTATGGGGATTAAACAACGCCGCAGTGGTGGGTCTGGCGATATACCAGGCCAGCACCGTCTCGTAGACTTCACTCCAGAACGAATGTCGCCAGCGCCCCTGAATGCGTGAGTTAGTAAGGCTGGTGTGGATCATATGCGGCAGCACGAAAATGGCGATAACCAGCGCCGGGGCAAAAATAATAAAGGCGTGGAGAAGCAGAAAAGCGAGCGGCGCCAGCAGAAATATCAGCCGGGGTATACCGGCCAGGAAGTGCAGCATGGCGTTGGCATAGCAGAGCCGCTGCACCAGCTTCAGCCCCCTGCCCGTGAGCGGATTATCCAGCCGGAAAATCTGTACCATCCCTCTTGCCCAGCGAATACGCTGCCCGATATGGGCGGAGAGGCTTTCTGTTGCCAGTCCGGCAGCCTGCGGGATACGGATATAGGCAGAGGTGTAGCCCTTACGGTGCAGGCGCAGCGAGGTATGCGCATCTTCCGTCACCGTTTCCACCGCGATACCGCCAATCTCATCCAGCGCGGAACGGCGGATCACGGCGCATGAACCGCAGAAGAACGCCGCATCCCAGACATCGTTGCCATCCTGCACCAGACCGTAGAACAGCGTGCCTTCGTTTGGCGTGCGACGGAACCGGCCAAGATTGCGTTCGAACGGGTCGGGCGAGAAGAAGTGGTGCGGCGTCTGAAGCATCGCCAGCTTCGGATCCTTCAGGAACCAGCCAAGCGAGACTTGCAGGAAAGAACGGGTAGGCACATGGTCACAGTCAAAAATCGCCACATACTCGCTGCGGCAGACGGTTTTCAGCGCATGGTTGATGTTACCCGCTTTGGCATATTCCCGGCTGGGGCGCGCAACATACTGCACGCCAATTTCCTGCGCGAATTTGCGAAACTCAGGCCGGTCACCGTCATCCAGCAGATAAATTGTCAGCTTCTCTTTTGGCCAGTCGATGCCCAGCGCGGCGTAGAGCGTCGGCTTCACCACGCTTAGCGCTTCGTTGTAAGTGGGCACTAACAAATCCACGGTAGGCCAGCTTGCCGTCTCTTGCGGCATCGGCACCGGTTGACGCTGCAACGGCCACAGCGTCTGGAAATAGCCCAGTACCAGCACCACCCAGGAGTAGGTTTCTGCCGCAATCAGCAGCAGCCCAAAGGTCAGGCTGACCGGATCATCCCAGTTCAGCGTGGAGGTGTAGCGCCACCAGAGATAGCGGCAGGAGATGGTCAGCGAGAGTACGATCAGCATCATGGTCGGCAGCCTTCCGGGGATGCGGCGCACCACCATCGCCACGCTCCACAGCAGCAGCACAAACACCAGTTGGGTAAAGAAGTCGAACGGCTGGGAGATACAGAGCAGAGCCAGCGCGGAGGCAGTCAGGATTGCGATACCAAACAGCGCGCGACGCAGCAGAGGGGGCAGGCGTTTAAGATGGCGATCCGCTTTACCGGCTATCTCCCGCTCTGTCGCCCACCGGGGTAATTTAGCCAGCCAGAGGCGGGCGCGTTGTCGCCAGCTTTGCAGCGGGATAAAAGGCGAGCGCCCGCTGCGGCTGACGGCATCCAGCGGCAGCACCAGCAGCAGCCAGAGGCTTTGCAGGACATAGCGTAAACAGTCCGCAGGACGCGGTCTTTGCGGGGAGATATGCGGATAGAATCGGTGGCGGCTGGCGTGAATCTGTTGCCAGCCGGGCTGTTCAAACCTCAGCACCGCCCAGGCGAGTATCAGCCAGAAACAGTGCAGCCCGGCAGTCAGCGCCGGGGTACCCTGCTGGCGAAACCCGCTGTAACGCTGTTGCAGGCCGAGGAAGACCGACGGCATCAGAAGCCAGCGCAGCAGCATCATGCCGCGCTCCCATGCAGATTGATCAGCGCCCAGCTGGCAAAAGTCATCATCTCTTCCGCCGCCAGACTCTGCGGGCGATATTCCGTAAACGGCTGTTTGTTCAGCAGCGCTTCGGCTACCGCTTCGTCACGGTGAACAGAGAGCGGGATCAGGTTGTCCAGCGTGGTCAGCCAGAGCTGATGCAGATCCTGCTGAGACTTGCTGAGGGGGAAAAACTGATTCAGCAGAAAGAGGTTACCGGCGGCGAAGCGCTGCTGATGCAGCCGGATATGGCAATTGGCATCCGGCACCAGCACGCTGATAACCCGATCGGCCAGCGGCAGCAGGGAACGCGTCCAGGGCGTGGCACCCGCAGGAACGTCCAGTAAAATCCAGCGGTAAGTCTGGCGAAGCTCTGCCAGTTGAGCCGCCCAGAGACCGCCATGCGCCAGCGGCTGGCTGACAAAGGTCATCAGTTCCCGATCGTCTATCTCACCGAACGGGACAAAATCCAGGCCTGGCGCATAGCGCAGGGCGCTTTGTTGCCAGGGCTGATCGTCGAGCGCAGCACGCAGCCAGCCACGGGGATGAGTGGACGGGGTATTAAAATGGAGGCGCAGCTGGTTATCCGGCGACAGATCCACGACAGCCACCGGTTCTTCCAGCGCATGCAGCGCCCAGGCAAAAGCGGCGGTCAACGATGTTGTTCCTGCCCCGCCCCGCACGCCCTGAAGAGCAATAACTGGCACTACCGATCCTCATCAAAGTGGGCAGTAGCCAGTTCGGCAAGCAGCGGCCAGCGGGCCACAATGCCCTCCAGCCGCTCCTGCCGGGCAATATCCACGTAGCGCCAGCCCTGTAACGAAAAAGCGTCGGCTAATGCCCGAATATCATCCTGTGCCTCACCCATCGCGGCTGTCACCGGCAGGTGCTTTTCACTCGTCATAAAAACCCTTTTGCAGCAGAAAAGAGAGCTAAAAAACCGTGACTGGCTTAAGATTTTTCTTATCTTTAGTTTAAATCGGATTCATGTGAGTTGTAATGTATATTTAGTATAAGACACCTTCAGAATTACTTTTATCTGGTCTACTTTTAACCCATGTAACAGGACGTGTTGCGGAAAAAATATGGCTTCTTCATTCACATTGGGTTTCGATCAGGTTCGGGATGAATTAATGCTGATGCAGCCCGGTTGTTACTGGGTGACCGCTGACCGGGAAGAAGATGCGCGCTTGCTGGCTCGCCAGTGCATCAGCGTGCAGCGTTCGGTTGCCTTAATCGCTTCCGGCAGCCAGCCGCAGGATCTGCTTACGCCCGCGCCCCAGGGCGGCCCCGATGCCATTCCCCTGTTTTCCCTGCCGGAAACCCGCCAGGCTCTGCTGAACCTGACCGATGACCTGGCGCGAGTCTTACCGGAAAAGCCCCGGCTGGTGATTTTTTTCACCTCCTCACTGCTGTGGGAAAAAATAGCAGCAGAGGAGATAAAAAACTGGCTGAAGTCCCTGCAAAGCTGGTTAAGTGGAAAACAAATTTCGCTGCTGATCCTCACCTCGGGGTCGGGCATCAATAACGTTCGTCATCACCTCCAGGTTTTCTATCGTCATCTTGAAGGCCTCTCCCAGCTTGACTGGCAGCAGGACAGCTGGCATTACCGCATTAACTGGTGGGCAAACGGTGACGGGATGCTGGCTGACCGGGCAATGCGCCTCTCCGCCGGTGAGCACTGTTTCACGCTGATTACTCAGGAGGAGCAGAGTACGCCGCTGACCCTGAATGATGAGCAACTCTGTATTGCAGAAAAATCGGTGCTTGAAGGCGCTCCGCCGCTCTCCAGTTTGTGGCATCTGTTCGACGATAACCACGCGGTTTACGACCGTGCCATGCAGGCCAATGCCGCCACCGTACTCTTTGCCCTGCAACACAGCGACGCCATTCCCGATATGGCGAGTCAAATCCACAGCCTGCGTCGTTCACGAGGGAGCGGGCTGAAAATTGTGGTGCGCGAGATGCAAACGGCGCTGCGTTACAGCGATGAGCGCCTGCTGCTGGCCTGCGGTGTTAACGCTATCGTGCCGTTCAGCGCGCCACTCTCAAGGCTCCTGACCACCCTTGAAGGCATTCAGGGCCAGCTGTTTAATCGCCATGTGCCAGCCGACCTTTCCGCCCTGCTGAAATCAATGCAGCCGTTACAGGAGCGGGGCTATCTGTCGCCAGAAGCCTTCTCTGATTCAGTAACGCTGCTGGTGAATAACACGCTGCTGCCGGAAAACGGTAAAGGGCTGCTGGTGGCGCTGCGGACGGTGCCTGAACTGAAACCAGAACAGGCGCTGACGCTCTGCAAGCCACGGCGATATGGCGATCTGATTACGCTGGCGGGCAATCGGCTCTACCTGTTTCTCTCTTCCTGTCGCTTTAACGACCTGGATACGGCGCTGAAATTTATCTTCCGCCTGCCGCATGATGAAATTTTCACTAACCGGCTGGTCTGGTATGAAGATTTGCAGATCCTGTCGGAGGTTCGCCAGATGGCGGGGAAGGTGAAAACGGCCAGGCACGCGGCCCCGGTGGCTTCCGCGCCAGAGCAGGCCGCTCCGGCACCCACGGAGGCGAAACCTCGCCGTGAGCCACAGGATATTACTCTCGGTCAGCCCCCGGAAGTGGATGTATGACGCTGATGGATGGGGTACAGATCCTGATCCTGCTGGTTCTGTTACTGCTCTTACTCAAACCTTTTTATGCCCGCTGGCTGCCGAAAAAGTGGCACGGGCTGCTCCTGCGTTTAACGCCGCCCCGCTCACTAAAGTATGAAGGGACCTGGCGACGTAAATCTTCAACATCGGACAAGCAATGAGCCTTCGTAATGCAGCTACGTTCCCCGCGCGCTGGCGCGGACTGGGCGGCTGGAACTTCTATTTTCTGCTTAAATTTGCCCTGCTGTGGTTTGGTTATCTCAACTTTCATGCGCTGGCCAACCTGGTGTTTCTCGCCTGGCTGATTTTGCCGGTGCCCTCTGACCGCCTGCACCGCCTGCGCAACTGGATCTCCCTGCCGATCGGCATCGGGCTGTTCTGGCATGACACCTGGCTACCGGGACTGGAAAGCATTCTGAGCCAGGGGAGCCAGCTCACCGGCTTTTCCACGGCTTATCTGCTGGATCTCATCAACCGCTTTATCAACTGGCATATGGTGGGCACCGCTTTTGTGATGCTGGTGCTCTACCTCTTTATCGCCCAGTGGATCAGGGTGACGGTGCTGGTGTCACTGCTGCTGCTGTGGATTAATGTAGTGAATATTGCCGGTCCTTCGTTTGCCCTGTTGCCCGGCAAAGAGAGCACACCGCCACCGGCGTTAACCAGCGCAGCGCAACCCAAAGTTGCCAACGGGCCAGATCAGTCTGCACCGCCCACCAGCGCCAATCTGACAGCGTATCTGAATACGTTTTACGCCAACCAGAAGCAGCAGATCACCCATTTCCCTGACGCGTTACCGGCAGATTCAGCGCCGTTCGACATTCTGGTTATCAATATCTGTTCGCTGGCCTGGTCCGATCTGGAGGCTGCCCAGCTGCGCGATCATCCGCTGTGGAAGCATTTCGACATCATGCTGACCAATTACAATTCGGCCACAGCCTACAGCGGTCCGGCCGGTATCCGTCTGCTGAGGGCGAGCTGCGGACAAAGCTCGCACAGCGATCTCTATAAACCCGCCGATCAGCGCTGCTATCTTTTTGATAATCTTGCAAAGCTTGGCTTTAAGCAGCAGCTGATGATGGACCACACCGGTCTGTTTGGTAATTATTTGCAGGAGCTACGTGAAGAGGGAAATCTGAACGCTCCGCTGATGTCGCAGGCGGGGATCAGGCCGGAACTTACCTCTTTTGACAGCTCGCCGGTGCTGAACGATGGCGAGGTAATGCAACGCTGGCTGGATGAGCGGCAAAAAAGCGCCGACGCCCGCAGCGCTACCTTCTACAACCTGATCCCGCTGCATGACGGCACGCGGGAGCTGGGCAGCAGCAAAACCGCCGCCTGGCCGTCACGGGCGAAGCTGCTTTTCGATCAGCTGGATGCGTTCCTGACCAGCCTTGATAAATCGGGCCGTCGGGTGATGGTGATAGTCGTGCCGGAGCATGGGGCCGCGCTGGAAGGCGACAAAATGCAGATGTCCGGCCTGCGCGATATTCCCAGTCCGGGCATTACGCACGTGCCGGTGGGCATTAAGTTTGTCGGCATGAAGGCACCACACCAGGAGCAGCTGAACGTTGCAACGCCTGTGAGTTTGCAGGCCTTGTCAGAATTGGTTTCCCGCGTGGTGGATGGTCAGCTCTTCAATGCCGCCAGTGTGAATATGACCCAGCTTACGGAAAACCTGCCGCAGACGCCGGTGATTTCCGAAAACGATAACGCGGTAGTGATGATCTATCAGGGGAAACCCTGGATACGGCTCAACGGCGGGGAGTGGGTTGCTTATCCGAACTGAGAGGGATCCGTTTGGAAAACGGAGCCTTACAACGTCTTTCAGGGCCTGGCCGGGATTTTAGCGGATAAAATCCCGGCCAGGCACTTCTGTGCATAGCCATGCACCGGGGTAAAACTTATCAGGGCGTTTTTCAGGGATTTTGACAAGGTAAAGATGCAGCTTTTGACCCGAAGGCGGCAGAAACGCGCCGAGGTCGTTTCAGCGGGGCGCGCAACTGATGTTATGGTAAATACGGCATATGGACAGAATCACGCGCAGAAACCGTTCTATGCAAAAAAATCCGGGAACGCACTGTTACTTTTCGATTTCCGGTCGATAACAAAAATAACAACACCAGGGACTCCACAGCAATTAACAACATAAAGCCCTACCAGGCATCCCATGATGGGATGCCTTTTTTCATTCCACTCCCATCCTACCCCGACAAACCGCTGAATCAACAGGTTAACCCCCGGCCTTTATGGTAAGCCGGAGTCACGTGCTGACTCCAGGAAGGATGACTCACGATCCCGCCTCTAAAATACATTTTATACTTTTGTTTACTTTGTATTTTAATTGTATATAGTTGAATTATACTTTCAAAAGGAGATACGCATGAGTGATTCAGCTGTAGTTGTGTTTACCGCACGTGGTTTTGATCGTCTGTTAAGTGATGGCGGTTCAGGGGCATGGGTACTGAGTGAAAAACGCGCCTCGCGCTGTAACTATGTGGTTTGCGTGCAGAACAGAGATCCCGCTGATAACCATAATAATGACTGGGGTGCCGTTTCAGATCCTCATAAAAACGCCTTTTTTATCGGTAAAATTTCTGATGTGGTGGTCTCCCCGGAGTGGGATGGATCACGTCCAACAAGATGGCTAATTAGAGTGAGTGAGTATGCAAAAGTTGCATACCCGGATATGTGGGATGGGGCAAGGAATCCAGTTGCGTATTCTTCTTTAAGTGGCCTGGGTATTGATGAAAATGAATTATCTTTCATAAGGATGCCTGATGTTGAGATTAATTCACCAGAGCCCGCGCAGGAAGAAGAACCCTATCCGAATGGGATCTCTATCCAACAAGCAAAGATACTTTTATCTAAAAAGTATGAGGTTTCTGAGGAAAGTATAGAAATCGTTATCCGTGCTTGATCACTGATTTTCATTTGATTCATCAAAATTATAAATACTGCCTGGAGAATTTATGAACAAAACATGGGATGGTAATTTTCGCGATATTCCTTTAGATCACTTTGAAAAAATGAAGTCAAAGGCACGTCAACTGGCTGAGATGAAAAGAAAACCTTCGGATGAAAAAGTGAAAGATAAAAATATTTTCATCCGCATTGGGATGTCGGGCACTGGCGTTAGGCCTAACTATCAAGTTGAGCTCCCTAATGGCCTCGTGATAGCAATTAATGGGATCAATCATGAGGTGTTTGGCGTTGAAGAGTTTGGTAAAAACTGGATTTCAAAGCCCTACAGTATTGAACATCTGAACAATATGCGCATGTTTGGCGGTTCTGTGGAGCCAGAGGGAGCCTAACTAACGGCGGTTCGTCGGCCAGATGTTATATTCAATCCGCCCGCGTGGCGGGTTCAGATGCAAAAAAGGCCGCCCGTTGGGCGACCTCTTCCGGCACTTCCTTTTGCAACCATCCGTTATTTGTACAGTTCGGCAGTCATGTACACGCCGTTATTGGTATAGGCGCTGGTGATTTTGTACTGGTCACCGTGCTGCTGTGCCTGTGCGGCGATTTTTGCTTCGGCACCGTCCAGTGTTGATGCGGTGGCGGATACGCTCTGGGCGAAGCTACCGAATGAGATCAGGGAAAGAGCGGCTACAGCGGCAAGTGACAGTGTTTTCATGGTTTTCATGGTCATAATCCTTCATTTGTATGGTGTGGAGGCTGTGTGCCTCCGATGAAAAGATTATAACCCAGGTTACTGTTAGTTTGCTAACTATTGATGCCATAGGTTGCGCCAATCAATCTTTTAGATTTCTGCCAGACAGTCCGGCAGAAATGATGCTCTGATTAAAATCGTCCGCCCACTGACTCAGCGATCTTTCAGCGCCAGCCAGGCCAGCAGGTGCAGGCTGGAGGAGAAGTAATCTTCATTGTTATCCAGCCGATCGCTGAGATAGCCGGTCTGATTCAGCGTTAAATCACGCACCGCCAGCAGGCCGCCCGCCATGTTGTAAGGGGCTTTATCGTTGCTCATCACATCAATCCAGGCGGGCGTTTGCAGCCGTGAGAAGCCCATCCAGTAGCGCTGAAACGGCACCAGTTGCAGGCTTTGTGGATCATACCAGTAGAGATAGAGCGGCACGCGGATAGCATCATAGCTGAAACGCGGCGGCCAGGCTGTCGCGGGCGCTACGCTGCCATCGGCATTCAGCGCTACCCAGTCAACCGGCAAACCGGCATCGCCAAAGCGCATCTTCGACAGCAAATCCATGCCGCTGTCGATCAGGTTATTCCAGACCTTCAGATGACTGCGGGCGGCAAAGTCGCGCCAGGCAGGAAACAGGAAATAGGAAGGATTCAGAACGACGTAGCTGGTTTTGTTGAAGCCCTGATTGCCCGGCAGCATCACGGTCTGGCCGCCGAAAGCTATCACCTCACGGTCAACAATCGCTTTCTGAATACGATCGGAAGCCTGTAGATAAGCGGGGTTCTGCCACTTCTGTCCCGCCTTCAGCAGCGCCCAGGCAATCAGCACATCCCCGTCAGAGGCATTATTTTTGTCAGCAACCGGGTCCGCCGCCGCGGGGTTATACTTCCAGTAGAACAGGCCGGTTTGCGGG
The DNA here is from genome assembly GCF_039023495.1 of Erwinia magellanica. Classification (NCBI taxonomy): domain Bacteria; kingdom Pseudomonadati; phylum Pseudomonadota; class Gammaproteobacteria; order Enterobacterales; family Erwiniaceae; genus Erwinia; species Erwinia magellanica. The sequence continues at coordinate 307,255 of NZ_JBCHVC010000004.1, forward strand.
TTCTTCAGGTGCTGCTGGGTCCAGCGCCACAGGCTGTCAAAGCTGCTGCGGTCGTTGTACCAGACGGCCATCAGCATCCCATAGCCCTGCCCTTCGGTATGGCTGACGTTGTTGTTGCCCGTATCCTGAATGCGCCCGTCGCTGGTCATAAAGCGGCTTTTAAAGCTGTTCCAGCCCTCTGCCGCTGTCGCCTGCGCGCAGCCCAACAGCATCGCAATAACGATAACGCTCACCCTGAGCAGAGACATTTTTAACTTCCTCATAGCTGATAACGGAAGTTCAGCGTGGCTTCACTCTCCGTCTCTTCACATACCAACGACACGGCGGGATTGCCGCCCTGATCGCGCAGCCAGCGCGCATAGAGGCCCAGCAGCACCGCCCCTAATGCCTGACGCCACTGACGGGCATCCATCAGGCCGTCTCCCGGCGGTAGCGCCATATGGGAGATCACAATTGCGCTCTCACGCGGTTGCAGATCGACAAACCCCCAGTTGAACTGCGCCAGCACCGCGTTGATCTGCGTCTCCAGATCCGCCACGGTTTGCAAGGCGCCCAGCGGGTAGCGGGTCGCTAACGTCTCGCCCATCTGTTGCAGAAAAGCGTGGCTCTCCCGCTCGCCCGCGTTGCGCAGCATGCCGTTAATCATCACGCTCAGTAAATCGAACCAGCCTGGCTGATACTGCTGCTGACGATAGTAATTCAGCGTACGCTGTGTAAGTTCACTCATGCTTATTTGTCCCCGAGCATATAGCGGAAATAGAGTTTCGCGGTGCTTTCGTTGTAATCACCAAAGGTGTCATAGCCCAACTGGCCGCCGATGGTCACGTCTCTGTTCACCTTGTAGTCCGCGCCTGCGTGCAGATTATAACCAATGCCGTTTTTACTGCCGCCAGCATAGTAAGCCTCGGTGGCGTAACCGCCATTGTAATAGCTTTCCAGCTGCGCCTGTTTGTCCGGATCTGTTGGGAAGTAAGCGCTGCGATCCTGTGAATAGGACTGATAACCCACCGAGCCGCCCACTTTCACGTTCAGATCGTCGTAATTCTTGCTCCAGTCCACCGGGAACGAGACGGCAACAAAGTTCTGCGGGCTGAAGTAACCGCCCTGGCCGTAAGTGTAGTAGCTGAGGTTTTTCGAGAAATCCATCCAGCTCATGCTGATCCCTGTTTTCAGCTCGCTGCTGTCATCATGGAACGGACGGACATACGCCCCTGCTGAACCCATAACGCTCTGGTTGCTCTCTACATTCTCGCCCAGGTAGCTGTAGCCGCCCGCGCCAAAGTAGAAGCCAGCATCGCCGTTATCGTAACTTAACAGCGCGTTACCGCCGTTTTTGGTCACGCGGCCCCAGCGTTTACCACTCAGCTTATCTTCCATACCCACATAGGAGAGCAGGCTGTCGGTGACGGCGCGGCGTTCACCCGTCAGGATCAGCGTCAGGTAATCCGTCAGCTTAGGCGACCACTGGATGCCGCCCACCAGCGTGCTGAGATCCTGCCCCAGCGGCGTCGAACCCAGATCAATTTTGAATTTATCGTTTGTCAGGCCCAGATTCACTTCCACGCCAGAAGCGTTTTGCGAGCCGGGTGAATTGAGCTTCACTTCTGACGGCAGAATATTATTAGCCTGGGCGCTGCGGCCCTGTTCCAGCGCCTGCGTACCAAAACGCGGCGCCGCCGAACTGGAAGCACTGCCTGCGCTCAGGGTTACCGGGGTCAGGGTGAAGTCGAAACGCGTGTCGCCATACGGCACGGTAGACCAGGTGAGTGGCGCTTTCGCTTCCGTCAGCTTGCTGAGGCCCGACTCGCCATCGCGCCCTCTGACCTGTACGCCACCCTGTGCCCAGGTTCCGGTCCGCTCCTGCAAATCGTCCATCATGGTATCGATCTGATGCAGCGTGCGGCTCTGCCGGGAAGGCACCTCCGCGCTGGTGGTTTGTAACGCCGCATCGCTGCCGGCGGGAGCCTGCTGCCACGGCATCACGGCACCGTAGGCAGAAGGTGAGCGGCGCTGGGAAGGGGTGGTGCGGTTAATAAACGGATTGTCTGCCAGCGACAGCCCGCCAATGGCCGGCGTAGTGCCGCTGGTCGCGCCTTCCAGGCCAATCATTTTACCGCGCGCGGTGCGCAGATAAGCCAGCGCCTGCTGGTGATCGCCATCCGCTTCCGCCACACGCGCCATTAACAGCAGGCGCTCCGGCGTTTGCTCACCGCGCAGTCCGGCTACCAGCCCTTTCGCTTTCGGCAGATCGTTGTTAGCCAGCGCCACGTCGATGGCGCCCACACGAGCATCCTGAGTTGGCGTGTCGCGGGTCATCAGGTAGTCATAAACTACGCCAGCATCTTTATTCATTTTGCCGGACTGATAGAGGCGCGCCATGGCGAACATTAAGTCGGTATTTTGCGGGTCGTGCTGCAACGCGCCAATCAGCTTGTCGTAGGCGGCGGCATACTGCTTCTGCTCGCGCAGACGGTCGGCTTCCTGAATCAGGTAGCCATTCTGAATGCCTGCCAGCTGGGTTGGCGTGCTGCGGGATTGCAGTTCCGGGTTGCTGAGGAAGCTCTGCGCCTCTCCACTAAGACCGGCCTGATTCAGCACCGCGACCTGGGTTGCATAGTCGCCAGCGTTACCCTGCACGCCGCGCTGCATATTGGTGCGCACCACGGAGACTGCCGTGGACAAATCGCCCGCATCGGCCAGGCCTTTCGCCAGATTACCCGCATCTGCCGGGTTCTCCGGTGGGTTCACCGCCAGCGCTTTCAGGGTGTTTGCCGCAGCGGCGTTTGCGCCCTGCGCCAGATATTGCTGCGCCACAGCCATCTGTAGGTTGAAGTTGGCACGGCGCGACAGCTCACGCATCTGGCTGCTCTGACTGCGGGCAGGAATACGGGCAATCAGTGACTGTGCCTGCTGCCAGGCACCGCTTTCGCTGGCGAACAGCGCTGCGGCGTAAATCTCATTGTTGCTGGCGCCGCTACGGAAAGCGGGCTGCATGATACCGGCAGCCAGGGAACTCTTCCCCTGCTGTTGATAAAGGCGGGCCAGATCCAGACGCACCCACGGATCGGAAGGGAAACGCTGAATACCCTGCTGGAGAAGGGCGATGGCCTGCTGCGTATTGCCTGCTGCCAGCGCCTGTTTGGCCTGACGGCGTACCGGATCGCTGGTGACGGCGGGACGTGGCGTCACGCTTTCGCGCACGCTGTCCGGCAGGGAAGACAACAGGGTGCTGGCTTCAGCGCCACGGTTTTGCTGGCGCAGTACGTAAAACAGCCCCTCTTTCGCCGCACGGTTATCGGCGTCGCTTTGCAGGATGGAACGGTAAGTCTGTTCTGCCGCTTCCAGCTGGTTGCTGCGCCGCTGAACGTCCGCGCGGAACAGCTTCGCGGAGATCCCTTTTTCGCCCTCAGCCTGGGTTAAGGGTTCGCTTAAGCTCAGCGCCTGAGCGGTATTGCCCGCTTTCATCGCCTGCTGCGCGGCAGCCAGCTGCGCGTAGAAGCGGGCATCTGTTGCCTGTTGCTGACGCTGCTGGCCGTTTTCCCCACCCTCCTTCGCCGCACGCTCCAGATAGTCGGCTGCGGCCGCATAGTTACCGTTGCGCTGGGCAACGTAGCCCAGACCCGCTAACGCATCCGCATCCTGCGGATTAGCCTGAAGCACCTGGTTAAAGGCCGACTGCGCACCGCTCACGTCGCCGCTGTTCAGCGCGGTAAAACCCTGGCCTTTCTCGGCACCGCCCGCATTCTTACGGAAATATTCCATCACCGTACGATCCTGCGGATGGCGCTGCTGGTAGTGCTGGTAGAGCGGCGCATCGCCCGGCTGTGGGCCTAACCACATCAGCGCCTGACGCAGTGAACGGTCTGCATCCGGATTGCCGTCAGCCATGCTTTCCAGTATCTGCAACCCTTCACGGCGGGTCGATTCCTGGTAGGTCAGCGCTTTGCCCAGCGCCAGTTTCGCACCGGTATCCTGAGGATTCTGCGCGGCGAACTGACGGAGATTATCGACGGCCTGCGGCAGCAGCGTACGGTCGCCCGCCATCGTCAGGTAATATTCCGCCGCAACGCTGGCAGGCGGCTCATTGCCGCTGAAGGTGTTGCGCCAGGTTTGCAGAGAAGCGGAAATGTTACCGCTGCGCGCCTGCTGGCGGGCCAGCGCAAGCTGCGCTGTCGGCACAGACTGCAACTGGCGGGCCTGGTCCAGCTCCGCCAGCCGCGGATCGTTGGGTGAGGCTTCGCTCAGGCGGGTGCGCCATGTAGCGGCCGTGGCCGAGTCGCCGCTCTGCTGCGCCCAAAGCGCCATCAGATAGAGCGCCTGGGTGTTGCCGCGATCCACCATCAGCACTTTGTTCAGCGCATCGCGAGCCAGCTCGTCATGCGCCTTCTGGTGCCAGTAGTTGGCCTGGTCGAACAGCGCCTGAATGGCCGGATTACTCTCTGCTGCCAGCACCGGGAAAACCAGCGCAGAAGTGACTAAGGTGATGCCCGGCACCCAATGCTGACGAACTCTGGCGGTAAGCGTTTTTATTTTCATCATGGTCATGACTTCTTCTCGCCAGGGGAGGGATCATTCTGCGGGTTCAGGCGCTTCCAGGCGTGACGCTTCAGCAGCACGGCGGTGCTCAGCCCCACCAGTACAGAGAACAGCAGCGCCAGCAATGCCAGCACAACGGCATGCTGGCTGGCATACCAGATAACCATCATGTACCACGGCATCTGCCCGCTCGGGAACTGTGCCCCAACCCGGAAACTGCGGATGCCGTTTTCATCGGTAATAATCGCGGTGTCGCCACGAATACCGGCGTTAATACGCGGTGAGGTCAGATCGCGATGCAGACGGGAAAGCTGTGCATCATCGGTTGCCACTGTCATCACCACCAGCCGTTCATTGTTCCACGGCGAGCCGTAGCTGATGAAGCCACGCCAGTCTTCGTTGGAAGAGAAGTAGCGGTCGGCATCAACGGCCTGACGATACCAGTCGCCGGTCAGCCAGCCGCGCAGGTTATCCAGCAGCGTTGGCTCCTTAACACCCAGCGTATGGCCGTTTAACTCGTAAGCGGTGCCCTGCAACATAGCCTGGTTAAAGGCGGTCTGAGAAAGCGTGGAAACAGCCAGCACGTCGCTGTGCCGCAAACGCTCCAGCGCGGTACCGCCCGCCGGGATGCCAAACATCACGCTGTTATGGCTCAGCGCGACGCCAGTGGCATTACCTGAACGACCAGCCATCTCCAGCAGCGTACTGATTTCAGTATTGCCTGGCATGGAGGGCAGCAGCAGCACGGTCTGCGAGTAGTCCGCCAGCCGGGTGAACGGAAAAGAGGCGCCAACAAAGTAAGAGAGGTTTGGCAACAGCGTAAAGTGACGCGTATTGCTCAGGTCAATATAGGCGTTGTCTTCGATGCGGCTCTTGATGTTGTTGTTGGTCAGCACGCTACAGGGCGCATCCTCTTTGGGTTTGATGTTGAAGTAGAGCTGCAACTGGTTATCGCCATAAATCAGGTAGGGATCGAGCTTCAGGGTGTAATTTTCCTGACGTGCATCGCCGCCCAGACGGTGCCAGATATTCTCCAGCAGCCCCTCTTTGTTCACCGACAAATTGCGCAGGAAAGTGCCGTTCAGAGTGACGTTGAGGAAGGATTTATCTTCATCAATCCAGGTTTCAGAGGGAAAACGGTAGTTCAGCTCCACCGGTATGGTGTCGCCATCCCACAGGAAGAGATCCGGCGCGGCGCGGAAATTCACCCGCAGCGCATCGTGCCAGATCCCGGTGGTGGTCATGCTTTGATCTTTACGCAGCAGATCGCTGAGGCGAACCGGACGATCGGTGTTGATCCAGCGAGGGGCGTCATAGGGCTTGCTGACCGGGATGTTTTGCGTGGCCACGGCCAGAGAGGGAACATCCACGCTCAGCGGCTGCGTCAGACGCCAGGCGGCCTGCCGGAGCTGATCGTCCGTTTTGCCGATCACCAGCATCAGCTTATAAACCGGGTTTACCGGGTTATCCATAATTTGCAGAACCGGGCCGGTCACGTTTGGTATGGCGATGCCTGCGACCATTTGTCCGGGGCGCGCAAACACAATACCGTTTTTCTCCGGCAGCTCGTTACGCAGTACCGGGAAGCTGATGCCACGGTAGTCGGTCTGAATGCCCATCCAGGAGGAGACGATGGCCGCCGCGCTGACTTCGCCCGGCGAAACGGCCTGACCAAAGACCATCGTCACCACTGATGGCGTCATGCGCAGCGGATCGATAAACGGACGCGGGAAATTACGCAGCACGTTGCCAATATTGAGCTGCTGCCCTTCCAGCGACAGCGTGGTTTTCGGCAGGATAGTGACCTGATACTGGCTGGCACTGTCGCGCTCACACAGCAGCTGGTCGGCATCGTTAATTTTAAAGCTCAGGTTGTTGCTGGAGACCACCATCGCGGCGGGAATATCGAGCTGATAATCTTCGCTGGCATTGTCTGAGGCACTCAGCGGCAGGGTGCCCAGCGGCTGGCCATTCAGCATTAATTGCAGTGAGGTATTACGGGCGGCGAGGGCTGGCGACACTTTAAGCGACAGGTTGAGCCGCGCGTTGGTGATCACTTCATCCGTTGGCAGCGTGAAGACAATCCCGGACTGCAACTGACCGCCGGTGAGTAAGATACCGTTAGTCTGCCCCATCTGGCCGACCGAAACGGTGCTGGAAAGCGGCTGATTCAGCATAGTGGTGCTGGCAGCCGGTGCGCTGACTACGGGCGCAGGCAGCGGCGGCAGGCCCGCAGGCAGGCCGGTCGCTGGATCTGATTGCGAGGGTGCTCCGGCCGGGGCGTACTGTTCAACTGCTGGCGAACCCTGTTGCATCGCTGGGGAATTTTGCTCTGCTGAGGAGAAATCCTGCCCTGTCGCTGGCGAACCTTGCTCTGCTGAAGGCGAGTCTTGTCCTGTTGCTGGCGAACTTTGCTCTGCTGAGAACAAACCCTGTCCTGTCGCGGGCGAACCTTGCTCTGCTGAGAACGAACCCTGTCCTGTCGCGGGCGAACCTTGCTCTGCTGAAGGCGAGCCTTGTCCCATCACTGGCGGACTTTGCTCTGCTGAGAACGAACCCTGTCCTGTCGCTGGCGAACCTTGCTCTGCTGAAGGCGAGTCTTGTCCCATCACTGGCGAACTTTGCTCTGCTGAGAACGAACCCTGTCCTGTCGCGGGTGAACCTTGCTCTGCTGAAGGCGAGCCTTGTCCCATCACTGGCGAACTTTGCCCGGCCGACGACGCAGGCGTACCTGCCGCCGGATCGGCTGGCTGACGCCACGGCATGGCCGCGGCGTTGCTATTTGCCTGATTCATCTGAGCAGAATAATCACCAGGCGTGGTGGTTTGCGCCGCAGAAGGTTCGCCGACGCCCGCCGGCGGCGGGATCTGTGACAGCGCACTGCTGTCCTGAGTTACCCCTTCAGACGCGGCCCAGACGCTGCCCAGCGTCAGTACGCCGGTAAAACAGAGCGCAGGTAATATCAGTCGCTTCATGCCACGCCATCCTCTTCAGCCTTCACGGCCTGACGCTGACGCTTAGCGCGGCGGTCTTTCCAGGTCAGCCAGAACAGTTCAAATACGGTACGAATAATGGTTATCAGGGAACGGAAAGGTTTGTCTTTCGGCCCTTCCGGTTTAATCCAGGCGTCGGCGCGGGAAAGCACCACGCGCACCAGTTCACGACGGCGCGAGAGCGGCATATCGTCAAACTTAAGCCGGATCACGCCATCTTCAGCGCCGATAATGCCCACCGGAATAGAGATCGTGCCGGATTGCAGCATCACATCAATGGCTTCAATGGCATCTGTCTCATGACGGTTATCCGGTGCCACAACCTGCGCGCCACCCATCGACAGATTCACGGTGGTGGTGCGTGAGGAGATCCCGCTGGCGTAATGCAGCACCACGGGAAGGCTGACTTCAACGCGGATAGTTTTACGCGTCTGCCTGGTCTCACGCGCTACGGCAATCGCCGCCATCAGAATAATCAGGCTGAATATCGCCCAGCCGACGTTCAGCGCAATCACGTAAGGATCCACGCCGAAGTAGTCATGCGCCACGGCGCGAACAATGCCGCTCACCACACCAATCAGCAGCAGTGCGGCGCAGATAACGTGAGGACGCACAATGTTGAAGTCAAAGAAGCCCACATCCAGCAGACCGCCCTTATCCGTTACGTTGAATTTGCCGTGCCTTGGCGAAATCATGGTCAGGATCGTCGGAATAACCAGATGGAAGGCCATCACCGTTTCGTAAATCTCGCCCCAGAAGGTGGCGCGAAAGCGGCCATTCATACGGGAGTTGACGTAGAGCGACATCACCAGGTGCGGCAGCACGTAGGCAAAAATCAGGCTGGCCGAAGAGTGAATAATGTTCAGGTTAAACAGCAGGTAGGCCAGCGGTGCGGTCAGGAAGATCACCCGCGGCAGGCCAAACTGGAAGTGCAGCATGGCGTTCAGGTAGCAGAGACGCTGCTGCCATTTCAGGCCACGGCCAAACAGGGGGTTATCCACGCGGAAAATCTGCGTCATGCCACGCGCCCAGCGGGTACGCTGAATGATATGCAGACCCAGACGCTCTGTTGCCAGACCAGCGGCCAGCGGCAGCGCCAGGAAGGCTGATTTCCAGCCGCGACGCTGCATTTTCAGCGCCGTGTGGGCATCTTCGGTCACGGTTTCCGTGGCGAAGCCGCCAATCTCTTCCAGCGCTGAACGGCGGATAACCGCACAGGAGCCACAGAAGAAGGTCGCGTTCCAGTTATCATTACCCTGCTGTACCGGGCCGTAGAACAGCGCACCTTCATTCGGGATTTCACGCGCGGCCTTCAGGTTGCGTTCAAATGGGTCCGGGGAATAGAAGTAGTGTGGCGTCTGTAACAGGGCCAGTTTGGGGTCGCGCAGGAACGGCGCAACCGTCGCCTGCAAAAAGGCACGGGTGGCAACATGGTCACAGTCAAAAACGGTAATCAGCTCACCTTTGGTGATGCGCATGGCGTGGTTAAGGTTACCCGCTTTTGCATGGCGGTTATCATCACGCGTGATGTAGCCCACGCCCGCGTCGGCAGCGAACACCGCAAACTCGCTACGCTTGCCGTCATCCAGCAGATAGATTTTGATTTTGTCGCGCGGATAGTCAATACACTGCGCGGCAAGTACGGTGTCCCGCACCACATCAAGGCTTTCGTTATAGCTCGGCACGTAGATATCCACGGTCGGCCATAAGTTAATGTCCTCTGGCATCGGCTCGATAGCTCTCTTAAGCGGCCATGATGTTTGCAGGTAGCCCAGGATCAGGATCAGCCAGACATAGACCTCGGCAAGAAATAATCCGATGCCGAGAATGGCTTCAACTTCCGAATTAAACGAGAGCGTTTCGGTAGCGCGCCAGTAAATATAGCGCGTCGACATTAATGCCGAGAGGAACACCATTACCATAGAGATTTTACGGCTCTTACCGAAGCCGAGAAGAATAAGAATGGCAATGGAGATCAGGCCAAAAATATACTGCTTCTGGCTGTCCATAGGCGTGATAACAATCACTGCGGCGAGCGGGAATAATACCAACAGCAGCAGGTAGTACAGGACTTTTTTCATGAGTCATCCTGAAAAAACGGAACTAGTATTTTACCGCAGCGAACGCACCACGGTGTTTCAGGCATCCTTACCCGACGGCACCGCCGTCGATTAACGCGATCTCAGCGGAGCCTGCATTTCACCATCGCCTACGGTGATATTGAGCAGGGCGGCAATACGCTTGCCGACAATCTCAATATCAAAAGCGGCAGCGGAAACCGGGCTGAAATCAAAGACAGACTGCTGCGAGGCATTGGCTTCCGCCACGCTCTCATCGCGATTTACCACGCCGAGCAACCGGTCGCCCAGCCGCTGTTGCATAAAGGCGGTCACGTCACGACTGATATTGCGGCGGCTGTCACTCTGGTTCAGCACAAAGTAGTGACCTGAGCGGTGATTAAGCGCGCCGCCAATCATCTTGTCGTTTTCGATCTGCGGCAACAGTGACAGCGAAGCGGTATCCGCCAGCATCACTACAAGGTGTAAATCGGCAAGATCGGTCATGGCCTTGAGGGCGGGACCCGGCCCTGGCGGAAAATCAGCCACAATCACCAGGCCAGGATAGTTGAGAACGGTATGCAGGCCGCGGGTAAGGAAGTTGGGATCGCGGGATAAATTATTTTCAAACTCAACCCGCTGTTCTTCCGTGACGTCACCATAAGGCAGCACAAAAATGTTGCCGCCGGTGGTTAAAATTGACTGGCTCCAGTCCGGCGATTCTGCCGATTTAGCCACATAGCCGCGGCCATCAGAGAGCGGCACACCAAAGTGCAGACGCAGAGCGTTTTGCACATCAAAGTCGATAGCCAGCACTTTACTGCCGCCACGGGCAAGGGTGTAAGCCAGGTTGGCAGCCATAGTGGTTTTACCCACGCCACCTTTGGGAGAACAAACGCAAACTAACGGCATGAGGCAATTCTCTCCAGCAGAGGTTGCAGCAAAGTATCTTTAGAAATCGCCACTGACGCTGGCTCTGCACTGAACAGCTGCCTGAAGCGTGGCAGCTGATCCGCTGTGGGTTGCGCAGTCGCGACCGGCTGCGGAGTGGCCGCTGCAAAAGGGGTTGTGGCGGCAGAAGGCGCCGCTGCCAGCGAAGCCAGCAGAGACGAAGCCGACGCTGGCACGGTGGCCTGGGCTGTGGCTAACGGATTTACCGCCTGAGACGGTTGCGCCAGCGGACTGGCTGCCTGCGCTGTGGCTGATGCATTTACCGTCTGAGCCAGCCGTGCTGCCAGCGGATTAAATGCCTGCGCTGCGGCTAAAGGGTTTGTCGTCGACAGGAACTCTGCGGCGGCAGTTGCAGGCTCTGCTGGCGCGGGTTCCTGTGCGGGAACAGGCTTCAGCGAAGCAGAGATGCTTTCCAGCAGCGAAGCCCCAACCTGCGCGGCAGCCGGTTTTGCCACAAAGGCCGCAACGCGGTGCGGCTGTGCAGAAGCCTGCGCCACAGGCTGTGGCCTCAGCGAGTGAGGCTGCGTCGGCAGCGACTGTAAAGAGGCATGTTCCGCCGTAAAAGTGTCATTGGTAATGGGCTGTGGCGCAGCGATATCAGTCAGCTGACCGTTACCCAATGCCGCTTCCGCCCCCTCGTTCATCAGCTGTTTGATGATCGCCCAGTTGGCACCGTCTGAATTCTTTGTCTGTTCAGACATGTCCTTGAATTCGATATGGTTTGTTTGCGTTTTTTCTTTAAAACGCTGCAGATCATCATAACTTTTCATGGGAGCGATCGCGAGGAGTGGGGGGATTTTGCGGCAATATAGCATATAAACATTATTTGCATCAGATTATTCTTATCGCCCGTTAAGCGTCAGTGGAGTGAATAATTAACTCTTCAACACAGATAAAATAAATGAATACGCAGACTATCAATCAACTTTGTTATTATTTTTCTTAATTAAATAATTTCGTCGGGTTAATTAAATAATTTTGCGATGTGATGAGTGCGACCAGAGAGAGGAAATACCCTTCTTTTTTAAGTTTAGCAATACTTTAGAAGAAGTTATCAAAGATTGTGCTGGCAGAGGTAAATATTTGACATAAGTCACTTTTCACTGGCCCTGCCCCCCTACTTTATCCGGTGGCCCTGAAACAAAGTGAAGTCAGCAGAAAGCAATGGCCTGAGTGCAACGGGTGGAGTCTGCGGATAACCGCCTCTTTTTCTTATAATTTCAATCAATAAAAAAGGGCGAACCCTGGGTTCGCCCTTCTGCCCTGCCGGCCGCTTTAGTTGCCGACCGGCTGACCTTCATCCTGGTCAACGGCGAAGCAGGCAATCTGCTGCTCACCATACTGCTTAAGCTGCGGCTGAAGCTGAGTACAGGGTCCGAAACGACGGCGACAGCGGGCGTTGAACGCACAGCCTGGCGGCGGGCTTAACGGACTTGGCAGCTCCCCGGTCAGCTTAATGCGTTCACGGCGCTCATCCGGATTCAGACGTGGCGTGGCAGAGAGCAGCGCCTGCGTGTAGGGATGACGCGGGTTCGCAAAGATCGCCTCTTTGGTGCCCCTCTCCACGCAGCGCCCCAGATACATCACCATCACTTCGTCCGCAATGTGCTCTACCACTGACAGATCGTGCGAGATAAAGACGTATGAGAGTCCCAGCTCCTGCTGTAAATCCATCATCAGGTTAAGCACCTGAGCACGCACCGAGACGTCCAGCGCCGACACGGGTTCATCGGCAATCAGCACGTCCGGATCCAGCATCAGGCCGCGTGCAATCGCAATACGCTGGCGCTGGCCGCCAGAAAACATATGCGGATAGCGATCGTAATGCTCGGTCTTCAGGCCCACCTTCGCCATCATCGCCAGCGTTTTTTCGCGGCGCTCTGCTTTGCTCAGAGAGGTATTAATCAGCAGCGGCTCTTCCAGGATCTGGCTGACCTTCTTACGCGGGTTCAGCGAGCCATACGGGTTCTGAAACACAATCTGGATTTTCTGACGACGCAGCTTTTGCGCCGCCGGATCGTGTTTAAGCAGATCCTGCCCCTGATAGAAAAGCTGGCCTTCGGTTGGGGTTTCAATCATGGTCAGCAGGCGACCCAGCGTGGATTTACCACAGCCAGACTCGCCAACTACTGCCAGCGTTTTACCCCGCTCCAGGTTAAAGGAGACGCCATCCAGCGCCTTCACCAACCGCTCCTGGCCAAACATCCCTTTCTTCACCGGGTAATGCTTTTTCAGATCGATCGCCTGCATCAGCAGCGCAGAGTTTTGTTCAGGATTCATAAGTTGGTCTCCCGGCATCATCCAGAGGGTAATGGCATTTGGACTGACGCCCCGGAATATCACGGAGTTCAGGCTCTTCAACACGACAACGGTCAGTCGCATAGGGGCAGCGTGGGTTCAGCAGGCAGCCGGTCGGACGGTCATATTTACCCGGCACAACGCCCGGCAGCGACGCGAGCCGCGCTTTGTCAGCGGCAAACTCAGGCAGCGCACGCAGCAGAGCCTGCGTATAGGGATGACGCGGCGCCTTAAAGATATCAACCGCTTTACCGGTTTCCACTACCTGTCCGGCGTACATCACGATGATATGTTGGGCAGCTTCGGCCACCAGCGCCAGATCGTGAGTGATCAGGATCAGCGCCATGTTCTCCTGGCGTTGCAGATCGAGCAGCAGCTCAATGATCTGCGCCTGAATGGTCACATCCAGCGCGGTGGTGGGTTCATCAGCAATCAGCAGCTTTGGCCGACAGGCAATCGCCATGGCGATCATCACGCGCTGGCTCATGCCGCCAGAGAGCTGATGCGGATAAACATCAAGACGGGAAGCGGGGTCAGGAATACCCACCTGGTTCAGCAGATCGATTGCACGCTGGTAGCGTGTTTTCTTGTTGCCGCCCTGATGAACCTTGATCGCTTCCATAATCTGGAAACCCACGGTATAGCAGGGGTTAAGGCTGGTCATCGGGTCCTGGAAAATCATCGCCACTTCCGAGCCTACCAGCTGGCGGCGCTCTTTTTCAGAGATGCGTTTCAGGTCCCGCTGGTTGAACTCCAGCTTTTCCGCCATCACTTTGCCGGGGAAATCAATCAGCCCCATAATCGCCAGCGAGCTGACCGATTTACCGGAGCCAGACTCCCCCACAATGCCCACTACCTGGCCCTGTTCAACCTGGTAGCTGATGCGGTCTACCGCGCGAAACGGTGCCTTCTCGTCGCCGAAATGCACCGACAGTTTGTCTACATTTAATAGTGCCATCTGGTGCCTCTTTACTGCTTGAGTTTCGGGTCGAGCGCGTCGCGTAAGCCGTCGCCCATCAGGTTAAATGCCAGTACGGTCAGCAGGATCGCCACCCCAGGGAAGGTAACTACCCACCAGGCACTTTGCGCATACTGCAACACGTCGGAGAGCATCGTGCCCCACTCCGGCGTTGGCGGCTGCGCACCCATACCCAGGAAGCCCAGCGCAGCCATATCGAGGATTGCGTTGGAGAAGCCCAGAGAAGCCTGCACGATCAGCGGTGCCAGGCAGTTTGGTAAAATATTGATGAACATCTGACGCAGCGCGCCCGCACCGGCCACATTGGAGGCGGTGACGTAATCGCGGTTCACCTCGACCAGCACCGCTGCACGCGTCAGGCGGATATAGTGCGGCAGGGCGACAAAGGTCAGCGCTATGGAGGCGTTGACGATAGAAGGCCCGAAGATAGCCACCAGCACCAACGCCAGCAGCAGGCTTGGCAGCGCCAGCATGATATCCACCAGACGCATAATAACGGCATCCGTTACGCCGCCCACGTAACCGGCGATCAGGCCAAAGATCACGCCCAGGATCAGCGACAGCACCACCACCAGACAGCCAACCAGCAGCGACAGCCGCGCGCCATACATCAGGCGGGAAAGCACATCACGGCCCACGTCATCCGTACCGAAGATAAACTTCCAGCTACCGCCATCCTGCCAGACCGGCGGGTGCAGCAGCGCATCACGGAACTGCTCGGAAGGGGCATGTGGCGCGACGAAGTTAGCGAAAATCGCGATAAGGAACATTAAAACCACGTAAACCAGCCCGATAACCGCGCCTTTATTACGTTTAAAATAGTGCCAGAACTCCTGTAGAGGGGTCATGGGCTTGGGTGCAGCGCTCACGCTGCCTGGATCAACTAAAGACATCCTGGCCCCCTTATTTCTTGTGGCGAATGCGCGGGTTAACCACGCCGTAGAGCACATCAACCAGCAGGTTGACGGCGATAATCAGAATGGCCACCATCAGCACGCCGCCCTGCACCACCGGATAGTCACGACGCTGAAGCGCATCGATCAGCCAGCGGCCCAGACCCGGCCAGGAGAAGATGGTTTCGGTCAGAATGGCTCCGGCCAGCAGCGTTCCGACCTGCAAACCGATCACGGTCACCACAGGCAGCATGGCGTTGCGCAGCGCATGAACCACAATAACGCGCATTCTCGTCAGCCCCTTGGCACGCGCGGTACGAATGTAGTCTTCGCCCAGCACTTCCAGCATCGCGGAACGGGTCATACGCACGATAACGGCCAGCGGGATCGTGCCCAGCACGATGGCAGGCAGGATCATATGCATCACCGCATCTTTGAAGTCGCCCGGCTCGCCCCAGAACAGGGTATCGATCAGCATAAAGCCGGTCAGCGGCTGGGTGTCATCAAGGAAGACCGTATCGCCTATTCGCCCCGAAACCGGCGTCAGGTTCAGCTGCACGGAAACCAGCATGATCAGCATCATTCCCCACCAGAAAATCGGCATGGAATAGCCAGTCAGCGAGATGCCAACGGCGGTGTGATCAAAAATGGAACCGCGCTTCACCGCAGCCAGAACCCCAACCGGGATGCCCACCGCAACGGCGAAAATCATGGCGCAGAAACCGAGTTCCAGCGTCGCTTTAAAGCGGGGAACGAATTCCTGCCAGACCGGGATGCGGCTTTTCAGTGAGATGCCCAAATCGCCATGGAGCACGCCATAGACGTAGGAGACATATTGTTGCCACAGCGGCTTGTCCAGACCCATCTGGGCCAGCAACTGCGCGTGACGTTCTGGAGAGATACCGCGTTCGCCAGCCATAATCAGCACCGGGTCGCCCGGGATCATATGCACAAACGCGAAGGTTAACAGGGTGATGCCAATAAACGTCGGGATAACAAGTCCCAGACGTCGGAGTATGAACTGCAACATATTCCGGATTCTCTTTTAGTTCCCGCAGACTCATGGCCTGAAGGATTATATTTGCTCACATCTTGCGGCGGATATTCTCCCCCGCGACGCCCCGTAGGGCGCACAGACAATTCTTTTGCTTCCGAGCGGTACGACTTAGAGAGGGGCCGGAAAAGACCGGCCCGACAGGGGGCGAGAGGGGGCCGACCGGCCCCGACTGTTATTCCTGAATATCAACATTCTCGAAGTGATGTTTACCTAATGGATCAACCACATAGCCGGACACTTTTTTGCTGACTGGCTCGTACACCGTAGAGTGCGCGATAATCAGCGCAGGCGCCTGGTCATGCATCACAACCTGAGCCTGTTTGTAGTATTCAATTCGTTTGTTGTGATCGGCTTCAGCACGGGCTGGCTGAATCTGATCTTCAAACGGCTTGTAGCACCAGCGAGAGTAGTTGGAACCATCTTTAGCGGCGACACAGCTGAACAGGGTGGCGAAGAAGTTATCCGGATCCCCATTATCACCCGTCCAGCCCATCATAACGGTCTGGTGCTCACCCGCTTTAGCACGCTTCAGGTATTCGCCCCACTCGTAGGTGACGATTTTGGCCTTCACGCCAATTTTCGCCCAGTCGTTCTGGATCATTTCAGCCATACGACGCGCGTTAGGGTTGTAAGGACGCTGTACCGGCATCGCCCAGAGGTCGATAGAGAAACCGTCTGGCATGCCCGCTTCTTTCAGCAGCTCTTTCGCTTTCGCCGTGTCGTAAGGGTAATCCTGCACCGAGTCGTTGTAGCCCCACATGGTTGGTGGGATCAGGTTTTTAGCCGCCTGGCCAGCACCCTGATAAACTGCCTCGATAATCGCCTTCTTGTTGACCGCCATGGTCAGCGCCTGACGCACTTTCAGGTTATCCAGCGGTTTTTTCTCGGTGTTGAAGGAGAGATAGCCGACGTTCAGGCCTGGCATCTGCATCAGGTTGATATTTTTATCTTCCTTCATGCGGGCGATATCAGCCGGGTTCGGGTACGGCATCACCTGACATTCGCCTTTTTGCAGCTTGGCGTAACGCACGGAGGCGTCCGGGGTGATGGAGAAGACCAGACGATCGATTTTTGGCTTGGTGCCCCAGAACTGGTCAAACGCTTTGTAGAGAATGCGCGAGTCTTTCTGGTATTGCAGCAGCTGGAACGGGCCGGTACCGACCGGGTTCAGGTCGATTTTTTCCGGGGTACCCGCTTTCAGCATGTTATCCGCATATTCCGCAGAGAGGATTGAAGCGAAGTCCATGCCCAGGTCAGCCAGGAAAGGAGCCTCCGGACGCGTCAGCACAAAGCGCACGGTGTTCTCGTCCACTTTCTCAATTTTGCTGATAAGCTTCGGCATATCCATGCCTTCGAAGTACTCATAGCTGCCGCCAGAGACGCCGTGATATTTGTTTTTGGTATCCAGCTGACGCTCGAAAGAGAACACCACGTCATCCGCGTTGAAGTCACGCGTCGGCTTAAAATCTTTGGTGGTCTGCCACTTCACGCCCTTGCGCAGATGGAAGGTGTAGGTCTTGCCATCTTCGCTCACGTCCCATTTTTCCGCCAGACCTGGTTGCAGTTCGGTGGTGCCGATTTTGAATTCAACCAGACGGTTATAGATCGGTACAGAGCTGGCATCGTAAGTGGTGCCGGAAGTGAAGAGCTGTGGGTTAAAGCCTTCAGGCGACCCTTCTGAACAATAAACAAGGGTCTTAGCCTGGACGCCAGCGGCAACGGTCAGAGCGATCAGGCTCAGACCTACCTTCAGCATCCCTGTTTTAGAAATACGCATGCTTCTGCTCCAATTGTGATGTGGTGTTGTGTGCACTTCCGCAAGACCCTGTATTTTTTTAAGTGCGGTCTTTGCGCGTTGCCTTTCGGCAGTCGAGGAGAGAGCGAGCCTGAAAAGTTACCATCAGACTAATCCGCTTCACTTCTCGTCGAGGCATCAATTTGTCAACAGTTGCAAGCAACGTCAATACAACTGTGAGGTATTTACACAGAGTGTGAGAAACAGCAAGCAAACATAAAAAAAACCAATCCATAACAATTCCAGAGGAAACGTTTATTTCATGCGCAGAATGCCAGACAAACATAATGCCCTTACCTTCGATCATGGCAATTTGCTCTGAAAAAAAACGATTAAATTAGTCCGCCAGGTGCCTTTTTTATGAACGATACGCTTTGCTTATGTCAGCTTATCCAGCTAAATATGCTGCAACACTGGCATAAGAAATCATCAACAGCCCGATAACGGTCATAAGCGTAACGCGACGCGAATTAAGCGGCTGAAGCCAGGCAGCAGAAGGGTTTGCAGCGAAAATCGCTGCCGGAAAATGGACTTTTTTGCGGAAGAGTCATCTTCAGGCGACAGAATATTATGCTACCCCTGATCGCCGGCGAGCAGCAGGCATAAAAAAGCCCGGAAAGATCCGGGCTTCGAAAGCGGTTTTACCAGCCGGTCACGCTTTGTTATCCGCAGGCGCTGTGCCCTTTTTAGGGTCGGCACACCAGTTGTTGCTCTCTTTGATCCCGCCATCGGGTGAGGTATACCCCAGGCAGCCCAGAATGGTGTCGAACAGCTCAACATGACGATGGGTTGCGCCCACGCGCTGCTGGGCCTTCAGCCGGTCAAAGGCGTCCAGATGCGTCGGGTCTGCCAGGTACTTATCCGAAGCCCAGACAATCATCGGTACGCGGAACTGCTCCGGCGGTGCCATATGGCGCGGCGTGCCGTGGAGATGCATATTGTCACTGATCGATTCGCCGTGGTCAGCCGCATAGAACACAATGGCTTTTTTATCCCGCAGCTGGTCAAACACGCTCTCCAGCACCGTATCCGTATAGAGCACCGAGTTATCAAACGCGTTGATTAACATCTCTTTGCTGCACTTGTCATCCACACCCATGCACTCTGGCTGATAGCGGGCAAAATCACGTGGATAGCGCTGAGAATAAAGGTAATGAGAGCCTTTGGTATGCAGCACCACCAGGTGTTTACCCTGAGGATGACGATCCAGTGACTTTTTCAGTTCCGGAATCAACAACATATCGTCAACAGATTTGCCCTGATTCTCTTTTTCAGAGCCGATCTGCTCGCGGAAGGCGAAGTTATCAGCGTTGCTGTTGTTGTAGAACCAGACTTCGCTCTGCATGGCGAACAGTTCAGAACTGAAGCCCAGCTCTTTCAGTACCGAAAAGATATTCTGCTCTTTCAGCGTACGGCCCGGCCCTTCATCCGTTCCTCCTTCACGCACAAACATGCAGCGTAAAGAGAGCTTGGTGGCGGTATCACAGGATTCCCCGCGGAAGGCGACCAGGTTCTTCTCTTTCGACAGTTTCGGCGTGGTATCCCGTTCATAGCCCAGCATTCCCATATGATCCCAGCGCGTGGTTTCGCCAATCACAAACACCACATAGGTATCATCCAGCCCGGCAGCAGGCGCCGTGTAGGTGAACTGCTTTGCCGGATCCAGCAGGTCTTTGCTGTCCATCTTCTCGTCGTAGCTGGTATAAGCAAACAGGCCGAGCGCAGAGAGCCAGTTTGACGGCAGATAGGAGTGAGCGACTACTCCGCCGTAGCTTGGCAGATCGACGTTGGTGATTTTCTCGTTAATATTCTGCTGCTTGTCAAAGAAACGGATCGGCAGCCAGACCAGCGCTACCGCCAGCAGCAGCACCAACAGAGGTTTGATGCGCTGGCCCGGCGTTTTCAGCTGTTCAATCAGCGTCAGGCGCAGCGAGTTGCGCCAGATCAGCAGTAACGGGATAGCGCTGACCAGCACCATCCATAAAACGAAGTGATAACCGATGACCTCTTTCGACAGGTCAGTATCGGTGGTCATCACCGACGCGACGATGCCGTAGCCAATCACCACGTTGAAGAAGCTCATATAGTAGCTTGCCGCAACGGAAATCAGCACCAGCGCCGTGGCGCTGACACGCCAGAACACTTTGCCACCCAGCGACAACAGACGCATCAGGAAGAAGGTCAGCAGGACAATGGCCACCACTTCAGCCACAGCGGAAACCCACTGTAACGCTTTGAAATGGCTAATAAAGGGGTCAAATCGGCGGTAAAAAACCGGTATATTCAGGAAGATACCGATGTAAAATGCCAGCATAAGCGACAGCTTTTGCTGAGTCAGTGATTTTATGTAGTTCATGCAACCTTATTCCCGGCGTAACTTAAACGGATCTTAAACGCTAATCAGACCGTACCGTTGCGCCAGAGTTCGGAAAGCAGGTCGATTATCCTCCAGCAGCAAGGCTGTGAAAGAAGGCGTGAGCGAAGGGGGTGCCCTCACACAAGCGGCGTAGTTAACCACATTACGCGCAATTTTTCAGATCAATCGACGGAATAAGCGCAAAAAAGGTTAAAAAATGAGCTTTATCAGACGCCGCTGAATCCGTTATAGCCTTGATCTTCCCAGTAACCGCCGGGGTTCTGATTAGTGACAAAGATTTCACGGATGTGCTTGGCGTTCTTGAAGCCCAGTTTGGTGGGAATGCGCAGGCGCAGCGGATAACCAAAATCGGGCGGCAGCGGTTTTTTGTCGAAATCCAGCGCCAGGATAGTTTGTGGATGCAGCGCAGAAGGCATATCCAGGCTGCTGTAATAACGGTCATCACACTTAAAGCCGACATATTTAGCGGTGAGATCGGCCCCCACATGTTGTAAAAACGTTTTCAACGGCACGCCGCTCCACTGCCCAATGGCGCTCCAGCCCTCAATGCAGATCAGCCGGGTGATCTGCTCACTCTGCGGCAGGCGTTGCAGCTGCTCCAGCGTCCACGGCGTTTTCTTCTCAACGCTGCCGGAGACCTCCAGACGGTAATCAGCCAGGTCGATCTCCGGCACGTTATATTCAGGATAAAAGGCGTTAAAACGGAAGGGCCGGGTGATTTGTGACTCGTTATAGGTCTGCGCCAGCTTGCTGCCGCTGAACAGCCATGCCTGTACCCGATCGTTCCAGCGGGACATTGCCCACAGCACTTTATCCACCTCATCGCCATCCTGTAGATTGCAGCCCGTCAGCATCGAGACTGCGCCCAGCGTCAGTCCGGAGCGCAACAGTAAACGGCGCTCCAGGTTCACCAGCTTTTTACGCTGGGCCGGCTCCAGGATGATTTTCGGTTTTTTACTCATCGGCAGACTCCCTGATCCTTCCACCCGTCACCATCGCAGGCAGCGTTTTCGGCACCAGCAGCACCATCGCCACATGCAGCACCACAAACAGCATCAGGCCGCTCATGGCAAAAAAATGGACGTAGCGGGCGATGTCAAAACCACCCAACAGCGCAACCAGCGCATCCAGCTGTACCGGTTTCCAGATGGCCAGCCCGGAGAGAACCAGCAGCGCCCCCAGCAGCAGCACCACTATATAAAGCAGCTTTTGCACCGCGTTATAGTCTCTATGCTGATGAGGCAACCGGAAGCGAAGCGCAAGAGCCGTGTCTCTGATAACCGTGCCCGCGCTGAAGGGGAAGAAACGGCGACGGAAATGGCCGCTGAGCACGCCCCACACGATATAGATCAGCGCGTTGACGAACAGCAGCCACATCACCGCCAGATGCCAGGCGAGATTACCGCCAAGCCAGCCGCCCAGCGTCACGGATTGGGGAAAGGTAAAGGAAAAGAGCGGCGAGGCGTTGTAGATGCCCCACCCGCTCATCACCATGCCGGCCATCACCAGCACGTTCAGCCAGTGACAGAGCCGGACGGGCCAGGGATGAACCCGTTTTTTTGCAGAAGCCGACATGGTTGCGCTCCGGTTTACATTGGTGGGGTCAGGCCATCTTTACCTACCGCCACGCCGCGCGCGGTCAGATTACCCTGCTCATCTTTTTCCCCAAACAGCACCACTTTAGTGCCAGCTTTCAGCAGGCTGCGATCGCCCGGCTCCAGCAACACCACCGGAACATCATCAGGCACGATCACGGTTTTTTCCATATCCTTCACTTTCACGGTCAGGGTACGGCCATTGGAGTGAACCAGTTTACCCACGGTGCCGTTGGTCATGGTATTGACTTTACCGTCGGCGGATTCAAACGGGTTGAAACCTTCACCGCTCCCACGCAGGCCTGGCGCAAAGACATGCACTTCCAGCGCTTTCAGCTCGCCGTTTGCCATTGGCACCGCCGCCGTACCGATATAGCTGTCTGGCTTGATATCGCTCATTTTGGCTTTACTGACGCTGTTCACTTTGGTCTGATCGGTGATTTTCACATTCAGCTTGTCGCCCTGTCGGGTGGTGATCTGCATGGCAGAGTCGCTAACTGAGTCGATGGTGCCACGGGTAGGTTTGATGGTGGTATCTGTAGCAAAGGTGCTGCCACTGACCAGCAGCGTGCCGAGCAGCAGGGCTGCAATGCGGGATTTGAGCATGTTTCTCTCCTGAGAAAGTTTTCCGGGCTGAGTCGGTAGTTAGTTTGCTAAGTAAGCGTAACCGTCTGCGGTGAATATACGAGGTGAAACACGGATTTATTATGTTCGCAAACGTAACCATACCGTGACGAAACGAAGTGCTGCGCGGCGGGCAGATGCTGCATTTTGATGGCAGAACGGTTATCTGCGGGCGTTGGGATCAGGCTCTGAGGTTGTGCAGGTGGGTGAGCGCAGCCACCTCCAGCCGCCAGTCTGAACGGTGGCTGAAGGTGCTTGTGCGCCTTTCTCTTATGGAAGAGAAAGAGGGGCTTAGTTGATGATATTCAGCGTAACGTCGATGTTGCCGCGGGTCGCGTTGGAATAGGGGCAGACAATATGTGCCGCATCCACCAGTTTTTTCGCTTCTGCCGGATCCATGCCTTCCAGATGGATGTTGAGCTTCGCTTCGATACCAAAACCGGTAGGGATTGGGCCAATACCCACTTCGCCTTCAATAAACGCCTCTTTTGGCAGGGAGATTTTGTCGCGGCCCGCCACAAATTTCATCGCGCCCAGGAAGCAGGCAGAGTAACCAGCGGCAAACAGCTGTTCCGGGTTAGTGGCTTCGCCGCCGGCGCCGCCCATCTCTTTTGGCACGCCCAGCTTGACGTCCAGCACGCTGTCGGAAGAGGTTGCACGACCATCACGGCCGCCGGTGGCTTTGGCTTTTGCGGTATAAACAACTTTTTCTAAAGACATAATGACTCTCCTGATTGGGTTATTGTGCGATTTAATCGCGCACTACTTATCGGATCAACTGAACTCTTTCATTTTCGCAGCCTGCGATTAACCGTTCAGGTTATCGCGCAGGCTTTCCAGATTCGTTTTCAGCGAGCTTAACGTCTCGCTGTCGCAGGCTGTGGCACAGAACACCGTATCGGGGATATTCACGGCTTTACTGCGTAATTCACGGCCCTGTTCTGTCAGGGTGACCATCACCTGCCGCTCATCTTTGCGTGAGCGCTGGCGATGAAGCAGCCCTGCCGATTCCAGCCTTTTTAACAGCGGTGTCAGCGTGGCGGAGTCCAGAAAAAGACGTTCGCCAATATCAGAAACGGTAACGTCATCCCGCTCCCACAGCACCAGCATCACCAGATATTGTGGGTAGGTTATCTCAAGCTGCGTTAACAGCTGGCGATAGAGCTTGTGCAGTGCCAGGTTCGCTGAATAGAGCGCAAAACAGAGCTGTTGATCAAGCAACAGTGGCGCGTCCTGGGCTTTTTTGTCATCTTTAACGGTAGTCATGACTAAAAATATAAATAGCACACGATACAATTGCAAGCGAAATTTTATCTGCGGGAGAAGGCGAATGCTTACACTGGAAGAACAGGCACGACATTATGCCACTAAAGTCCACGCCGAAGCGGGGCAGCGTCGGAAATATACCGATGAGCCTTATATTGTGCATC
This sequence comes from Erwinia magellanica, assembly GCF_039023495.1. Taxonomy (NCBI): domain Bacteria; kingdom Pseudomonadati; phylum Pseudomonadota; class Gammaproteobacteria; order Enterobacterales; family Erwiniaceae; genus Erwinia; species Erwinia magellanica. Next base: position 330,840 of record NZ_JBCHVC010000004.1, read on the forward strand.
CGGCGGCGGTGGTGGAGCTGGTCCGCAGCGTTACCGACAACGAGGTGATGCTAGCCGCCGCCTGGCTGCACGACACGGTAGAAGATACCGCCAGCACGCTGAATGATATCACCAGCCATTTTGGCGCGGAGGTGGCAGCGCTGGTAGAGATGCTGACCGACAGCCATCCTGCGGAAGCCAGAAACCGCGCCGCGCGCAAAGTTGCCCATTTCCGGCACTCTGCGCTGGCCTCGCCGGATGCCCAGACCATCAAGCTGGCGGATATCATCGATAACACGCGCTCTATCATCCCTTTCGACCCGCATTTTGCCCGCGTCTATCTGGTAGAGAAGCGCATCCAGATTGCGTTGCTCACCGAAGGCAACCGTGAACTGTGGCAGCAGGCATCGGTGATTATTGAAAACGGCATCGACCAGTTAACGCAAGCGCCCCATCGGGTTCCTGCGGTCTGGTTCACAAAGCAACAGCAAAAATACCCCGTCGCACTGTGAGTAAATGGGCGGGCCGCTGCCGGTCCGCCCGCAAATCAGCAAAATGATCTCTCTGTGCTGTCAGCATGTTACTGGCATGAATTGGCAAGACCTGACACCCCTCATTCCTATAATCGCCCCCCTAATCATAATAAGGGGGCTGTTGTGCATTCTGATTTACTTTTTATCCGAAACAGGGCGTTAGCTTTTCTGGGCTGTGGTGCTTATCTCTGCGCCATGATGGGGCTGGTATTTATTGATGTGCGTTGGATGAACGATGCTGTACATGAAACCTCTTTCACAGAAGTCGCGCAGGAAGGCATGCTGCTGCTTATCGCCCTGCTCTATTTTGCCAGAGCCTGGCGTCAGGCCCCTCTGCGGCCACTCTATGTGCTGGTCGGCGGGTTCTTCAGCTGCATGCTGATCCGTGAGCTGGATTTTCTGTTTGATGAGATTGTCCACGGAAGCTGGGTCTGGTTTGCGTTAGCGATAACGCTGCTCTGCGTGGGAACAGCTTTGCGTCAACCACGCCGGATACTTTCTGGCCTTGCAGCTTATCTCCGTCACCCCGGCTGGGGAATGATGTGCGCGGGTATGCTCACCACCCTGATCTTCTCGCGCCTGTTTGGGCAGCACGAGCTTTGGCAGCATCTGATGCTGGATGGCTATAACCGTACGGTAAAAAACATGGCGGAAGAGGGCTGCGAACTGCTGGGTTACAGCCTCTGCCTGTTCTCCACCTGTCGCTATCTTTTTGGGGCGGGTAAACTGACTCCGGCCGCTTAAGGCGGGTATGACAGGAGAGTGATGGGGAAGTAAAAAACGGAAACCAGCGAGCGCGGTTTCCGTTTTTTTTTACTGGTGGTAGAAAATGTCGCCAGATTCCGCCTGCAAAATTTTGCCGTCTGCTTTAGAGATCAGCACATAGTTGCCGCCCATATAGGTCCAGTTGGTGCCTTCAGCTGGTTTTGGCAGGTTACGGGTTTTCCAGTCAACGATTTCATATTTTTTGGTGCGGTAGCGGTCGGGAACCACGCTGCCAATATTGAAGCGCTGGAAATCCGCGAAGAAAGTTTTGATCGCGTAGGGGTGAGCAGGATCGGGCTTCTCAGGCACATCCAGTCTCTTTTCCGCTGGCGACTGCACGTCCGGCGTCTGGCCTGGTGTGGTTACGCCCTGCGTGGTGGCGTCCGGTGCTTCACCGGTTGGATCCGCATCCGGTGCTGGCGCGGCCTGCGGTTGTGCTGCCGGGTCCTGCCCTTCGGTAGTCTGAACTTGCGGAGCCTGCTCGCCTTCTGCGTAAGCGGTGGACATCGCTGGCAGGGCACTCAACAATACTGCTGATAACAACACGATCTTCGACTTACTCATAATTTCTCCAGATTGAACACCGTCAGCCCTGAGGCGTACTGAGCGAATTCTACAAAATAAATCGCTACAGTTTTGACTTTTTTACGCGCAACGGGCCGGTTTACACGCCTTTACGCTTATTCGCCCCGATAAACGGGCAGTAAGCCACCTTATTATTGCCGCTTCCCTGCTGTTACCTCACTGGCGGCACTGCTAAATTATCCTGCTGCACCGGGCCGCTGACGTGGCGCATTCCGGCAAACTTTATGAACCTGCTCACAGTTAGCGCTAAAAGAATAATTTATTCCTTTATAATTAACTTTGAACAATTAAATATTCCATTCAGCGTTTGCGCCGCTTCCGGAGCAAACCAACCAGCGAGTAAGTTATGAACATCGATCTCTCCGTCCTGACCACCGAAGGCCGCAACGCCGTAAGCGAAAACATCGATATGCTCTCAACCGAAGAGATGTTGCAGGTTATCAACGGTGAAGACCAGAAAGTTGCGCTGGCGGTAGAGAAGGTTATTCCGGCGATTGCGCAAACCGTAGACGCCATTGTGGCAGCCTTCAATAAAGGCGGCCGCCTGATCTACTGCGGAGCAGGAACCTCCGGCAGACTGGGCATCCTTGACGCAAGTGAGTGCCCACCAACTTTTGGCACCCCGCGCGGGCAGGTTGTGGGGCTGATTGCCGGTGGGCACCAGGCCATTTTGCAGGCCGTGGAGAATGCGGAAGACAGCCTGACACTGGGCGTGGAAGACCTGAAAAATCTCGGCTTTAACGACAAGGATGTGCTGGTGGGTATTGCCGCCAGCGGACGCACACCTTACGTCATTGCGGCGCTGAACTATGCCAAAAGCCTGGGCGCGACCACGGCCGCCCTGACCTGTAACGCGGGCAGCGAAATGACGCTGATTGCCGATATCGCTATCGTGCCGGTTGTCGGCCCGGAAGTGGTGACTGGCTCTTCACGCATGAAGGCGGGCACCGCGCAAAAACTGGTGCTGAATATGCTCACCACCGGCGCGATGATCCGCAGCGGCAAGGTTTATGGCAACCTGATGGTGGATGTGGAAGCGACGAACAAGAAGCTGGTGCAGCGACAGATAAATATTGTGCAGGAAGCCACCGATTGCGATGCACAGACTGCCAGCCGGGCGCTGAACGCCTGCGGCAACCACTGTAAAACCGCCATCGTCATGGTGCTGGGAAACCTTGAAGCTGAGCAGGCGCGGCAGCTTTTAAAGGCTAACGGCGGATTTATCCGTCAGGCGCTACATAACGCCGGGAGCTAGCGATGGCGAAAATCACGGAACAGCTGATCGCCTCGATTCTGCAAAAGGTCGGTGGTCACAGCAATATTGCAATCTGCGGGCACTGTATGACCCGACTGCGTCTGACGCTGAGGGATGAAAGTCTTACGGACAGCGCCAGCCTGAAAGCGCTGCCGGGCGTGCTGGGCGTGGTGAACAGCGAGGATCAGTTGCAGATTATCCTCGGCCCCGGCAAAGCGCAGAGTGGCGCGGAGATAATGAACCGGCTGCTGGCACAGGAGGCTTCTGACGCACCCGCGCTGGCGGCAACGACAAGCGACAATAAACAGAAGATGAAGGCCAGGCAAACCAGCGCGGTTCATCAGTTCCTCGCCCGATTTGCCACCATTTTCACCCCGCTGATCCCCGGCTTTATCGCCGCCGGGATGCTGCTGGGCTTTGCCACATTAACAGAGCAGACGCTGATTGCTAACGCGGCGGAGAAGAACGCCACGCTGGTGTATATCGTCGGCTATATGAAACTCTTTGGCAAAGGCCTCTTCACCTTCCTGCCGATCCTGATTGGCTATAACGCGCAAAAAGCGTTTGGCGGCTCCGGCGTCAACGGTGCCATCATCGCCTCGCTGTTTTTGCTGGGCTATAACCCGGCAGCCACCACGGGCTACTTCTCCGGCATTGAAACCTTCTTTGGTATGGGCATCGATCCGCGCGGCAATATCATTGGTGTGCTGCTGGCTTCGATCCTGGGTGCCTGGATTGAGCGGCAGATCCGCAGGATCGTCCCCGATAACCTGGATATGATCCTCACTTCGCTGCTGACGCTGCTGATTACCGGCGCGCTGACCTTTACGGTGATTATGCCCCTTGGCGGCGAGCTGTTTAAGGGGATGTCCTGGCTGTTCCTGCACCTGAACGGCAACCCATTTGGCACGGCGATCCTGGCTGGGTTATTCCTGATTGCGGTGGTCTTTGGCGTGCATCAGGGCTTTATTCCGGTCTATTTTGCGCTGATGGATGTGCAGGGCTTTAATTCGCTCTTTCCGATCCTGGCGATGGCTGGCGGCGGCCAGGTCGGTGCCGCGCTGGCGCTTTACTACCGCTCGGCCAGACATTCCATGATCCGTAATCAGGTGAAAGGGGCGATTATCCCCGGCCTGCTTGGCGTGGGTGAACCGCTGATCTATGCCGTGACGTTGCCGCGCGTTAAACCCTTCGTTACGGCCTGTATCGGCGGGGCGTGCGGCGGCTTCTTTATTGGTCTGGTTGCCTGGCTGGGATTGCCTGTGGGGCTGAACACCGTGTTTGGCCCTTCCGGCCTGGTGGCGCTGCCGCTGATGACCTCGGGACTGGGGATCTACGCCGGAATGGCGGTCTATGCTGCGGGCGTGGTGATCTCTTATATCGCCGGTTTCGTGGTCACCTGGTTCTTTGGCTATAAGAATGTGGATTTGAGCTGAGGGCTGGGCGGATAAAGCAGAGTTATCCGCCCTGCTCTTGTTTATAAACCTCAGCTTTTATGCCGCTGTTAATCATGGTTATGCCCTTTGTGGCGCGGACAAATCGCGGTGCTGATCCTCTTCAGCACGCCGATCAACTCATACAGCGAACCGGTGATCTGCTCTTGCTGTTCTGGCGGCGGCCGATGCTGTAATAACCGCAGAGTCCTTCCCTCGCAGGCGGCTCACTTTATCTCTCTTTCGGCCCCTGCTCAGAGATCAGAATCGCAGCCCTCAGGAAATCGCCACATGGCCTTTTGTCAGAAAAAAAGGAGGAATGTAGTTATCCCATCCTTTCTGATTGCAGTGATGGAGCAGGGCGCTGGTGCTGGTCACGCCTGTTTTATCACAGCAACGTATTATTCTGTTGCGAAGCGCTGAAGAGCTGATACCGAGTAAGCCCGACATACAGTTCTGCTTTACCCCGCACTGCATCAACAGGATCACTTCCCACTCTTTGTCCGTAAAACTATTCGCCGGTCGGGTGAAGACAAAAGGCTTTCTTTCTCGGGGCATAAGAAAGGTGGAAAAGTAAACATTGGTGATCTCTGTGTAAGTACAGACAATGCCGTTGCTGCCATTATCGAGCTGCCAGGGACGCTTCTCAACCAGAAAGGATCTGAGCCTGTTTCGTCTTCCGTAATCAAACGTTTTGAGCACTATGCTCATTTCATTTGTGGTCAGGATTTTTTGGTCGTCAGAGAGTATACGGTCATAGTACTCGCTGATATCGGGCGTAAGTTCAGTGTCGCGAAGGCCCGGAAGTTGCTTTTCGGTTACACCAAAATAGTGACAGAAGATCTTATTGCCATAAACATAGCGGGAGTCGCTGTCCTTTATGGCCCATCCAAAGAGAGAGTTATTAAAGTAATATTTAACAGGAGTCAGGTCTGTATTCATCAGGTTAGCCTCTGATTATGATATGTCCTTTTTTGAGAAAGAACTGCGGGATGTAGTTATCAAATTTGTTATCCCTGCAATATTGCTTTAAATCTGACTGTGAATTTAAACCTGTTTTTCTGTAACAACTTCGAAGTCTGCCGTTAACAGCATCAACGGTAATCGAGAGAATACTGCTTATCTCTTTGAGCCTCATTCCGCAGTCCAGCAGATAAACAACCTCCCATTCTTTTTCGGTAAAGACTTCCGAAGGGGACTGGAATGTCGCGTGCTGTATTATGTTGCCATTCAGTAACGAGGTTGGTGTGATGATCCTGACGTGTCTGACGCTGATAACCGTGCCTACACAGTTGTGATGTTCATCATAGAGCGGCTCCTGAATATTGTAGGCCGGCTGCATTATCTTCTCTGTGCCCTGAATGTGCGTAGTGATGGCTTTCACCGGCTTACCTGTGCGCTCTATCTCCCGTTCCTGCTGGTTAAAGATATCGGCAAACTCAGACACAGGAACAGGGATCTCCCTGATGTTCCGGCCTTCGTAATCATAACTCGTTGACAGGGTTTGCCAGGCTTTAAACGTGTTATTGACGTAGATAAAACGGGAGTTATTGTCTTTTACTGCCCAGCCTACAACAGGATCGCTTTCAAACATCGCGATTAACCTTGAAGGTAATGTAATTTGTTTCATCATCGTATCCCTACATTTAAATTACCCTACATAAAATGTGCCGTACCTTATATGTACCTGTTAATCAGAACAATAATACTATAAAAAATTCCTGTATCGCCGATATCAGGGAAAGCACGCCATAATAAAAAATAATAACATACCCATAACCGAAAGGTTATGGGTTTTTCGCAGGAAAGAAGCTTACTGAAATAACAGATATTACTTTTACACCGTTAAAATTATCAACCAGGTTAAAACTCTATTGGCTGGTCTGTTGGCAATACTCCATTTTTCTCTGCACCAGCTGCGAAGCCAGGCGTCAGGAGATCGGGCAGCAAATTGATTACGCTCGCACACACGGCAATAACCATTGTGTAGCCGGTCTGGCAAAAGCGCTTTCTGAACGCAATACTCATTGCACTGAAGAAGAGTTGCATGCTGAACGCGAATCCGACATACGTAAACAAGGACTAAAGGTCGGGGAGTGCCGCCAGGCGCTGGCAGAAGCTCAAACTCAGGGCCGCATGGATAAAATCAGTAAAAAATGGCTTTGCCTGAGGCGAATGAAGTCAACTCACCCGCCCTGCTCTCTGTTAATGAACCTCAGCTTTTATACCGCTGCTAATCATGGTGATTCCGTCTGCGGTGCGGACAAATCGCGGTGCTTTCAGATCCTCATTCAGCACACCGGCCAATTCATACAGCAAACCGGTGATCTGCTCTTGCTGTTCTGGCGGCTGCTGATGCTGTGCCTGCGCACAGGGCAGGCAAAATCTTTTTATTTTGGTCATCTATTGGGCGGGATGCGCCTGGTGAACAGGATATGTGAAATGTAAGGCTGTATCACCGGGGAGAAGGCTTGCCCGTCATCATAGTAGAAACAGTGCCCGTCATCGCTTCCTGATAATTAGTCCCAATAAATATTATTACTTCCGGGTGGTTTACAACTTTAGCGATGGCATCGGGAAGCCAAATTTATCATCGATGACGGTGCAAAAAATCGCCTGAATAAATAAAATTTAAAATAAGCCAGCCTGGCCCACCTTAAGATAAATCGCACTGTTATTTAAATAATTCGTAAAAGCTTATGCTTTTTACTTATTTCATATTTTTAAATTTTTCAGATAATCGATTAACAGTCGCTGGCGTAAAGAGTAGCGGTGAGCGTAAGGCCATACGACATAAATTGGCGTACTGGTATCACTGGTATGCTCGTCGAGGATCGTGCAAAAATCCCCTGAGCGAAGATGCTCACTAATGGAGACATGGGGCAAATAAGCGATGCCATTGCCATTAAGCGCTAACTTAATGCGGGTCTCAATATCATTACATACAATTGTTTGCGGAAGATGCAGTAACTTCGCACTGGATAAAGGCCAGACCTGAACTATTCCTGAATTTTTTGAGCGATAATGAATCAGTGAATGCGTAAGAAGGTCTTCTGGTTTATCAGGACGACCATAGCGTTTTAAATAGTCTGGGCTGGCTACAATAACGCTATGGATGTCTCCTATGTAATAGGATCGCAAGTTGCCATCCGGGTCACTTCCTACTCTCAACGCTGCATCATAATTTTCCCCGACCAAATCGACAAACCTGTCTGAGAAGTCAAATTCAACTTCAATCTCCCTGTGCTGCTGCAAAAAATCATTAAATCTTTCACTAAAAAGATTGGGAATGGGGGCAATGCTGATTTTTAATCTGCCGATGGCACTTTCAGTAGCCGCCAGCATAGCATTCTGAATGTTATCAACCTCTTCCAGGATACGCATGGCATGAGTAAGGAAGCGTTCTCCCTCGTAGGTCAGTGAAATTCTGCGTGTATTTCTTTGTAAGAGTTGTGCCCCCACGTTGCTCTCCAGGCTGGTAACGCGTTTACCCACCGCTGAGGCGCTTAAGCCCAAAGCGCGTCCCGCAGAGACAAAACTTCCTACCTGCGCCACCTTAACAAACACAGAAATCGCAGAGAGCGAATCGATCATTTCCTGGCACCTCAATAAAGGATTACTGCCAAATCCGGCAGCATAGTCCGGAACTCTGAGTAGGTTATTCTATAACGTAAGTTAATGTAAAGTAACTGTGCTGTTTAGGCATGAGATAACAAATGTTCGATTTTAGATATCCACAACTGACGGGCCAGAAAAAATAGCAAGGTAATAATCTGAAGTGATAATTTCACTGCTTATGAAATTAATGAATTTCTAAAAACCAAAAGGAATATCATGAATAACGATCATCCATCATCATATTTACCTTATTACCGCTCTCCGCTTGCTAAACATACGGATCTCATCTGGAATATGCATGCCACTCAGGAAATTAATTATCAGGTATCCGTTGTCAGGAATATACTCAATCCTGACAATCCAACCTTAGCACGTACCTGTGCAAAGCATGCGGATCGCAATGCCAAAGTCAGAGTCAAAAGGCTCGTCGTTATTGACAGTAAAGTCGATGAAATTTACGGCGAGATGTTCAGATCCTATTTTTCCAGTTGGAACTTCGATATTCACTGGAAGGTCATTTCCAGTGATGAAATTAATAAAAATGTTGAGTCCACAATTCAGGTTGCTGAAGCCATGGATGAAGCGGGATTATTACGTCGTGGGGAAGTTGTCATTGGTATTGGCGGTGGGGTGTTGCTGGATGTGGTTGGATTTGCCGCCAGCCTGTATCGGCGTGGTATTCCTTATGTCAGAATTCCCACAACGTTGATGGGTCAGATTGATGCGGGGATAGGCGTAAAGACCGGCATCAATCACGGCGCCCATAAAAACCGCCTTGGAACCTATTTTGCGCCGTCATCAGCCCTTATTGATCCCCTGTTTTTAAAAAGCCTCAGCCAGCGTCACATCTCAAACGGTGTTGCAGAGATCATTAAAATGGCTCTGATCAAGGATAAGACCCTGTTTGGACTTCTTGAGGCAATGTCATCACATCTGACTCCTGAAGCCTTCTCCTCGGACGATGGTGTGATGAAAGAGATCGTCACCCGTTCAATTGCCAGCATGTTGGCTGAACTGGAACCCAATCTCTGGGAAGCTGAACTCTCTCGCTGCGTAGATTATGGTCACACCTTCAGTCCATCATTAGAGCTGCTGGCGAATCCTGCTTTACTCCATGGTGAGGCGGTAGCGGTAGATATGGCTTTGAGTATTGCCCTGGCGAGCGGTCGTGGCTTGCTGACCAACGAAGAAACCGAACGTGCGCTTTCTCTGATTCAAATATCGGGTCTGCCAATATCTCATCCCGTTTTCAAGCTGAGTTTGCTGGAAAAAGCCTTACTCGACACCATCAGGCATCGCGACGGTTTACAACGTATCCCCCTCTCCGATGGCATAGGGAACGTTATATTCATCAATGACTTAACGCTGAATGAACTCGAAAAAGCCCTTATTTTCCTGGAAGATCGTGTGAAGGCGCTCGGCGGAGATGTCGCTGCATGATACGCGCGACCACTGTTATCGACATCGGTGGGACGCATATGCGCTGGGCAGACTGGTCCCCGGAAGGTGGCCTGAGTCACAGAAAGCGCTTGCCTGCTCCCGGCTTTCGTCAATATCCCGGTCTTCCAGTGCCGCAATTACAGGAGCTGCTGGTCAACGCTATCTGCAAGATCCCACCTCAGGATAAACATTCCCTGGTGGGAATATCTTTCGGTGCCGCGATGGATCACCGCAATGGCACGGTTTACGCCTCCGCACCATTATGGGGTGCGCATGATGTTCCTTTTAATCTCTTTGATGAGTTATCTCGCAGAAGGTCTGATGTGGACTGGTGTGTCGTGAATGATGTGACTGCCGCCCTGATGCACATTATCTCTACACCGCTATGCGCGCAGGATCGAAAGGTGATGTTAGTCACGATCAGTACAGGCATCGCTGCACGCATCATCGATCGTACTACGCGGTATATCCCCTTTGATGCGGGTGGGCTGCAAGGAGAAATCGGCCACCTTCCGGCAGTCGCGAAATTAGCTGGAGAGCCAGTAGTCCTGGATTGTGACTGTGGGAAAGCAGGACATTTGTCCGCCTACGCTTCCGGCCGGGGTATTGCAAACCTGGCTCAGGTTCTGCGGCAACGGCAGCCAGATGAATGGGCCGTATCGGAGCTTGGTCGGAGAATGGCAGACGGTGAATCTTTTGAGGAGGCATTCACAGCAACGGTGGGCGCTGATGACAACATAGCAATAACGTTACTCAGTGCAGCTACAGCGCCCGTAGCCGATGTTTTGCGAACCGCTCTCTGCCTGAATCCCGATCTGGACAGAATTATCCTGACCGGCGGAGTCGCAGTTTCACTTGGCGAGCATTATAAAGCTTCTGTTATGGCGCATCTTAACCGTGAGGGAATTTACCTTACCAGCAAACTTTATCCCCGCTGGATTGAAGACCGCCTTGTGGTATCTGAGGCTGATTGTCTTATTGGGGCGGGTATCGCGGCCACGATGGAGATCCGGCCATGACGGCAACTCACAGAGCAATGGTAAGACAGAATGGTACGATTTCTGTCCTTACTCGTTCCACCCCCGTCCCGATCGGATATGAGCTTTTAGTCGAGCCAATCTATGCAGGGTTGTGCGGTACCGATATTCAGATGCTGCGCGGTCTTCGCGACGATCCCAGCCCGGTCATCGGCCACGAAGGTGTCGCGCGTGTTGTTGCTACAGGAGAATGTGTACCTGATAACCTGGCTACGGGGACCCTGGTATGCATTAACCCGACCCACCGTAACGATCCTTTGTTCTTACTCGGCCATAACGTGGAGGGCTTACTTCAGGAAAGGGTGCTTATCCCCGAGTCAGCCGTACGCGATGGCCTGGTGATGCCGCTGGATGAATGTCATAACTCAGCTCTTTCAACGCTTCTGGAGCCTTTAGCTGCCGTTCAGTACGCGCTCGATTTACTGTCAAAGCATCACCCCAGCACGCTGGTCGTGTTCGGTGATGGCGTAACCGGACATATAGCCGTACGTGCGGCCAGAGAATTTCTGGGGCCAGATATTCATATTGTACATATTCATCACACAGCACAGGGTTTGGCCTGGAGCCAAAATCATAAAGTAGCCTCAGTAGTCCCTGTTCTGAACAACACGGCAGGTGCCGCGCTGCTGTCTTCAATTAATGAGGACGAACGGGTGGCGGTATTGCTTGCTACGCCACGCGACGCAACATTGCTTTGTCTGGAGACAGCACTTCGCTACCTGCGCGGAGAACTTGCTATCGATCTGTTAGGTGGCATCCCTCAAGAAGCATCAAGCCCCTTGTTACCCGGAACGGATTTGTCCCTTATCCGGGCAGCCAATTGCGGCGGTTTTCCTGAGCACGCCGTGAATTTCCCTGTGCACACCAGCAGCGGCAAATTGGTCTGTTTACTTGGCCACCGCGGTGTTGCGCACAGGCATTTGAGAAGCGCTGCTTTTGAGCTGGTTAAACACCCACTACGTTACTGCGAACTTATTACTCACGTTATGTCCATGCAAGAAGCTGCGCCAGTTATGACGCAGTTAGCGGGATCTCGTAGTCGCCTGGTGGATGGTCGCCGGTTAATTAAACTCGCCGTAAAAATTACCGCTAATGTCCCTGTTTAAGGAGTGTTGAACGAATGTCATTAATTGGTCGTAAAGCCCTTGTGGTGGGCGGCTCAACCGGAATCGGTCGGGCAATCGCGGAGGCCTGGTCGCAGGCGGGTATGGAGGTTACGGTTCTGAGTCGTTCACAACCGGCTAAACAAGGTAATCTGCGCTGGATGGCTGTGGACCTGACCGATGATACCCTGGCGCATGCTGCACTGGTCGAGGCTTCCAGGGAACCTTTGCACGCAGTCTGTTTTGCGGCCGTGCACTATGGCGATCGTCGTTCATTTTTTTCCGAAACGCCTGTTTCTGAATGGCGTCAACAACTTGAGGTCAATCTGAATGGGCTTTGGCTGACGTTAAACGCAACGTTACCTGCGCTGCGTCAAACCCGACCGGGTATGTTCCTCAATGTCTCTTCGGAGGTGGTTTATAACGGGGGGCCTGGCCGCTCTGGCTATGCTGCCACCAAGGCGGCTTGTGCCTCATTGATTCATTCTGTCTCTCAGGAAGAGAACCCTGAAGAAGTGCAGTTTGTCTCGGTTCTTCCTGCCGGTATGGTGGATTCAGCGGGTATTCGTCGTCGTCGCCCCGCTGATTTTGACTACTCCAGCTATATGCGGCCAGAAAGCTTTGCTTCCATCGCCGTTGAATTGGTATCGGGCAGAGACAGGATACGCAACGGGGAGAGTTTAATTGTGCACGCTGATGGCAGCTGGCAGTCGATACAGGATAAGCAGCCTGAGTCACAAAGCGATCGGAGCCGGCTGTGAAGCCCGTATTAATTGGCCTGGCAGACTGGCGCCTGCCTGTCAGCGGCCCGGATGCCGTTCGACTGGCGGCCCGCGCCGGCGCAGAGGGTATTCAGCTGGATTTAGGGGGGCCGGGGAAAGCGCCATGGCTCGATAGTACAGGGAGGCTGCAAACCCTTTCCACTGTATTAGCTGAAACCGGGGTAAAGCCATTAGCCGTGTCTGCCAACCTGCTTAATGATATTGGTCTGGCGGCAGAAAAAGGCACGCTGGCCTCTAAAAATGTCAGGAATGTTATCCGAAGGGCATTAGACGTCGCCGTGACGCTCAGGGCTTCTCTGGTCTTCTTACCCAGTTTCCGCAACAGCGCTATCGAAAGTTTATCAGTATTAGCCAGAACGGCCGAGGTCCTGCAATGGGCTTGCTCCGAAGCGAGTAAGAGAGGGCTGCTCCTGGCGACAGAAAATGTTTTGGATTCAAAACAATTGCAACAGCTGATCGCATCGGTGGATGCAACCAACCTGCGAGTAATACTGGATACAGGAAATCCTTTGGCCGCAGGACTTTCACCCGTTGAAGTATTACGAGTAGCCGCACCGGTATTAGCGCAGCAAGTACATATTAAAAGCGCTGATGATAAAAAACAGCTAAGTAATGATGAAGCCGCTGTGCTGGAGACTTTCGAGGAACTGGAGAGCAGGCATATTCCTGTTGAGGCGTTTGTGCTTGAGAATGACTATCGCGATGGCGTACATGCCCGATTAAAAACCGATATATTGTGGTTGAGGAAATATATTACCCGCTTCAGCAATAACCTTGATCTCTCTTCTGGTTTAAATAAACCCAGTCAAATTATTTTAAATGATGCTATTAAAGAAACAAGATTGAAGTATTTTTCACAGGGCTGAAGTCGCTCTCAGCCGACAGCGACAACTTAAATTCTATGGAGCGTTTATATTCCATTATGAATTTTGTTGTCATACAAATATTTTAAATAAACAGCGTTGGCTTCGTTAGTTATACAGCGCGTTTACTCTATTAAGGAGATAGTTATGCCTATCACGCTGTTCGCGCTGATGCTGGGTGTTTTTTGTCTTGGCACCGCCGAAATTATCATTTCCGGGCTTTTACCGTTCGTGGCCTCTGACCTTTCTGTATCGTTACCTGATGCGGGGCTACTGGTCACAGGCTATGCGCTGGGTGTAACAATTATCGGTCCGTTTGTTACGCTGCTCACCACCCGCGTGCCCCGTAAAACTCTTGTGCTTGGCCTGATGGTGCCGTTCATTATAGGTAATATCTGGGCGGTCTTTGCATCAGATTATCAGATGCTTATGGCCGCACGTATTTTAACGTCGATCAGTCATGGAACATTCGTTGCCGTGGCTTTCAGCCTTGCAGTGACGCTATCTCCCCCCAACAAGCAAGGCTCCGCAATGGCTAAAATCGCCTTAGGTTTTAACCTGGCAAACGCCTTAGGCGGGCCGCTTGGAACATTTATTGGGCAGAACCTGGGCTGGCGCGCGACCTTTATTGCAATCGTTGTTATTGCGGTAATATCTGTTGCCCTGATCGCCCTATTTATGCCTGCCAAATTACCTGAGGCTGAACAATCAAAACCTGGTGCTATGCGCCGTGAGGTGAAAGCTCTTACTAACCCAACGCTGGTATTTGCCATCATTACTACCGTACTGGCGCAGGGCGCAGTCTTTACCGCGTCTACCTACATAGTGCCTCTGTTAATGGATGTCAGCCATTTTGGCCCTTCAGCTGTCTCTGCACTTTTGGTGGTATTTGGCATCGGTGCCATCATGGGTAATTTCGCGGGTGGTCGCCTTGCAGATAAGCATGTCATGCGTGGTGTAACAACGGTATTAGGCAGTCTGGTCATTGTACTCGTGGTGTTCTGGATGACCAGCATTGTTCCGGTCCTTTCTGCCATTACGCTGTTTTTATTTGGTGCCATTGGTTTCTCTATTATTCCCTCGCTTCAGGCTCGAATTCAGTCGCTGGCTGTCGCCGCTCCTACGCTGGCGCTTTCAGTAAACGTATCAGCCTTTAATCTGGGGAACGGTTTAGGCGCATGGATGGGAGGCACTGTACTTGATTTAGGATTTGGCATTCGTGCCGTGCCGCTGGCCGCCGCCGCGTTGGCCGCTACCAGTCTGGTTATCACCCTGTTTGCATGGCATTTTAGCCGCCAGAAAATGACTCAAGCACTGGAGTCATAAAAGAGATAAACGCATCCATCTTTTCACCGGTAATGAATGAGGCGTATGCCACTCAAAAGTGGCATACAGACCAACGAAATCAATAAATATAAATTCAGGAAAGAGCATGTCCTACTTACCATGTAATTATAAAACGGCTGAGCTTTCAAATGGCAAAGTGCATGCCATTACAAAAAAATTCCCACGCCATATTCTTAGTGAAAATACAATCGTGATTCGACCCTATTATATGGGCATCTGTCGTGCTGATATTAAGGAGATTATGGGTTCAAGAGATGTTCCGACAGATCGCGGCCCGCTCTTTGGTCACGAATTAGTGGGTTCAGTGATTTTTTCCGGTACAAAAACAGGTTTCCAGGAAGGTGAGCTGGTGACATTCAATCCTAATATTACCCCCGATCGTACTACCGGCTTTGCAGAGTATGTCTTCGTACATGGTACGGAAGAACAGCTGGATCAAACTGTCATCCGCGTGCCCGAATATGACATTATTCACCATATCTGGATGCCAGAACCCATGGCCTGTATTGTCCATGCCACCCAAAAAATGCTGGAACTCAACAATCTGACGGATTTGAAGGGAAAGAAAGTTGGCATTATCGGCGCGGGATGTTCGGGCATTATGTTTTCTATGTATGCCAGGCATCTGGAAGCAGCAGTGGCTATATTTAACCGGGGCGAGATGCGGCGTAAATTTGCCTCAGACAGGCACCTTTTTAGTGCGGAGGAGATACATTCCCTTGCTGATACAAATGCTTATCAGAATGCTTTTGATATTGTCATGGTCGTATCAACAATGGTGAGTTCCGAAATCCTGAAAAAAGCAGCCACTCTGGTTTCAGATGGAGGAACAATACTCATCTACGGTGGTACACGTGAAGGCGATAAATTTCTGACAACATCAGTGAATATTGACGTCGTACGTCGACAGGAACTTATTCAGCTAACGGAGTACGATGGGAAAAAAATACGGATTTGTGGTGCTTATGGGTGTTATAAGCAGGACTATGAGGAAAGCTTCCGGCTTCATGCTGAACATCCTGACCAGTTTCCACTAGAAAAAATTGTTTCTGAAGAAATTGACTTTGAAGACTTTTCAAACCTTGTCATGTCCATGGCAACAGGCGAAAAAGATTATCCGGGAAAAGTTGTTATCCGAACCAATTTTGAGTAAAAAATTCTGATGCTTTAATTTATATTACCCTGACCAAATTCTTTAGATGGAAAAGATCAGGCGCTTTTTTCAGAAAGGAATTTAAGGCATGTTCTTATCACTCCGTCTTATTTATACTGATATATCCGGTTGAACAAAGAATAATCCAGGTCGCTGGACCCTGCGTCCACCCAACGACCTGGTTTCTTCCCTGCTGGCATGCTGGTTACATCGACATCTGCTGAGCAGACTTCAGGTGCTGCTCAACGACCGGCGTATGCGCATCGGCCACGGCCTTCACATCCGGATCCTTGATCTTTTTGGCGTCACTCTGGAGTTTCGACAGCACCATTTTGTGGTCTTTGGTGCCAGCGTTTTCCATATACATCTTGTCAAATGCCTCGCCGCTCTGCTTTTCCAGCCCGGCAGCCATGGTCTTGTGCGTGGCATCCGGCTCCGTCGGCAGTGTCACGCCCTTTTGCCCGGCAACTGCTTGTACTTTCGTCAAGGCAGCGCCGTGGTCGTCGACCATCTTCTGAGCGTATGCTTTGACTTCACTGCTTTTAGCCTTGCTCAGCGCGAGTTTGCCAGCGGCGACTTCATTGATATCGGCCTGCGCCATGTCCTTCAACGCTTTTACGTCGCCAGAGCTGAGCTTGCCGCCCGAATCGGTCTGGCCTGCGGCACCAGTCTGCGCGGCGCTCGTCGGCGTCTGGGCCTGCACACTAACAGTGCTGAACATGGCTGCTACTGCCGATATAACCAGCAGATTTTTCAAAGAGTTACTCTTTTGCATTTTGTTCTCCCGAAGGTCATGGGGAAAGCTGCTGTCAGGTAATCAACCGTACGCAGCCTCGTATATAAATTACAACTGCAATGGTCAGTATAGTGGATCATCGATTTGAGACATCAGTTTGAGTTATGGTTCTCAACGGAGGACGGCAGGAAATGACGGAAGCAAAGAAGTAAAGAAGCGGAAATTACTCTGTCAGAATACGATAACCTCAGGCGGCCCAATTTGTTACTTCCTGGTATCTTGCTGCTTTCTGACAGCGCCCCACCGGGCCAGTAATAAACTTGTAATACACAAAACAGTACGGCAAAGAGATAAACCATGGCTGTCGCCAGAATGCCTTAATCATTGCTTCCAGCCTTTTGTCCGTTGAGAACACATTACCTGCATTTTTATCAGCGATACGTTTACTCCATACTCCGATTCGCCAGGAAAGCGGGATAACCTCTCCTCTTCAGGTTGAATAACTCAGCTTTTCTGATTTCTCACTTCGTTGCCTGGCATAATGTTGCATCATCCCGCAAAAAACCGCATATTAAGGCAATAAATATTGCAATTTGGCGCATTGAAATGAAATTACCTGATGCAAGACGGCGGAAAATACTCGATCTTCTGAACCATCATGGCGAGTTACAGGCCTCTGCACTGGCTGAAAAACTGGGCATCTCAGAGGATACTGTTCGGCGCGATTTGATACGCCTTGAGTCAACAGGCATGCTGCGTCGCGTCCATGGCGGCGCTATTCCCCGCTCACAGGTGCCGCTGAATCACAAGGAAAGGCTGGGCAGAACCGGCGCGTCAAAAAGCGCCATCGCTTCGGTCGCCGTCTCTCTTATTCGCCAGGATGACGTCGTCGGACTGGACGGAGGAACCACCACACTTGCCATTGCACAGACTATCCCGCCTGGATTACGTTGTACCGTGGTCACAAACAATCTACCCGCCGCCATGGCGCTGGCCGATCACCCGGATGTGGAAGTCATTGTGCTGGGAGGAAAATTATTTAAGCCCGCAATGGATATGACGGGCCACAGAGTGTGTGAAGAGCTAAGCAGCATGGCTTTTGATATCTGCTTTATCGGTGCGGCAGCGGCAAATATCACCACAGGCTTTAGCAGTATCAACTACGACGAAATTCAGGTTAAACGGGCCTGGACTAAGGCTGCACAACGCAGCATCTGCGTCATTTCAGGAGAAAAGCTGGGTAAACACTCTCCCTTCTCTTTTGCAGCACCCGGCGAGATCAATGACATTATTACCGATAACGATGCGCCCGCTGACTATGTTGCGCTATTCAACGGTGAAGGCGTCAACGTTATTGTGGCAGATCACCTGACAACGAAATAAGGAGATTTTTGTGGACGTGGAAATAAAAACACTCTCATCGAAAGAAATTTATCGTAACCGCTGGATGTCGCTAAAGGAAGATCGGATCCAGAGGGCAGACGGCAGCGAAGGGATCTATTCAGTTATTGAAAAAAGTGATTTCGTTGTGATCATTCCGGTTGAAAATAACGAGATCTATCTGGTTGAGCAGTACCGTTATCCGCTGGGCAGGAAAACTAAGGAACTTCCACAGGGGAGCTGGGAATGTTCCCCAGATGCCACCCCTGAAGAGGTTGCGACCGGTGAACTGAAAGAAGAAACGGGTCTGAAAGCGGGAAAAATGGAATATGTCGGATATCAGAAGCTTGCACAGGGCTATTCAGCACAGGGCTACCACATATACCTTGCCACGCAGCTGGAATTTATCGGACAGGAACTGGACGAAGAAGAATACGGTCTGACGGTGGAAAAAATCAAAATCAGTGAATTCTGTCGGTTGATACATGATGGAGAAATTTCTGATGCGACTTCCGTTACCGCTTTCCTGCTGGCGATGACTAAAAAAATGATTGTTGAAAGTGACCTGGATTAGACAGTACAAGACCGGCATTACTCAATAGCTTTAATGTCCGCTTTTTGATCATAGCGGACTGTGCGTTCGCGAAAGGCTGGTTTCGTTAAGCTTTCAACTCACTCTGGCGCTGAGCTAAAGTAACCTTATGTTAACTTGCAATCTCCTACATCCTGCTGAAGAGACTCTGAATGCTAAACGGGCTAAATCATATAACAATCGCCGTAAGTGATGTTTCAAGAAGCTTTGATTTTTACGTCAACAAACTTGGTTTTATACCTAAGGCCAGATGGACCTGTGGGGCTTATCTTTGTCTGGGTGATCTGTGGCTATGTCTTTCTGCTGATTCCGTTGCTCCTCAAGAGGATTATACTCATTACGCATTCAGCATCCGAAGCGAAGACTTCGATGTGTTTGCTAATCACCTGAAATTATCAGGCATTACAGAGTGGAAAATAAACAAGAGCGAGGGGAAATCAATTTACTTTTTAGATCCAGATGGACACAAGCTGGAAATCCATGATGGCAATTTGGATAGCCGCCTCAGAGCCTGTATGAAGCATCCTTATGAAAAAATGCAATTTTTCTGATGTCGTCGAAGCGAAATGAACAATGAAGTTTTGGCGAATCCGGATGGGTCGCAATGATCAATCTAAACACTTACAAACTGCTTCAATCTTAAATGAATTTCCAGATCTAATGTCTGCTCTCCGCGCATAGCGACCTGTGTTACAGAACTTCAACTACTTCAAATTCTTCTGCAACAAGCTCCATCTCTTCAGAGTAAAACCCCGCTCTGGTGAAAAAGGCTTTATGTTCTTTCCTCCAGTATTCAAGGCTCAGATCCCCTTCACCCTCTTTCCTTGCAAACTCCTCAGTCACGTCACAGAAGCGTACCAGCCGCATCGAAACCATTCTGATGACGCATACCGGAACACCTTGCCCATTGAGGATAATATTATGACTGCCTATTCTGGGTGCTGATTCTTCTGCCAGGAGGGCTGCAAGGGAACCGCATGATGCGGTTTTAATCCCTTTAATGACTAATTCTGCAAGCTCATTCGCCATCTCTGGGCTGTCTCCGATTGACCATGCCAGGGAACCCGGATATTTCGTCTTCAGGTTATTAATTAAATCCATCGTAAAATCCTTTTATAGCAGTAATTTAATGAATGAATTTAGCACGATTTTGTCGGGTGCGCGGCTGAGATGTCATAGCAAACCCGCCTGTCCACCAGGAACGGCAGGAATTAATAATCAAGCGCTGAGGTTAATCCAGACAAATGCTAACCGCTTTTACCAGACATCTTTTTTTCAGGTCTAATGTCAACCCCTCGCTCATAGCACAAGGTGCTATCACGTCAGGCCCTTTGGGGCCAGAAACGAACGTAGCAAAATTCACATTAATATCTGTAACGGGGAAACCGCCGCTGGCGCTCCCCCTTGTTTTCAGGAACAGATTAACATTGACAGAAGCGAGCCGATTGCCGAAAGGGTCATATACTTCCATAACATCTTCCCAACCTTGCGTAACTATTTCCGGGCGACCCTACCCGTATTGTTTCTCGTGTAATTTATTTCTTCATAACGCAATGTTCTGCACAGGAATAAATATTTTTGCGCCCGGACTGGCATCACTGCGATGTTCAGATAAATGTAACTGCAAACCTTCTCTGGTTAAGCCCATATACAGGCGCCATGCTGGCTCGAACCGGTGTTCAAATTCGACGCTGAATGACAGAAATTCAAGACAGAACTCTCGTATTTTTCGATCATAACTGACCGAAAAATACGTTTCAGAGCATTGATGCAGGTAATATCGATCTCATCCTTATCCGTTAATTCAGGATATTCTTCCTTGCTGTACCAGACAGAAATATCCCGTAGCGATAACCTCGTTTTTCTCATAAGTCGGCTTGCAAACTGCCCCCAGCAGAGCACTCCACCGTCAGCGGAAAAGAAGCGGTCCGGGCGCAAATTCCCGGAAGGCATCATCGGCTGGCTGGTAACCCAGTACCTCACGGGTATGAGACAGATCAAATCGCTTAAACCGGTTATCTGAAATGCCATAACCGATAAAGAAGGTAATATTCTCAGCTTCTATAGCGCAGGTTATCAGCCTCACGGCGTCCTCCGGACTGAGCCAGGCGCTGTAATCTCTGGCATTTTTAAGCGCATCTGCCTCTTTGGCTTCAAAGGCGCCGATTCTGAGCGCTACACATGACAGGCCATGGTGAGTGGCATAAAAGGAACACAGCGCCTCGCCATAGCACTTTGTTACGCCGTAGAGATTGGCAGGCGCTACGGCCATACCCGGATGTATTTGCACATCCACCGGATAACCTTCAATGGTCTGGGCACTGCTGGCAAATACAAAGCGGCGGCATGACGTTTTGGCAACGGCTTCAAGCAGCCAGGTGGTGGAGAGTATGTTGGCTGGCAACAGCTGTTCGAATTTGGCATCGGCGTCTGGAATGCCAGCCAGGTGCACTATCGCGTCAGGCTGCTCTGTGGCCAGCAACTCTGCTGCCGCCCCCGGCTTTGAGAGGTCGGCTGGAATAAACTGGTGAGGCGAACCAACCTCATAATCCGGCACATTCAGATCAGTAAGAATGAAATCATAGGCATCGCGCATCGATTTAAAAAAGGTCCGTCCGATACGGCCGCTGGCCCCTGTAAGCAGAACTTTTTTTACTGTCATAGTGCCGGCTTCCTTGTTTCGTCAGGTCATCATCGGGTGAAACCAATATGCAGTAAAGCTATGCCATGCCGGTCTGTAAGTCTGTGTTACATGGCTAAAAAGTAAAAAATCAGGCGGAATGAGGCTTGCTGGTAAAAGGTAAAATTACTTCACGCTGAGCAGTGCCTGTTTCATCAGTTGTCCCAGCATTGCCCGCGCGCCCTGATCCACCTCATTACCCTGCCCCTGCCCCAGCGCCAGCGTAATTCCCAGGCTTCCCGGCGTTAGCTGTATTCAATAACGTGAAACCCTTCCTCTGCGCCTGGCTCACGGAAATAACTTGTTATAAGTTCGAACTGTTTATCTGTAGCTGAAAAATCATGTGAGCCTTCAGCGTTACGGGCACGTAAACGAGCTTTGCATACCTCATCAGAAACCCGGAGATAGTGCAGACGGTTATCAGCCCCTGACGCCGTAATAATACCCATCATCCATTCACGATTCGCCAGCGTGTTTGCCGGAAAATCCAGCACTACTGACACGCCTGCCTTAAGTAAGGATACCAGGTGTGGTTTCATGGCCTCCCTGAGCTTTGCGGAGCACTGCACGTAATCGGACACTGATTGCATTTGATTGGCATAGAGAGCAGCAAGCCACCGATCCTCACTGACGATGATTGTTCCGGCGGATGCACTTAATCTTTCTGATAACGTGGATTTACCTGAGGCGATTTTTCCACATAATAAATGGAGTGTGGCTTTTGTTGGCTGCGGGTTTGTATCGGTGTTCATGGTTTACCTCACTGTGCTGTTATCCCCGGTAAGGCCCGCCTTACCGGCAGGAGCAGGACTGTTGTTAACAAACCGGCGGCTGAAACCAAAGAGGATTATCCCTCCTTTGCGCCTGCAATCACACGCCGACGATGGCAGTCGGCAGGCTCCAGTTTTTCTCCGTCACATGAACGAACCTCCAGCGGCTGGAGAGGCTCTCCATGCTTATTATCCACAAGCACTGAGTGTGTTTCGCCCTTCTCAAACATATAGCGCTCTCCCCACTGACGTATCGCCACAACGATCGGGAAAATGGTGCGCCCTTTATCGGTAAGGACATATTCCCTGTACGCGCTGCCATCGGAAGCCGGACAGATCTCAAACACACCGATATCGACCAGTAGTTTCAGTCGGGAAGAGAGGACATTTCTGGCCAGCCCCAGATTCTTCTGGAACTCACTGAATCTGCGGACATCATCAAATGCCTCACGGATAATCATCAGACACCAACGTTCGCCAATGGACTCTACTGTCCTGGCAACGGGACATTCGCTGGCCCTGAGCGATTCCTGTTTTGCCATCCGTTTTCTCACTCCGTTTACTTTTAGTGATCCAGCATAACGCCCCTGAAAAGAGGTTGCAAAAAAAAACCACCACGGTAGATTCTACACCTAATGTAGTTTTAAAAAGAAACCAGAGAGGGTGATATGCACTGTAAGGCAGACAAGCATTCTGACGTTGCGATACAGGCACCGGTAGCAGATGACCCGGTACTTTCCCCCTGGATAACATTTTTGTTCTCACTTACCTGCGCCCTGGCGGTGGCAAATGTCTATTCTGCTCAGCCTTTACTTGAATCAATGGCAACCAGCCTGAATGCAGAGCCCGGTATCATTGGCAGCGTCATCACCCTGACCCAGGCAGGCTATGTAGCCGGTTTGCTCTTTCTGGTTCCACTCGGCGATCGGGTAAACCGAAAAACCCTTATTATCACTCTACTGTTACTTTCAGTACTGGCCTTGATAATGGCGGGGTTATCACAGAATCTGGCGATCCTGCTTTGCGCTATGCTGTTGATCGGCTTGATGGCGGTAGTGGTGCAGCTGATGGTTGCATGGGCAGCGATACTGGCAGCGCCCCACCGACGGGGAGAAGTTGTGGGCAAAGTGACCAGCGGCATTGTTCTGGGGATCCTGCTGGCCCGCCTGATCTCAGGAGTAATTGCCGATCTTGCCGGTTGGCGGGCCGTTTATCTGATTGCTGCCTGCCTGATATTGCTGATCGCAATAGTACTTGCGAAAGTGATGCCTGCCTCTGCGCCGCAGGTGAAAAAACCACCCTATCTCTCTCTGCTGCTGTCTGTTTTCCGCCTGTACCTTACTGAACCTCAACTAAGGAAGCGCGGAGCTTTTGCTCTGCTGATCTTTGCGGCTTTCAGCATGCTCTGGACCACGATGGTTCTGCCGCTCAGTGCCATGTCGCTTTCACATACTCAGATCGGCATGTTTGGTTTAGCCGGCATAGCGGGTGCGCTGGCGGCCTCAAAAGCGGGATTATGGGCAGACAGGGGCAAGGGGCAGCGCGCAACCGGCTTAGCCCTGGCATTGCTGACATTCTCGTGGCTACCTATCGCCTGTGCCGAAACATCCCTGCTGTGGCTGATTGTCGGCGTTATCGCGCTGGATTTTGCGGTGCAGACGGTCCATGTGATCAATCAGAGCATGATCGTTGCAGCCAGGCCCTTCGAGGCAAGCCGCCTCGTCGGAGCTTATATGTGTTTTTATTCTGTCGGTAGCGCCCTTGGCGCCCTTGTTGCCACTCAGCTGTATGCGCTCTGGGGATGGCAGTCAGTCTGCTTCGCGGGTGCATTCGTCAGTGCCTGTGCTTTTATCTTGTGGGCGGGATTACCTGAATCATGAAATTACATCATCTGCTGCTCGCGATTCTGATAACCGCCATCTGGGGCGTTAACTTTTCAGTTATCAAACTGGGGCTGAATTCCGTAGACCCCTTAATTCTGGCAGGCATACGTTTCACGCTATGCGCCTTTCCCGCGTTATTCTTTATAAAAAAACCTGATGTCCAGTGGCGGTATATCATCAGCTATGGCCTGGTTTTTGGCATTGGCTTATGGGGGCTGGTCAACCTGGGAATTAAAACCGGACTTTCTGCCGGCATTGCCTCACTCCTGCTGCAATTCAGCGCCTTCTTTACCATTCTGCTGGGAAGTTTGGTATTTAAAGAAACCCTTAACCGTTATCAAATTGCAGGCTTCATTATCGCTTGCACGGGATTACTGAGTATTGTTTTTATTACTGATGGCTCTGTTACCCTTTTCGGTACGCTGCTGGTACTGGCAGGCGCAACAGCCTGGAGTATCGCCAATATTATTAACAAACAGGCGGGAACGAAGCAGATATTTGCCTTTCTGGTCTGGTCGGGCGCCTTTTCTCCGTTACCCCTTTTCCTGCTGGACTGGCTGGTCAACGGTACCAGCGGATACACTGCGCTGGTCAACCACATTGACGCTCGCGCTCTGCTGTCCATCCTGTTCCAGGTCTATCCCAATACGCTGTTTGGCTACTGGGTGTGGAATTCCCTGCTTAAGCAATACCCTCTCTCTACGGTAGCGCCCCTGTCACTGTTGGTGCCTGTATTCGGCATTCTGGGATCCTGGGTGATATTTGGTGAAGATATTTCGCCGGTGAAGATCCTCGCCCTGCTGCTGATTATTTCCGGGCTGGGCGTAGGTTTATATGGTCATCGACTAAAGGCTTTTTTGCGTGAGAAGGCATTAATTTAACAGGCACGTTCTTTAGCAACCTGAGTGAAAAAGGAAAAAAGAAAGAGCGAAAAATACTTTCAGTGAAAACTAAAAATGGCACCCAGGGCCTGACTGCAAAACCTGTAAAAATCCGTAATCACTGAGAGAGACTGCGGACTTTTGCAGCGCTGCCGGACAGTTCAACCCATCATTTCAGGCTTACCCGATCGGTTTTACCGTCCATTTCCGGTTTTTTCATGAAATATTCAAGGAGATATCATTTTTTATGATTAATCCCCCCAACCCAGTAATGGTTACTTTGGCCATTTCTGTTAATTTTTCCTGAGTCATTTCACCGGCTTCTTCATAATCAGCAAACATTGAGGCTCTGTCCGCCAGGATGGCTTCTCAGGTGTAATGCTTATTTATAGCCAAGTGTGAAATCCACTACCGCATTGGCACTGCCTGGGGTGACCCTGCTGGCAGTTGCCATATATTTTGCAACATAATTCAGTGAATTCACGCCAGCTTCGGGGTTTATTTCCACAGCCGCTGAATCAGAACGCAACGGTATCAGGGTTGTGCTGTCGGATTCATACAGTGCTATGCCCACTCCTGCCGCACTGCTGTCGCTACTCAGGCTGATAAGGCTGGTATTGGCTGTGTCCGCTGTTCCCGTAAAATTAACATTTACCCTGTTCACAGAGTCAGGGCAGTTGTTGAGAAGAATGCTAAAACGGGTTGGTGCTGCCACTTCCCCGGCACTGATAAAGGCGTCAGTGCTGATTGTTCCCATCACAACAGACTGAGCTGCGCTTTTCATATCAACGGAGCATGTCTCCTCGGCAATTTTACCGTTAAATTGAATTGTCCCATCCCCCGCTTTTACCCCTGATGTACCAACTGCTGTGACCGTGAGTAGCAGCAAAACACGCGTTAACTTTTTCACCTGAAATCTCCCTGTAAGTTCTGAGTAAACTGACGTCCAGCAAATAGCTATTTATATGTCATTGTAAAGGTGGCGGTCGCATTGGCGGTGCCGGGGGTTACCGATGAGCCTGTCTGGATATAACGTGCCGTCAACGGCACGTTAAAACCGCCTTCTGAAGCCGTGCTGCCAATGCTTATAAGCTCGCCCAGCGTAACCGGGGTACTGTTATTCAGGATCTGCAAGCCGATCCCGGTTGCAGTTGCCTGGCCAGAGCTGTCCAGGTTAATGATCCCGAGACTGGCGTCATAACTGCCTGATGATCCGGCCTCCAGCGTGACATTAACCTTCGTGCCGGCATCGCAACTCAGCGGGATCGCAAAGCTTTTCTCACCTGCTGTGGTGCCACTGCCTTTGAAATCGATATTTTTTACATCCCCCATCGGGACATTAATCACCTTATTGCTGACCGAACAGGCGACCTGCTGAACCCTATTTGTTCCGGTCAGGCTTAATACCCAGCCGGTGAACTTATTCAATGGGTCGTAATAAAAGTTTTGCTGGGCCAGCTCCCCTGTCTGCAATGTTCCTGTGGCAATATTTGACGCCGTTTTTATCAGTTCAATAGTAATATTTTTACCAGGAACGCTGCCAGACATTGGGTATGTTTTATCAAAAGGAAGTGGCGTGTTTTCATTGTTTGCGCCGTTAAAGGTTATCCTTATTCCCACACCCGCAATATTGGTGTCGTAGATATTTGCACCAAGCGCACTGGGCGTGGTGAAAGCAAAAAGTAACGCCTCACTGAAGAAGCTTGGTGGACTACTCGCTGAATAAGGAGAGCGCTGGCAGCCTCCCAGACTGCTACCGCCATTAAGTACGCCCGTCTGAGCGGTTGCCAGAACTTCACCGACCGCGGCATCTCTCTGCACGGCGACAGTACCAAAGCTGATATTTACCGCAATGTTACTGCCATTACAGATGGGGTTTGTGTCCCTGGCAGCCAGGGCAAGCCCCGGTATAGCCAGCGACAGGATCAGCAGAGCGCACTTTATTCTGCTGAGGCTCTTAATCATTTCCTTATTCATTCCGTTTACAGACATTGCGCATTAACCTCTTTTAACGTACCTGGATTTTGCTCAGGCAGCCTGAATGACGCGATACATTTTTCATTATTTCCGCTGCCCCACTGCACGCGCAGTTTTCCGCTTATCGGCAGGCCACTCATATAAACTTGTCCGTCGCTGCCAACAATGCCGCTGATTGTTTCACCCTGACTTTCCAGCGTGACGCCAGCCCCGAAAGGCACGATTTTTCCGTGGTGCATCAGTGAAATTAACGCCTGGCCACCAATTCGGGTTTTAAAGCTGGCAAGTACTACCGCACCCTGAGTCGGCGTTACCGTCTGCGTTTTGGTATCGATATCGACATCATTCCCTAACGTATCGCTCTCCAGGGCGATGCGATTTTTGCGATAAGTGCTGAGATAGGGCACCACGGCGTAGCCGCGCCAGTCGGTATAGACGCCTGTGTTGTTCTGTACTTTGACGCCGCTGGCACCGGGCGCTCTGACCAGCGCCACCGTATCACCCAGCGGCTGCGCCAGCGTTACGCCGTAAGGGTGAATGACGATCGCGCCCTGTAGCCCGTAGTTAAACTGGCTGGAATCTTTACCGTAGTTATAGCCAGCGGTGGTTTCCCCATAGGTGCCCTTATAATCCACAGTGGCAGAACCGCTTCCACCGGAATCATGATTGCCCCAGCTTTGCTGCACACTGTAACTGAGATTGTTGTCAGGCAGCGCGGTGCCGCTGAGGCCAGCCTGGTGAGTGGTGTTGCCATTTTTACTGGTATTAAGGTTATAGCTGGCCCAGCTGTCAGGTAGCCATTTGCTTAGCGGGACCTGCATGCTGAAGGCAACTTGCTGATCGGTTGGATTATTGCCCGGCGTGCGGCTGTAGGTATAACTTAGCCCGTAAGTAATACCTGCAAGGCTGACGTTATAACCAAGACTCAGGTTGCGCTCGTAACCACTCATTCCCCAGTAATTTTGCTGATATCCGGAAATATAAGTACTGCCCCAGCCAGACAACGACTGCGTCAGATTCAGCTGCGTTTTACTGCGTTTGTTATGGCCGGTTCGCCAGAGAGAGTGAGAAGTTGTATATAACTCGTTGGCTTCCTGAAAATCATAGAAACCGTTTGTGGAATAACGGTAGCCCGCAAGGGTAACGGACGTTCCTGTTGAGTTAATATTTTTTGCATACTGAATGCGGTATGACTGCCCCTGCCGGGTTGTGCGATCGGTAAATTTTGTCTGTGCCTGGGTGACGTCAACCGAAACTGAGCCAAGCTGACCGAAGCTGTAACCGGCCCCTAATACGCCCGATTTATACTTTTCTGCACCGAGTACGCCGCCATAAATCGTTGCGTTATACGGCAGGCCATAGA
This sequence comes from Erwinia magellanica, assembly GCF_039023495.1. Classification (NCBI taxonomy): domain Bacteria; kingdom Pseudomonadati; phylum Pseudomonadota; class Gammaproteobacteria; order Enterobacterales; family Erwiniaceae; genus Erwinia; species Erwinia magellanica. The sequence continues at coordinate 358,995 of NZ_JBCHVC010000004.1, forward strand.
TCACTGTTCCCTGGGCAAAAGCCGGGGTGGTCGCATTACTGTTCTGACTACGGTATTTGCCCGCCGTCAGGGCATATTTGAAGCGACCTTCCCGCAACATCACCGGGGCGGCTGAAAAGGCCTGCGTAAAACGCCTTTCACGCCCGTCGGCTTCCCTGATCGTGACTTCAAGGTTGCCACTGGCAGAGGTCGGATAGAGGTCAGAGATGGCAAACGCACCTGGGGCCACATAGGTCTGGTAGATAATCGTGCCATTCTGACGCACCGTGACCTGAGCATTGCTCTGGGCAATACCGCGGATAACAGGAGCAAATCCTTTCTGGCTGTCGGGAAACATGTTGTCGTCAGAAGCCAGCTGAACACCACGAAACTGAACGCTGTCAAAAACTTCAGAAGGTGTGGAGCTTTCACCGGCGGTGAGTTGTCCCTTAAGCCACTGAATGTCGCGTTGCAGATAGGTACTGATGCTGTTCCAGCGGCTTTTGCCACTCACGCTGTCGCTCCACGTTGAGTAGTTGCGCAGTCTCCATGCGCCGAGATTAGCGCCACTACGCAGACTGAGAAAGTTGCTGCTCCAGGTTCCGGGTCTGCCATCATAATGGGTCTGCGATCCGCTGAAGCCATAGTTAGCAAACAGGGCCGGTATTCCCTGGTCCCACGTTTCAGGCGCGACAAAGCCCCTCGCCTCGCTGGTCAGCGCTGCCTGAGGAATACTGATGTCGAGACGCTGAGTGTTAAAGTGCAAAACCGCATCCGCAGCCGGAATATACGCTCCCGGATCGGTAATGATTTCATCCGATGGCAGTGACGCAAGCGACGGAAACGCCTCTGTTTTGACCCCCATAGCCTTTAAGTCTGCCGCCTTAAGCTGAGGGCGGAGACGGCCTTCTTCCAGAACGAAACTGACATCACGGGAATCGACGAAATTATCATTTAAATAGATATCCACGCGCCAGACGCCGGGAGCCTGGCCACCTGCCTGAGCAAAATCCTGCAAATTAATGTTGGCGGATACGCCATCTATTTGCTGTAGTGAGTGAGGGTTAAACCACTCCTCTGCACAGGCTGCTTTCGAACCCGCCAGGCAGATAATCGAGATAATTATGGCTATCGGGCGCACTTGTAGAACTATCGGTAAAACATTGCGGCTGCCTTTTGTGCGAGACATTTGCATATACCATCCCTGGAAAAAATCCCTACAAAATTTTTAAAAAACTGCTGAAGCCGGAGAGGTGATGCCACCAAAATCATTAATCGCCTGCCAGGTAGCATTACCGTTAGCATTGACCGGATAATTTTGCGTTTCTCCTGGCGCAATCATCGGAGCATCTTTAATCTCTTTTCCATTTATTTTCAGCGAATAAAAAGAGATGTAGTAAGGTGTTGGATTATGAACCTGAAGGTTGCTTCCGGTTTTTGTAAAAATTAACGCCTTGTACGCCTCTGCTGCTGTTTTATTTTTAAGCGATGCTGGTCTGTAAAAAAGTTTAATTCTGGTTCTGACGGAAATCTGCAACTGGTTGGCGTCGGTTTTTTCTGAAGCAGGTATTGACTTAACATTCAGCCAGAAAACAGACTCACGGTCGTCTGGCAGATTGCCGCCAGCGTGAATAATTCGAAGCAGGTTTTCCTGACCGGCATCCAGCCTGAACAAAGGCGGCGTAATAACAAAAGGTGTTTTGCCGCCACTCTGAGGGTTATCTTTTTCTACCCATGACTGAATAAGGTACGGCGTTTTTTTCTCCGGGTTTTTAACTGACAATGAGGCTTCCCGCTTGCTACCATCATAAATAACGCGCGTGCCGCCCACGATAACGCCTGCCATACTCACCTGAGAGAAAAAAAAGAATAAAATAATAAAGGAAATAAAAAAAATATTTAATCGTGGCATTTTCATCAAATACTCCTGATGCAGGCCTCACCGGAGAGAGATGAGGCCTGTAATCTGGTTTTAAGGATGAATATTAATTATAAACAATGGTGAAGTCGGTTGAGGCGTTCGCTGTACCGGCAGTTACTGTGGCTGCGGTAGCCATATACTTAGCCACAAAGCTCAGCGTATTCGTTGCGCCATCGGTGCTGTCGATAACCTGTGATGAGGAGGCAGTCAGCAAAGGAACCGGCGTTGAACTGTCTGCTTCATAAATAGCGATGCCCACACCGGCCGCTGTACTGTCGGTATTAAGCGCCAGCAAATCTGTATTTGTGGTATTTACCAGTCCATCAAATTTTACAGAAGCACTGGTCACCGTCGCCGGACAGCTGCTTAATGTAATATTGAATTTGGTCGGAGCAGCAGTTGAGCCTGCCGCCGAAAAGGCTTTAGCACTTACGGTACCCAGGTTTACAGTCTGAGAGGCTGAATCCGCATCAACGGTACAGGCGGCATCGGTAATATTACCGCTGAAATTGATGGTGCCGTCAGCAGCCTGAGCAAACATAACCGGTGATAAAACTAAAGAGAGAGCAATGAGTGTCTTTTTCATAGATAATATTCCTGAATGTTTTTCTTAATTCCTGCGTAATATTCCGCCAATTAACGCTGTAATTGTGGATATTACCGTGCTTTATAAGGTTAACGTTTTAAAAATTGGCTTTTACTTACTCCGCAAAAGCCGAGCTGCATTTTGTTTGTTTCTTTAAAAGTACGCAATATTTTAATTTATGAAGTCACCGGAAATTCATCATCAAAAAAAACATAATGTTAATAAAATGTTTCAGGTCTTATTTTTATTAAAAAATGCGGAAGTTATCATTGAGGCAAGAAAAACGCATTAATTGCTAATGACAAATTTTCTTTAATTACTTTTTTGTTTTTTCTTATTATGTATTGGGTTTTACGTCGGAGCCGCCAAAATCTCCATTAAGCTCGAGTCGTATCAGTGAAAACTTATCTTCCCTTATGGAGTTTTACCAAAACAGTCTCGCTGCGACAGTTTTCTGGTTGGTGCGTGATGAGCTGACTGAACTGGATACCGCAAATCTTTATCAGCCTTTCACATTAAGGCAGTTATTGCGATATGAAGCAGATCTTGACGATTATGGGGAGCTTGTGGAGTATCACACGGCAGCGAAGCACGCTGAGTACCCTGCACAGCAAGAGAACCATGCTGATGCTGAGTTCAGGAAGGTCACGCGCTGACATAAATAGATTTCCGGAGCCATTTCCCCCTACGCCAGCAAAATCTGGTGCAGGATCGTGACCCCGGCTAGCTAAAATGGTGATGCATGCAGATATATCGTAGTTGAGTAGCTCGCTCCATTAGTGAATAGAATACAGCTCCTTTTACGTTTAGATAGATAGCCCCGTCAATTATATCAACCTTAGTGTTTGCATCAGAAGTTGATAAAAAAGCCTGGTACTTATCACCCGTTCCTTTCAGGAAATCGCGTCTGGTAATTGCTGATGGGATCAGGTAAAACTGGTATACAAAATTGGTCGTAGTACCTGCGCTCCCCTCAGTGATATATAACGTTATTGGCCTGTTCCCATTGTTAATGAAAACACGCAGTTTATAGAGTGATTACTGCTCCACGACAGTCTTTATCCTGGGGCGTGGACAGCTCTGTGCCAGGAGCGGTGGTTTTACAGCTCCGGTAAAATTTAAATATGGCGACCATTGTAGCAGGCCGCTACAGGTTTAAATTTTGAGTCATATTGATTCCGGTAATATGAAAGCCTTTCTTTTCGTATAGTGCCCTGGCTGAGGCATTATCCGGTGCCACCCTGAGTCCGACTTCATGGATGCCCATTTCTGTTAACTCTCTTTTCATTTCACTTAAGGCCAGGCTGCCAAGTCCACGGCTGCGCCAATCAGAATAAATATAAAAATCACTTATCCATGCTGATGCAGCGGTGATGGACAACCACAAGTATCCAATGACCTCCTCTGTTTCATCAAGCTGTTGGATGCACCATAGCTGATTAGCTGGAGTTGCTACTCCTTCAGTTAAAACGCTATCAATAGATTCTGTGGCTTTAATTCGCGCTTTTTCAGGGACGTATCCTCGATTTGCTTGCAGGTCCTGAGCATATTCATTGATGAAAAGAGATCGATAGCATACAAATTCTTCTTCGTTCATGTCCCTGAGAGTAATCACGCTATCTTCCTGATTTAATAATGGTGTGTTGAAGATAACACCAGAAGACTGTTTTTCAAGCTTCTCTGTTGAGGCAAATCACCCTATTTACTGGGGATTTAAGAGAAGCGCCCGCAGGCGCTTTAAAGCATCAGTTGTTTTGATATAAATCCCAGCGGTTTTCATAGAGATCCTCAAACACGACAACTGTTTCATACTCTTACTGCTATGGCTCCTGACAAAAGTGAACGCTAGCCACATTCATGACGTCAGAATCTCGCTGGGTAGGAGATATCCGCTTCTGCCCTTTTCCGGATCTTCCTTAAAAAAGTCAGCAGGAAATGTTGCCCTTAAGCCTTTGACAACTTGCATATGCAGAGCCTATACATAGGCTCTGCATATGCATATACTTGACAGGTGAGTAAGATTTAACCCGTTATCGACATCTTCTTATCCGCCCCGGCGTTTCCGGGCAATGAGGAATATATGAGAACAGTTTCTATTTTCAAAAACGGCAATAACCGCGCCATCCGTCTGCCCAGGGATCTGGATTTTGAGGGGGTGAACGAGCTGGAGATCGTCCGGGAGGGGGACAGCATCATTCTTCGCCCCGTCCGGCCGACGTGGAGTTCGTTTGCGCAGTTGGAAAAGGCCGACGCGGACTTTATGACAGGGCGCGAGAACATTGTCAGTGACGAAGGGCGATTCGATCTGTGAACAAAATGTATATGCTGGACACCAATATCTGCTCGTTTATTATGCGCGAGCAGCCAGAAGCCGTGATCAGGCGCCTGGAGCAGGCTGTGCTGCGCAACCACCGCATTGTGATCTCGGTCATCACCTATGCCGAGATGCGATTCGGAGCGATCGGGAAGAAGGCCTCGCCTCGCCACGTGCAGTTGGTTGACGCCTTTTGCGCGCGCCTTGATGCCATTCTGTCCTGGGACCGGGTGGCGGTAGATGCCACAACGGAAATCAAGGCTGCGTTAGCTGCGGCTGGGACGCCGATTGGCCCGAACGACACGGCCATTGCCGGGCACGCCATTGCGACTGGCGCCGTTCTGGTGACGAATAATGTGAGAGAGTTTGAGCGGGTGCCGGGTCTGACACTGGAAGACTGGGTTAAATAGCGACTGAAACGAGAAAATGCACCGTACAGATGGCGCTTTGCGCATTCTGTAATCTGAATACTCTGCCAGATACGATGATGCTTCCCCAGCTTCCCGCCGACGATTTTTAAGCTCTTCCGCCGCCTGTTGCTCTTTATCCGTTATACCAGTAATTAAGTGAAGAGAAGAACAGGGATACCGGCAGGTAGAGCCTGGCTTGTGCAATTTATAAATCCCGCAAAAAATCCTGGCTGGTAAAGGCTGGGATTAATTGCCTACTGTGCGGTCAGTCGCCGTCATCTTGATGAGCCGCTCCCCATTATCATCGACACCATTCAGCTTGTAGAGTGATAGCGAGGGCAAGACAGACTTTATTCTGGTGACAGCTATGTCTGCACCTTCATCATAGCGGAAGTGGCTATCTCGTCAGGCTGCTTTCTGCCAGAGGCGGATATTGAGGCTTCAGGGTCCCAAAAAAAGCACTTTAACGTTTTTAAGTAAGGGGCCAAAAACTTGAATAAGGTACGCATACCTTTAACTGAGATAATGGAAACCGTCTTCTGAAATATCGCCCTTTGTCGGCCCATCCGCACAAGGCTATGCCTCCCTCGCATTCAAGCACAATCATTGTTTTTCTTCTTTTGCGCCGCCGGACAATAGAGCCTGCTTCAGTCATTCTGATGCCTTAATCAGATGATGCTCATCATGAGCATCGGTTTTTGAAAGCACTGCCCTGACAATAAAGTCGTTACTTTTTCTGAGATCTTCAATATCTGGCTGAATTTTTCCATATACCCGCATCCCTTCCAGCATCATAAAAATAGATTGCGCCATGACTTTCGCCTCTTCATCCTGACGAAAGACCTGATGTATTTGGCCTTTTCTGAGTATGTTTTCCAGTCGCTTTATGATGCTGTTAAATTTGTAATCAACTTTGGCTTTGATCTCTTCATCACCCGGTAAAAGCTCACAGGCGGCGGCAATGGTAAAGCACCCTCTCACCCCATCAGGGGCAGATGATAATAAAGCCACGAATTCGAGAGTTTCACGAAGTGCGGCTTCTGGTGATAACTCTTCATCACGTTTTACGCCTCTGGAAACGCCTTCATCCATATATTGCTGTAACGCCGCAAGATAGATAGCCCGCTTATCGGGGTAAAGCTTATAAATACTGGCGCTGGCAAGACCCGATGCTTTCATAAGGTCGGCCATAGATGTTGCCCTGTATCCCTTCTGCCAGAAGCATTCCAGTGCCGTGTTAAGAAAGTCCTCTGGATCGAACGCCCTGGGTCTGCCAACGGTTGATTTCATTTGATTCTCCTGTAAGGAAAAATAATTGTAGATCGAACAATCTACAATTACAAACATTTGCGTACACCCCACTCTTTAAGCCCGACCGCCCTGCTCCGCGTTGATTTACATACAACGATGTTATGTCCGCTTTTCGCACACAGCTGTCACAAAATCCTGCCTGCTCTGCTTTTACTGTCTATCTCTCAATAAGATCATATCCGTCTGATACCCTCTTTTGCTTTCACTACACATCCATACTTCGGTGCTGACCGAAGCATCAGACTTTCATCGGTAATAAGCTCACTGAAAATTAACAACGGAGCAGACGGATGATTGCAGTACTTTTTGAGGCAAACGCCCTACCGGAAGCACAGGAACGGTATCTTCAGCTTGCTTCTGAGCTGAAGCCACTACTGGCAGACACACCGGGATTTATTTCTATTGAGCGATTCCAGAGTCTGACGACACCCGGAAAAATCCTCTCTTTATCCTGGTGGAAAGATGAGGAATCTGTGGCTGGATGGAAGCAGAATGTTATGCATCTGGCCGCTCAGAAAGAAGGTAAGCAGTCGATTTTTTCATTTTACAGCATCCGCGTGGCCACTCTGTCCCGTGAATACTCTTCGGATAAGGAAGCCCATCAGCATGTATGATATTCATGTAATCCTGAGTAACACCTCAGGTTCTCTAGCCTCACTTGCCACTGTACTGGGTACGAACGGCGTGGGTCTTGAAGGCGGAGGAGTATTTTCAACGCCGGAAGCAGGACACGCGCATTTCCTTGTGGAAGACGGTGAAAAAGCCCGCAAGGTTCTCTCTGAGGCTGGGTTTACTGTCAGCAACGTGTGCCGCCCTTTGATCAGAAAACTCCCTCAGGAACGTCCTGGGGAGCTTGGGGAAATAGCTGACACAATTGCCAGGAAGGGTATTAACATTCTGCTACAGTACAGCGATCACCATAACCGCCTCATTCTTGTTACGGATGATAATACCAGGGCAGCTGAAGCAACCCAAAAATGGGCAATACTCTCTGAATGAACTTAGTGAAAACTGAATACGACAGTCAGCCGGATGATTCTCTTGAAAAATCCATGTCACTGGTTGCCTCTGCCATATCTGACCCGTCAAGGGTCAGTATGCTGTGCGCCCTGATGGATGGGCGCGCGTGGACAGCGACCGAACTCAGCGCGGTAGCTGGCATTGCCGCCTCCACAACCAGCGGGCATCTTACCCGGCTTCTCGGCAACGGGCTGATTATTTGCCTGAACCAGGGGCGTCACCGCTATTACAGCCTGGCTGGCCATCACATCGCGGGACTGCTGGAAAACCTGATGGGGGTATCCATGCAGAGCCACACATCCCCTTCACCCCGAACGCCGGCTTGTCTGCGATATGCACGTACCTGTTATGATCATCTGGCAGGAGAGCTTGCTGTAAAAATTTACGATTTTATGCGGCAGGAAAAATGGCTTGAGGCTGATGGCACTGCGCTTACGCCAGCAGGAAAATCCCATTTTCAGAACCTTGGGGCAGTGCTTAATCCACGCCCGCGCCGCAAGTCTTGCTGTCCCTGCCTTGACTGGAGCGAAAGACGTTTCCATCTGGGGGGAGATGCTGGCTCGGCACTGATGACGCTTTTTTTGCAGAAAGAATGGATAACCCGTACCCAGGGATATCGCGAAGTGAAGGTGACCGACAGCGGCAGAATAACTATGTGTCGCCTGTTCAGCTTGAATCTTACCTGATCTCTGAAGTTTTATATGCTGTTCTGGTTCTGAGACTGGTTTGCCTGGTTGTAGCGAACTATACAGGCAGTGCACTGATTCACTTGTCGGGATTCGCTTTTTCGCCAGGTAACGCGCTTCTCGTTATCAACACACTCTGATTTTAGTCATGCTTTAATTGTGGCCTGACTGCCTGTGCATAACTGATAGCAATACGTCTGCTTTTCGCTGTGAGTGTCGGTCTGGGGCGTTGTGGCTTATGCCGTCTCGGATCTGGTCAGTCTTGGGTTCAACCACTCGTCGCAGAAATAATAAAGCCCGCGCGTAGCGGGCTTCGGTTACTGCATTCTCGCTCGTTCGGGTTCTGTTGCGCCTACCAGCGATGCCAACGGGATGTTGAACATGGCGTGCAGGTTACGGACATTGGCAGCGTCAGCGCCCGCTTATTGTTCAGCACTTCATAGACGCGGTTTGGGCGTCCAATCGCTGGCACCAGGTCTTTCGCCGTCAGCCCCATCTGTTCCATACGGAATTTAATCGCCTCAACCGGATCGGGGGCTTCAATCGGGTAGTGTTCCTGCTCGTATTTTTCGATAAGCAGGATCATTACTTCCAGAAAATCCCCGGCTTCAGTCCCCGGCGCAGGCTCATTGTCGAACAGCGGGGATACGGCTGCCAGAGCGGCCTCATAATCTGCTTCGTTATGAATCGGTTTGATTTTATAAGTCATCACATATCCACCGTGTTTGCATCTATCTTGTCGTATTCAGCATGCGTTCCAACAAACTTGATGTAGACCGCCTGAAACCTGTAAGCCACTGCAACAATCAGCGGTAATGGTTGCCCTTAATATCAAATATCACCCGATTATTGCTTAGAAAATCTGCTGTCCTGTACTTGTCCTTAATGTCCTGCGGCGTTTTCCATTTTGCCTTACTGGCTTCATCTACCCACGCTCTCAGGGGCTGCTCCGCCTGGTTATGTGTTTCCCATAATCGTTTGAGAGATGCGGTCGATATAATTCGCACTGGCTTGCCTTTATGTCCCACGTTGGGACTGGCATAGCAGTCCCAACGTGGGACATAAAGTGCTTAAAACAGTCGCGCCAGGACAGACTTCGCTTCGTGCGGTTGAATACGCTTTCCGCTCATGATGGACGATGTCCGCTTTAAACCGACGCTACCTTACCCTCCCCCGAATCTCATAGCACGTATCAGGTATTGAATTCACGTTGTGGCGCTTTACTCACAATAAACTACTGCCCCTATGTCAGCCGCTGGGCCAGTCTCAGGTTTTGCTGCGCCTCAAACATTCTGGCAGAACTGCGGAAGTCCGCTTTGTGCCAGGAGCGGACGTTCGTATGCTTGGCAACTTTGGCTTTTCTAAGTTCAACTTAACCACCTATGTATCAGCGTGGCCTCTAAGGAATAATCATTTTAAAACCTGTTAACATTTGGTAATGTGTATTCTTTAGCGTTCATTATTTCATATCTCCACCACAATTCTGAGATAGGAAAGTTAATATAGATGTCGTTTTCTCTACGCAAATATCTCAATGTGAATTAAAAGAAGTATTTCAACATTGGAATACTTCAGGGCCGTCAGATTTATCGCATCTTGATGTAGATAAAATTGACTCACGATTTATTGAACTCTTTGGTAAAATCGCTGAAAAGTTTGATAGCAAAAATAAATCTTAACTACGGATTCTTCTTATCATGGCTGGTAATCAAGTTAAACCCGCTATTCGCTCATAGCGGACAGTGCGTCCGCGAAAGGCTGGTTTAGTTAGGTTTTCAACTCACCCTGGCGCTGAGCTAAAGTAACCTTATGGTAACTTGCAATCTCATACATCCTGCTGAAGAGACTCTGAATGCTAAACGGGCTGAATCATATAACAATCGCCGTAAGTGATGTTTCAAGAAGCTTTGATTTTTACGTCAACAAACTTGGTTTTATACCTAAGGCCAGATGGACCTGTGGGGCTTATCTTTGTCTGGGTGATCTGTGGCTATGTCTTTCTGCTGATTCCGTTGCTACTCAAGAGGATTATACTCATTACGCATTCAGCATCCGAAGCGAAGACTTCGATGTGTTTGCTAATCACCTGAAATTATCAGGCATTACAGAGTGGAAAATAAACAAGAGCGAAGGGAAATCAATTTACTTTTTAGATCCAGATGGACACAAGCTGGAAATCCATGATGGTAATTTGGATAGCCGCCTCATAGCCTGTATGAAGCATCCTTATGAAAAAATGCAATTTTTCTGAAGTCGTGGAAGCGAGAGGGACAATGAAGTTTTGGCGAATCCGGATAGATCGTAATGGTCAATCTAAACACTTACAAACTGCTCCAACCCCTAATAAATTTTCATATTAATGTCCGCTTCTTGCTCATAGCGGACCTCACTATGCTGACATGTCCGCTTTATGCCAGAAGCGGACATGTCAGCAGCTTGTATTAATTAAGTCGGGAGCTGTTCAAGACTTCAATGTCCCCTAACACCGCAAACACGCGTACTTACAGATATGTTGTAATGTCCTGAAATGCACTACCTATACGAAGCCCTATTCATGAATACAGATACGGCAACCCACTTAGAGAGGAACAATGGATAAATATGCGGAACGACTTACAGGATTCATGCGGGCTGTAGGCTGCATGAATAATGCGGCAAACCGCGTGTCTGACTATTGTGTGGTTAAACTTGAGGAAAGTGACAGCATGCTGACGTCTTTGGCGATGTATCATTCGTCTATCACAAATAAGTTTCCGGCCGCATATTGGCACCCACAACTTAGAGCATGTTCTCAAAAAATATTTATGGAAACAGTGGCATCATGGTTCTTTGAGCATGAGCACATGCAGCTTCTACCTTCCTCACTCAAGCAGAACCTCCTTGGCCATTTTACAGATGAGCTAAATGAAATGATCGGCAATGCAATCTTCTTTACCCTCATCACCAGCCCACCAGTGTGGTATGGCTCCCTGCACGAAGAGTTTGTCATTGAGTCACAATATGGCAGATATCTCATTCATTTCAGTTGTCACTGACTCCTTTATCACAATCTAAAGTCAGCAAAGCTTTCCTGCATAACTTTTACTCCAGTTAGCGAAATCGACTGAGGGCTTGAGTTGAAATGAAGTTAAAATAATTTATAATTTACCTTTAAAACAAGGAGATAATATGCTTATAAAATCTGTGATGTTGCTACTCGTAGTACTCTTGCCATTTTCAGCGAGTGCAGCAAAAGGCGATTTTGATTTTATGAGCAGCGGGGAAACGCTTTCTTTCAATTCTGAATGTATAGAGTCCATTCACTACGTCGATAAAGATGAGGTGGATGCGGAAAATTTAAGCATCAATCTCACTGATGCATGTGGAAAGAAATTGTCGACCATGACCCGACAAAACATTGGCAAACAAATGTCCATCACCTATAACGGTAACAAACTTACTTCCGCTTTAATTGCTTCACGGCTGAGCACCAGCTTCAGAATTTCGACAAAGGATACACCACGGGTTCTTTTGATGCAGGTACTTGATGATTATGGCTATTTTCCTGAATGACTGATGATTTTCGAAGAAATGCAGGGTATTTAGCAAGCACGCATCGTTAACCAATTGAGTCTCCGCTCCTCGCTCAAAGCAGACCTTCATTCCTACACGACAGTCCGCTTCGTGCCAGAAGCGGACGTTGCAAACACAGAAGTAAATAAGTCAACGGGAAGCTGGATATGAGTGTTGGTCAGCCAGGCTTTTTTCCATTGGTATAAATATCAGGCCGGGTAATGGTCCATGCATAGTTTTCCCGATTTACGGGATCGTAGCCAAACTTTTCATAAAGCCAGGGAGCTGTTGTTGTGAACAACATGATCCTGCGAAGCTGCTCGAACACAGGATGATTATGTATGCATTCCATAACCCATCTTCCAAGCCCCTCACCCTGATATTCTTCAAGAACATAAACGTCGCAAAGGTAAGCGAATGTAGCATAATCGGTTATCAGACGAGCGAAACCTATCTGGATTTCATTATGATAAACGCCAAAGTTAAGGCTGTTTTCTATTGATGCGGAGACAATGTCCAGAGGGATACCTTTAGCCCAAGTGGACCTCGTCAGATACCGATGGATAGCCTGCACATCCAGTTTTACTCTGTCTGAACTTACCAGTTAGTTATGCCTGCGCCATTCAAGTTTCTCTGAAATGCTCACATTCATTCCTGCTTATAAGGGCCGGAATCTAACCTTATCATTCGAGAGAAAATTGTACCGTCTGAATTGTTTGGGGATAGCTAAATTCTATCCTGTTATCAACGAGGCATTACGACCGCTTTTCGCTCAAAACTGCCTGTCAACGTGGTCAGGCTCCCTTACCACAGCCCTGGGGGTACAAAAAATCACCTTAACGTACAATAATTTTCGATATCCAAACTGCCCCCTATTTGGACGCAGTACTAACGCAGTTGCGTAGCAAGGGTTACCAGGTGAAGCCCGAAGACAAGGCACGGCTGTCACCATTTGGCCACAAGCATATCAGCATGCTCGGGCGACTCGTTCCCGGTGCCAGATGCTGTGGCGAGCGGCGTCCGCTCAGCGGCGATTGCGAAGAATCATGACGTAGATCGAGACGGCTGGGGAGGGAACATGGCAGCCTACGGCTGCAAATTGGTCCGTGACCGCTTCAGATCAGTGTTGCCTTGCACGTATACATCACCAGCCTGCGGAACCCCTAAGTCGTTCTGGCCATCTACTATGTTCAAGTCGGTTAATCTTTCAGAACAGGCAGGCAACGATGAATCCCCTCCAGTCAGGTATCCCTTCTCACTACACCGGTTCCGTCAATTCCGCCCAATCATTGGAAGCGCCGGTCGCGCAGACCCAGCTACAACATCCCCAAACGCTCTCACTGGCTAGCCTGAGCACCCAGGCATATCACGCACTAAATCAGACCGAAGCGCAGCCCAATGGTCATCATCAGCTCATGGCATTGCTGGCTCATAATGGCATCACTGACGGCGCCTTGCAGTTGCGCCCGACTCAGGGCGCAGACGCTCACTATGAGCAACAGGTCACTATTCTGCCGGAAAACGACGTTGCCCATCTGACGGTACGCGCCCAATTAAACGAGCGTGCCCAATACGACATTGCCGGGATCGACCTGCACGTGCCTTCAACAGGTAGAACCGAGTCCATCTTCCTGTCTGCACCACTTCCACCTGCCAATACCCCTGCACCGACGCCCCCGGTGTCCAGCTCCTGTCTGGCACAATATTCACGCAGTGATCTGATGCAGGGGTCGATAGAACAGCATCATCCACGAGAGGCCACCAACGCGGCAGGCTCTCGCCTGATCAAGGCCGCGCAAAGTCTGATGCAATACGGAACATTGTCCTTATTTGGTACCGAAACTGACCAGCGTTACGGAAACTTAATGTATAAAGCGTCTTATAAACCTCATTCACCTATGAACATTCAAAATTCAGGTTATGCAGATTTTCTGCCTGGGCAATCTGATCTTGTTGGTGAGCACTTAGAATTTTACAAGGATGAGTTCAGGCGAGGTATCAGTGAAAGGCAGGATCCCATTATTGCCGCACCGACAGAGCAGGGACCACTTGTTGTCGTTGAGGGGCATCACAGGCTTGCGGCTGCTTTAGCCACAGGCATGCCTGTAAAAATATTGATTAATGCTGATAAAGAGTCAGCAGACTATCGGGACTGGTTGAATATTTCCATCATAAATAAGGGAGATGACGGATATGAAACTGATGTTCCATCCTATAAGCAACGCGGAATGTAACCTTAATGTAGTGGTCAATAACAACACGATGCAGGACAAAGCAAATGCAGGAAGGCAAATGATGAGCTATTGCACGGGGAGGAGGTCAATGCAGATGCGCAAAACTTATCAGGGCGGATTTTCGCGGTTTCGGGCAGGGAGTCAGGTTATAATCGGAAATTACGCAAAAACGTATGGCATGAGCGAACTTATTTTTAAGCCATATTTGATTATTTAAATAAATCCTGTGGTTTTTATGAGCCGTAAATAAGATTGGCCCAGTTTACAGCCCAAAAGTTATTCTCAGGCCGGGATTTCTCCTCTGGAAGCTTTTTTAGGGGAAGCCAGCAGCGCAATCACTCCGGCACATTCCCTTGCAAACACCCACAGCTAAACGTCCACTTTCGCTATAGCGAACCGTATGCCCCATCTGGCTGCTTTATGCCAGATGGGGCATTACGAACAGGGCTGGTTAGAAAAAGGGGAGCGGGTGAATACTGCTCAAATCACAGCCTTAAACCAGCGCGGCAAGGGATGCCGGATCAAATCCGTTCAACGCGGTGTAATTGTTCTCTTGCACTTTCATTACCCAATCCGGATCGCTGATCAGGGCACGCCCCACCGCGATGAGATCAAACTCTTCACGCTCCATGCGTTCAATCAATCGCTCCAGGCTCGCAGGCGCCGATCCCTTGCCAGCGAAAGCATGAGTAACATCGTTATCCAGACCAACCGACCCCACGCTAATCGTCGCGGCTCCGGTCACTTTTTTCGCCCAACCCGCACAATTCAGGCCGTTTTCACCGTCAATCTCAGGGAATTCCGCCTCCCAGAACCGACGCTGCGAACAGTGCAGGATATCGACGCCAGCTTCAACCAGCGGCAATAACCATTCTTCCATCTCCGTCGGGGTTTCGGCAATGCGTACCCCGTAGTCCTGCTGCTTCCACTGGCTGACACGCATGATAATCGGAAAATCAGGGCCGACTTCATGACGAACAGCTGAGACAATCTCACTGGCAAAGCGCGCACGCTCTTTGATTGTGGGACCACCGTAGCGATCGGTACGCAGATTTGTCCCTGCCCAGAAGAACTGGTCGATCAGATATCCATGCGCGCCGTGGATTTCGATGGTGTCGAAGCCCAGATGTTTGGCATCTGCTGCTGCCTTTACGAACGCTGAAACGGTATCCGCAATATCTTCTTCACTCATGGCAACGCCGCGCGGATCTCCGGGCGCATCAAGACCTGACGGGCTTTCAACCGGGGCATCCGGCTCCCAACCATTGATGTAACGCGCTGCACCTGTATGCCACAACTGCGGTGCCATGCGGCCGCCCGCATCGTGTACAGAATCAATCACGCTTTTCCAGCCAGCGAGTGCCGCTTCCCCGTGAAAAAAAGGGATACCGGAATCGTTGCGGGACGCAGGGCGATCAACAACGGTGCCTTCTGAAAGGATCAGGCCCACGCCGCCCTCTGCACGACGCCGGTAGTAGGCCGCATTTGCTTCTCCCGGTATACCATCCGGTGCAAAAAGCCGCGTCATAGGGGCCATGACGATCCGGTTTTTAAGCTGAAGAGAACGGACGGAAAAAGGGCTAAAGAGAATAGGGGATCTGTTTTGAGACATACTCGTCGACTCCATTGTGTTGAGAGTGCTATTAGGTATACTTTATAGACCTGATGTCAATCAGGCACCTTGAGTAGCCCAGGTATACCGAAGGAAACCTCTTATGCTGACTTTACACCCGCAATGCTTCTCATCGGATTGCCCGAGTCGGGCGCTGTTCGATCAGATTGCAGATAAATGGTCGATGATGGTTCTGGCTGTACTGGATGAAGAACCACAACGATTCAATGCCATTAAACGGCGGCTGGAGGGAGTGACTCAGAAGGCGCTGACACAATGCCTGCGCAGGCTCGAACGCAATGGTCTGGTCTCGCGACAGATCCTTTCGTTCTCACCTGTGGCAGTACAATATGAAATCACGCCGCTGGGCCGGACCTTACAGCAGCCCTTTCGTGAACTACATCAATGGACACTTAATAAATTGCCTGAAGTCGAAGCTGCCAGGCGGCAGTTTGATCAGGCTGCTGAGGTGAAATAAAGCAAGGTGGGCAATCAGATTTGTTGTTTAAGCAAAATTCTGCTGCAAACACGCCAGTAATTCCTGGCAGTAAACTTCGGTAAGGGGGCCTGCTATTTTTGCTGAACCCGATTCAGTTAATTTCACCAGAATCTGGCTGGGTAAGCCCGCTTTTTGGCCAGGCCGACATCGCAATATCAATGAGCTGTGAAAGCGTCTGTCGGCTTGCTCCGGCTGAAGGCAGATTTACAACCGATTGCAGAATGCCGAAGTAATACCAGGCCAGCAGTTCCAAATCGACATCCTGCGCGATTTCACCCGTCTGTTGCCCCTGTACCAGAATATTTAATATTACCTGTCGCTGCTGGCGGATGCCCTCGTTCATCGTCATTTTTCCGGCGGCGGTAAGATCTGCCTGCTCAGTGAGGCTGCGAGACAGCAGGCAACCTTTGCGGTGATCTGTTCCGGCGCTGCCCGGAAGGAATTCACGCAGCAGGGCTTCAATCCTTGCGCCGGAAGACGCAGACTGAATCGAATTCATACGCTTCAGGACACGGTCCGTATAGAGCCTCAGGCACTCATTGAATAGTCCATCCTTATCCCGAAAACGCTGATAAAGACTCGACCGGGAGAGACCGGTTGCTTCAGTAAGGTCGCTGATGGAGGCGTTTGCATAACCATGCCCCCAGAAAACGCCTATCGCTGCATTCAGCACGGCGCTTTCATCATATTGCGGTTTACCGCTCATAAATCCCCCGTTGACAAGTTGGAATGATCGTACCAGGATGTCTGGACCGATCGTTCCATCATATAATAAGGGTTCACCATGCTTAATCAAACAAATACTCCAACACCTGAACTTCGCATCGCTGTTGCGGGTGCGACAGGGCGGGTCGGCTCACACTTAATCAACAAGCTTGGATCAGACCCGGTGGAGGTTATTTCACTTACGCGTCAGAAGGCACCGGAAAATATTTCCGCCGGGGTATCATCTGTTGTTGTGGATTTTGCTAAGCCCTCAACATTAGAGATGGGGCTTGCAGGTGTCGACAAGCTTTTTATTGCCCATGGTACATCTCCTCAACAGGTGGCTAATGAGATAGCCCTCATTGACGCGGCGGTAAAAACAGGCGTACGCCATATTGTTAAACTTTCGGTAATGGGGCCAGCAACGCCCATCAACCCTTTTGCATGGCATACCGTAATAGAAGCTCATCTGGCCCAACAACCTGTGGCCTCCACAGTATTAAGACCCACGACTTTCATGGATGTACTCAAGCGTGCCGGAAGCCAGGTTGCTGCCGGAACCTGGGCAGGTGCGGCAGGTCACGGGCGTGTGAACCTGATTGATATTCGGGATGTAGCCGATGTGGCACGGGTCGCGCTGCTTGAAAAAGTCGCTGAAAACTCTCAACGTGCTTATCACCTTACCGGTCCACGTAGCTGGACAATGCATCAAGTGGCAGAGGCGTTATCCCCTCTTTTAGATTATACGGTCAGCTATTCTGACCGCTCTCCAGAGGAACAGCGCACTGCGTTACTGGCTGAAGGCCTCTCTTCATTCGTTGCTGAACTGTTGACTGGACTGGATCGGGTTTTCAACCATTCCGTGCTGACGGAGCGAACCCTGACGGTGGAAGAACTCACCGGCTCACCTCCGCGTGAACTTTCTGACTGGCTTCAGGAAAATATTGCCTCTTTCCGGTAAAAAAGGGCGTTATTTCATGCAACCGCAATGGCGATACCAGAGCACCACGGATATCGCCGTAATAAACAGGGTAAGGGTGAGGGAAATAAGCAGCGTGCCGGATATACCGTAATGCTCCAGCAACAGGGCATAAGCAGAGGGGGCCAGCGCCGCAAAGAAAAATCCCGGTGACAGCAGTACGCCTGTTTTGCGGGCATAGCGCAGCGGATCAAACAACACCAAAGGAAGTATGGCCTTCACTACCGTGCTCAGTCCGTTCACGGCCCCGTAACCCAGCACGAAAAAGGCTGTGGCCGCAGGAGAAACCTTTCCCGCAAGGCCGACCAGAAAGCAGAGAGGCAGCAGGATGCCGGTAATAAGATTCAGGCGTAGCGCAGAAATACGTGCGCCGGAAGCCACGTCCAGCAGACGGGCGCCCACCTGCCCCACTCCCCACAGCATGCCAGTCAGGGCCGGCATGCCATAAGCGGCCAGTATCTGGGGGAAATGTGTGGAGACGCCGGTTGAGACAAAGCTCATCAGCGCAATCAGGGTGGCATACCACAGACCGCTGATTAATACTCTGCGCTCTTCTGAGGTCCCGATCGCCGGGCTGGCCTGGCTGGAAACGGGGAGGGATACCCGACGGCCTGCGGGAACGGCGGACAAAAAAAACAGGCTTACCAGTCCCGCACAGCCGTAAACGATGACGGCATGCCGCCAGTCGGTGATGTGCAGCAATGCGGCGCCTGCCGGCCAGAACGCGGCAGAAGCGAGGCCGCCCAGCAGGGTGACCAGAGAGATCGCCCTGCGGGCTTGTGCGCCAGCAATGTCGACAAGCAGAGCAAACGCGGCGTCATACAGAGCAAACCGCATTCCGACCCCGGTCAAAGCCCATACGGCAATCCAGCCGGGCAGAGTATGGGTAAACGCCATCAGAAAACAGCCAACCGCAACAGCCAGCGTGCCTGCCATCATCATCGTGCGTCCACCGGCACAGAGCATAACGCGCCCGGTCAGCGGCGAAACCACTCCCATGACAAGCAGGGCAACAGTCATGCCGGAGAAAGTGGCAACCTGAGACCATCCTGTTTCGGCCATGACAGCAGCCCCGAATGCTCCCGGCATGTAAAACGTAATCCCCCAGTTGATAAGCTGCGTCATGCCGATGCAAAAAATGGTACGGCCTGTCAGATGTCCGTCGGTCAATCTGCACCCTCCGGAAACGTGGCATCCCCTGTCCCCAGCCTGCGTTGCAGGATGACCGTATCAAGCCAGCGTCCGTGCTTGAATCCTACAGACCTGAGCGTGCCTGTGATGCTGAAGCCCGTAGCATGATGCAGAGCAAGAGAGGCGCTATTTTCGCTGTTACCCACCACCGCTACAAGCTGACGAAAACCCTGGGCTTCTGCCCACGTTACCGCACGGGACAACAGCAGTTTGCCGATACCCCGCCCCTGATAAGTGGGGTCAATATATACAGAGTCTTCCAGGGTAAAGCGGTAGGCATATCGTTCACGGTAATAAGAGAGGTAGCAGTATCCCAGCACGTTTCCTTTATCAATCGCCACAAACCAGGGTAACCCGGCTGCAAGCACCTTTTTCAGGCGGATCGCCATTTCAGTTTCATCCGGCGGCACGGTTTCAAAAGTGGCGGTGCCATGCAATACGTGATAAGCATAAATCTGTTGCAGGGCGGGAATATGTCGTTCATCTGCTTCGGTTACTTCCATCGGTACGGCTCCTTTTTCTCTCATAAACAGAGACTAACCCGGATGAAGAATTTCAGTCAGGCAGCTGGACTTATCAGCGGTATAAGGAAAACTTTGGCATGGCAAACCTGAACCTCGATCACCTGACAACCTTCAGGTTGGTCATCAGCCGGGGCAGTTTCTCAGGGGCGGCAGAAGCTCTCGGCCTGTCGCAGCCAGCAGTAAGCCTACAGATAAGACAACTGGAGCAGACGCTTCAGGTCCGGCTTATTGAACGAACCAGCCGGGGGATAAGGCCAACGCCTGCCGGGCTGACGCTCTCAGAGCACTGCATGAAAATTGCGGCGGTGGTAAGTACAGCAGTTGAATCGGTGTCCCTGCATTCAGATGAGATAACCGGCACCGTTACTGTAGGCACAGGCGCAACGGCCTGTATTCATCTTCTGCCCCCGATATTGCAGCAGCTGCGACAGGCGCATCCTCTGTTAAAAGTGGACGTACGCACTGGCAATACTTCAGATATTGTCCGGGCCGTGGAGGAGAATCGTATCGATATCGGCCTGGTAACACTGCCAGCAGCAGGCAAATGCCTGAGCGTCAGCCCACTGGGTACAGATGAGTTTATTATCATCATGGAAAAGGATGTCTCAGAGCAGAGCGCGAAACCGCTCTCTCCGGACGCCCTCTTGTCACTGCCACTGATTATCTTTGAACCCGGAAGCGGGACACGTGCCCTGATTGACGAATGGTTCCAGCAGGCCGGGCACGTTGCCAGCCCCGTGATGGAGCTTGGCAGTATTGAAGCTATTAAAAGGATGGTTCGTGCCGGGCTGGGTTACAGCATCGTCCCCCGAATGTCTGTTGCAGACCTGGAAGAAAGAGAGGGGCTGAGCCTCAGTTCCATGACGCCTTCTCTTTGCCGGACTCTCGGGACGGTAATGCGGGAGGATCGGATCATCAGCAGGGGAATGAATGAAGTATTAAGCACGTTATCCAAAGCTTTTTCGGAAGTAAAATAATGTCCATATAACCGCCCTCAGCGCATTCAGTTGTACGCCAACGGTATAAGGATAAATCAGTCAGCACGGCTGAGCTTATTTTTTCAGGAGAATAAATGGTTATACAGCAAGCACCTCAGTTAGAGACAGAACGCCTGGTTTTAAAGCAGTTCACGCTTGATGATTTTTCCGCCCTTAAGGCAAGCTGGGCTACGCCTGAAATGGCTAAGATTAATGGCGGGGAAAATCCGACGGCAGAAATGGTCTGGACCCGTTTACTACTTTATATCGGACACTGGCAGGCTTTGGGGTATGGTTACTGGGCTGTATTTGAAAAAGCAACGAATCTGTATGTGGGTTCGTTTGGTTTTCAGGATGCACATCGCGATATTACACCGGCGTTAACCTGCCCTGAGGCTGGATGGACGCTGATTGCTGAAGGGCGTGGCAAAGGGTATGCCTCTGAAGCGCTGGCCGCTATTTTGCAATGGGCCGATAAGACCTTAGCTTCTCAGGTTTGCTGTATTATTGACCAGGCAAATCAGCGTTCGAATTATCTGGCGGAGCGTTTTGGTTTTCAGTTCCAGAACTATGTTCACTATCGCGGCAGGCAGGTACGCCTGCTAATACGCCCGTTGCCCATCAGCTCACATACCAGCCCATTTTGCTGAGCACATTATAATCAGATAACCAGGCTGGACGTATGCTCTGTGCCAGAGGCGCAGATAGCTAACATTGCCATATTGATCGAACCAGAGCAGATCAACAGGCAATGTTTATAATTTTATTTTCCGAGAATGTTGTTTACGGCGGCGAGGTGCCCCGACTTATCTTTGTGATTGGAAATGACCTGGATAACGGTAAATTTATTATGGGCTACAGCAAGTAAGGTTGCCTGCAACACATCATTACCGCCCATATTGTTAGTGGCTTCAAGGTGATATACCTCCAACCCCTCCGCGTTCTCAGTTTTTTCACTGACGACAGTGTAAGCTGGCGAGCTTGCTTTCTGCTGATCCTTGATAGATTTCATACCATCAAGAAAATCACTATCACTGGCGGCGCGGGCAATCAGCGGTATTTCTTCTTCGCCAATCAGCAACACACGTTTGGCCTGTTTGTTAACATACATTTTCCCCGGTGCGCCGCCCGGAACAGGCTGAGCTACATAGCCCTGCAATGTGAAAACCTGCTCTCCATCCAGTAAAGAGAGTGTATCAGTATTGGTGGCTGTTTTTTCCGCCGTTTTAACTTCAGCCGCAGATGCCACATTAACCGTGCAGCCAACCGCAGCTGCCAGACACATTGCGCCGGTTATATTTAAAAACTTACTTAATTTCATCGTGAACGCCTTATATTATTGCTTTTACTTTTCGCTGATGCAGCGAGAGCAGGTTTGGTGTAAGGAATACAGTAAGGCTAGTTCATCAAGTCCCAGATAAGTATTCCTGAACCCAATAAAAGAAGAATGACTGGCCAGTACAGAACAGGAATAAAAAAGAAATTATGTGTTTTTTCCGGCGCTATCATTGGCCGGCTTTGCGTTTTTTTTGCCAGCGCATCCAGCCATTTCTCCTGCCGGAGTACCCAGACCAAAGCCGCACAAAGTATGGCTGAAAGAATCAAGGTAACACCTGTTGCCCACAGGTGGGTTAAAAAATAGCCATCATAATAAAAAATATCAACCAGCCATTTGCATAATACATAAGAAACGGAAATAAGCAGGGCAATAAAAAAACCAACGCCGCTCCAGACTATCATCTTATTTATCCTTGTTTTTTGTAGGGAGAGGTAAGCTTCGCGTAAAAATTAACATATTCCTTTCATTATAGCGAGGGGATTCAGGTCACGGATTTAATACTGTTATTATTACTTTTTCGCATTCGCTTTGCCGATCCCGCCCCCCATACGATTGTTTCAAAAAACCGTCTTTAGAGAGAGAAAAACACCATAATAGAAATTTCTTACCTGCATAGCGTTTAACTCAGCCATTAATATCTTAATATGATCCTTTCTGAGAAAACATATTCATAATACATGCAAAGCATGCTGAGACGGATTTCAAGTATTTCCTTTGCCCAGGGGTATTTTCCGGAACATTCTGATAAAAGCAGCTTATCCCTTCCACCAACATTGAATGAGTTTATTATTTTGAAAAAAATAACGGAATTGAAAAAGGGTTATGCAAAGGTGTTTTTCTGGCTTTTGTTCACGCTGTTTCTTATCCCAGCCATCACGTTAGTTTTTGCTGAATACGGTAACAATTCGCTTAATCAGCAATATACGCAGATTTTTATTGAGGATGCGCGGGGACAAAATCAGGATGTAGGTAAACTCACAGATTTTCTGCAACAGAATCCCCCTTCCAGCGTCTGCGGGCCGGTCACTGACGATCTGCTCGATTATAAAAACGCAGTCTGCGCGCCAAAATCGGAACTGTGGCAGTTCTCTATGATGGATAAAGTGGCCTTCTGGACCCTGATCGCCAGCGGCATAGTGCTGCTGATGGTACTGTTGCTCAGCGCACTGGCCTTCAGAAACCGCCGGAGCCAGCTATTGAGTCTGACGCTGGCGCGTCGGTTCCTGATGCTGGTGTGTTCACTGGAGGTAATAGTGCAGGGAGCTATGCTGGTATGGATCTCTTTCTGGGGGACAGCCTTCTTCACGCAAACTTACTATCCAAAGCTGGTGATGGCAGTGGGCCTGCTGGTGCTGGCCGGTATGTACTACATGATCAAGGGCATCTTTAAAAAGCTTCCGCCTGAAGAGAGTGTCGAAGGCGAAGTAGTGCTCCGCGAAGCAGCTCCTGCTCTCTGGTCACGCATTGATGCGCTGGCCGCCAGGGTGGGCACCTCTCCGCCGGACCATATTATTGCCGGTATTGACACGAATTTTTACGTGACAGAAGCGCCGCTGAGCATTAATCAGCACCCGTTAACGGGCCGTAAACTCTACGTCAGTATTCCTCTCTTGCGCCAGCTCACCACCGTGCAGGCTGATGGTGTCATGGTGCATGAGCTGACTCACCTGCATGAAGGGGACACCGCTTCGAGCGCGTTACTGGGGCCGAAGCTACACCATTTCGATCTCTATATGCAGCTGATGGGCCAGAATGTGGCCACGCTTATCGTGTTCTATCCGCTCTATCTGTATCGCATACTCTTTGAACTGGCATGGCAGCGTAACAGCCGTGAGCGTGAATTCGTGGCCGATCGCAATGCCTCCACGCTTACCTCACCCGCCGCGATAATTGAATCCTTAATCAAAGTCTCAGCATATGCGAGTTACCGTAACGAAGTAGAACGAAACCTCTTTGAAAATAACTTACTGCATGAGAATGAACTGGGGATCAGTAAAGCGATCGCTGTTGGTCTGTCGCAACATGTGACCTCCTCAGAATTTATCAGCATGATGCGGGAACAGAATGTGCCGCATCCGTTTGATTCACACCCGCCGCTGACGGAAAGGATGCGTAATGTGGGCTATTCCGTGGAAGAGATCGGGTATGCCGCTGTAGCAGCCGAACTCCCCACAGAGAGTTGGGTCGATTTAATGCCTGTTGCCGATCTTATTGAACAACAACTGTGGCAGAAATATGAACGCGATTTCTCTTCTGCGCATGAAGAGAGCCTGGCCTGGCGCTATCAGCCCACGGGAGAAACTGAGACCGCGCTGGTGCTTAAACATTTCCCGAATGTTCCCTTTACGCTAAAAGATGGCTCGCAGATAGAAATTACCTGGCAGGGTATTGTGAAGCCGCAAACGACTGAGCTACTGGAATGGGATAATGTTAAAGACCTCAATGTTATCCGCAGCTTCGGCAGAGATACTTTGTATGTACGACATATGCAAACGAATACGCTCGGCAAAAAACGCAGTGAAATCCGCCTGCCGGGACTGAAAAAGGAGATTGATAATTTCAAGAATACGCTGGGCTATTACTGGCACCGACATCAGACGGTACGGGCGCTGCTGACACAACAAGCGACGGTTACAGCACAAGATTCGTAATCAATGCCCCTACTCTCGCCATTATTCGTGGGCGATTGATTCAGGGGCCATAACTTAAGGCTGCAACCGTTTTTATAACTTACCCATAAAGGAACTATTGTGTTTCATAAAGCGATCAGGACTGTCATACCAGCAATATTGGCGAGCGCACTTTTTTTGCCGCTGGCAGCATGCGACAACAATGACACAACGGATGGAAAGCCAGTACCACAGGCTGCTTCCAACCCGGTTGCAGAGGATGTCACCGCACAGACTGGCACCAAATTGAATTTCTATGTGAAATGCTACAACACCGCCGATGGAGCGGCACGCAGCAGTGCGCAGCGTTATGTCAGCTGGATTGCTGATGTGGAAAAGGGGCCAACGGGCAGGGAGCGCAATGTCAACGTGTTGGGTAGTCTCGCCCCCTATGAGTTGGAGAGCTGTACCCAGGCTATTCCGCAGGCATCAAAGGCAAAGCCCGCCATGCCAGCGCTGGACGCGGCGGCCACACAGTATCTGGCTGATTTGACCACGCTGGCTCCGTTAGTGTCGCAAGCCCATCTCTATTACAGCCAGGAAGATTACAAGGATGATGGTTTCGCGCAGGGTAAGAAAATGCACCAACCGCTGATAATGGCTTTCAAAAACTTTATCCACTCCAGCGACGTCTACGGTGCTGAAGTGGAGAAGGAGACCAATGCCCTGTCCGCCGCGCAACTCGTTGAGATTGAAAAATCTGAGGGACGCCATATCAGCTACTACCGTCTGGCGTTAATCACTCAGGGGAAACTGCTGGCAACGCAGCTTGACGCTCAGGCGCCTGATATTGCCGAAGTCACCAAAGCGATCAACGCCTATGGCGCGCTGCTGGCTGAGGCAGATAAGGCTACGGCCAGCGAGCCTGGTAAGCCGATCGGCTGGTCGATCGTTATGGACAATGCCGAAAGTTTTCTGAAAGACAGTAAAGATCTCATGCGCCGGTTGCGTGACAAAACGCCTTACAGCCATGGCGAGCAGTCACTGATAGAGAGTCCCGGCAACACTGGCTGGATGGTGGGCGGTTCGCCGATGCGAGTCTTAAGATCATATAACGAACTGGTTAAGGCCAGTAACCGACTGTAAGTTGGCTGCTGCTAACGCTGCCAGCGCCTCACGAATTGCGCGATAAAAAACGCACAACAGGACTCTTTAGAGTCCTGTTTTTTTTGGCAATCATCCCACGGAAATATTGGTTCAGGTTATACCGTTACGTATAGCTTCTGCTGTAAACGCCCGCTCCAGATTTCATCATATTTACCTGCGCGCGGAAGGCAGCAAGCCTGCCTGTGAATAGGCCTCAATAAGCTCGTCAAAAAGAGTGATATCGTTCCGGCTTCTGGCCATCAGTTGAGCGCCAGCAATGGCGGAAAAAATAGCACGCGCCCGTTTTTCACTCTCTTCAGGAGTGATGAAACCTGCTTCCTGAAGCTGCGTTTCCAGCCAGGCAACGTTTACGTCTGCGAATTTCTGTACCTCTTTTTTCACCGGTTCCGGCAGGTCGTCATACTCGGCGGACATAAAGCTGCCCATACAGAGCCGGTTATCACTTTCCAGCGAACGGCGAAAAATATGCGGGTAACGGCTCAGGCTTTTCAGCGCATCGCCCTCTGTTTCCCGCAATACTGCCAGGTCACGCGCTGTATCTTCCCAGTATCGTTGCGCTACCGCCGCACCTAACTCTGCTTTACTGGCGAAGTGGTGATAAATGCTGGCTGCTTTTATCCCGACTTCATCAGCCAGACCGCGAATATTCAGACCGGTATAACCATGAGCCTGCGCCGTCAGGCGGGCCGCATTTAAGATTTCATCTCTGGATGTCTTGCTCATCATCTTTCTCCTGAGGAATAGCGGTTTATTCTAACATACGTTAGGTAGGTATTGACAAGGCGATTTCCGGCGCCTACTGTTTACCTACCAAACGTTAGTTAGATAATTCATTAAGAGAGCCAATCATGAGCAAAGAGATCTTTTATTCAGACGCAACCCAATTAGCCAGCCTGATCCGCAGCCGCGAAATCTCACCGGTGGAAGTTATGCAGGCGCATATTGACCGGATTGAAGCAACCAATCCGGATGTTAATGCCATTGTGACGCTGGCAGAGGATGCCATGAAACATGCCGTTGCGGCGGAAGCCGCCGTGATGAGAGGAGACAATCTCCCTCCCCTGCATGGCGTGCCCTTTACGGCGAAAGATTCGATAGATACCGCCGGTGTACTGACACAGCGCGGTTCACCCATTTTTAAAAATCGTCTTCCCGCTGAGGACGCCACCAGCGTGGCGCGTCTCAAAAATGCAGGCGGCATCCTGCTGGCAAAAACTAACCTGCCGGAATTTTCATACTGGATTGAGAGCGATAACCTGCTTTCCGGGCGTTCCAACAATCCCTGGGATCTGACCCGCACGCCTGGCGGCTCCAGCGGAGGCGAATCAGCAGCTATTGCTGCGGGAATGTCTCCGCTGGGGCTGGGAACCGACCTGGCCATTTCAGTGCGTGGCCCCGCTGCGCAGACGGGGATCACCTCCATGAAAGCAACGCACGGCAGCGTGCCTATGACGGGTATCTGGCCGCGCGCACCTCGCCGCTTCTGGCATGTGGGGCCTATGGCCCGTTCTGTACGCGATCTCGCTCTGGCCTTCTCACAGCTGGCGGGACCGGACGGGCACGATGCCTTTTCCAGCAGCGCGCCGGTTTATCAGGACGGCCTGCCGTTTAGTTCATCGCGACCGCTTCGCATTGGCTGGATGACCGGACCGGGCTTTGGTCCGGTTGATCCGCAGGTCGCTGCGGTAGTGAAGTCAGCGGCAGAAGCGCTACAGGGACCCGGCGTAGTGGTGGAGCATGTAGGTATACCGGCGCTGGAGCGGGATTTTGCGCTGGATGTTTTTAACCGAATCCACGTTATGGAGATGAAGCCCGCATTTGCGGCAGCTACCGCAGGCCGCAGGCCGGACGAACTTTATAAAATGGCGAAGACGATGCTGTCTCTGCCGGATACTTCTGTGGCTGATTTTATTGATGCTGAACAGGCGGCGGAAAGGTTACGGGATGGCTTTGCAGAATACTTCTCACAGTATGATGCGCTTATCACGCATGTACTGCCCATTCCTGCCCACAAGCACGGCGTAGATCGGTTTGTCATTGACGGACAGGAAGTTGATGCTACTTATCTCCAGGGCGCGACAGTCCCTCTGAACGTGACGGGCTTACCCGGCATAGCGCTTCCGTTTGGCAGAAGTCATGAGGGCATGCCTGTTAACATTCAGATTGTTGGCAAATGGCATGCAGAGAGAACTATTCTGCATATCGCTTCACTGCTTGAAGCTGTCAGCCCGGTAAAAGGGCTACATCCATCGCTTTAAAACCGCAAAAGGCCTCGCGAAGTGTCGCAAGGCCTGATCAGTTTATCCTGCTAAAAAACGATATTCTCAACGTCCGCCTCCTGTTGATAGCCGCCTCTCTGTATGCTGGCTGCTCTGTACCAGAAGCCGTCATCCCAATCCCTGCGTTAATTCGTTAAGAGCAGTTCAAGGCATTGTTGATTCACCTTTTCTTGACAGTAAGCCCCCTTTGGCTTAAAAAGGAAATGATCGTTACCTAAATAAAGGTTAGTTATGAAATCACCTTCCCTCAGCGCTACTGCGCAACCCTCCAGGGGGCGCCCACGGGTTTTTGACGAAGAGGCCTTCCTTGACGGGGCTATTACGCTTTTTCGCAGCCGGGGTTTTAGCGGCGTCAGTATCAGTGACATCACCGCAGCCACTGGCCTCACCACTGGCAGCATTTACAAAGCCTATAAAGACAAAGAAGGGGTCTTTGCCATGGCTCTGGACCGTTATGTGTCGCTTCGGGAAGAACGTCTGAAAACACGACTGGAACAGGTGGCTAACGGCAAAGACAAAATCGCTGAACTGTTGCGGGATTATGTTGAACTCAGCCAGGGAAGAGACGGCAAGCTCGGCTGTATGGTGGTTACCGGTCTCACCCAGATCGACCAGCTTGGCGCTGTTGCCGGGGACTTAGGCAAGCAATTATCGAAGCGTCGGGCTGCTCTTGAAGACTTGATTAAACTGGGGAAACAAGACGGGTCCATTGCCATGACAACTAACGTAACCGCCGCCGCCGCAGTGATACTGGCGTTGCTGCAAGGGATGCGTGTAATTGGCAAGGTTTCAACCCTGACCGGCGATGGCGAAGACTTTGTGATGCAGGCGCTGAAGCTACTGGAGTAAGTCATGTTTGCGTTCGTCATTGTTGCCATTCTCGCCGGGGCTATGTTGCCGTTGCAGGCGGTCTGCAATACCCGTCTGGGCCATGCTCTCGGTTCACCGGTGTGGGCAGCCACTACATCGGCGCTGATTTCAGCAGTGGTGCTTTTCATTGCCGGTATGGTGATAACCGGGGCCTTACCACGCGGTGCAAATTTGCAGGCGCTCCCCTTATGGGCCTGGATTGGCGGGCTTTGCGGCGTGGTGACGCTGGCCGGCGTAACCGCTTGTACTCCGCGTCTGGGCGCAGCGGCTATGGTCGCTTTAGCGATCGCCGGACAGGTACTCTTTTCTATGGTGCTGGACCGTTTTGGCCTGTTTGGTCTTACACCTCATCCCATTACATTGCAACGCGCCATCGCTGCGGCTCTGCTGCTGGCTGGCAGTGTGCTCCTACTTTAGGAATTCATTATGTCTGCTTTCATGCTTCCTGATGCGCCCGAAGGGTTCAGCCATCATTTTACCCGTGCAGCTGGCCTGCGCTTTCACTATGTGACCGGCGGCCGCCAGGATGGAATTCCGTTAGTACTCCTGGCTGGCTTCCCTGAAAGCTGGTTTGCCTGGCGTCATGTGATGTCCCATCTGGCAGACAAATACCACATTATAGCTATCGATTTGCCAGGGCAAGGTGACACAGACAAGCCCCTTTCCGGTTACGACACAAAAACCGTTGCCACGCGGCTCCATGCTTTTGTCGCCTCTTTAGAATTAGGATCCTACTTTCTTGCAGCCCACGATGTAGGTGCCTGGGTCGCCTTTCCCTATGCCATGATGTACGGCGATGAAATACGGGCTATGACTTTGATGGACGCTGGCATTCCAGGCGTATCGCTGCCGGATAAATTGCCGTCGGATTCTGACAAGTCATGGAAAACCTGGCATTTTTCCTTCCATGCCGTAGCTGACCTGCCAGAAGCTTTGCTGGCAGGACGTGAACGCATTTATCTGGAATGGTTTTTCCGCGAAAAAACGGTTAATTACCGTTGTTATGGCGAGGCTGAAATTGCGGAATATGAGCGTTTACTTAAAGCACCGGGTGGCTTGCGGGCTGGGCTGGCGTTTTACCGGGCGCTGTCACGCTCAGCTGCGCAAAATGCTGAATTCGCCAGACAGCGGCGCCTGACTATGCCGGTTCTGGGTCTCTCCGCTGACCAGGGGTCTGTTCCTGATATGGCCGCTACCCTGAGAGCATTTGGCGATGAGATCTACAGTCAGCAAATTACTGATTGCGGCCATTTCCAGCCAGAAGAACAACCCGAAGCCGTTGCCCGTGCTCTGGAGCTATTTTTTGGCCAATACGCAAACTGAATTGCAGAGATGAGTAGAAGCTTTATTGCCCTTTCCAATTCGTACATAACGCCCGCTTTTCGCTCCTGGCTGCTCTGCAAGGGAAGTATCTGGTAATAAGTGAATGCTCCCTTTTTCACTCAGGTACAAAAGGTGAACCCTGATGCAGGTGATTATTCCACCTTCAGACCCATACCTGGCCTGAAGGTAAATTCACCTTATGTACTGCTTTAAAGCACGGCTCGCTTTAGGGGTTAGCTGAGGGGTTGTCTGCTTCAAGGCTATATTCCCTGTAGTAATGTTCCATCATATTTCGCAGCGCTTTACCTATAGCGGCATATTCATATTCGTTAAGATTAGCCAGAGAAATACGACCGGCGGGTTGCTGGGTGCCAAAGCCAGAACCAGGCAACATAACAATGCCGGTCTCTTCAGCGATTCGAAACAGTAAGTCGGTTGGATTAAGCGTTTTCCGGACCCAGAGGGCAAAATCGTCGCCATATACCTGGCGCGAGATAGCTTCAAGATCAAGCAGAGTATAATAATCTACTGCGTCACTATCCTCGGTATGGGAAATGCCCAACTCACGGTACAGCACGGCCTGACGGCGACGGATAATTTCTGATACCGCCATTTTATAGCCGTTCTCACCATCCATCAGGGCAAACAGACTGAACAACACCATTTGTACCTGCTGAGGCGTGGATAACCCGGCTGTATGATTGAGCGCTACGCTACGGCTGTCGGCGACGACGCGATCAAGAAAACTCATTGACGCTACGTCAGGCGTAAGCGAGCCATATCTTTCTGCCAGGCGGTTTTTTTCGTCCGCGCCGAGTTCACCTATTTTTTCGTCAATAATATTCTGCTGATGAGTGGCAATAACGCCAAGACGCCATCCGGTTGCACCAAAATATTTCGAGAAAGAGTAAACCAGAATGGTATTTTTCGGGCACGTTGCAAAAAGTGACTTAAAGTCCTGGGCAAAGGTGCCATAAACATCGTCGGTAAGAATAATCAGGTCCGGTCGCTGTTCTGTTATCCTCACCATTTTTTCCAGGCTGCGCTGATCCATCTTAACCGAGGCCGGATTACTCGGATTAACGCAGAAGAATATTTTAATATCGGGATCAAGTAGCTTGTCGAGTTCCTCATCTGGATATTGCCAGTTTTGCTCAGGAGAAGCGTTAATCATCACGCTCTCAAGCCGATAATCTTCCAGCCGGGGAATTTCAATATAAGGGGTAAAGATTGGAGCACCCATCGCCACCTTATCTCCAGCTTTTATCAGCCCGTTGGTGCGCAAAGTATTGAAAAGATAAGTCATTGCTGCGGTTCCGCCCTCTACCGCGAACAAATTGACATCCTCTGCTGAAATCAAACCCCCTATCATCTCTTTGACAATATATTCGCGGGTAATCTTTTCGCTGACTCTGAGCATGCGGGGTGGGACAGGATAATTTGCGCCTAAAATACCCTCCACCATTTCATGCAAAAATGCCGGGGCGGAAAGGCCCAGCTGATCACGTACATAGCTCACCGCCCTGGAAAGAAAAGCCACCCCTGGCTGATGATGCTCTCGTGAGAGAAAGGCATCAAAGCGTGCTTCAATGCCATCCAGTCGAGGCAATCCGCCAATTCCGTGCGGCAAATAGGAGTAGGAAAGCTCAGCTTCTTCAGTGGCAAATAAGCCAAGTCGCCAAAAAGCACGGCGGGGAAGCGTGGCGAGAAAGTTTGGATTTCCCCGGCCTGCGTTGAGCATTATTCGATCGGTTTTACTGGAAGCCAGATCAATCAGCGCATCTTTCAGTTCAAACGGGCTGAGCGCAGCATATTTCTCGTAAGGATTAGACATGGTAAAACTCTCCTGATAACAACGGGGTTGTTTAACGAGTGGTTCAGACCAGGGCAATAATGAGTGGACCCAACAGGGTCAGGAAGACATTTGCCAATCCGTAGGTCACGGCAAAGGGTGCGGTAGGAATGGCGTTACCTGCCTTATCAAGAATTTCACCAAAGGCGGGGTTCGCGCTGCGTGTTCCGGCCAGCGCCCCGGCAAAAACCGCGGTGTTGTCGTAGCGCAGGAGATAGCGGCCAATAAACAGGGTGATCATCAGCGGCACCACCGTCACGACGATGCCTATCAGAAATATTGAAAGGCCGTTATCGCGGACGGTGTGTACGGCCTGTAAACCAGACTGCAAACCCACCACCGCCACGAAACCGGCAAGGCCTAAATCACGCAGCAATCCTGAAGCAGGAATGGGCATATTGCCGGTCAAAGGCTTTCGCGCCTGGTACCACCCAAACAGGAGTCCGGATAAAAGCGCACCACCGCCGCTACCAAGCGTAAGCGGGACAGAGCCGATACGCAGCACCAACAGACCCAGCAGCAGCCCTACAGAAAGGCCGAAGCCATGAAACATCAGATCTGTTTTGGCGCTTTTGATCAGGGAAGGCCCGGCTAATGCTACAGCCCGTTGGATATCCTGTTCACTGCCATACAGGGTGACCACATCGTTATGCTGAATGACCGTATCGTCTTTAAACGGGAGCAGAGTGTCACCACGTCGAAGCGCGGTGACAAAGATACCGTGTCGCACATCTCCTGAAATTTGAGTGCGCAACTGGCCAATCGATTTTCCAGTCAGAGCCGTATTGGTCAGAAGGACCTCAGCAGATTGCATGATCATCTCTGGTCCTTCGTCGGCATCCAGCTCTCTGCCGAGAAAAGGCACCAGTGAAATAATGCCTTTCCGGCGTCCGACTAACAGCAACACATCACTCTCGTTAAGCTGCATATCCGGTACGACTGAAATGACTTTATCTTTGCGTTTGAGGCGCTCCAGCGTGACAGGAAAAAGCGGGGCCGCTGTGGCTTCAATTTGTGCCACCGTTTTTCCGCCGGCTGGCCCGGCAAGAAAGACTCGTCCCACCAGCTCCGGCAGCGCAGGCTGCTGGCCTGGAGCCAGCAAAGGAGCGCCCTGCATCATCTCCCGTTCAGCTTTTATGGCATCTTCACGAATAGATCGCCCCATTATTTTGGGCAGAATATTAACGCAAATGATAATGGCGCCAAGAGAGCCAAAGATATAGGTTACGGCATAACCTACCGCCACGTTTCCCTGCATTTGTTGCAGCTGAGCGGGATCCAGGCCGAGTTTGGCTATCGCTGCACTGGCGGTGCCAATAATTGCTGACTGGGTAAGCGCTCCGGCCGCAATGCCAGCCGCAATGCCTTTATCAAGCGCAAAAAATTTAGCCATAGCGACCACAGTACCCAGCGAGGTTATCACCAGAATTAATGCCAGCGCGATTTCACGGAGCGTTCGTCGCCCCAGTGATGAGAAAAATTTAGGGCCGCTTTCAAAGCCCACAGCATAAATAAAGACGGCAAACAAAACGTTCTTTATTCCGCTGTCAATAGTGATCCCAACCTGGCTAATTAATACGGCAATCAGCAAAGCACCTGCAACACCGCCCAGCTGAAATGCACCCAGTTTCAGCTTTCCAATCCATGTACCAATGGCAAGTGACAGAAATAAGGCAAGTTCCGGAGACAGACGAAAAACTTCATGAAGCAAGTTCATAGAAGAGTATCCTGCTATTCGGTTTAAAAGGATCGAGCCGCACCGTTTATGGTCGCGGAATAAAATTATAGTGAACACCTCTATTTATTCGTACCTGATAAAAGGTAGCTATAAATTTTTTTAGTGACCATAAAAAACATCACTGTCTCTTCAAAAAACATTAAACCCTATTAAAGGCAATTTACAGAAACTTAATGCTGCCAATAGCAATAAAGTTGGATTAAGATCCCGATCTGGAGGTATCTCTGCTTCTCTAAACACGCTATTCCCTGTAAATGAATCCTGTCGGAAGCTCATTAACCTCCTGATTTACTGGCGGATATTTTTATCATTATTGGCGAATGTGATTTTTTATTTTTACTGTTGCTAAAAATGGCTCCCGCAGAAATTGAGGCCATACTGGATATTGCACTGAGGGTGCAATTGATAAAAACGGTGTTAACACAATGATTATGTAAAACCCCCGTTACCCACACTATGAGTGAGGATAATTATGTCTGCCGACTCGCTGAAAAATTTTTCAAATGATCTCTCACTATTCACTGGTACGCATTTTGTTTATACCTACGATAATGGATGGAAATATGAATGGTATGCCCGCAACGATCAGACGTGCGATTACCGTATTCATCAGGGGCTGGTAGGGGGACGCTGGGTTACTGATCAGAAAATGCATGCCATTCAGTTCGCACCAGGTATTTATAAAGTTGACTGGCATGAACCCACTGGCACTTGTGTAAGTCTGTTATTTGATATCAACCGTAAGCTGGTGCATGGCACGATATTTTTTCCTCAGTGGATTGCCGGAGAAGGTCAGCATCCTGAAAAAACTATCTGTTACCAGAATGAGTTTATTGATGATATGCATCGCTTCCGCGATGAAGGCCCTGCCTATCCCTATGTGATCATCCCGGAGTTTGCCGAAGTAACTTATATGAAAAATGAAGGCCCGGATAATAATGAGGTGATAAACATGGCTCCGGGGCAGCTACCGGAAAACTTTTTTGAAGGTAAATGAGTGCAGACTCAGTCAGAAAGTTGGGATAGCGGAAAAAAACAGAAAATCCCTGCCATAAGGGGCCTCTTTCTGTATTGATTTTTACAGTGCCCTGGATGACATTGTCCATATCAGCCTCATCAGGCAAACCATTAACAGTAAGCTGCTGGCGGAATACCTGTACATTACAGCGCCGTAAAGAAATCAACTTCTTCCGGGAGGCGGCGAACCGGGTGCTCACTGAAGTCATGCAATTTGGCTTCGGTGGATTTTTTTCCAGTGAAAAGAATAGACTACACCCTTCTCCAGAGAGGGCGCTTGCCGTGCAGAAACAGAGCCAACCGCAGAAGTTCGGCGGCTTGCTGGTTAGCGCAGCAGGTTGGCGATCGCTCTTTGTCGGGAGCCGCAGAGAATATCAGGGGAGTACGCCGTGGTGGTTAAAGACTTAACAGGGATTCGCCCGAGGAAATTTTGTGAACACACCCGATTCATTAGAAGAGCTTGGCCCGCGCATATGCATTATGGGTCCTTCAAACAGTGGAAAATCAACGCTCGCTGACGCTATTTCCCGCAAGACGGCCCTTCCTGTCGTTCATCTTGATCAACTTCATCATCTTCCGGACACAAACTGGGTTCCCCGTGATCATGCAGAGTTTCTTCGCTTACATGCAGATGCAGTTAGTCAGGAAAGATGGGTCATAGAGGGTAACTATACGAAATGCGCAGCAGAGCGGCTTGCCCGCGCCACAGGTTTGATTCTCCTTGATGTACCGGTAACAGTAGGTCTGCTGCGATACATTCGCAGATGTTACTCCTCCACTCCGAGGATCGGTGGTCTCAGAACAGGCAGAGAAAATGTCAGCTGGGAGATGATAAAATACATCACCTTAATTGCCCCTAAAAACCGCCTGCATCATAAGAGAGTGTACGAACATGTCAGACTTCCAAAGCTGCTGCTGAAATCTCCTCGCGACGTTGAGGCCTGCTTTCAACGGTGGGGCTTACGCACATAAACGAATTACAGGCACCACGCTGGCATTTGCGCAGGCTTTAGCCTCAAAGAGCGCAGCGCAGGCAAGGCGGCAAGCCTGGTGCATCAGCCCCCGGCTTTAACCGGCGTGCATCGCCGCTGATTTTCATCCCTGTTACCCTTTATGTCCTTCCTTTTTCACCTCATCAAATTGACTCGTCTCGCCCCGACAGCATCATGTCCGTTTTTGGCCTTCTGTCTGCTATGGTTTCCCGCCATCATTGGGTCACACCCATTCAGTCAGGAGTCCAGAAATGTCCAATACCGTGCTTTTAGTGATTGACGCGCAGCAGTCCTTCTATCATCGTGGCTATCAGGATACTGTCGAGATGCCCGCCTTTGAACGCAGCCTCTCCGCGCTGATCGGCGGCTGCCACGTTCGTGGTATCCCGATTGTGGATGTGTTCCATGAGGAAGAAGATGGCGCGTTCTCGCGGGACTCGGGTCTGCTGGTACGCCTGCCCTTTCTGAACCACAAAGCGGTGAAAACGGTGTACAAGCGCGTCCACAATGCCCTGACCAAATCGGGGTTGCAGGAGTGGTTACAGGAGCAGAAGGTGGATCATCTGATTATCAGCGGTCTGCGCACCGAACAGTGCTGTGAAACCACCGCCCGCGTCGCGTCAGATCTCGGCTATAAGGTGACGTTTGTGACCGAAGCAACGCTGACCTTCCCTGTTTGCCATAACCGCATCACGCTGAGTATCGCTGACCTCCGTCACCGTACTGAAGCCGTGCTGATCAACCGTTTCGCCTCCGTCCAGAGCGTGGAGGAGTGCCTACAGGAGCTGCCATAACATGACTGTCCCGGTGTGGTTTTTAATGGTGCCCGGCGTCGTCTCGCTGGATGTGACCGGCCCGGCAGAGACGCTGAAGCTGGCAGGCGGTGCCTTTGCGCTGCGTTATTTCGGCCCGGAGGAGAGCGTGATGACCTCTACCGATATGAGCATCAGCCGCATCGAGCCGCTGCCCGACAGGCTTCCCGCTGGCAGCCTGCTGGTGGTGCCTGGCGTGCATGACTCTGCCACCTGCTTTGATACGCCGCAAGGCATCGCGGCGCGTCACTGGCTGATGCGGCAGCAGCCGGATATCCATGCGCAGCGCATCACGCTGATCTGCATCTGTTCGGGGGCCATTCTTGCGGCTAAAGCGGGCCTGCTGAGCGGCGTGCACTGTACCAGCCACCATGAAGTGATAGATCGGCTGAAAAAGTGCGATCCTGCGGCTATCGTTAAGGAAAACCGCATCTTTGTGGAAGATCGTGGCATCTGGACCAGCGCAGGGATCACCGCAGGCATCGACCTCTCCTTACACCTTATTCATCAGCTCTGCGGCTCGCAGACGGCGCTGAACGTGGCGCGGGAAATGGTGATCTATTTCCGGCGTTCGGGCGACGATCCGCAGCTTTCGCCGTGGCTGCGCTACCGCAACCATATGCATCCCGCTATCCATCGCACGCAGGATTTACTGGTGGTGCATCCGGAGCAGGAGTGGCAGCTGGAGGAGATTGCCGGGCGGGTCCATGTCAGCCCGCGCCATCTGACGCGTCTGTTCAGGCAGCATCTGGGGATCAGCGTGCGGGATTATCACGAGCAGCTGCGGATAGCGATTGCACAACAGCGCTTACAGCAGGGTGAAGGGGCAGAAAAAGCTGCTTTATCTGCCGGCTTCTCCTCTTCACGCCAGCTTCGCCGCGCCTTGCAGCGCTGGCAGCCGTAACCTTCAGCAAGGTGATACCTTTTTGGCATCACGAAAATGGGAATTCAGTCAGGGTCAGCGGGGTGAAACAATCGGGAAACTCAACAAAAGGAGACACGATGAAAACCCGCAATCTCTCTCAGGATCTGACCGTGAGTTCTGTTGGCTATGGCGCCATGGGGTTAAGCGAATTTTATGGCGAAACAGATGACCACAACTCCCTGCAACTCCTGCACAAACTTATCGACCTGGATATTACCTTTATCGATACGGCGGACCTCTATGGCCGGGGTCATAACGAGCGGCTGATTGGCCACTTTCTTGCCGGTCTGGATAAGGCGACACGGGAAAGGTTCAACATTGCCACCAAGTGCGGCATCGACCGCTCGCCTGACGAAGCCTATGCCCGCACCATCAATAATCAACCCGACTACATTACCCGCTGCTGTAACGCCTCTCTTAAACGGCTTGGCGTGGAGCGAATCGACCTGTTTTACCTTCACCGGGTGAACCAGGCGATTCCCATCGAAGAAAGCATGGCCTGCCTGAGCCAGCTCGTGAAAGAGGGCAAAATAAATCATATCGGTCTTTGCGAGGTCTCCGCATCCACTCTACATCGGGCGCATGCCGTACACCCGCTGAGTGCGCTGCAAACGGAATATTCGTTATGGACCCGCGATATTGAAGATGAAATCCTGCCAGCAGTGAAAGAGCTGGATATCGGACTGGTTCCTTACTCGCCGCTCGGCAGAGGCTTCCTGACCGGTAAATACCTTAAGAACAGCGATTTTGCAGAGGGTGATTTCCGCAAAAACAATGAGCGCTTTGCGCAGTCCAGCCTCGATCATAACGCTCAACTGCTTGAGGTTATCCGGCCTCTGGCAGAGAAATACAGCGCTACAGCCGGACAGATCGCACTGGCCTGGCTTCTGGCTCAGTATGACAAACTGGTTCCCATTCCCGGCACTAAGCAGAGCCATTATCTGGCTGAAAATGCCGGTGCCGCTGATATTGTGTTGGATAAAAAGGATGTTGCATTACTTAATGGCATTCATCAGCGTGTTGAGATTAAAGGCGGACGGTACTCTGAAGAGGGGATGAAAGGCGTTAACGCCTGATAACAGCGTTCATCATAAATATACCGGGTGATCCCGGTATATTCTCTTCATTATCAGCACGGCAACTGCTTTACTGATGGCGTTAAATGGCAGGATGGATTCTATGGCGACAGCAGCGCACCTTATCAGCAGCAATCTTCCCAGCGTAAAGCAACTCCAGTGCTTTCTTGCGGTGGCCCATGAACTTAACTTTCGCCGCGCGGCTGAACGGCTCTGTATGACTCAGCCGCCGTTAACCCGACAGATTAAATGCCTGGAAAGGGTGCTGGGGGAACAATTGTTCAGCCGGAGTACGCACGAGGTGAGTTTAACGGAAGCAGGACGTGCCCTTGTGGCCAGGGCAGAGAGCATTCTGGCGGAACTTTATGGGTTAAAATCGGACTCGCTGGCAACAGTAGCGCGTCTGCGCATCGGCCTTACCCGGACGTTGAATTTTGAGTTTGTAGAGCCATTAAACCAACAGCTGGCCAGACTCAATGCGGAAGATGATGTTGAAACACCCAATCTCACCTCTGCCCAACTGTTGCAGTGCCTGGCTAAAAACACCCTTGACCTCGTGCTCACGGGGGAAAAAGGTGCAGGCCATGAAGATGCCGTGCAGTACCGCTGGGTCTGCCGCGAACCCCTGTTTATGGCTCTGCCCGCCATGCATCCTGCCAGCCTGAAAGAGAAGGTCTCACTGGAAGAGGTGAGTGATTTACCGCTTTTCTGGTTTGCCAGAAGCGCCAATCCTTCGTTTTATGATAAGTGCGAAGGCTATTTCAGCAGGCTTGCCGTCACGCTTAAAAAAGTTAAAGAGCCTGATGATTCTCTCGTTATGCTGACTCATATAGCCAGGGGCAAGGGCTTTGCCCTGATGCCGCAGTCAAAATGCACCTTTAATCAGGAGGGATTAAGCTACCGCGCGCTGACTGATGATGCCTCGCAGCGGTTAAATATCGATATCTACGCCGCCATTCGAAAAAATGAGAAAAATAAGGCAGTGCTTGATATGCAGGAGATGTTAAGCGGGAATGCAGCTGAGTATTGAGCGGGTTAATGCTTGTTTAACTGTGCAGTATAAGAGCCGCTTTTTTAAAATAACTCCGCATTATTCAGAGAAAATGAATGCTCCTGCCGCTGACTATTTTTCTGTTTAAGGCTCCCTTCAGGGGCACAGGCTGGCAAACTTCTTGCCTGGCCCCTGAATGACCGCAGCAGTTTACTGCTTCACGCTTTCGATAAAGGTTTTACGCGCCGTTTTCGAGCCAAGCCGTTCAGCTTCATTCAGCAGTTTCAACGCCTTGTCCACATCCCCTGCCTTCACCGCCTTTTTAATAGCGTTGTTAAACCAGGCGTCAGAGTCATCCAGCATCGGCTCTGCGGGTTTGGCTGGCGCAGGCGCCGCAGCCTGCGTACTGCCCACCACGACCGGAGCGGCCGCTGGCGTATCCGATGACGGGAAGAGCTGCCCTATCATCACGTTCCCCGCCTTCTGCTCGGCGGTGACTTTCAGACTGAGCGTGCCGGTTGCGGTGTGTCGGGCAACCGGGTCGGGAATATCGGGTACAGCATTGCCCACGCCAGCCGCATAGGCTTTGGCAGGGTTAATCATTTGCGTTGTCTCGCTCAGATCTTTGCTGGTGGTGTAAACCAGCAGGTAGATCTGTTTCTGCCCCAGCGCCGGGGTGAGCTTCAGCGTGCCTTCAAGGCGATCGCTGGAGACGATGCCCGGCTTCTCATAGGGGAAATAGTTGCTGGGATAGAACGCTGCCGGACGCATCTGTTCATCCAGTACCAGTACGTTCGGGGCATAGACGGTTTTGCCCGTCACCACGCTGGTTAAGACGATCTCCAGCGAACCACGGTCAGCTGGCAGGGCAAATGCGCCCACGGCACCCTGGATCTCGCCCTGATTGATCTGCGAGCCGCCGCTACCAAGCTGTACATCCTGCGTCACTGGCGGAACCAGCGGTGTCCAGGAGAGTTTGCGTAACTGCTCGCTGGAAAGAGTGGGGGCCTTAGCGGCATCCTGCTGAGCAGCAGAGACCACTGCGGGCGCAGCAGCCAGCAGGCTCAGGGAGAGACACAGTGACAGCAGATTCTTTTTCATTGTTGTTTCCTTTGAAATCACCATGAAGGCTGGCGGCCATTGATACCTGATCCGCCAGCCAGCACATCTTCTTTACGACTCAACTTGCCGCTTACCGCACAATCATTCACGAGGCGGCAAGGCAAAACTGACCTTATCCCTGGGAACTCTTTGCGACCTCCCAGGGAAACTAAGGCCGGTCAACACCTCCGCTTCACGGAAGATGAGAGAATACTTACCACCAGATTTCCATCTGCGCGCCGAAGGTTATTTCATCATCATTGCCACGGCTGAAGGTACGCGCGCCGGTGTCATTCATTGCCAGACCATTGTTCACGCCGCTGTCGGTGTCATAACCCCATTTCTCATCCCAGTTGGCATAGGTCGCAAAGACGCGGATAGCCGGACGGGACCAGATGCTGTCGCCAGCCTGCCACTGTTGCGCCAGGGTAACTTTGTACTGACCGTTGCGGTCGCCGGTACGCTGGGATTTCACGTTGTCATAACCCGCTTCCAGCAGGGTGCTCATGATTGGCGTCCATTTGTACATCGGGCGCACGCCCACGGTATACCAGGTGGTGCCGTTATTGTTATCACGATCCGTATCCTGGTACATTGCCACATACATCAGGCTCCAGGTGTCGTTGAAATCAATCGCACCGTGGTCCAGCACACGAAGCATGCTGCCGTTGTTATTGATAGCTGAACCGTTAGAGTGGCCGTTCGCCGCGCCTGTACCCGGATCGGTCATTGAGTCAGCCGCGTATTGCAGCACGAATTTGTTGTAGCCGTTATAGATGCTCTGCGTATGCTCAGCGGTCAGCAACCAGCCATCTTTGGTGGCGTTATCGTCCAGCGAGTAGCCGTCACGCGCATTGGCACGGCCATAATCCACGCCCAGCTCCAGCACGCCGCCAGGGTTGGTTTCCAGACCGGCCAGACGCACGTCAAAGACGTCGTTGGAGGTCGGCAGCTCATTACGCTGGTCCGCAATGTAGCCAAAGGAGCCGCCGCTTTCGGTGTTGCGGGTCGCCGCAAAGGAGAGCTTACCGAAGCCGACATCAATATCTTCCAGACCGGCACCAGGACCCGAGATATCCCAGTAGTAGAAGTCGATCATATGCACATCATGACGCTGGTAGAAACGCTTACCTGCCCAGATGGTGGAGCCTGGCAACCATTCGATCAGGTTTTTACCTTTCACGTTCGCTTCACGGAAAGCCGGATCGGTTGATTCCCAGTCGTTCTGCTGTGATACGGAATAGGCTACGTTGGTGTCAAAATAGAAGCTCTTGTCGCCCTCTTTCCAGACTTCCTGCCCCAGTTTCAGCTCCGCATAGGTTTCACATTCGTTACCCAGACGGTATTTGCTTTCTGCGCCAGTCGCCTTAAAGCATTGCTGCTCACCGCCGCTGCCAGACCAGCCGATGCCGGAACGGGCGTAACCGGTGAAATCTACGGCCATAGCCGGGGTGGAAAGGACGCCTGCGGCCACTGCCAGCGCCAGGGAGGAATTACGTATTGTTATCATCATCTTCTCCTGTAGGGGGACTGGTGCATTTAAACGCCCGGCTCCGGGTGTAACCGGCGACAGGCCGTTCCGTCTTCACGGAACAGATGACAGCGGTGTGGCGGCAGGCCAATGGCGAAAGTTGCACCTTCTTCTACCAGCACCACGTCATTCTGGCGGTAAACCAGGTTTTGACGAATTGCCGGAATCTGGATATGGATCTGGGTTTCATTACCGAGCTGTTCGACGACCTGCACTTCACCGGCAAGCCTGATTTCAGCGCTGTCGCCCGGTAAAAGGTGTTCAGGGCGAATACCCAGCGAGAGATTGCTGCCCGCCGTGACGTCGCTGCCTGCAACAGGCAACCAGACCCACTGGCGATCGGGCAGTTCCACCTGTACACGCTCAGGCTCGGCGGCAATCACTTTAACCGGCAGGAAATTCATTCTGGGCGAGCCAATAAACCCGGCCACAAACCGGTTGGCTGGATAGTGGTAAAGCGCCAGCGGCTTACCAATCTGCGCAATGCGCCCGGCATTAAGCACCACGATTTTGTCGGCCAGCGTCATCGCCTCAACCTGATCGTGCGTCACGTAGATCATCGTGCGCTTCAGCCGCTTGTGCAGCCGGGAGATCTCAATACGCATCTGCACACGCAGCGCCGCATCAAGGTTAGAGAGCGGTTCGTCCAGCAAAAATACCCTTGGCTCTGCCACCAGCGTGCGGCCAATCGCCACGCGCTGACGCTGGCCGCCGGAGAGCGCTTTTGGCCGCCGCTCCAGAAGATGAGCCAGTTGCAGGACTTCAGAAACCTGATTCACCCGCTGCTCTATCTCCTCTTTTTTGGTGCGCGAAAGCTTGAGGCCGAAAGACATATTTTCCGCCACCGAAAGGTGGGGGTAGAGCGCGTAAGACTGAAACACCATCCCGATGCCACGGCCAGCAGGCGGGACTTCATTCATACGCTGATTGCCAATCTTCAGTTCGCCAGAGGTGATCTCTTCCAGACCGGCAATCATCCGCAGCAGCGTTGATTTACCGCAGCCAGATGGCCCGACAAACACCACGAACTCCCCTTCCTCAATCTCCAGGTTGATATCGCTGGAGATCACCGTGTCGCCAAAGGCTTTGTGCACGCCGCTTAGGGAAACGCTCGCCATCCTGAACTCCTCTCTCTGCCACATGCAGAGGAAATTGAATGTCAGGAAGGATGCCGACAAGCGTGCCGGGCGTAATCCTCCGTCAGCGGGTTTTTCACGGGGGAGGAGCAGGGAGGATGAGCCGCCGCGCGCAGCGAAGAAAAGTTCAGGCTAAAAGTCAATTTCGTGACCGGCCTGGCAAAAACTGATGGTTAATTTTGCGAGTCAGCTGTCATTACCGCCCAGAGTGTTAGGAGCATCACAGTCTGAGAGGTGGGGGCGTAGGTGGGGGGAGGATGAAGCCCCGGAGGGTTAACTCCACACTGGCAACGTAC
Organism: Erwinia magellanica; assembly: GCF_039023495.1. NCBI lineage: Bacteria > Pseudomonadati > Pseudomonadota > Gammaproteobacteria > Enterobacterales > Erwiniaceae > Erwinia > Erwinia magellanica. The sequence continues at coordinate 402,549 of NZ_JBCHVC010000004.1, forward strand.
CCTCTCTTTTCCCTCTGTGTAGAGAGAAATCTGCTGCCTCACAGCACTATAAGGACTGGATTATGGCTCTCAGCATGAAGAACATCCTCAGACATACCGTGAAGATCTCCGCACTGGCAACGCTGGTTCTCTCCTCTGCCGCCTTTGCCAAAATAGAAGAAGGCAAGCTGGTGATCTGGATCAACGGTGATAAAGGCTATAACGGCCTGGCGGAAGTCGGTAAAAAGTTTGAGCAGGATACGGGCATTAAAGTCACCGTTGAACATCCCGATAAGCTGGAAGAGAAGTATCCGCAGGTTGCCGCGACCGGTGACGGACCCGATATCATTTTCTGGGCCCACGATCGTTTCGGCGGTTATGCCCAGTCCGGTCTGGTGGCCGAGATCTCTCCTGACCAGGCTTTCAAAGATAAGCTGTTCCCGTTTACCTGGGATGCGGTCACTTTCGACGGCAAACTGATTGGTTATCCGGTAGCGGTGGAATCTCTCTCGCTGATTTACAACAAAGACCTGATCAAGGCTCTGCCAAAAACCTGGGAAGAGATCCCTGCGCTGGATAAAACGCTGCGGGCAAAAGGCAAAAGCGCCATCATGTGGAACCTGCAAGAACCCTACTTTACCTGGCCCATTATTGCTGCGGATGGCGGTTACGCCTTTAAGTATGTTGAAGGGAAATATGACACCAAAGACACGGGCGTTAACAATGCCGGGTCGCAGGCTGGCCTGCAATTCATTGTCGATTTAGTGAAAAACAAACATATCAGTGCCGATACGGACTACTCCATTGCGGAAGCGGCCTTTAACAAAGGCCAGACGGCGCTGACCATTGACGGCCCCTGGGCCTGGGCTAACCTCGACAAGAGCAAAATCAACTACGGCGTTGCGCCGCTGCCAACTTTCCACGGTAAGCCTTCCAAACCCTTTGTTGGCGTGCTGACGGCGGGTATCAATGCGGCCAGCCCCAACAAAGAGCTGGCGAAGGAGTTCCTGGAAAATTATCTGATCACCGATGACGGCCTGGCCGTGGTGAATAAAGATAAGCCGCTGGGTGCCGTAGCGCTGAAATCGTACCAGTCTAAGCTGGAGAAAGATCCGCGCATTGCCGCCACCATGGCGAACTCGAAGAATGGCGAAATCATGCCGAATATCCCGCAAATGAGCGCCTTCTGGTATGCCGAGCGCAGTGCCATCGTCAATGCGGTTAATGGTCGTCAGACCGTGCCTCAGGCACTGAAAGATGTGGAAACCCGCGTGACCAAATAATCGTTTCTTCCGCGACCAGCGATGCAGCCATTTTGCGGCTGCATCGTGCCAAAAAGGATTGTTGCTATGTCCGTAGCTCAGACCAGCCTGCCTGCCAGAAAACAAGGGCGTTCCCTGCTCGCCTGGTCTCTTATCGGCCTGTGTGCTCTGGTGGCTGGTTATTTAATTGTGTTGATGTACGCGCAGGGCGAATACCTGTTTGCCATCCTGACGCTGATCCTCTCCAGTCTCGGCCTGTTTATCTATGGTAATCGCCGGGCCTATTCCTGGCGTTACGTTTATCCCGGCCTCGCCGGTATGGCGCTGTTTGTGCTGTTCCCGCTGGTCTGTACCATTGCCATCGCCTTCACTAACTACAGCAGCGTTCATCAGCTGAGTTTTGAGCGCGCCCAGAGCGTGCTGATGGAGAGACAATTCCGCGCCGACAAAGCGTGGAACTTTGCGCTCTACCCCGCTGGCAAAGAGTGGCAGCTGGCGCTGACTTCGCCCGAGAGTAGTGAGGTGCTGGTCTCCAAACCCTTTACCTTAAATCCCGCCGCTCCGCAGACGCTGGAAATGGCACCACAAACCGCACCGGAAACGGCCAAAGCCGGGCTGCGGATCATTACGCAAAATCGCCAGGCGCTTGGTCAGCTTTCAGCAAAACTCGCAGACGGCACCGCGTTACGGATGAGCTCGCTGCGGCAGTTTTCCGGCACCCAGCCACTTTATAAACTGGGCGATGACGGCAGGCTCCTGACCAACAGCCAGAACGGGAAAGTCTACAGCCCCAACATGGACAGCGGGTTTTATCAGTCCATTGATGCGCATGGCGCATGGGAAACGGAAACGCTCAGTCCGGGCTTTACGGTAGGCATCGGCTGGAAAAACTTCCTGCGCGTATTTCAGGATGAGGGGATCCAAAAACCTTTCCTGGCAATATTTGTCTGGACGGTGGTGTTTTCGCTGCTCACGGTACTGCTTACCACGGCAGTTGGCATGGTGCTGGCCTGTGTTGTGCAGTGGGATGAGCTGAAGGGCAAAGCTGCCTATCGCCTGCTGCTGATCCTGCCTTATGCCGTACCCGCTTTTATCTCAATACTGATTTTCAAAGGGTTATTTAACCAGAGCTTTGGTGAAATCAACCTGATGCTGGGCGCCTTGTTCGGGATTAAACCCGCCTGGTTCAGCGACCCGCTGACGGCCAGAACCATGCTGGTGATCGTCAATACCTGGCTTGGCTATCCCTATATGATGATTTTGTGTATGGGCCTGCTGAAAGCTATCCCGGAGGATCTGTATGAGGCTTCCGCAATGGATGGCGCCACGCCGATACAGAATTTCTTCCGCATCACGCTGCCGCTGCTGATTAAGCCGCTGACGCCGCTGATGATCGCCAGCTTTGCCTTTAATTTTAATAACTTTGTGTTAATTCAGCTGCTGACCAACGGCGGCCCTGACCGACTGGGCACCACCACGCCCGCCGGGCATACCGACCTGCTGGTCAGCTATACCTGGCGCATCGCCTTTGAGGGCGGCGGCGGGCAGGACTTTGGTCTGGCTGCCGCCATCGCCACGCTGATTTTCCTGCTGGTTGGCGCGCTGGCGGTAATCAACCTTAAAGCCTCACGAATGAAATTTGATTAAGGAAGCGTTATGGCGATGGTTAAACCAAAATCCCAGCGCGTCAGGCTGCTGGTGACTCATCTGTTATTGCTGAGTTTTATTGCACTGATCCTGTTCCCGCTGCTGATGGTGTTTGCCATCTCGCTGCGGCCAGGTAACTTCGCCACCGGCAGTTTGATCCCGGAGACGGTCTCCTGGGATCACTGGAAGCTGGCGCTGGGTATCAGCGTCACCAACAGTGACGGCAGCCTTACGCCGCCGCCCTTCCCGGTGATGCTCTGGCTGTGGAACTCCGTCAAGATTGCGGTGATCACCGCCATTGGCATTGTTGCGCTCTCCACCACCTGCGCTTATGCCTTTGCCCGTATGAAGTTTCGCGGGAAAAGTTCGTTGCTGAAGGGCATGCTGATTTTCCAGATGTTCCCGGCGGTGCTGTCGCTGGTGGCGCTCTATGCGCTGTTTGACCGGCTGGGGATGTACATTCCGTTCCTGGGCCTGAACACCCACGGCGGCGTCATTTTTGCCTATATGGGCGGCATCGCGCTGCATGTCTGGACGATCAAAGGCTACTTCGAAACCATTGATAATTCGCTGGAGGAGGCAGCGGCGCTGGATGGCGCCTCGCCGTGGCAGGCGTTCCGGCTGGTGCTGCTGCCGCTCTCCGTGCCGATTCTGGCCGTGGTGTTTATTCTGTCGTTTATTGCAGCGATTACCGAAGTGCCGGTGGCCTCACTGCTGCTGCGGGATGTGAACAGCTACACGCTGGCGGTGGGAATGCAGCAATACCTTAATCCGCAGAACTATCTGTGGGGAGACTTTGCCGCAGCGGCCATCCTCTCTGCTATTCCCATTACCGCCGTCTTCCTGATAGCGCAACGCTGGCTGGTGGGAGGACTCACCGCCGGAGGCGTGAAGGGCTAAATTTTTTACCTGTAATAGGGTTATTACAGTCAGTCCTGTGTCCTGGGTGGCCTTACGGCCACCCTTTTTTTATGGTTGTGCTTCTGAGACAGGGCTGATTTTTACGCCCGGCACAGGGTTCAGGATAATTGCTTTCGCTATCGCCATGAAGCTCACGCTTGTTTTAGCTACGCTTATAGAGCGATCAACCCTAATGTCATTTTCAAAGGAGACATCTGTGCCCTCTTCTGAACCTGTGCTCAAGCCCGATCTGCGACGCACGCTGCTTGCCACCTTTCCGCTGGGTGTGGGCATGATGGCGGCTGTCGATGAAATCGTGTTTCACCAGATGCTCGCCTGGCACCATTTTTTTGACTGGTCCACGCCCGCATTCGGCCTCTTCTCTGACGGCTTACTGCACTCGGGGGAACTGATATTTTTTGTGCTGGGCTTTTTCATGTTTATTGACCTGCGTGCCCGGCGCGCGCTTGATCGGTCCCGCGCCTGGGCTGGGTTCTTTTTTGGCATGGGCAGCTTTCAACTCTTTGACGGGATTATCGATCACAAACTGCTCGGCCTGCACCAGATCCGCTACGTTGAAAACCTTTTACCCTACGATTTAGCCTGGAATGGTTTTGGTCTCCTGTTGCTGTTGGCGGGATTCCTGTTTTATCGTCGTTCGGGGGTTTCTGTGCGGCATAGTACGGGGAGTTAGGTGATGGAGCACATGTCACAGCATAGCGGTATGGAAGGGCAAACCGTGCTGTTTGTTCTGTTAGCTATCCTGCCTGCGGTGCTGCTCTGCCTCTATCTGGCTGCTGCTTTCAGACTGCGCAAAACCGCCGGATGGCGTCTCTGGCGCATTGCCAGCTTCACTCTCGGCACAGCACTTATTATTACCGCTGTCCTGCCGCCCGTAGCTCACTGGGCGCATCAGGATCTGCGTGGTCATATGGGTCAGCATCTGTTGCTGGGCATGTTTGGGCCGCTTGGGCTGGTGTTGGGTGCCCCCGGCACGCTGTTGCTGCGTAGCCTGCCCGCTTCTGCGGCACGCCGTATTATGCACTTCCTTAAAACGCCGCCGGTTCGGTTTCTGATCCATCCGGTTACCGCTGCGGTGCTCGACATTGGTGGGATGTACCTTCTCTACCTGACGCCGCTTTATCTCCTGACCATGACGCATCCCGCCCTGTTTGTATTTATTCACCTGCATTTTGTGATTTCAGGTTATCTGTTTACCTGGTCAATCGCCGGCCCCGATCCTGCGCCACGCCGTCCTGGCAGAGCTTTGCGGCTTACGGTGCTTTTTCTGGCAACCGCAGCACACGGTATTCTCGGTAAACTGATGTATGGTTACGGCTATCCGCTGGGTACTTCAGCCAGCCTCAGCGAGATCCAGGCCGCAGCACAATGGATGTATTACGGGGGCGATCTGGCCGAACTGCTGCTGATAATTGCCTTCTTTGCGATGTGGTTCAGACAGCGCAGCACCTTACCGGATCTCTTCGCAGAAAAGCCCGGATCGATTATTTCTCAGAAATGAGTGGAGAGAGGAAAATTGCTGCCCGGGATCAGGGGCAGCATTCAGCCGCAAATTATCGGGAATAGTTTGAACGCACCCTCTCTACCTGACGGAAACCTTTCTGCGCCGCTTATCGAGATCCTTAATCAACGCGTTCACTTCCGGGTCGGCAAACATCGCTTCCAGCGTATGGGTGAGCTTGCGGCGCCAGTTGGGATATTCGCTGCTGGTACCCGGCACGTTCACCGGCGTCTGCATATCCAGCCAGTCCTCCGGTTGCAGCCCCAGCAGCGCGCTGGCGCTGTCGGCTACGTAACGCTGCAAGCCACGACGGATCACCGGTGACAGCGGCGTTAAGGCTGCCCGCCTGCCGGTTTTCTTCGGCACGCAACCGTAGTGATGCAGCCCATCCAGCAGGCTCTGCCTTGCCGTGGCCCGGTCGGCATACAGCGCTTTGAGTACCGTTTCATCCCGGTAAAGTCCCAGCGTTTTCCCCAGCGTTAAATCATCCCCCTGCCAGTAGCTGCGCAGCGTGGGCAGATCGTGCGTGGTCAGGGTGGCCATCGCCTGTACCGGGTAAGACTGCGGCGCACGGAAGCTCTTTTCCGCGTCACGCTCAAAATAGAGCACCTTGTAGGAATAGATGCCGCCTTCACGCAGTTTGCTGACGATTTCAACCGGAACGGTACCCAGATCTTCACCAATTACCATGCAGCGGTGCCGCTGGCTTTCCAGTGCCAGAATGGCCAGCAGGTCATCAACCGGATACTGAACGTAAGCGCCCCTGTCCGCCGTCCCTCCCGCCGGGATCCACCACAAACGCAGCAGCGCCATCACATGATCGATACGCAACGCGCCGCAGTGGATCATGTTCGATCGCAGCAGATCGATAAAGGGTTGATAGCCGCGACTGACCATCGCCCAGGGATCCATTGGCCGTAAATCCCAGTTCTGCCCCTGAGGGCCTAGAATATCGGGCGGCGCGCCCACCGAGGCTTTCAGGCAGTAAAGCTCGCCATCGCCCCAGGTTTCCGCCCCGCCTTCCACTACGCCAACGGCTAAGTCGCGATAGAGGCCAATCGGCATCGCCTGCTGCTGGCTGAGCTGATAGCAGTTCGCCAGCTGCGTTTCAGCCAGCCATTGCAACCAGAGATAAAATTCCACCTCCGGCGCCTGCTGCTCGCAAAAGGCGCGAACCGCTGGCCCGCGTGCGTTGCGCCAGGCTTCCGGCCAGTTGTTCCACCCCTCGGCCGTACCGCTTTGTCGGGCAAGATGGGCGTATAACGCATCATAAGCTGCCTGTAGCCACAGACTTTCCCCGCCCTGCTTCACAAAACGGTCAAAGGCCTGGCGGCAAGCTTCCCTGGGTTTACGCGCCAGGAAATGCGGGTAAGCCAGCCGCAGCGCCTGTAATTTCAGCGCCATGACCTGTTTGTAATCAACCCAGTCAGAAGCCCGCGCAGACTGTAGCGCCTGTTGCGTTTCCTGCGCGACCCACCACTGCTGCGCGGCCTCGCTCAGAGAGAAGTCTTCAACCGCAGCGACATCGATATAAATTACGTTCAGCCAGCGGCGGGAGGAGGGGCTGTAAGGGCTGGCCGCCTCGGGATCGCCGGGAAAAAGCGCATGGATCGGGTTCAGGCCGACAAAAGCGCCACCGCGTGAGGCAATATTCTCCACTAACAGCGCCAGATCGCCGAAATCGCCAATCCCCCAGTTGCGCGCCGACCGTAACGTATAAAGCTGGACGCAGGTGCCCCACAGCTTTTTCCCCGCCAGCAGCGGCTCTGGTTCAAAGCAACGCTTGGGGGCGATAATCACCCTGCATTCCCAGCTTTGGTTTCCCTGAGAAAGGGTCAGCCGGTGGTAGCCACAGGGAACCGGCTCAGGCAGCGCCAGCGTCATTCGGCCTTTGACCTTGCCCTGCTGCGTGCTGCCATTTTCCTGAGTGAAAAGCCAGCCGTAATCCCCTTCTCCGCTGACGGCAAGCGCAAAACGGCTGCCTTCCGTAAAGACCTTCACCGTGGGAACGGGGCTGACCAGCGTACGGCGCGCGTCGCTCCACCCCATCGCCTGTAGCAGATCGCGCTTGGTTTCAGCCGCTATCGCCTGCGGCTTGCCGTGCGCGTTGATAAAACCAGAGGCGATGCCCGCCTCCATGGCCGCCTGCTCAAGTGCATTATTTTCCATATATTCCCCTCAGCGCTTCGCCTGCCAGATCCGCTGTTGATAGTCACGAATTGACCGATCGGAGCTGAACATACCTACCCTTGCCGTATTCAGTATGGCGCTGCGCGTCCACTGCGTGGCATCACGGTACAGCGCCTCAACTCTTTGCTGGGCGGCGCAGTAATCTGCAAAGTCAGCCAGCACCAGGTAGGGATCGCCACCTTTAAGCAGGCTTTCCAGCAGCGGTGCAAAGGCGTGCTTATCCCCGTCGCTGAAGAAGCCGTTCTCCAGCTCTTTCAGCAGGCTGTGCAGATGCTTATCTTTTTTTCGCAGCTTAAGCGGATCGTAACCCTTGCTCAGCAACGCTTTTACCTGGTCGACGGTATGACCAAAGATAAAGATATGCTCACTGCCTACCTCTTCCGCTATCTCGACGTTCGCCCCATCCAGCGTGCCGACGGTAAGCGCACCATTCAGCGCCAGCTTCATATTACCGGTGCCGGAAGCCTCTTTACCTGCGGTGGAGATTTGTTCTGACACGTCCGCGGCGGGGATCATCAGCTCCGCTACCGAGACGCGGTAGTCGGGGATAAACACCACTTTCAGGCGGTCGCCCACCAGCGGATCGTTATTGATTTTCTCCGCCACTTTGTTGATGGCGTGAATAATATTCTTTGCCAGGTAATAGCCCGGCGCAGCTTTTGCTCCGAACAGGAAGACGCGCGGAACCGTTTCTTTCTCCGGGTTATCGCGGATCTGGCGATAGAGCGAGAGAATATGCAGCAGGTTGAGGTGCTGACGTTTGTACTCGTGAAGGCGTTTGATCTGCACATCGAAAATCGCCTCCGGATCCAGCGTAATCCCCATATGGTGCTGAACCCAGCTCACCAGCTTCAGCTTGTTCTCCCGCTTGATCTGCTGATAACGCTGCTGAAAATCGCCATCGTCAGCAAAGGCTTCCAGCCCTTTAAGCGCGTTAAGGTCGGTTACCCAGCCGCTGTCCAGCTTGCTGTCAATCAGCGCAGAGAGCGCAGGATTACACTGTTTCAGCCAGCGACGCGGCGTGATGCCGTTGGTGACGTTATGGAATTTTTGCGGCCACAGCTGGTGATATTCCGGGAAGAGATCTTTCACCACCAGTTCAGAGTGCAGGGCCGCAACCCCGTTCACCGCAAAGCCGCTGACCACGCAGAGGTTAGCCATGCGAACCTGTTTGTTATGGTGTACGGCCAGTTTTCCCCAGACCGCCTTGTCGCCCGGCCAGCGCTGTTCAACCAGCTTTTTAAAACGGGCGTTGATCTGCTTAATCAGCGAGAAATGACGCGGCAGCAGGCTGCGTACCAGCTTCTCATCCCAGCACTCCAGCGCTTCCGGCATCAGCGTGTGGTTGGTGTAGGCAAAGGTCTGGCTGACTATCGCCCAGGCGGCGTCCCACGTCAGCTGGTGCTCATCCAGCAGGATGCGCAGTAACTCAGGGATCGCGATGGTCGGGTGGGTATCGTTAAGCTGGATAACCTCAAAGCGAGGTAAATCCTCAATCTTTCGTCCCAGGAAGTGGTGGCGACGTAAAATATCCGCCACGGAACAGGCGCACTGGAAATATTGCTGCATCAGGCGCAGACGTTTTCCCGCCTGGTGATGGTCGTTGGGATAGAGCACTTTGGTGAGTTTGGCGGCCTCAATGCCCTGCCGTTCCGCTTTCAGGAACTCGCCGTCATTAAACAGCGCTAAATCAAAAGGCTGAAGCGCCCCCGCCTGCCACAGACGCAACGGCTGCGTGACGCCATTCTGATAGCCAATTACCGGCAGATCCCAGGCTTCACCCTGGATTGAAAAGGCGGGTTGCCACTGCTCGCGGCCATCATCATGCCTGATCAACTCCCCGCCAAAGCTCACTTCCACCGTTAAGGCGCTGTTGTGGCTGAACCAGGGATAACTTTCGCGATGCCAGTTATCGGGCGCTTCCTGCTGCTCGCCGTCACGGAAAGACTGGCGGAACAGCCCGTACTGATAGTTCAGCCCGTAGCCGGTAGCGGGCTGGCCAACGGTAGCCATAGAGTCCAGGAAACAGGCGGCGAGTCTGCCCAGCCCGCCGTTACCTAACGCGGGGTCAACCTCCTGCTCCAGCACATCAGCCAGCTCTACGCCCTGCTGCTTCAGCACCGCTTTCACCTCTTCAGCCCAGCCAAGATTGATCAGGTTACTGGCGGTCAGGCGACCAATCAGAAACTCCATTGAAAGGTAATTAACGTGGCGCTGTGACAAGGGTGCCGCCGGAGGGGCTGGCTGCGCATTCAGCTGTTCGGAAAGCGCCGCGCTGGTCGCCTGCCACCACTGATGTGGCGTCATTTCCTGTGCCTGGTGCAATCCAAAGCCCTGCCACTGACGGGTCAGCGCGGCCAGAAACAGCGATTTATTAAACTGAACCTGCATCACTTTTCCTTACTCTCCATAAATTTCTTCCATGCTGCATGTTGAGCAGGGGCGCAACATCCTCCCGTAAGAAATTAGAGAGGGAGGAGAAATGGGGCGTAGCTTGTGCAGAAAGGCACACGCGGAAACTCCGATTTTTAAAAATGTGATGAAGTGCGACTAAATGAAACAAAAATTTCAATCCTGCTTGCAATCAACACCTTGAAGGCAGACCTTAAGGAAAACTGATTAATTACGCACAGTAAAATAAAGATATCCCCCCTCTGGCCTACGTCATAAGAAACGAAACTATGCTGATCCCTTCGAAACTGAGCCGCCCTGTGCGGTTGCAAAATACGGTGGTGCGCGAGCGTTTGCTGACGAGACTTTCCGCTGCGCAAAATTACCGGCTGACGCTGGTAACCAGCCCGGCTGGCTACGGCAAAACCACGCTGATGGCGCACTGGGCCTCCGGCAAAAATTATCTGGGTTGGTACTCGCTCGATGAGAGCGACAATCAGCCCGAGCGCTTTGTCAGCTATCTGATTGCGGCAGTGCAGCACGCCACCGGCGGTCACTGCGTCAAGAGCGAAGCCTTGAGTCAGAAGCATCAATACGCCAGCCTCTCCGCTCTGTTTGCGCAGCTGTTTGTCGAGCTGTCGGACTGGCACCAACCGCTGATGCTGGTGATAGATGACTACCACCTGATCACCAATGCCGCGATTGACGAAGGCATGCGGTTTTTTCTGCGGCACCAGCCTGAAAATGTCTCGCTGCTGATCCTCTCAAGAACGCTGCCTTCGCTGGGCATTGCCAACCTGCGCGTGCGCGACCAGCTGCTGGAACTCAACTCTAGCCAGCTGGCCTTTACGCACAGCGAGACGCAGCAGTTTTTTGATTTCCGCCTGAGTGAGCCTATCGACCAGGCTGACAGCCACCGGCTTTGTGACGAGGTGGCGGGCTGGGCGACTGCCCTGCAACTGATTGCCCTCTCTGCCCGGCAGTCCACCACGCCAGCGCAGCAGTCAACGCAACAATCTGCCCGTAAGCTGGCCGGAGTAAATGCCAGTCATCTCTCCCACTATCTGGTGGAAGAGGTGCTCGACAGGGTGGATGGCCCGACCCGTGAGTTTCTGCTGCGCTGCTCGCTGTTACGCTCGATGAACGACTCGCTGATAGTGCGCCTGATGGGCGGTGAAAACGGCCAGCAGCGGCTGGAGTCGCTGGAGAGTCAGGGGTTATTTATTCATCGCATGGATGACACCGGCGAATGGTTCAACTTCCATCCGTTGTTTGCCTCTTTCCTGCGTCAGCGCTGCCAGTGGGAACGGGCCAGCGAGCTGCCCGCCATTCACCGTGCCGCCGCTGAGGGCTGGCTGGCGCAGGGCTTCCCGGCTGAGGCTATTCATCATGCCTTAGGTGCCAAAGATACCGATATGCTGCGCGATATTATGTTGCAGCACGCCTGGGCGCTGTTTAACCAGAGCGAGCTGGCGCTGCTTGAAGAGTGCCTGAATGCGCTGCCCTACGATCAGATGATCCTCAACCCTAAGCTGGTCCTGTTACAGGCGTGGCTGGCGCAAAGTCAGCATCGCTATGCGGAAGTGGAGGCTCTGCTCTCGCGCGCTCAGGCGGAGATGCAGCTGCGGGATATCTCGATGGCACAGGATCTCGCCGCCGAGTTTGATGCGCTGCGCGCGCAGGTAGCGATTAACGATGGCCGCCAGGAAGAGGCGGAACGGCTGGCGCTGGAAGCCCTGCGCTTTTTACCGCATGACAGCTACTACAGCCGTATTGTGGCGACGTCGGTCACGGGAGAGATCCAGCACTGTAAAGGCGATCTGGCGCGCGCGCTGCCGCTGATGCAGCAGACAGAGCAGATCGCCAGGCGTTATCAGGTTTATCACTATGCGCTCTGGGCACTGTTGCAGCAGAGCGAGATCCTGATAGCCCAGGGCTTTTTGCAGGCGGCTTATGAGATGCAGGATCGCGGCTTTGAACTGGTGCGGGAACAGCATCTGGAACAGCTGCCGATGCATGAGTTCCTGCTGCGTTTACGCGCTCAGGTTCTCTGGTCCTGGTCCCGTCTTGATGATGCCGAGGCCGCTGCCCGTCAGGGCCTGGCTGTGCTGACTAATTTCCAGCCCCAGCAGCAGTTACAGTGCCTGGCGATGCTGGCGAAATGCTCGCTGGCTCGCGGTCAGCTTGATAATGCTCACCACTATCTGCAACGTTGCGAAGGGCTGTTAAAAACCGGCCAGTATCACATCGACTGGCTGACAAATACCGATAAAACCCGGGTGATTTACTGGCAGATTACCGGGAATAAAGCAGCCGCGCGCCAGTGGATGCAGCAGGCGCGCAAACCGGGCGTGGCAGATAATCATTTCCAGCAGGGGCAGTGGCGCACCATTGCCCGTGCGCAGATATTATTAGAACAGTTTAACGAAGCGGAAGTGGTGCTGGATGAACTTAACAGTAATGCCCGCCAGCTCCGCCTGCTCAGCGATCTCAACCGTAACCTGCTGCTGAGCAATCTGGTTTACTGGCATACCGGCAGGAAAAGCGAGGCGCAGCAGGTACTGATAGAGGCGCTGGGGCTGGCGAACCGCACGGGCTTTATCAGTCATTTTGTGATTGAAGGGGAGATGATGGCGCAACAGTTAAGGCAGCTGTTACAGCTGAATCTGTTACCAGAGCTTGAACAGCGCCGGGCGCAGCAGATCCTTCGCGAGCTGAATCAGCACCACCGGCATAAGTTTGCCCATTTCGACGAGGGGTTTGTCACGAAATTGCTGACGCATCCGCAGGTGCCGGAACTGATCCGCACCAGCCCGCTAACCCAGCGCGAATGGCAGGTTCTGGGGCTGATCTATTCAGGCTACAGCAATGAACAGATTGCTGAAGAGCTGGCGGTAGCGGCCACCACCATCAAGACGCATATCCGTAATCTCTATCAGAAGATGGGCATTGCGCACCGTCAGGATGCCGTTCAGCAGGCGCATCACCTGCTTGCTGTTATGGGGTACGGTGCTTAAAGTTTTTAACGACACGCTGGCAGAAATCCCCCTTACTACTGGTGTTGAAAACTACCGTAATAAATACTACAGTAATCATTGCGGGTTAATGATGAGGCTAATGGAATGGCTATTTATGTCACACGGAAAGTAGATCGTGTTTTCAGCAAATCAGATCTCCACGATGACGATCTGTGTCTCGCGGCGACTGAGGTTATGGCAGGTCAGTACGAGGCAAATCTCGGTGGCGGGGTAATAAAAAAACGTCTTCCCCTCCAGGCAGGAAAAAGCGGCGGAGCCCGTACAATTATTTTTTTCAAAACGGGTAAGCATCTCTTTTTTGCTGATGCCTGGAAAAAGAGTTCCGCTTCCGGCACAAAAAGAGAAATAGAAGATGATGAACTGGCTACCTATAAGGATTTGGCGAAAGAGTTCTTTCGCTACGATCCCACTCTGTTGCTTCACCTGATATCGAATAAATTTCTCAGAGAGGTTATCTGTAATGGTGGCAAATCTGCTTGAACTCCAGCAAATGGCTCAGGAGTTAAACGAGCTCGGTGCAATGCCTGCTGAAACGCTGCAACGCATTAATGCTCGGGTCAGGGTACGTGAATGGCGCGAGCGCATCGGAGAGGTTCAGGTAATGAACGGTGAGCAAATCAAAGCGATGCGTAATCGTTATGGTATGTCGCAGTCTGCACTGGCTTATACCCTGAGTATGTCGGTAGAAAGCGTCTCAAAATGGGAGCGTGACCAGATCCGTCCAAGCGGACCTGCCCTGAGATTGCTGAATATTATCGATGCCAGAGGTCCGGAAGTTTTTACCCGTTAGCTCCCTGATGCAAAAAAGCCCTTAACAGGGCTTTTTTGCTATTCAACGGTTTATCAGGCTTAACCCAGTCAGCTCACCAGATGTGTCTTATCCAGCCGCCGTAATCCCATCGCCAGCAGCAGGCTGCCAAATAGCGTAACCGTAAACACCAACGGAATATCGATAAACGGATGGTCAGTGTTATCCAGATGATGCGTGCGGATAAAATGGATAAACAGCGCGTGAAAACCGTAAATGGGCAGGGAGTTGCGCGAAATCAGCGCGAAAAAGGGCAACGGGCGCTGATTCAGGCAGTTCTTGAACAGGATCAGCAGGCTGACCGCCGCGATAAACACCACCGGGCCGCAGTAAAGATACCAGGTATCGGCAAAAGCGCCGTTGATCGCCAGCTGCTTTTTTGTCCCCATCGCAATGCCTGCCACGCTGGCAATAAACACGATGCCTGCCACCCAACTGACCCCGCGTTTGCTGGTGTCCATCATGCCTGTCGCCCGCCCAAACAGTGCATAAAGCAGGTAATAGATGCTGTCCCCGCTGAGATAAAGGTTCAGCGGCAGCCAGTGGAAAGGCCCTATGGATTGATCAACGGTGTTGGGATTAGCCAGCACCGCCAGCACCAGCGTGACGGCCGCCAGATAGCCTGCCCGCACAGCCTTGACCTCAATAAGCGGTGAAAGCAGATAAACGGGAATAATCGCGAAGAAAAACCACAAATGATAGAACACCGGTTTTTGTAACAGATGTCTGACTGAAATCATTTCATTGATGGGCGTCAGCAGGGTGATATAGGCCAGAGAAACCGCACTGTAAAAGGCCAGGCAAAGCACAATGCGCAGGAAATGCCGCCCCTGGGCGCTCCGTTCGCCATAAAACAGATAACCCGAGATCATAAAGAAAAGCGGTACACAGACGCGTGAGGCGGAATTCAGCAGATTAGAGACATCCCAGGTATGCTCGCCCACTGCCGTGCTGTTAGTCACATACCAGGTGGTGGTGTGGATCATGATGACCATCAGGCAGGCCACAGCACGTAAATTATCAATCCAGCCGATCTTTTCCTTCATTTCACCCTCATCACCCTACTTCAATGCGTACCAGAGGGTAGACGGAGCGAGAATGTTCAACAAGCCTGCAACATGAAAAAGGCCGCCCGCAGGCAGCCCTGAAATCATTATCCGGCAGCGGCATCAAGCCAGGGATCACTCCCGCACCAGAAACTTTGCAATAATTTCTTCACGCGGCTCCACGCCCAGGCCCGGCCCGTCGGGCAGCAGGCAAAGCTTTCTTCAACCCGCACCGGATTTTTCGCCAGCGAACGGCTGATTACACCAGGTTTAACGCCTTACCCCATCACCAGACAGCAGCCACCTGCGGGAGTCAGCCGACAGAATAGTGCACACAGCGCGCGCGATGTGGCGAGTGGCAGGCACTTCGGGTCAGTTTTGCTTTTCTGGCAGCGCAGCAGTGAACGATCATCATCGTCTGTGAGAAATCCTTATCATCGGCTTAAAAAACAGATCCGGATGGTTAAACCGCGCTAAAAGGGGCCGTGCGGAATCTGTACGGTGTAGCGATGGCCGGCGTTTAATGCCGTCCGGAGAGAAAATAAAGGGGAGAAGTTGAGATTATGGCGCAACGGGCTTTCCCCATTCCCTCCATTGTCAGCGACTGCGGGCTGACTATCTGCCGGTCAAAGGGTATACTGACGCCCACTTTTTATTACCACTTGTCTCGCGTGCGGACCCAACATGCAAAAGTTTGATACCAAAACCTTTCAGGGACTGATCCTGACCTTACAGGATTACTGGGGCAGCCTGGGCTGCACCATCGTGCAACCACTGGACATGGAAGTGGGTGCAGGGACTTCTCACCCTATGACCTGCCTGCGTGCCTTAGGGCCAGAGCCGATGGCGGTTGCCTATGTGCAGCCATCACGCCGCCCTACCGATGGCCGCTATGGCGAGAACCCTAACCGCCTACAGCACTACTATCAGTTCCAGGTGGCGATTAAGCCCTCGCCTGAGAACATTCAGGAGCTGTATCTCGGCTCCCTGAAGGCGCTGGGGCTGGATCCCACCATTCATGATATCCGCTTTGTAGAAGACAACTGGGAAAACCCGACGCTGGGGGCCTGGGGTCTGGGCTGGGAAGTGTGGCTGAACGGCATGGAAGTGACGCAGTTTACCTACTTCCAGCAGGTTGGCGGCCTGGAGTGTAAGCCGGTTACCGGCGAAATCACCTATGGCCTGGAGCGTCTGGCAATGTATATCCAGGGCGTGGACAGCGTCTACGACCTGATCTGGAGCAACGGCGCGCTGGGTAAAACGACCTATGGCGACGTGTTCCATCAGAATGAAGTGGAGCAATCCACCTATAACTTCGAACACGCCGATGTCGACTTCCTCTTCTCCTGCTTCGAGCACTATGAGAAAGAGGCGCAGAGCCTGCTGGCGCTGGAAACACCATTGCCGCTGCCAGCCTACGAACGCATTCTGAAAGCGGGCCACACGTTTAACCTGCTGGATGCGCGTAAAGCGATCTCCGTTACCGAGCGTCAGCGCTATATTCTGCGCATTCGCACCCTGACCAAAGCCGTGGCTGAAGCCTACTATGCGTCGCGTGAGGCGCTGGGCTTCCCGATGTGCAATAACAAGAAATAAGAGGCCGCCATGACTGAAAAAACTTTTCTGGTGGAGCTTGGCACTGAAGAGCTGCCACCAAAAGCACTGCGTAATTTAGCTGAATCTTTTGCTGCCAGCTTTACTGCCGAACTGGATGCCGCAGGCCTGACGCACGGCGAAGTGAGCTGGTTTGCTTCTCCCCGCCGCCTGGCGCTGAAAGTGGCTGCCCTGAGCGCCGCCCAGCCCGACCGCGAAGTTGAAAAACGTGGCCCGGCGATTGCCGCTGCGTTTGATGCTAACGGCGTGCCGACCAAAGCTGCCGAAGGCTGGGCGCGCGGTTGCGGTATCACCGTCGATCAGGCTGAACGCCTGAGTACTGACAAAGGCGAATGGCTGCTCTACCGTGCGCAGATGAAGGGTGAAAGCGCACAGTCGCTGCTGCCGGCAATGGTCAGCACCGCCCTCTCTAAGCTGCCGATCCCCAAACTGATGCGCTGGGGCGATTCCGACGTGCAGTTTGTGCGTCCGGTGCATACGCTGACGCTGCTGCTGGGTGAAGAGAGCCTGGACGCCACTATCCTGGGCGTCACTTCTGGCCGCACCATCCGTGGTCATCGCTTTATGGGCGAAGCGGAGATCAGCCTTGATAGCGCCGACCAGTATCCACAGATCCTGCTGGAACGTGGCAAGGTGCAGGCTGACTACGAAGCGCGTAAAGCACAGATCAAAGCGGATGCCGAAGCGGCAGCGCGCGAAATTGGCGGCGTTGCCGACCTCAGCGACAGCCTGCTGGAAGAGGTCACCTCGCTGGTGGAGTGGCCGGTGGTGCTGACGGCGAAATTTGAAGAGAAATTCCTGGCGGTACCGGCGGAAGCGCTGGTCTACACCATGAAAGGCGACCAGAAATACTTCCCGGTCTATGACCCGGCGGGCAAGCTGCTACCGAACTTCATTTTTGTCACCAACATCGAGTCAAAAGATCCGCAGCAGATTATTTCCGGTAACGAGAAAGTGGTTCGCCCACGTCTGGCTGATGCTGAGTTCTTCTTTAACTCAGATCGCAAAAGGCGCCTGGAAGATAACCTGCCACGCCTCGAAACCGTGCTGTTCCAGAAAGAGCTGGGCACGCTGCGTGATAAAACTGACCGTATTCAGGCGCTGGCGGGCTGGATTGCCGGGCAAACCGGCGCGGACGTTAACCACGCCACGCGCGCTGGCCTGCTCTCCAAGTGCGATCTGATGACCAACATGGTGTTCGAATTCACCGATACCCAGGGCGTGATGGGTATGCACTATGCCCGCCACGACGGCGAGGCGGAAGATGTTGCCGTTGCGCTGAACGAACAGTATCAGCCACGCTTTGCGGGTGACGATCTGCCCTCTAATCCGGTGGCCTGTGCGCTGGCTATCGCTGATAAGATGGATACGCTGGTCGGCATTTTCGGCATTGGACAGCATCCAAAAGGCGACAAGGACCCGTTCGCACTACGCCGCGCTGCTCTGGGCGCTTTGCGCATCATCGTCGAGAAAAACCTGCCGCTGGATCTGCAAACGCTGACCGAAGAAGCGGTGCGCCTCTATGGCAGCAAGCTGAGCAACGCTAAAGTAGTGGATGAGGTGATCGACTTTATGCTGGGACGTTTCCGTACCTGGTATCAGGAAGAGGGCCACAGCGTGGATACCATTCAGGCGGTGCTGGCGCGTCGTCCAACCCGTCCGGCAGACTTCAACGCGCGTATGAAAGCCGTGTCGCACTTCCGCTCGCTGGAAGAGGCTGCCGCCCTGGCTGCCGCCAACAAGCGTGTCTCTAATATTCTGGCTAAGGCTACCGAGCCGCTGAACGACAGCGTGCAGGCCTCCCTGCTGAAAGAGAATGAAGAGATCCAGCTGGCGACCTACGTTTCCGCACTGAGCAGCAAACTTCAGCCTTACTTCGCGGAAGGCCGCTATCAGGACGCCCTGATTGAGCTGGCCCAGCTGCGTAGTGCGGTGGATAACTTCTTTGAGAAGGTGATGGTAAATGCCGAAGAGCGAGAAGTGCGGATCAACCGCCTGACGCTGCTGGCTAAACTGCGTGAGCTGTTCCTGCAAGTAGCGGATATTTCGCTGTTGCAGTAAGAGCCGTTACCGGGGTGACAGTCTTTGCCCCGGCAATCAGCAACTGAAGGAAATGGCCAGCCTCGTCGGGCTTTTTTCGATGAAGTCATGCTTTCCGGTCAGATAAAGGGTGGGGTTATTCCCGCCCTTTTCCTCTCTGTACACCTTACAATCAGTGTAAATCAGCCGCCTTTCCACTGGCTGGTGAGGCAGTAAACAACCCCACTTTCGCTGCCAGCATGCTCGCCAGTTTTACCGCCATATGGCCCCGCCCCAGAGCGGGCACACACCCGCGCGATACTGTCCGGGTGATATATTACTTCTGTAGGGTTCTACGCCGGAACCGCCGAAATTTCCGGTTCGTTGTTTTTAGTGAGCTTTCGGCACCTCAATGACTTCATCAGCAATGCCCTGAGCCAGCCTTTCCATCCATTTTGCAAAGCGAAAATATCCAGGGTATTGCAGGCAAATGTAGTCCATCTGGACTTTTGAAGCGCTGTCCATCACCTGTTTAAAGGCGTCCATATAGTCATAACAGCCCTGCAATAACTGAGCATCACCATTTTCTGTCAGGGGAAACCGACAGGCATAATCATGAACTATCTTCGCCAGCTGTCGTTGTTCAGCAGTTAAGTCGACCATTTTCTCTCCTCGTTAATGCCAGAGTAGATATTTGCCTCCTCTGATGCTCTTAGTTATCAGGCACAGCAACGATCGTTCCATGAATCACGATAGATGATATTTCCTTCCGTATATTTCCAGGCGATCGCCTCATAACGCAATTCGAGCGTTTCAAGGTGAGTGCTACTCATACCGTTAAGAGCCAGATATGGCGCAACTGTTGTGAACTTGACGTTTTCCAGAATGATATTGAAATATTCGGCCTCGATGCCTGATTCCAGAATACGGTACATCTTGATTGTCGCCTTTTTCATGGTTCGGCCTTCGCAGACAGCGCGGTACAGGAGTGGTGTTGTCTGATCAAATTCTTTCACTATCGTGAACGGCTATGAACGCGCGTTCCTGTAAGTTTGCCCCAGTTGGGATCTACTGGAATGGTTACACCATGCGAGAATGATTTTAATTCGATGGAACCCAAACGCAGGGGCATTAAACAACTGCCAACGATCGGCGAGCCGTTTTCATCTTCAAGCCATAAATGAGCGGGAGCAGACATATAATTTCCTTATCATTGATGATTTAAATAACTGTGATATTAACGCTATCACCATTTACAGTAACGCGTGAAAATAACAATCATAATTATGGCGAATACGCCTGTAGGCCAGACAGGGCTGTCAGGGAAAAAATACCCCTGGAGCAATGCGAAAATAATCGTAAGGATTACAGGCCCGTACAGCGATGATAAAAACCTGAGCTGCCACAGTAGAAATTTCTTTAGTGATCGAATCATGGTTATCTGATCATCCGGTTGATGATATTTGCTATACCGGAATCAGACGACCATTGTGCTTCAAGTGCGCCCGCGCGCTCGAATAACGGTTCAATCAGGAAATACATCATTTCCAGTTGTTGCATGTAAAGTGCAGAGTAATAAGCTGGATATTGGACGTATAAACGACGAGCACTATCCGCCGCTTTCTGAACCAGGCCATACGTGGCCACAACTCCCGCAGCCGTAACCGCTGCACGTCCCGTAAGGGCACTGAGTTGCATACTTAGATTCAATCCAATACGGACGCTGGTAGCGACCGCCAAAGCGTACCCCGCACCTGTCAGGGTGCTGGCTGCGATATGAACATTCACGGCCATAAGCGCTTTTTTAATATGCTCTAATTGGGCATTAGTTTTGTATTTTAATATTTCTTCAAAGTAGACCCGAAGCATTTCAAAGACAACGTCACCATGCTGAATAATGCGAATAACAGCATTCCTGAAGCGCAGATCCTCCGTCTTTTTCTGCTGGCAAACATCATTATATTCATCGGTAAAACAGGACGTGTAATACAGCAGGCGGGTAGCACCCTTTCCAAAGGTTTCAACTTGATTTGTAACCTGCTGAGCGACAGCAGAAACTGCATGATCGAGCTTTAATGCGAGAATCCTGTTAGCTTGTAGGTAACTGATGACTTCATTGTTGTTGTACATAACCGCTCCATGCTAATTTTCATTAAATCCATTTTTTCATTATTTCCCTCGGGAAAGTGTCCGGTAAACAGTTAGTCGGGAAACGGAAAATAATTCAGCAAAATCACTGATTGAATACTCACCTCTTCCAGGCATCCTACAAAATTTTTTTTGCTGTTTATCTGAAAGCTTCGGCTGTTTCCCCCTTAGTTTCACTTTTGCCCTGGCGATTTGAGCCGGTCAGCCCCCTATCGGTATAAATCCGATCCGGGGAAACGCCAGGGCTGATAAAGGCTTCTTGTTGTGCGGCCAGATCCTGGCGGTCAGTTGAATATCGGGCATAGCCAATCTGTATTTCAGTCATAAAAGTGTACGTTTGAGGGGCCATGAAAGAAATTGATACCGTACCAATTATATAAGATAACGTCAGCAGTGATTTTTACTGAGATGCAAAATTTTATTTTCACTGTCCGTTGAACGATCCTCTAACGGAGATGATTAATCGGAGTCAGGATGACAACGCGTGGCAAAGTGACAGGCAAAAGTGAACGACTGGCGGTTTTAAATAGTGCCGGGCAGGAGGCACTGTATGGTCTCCCTGATTTCGATGATGGACAGCGGCTGGGGCGTTCTGATGAGAGGCTTGATGACGCCACCATTGCTGAACTGGACAAGCTGATTGAACGTGATGATACCCTTTCCCGGCTCGCGATCCTCAGGCGGATGCGCGTGACGTTGGCTGGTGCCAGATGCTCCACGAACGGAAAAAGCGGGACATCCTGGATGTCGCTGCACCATAAAGCCTGCGATATTTTGCCTGCACTGAATTTTCGCAGAAAAAGCTGCTGTACTACGTCAGTCTGGCAAATTTTTATATCGTAACCTGAAGCAGGAGAGCGTATTGCGCAGGGTGTATTACAGACTCTGGCTCGCTATCAACGAAATAAGCTGGCGGAAGAAGAAGCGAAGGGAATGTAGTGAAAAGCTCTCTTTCTGGCAGCCAGAAACACAAAACCCGCCAGAGGGCGGGTTTTTCTTTACTACCCCAGCAGCTGTCTGCTGAGGCAAGGATTAAATTGTATCAACTGCATCAGTTTCTGAGCACTGCGCGAAGGTTTCGTGCGCTTGGCTTCCCAACTTTTCACCGAAGAAACGCTGACGCCCAATGCCAGGGCAAATTCATCAATTTCCATGCCGGTAATTTCCCTGATGCGTTTTGGTTCGGGCACAGTGACTTCACCCTTTAATGCAGGAGCGGCTTGGATAACTTCACGCGTTAATACAATATGTTCCAGACTCGACAACAATTCGCCCATCGGATCTTTCAATTCCATAAGGCTCTCCTCATAAAAATCACAAATGTGAACGGCCAGAGGGTAAGAACCTGAGTCTCAGGTTCAGAATATTGGCGACGACAGCCGCTGGGTTGCTCAGAGAGAGTGCTCAGAGAGACAGCGCAGGGAAACGCCAGGTTCTAAGTATTAGATCAAATCATGCGATTTGCGTCATATTTTTTGACTATTTTTCACACTTGCTTTTTATCCAGGGCCACCTTTAACCAGAGTAATTTTTTCCCCACCGGTGCCTGCTTTTCAGACAATCGAGACAGGCCGCCATTGGTATCGCTTACACCTTTCACTTTAGTTATTTTTATCTGTTCAAATTTTATAATCAGCTTACTTTTCATCGCGCATTTTTCAGAAATTTCCTGGTGCCTTCGCCGGGCAAAAAAATCGGTTAACGGCTCATACAGGCCGATGGCAGTTTTACTCTGCAAGAGGATCGGTTATCTGCTTTACCCAGGTATCATATTGGTGCACTCAGAGTGATCCTTTGCACCAAAAATGAGCAGAGCAGCGGCCTGCACAATCGTCCTCCCCGTTTCGCTCTTTCTTTTAAACCACCGATAATTCAAATAATTAGCGAGACCCTGCTCACAAAATACTGAACCAATTAAATATTGGTTCAGTTCTTGCCTACTGTAATAAACAGGTCATCACGTTTCTCCCGCTTGCTGGCAAGGCTCGTTAGCGGAAGCGCTCCCTTAAACGATGAATAAATAAGCGAACCAATTATGGGTGACACGCCAGAAACTGCCATCAACTCCAGCTCCGCGCTGGAAAAGCTGCGCCAGCTGATCCAGCAGCAGGAGCTACAGCCGGAGCTGCCTCTGCCCACCGAACGTGAGCTGGCGGAACGGTTTAGCGTTGGCCGCCGGGAAATCCGTCGGGCGCTGGACGTGCTGGAAGAAGAGGGCCGGATCTGGCGTAAGCAGGGCAAGGGCACCTTTGTTGGCCCAGCCGCGCCGGTACAGCCTCTGGTTTTGCAGGACCTTCCACAGCGGTCAAACCTGTTGGAAGTGATGGAAGCGCGCATTCAGCTGGAACCGGGGCTGGCGCGTCTGGCTGCGCTGCGCGCCAGCAATGAACAGATAGCTCTGTTAAAGCGTCTGCTGGAGCGCATGCAAAGTATCTCTCTGGATGATGGCGATCAGCACGAGCTGTGGGACAGCGCCTTCCATCGCGCTATTGCCGAAGCCGCCGGAAACCGCCTGATGCTGGGGCTGTTTGATGCCGTTGATGCCGTACGCCGTGAACCGAGCTGGCAACATCTGCGGGTGCTGGCCAGAACCCAGGAGCGGCTGAACAATTATGACGACCATCACCAACGCCTGGTGCAGCATATTGCCGCCCGCCAGCCGCTTGAGGCAGCAGCAGCCATGCGAGAACACCTGTTGGTGCTACAGCAGGCCCTGATTGAAGCTATCAGCTGCGGCGAAGAGGAGCATCCATGACCGCTGAACACTCTCACCCGGTGCTGGCTCTCAGCCAGCTGAACGTGCAGTTTGCCGGATCGCCAGTCAGCGTACTGGACAACATTTCCCTACAGGTTCATGCCGGAGAAACCCTGGCGCTGGTGGGCGAATCTGGCTGCGGAAAAAGCATTACCTCGCTGGCTCTGATGGGGCTGCTGCCCGCCAGCGCTCAGGTAAAGCAGGGTGAAATAGCCTTTCTGGAAAAAGATCTGTTGAGGCTCAGCCCTCGTGACTATGCCGATATCCGTGGCAACGAACTGGCGATGATTTTTCAGGAGCCGATGACCTCGCTGAATCCCGCCTTTACGCTGGGCGATCAGCTCAGTGAGGCGGTGATGCGCCATCGCGATGTCAGCCGTCGTGAAGCGATGCAGGTGGCGCTGCAAATTCTTGAAAAGGTGCAGATCCCGGCGCCTGAAATGCGGCTGAAAGCGTATCCCCACCAGCTCTCCGGCGGCATGCGTCAGCGCGTAATGATAGCGATGGCGCTGATCAACCGGCCGAAATTACTTATTGCCGATGAGCCGACAACCGCGCTTGACGTGACCATCCAGGCACAAATTCTCTCCTTGCTGAACACCCTGAAAGCGGAGACCGGCACCGCCGTGCTGATGATCACCCACGACCTGGGCGTGGTGGCGGAAGTGGCACAGCGCGTGGCGGTAATGTACGCCGGTCAGGTGGTGGAAACTGGCGATGTGGCAGAAATTTTTAACGATCCGCAGCACCCTTACACCATCGGCCTGATGGGATCGATTCCCAGCCTGGGCGCGCGCAGCGCCACCCTTGCCACTATTCCCGGTACCGTACCGCTGCCAGAACAGATGCCTGCGGGTTGCCGCTTTGCCACCCGCTGCCCCTTTGCCGAAACTCGCTGTCATCAGCATAAACCTGCGTTACAAGCCTTTGGCGATCTTCATCAGGTGGCCTGTTTTCGTGCCCCGCTGGAACAGCATATCGCGTTGGGAGAAATTGCATGAGCACCCCGATTCTGGAATGTACCGACCTGAGCAAAAACTTTGCCGGACCAACCCGCCTGTTTAAACGTACCCCGCAGGTTACCGCCGTTGACCGCATCTCGTTACAGGTGATGCCAGGCGAAACGCTGGCGATTGTGGGTGAGTCAGGTTCCGGAAAATCCACGCTGGGCCGCCTGCTGTTGCGCCTGCTTTCGCCTTCACAGGGAGCCGTTTTCTATCAGGGCGAAGAGATCACCAAAGCCAGCGGCGCCCGGCTTAATCAGCTGCGCCGGGAACTGCAAATTATCTTTCAGGACCCGTTTGCCTCACTGAATCCCAGGATGAACGTGGAGAGCATCGTTGGCGAGCCGATCTGGCTGCATGAAGCGCTTAACAGACGGCAACGTCAGGAAAAAGTGGCCGATCTGCTGCAAACCGTCGGGCTGCCTGCTGCCTGGTCCCGCCGCTATCCCCATGAATTTTCCGGCGGGCAGCGCCAGCGTATTGGCATTGCCCGCGCACTGGCGTCCGGGCCAAAACTGCTGCTGGGCGATGAGCCGGTTTCCGCGCTGGATGTCTCGGTGCAGGCGCAGGTGGTAAACCTGCTGGAGAGCCTGAAACAGCAGTTTGGGCTGACGATGATTATCGTGGCGCACGGCCTGGCGGTAATCCGCCATATGAGTGACCGCGTGGCGGTGATGTACCTCGGGCAGATTGTGGAGCTGGCTACCGTGGAGGAGATTTTCGATGCTCCGCTCCACCCCTATACCCAGGCGCTGATCGCCTCTGCTCCGCAGATGCAGCCTGGCGCAGAGCGTCAGATCCCGATGCTACAAGGCGATCTGCCCGATCCCGCCTCGCCCCCTTCCGGCTGCCGTTTTCATACCCGTTGCCCGCATGTCACGGAGGAGTGCCGCCGCATTGAACCCATCAACCAGATTTTACCGGGCGGCCGTCAGGTGGCCTGTCATCGCTGGCAGGAACTTAACCGCGACCGCAGCGTGATAACCATTGCTCCCCCCTCTTCCGCTTTTATGCAGCGCCGTGCGCTGTTTGAACAGGCGGTAAAACAACATGCAATAACCCCCTCTGGAGAAGTGACGCGATGAAAGTACGCCACACGTTGTTGACCGCCCTGGGCGGCCTGATGTTGATCGGCAGCCTGCATGCGCAGGCTGAAAGCACGCTGCGTATAGGCCTGGGCGCAGACCCGGATATGCTCGACCCGCATCTGGCGCGCACTTATTACGGCCGCTTTGTCTTTGCAGCCATGTGCGATCGTCTGGTCGATGTGGATGAACACCTGAAGGTGATCCCTGGCCTGGCAACAGACTGGAAATGGAGTGAGGATGGCAAAACGCTGACCATGAATCTCCGCCAGGGCGTGACCTTCCAGGATGGCGAGAAGTTTGATGCTGAAGCGGTGAAATTTAATATTGAACGCGCCCTGACGCTGCCCGGCTCGCTGCGCAAAAGTGAACTTTCCTCTGTGGAGTCGGTTGAAGTCGCTTCGCCTTCACAGGTGATCTTCCACCTGAAAAATGCTGATGCCGCCCTGCTGAGTCAGCTGACTGACCGCGCAGGCGCGATGCTGGCACCCAAAGCGGCGGCGAAACCCGATTTTGCCACCCATCCGGTCTGCTCCGGCCCCTATCAGTTTGCAAGCCGCGTGCAGCAGGATCGCATCATCCTGAAACGCTTCGATAATTACTGGAATAAGTCAGCCTATCACTTCGATAAAGTGGTTTTCCTGCCCATTCCTGATGCCTCGGTACGTCTGGCAAACCTGCGTTCCGGCGATCTCGACCTGACCGAGGGCATCGCCGCCAGCGACGTAAAAACCGTTGAGGCCGACAGCAAACTGAGCCTCGCCAAAGTCACTGGCCTGGGTTATCAGGGCATTACCTTCAACATCGCCAACGGCAAAGTCGACCCGAACAACCCATTTGTGAAAGATGCCCGCGTGCGGGAAGCGTTCTCGCTGGCTATCGACCGCGATGCGCTGAATCAGGTGGCGTTCGAAGGGGTATACACGCCCTCTAATCAGGCGCTCTCGCCGGTCTCTCCCTACCACGTCAAGCTGCCGATAGCGGCTCGTGACGTGGAGAAGGCCAAAGCTCTGCTGGCCGCGGCTGGCGTGAAAACGCCCCTGGACGTCACCCTGTTAGTCACCAACAACCCCACCTCACAGCAGGTTGGTCAGGTGATTCAGGCGATGGTGAGCGAAGCCGGATTTAATCTGAAGCTACAGATGAGTGAATTTGCTTCCCTGCTGGATCGTCAGCAGCGCGGCGAGTTCCAGCTCAGCCTCTCTGGCTGGTCTGGACGTCCCGATCCTGACGGCAGCATCTTCTCGTTTATCAACAGCAAGGGCACCCTGAACGACGGGCGTTACAGCAACCCTCAGGTCGATGCCTGGCTAACCGAAGCGCGTCAGACCAACGATCAGGCCACGCGCCAGGCGCTGTATGACAAAGTGGTGAAGCAGCTGCAAACCGATATGCCGATTGCATACCTCTACTTTGAGCCGCGCATCTTTGGCCTGAACAAAAAAGTGCAGGGCTTTAAAGCCTGGCCGGACGGGCTGGTACGCCTGGCTGGCGTGAAAATGGCCCCCTGAGCCGGAGAGCGACCATGTTGGAATTGATCTGTAAACGCCTGCTGCTGGCTGTTCCTACGCTGTTTCTGGTGAGCATTATGGTGTTCTCGTTGCAGAAGCTGCTGCCGGGCGACCCGGTGCTGGCGATGGCGGGGGAAGAGCGCGACCCGGCGGTGATAGCCCAGCTCAGAGAGCAGTATCACCTGAACGATCCGCTGCCAACGCAGTATCTCTGGTGGCTGGGTAACGCACTGCGCGGCGACCTCGGCACCTCGCTGCGGACTCAGGAGCCGGTCACTACGCTTATCGCCAGCAAGCTTCCGGTCACGCTGGAGCTGTCGCTGCTGGCGATGATCGTAGCGCTGGTGGTGGGCATCAGTATGGGGATTGTCGCTGCCGTCCGGAAAAACAGCTGGATCGATCACACCACCAACTTTGTCGCGCTTTCCGGGATCTCGATCCCGCACTTCTGGCTGGGGATCCTGCTGATCCTGCTGTTTTCCGTGCATCTTCAGTGGCTCCCGGCCTCCGGCTACGTGTCGCTGAGTGAGAGCGTTTCGCAAAACATCAAAACGCTGCTGCTGCCAGCGCTGGTGCTCGGCACTGGCCTGGCCGCCACGCTGATGCGTCATACGCGCGCCTCGATGATTGCGGTGCTGAAAGCGGACTATATCCGTACAGCCAGGGCTAAAGGTCTGCTGCCGAAAAAGGTGATCCTCAAGCACGCCTTCCGTAACGCGCTGGTACCGGTGATTACGCTGACCACCCTGCTGTTTGGCGAGCTGCTGGGTGGCGCAGTACTGACGGAACAGGTTTTCACCCTGCCGGGCTTCGGCAAAATGATTGTCGATGCGGTATTTAACCGTGATTACGCCGTGGTGCAGGGCGTGGTGCTGGTGGTGGCTATCGGCTTCCTGCTGCTGAACCTGCTGGCTGACGTTCTGTACGTGCTGATCAACCCTAAGATGCGAGGCTGACGATGAGTGAAATTCTGGCCGCTGGCAACGCTGCTGCGCTGCGCAAGCCCACCAACCGCGTGCTGAAGAAGTTTCTCGGCAATAAAAGCGCGGTTATCGGTGCGGTGATTGTGCTCTTCTTTGTGATCGTGGCCCTTCTGGCGCCCTGGCTGGCACCCTTTGATCCGATCAAAGCCAACTTTCTGGCGGTGCGCAAAGCGCCTTCAGCCCTCTACTGGCTCGGCACCGATGAGCTGGGACGCGATATCTTATCGCGCCTGATCTGGGGCGCCCGTAGTTCGCTGCTGGCGGGCTGTATCTCAGTGCTGATCGCCATTCTGATTGGCGTTCCGCTGGGGCTGATTGCCGGATACTGGCAGGGAATGTGGGACGGCGTGATATCGCGCTTTATTGAAGCCCTGCTGGCCTGCCCTTTTCTGATCCTTGCTATCGCTCTGGGTGCTTTCCTCGGCCCCAGTCTCGGCAACGCGATGATCGCTATCGGCTTGTCCGCCATGCCCATCTTTGCCCGCCTGACCCGGGGGCAGGTGATTGCCATTCGCAATGAAGAGTATATCGACGGTGCGCGCGCTATCGGCCTGCCTGACCGCTGGATTGTGCTGCGCTACGTGCTGCCTAACGTGATGTCGCCCATTCTGGTGCAGGCTACGCTGGCTATCGCCTCCGCCATTATTACCGAGGCCAGCCTCTCTTTTCTGGGTCTGGGACAACAGCCGCCAGCCCCCTCCTGGGGCGCGATGCTGAACACAGCCAAAGGCTTTCTGGAGCAGGCGCCCTGGATGTCGGTTTTCCCCGGCCTTGCCATTTTTCTTATCGTGCAGGGCTTTAATCTGCTGGGCGACGGACTGCGCGACGCGCTCGATCCGCGCAACGACTAATCATTAAGGAACGGCTATGAGTGGAATCAGTGATTTTAACGTGGGATACCCATCTTATCGCGCGCCGATGATGGGCCGTAATGCGGTGGCGGCATCCCAGCCGCTGGCCGCACAGGCGGGGATCCGCATGCTGCAACTGGGCGGCAATGCGGTTGACGCAGCGATTGCCACCGCGATGGCGTTAACGGTGGTGGAACCCACCGGCAACGGCATCGGCAGTGACGCTTTCGCCATTATCTGGGACGGTGAAAAACTGCATGCGCTGAACGCTTCGGGCCGTGCTCCTGCTGCCTGGTCGCGGGAGACCTTTGCTCATCTGGCCGCAATGCCGGAAATCGGCTGGGATGCGGTGACGGTGCCGGGTGCGGTCTCTGCCTGGGTTGAACTGGCAGAGCGGTTTGGCACCCTGCCGATGACCACGCTGGCTCAACCGGCCATTGAGTATGCCCGCAACGGTTTTCCCGTTTCCCCCCTGATTGGCCACCTCTGGGAGCGCGGCTTCAACAAGCTGCGCGATCAGCCGGGCTTCAGCGCCTGTTTTGCGCCGGAAGGCCGCGCGCCCAAAGTGGGCGAACTGTTCCGTAATCCGGACCAGGCAGACACGCTGGAAAAAATCGCCGCCACTAACGGTGAAGCGTTCTATCACGGCGAGCTGGCGGAAAAAATTGCCGCCTTCGCCAAAGAGCATGGCGCGGCGCTGACGCTGGAGGATCTGAAAACCCATAAGGCTGACTGGGTAGAGATGCTGTCGCGTCCGTTTGCAGGCGGCTCGGTGCAGGAGCTGCCGCCGAACGGTCAGGGCATCGCCACGCTGATGGCGCTGGGTATCCTGGAGCAGTGGGATATTGGCCGCTATGAGCCAGATTCCGTGCAGTGGCTGCATCTCTCCATCGAAGCGATGAAGCTGGCGCTGGTGGATCTGGAGCGCTATGTGGCTGATGAAGATCATATGGAGTTTCCGGCGGAGCTGCTGCTTAGCGATGAGTATCTGAAAACCCGCGCCGCGCTGATCGACCCGACCAGCGCCGGCGACTTTACCTTTGGTGCCCCTAAGCAGAGCGGCACGGTCTATCTCTCCACCGCCGACGCCAGCGGGATGATGGTCTCATTTATTCAGTCCAACTATATGGGCTTTGGTTCAGGGGTGGTGGTACCGGGTACCGGCATCAGTCTGCAAAACCGGGGCGCAGGCTTTGTGCTGGAGGAGAACCATCCAAACGTGGTGGCGGCCAGCAAGCGCGCTTTCCATACCATTATCCCCGCCTTTGCGCTGGATGGTGAAGGTCAGCCGCTGATGTCCTTTGGCGTGATGGGCGGGCCGATGCAGGCGCAGGGGCACCTGCAAATGGCGCTGCGGATTATGCTGGCGAAACAGAATCCTCAGGCGGCGATTGATGCACCGCGCTGGCGCGTGGTGGAAGGCCGCGAGGTAAGCGTGGAGCCGGCAATGGCGCTGAATACGATAGCCGCCCTGCGCGCGATGGGGCATAAAATTGTGGTGGAAGATCCGCTTCAGACCTATAACTTTGGCGGTGCGCAGGCAATTGTTCGCGACCCTCAAGGCTTCTACATTGCCGCCACGGAAAGCCGCAAAGATGGCCAGGCCCTGGTTTTCTGAGCCATGCTGCCGGTGGCGTGAATTTCTTCACCCTTCCGGCCCTGTTTTCCGTATCCTCCCCGCACGAGTTAGACTATTCTTCAGAGGCGGCGCATGCCGCCCTCATTTCTTTGCAAGCCCTACAATTACAGGAGTTACTCCCCATGACGACAGGACTTTCTCGCGTCTGGTCACGTCTGCTGGTGCCCTTTGTGGCACTGTTTCTGGTTTTCCAGCTCACCGGCTGCGGTGATAAAGAAGCCGATCAGCGCAAAGCTTTTATCGATTTCCTGCAAAACACGGTGATGCGCAGCGGCGAACATTTGCCGAGCCTCAGTGAAGATCAAAAACAAAAATTAGGTAATTACGTCAGCGATTACGCCATTCTTTACGGTTTTTCTCAGCAGGTTAACCGCGCCGTGGACTCCGGCATGAAGCCGGTAGTGGATGAGCTTTCCGCTATTCGTACGCCGCAGGATTATCTGACTCGTCGTGACTCATTGCGTCAGGCCAGCGGTTCGCTGGGCGTGCTGATCCAGCAGATTCAGGCGGCCAAAACGCAGGCCGACAGCAGCAAGGCCGCGCTGAAGCAGCCTGAAGATCTGAAAACCGTCTATGACAATGTCTATAACAAAGTAGTGACGCAGCCAGCGAATTCGTTGCAGCCGTTGCTGCCCGCCTTACAGGCGCTGAGCCAGGATGCGGTGCAGACCGGTGATTTCCTACAGGCGCAGGGAAGCCAGGTAACCTTTAACGGCCCCGCTATTGAGTTCCCAACGCAGCAGCAGGCAACGCAGTACAACACGCTGATGCAGAACCTCTCTGCCAACGCTCAGGCGCTGAGCCAGGCGCAAAGCGCACTACAGGGCGGTTTCCAGTAAGCGACCGGACTAAGTCAGGATAGCCATTACAGCTCATCGCAGGTGGGAATATCCCGCCTGTGATGAGAAAGGCAGGCCATTTTTCCGCCTGCCAACCGTGCTGCTTAAACGCCAGCCGGATGCCTGACGAAACCGTTAAGCGGAAAGCGTCATCTGCCCGAACAAAACCTCACGTTGAACCAGAACACAGAGGTCATTTTCCTACATAGCATCTATCTGTTGAACAGGGGCCAGGCAGAAGTGTGATCGCACGCATTTTGAGCACAAAATTTATTGTGACTTCTGTCACACATATGACAGAAAGCCACCTCCCAATTTCGTGACAAAAATCACACAAAATCGGCGCATTTGCGTATTAATTCACCAGCGTCTTTTTTTTACACCCTATATATGTGATCCGCATCACTAAAACACCCCCTCATGCCCACCCAACTTAGTGATATGTATCACACTTTTCCTGCTGACTACGCAGCGTCATATTCGCGTGATAGAGTCCGCCTGCATACACAGTGATCTAGCGGCTCCCCGCCGAGATGTCCTAAACAAAAATCAACGCGCTCTCTTATTGTCAGCGCGTACCAATAAGGGGTGTTTTTTTATGTCCTCATCAGATATCAAGATCAGAGTGCAGAACTTTGGTCGCTTTCTGAGCAACATGGTGATGCCAAATATCGGGGCCTTTATCGCCTGGGGTATCATCACCGCACTGTTTATTCCTACCGGCTGGCTGCCAAATGAAACCCTGGCCAAGCTGGTTGGCCCGATGATCACCTACCTGTTGCCGTTGCTGATCGGCTTCACCGGTGGTCGTCTGGTTGGCGGCGATCGCGGCGGCGTGGTAGGTGCTATCACCACCATGGGCGTGATTGTCGGTGCGGATATGCCAATGTTCCTCGGATCGATGATTGCTGGCCCGCTCGGCGGCTGGGCAATCAAAAAATTCGACCGTGTGGTCGATGGTAAAATCAAAAGCGGCTTCGAAATGCTGGTCAACAACTTCTCTGCCGGTATCATCGGCATGCTGTTGGCGATCCTGGCTTTCCTGGCGATTGGTCCACTGGTCGAGGGGCTTTCCCATATTCTCGCCGCTGGCGTAAATCTGATGGTGCAGAACAACCTGCTGCCGCTGACCTCCATCTTTGTTGAACCGGCGAAAATCCTGTTCCTGAACAACGCCATCAACCACGGCATCTTCTCGCCGCTGGGTATTCAGCAGGCAAGCGAAGCCGGTAAGTCGATCTTCTTCCTGATTGAAGCCAACCCAGGTCCCGGTATGGGCGTGCTGATGGCTTACATGTTCTTCGGACGCGGTAATGCTAAGCAGTCTGCGGGCGGCGCGGCCATCATCCACTTCCTGGGGGGTATTCACGAAATTTACTTCCCGTACGTGTTGATGAACCCTCGCCTGCTTATTGCGGTAATCCTGGGCGGCATGACAGGCGTGTTCACGCTGACGCTGCTGAACGGCGGTCTGGTTTCTCCGGCCTCGCCGGGTTCTATCCTGGCCGTGCTGGCCATGACGCCAAAAGGTGCCTACTTCGCCAATATCACCGCCATTGTTGCCGCCTTTGCGGTCTCCTTCGTGGTCTCTGCCATCCTGCTGAAAACCAGCAAGGTAAAAGAAGATGACGATATTGAAGCCGCCGCTCGTCGCGTTAGCGAGATGAAAGCGCAGTCTAAAGGCCAGGGCACCGCTACCGCGGCTACTGCTGCCGATGGTATGCACAGCGACCTGACCCTGGTGCGTAAAATCATCGTAGCCTGCGATGCAGGTATGGGTTCCAGCGCAATGGGTGCAGGCGTGCTGCGTAAAAAGGTGAAAGATGCCGGTCTGACCATGATTTCCGTCACCAATACCGCCATCAATAACCTGCCGGGCGATGTGGATCTGGTGATCACTCACCGTGACCTGACCGAGCGCGCCATTCGTCAGGCACCGCACGCACAGCATATTTCTCTGACTAACTTCCTCGACAGCGGTCTCTATACCGACCTGACCAGCCGTCTGGTAGAGGCGAACCGTACAGCGGGTCACCGTGAAAAAGTCACCGCCACGCTGAGCGACAGTTACGACGACAGTCAGGAACATCTGTTCAAGCTGAGCGCCCGCAACATCTTCCTTGGCAACCACGCAACCGATAAAGAGCAGGCGATCCGCTTTGCTGGTGAGCAGTTGGTCAGAGGCGGTTATGTTGAGCCAGAATATGTTCAGGCGATGCTGGATCGTGAGAAATTGACGCCAACTTATCTGGGTGAGTCCATTGCGGTTCCGCACGGGACGATTGAAGCGAAAGACCGCGTGCTGCACACCGGCATCGTCTTCTGCCAGTATCCGGACGGCGTGCGCTTCGGTGAAGATGAGGACGATATTGCCCGTCTGGTCATCGGTATCGCTGCCCGCAACAATGAGCACATTCAGGTGATTACCAGCCTGACCAACGCGCTGGATGATGAGTCCGTGATTGCACGGCTGACCACCACCACCGACGTCCAGGAAGTACTGGATCTGCTCGCGGGTAAAAAGCCGGTTTAAGCTTCCGCTACTCAAGCATTACCTCCCAGGGCCGGGCATGCCCGGCTCTTTTTTCGGGTCGGGTTTGTCCGGCCCTTGATCGTTGATACGGGAAAAATTATGAAAGCATTACATTTTGGTGCCGGAAATATTGGCCGCGGTTTTATTGGTAAATTACTGGCTGACGCCGGGATCCAGCTGACGTTTGCCGACGTCAACCAGGTGGTTCTGGATGCGCTGAATGCCCGTCACGAATACCCGGTGCATGTGGTTGGCGAGCAGGCGCAGGTTGAGATTGTTAAAGGTGTGAATGCGGTAAACAGTGCCAGTGACGACATCATTCCCCTGATTGCTGAAGTGGATATCCTGACCACGGCGGTAGGCCCGCAGATCCTGGAACGCATCGCGGCTGGCATCGCTAAAGGGCTGATAAAACGCAGCGACAGCGGTAATAACCGCCCGTTAAATATTATTGCCTGTGAGAACATGGTGCGCGGCACCACGCAGCTGAAAGGCCATGTGATGAAGGCGCTGCCAGAGCAGTATCACGCCTGGGCAGAAGCCAACGTCGGCTTTGTGGATTCCGCCGTAGATCGCATCGTACCGCCGTCAGAAGCGGGCACCACCGATCCGCTGGAAGTGACCGTAGAAACCTTCAGCGAGTGGATCGTCGATAAAACTCAGTTCAAAGGGGATCTGCCTGCCATTCCGGGCATGGAGCTGACCGATAATCTGATGGCCTTTGTGGAGCGTAAGCTGTTCACGCTGAATACCGGCCACGCTATCACCGCCTATCTGGGCCAGCTGGCCGGGCACCAGACCATTCGTGATGCCATTCTGGATGAGAAAGTCCGCACGGTGGTACAGGGAGCGATGGAAGAGAGCGGCGCAGTGCTGATCAAGCGTTACGCTTTTGAAGCTGACAAGCATGCCGCCTATATTCAGAAAATCCTTGGTCGCTTTGAAAACCCTTATCTGAAAGATGACGTTGAGCGCGTAGGCCGCCAGCCGCTGCGCAAGCTGAGCGCGGGCGATCGCCTGATTAAACCTACTCTGGGCACCCTGGAATATGGTCTGCCGCATGCTAACCTGGTGACCGGGATTGCCGCAGCGATGCACTATCGCAGCAGCCAGGATCCACAGGCGCAGGAGCTGGTAGCGCTGCTGGAAAGCAAAGGCGTTAAGGCTACGCTGGCGCAGATCTCTGGCCTGGAAGAAGAGAGCGACGTAGTCGCTGATGTGGTAAAAGCATTTGATGCTATGGCCTAGCGCCGGTTTCAGCGGATGAACGAACAGGGCACACGCTGTGCCCTTTAAGGCGGCGTCCCGCCTGGTGATGAACGATATGCAGGCTCTCATGGAAAAACCACAGGCTTTTGAGAATCGGGTGCTTGAACGCCTGAACGCCGGACGAACGGTCAGAACTTTTCTGATCGCGGCGGTTGAGCTGTTGGCTGAAGCGGTAAACCTGCTGGTTATTCAGGTTTTCCGCAAAGATGACTATGCGGTGAAGTATGCGGTAGAACCGCTGCTGCTGGGCGATGGCCCGCTGGGCGAACTTTCCGTCAGGCTGAAGCTGATTTACGGTTTAGGCGTAATAAGCCGCAGTGAATATGAGGATGCGGAACTCCTGATGGCGCTGCGCGAGGCGCTGAATGACGACGGCACCGACTACCGTTTTACCGACGATGAGCTGCTTGGTCCTTTCGGTGAACTGCATTGCGTGGCGGCTTTCCCGCCTCTGCCAGATCTTTCCAGCGACGATCCTGAACTGCGCGCCATGCTGCAACAGCGTTATCAGCAGGTAGTGCGATCCACGCTGGTGCTCTCCCTGACAGAGCTGATTTCCCGCATCAGTCTCAAGCAGGCGTTCAAAAAGTAACGCGTCCCCTTTCCCTCTTGCTACTGCTTTCGTGTATCCTTGCGGCAATGAATCACATTACGGTCAATGAAAATGAAAGAACCCGTTCAGGAAGAAATCAGAACCCTTAGCGATAAGCTGGAAGCGATGACGCGCAAAGAGCCAGCGCTGCTGGAGTCTGGCGACGCAGAAAAGCTCGGCGAACTGCTGAAAGAGAAAGACAAGATTATTGCAGAGCTGGAACGCCTGCGTGGCGTGCGCGAGCAGAAGCTCAGCAAAGAGGCGCAGAAGCTGAAAGCATTGCCTTTCAGCCGGGCAATCACCAAAAAAGAGCAGGCCAACCTGGGCGAGCTGAAGAAAAGCGTCCGTGGCATTGTGGTGGTTCACCCGATGACGGCGCTGGGCCGCGAGATGGGCCTCCAGGAGATGACAGGCTTCGCAAAAAACGCATTCTGACCCCGCGTTTTCGCCTGGTTCAGCGGTTCTGTGATTGCAGAGCCGCTTTCTCTGGCATCATCCCTGATAGATCCTCAGACCTCTCCATCAAGCACGAGCACTCGCCAACGTTATTTCTTAGGGCGTGTCATCACTGCATCTTTCTGATGTGCGTAATGCAAAAAAGCTAACGTTTACGGACTACTCGTTCGGGGTACTCCTCACAATATAATCCCTTGCCCAGCAGCAAATGGCTTTCACTGCCGGGTTGCCGGCACTTGCGCCCATCAACTGCAACATGGTCAGGATATTTTCACTGTGAAGGGGCAGATCTGCTCTTAACAGGGCCGTTACTGCCGCACCAATAATGGCGCGCTGGTCGTTTTGCCGTTCATCCGTTATCTTCAAAAAATTCTCCAGGCTGTATGAATATCCAGTATATCACCCTTTCATTCCTGAGAAGGGCGTTCCTCACGCGCCTTTATCACACCTTGCAGGTTGTACAGTTCGGGGCGGGAGCGGGATGCGGGTGCCTGTTTCATAACTTGCTGATCTGCAAGAGTTAGCACATATTGCACAAAAATCTGTCATCGGCCCGGAGACATTCCTGTACAAAAAAATATTTTTTGTATAACTTACCCCGCATCAAATGGAGAATAATCAACCACCGGAGTGCAGCCATTATGCGCCAGAATAACGTAGCCCCGCAGACCGAAGAGCAAATTGCGCATTATTTCAACAGCATACATCTGCCTACCCAACAGGAGACGCTGGGCCAGATCGTGACTGAAATCCTTCGTGCCGGAAAAAGCCTGAACCGTAAGGCGATTTGCAGCCGTCTTTTGTTTCGTCTTGAGCATGCCAGTGGACAGGAAGAAGAGCGTCACTATCAGCAGTTGATAGGCCTGCTGTTTTCACGGGAGATCTGATAAGCGGCAATACCTTCAGGTAAGAGTGGTTTAGCCTGAAATTTCAGTTCGCACAGCGTCACAACCTGGTCTCAGACGAAAAAAAATTGTGTCAGGTGGAGGGGTTTCCTCTGAGCCTGGTGCTTGTCATGGATTGAGTTCATGTTCCCAGATGAAGAAGAAAAGCTCACAGATAGTATGTTGGGTGACGCTCTCCTCTGTCTGCTGCACGAAGACAGCGCGATAAACGTTAGCGCGCTGATCGCTACACTACAGCGAATGGCGGAGCGTGAAGAGAGCGAGATGTACAAACAGGCTTGTCTGAATGCGCTGATAAACGTGCGTAAAAGTGCAAAGTTTTGCGCCTTTCACTCAGATGAGGAGAGCCATGTGCTGCCGCTCTTTTCACACCAGCGTACCGCTAAAGCGACTAAACACTGATAAACCGTGAAGCGTTCACGCCTGTCAGGCTTACTTACCATGCACTCTTAATCTGGACAATCAGGAATGGAAACTATGCAGCAGAGAGTTAAACAAGCGTTTTCCGGGAATTCCGGTCAGGAAAGCGACCTTTATCAGGATGAAAAACAGATAATAGGCAGCATTATTCACCACCAGATCTCTACCCGTGGTCACGTGACTAACAAGACCATCACCCTACGACTGATTGAAATGCTGGAAACAGCGGATAATGCAGAGCAACAGCATATGTTGCGTAATGCGCTGGAACTTATTGTGGGCCAGTCAGCCGAATCCGTTCGTTCCTGATGGCCGATGTGGTCTTGTCGCGCTCAGTATAAAGCGGTGAGCGCGACTGACTTCACTCTTGTTTAGTGCTGCCTGGCGGTGAGGCGGATAAACAAAATAGGTTATTTTTTCGCGTATTTAGCCTGCAACGTGGCGAACCACGGCGCCACGAAGTCGGCAGATTCTCCCCAACCCGGAATGATTTTGTTCAGGCTGGCAACGTTGACCGCGCCAGACTGCTCAGCAAGTTGCGCCTGAGAAATAGCCGCCGCCTTGAATTGATAAGTTGCAGGCGTTGCTTCCCCACCAATCTTATTGGCAATCAGACGCATATTGGTAGCGCCAATCAGCTTACTGTCTACCGCTACCGTCTGCTTCCAGGGACTGTCAGCCTGGTGCATCAGCTGGAGATCCTGGTTAGAGACATCGATGCTGTAGAGTTTAATTTCGGTACGGCCGTTCTCCTGCAACGCTTTATAGGCGCCCTGAGCAAAGGCATCCCATGAGCCCCAGATTGCGTCAATTTTGCCTTTCGGGTACTTGGCAAGGATGGCGCCAATCTTGTTCGCCGTGTCGCCCTGAACGTCTGAAGAAACCGCACCAATTGACTCCAGCTGATGAAGACCCGGATTCGCCTTCAGCACTTTCTCATAGACCACCTGACGGCGCTCCATCGCCGGGAAGCCGGCCACCCACAGCTTGACGATATTCGCCTTGCCGTTGGTATCTTTAATCAGCTGATCCAGAGAGAGCTGCGCCAGAGAAGCATCATCCTGCGCGGTGACGGTCACCCCTTCTACCGGCTGATTGACCGGCGTGTCGAACACGGAAACCTTGATACCTGCGTCAGCAATTCGCTTCACCAGCGCCGTAGAGTAAGGATCTTTCCCGTGCGACAGAATGATGCCGTCATATTTCTGGCTGATGGCCTGGTTCACAAAATCCTGAAAGCGGGCGTCGTCGCCGTTGCTCAAAAAGGTGCTGACCTTAAAGCCGAGCTTGCGCCCTTCCTGAATCGCACCCGCCACAAACTGGGTGGTGTTGTCATCCGAACCGAGGTTACGGATCACCGCCACACGAACCGGGCCGTCGTGATTAGCAATGACGGCCGGAACGGTAGCGGTATCCGCGAAGGCTGGTACGGCGGTGAGCAGGCTTAACGCCAGTAACGAGGTGGTCAGTTTTTTCATTGTTATCACTACCCTGTCGGTCGGTGTAAAGCGCCTATCGGCGCTGTATGTAAGTAATCGCCAGTGCAACAGCCAGCACTAAGCCTTTGATAATATCCATGGCGTAATAGGGCACGGAGAGCATCACCAGTCCGTTCTGCAACACGCCGAGAATAATGGCCCCTACCAGCGTTCCCAGCGCGTTCGGCTTGCCGGAGCCTGCCAGCGAGAAGCCGATCCATGCCGCGGCTACGGCATCCATCAGGTAGCCGCCACCCGCATTAACCTGCGAAGAACCGATGCGGGAAGCCAGTAAAATCCCACCCAGGCCCGCCAGCAGAGAGGCGATAACATAGGCAAGCACGCGATAGCGGTTGGTACGAATGCCCGACAGCCGCGCCGCTTCAGGATTACCGCCAATGGCATACATCCGGCGGCCATGCTTGGTCAGCGACAGCCCCAACTGCGCCAGCACGGTCACCACCAGCATAATGATAACGATGGTGGGAACCTGCCCCAGCAGCGAGAAGTTAGCCGGAATAGTGCCTTCCGCCATATCGCCGCTCGGCAACACCATATTTTCCGTAATAGAGCCGCCGAAGCTGTAGGTCATCGCCACGCCCTGCACAACAAACAGGCTGGCCAGGGTAGCTAGCATGTCGGGAATACGCAGGATAACGATAAGAAAGGCGTTAAACAGGCCTACCAGCGTACAGAGCAGCAGAGTGATAACTATCGCCTGCGTTGAGCCGTAGCCGTACCAGACGAACAGCGAGATCACCAGCGAGTTCGCCAGCGACGCGGTAGATCCGACAGAGAGGTCGAAGCCGCCGATAGTCAGGGAAATCGACACGCCGATGGCGATTACCGTGACGATAGCGATAGAGCGCAGGATATTGACGATGTTCGTCGGCTCAAGGAAGCTGTCGGACGCCAGGCCAAATGCCGCGATCAGGGCAACAACTGTCAGCAACATCCCCCATTTATAGAGAAATTCAAACAGCTGGTGACGCGCAGAGGGCGCCGCCTTCAGGGAAAGTTCTTTGCTGCTCACGCAGGCGTACCTCCGGTGGAATAAAGTAAAAGTGTCTCTTCATCAACGTCGCTGGCGTCCATTTCTGCCACGATACGCCCGTCCCAGAGCACGCAAATGCGATCGCACAGGCCAACCAGTTCAGAGAATTCGCCAGAGGCGTAAATCACCCCTTTTCCCTGGCGAGCCAGCCCGTCGATCAGCTCAAATAAATCCGTTTTGGCTTTGATGTCGACCCCTTTGGTCGGCTCATCAAAAATCAGCACGTCGGCGTCATTGCGCAGCCATTTGCCGATGGCCACTTTCTGCTGATTACCGCCCGACAGACGACGCAATGTCTGCTGTGGGCCGGTGGTACGCACGCCCAGCCGCTTGATGACCTCCTCTGCCCATTGCCAGGCCTGCCGGTGGCCAAACAGGCTCCAGCGGGAGAAGCTGTTATCCGCCGTCACGCTCAGGTTCATTGCTACCGACTTATCAATAAAGATGCCCTCTTTGCGGCGCTCTTCCGGAATCAGCGCCATACGCTTCTCTACCGCAGCATGGGGCGAAGAGGGCTTCCAGGGTTTACCGTGCAGCTCTCCACGCTCAAGCCGGCTGCGGGTCGCGCCAAACAGAGCCTTACAGAGTTCCGTTTTTCCTGCGCCGGCCAGCCC
Organism: Erwinia magellanica; assembly: GCF_039023495.1. Taxonomy (NCBI): domain Bacteria; kingdom Pseudomonadati; phylum Pseudomonadota; class Gammaproteobacteria; order Enterobacterales; family Erwiniaceae; genus Erwinia; species Erwinia magellanica. The sequence goes on from NZ_JBCHVC010000004.1 coordinate 443,101, forward strand.
GGCAATCCCCAGGATTTCGCCTTTACGCAGCGTCAGGGAGATGTTGTGCAGCAGCGCATCGTCGTGCAGGCCCTCCACGCTGAGCAGCGTTTGCTCGCTGAAGGGGGGACGACGCGGGGGATAGATATCATCCAGTTGATGGCCCAGCATCTTCTCGACAATCTGTTCGCCATCCAGCTGCGCCATTGGGCAGGTTTCAATCAGCTGACCGTCACGCAGCACGGTAAGCTGGTCGCAGATAGCGCGCAGCTCATGAATACGGTGGGAGATAAACACCACGCCGATGCCGCTGCGTTGCAGACGGCGCACGACCGCAAACAGGCGCTCGCTTTCATGCTGATCCAGCGGCGCGGTGGGTTCATCAAGAATAAGGAAGCGGCAGTGATGGGAGAGCGCCCTTGCCAGCAAAATCTGCTGTTTTTCCGCCAGCGTACAGCGATCGACAGGCCGACGAACATCCAGCGAAACATCCAGCTGCGCCAGAAGCGCTCTGGCCTGTTTCCGGATCTCTCCCCAGTGATAAATCTGTCCGCCTTCTGCCAGTCTGTCCAGCATGATGTTTTCCGCCACGCTGAGTACCGGCACCAGCGCCACGTCCACTTCCTGCTGCACCAGATGAATGCCCAGCTGTTTCGCGTCGCGCGGGGAGCGGATGGTTACGGGCTGACCATCCAGCAAAATTTCACCGCTGTAGTGATCGTAAGCCCCTGACAATACTGCCATCAGCGTCGACTTTCCCGCGCCGTTAGCGCCCGTCAGCGCATGTACCGAATGGCCTTCAAGGCTGAAGTCCACGCCGTTCAGGGCTGTAAAACCGCCAAAAGCGATGGAGATTTGACGCATTTCGAGGCGGTTTAACGCAGTCATGGGCGAAATTCTCTGGCAGATGATCAAAGGTGTCGCCGCATTTTTTATTGGATTGGCACGGCTGGCAACGAACGAAAGCGCATAAGCTAACACGAAATGGTATTAGCCATCCAGACATCCAGCCATATAAGCGGTTAAAACCAGCGAGACTCGCCTGGCCAGCATAATGCGGGGGGATAATTGCTACAGGCAGCATTTCGCTCGGCCTGTTAAGCCACAGGCCCGAAGATCAGTTGATACTTTTATCCGGAAGACTGTTACCGCTGGGTTGAGATCAGCCGCGCCGTTTCGTTTGCTTGATCAACTAACCGTTCAAACAGTGCGATAAGCGTACTGCTGTCCAGGTTCACAAACCGTTCACGGCTCCAGAGAAGCACTGTTTTCTGATTTCCCAGAACAGAGAGGTTTATGGCAGGCGCAGGCTGGTCAAAGCTATTTTGCTCCAGCAGCAGCCACGCCAGCTCCTGATGATGTTCCGCAGGTACACAACCCAGGCTGGCTACGATCAGAAGCTCATCGCTGTTCAGGGGAGTAAACTGCATGGCAATATGCTTAAAGTCGATGTTGATCCCCTGATTTTCTGCCAGCGGCGGTGCGCTGACGTTCAGGTGACGTAAAAGCGGTTGCATCAGTCGGGCAAAGAGAGAGGAACCAGGCATCAGCTATCGTCCCCTTCAGGGAAATAGCGACGCGCCTGCTGCATGGCCATCGCCTGTCGCTCATAAACGGCACGGTCGGCAATATTCTCTAATACCTCTGCCGCGTTCTCCCGGTTCTGATAGCGCACCCCAGCATTGCGGATACCGTGCGTTCGCCCTTCAAGCCTGACGCTGCCCGGATTTTCCAGTACCTGATGATAGGTGGGGATCTGCTTTTGTTGATTAATATGCGCAATCCGCTTTTCATCCACAAGTTTCACATCGGCAAGTTCATCTAACTCGATTTTGGGATCGGAACCTGGCAGATGAACATCCAGCAGCCGGTTAATATCTGGCCGAAGCGCGGCATTATCGACAAGATGGGCACGGGCAAAAATCGGCCATGGATCCACCACGACAGCGCGGCGGGGTTCACGCAAATCGCCAATCACATTCAGTTGATGATCGCGATGATTTTCAACGGCATAAGTATAAACCGGACGGGTTAAATCCATATTGGATAAATAAGCCATGGCAAGGGCAGATTGTTCACCACAGGTGCCTCCCCGGGCTGCCTGCCCCGATTTAACAATGGCCCCATCGTCCCCGCGGAAATCAACATCCCGTAAGTGACGGGCGGCAACAGCATGGTAATAGCTTTGTCCCCTGGAGAGCATGTAGTCTGTTTTCTGATTGCCGGTTCCGTGCACGAGGTTATCTTTAACAACATCGATTACGTTCTGAGCAATATTCAGTTCGTTCATCAACTCAGGCGAAACCAGCACCGTCTCACCGCGATGCCGGCCCGGCAGCGCTTCCCAGAGCTTTACCGTCTGAGGGTCACTTCTTTTCACCTGTGCAGAAGTTAAGGGGAGTGCCGGAAACATAAAGTTCTCCTGAAAGTTCATAATTTGAACTGAGTGTCGCCATGCCAGCAAAAGTTCATCGCTTCTTTTCTGTACTGATAAGAAACGTGAGCTTGCTGGCAATAACGCCACAAGGGCAAAGAGGATGATTTTCTACAGGGATGGGCAAGAAGATGAGGTGGCGACGCCCAGCGGGCAATAAAAAACCGACGAAGCGGGCTTCGTCGGCTTAGGGTCACGATTTAACGTGGAGAGAAATTAGTTAGCGGCTGAGAAGCGCGCTGCGGCTTCATCCCAGTTAACCACTTCCCAGAACGCCTTGATGTAGTCAGGGCGTTTGTTTTGATATTTCAGGTAGTAAGCATGTTCCCACACGTCCAGACCCACAATTGGGGTGCCGGATGCGCCAGAAATCGCTTCGCCCATCAGCGGGCTGTCCTGGTTGGCGGTGGAAACCACAGCCAGCTTGTCGCCTTTTTTAACCAGCCACGCCCAGCCTGAACCGAAACGGGTTGCAGCCGCTTTTTCAAATTCAGCTTTGAATGCATCAACGCTGCCGAAATCTTTTTCGATAGCCGCTTTCAGCTCGCCGCTCAGGGTGGTGCCGGTTTTCAGGCCTTTCCAGAAGAAGCTGTGGTTAGAGTGGCCGCCCGCGTTGTTACGCAGTACGGTTTTCTTGTCAGCGGGAACCTGATCCAGTTTAGCGAGCAGCTCATCAACAGGCAGGTCGGCAAACTCGGTGCCTTCCAGCGCCGCGTTGGCGTTGTTGACGTAAGTCTGGTGGTGTTTAGTGTGATGGATTTCCATCGTCTGCTTGTCGAAATGCGGTTCCAGTGCGTCGTAATCATACGGTAAGGATGGCAGTGAATAACTCATGTTCATCATCTCCATTTAAGGGTGAGCGGCGCCGTTTCTGTTAGCACCGCGTAAGCAGTCGGATCATTATAGTTAAATAAACGATCCGTAAAAGGGTTATCAATGCCCCGACGTTAATAAGGGATTACGCCTTAGCGGGCGCAACGACAGCTTTATGCCATTTGGCTGTAGCGTGACACCAAATCGATCTAAGCCATTATTTCCCTAATGCTGCCAACGATTTATCCAGCGCCCCGACCAGCCAGTCAATATCGCTCTCCTGGAATGCCAACGGCGGACGCAGTTTCAGCACGTTGCCATAAGGCCCGGCGACAGAGGTGAGGACATGGTTTTCACGCAGCTTCTCGGTGACGTCCAGCGCCAGCTGCTTATCGGGCGTTTTGCTGGTTTTATCCGTTACCAGCTCAAAACCAATAAACAGCCCGGCACCACGAACATCTCCCACGCACTCATATTTCTCCTTCAGCGTCAGCAGCTCACGCAACAGCTTCTCGCCCACCACACAGCTGTGCTCCTGCAACCCCTCTTCTTTAATAACCCTGAGTACGGCCTGAGCTGCCGCCATCGCTACCGGGTTGCCGCCAAAAGTATTGAAATAGGGAATATCATCGCTAAACGAGGCGAGCACATCGCTTTTCGCCAGCAGCGCCGAAACAGGAATGCCGTTACCCATCGGTTTACCGGTAGTGACGATATCGGGCACCACGCCGTGACGGGCAAAGCCCCAGAACGCCTCGCCGGTACGGGCAAAGCCGGGCTGCACCTCATCGGCAATAAAGATCCCGCCATTTTTATGCACCACGTCCACCGCTTGCTTCAGGAAGCCTTTTGGCCCCGGCAGCACGCCATCTGAAGAGAAGATAGAATCGGCGAGGAAGCCCGCAAACTTAATGCCGTGCGCGGCCATATCATCAATCTGCTTCTGGATTTCGTTCGCAAACCACTCCCCCAAATCTGGCGCGTTGACGCGGTAATGGTCAGGAGGGGAAACCAGGCGGGTCGTTGCTGCCAGTGGCTGACCCGTTCCCAGCGCAGGCGATACGCCAGATGTCAGGTCGCTGGTGCCGTGATAGGCTTCCTGACTGACGATAATCCCGGTGCCGCCGCTGTGGGCGCGCGCCACGCGGATAGCCAGATCGTTGGCTTCTGATCCGGTGCACATATACATCGCCCGATCGATCCCGGTCGGCATTGTCGCCAGCAGCTCTTCTGAATAGTCCAGAATGCGCTCATGCAGGTAACGGGTGTGCGTATTCAGCTGCTGCATCTGCTGATATACCGCATCAATCACCGCCGGATGGCAGTGACCAATGCTGGCTACGTTATTATAGACATCCAGATATTTATCCCCGGCGGCATCCCAGAGATACTGGCCCTCACCCCGCACCAGATGCACCGGCTTACGGTAGAACAGACGGTAAGATTCACCCAGCACTTTGCTGCGTTTATCTGTCAGTTTGCGTACGTCAGCCTCCAGGCCGTCGGCGTGCTCGGCGCGAAAACTGTTGGTGTCCATAATTGTCGAACGTGTAGCCATAAGAACTCCCGTTGCGAAGTGAGGATGGGCGGGCAGAAGGCGCCTAACTCCCCTTATCATGGCAAAGTTTTGCTGGAATGCAACCAAATACACAAATACAATGAAATACACAATAAGAGGCCAGGGCACTCCGTGACGCCAGGCTCTTTTCATGGAAAAGGAAACGCTATGTTGCAGGAAACCCGCTTACATCGCATTCGCGCCCTGTTGACCACCCTGAACCACCTCAGCACCGAACGCATTGTCAGGGAACTGGGTATCTCCAGAGAAACTGCCAGAAGAGATATTATTGAGCTGGAGGCGATGGGGTTAGCCCGCCGCGTGCATGGCGGACTGATGGCGCTGAATGCAGAACCGGAACCGCCTCTTACCGTGCGTAGCGAAGTCAGGGCGAAAGAAAAGCGGGCCATTGCGCGGGCGGCCGCGCAGCGTCTGAAGCCGGGGCAAACGCTGTTTTTGGACGCAGGCAGCACCACAACGATGCTGGCAGAAGAGCTGAAAACCATGTCAGGTTTAACCATCATCACCAACAGCCTGAATGCGGCGCTCAAGCTCTCTGCGGCTGAGGAGCATGAGGCGCTGAATAACAGCATTATTCTGCTGGGCGGTAATATGCTTGCCGGGGCGCACGAGACGCGTGGCGAACTGACGGTGGGGGAGATCTACCGCTACCGCGCTGACGTGGCAATGTTGTCGCCGGTAGGAATTGACAGTAAAAAGGGTGCCAGCAGCTTTTATCCTCACGAAGCCGCCATTGCCCGCGCCATGGTACAGCAGTCCGCACAGCTGATTTTGCTGGCCGATCACAGCAAATTAGGGCTGACCAGCCGGATAAACTATGCCGATATCGGGCAGGTATCCCTGCTGATCACCGACAGCGGCGCGGCCACGCTTCCCGCTTTTGCTGCCCTGAAGAACAGTCTGGCAGAGGTAGTCCTGGCTTAAGGAGCAAGATAGTAGCGGTAAGGAAACTCATCTATATGCATTGTTTCGCCTACGGCCCGAAACTTTTTCAACTCTCTTATTCTTGCCTTTTTCCTGACTGGCAGGTTAAGTCCATAAACTTCTATAGTTTTTTCTGCTTTCAACCTGTGAAACTCGCTGGCATCAGGCGCAGGTTGCAGTTCCCCACTGCCATAATTGCAGATGAAGTAGTTTTCGAACTGGTAATCTTCTTCATCGGGCTTGATCAGCAGTTCATGGTATGTTTCCAACTTTTTGCTTTGGCAGACATCGCAGCAGGGAAACAAATTTTCCCAGGCAAATGCCTGTTCTGGGAAGCGACTTTTGGGACGAAAGTGTTCAATTGTTTCCCGCCCTTCACTTCCAATAAAGCCATCACAAAATGCGCAGTGGTGTTGCGTTGTAGCCTGCAAAGCAGTGCGGATATCTGCGTAACATGCTCTCGAATACCAGCGAAAAGTAGCGGCAGGATTTAATCGTCTGGCTGTGTTATAACGCTCTGTCCATTCAGATCCTCTGAGAGCCAGACAACGTGGCTGCTCTACCCGAATCATTTTCCTCATTCCCTGGCCCTTATCCTTTTAAGCGGCGTGCAATCTGCCGAAGTTCCATCTCAATAATTATTTCCAGCTCATCACCTCTCTCACGAATTTTATCGGCCAACATCATCAATTCACCATCGTCCTGAGGGTTTTGCAGATAAAAATCCCTACACTCTTTGAATCGTTTTAATAGTTGCTCAGTTTCCACATCAAATTGTTCGCTGACATCAAACACTTCTTCAAGGATAAGCTGATAACTTTTACCTGCGCCTGACTCAACTGGGGCAATCACTTCAGGGACAGAGGGATCACGACAAACTTTGCATTGCGGATCGGGCAAGCGGTAGACCCATGCATCTTCAACAGAGCCCACGACAAAAGGTGAATGAGTAGAAACAAAAACTTGTGCCTCAGGCAATAATTTTTGGATAGCAGGAAGAATACGACGCTGCCATTTAGGGTGGAGATGGATATCTACTTCATCGAGGAAAAGAATGACTGGCTGAGAAAAGATGTCCCCTTTCTCTTTCCATGTAATGGCTTCAAGACGTAATGACAAATCGGCCACCCATGAAATAATGGATTTTAATCCCTCCGGTAAGACCTCAAAACGCATCTCTTGCCCATCAACTATAGCAACCACCTCAAGCGGCTTTCTTTTCAGGCTAAAAGAGACGTTCAATGAGGAAACATCGAAAATAAACTCGCCAATTTTTTTCAAAGCATGTTGATAGTGTTCAGCTTCTTCAAGCTCATTCTCAGACAATGAAAGCGCATGCTTTGTGCGGTTATTAGCAATCCACTGGGCTAATACATCTATCCTGACAGTAGAGTTAAATGATAAGGCGTTCTCAAAGGGAGAGCATTCTACTTCTTTAATGGAATCGAGTCGAAACTGACCCTCACTGTTTCGGTTACCTGAATAGGCAAAAGCAGCAAAACTCACAGGGGAATTCGTTTTTTTATAAACACTATTTCGATAGTTATCAAGAAGGGTTGACGAGGAAAATGAGGCGATGCTGCCCGTGCCAGGGACTGGAGGCAAAGGCTCGTTGCCAAAGTATTTCAAATCAAGACCATCAAAGCGATAGTCAACCAGTCCGGTATTTCTGAAACGTTTTTTTATCAGTTCATTGTCAAAAGGGACAGAATCAAAAATTGCTGCCAGTGCATAGAGAAGGGTGCTTTTACCACAGCCGTTCGGGCCCGTAAAAATATGAATTTCGGCTTTATTGACATCCTGTCCGACCCTCTTGATTTTTGGAAAATCAAAATGTATATGCTCAAAAACACCGATGTCTTGCAAAGTGATACTTTCAATACGGTAAGGCTTTCGCATAATGTCACATCCCATGTGTCTAAAAGTCGCTCAATATTACACCAATCTCTGCGGATGCGTGTATACGGTGGCTCTTCCCGGTTTGCTGAAGCCCACCAGCGTCAGATTACTGCGCTCGGCTACTTCAACGGCCAGCTTCGTGGCGGCTGAGACGGCAAAGAGGATTTCGACGCCGCACATTGCGGATTTCTGCACCATCTCATAGCTGGCACGGCTGGAGACCAGCACCGCGCCCTGCTGCCACGCCGGCTGCTGGCTGCGTTGCCCCAGCAGCTTGTCTAGCGCCACATGCCGCCCGACATCTTCACAGCCTCCGGCCAGATTGCCGTCCGGCAGGATCCAGGCCGCAGCGTGCGTACAGCCGGTAAGCTGTCCGACCGGTTGGTAGCTTTTCAGCTGGGAAAGGGCTTCATCCAGCCGGGCAATCTCAAAGGTCTGGGTAAACGGCAGCGGCTGAATGGGTTTGCCAATCTCTTCCAGCTGCTCCACGCCGCAGACGCCGCAGCCCGTGCGCCCGGCCATCGCTCTGCGCTGCTCTTTCAGTCCCATAAAACGACGGCTGGAAAGCTCAACCTGAACCTCAATACCGCCGCAGGAGGGGTGAATATCGATGCCATAGATATCGGCAGGCGAGCTGATAATCCCTTCAGAGAGCGAGAAGCCCAGCGCGAACGCCTGCAAATCTTTGGGTGTGGCCATCATCACCACGTGCGAGATGCCGTTATAGACCAGCGCCACCGGAACCTCGTCGGCCAGCCAGTCATCCTCTGGCGTCTCCAGCGAACGGCGCTGCCGGACCTGTACCTGGCTTAACCCCGCGATCTCACTCATATTCCCACCGTTTTTATTCACCTGCATTTCACCTGTTATCACGACTCTTTAAAAAAGGCGGCCATGCTTTAATCATCTGCGTTCCAGCGCTTGCAAAGATTCTGAACCTGTCACCCGCTAATCACAATGGTTTAGCCGCTGCGGCAAGGCGAGACAGCACTTTCCAGGCCGGTAATGGAGGCTTGATCGGGAGAAAATCAGGAGAAAATTAAAACTTATCTTAAGCGACTGGTCGTTAAGAGGGCTTAACCGCAGGAGTGATAGCCAAAAGTAGTTAAATTGTTAATTGAACAGCAATAAACAGCTGACTTATTGATTACCATCAAATATTGCCCTTTTCAGCCTGTTATTTTGCGCATTCAAGGAACAAGAGTGAGCAGATAACAGTGAAAATGAACAGACGGAGCTTTTTTAAGATCTGTGCCGGAGGGATGGCCGGTACTTCTCTGACCTTATTAGGTTTTACGCCAACAGCAGCCCTGGCTTCGGTACGCGAATACAAATTACTGCGCAGTAAAGAGACCCGCAATAACTGTACCTACTGCTCTGTGGGCTGCGGCATGCTGATTTACAGCCTTGGCGACGGAGCAAAAAATGCCCACTCCTCCATTTATCATATTGAAGGGGACCCGGACCATCCGGTGAGCAGAGGCTCTCTGTGTCCGAAAGGCGCTGGCGTCCTGGATTACATTCACAGTGAACAACGGCTGAAATACCCGGAGTACCGTGCTCCGGGTTCCGATCGCTGGCAACGCATCAGCTGGGACGAAGCCTTCACGCGCATCGCCCGCCTGATGAAAAACGATCGCGATGCGAATTTCCAGATTAAAAACAGCGAGGGCACAACGGTAAACCGCTGGCTGACAACGGGCATGCTTTGCTCTTCCGCCGCCAGCAACGAAACCGGCCTGCTCGACCATAAATTTGCCCGCTCAATGGGCATGCTGGCGCTGGAAAACCAGGCAAGGCTCTGCCACGGCCCTACCGTGGCCGCGCTGGCGCCAAGCTTTGGCCGCGGTGCAATGACCAATAACTGGACCGATATCAAAAATGCCAACGTTATCCTCATTATGGGCGGCAATCCGGCAGAAGCTCACCCGGTAGGATTCAAATGGGTGGTGGAAGCGAAAACCCGCAACAATGCCACCGTCATTGTGGTTGACCCGCGCTTTAACCGCTCCGCCGCCGTGGCCGATATCTATGCGCCTCTGCGTGCAGGGAGCGATGCTGCTTTTCTGATGGGCGTGGTCAATTACCTGCTGGAACATGACAAGGTTCAGCATGAGTATGTAAAAGCTTATACCAATGCCGCGCTGATAATCAGTGAAGGCTATGGCTTCCGTGACGGGCTGTTTAGTGGCTACGACCAGGCCACACGTCAGTATGATAAAACCCGCTGGCACTATGAACTGGATGCAGCCGGCCATGCGAAGCGTGACGACTCGCTCACCCACCCGCGCTGCGTGTGGAATCTGCTGAAAGCGCACGCCAGCCGTTACACGCCTGAGCTGGTCAGCCGGATTTGCGGCACGCCACAAGAAGATTTTCTGGCTATCTGTCAGCAGCTCGCGACAACCTGTGTGCCGGATCGCACCACCAGCGTGCTTTATGCGCTCGGCTGGACGCATCACTCCAATGGCTCCCAGATCATACGGGCGGCCGCTATGATACAGCTGCTGTTAGGTAATATCGGGATGATTGGCGGGGGCATTAACGCGTTGCGCGGCCACTCTAACGTGCAGGGTTTTACCGATCTGGGACTCCTTTCCCAGAGTCTGCCGGGTTATCTCACGCTGCCTTCAGAAAAACAAACCACGCTGGAAGCATACCTGCAACAAACCACGCCAGCCATGCTGCTTCCGGACCAGGTTAACTACTGGCAGAACACCGCGAAGTTCTTTGTCAGCCTGATGAAAAGCTTCTACGGCGACAAGGCGCAGAAAGAGAACAGCTGGGGCTTTGACTGGCTGCCAAAGTGGGACAAAAGCTACGACTGTATGACCCAGGCCGAAATGATGGTTGAGGGAAAAATGAATGGCTATATCGTGCAGGGCTTTAACGCGCTGGCCGCCTTCCCGGACAAAAACAAAGCTTTCCGCGCCTTCTCCAACCTGAAATATCTGGTGGTGATCGATCCCCTGAGTACGGAAACGGCCAGCTTCTGGCAGCATCATGGCGAGTTTAACGACGTTAAGGCCAGTGAGATCCAGACAGAAGTATTCCGTCTGCCCTCTTCCTGTTTTGCGGAAGAAGAGGGGTCTGTCTCCAATTCCGCCCGCTGTTTGCAGTGGCACTGGGCCGCAGCCAGCCCGCCGGGCGAAGCGATGCATGACGGTAGAATCCTCGGCAATATCTATCTGCGTTTGCGCCAGCTCTACCGCGAGGAGGGCGGCGTGGCGGCTGAACCGCTGTTGGCGATGAGCTGGGATTACAGTGACCCGGCGTCACCTTCGCCTGAAGAAGTGGCGAAAGAGAGTAACGGCAAGGCACTGGCCGACGTTGTAGATGCGCAAGGCAAGCTGGTGCTGAAAAAAGGCCAGCAGCTCACCTCTTTTGCTGAGCTACGTGATGACGGGACCACCGCCAGTGCCTGCTGGATTTACGCCGGTAGCTGGACGCCTGCGGGCAACCAGATGGCCAGGCGCGACAATGCCGATCCGTCAGGGCTGGGGGCGGTGAACGACTGGGCCTGGGCCTGGCCGCTGAACCGGCGAATTCTCTATAACCGTGCTTCAGCCGATCCGCAGGGTAAAGCGTGGGATCCGCAGCGCAAACTTATCGAATGGAACGGTCAGCGCTGGGAAGGCCTGGACGTGCCGGATTACCCGGTAACGACGGCACCAGAAAAACAGAGTGGCCCGTTTATCATGCTGCCGGACGGCATGGGTCACCTGTTTGCGCTGGATAAACTCGGTGACGGCCCTTTCCCGGAGCACTACGAGCCGATGGAAAGCCCCACAGGCACTAACCCTCTGCACCCGGCTATGGTCTACAGTCCGGTAGCTCGCCTGTTCAGTCGTGACGCGGCGGCACTGGGTAAGGCAGATAAATTCCCCTTTGTCGCCACCACCTACTCCATTACTGAACTGTTCCGCCACTGGAGCAAACATGCCCGGCTGAATGCCATTGCCCAGCCCGAGCAGTTTGTTGAGATTGGCACAGAGCTGGCCAGAGCCAAAGGCATTAAGGCCGGAGATTGGGTAAAAGTCAGCTCACAGCGTGGTTACATTAAAGCTAAAGCAGTGGTAACCCGGCGTTTGCAGCAATTAACCATTGATGGTCAGCAGATCGATACCGTTGGTATCCCCTGCCATTGGGGATTTGAAGGGAGCGCCCGTAAAGGCTTTCTGGCCAACACGCTGACCCCGTCGGTGGGGGATGCCAATTCACAAACACCTGAATACAAAGCTTTTCTTGTTAACGTCGAGAGAGTGTAAAGGAATACGCTATGTCACTACAAAGTCAGAATATTCTCCGCCGTTCAGCAACGAACACCTTAACGCCGCCGCCGCAGGCGCGGGATCACCAGCAGGAGGTCGCAAAGCTTATTGATGTCACTACCTGTACAGGCTGTAAAGGCTGTCAGGTGGCCTGCTCAGAGTGGAATGACATCCGTGATGAAATCGGCCACAACTCCGGGGTGTATGACAACCCTGGAGATTTGAGCGCCAAATCCTGGACAGTGATGCGCTTCGCGGAGACAGAAGAGTACGGCAAGCTGGAATGGCTGATCCGCAAGGATGGCTGTATGCACTGTGCCGATCCCGGCTGCCTGAAAGCCTGTCCCGCAGAGGGAGCGATTATTCAGTACGCTAACGGCATCGTAGATTTTCAGTCGGAGCAGTGTATCGGCTGTGGGTACTGTATCGCTGGCTGTCCGTTCAACGTTCCGCGTCTGAATAAAGAGGACAACCGCGCCTATAAATGCACACTTTGCGTCGATCGGGTCGCTGTCGGCCAGGAGCCAGCCTGTGTGAAAACCTGCCCAACCGGCGCGCTGCACTTTGGCAGCAAAGAGGAGATGAAGCAGCTGGCAGCGGAGCGCATTCGTGAGTTGAAAAGCCGGGGCTATGCCCATGCAGGGCTTTACGATCCGCAGGGCGTGGGCGGCACACACGTAATGTATGTGCTTCATCACGCCGATAAACCGCAGCTCTATCACGGTTTGCCAGACGATCCCGGCATCAGTCCGGCGGTCACCTTCTGGAAAGGGATCTGGAAACCGCTGGCAGCGATTGGCTTTGCCGCCACCTTTGCTGCCAGCATTTTTCACTATGTCGGCGTCGGGCCGAACCGGGTGGAAGAAGATGAGGAAGAAGCCCATGATAAGGAGGATCGGCAATGAAAAAGCACCCCATTCAGCGCTACAGTGCGCCAGAGCGGATTAACCACTGGATTGTGGCGTTCTGTTTTCTCTTTGCGGCCCTGAGCGGCCTGGGGTTTTTCTTCCCCTCGTTTAACTGGCTGCTGCAAGTGCTGGGGACGCCACAGCTGGCGCGCATCCTGCATCCCTTTATTGGCGTGGTGATGTTTGCTGCCTTTTTACTGATGTTTTTCCGCTACTGGCGACATAACCTGATCGAACGCGAGGATCTGCTCTGGGCGAAAAATATTTATAAAATTGTGCAAAACAGCGAAGTTGGGGATACCGGGCGCTATAATTTTGGTCAGAAGTGCGTATTTTGGGCTGCTATCCTTAGCTTAGTGCTGTTACTGGCAAGCGGTGTGGTGATCTGGCGGCCTTACTTTGCGGGTGCCTTTGCCATCCCTGTTATTCGCTTCGCTCTGGTGGTGCACTCCGTTTCGGCAGTGGCTTTAATTATCGTGATCATGGTGCATATCTATGCTGCACTGTGGATAAAAGGGACGATTACTGCGATGGTTGAAGGCTGGGTTACCCCCGCCTGGGCGAAAAAGCATCATCCGCGCTGGTATCGTGCCGTACGCGCGCGGCACCCAAAACCACAGGAAAAACGTCCCTGATGAGTATTCGCATAATCCCGCAGAACCAGTTGGAAAAAAGCGACCAGAAAACGGCGGAGCAGATCCCGCCGTTACTTTTCCCCAGGCTGAAAAATTTATACAGCCGCCGTGCTGCAAGGCTGAGGCAGCTGGCAGAGAAAAATCCGCTGGGTGACTATCTGCGCTTTGCCGCCGTGGTCGCCAGCGCGCAGGAAATCGTGCTGTACGATCATCCTTTGCAGATGGATCTCTATGCCAGACTGGTAGAAACGGCTGCCACCGGCAAGCCGCCGCTGGATATCCATACGCTGCCGCGGGATCCGCACTGGCAGCGTCTTCTTAGCTCGCTGATTGCTGAGATGAAACCGGAGATGACTGGCCAGGCATTAGCTTCGCTGGAAAACCTGGAAAAAGCCTCGGCTGCCGAGCTGGAAACCCTGGCCAGCGCGCTGTTTGCCAATGATTTTGCGCAGATCAGCAGTGATAAATCGCCGTTTATCTGGGCCGCGCTGTCGATATACTGGGCGCAGATGGCCGCACTGATCCCCGGAAAAGCGCGGGCTGAATATGGCGAACAGCGGCAGTTCTGTCCCGTTTGCGCCAGCGTACCGGTCGCCAGCGTGGTGCATATGGGCAGCCAGGAGGGTCTGCGCTACCTGCACTGCAACCTTTGCGAAAGCGAATGGTATGTGGTGCGCTCAAAATGCAGTAACTGCGAACAGACGGGCGATCTGCACTACTGGTCGCTGGAGAGTGAGCTGGCATCGATCAAAGCGGAAAGCTGTGGCGACTGCGGCACCTATCTGAAGCTGCTCTATCAGGAAAAGGACCCGGCGGTGGAGCCGGTAGCGGACGATCTGGCATCCCTGATCCTGGACGCCCGCATGGAACAGGAAGGGTTTGCCCGTAGCAGCCTGAACCCCTTCCTGTTTCCGGGAGAATGAGGCGCTCTTTCGCCGGACATGCCTGTCTGGTGCTACCATCTTGCAGATAAGATCGATAACGATCGGTCAAAACAGGGGAATGCAGCATGAAATTAATTGGCACCTATACCAGCCCTTTTGTTCGTAAAATTTCCGTCATCATGCTGGAAAAAGGCATTACTTTTGAGTTTATAAACGAGAATCCCTGGGGTGAGGAGAGCCACGTTCCCGGCTATAATCCGCTGGGTAAAATTCCGGCGCTGGTAACCGGCCCGGAAGAGACCTGGTATGACTCCCATATCATTGCCGCTTACCTTGAGCAGCTGGATATTGCCCCTGCGCTGCTTCCGACCGAAAAAATGGCGGCGTTGAAAGTCCTGCAACTGGAAGCGCTGGCGGATGGTATTGGCGATGCGGCAGTGATCCTACTGCGTGAACAGATGCGTCCGCCTGAGTTGCAGATGGAAGCGCAGCTGCTGCGCCAGCGCGAGAAAATTCAGCGCGGGCTGGATGCGCTGGAAAAAGAGGCGGCGAAGGGTACCGTGCTGAACAGCGATACGCTGAATCTGGCGGATATCGCCACCGCCTGCCTGATTGGCTTCCTGAATTTCCGCCGTATTGTGCCGGGCTGGTGCGTGGAGCGTCCGGCGCTGATCAAACTGGCTGAAAAGATGTTTGAACGGGAAAGCTTCGCCCGTACCGTTCCCCCAACCGCCTGATTTGTAGAAAACTATTCTCTTTTCACTGCTGGTGATGGATGCAGGGTGATAAAAGTTGACGGGAAACGTCATACAGACCTCAGCGCCACCGCCCGGAAAGCCGGTGGCGCTGTTTTTCACCTGCGTTCAGAAACGTGCGCTGACGCCCAGGTTATACATAAACTGCTCGCCCGAGCTTAACCCACCGGTTTGCGAAACCGAGGCAAAGGCTGCCACGCTGTCGCCAAGCGGAACGTGCGCCCCCAGGGTGACGTCTACCCAGTTGGTGTCCTGCTCTGCCGAGTCGCGGCTGAAAGAGGTTTGCGTGGATTTCAGTCCACCTCCTGCCCGCCAGACGTTATCGCCAAACTGATGGTTATAGCTGACCTCTGCCCAGGGGTTGATCCAGCCCAGCTGTGAATCCATCCGCCAGCCCAGCGCGCCAATCCGGGAGTGATAATTCTGATCGTCAAAGCGCATAGCGGTGCTGCTGTTACCCTGCTCCTGATACCCCTCCACCGAACTGTAATCCAGTGCATATTGCGCCATCGGGCCGGTGGTAAGCGCGGCGTTAATGGGGAAATCCCACCCTGTCGTGATACGTGCGCCCCACTGCGTGCCGTCGGTTTCGCCACTTTCAGTACGGGTGGCGGGGCCAAGCGTCACGCTGCGTTTAATGCTGTCGTAACTGGCAGAAGCGTAATGCACATCGGTATTCACCCAGCCGCCATCGAAGAACGCTATTTCGCTGTAAGCGGCGGCCAGCCAGCCGCGCATCTTATAGTCATAATGCGGCGTGGGCTGCTGATTATCCCTGGAGCCGGAGACCAGCGCGCCCACCAGCCAGCTATCGGTAAGCTGATAGTCGACGCCCAGCGTCAGGTTGTGAGTGGTGGCGTCACCCTCTCCGGCAGCAAGATTGCCGCTATATTCATAGTGCTGACCAGCATAGCCGCCGTAAACGCTGAGTGAACCCTGCGGGTTGTCAGCGTGACGCTGCTGCTGTAGGCGGCTGTCCAGCGTTGCGCGGGCATCACGTGACATCGCCAGCGTGGCCTGATTCAGCGCGACAACCTGCGCCGGGGCATCCAGCACCGACTGGATATAATCTGCAATCAGTAAGTGGGTTGCCGGGCTGGGATGCAAACGGTCAGCAAACAGAAAGGCCTGCTGGCCTGAAAAGCCCGGCGTTGTGGTGGAGGAGCAGGCTGCTGCCGAAACGCCCGGCGGACAGGCCATTCCCGCCGTATTGGTCAGCCCGTAACGGGCCGGATCGCTAAGTACTTCGTTAAACAGGCCATTGATATCCACACGCACGATATTGCCGCCCCGCTGCGCCAGCAGGGTATCTTCCTGCTGGTTATAGCTGTTTGTCAGCGCGCCGGCCTGAGCACTCAGCGTTTGCCAGGCTTCATAGAGCTGGCTGGCGATAGCCTCCCGCAAAGCGGTGACCGTTGTCAGCTGCCCGGCAGCGGCAGACAACGCTTCTCTGATCGCCTGGTGGCGGGCATCCTGGCTGAGTGTGGTCTGGCTGTTAAGAGAGGAGAAAGCCGCTGCAAGGGCGGCGTTGGCAACCGGTGCCAGACCTGCCTGAATGACCGCTTCGAGTAAGGCTGGCGTGGAACCAATGTTGGGTACCGTGGGGACAATAACGGTCTCGGCGCCCGCCGCCAGCAAAGCCTGTACCTGTCTGGCCGCGGCAAAAGCGCTGTTGCTGACAATATCGTTTGCGGCAAGGGGATTAAGCGCCGCTGCGGCCAGGTCATTTCCGCCAATCCAGTGAACATAGAGTCCCTCTGCGTCTGCCCGACCACCGTTCGCGGTCAGATAGTCGCTGACCTGGTCAGCACTATTATCAACAGGATTGAGCTGCGGCACGGCCACCGCATCGCCTGCGGCGTAATTGGTGCCGCCCTGGTCAGAAGGGCGTAAAGCGTAATTTATTTTGGCTGCCAGAATATCGTCATACAGGGGATGCTGACTGCCGTCCCAGGTGTAGCGGCCATTGTTGCCGCTGTCACTCAGGCTGTCGCCAAATACATAGAGCCGATCCCAGCTTAATGCCGGGCTGGTGCTACAGAGGTAACAGGCCATCCACGCCGCCCCAAAGGTCAGGCGACGGATGCCAGTGCGTTTCTCAGACATAAAATGACTCCGGAATAGAGCCTGAAAGCGGCGAACGGTTATTATTGAATTTATTTTCAGTTCTTAATGTGAGTTAACTATTGCCTGGATAGCGATAACGTCAAGGCAGGCTTGCTTATTTTTTCAGCGAATCAGATAAAGGAGATTGACTATGCAGCGATGCGGCTGGGTTACCCAGGACCCGCTCTATCTCGCCTATCACGATAATGAGTGGGGCGTTGCGGTAACCGACAGACGGGAGCTGTTTGAAATGATGTGTCTGGAGGGGCAAATGGCGGGGCTTTCCTGGTTTACGGTACTGAAAAAGCGTGAAAACTATCGTAATGCCTTCCATCATTTTGAACCACAGAGCGTGGCGTTAATGAACGATGCCGATGTGGACAGACTGATGCAGGAGAGCGGGATCATTCGTCATCGTGGAAAAATTTCAGCCATTATCTCTAATGCCCGCGCCCTGCTGGCCATGGAAGAGAATGGCGAAACCTTTAACAGCTGGATTTGGGATTTTGTCGGTAATGAACAGCAAATCCACCAACATGAGGATTATCGAACGGCACCAACCTTTAGCGCGGTATCAGACGCCCTTTCTAAGGCGTTAAAAAAGCGGGGTTTTAAATTTGTTGGTACAACCACCTGTTATTCATTTATGCAGGCTTGTGGGCTGATCAACGACCATGTGACCGGCTGCTTTCGCCATCCTGATAATCTGAAGTAGCGTCTCTTTACACTTTAAGAGCAAAGCACCGTTTTTTTTCCACAGTTCATCGGCATAATCGGGGTTTTACGGGTAATTTTACCCGCCGTTGTGGATGAAAAGGAACCCCAATGAAAAAGCGTTATATCACCCTTGCTCTGGTTTTGAGCGGCACACTTGCCCTGTCAGGCTGTACCACCAACCCTTATACCGGCGAGCGTGAAGCTGGCAAATCCGGCATCGGTGCCGGTCTGGGCGCCGCGCTGGGCGCTGGCGTAGGCGTGCTCTCTTCCTCGAAGAAAGATCGCGGTAAAGGGGCGCTGATCGGTGCAGCGGCCGGTGCGGCCCTGGGCGGCAGTGCCGGTTATTATATGGATGTGCAGGAAGCCAAGCTGCGCGACAAAATGAAGGGAACCGGCGTTAGCGTTACGCGTGAAGGCAATAATATCGTGCTGAACATGCCGAACAATGTGACCTTCGACAGCAGCAGCAGTACGCTGAAACCGGCGGGCGCCAATACGCTGACTGGCGTGGCAATGGTACTGAAAGAGTACCCTAAAACAGCTGTTAACGTGGCGGGCTATACCGACAGTACCGGCACGCGCCAGCTCAACATGACGCTGTCGCAACAGCGTGCAGATAGCGTGGGCAGCTCCCTGATTAGCCAGGGCGTTGCGGCTAACCGCATCCGCACTACCGGTATGGGCCCGGATAACCCGATTGCCTCTAACAGCACTACTGAAGGTAAAGCGCAGAACCGCCGCGTGGAAATTACCCTCAGCCCTTTACAGTAATCTCTTCTGCCGGGCCGCTGACGTGGCCCGGTTGCTTCCCCCCTCTTCTGAATCGCTTTATCTTCCGCGTCTCCTTGTTCAAAGGTGGGCTGACTGACACTTATGCTTTATGATGGCCCGACCGGCTCTCAGCGAACCATGGCTATCTCAGGGTATTCAGGCCAGAACAGGCTGAAGCTACGCTTTTCCTGACTTTTAATGTTTTGAGGATCGCTATGAACCGTCAGGCTGCACGAGCCACCATCAGCGACGTTGCCAGAGCGGCAAAAACCGGTAAAACCAGCGTCTCGCGTTACCTGAACGGCGAGCAGCACGCCCTTTCAGCTGATTTAAAGCAGCGGATTGAAACCGCTATTGCCGAACTCAACTACCGTCCAAGCCAGATGGCGCGGGGCCTGAAGCGAGGCCGCACCCGCTTAATCGGTCTGATCATTGCAGACATCACCAATCCTTACTCTGTAGATGTGATGAGTGGCATTGAAGCAGCCTGCCGCGCCAGGGGCTTCACCCTGCTGATGTGTAACACCAATAACGAAGTGGATCAGGAACAGCACTACCTCAATCTGCTGAGCAGTTATCAGGTGGAAGGTATTGTGGTTAATGCGGTTGGTATGCGCGAAGAAGCGCTGAGTTATCTTCAGCAATCATTACTGCCGATGGTGCTGATCGACCGCAAAATCCCGGATTTTCCCTGCGACGTCGTGGGTCTGGATAACAGTGAAGCGAGCATTCAGGTTACCACTCATCTGATTGAGCAGGATTTTCAGGCGGTACTGTTTGTTACTGAACCGCTGGGGCTGGTCAATACGCGTCATGAACGCCTCCAGGCTTTTAAAAACACCATGGCACAGCATCCTGAACGCTTTGCCGGACAGGCAGAAGTCGCACTTAATGATGCAGCGATGATGGACAGCGTGCTGCACGCATTTTACCAGCAGCACCGCGATCAACGCTGCGCGATAATTGTGGTGAATGGCGCATTAACGCTACAGGTGGCGCGTTCGCTGAAAAGGCTTGAGCTGGCGTGGGGCGAGCAGATCGGTCTGCTGGGCTTTGATGAGCTGGAGTGGTCTGAACTGGCAGGTGTGGGGATCACAACCCTAAAGCAGCCCACCTGGAATATGGGTTACGCCGCGCTGGAACAGGTTATCCGCCGTATTGAAGGAGAGACCACGCCGCCCGTTGAGCGCACATTTTCCGGCGAGCTGATTGTTCGTGGCTCCACAAAGCACGTAAAAAAATAGTCGGTTATGGCGTGCCTGGGGCAACCTGTTAATCAACATCCCTGAAATGTCGCTCCCTGAGATTACCCTGGCGCCTTTCACCAGTAGGGAGGCCTTTTACGGCTTTTTCGCGAAAAACAGCAGGCAGAATGCCAGCTTGATAGCGGAGCAATCGCCTGCGGTCAGAGCCTGTTTCTTTTAGCCATTCCGGATGTTACCCGTTACCAGTCATCCGTCACTTGTCACCTGTTACCCGTCACTTGTCACCCGTCACCTGTTACCCGTCACTTGTCACCCGTCACTTGTCACCCGTCACTTGTCACCCTTCACCCTTCACCCTTCACCCTTCACCCTTCACCCTTCACCAGTATGCCTGACCCTTTCACCACTAAAACGCTTTCCGCTGGCTCACTTCCCCCCTTTTTCAGACCATCCCCTGGAATTAATTGTTCACATCGTGAGCGCGATCATAAATTCACACTCTGCCCCTTTGCATTGGAACCGGTTCCATTTAACGTTTTTATAACGTCGAGGCCACCCCGAGCCTGGAGGACCCCATGAAAAGTGAAGTGATAGTGGTAACGGCGGCCTATGGCCGCGAGCAGATTGCCGCGCTGGGCGGCCAGCAGGCGGTGATACCGACAGTGTCCGCAGCTGGCGCGGATGGCGTGGAGATCCGTCGTGAACTCTTTAATGAGAAAGAGCTGGAAAACCTTTCCGGGCTGGGTAAAACCATCGCGGAAGCGGGGCTGGTGGCGTTCTATTCCATTCCGGAAGCGCTGTTTACCGAAGCGGGTGAACTCAACCCTGACCTCGATCGCCACCTTGCCGAAGCCGGACAATTACTGGCCCAGCGACTAAAATATTCTCTGGGACATTACCGTCCCGGCTTTGATAGTGCCGGCCTGCGCGAAAAACTGACCGGGCAGCCCTTTCAGCTGGTGGTAGAGAACGATCAGACTGAATGCGGCAAACTCAGCGCGCTGAAGCATTACTTCCAGGACGGCGGCGAAACAGGAACCAGCATGACGTTCGATATGGGCAACTGGCTGTGGGTGGGCGACGACCCGATTGCAGCCGCAGAATGTCTTACTCCGTACGTCAGTTATATCCACGTGAAAGCGGCCAGGCGCGAGGGAAATGGCTGGCATGCTGTTGCCCTGGACGAGGCTGATAACCTGTGGCGGCAAACGCTGGCGCTGCTGCCTGCTGGCGTGCCACGCGGAATCGAATTTCCGCTGGAAGGTGACGACCTGGTTGCGGTGACCCGCCATTACGTTGAACTGTTGCGAGAGGAAAAACCATGAGTCTGCATGAAAACGGCACGCTGGACGCCATCACCATAGGCGAAGCGATGGCGATGTTTGTCGCCACCCAGCCGGGCGATCTGGCAGCGGCGGAACAGTTTGTAAAGCGTATTGCCGGGGCCGAGCTGAATGTGGCTATAGGACTGGCCAGACTGGGCCTGAAGGTAGGCTGGGTCAGCCGCGTAGGCGATGATTCCTTTGGCCGCTTTACCCTGCAACAGCTGGAAAAAGAGCAGGTCGATCATCGTCAGGTGACCACCGATCAACGCTACGCCACCGGCTTTCAGCTGAAATCCAAGGTGGATGACGGTTCCGATCCGCTGGTGGAGTATTTTCGTAAAGGCTCGGCCGCCAGCCACCTTTCGCCCGATGACTTCAACCGTGACTATTTTGGCTCAGCACGCCATCTGCACCTGAGCGGCGTAGCCGCCGCCCTCTCCGAAACCTCCCTTGCGCTCTCTAAACATGCGGCAAAAGAGATGAAGGTGATGGGGAAAACAATCTCCTTCGATCCCAATCTTCGCCCGGTACTGTGGCCAAACGAGCGTGAGATGGTGAAACAGCTGAATACGCTGGCCAGCTTTGCGGACTGGGTTTTACCCGGTATCAGCGAAGGGAAAATATTAACCGGGCACGATCAGCCTGAAGCCATTGCTGATTTCTATCTGGAAAGAGGCGTGAAAGCGGTAATTGTGAAAACCGGCTGCGACGGTGCCTGGTATAAAACCGCTGAGGGCGAAAAAGGCCAGGTGGAAGCGATTAAAACCAACAACGTGGTGGACACGGTTGGTGCTGGCGATGGCTTTGCCGTTGGCGTGATCAGTGCGCTGCTGGAAGGCAAAACGCTGCCCGACGCTATCCGGCGCGGCAATAAAATTGGTTCACTGGCCATACAGGTCATCGGCGACAGCGAAGGGCTGCCAACGCGCGCTGAACTGGGCGATTTCTGACCCACTCATAATAAAAAAATCCCGATACTCCTACAGCCTCAACAGAGGATACATCTATGAACAAGCAGACAATCGCGCCTAAACGCTGGTGGTATATTATGCCCATCGTGTTTATCACTTACAGTCTGGCGTATCTGGACAGGGCGAACTTCAGCTTCGCCTCCGCAGCCGGCATTAACGACGATCTCGGCATTACTAAAGGTATGTCCTCGCTGCTGGGCGCCCTGTTCTTCCTCGGCTACTTCTTTTTCCAGATCCCTGGCGCTATCTATGCTGAACGCCGCAGCGTAAAGAAACTGGTGTTTGTCTGCCTGATACTCTGGGGCGTCTGCGCTTCGCTGACCGGCATGGTCAGCAATATTCCGATGCTGGCCGCCATCCGCTTTGTCCTGGGGGTGGTTGAAGCTGCGGTGATGCCCGCTATGCTGATTTACATCAGTAACTGGTTTACCAAGTCGGAGCGCTCCAGAGCGAACACCTTCCTGATCCTGGGTAATCCGGTCACCGTACTCTGGATGTCAGTGGTTTCTGGCTACCTGATAGAAGCCTTTGGCTGGCGTGAAATGTTTATTTTTGAAGGGATCCCGGCGGTTATCTGGGCGGTTGCCTGGTGGTTTATGGTGCAGGATAAACCGGCACAGGCGAAATGGCTGAGCAACGATGAGAAAGCGGCGCTACAGGCCCAGCTGGAGAAAGAGCAGGAAAATATCAAAGCGGTACGAAACTACAGCGAGGCATTTAAGTCCCGCAATGTCATCATCTTGTGCGTTCAGTATTTCACCTGGAGCATTGGTGTATACGGTTTTGTGCTGTGGCTGCCTTCGATTTTACGCGGCGGCTCGCAGATGGGCATGGTAGAAGCGGGCTGGCTCTCTGCGGTGCCTTATCTGGCGGCTACCGTGGCGATGATTGTGGTCTCCTGGGCATCGGATAAGTTACAGAACCGCAAGCTGTTTGTCTGGCCGCTGCTGCTGGTTGGCGCCCTGGCGTTTTTAGGCTCTTATCTGGTAGGCGCGAATCATTTCTGGCTCTCCTTTACGCTGCTGGTGATTGCAGGTGCCGCCATGTATGCCCCTTACGGGCCTTTCTTCGCCATCATTCCGGAAATGCTGCCGCGGAACGTGGCTGGCGGCGCGATGGCACTGATCAATGCGATGGGTGCGCTGGGTTCATTCCTTGGCTCCTGGGTGGTAGGTTACCTGAACGGTGCGACCGGTAGCCCTTCAGCTTCGTATATCTTTATGGGGGGATCCCTGCTGATTTCGGTCTGGCTCACGCTTATCGTAAAGCCAGCGGAGAACAATCAGCCCCCAGTGCCTCGCGGCGCTAAACACGCTTAAAAATGCCTGACGGGCCAGCTGGCCCGTTCATCAATTCAAAGGGAGACGAGAATGAAACCTTCTGTGGTGCTGTATAAGAAATTACCGGAAGATCTGCGCGCAAAACTCGATGAGCATTTTACCGTGACGGAAATTAACGGTCTTACCCCTGACACAGTGAGCCAGCATGCCGGGGCGTTTCAACAGGCGGAAGGGATGTTGGGTTCGGGCGGTAAAGTTGATGCGGACTTCCTGACTAAAGCCCCTAAGCTGCGTGCTGCTTCCAGCGTCTCCGTTGGCGTGGATAATTTTGATATTGCCGCCCTGAACGACCGTGGCGTGATCCTGATGCATACGCCAACCGTACTGACCGAAACCGTGGCCGATACCATGATGGCGCTGGTGCTGACGACCGCACGCCGCGTGACGGAAGTGGCTGAACGCGTCAAGGCGGGAGAGTGGCAGAGTAACATCGGCGCAGAGTGGTTTGGCACAGACGTTCACCACAAAAAGCTCGGCATTCTGGGAATGGGTCGTATTGGCCTGGCGCTGGCTCAGCGCGCTAACCTCGGCTTCAGCATGCCCATTCTCTACAACGCACGTAAACACCATGAAGAGGCTGAGCAGCGCTTCGGTGCCACCTATTGCGATCTGGATACGCTGCTGAAAGAGTCTGACTTCCTCTGCATCAGCCTGCCGCTGACCAAAGAGACCCATCACCTGATTGGCCGCGAGCAGTTGGCAAAAATGAAGCCGGGCGCAATATTGATCAATGCCGGACGCGGGCCTGTGGTGGATGAAGAGGCGCTGATTGCGGCACTACAGGACGGGACAATTCATGCCGCAGGGCTGGATGTGTTTGAAAAAGAGCCGCTGCCAAAAGAGTCTCCGCTGCTGAAGCTGCCAAACGTGGTGGCTTTACCCCATATCGGTTCGGCTACGCATGAAACGCGATATGGTATGGCGCGTGACGCGGTAGATAACCTGATCGCTGCGCTGACGGGAAAAGTGGAAAAGAACTGCGTTAACCCGCAGATTATTCAGTAACGATCCATCGTTAAATAACGAAAAGAAAGGCCACCTGTCTGGCATGCCCCCCGATAATGGGCGCTTAAACAGGTGGCCTTTTTGTCTGCTGGCCCCGGAGATTTATCGCTGAATCAGCGGGACAGCGCGTGACTAACGTGCCAGCCAGCCTCCATCCACCGCCAGCGTATAACCATTAACATAATCAGAAGCCTGAGAGGCCAGAAAGACCACCGGTCCCTTCATATCTTCTGGTACACCCCAGCGACCAGCCGGAATACGTTTAAGGATTTCACTGCTACGCTCTTCATCGGCGCGCAGTTGCTGCGTATTGTTGGTAGCCATATACCCCGGCGCAATGGCGTTTACATTAATATTGTGTTGCGCCCATTCATTGGCCAGCAGCCGGGTAACGCCCATCACGGCACTTTTGGACGCGGTGTAGGAAGGCACCCGGATCCCGCCCTGATAAGAAAGCATTGAGGCAATATTAATGATCTTGCCACCGTTGCCCTGCTTAATAAACTGACGGGCTACCGCCTGAGACATAAAGAACACCGATTTTATATTCAGGTTCATCACCTCATCCCAGTCTTTCTCGCTGAAGTCTATGGCATCAGCGCGGCGAATAATGCCGGCATTATTGACAAGAATATCGATTTTACCGAACTCCGCCACGGCGGTTTCCAGCAGGCTTGCAAAGCGATGGGTGTCGCTAAGATCGGCCGTCAGGCTGAGAAAACGCCGCCCCAGGGCAGTGATGCGTTCGATTGTCTCCGCTGGCTCTACAATATTGATCCCCACAATATCGCAACCAGCCTCTGCCAGCCCCACCGCCATGCCCTGCCCAAGACCGGTATCGCAGCCGGTAACCAGTGCAACTTTGCCCTGCAAACTAAACATATCTAAAATCATTACAATTCTCCTTTGGCCCGCAATTCGGGCGATCCCTGTGACAGATATAACGAAAAACAGCTTTAGCGAAGCTCGCTGACTTTGACGTGATCCATGTCGTCAAAGACCTGGTTTTCCCCCACCATTCCCCAGATAAAGGTGTAGCTTTTAGTACCAACGCCGGAATGAATTGACCAGCTTGGTGAGATAACCGCCTGCTCGTTATGCACCAGAAGATGGCGGGTCTCCTGAGGCTCGCCCATCATATGAAACACCGCCGTTTCTTCATCCATATTGAAATAGAAGTACACTTCCATCCGGCGATCGTGCGTGTGGCACGGCATGGTGTTCCAGAGGTTGCCCTCGGCCAGTTCTGTCAGGCCCATGGTTAACTGGCAGGTGGTCAGCACATCCGGTACCAGGTACTTATTGATGGTCCGTACATTGCTGGTTTCAGGGCTGCCAAGCGTCTGGCGGGAAACGCTGTCGCGCGTCACCAGTTGATGAGGGTAGGCGGTGTGTGCCGGAGCACTGTTGTAGTAAAACTTTGCAGGAGCGGATGCGCTGATGCTGCGGAACTCGATGTTTCTGGCTCCCTGCCCGATATAGAGCGCCTCTTTGTTACCCACCTCAAAGCAGTGGCCATCAACCGTGATCGTTCCCGCCTCACCAATATTGATCACCCCCAACTCACGGCGCTCAAGAAAATAGCTGACGCCAAACTGTTTACCCACTTCCGCCGCAAAGGCCACGCTCTGGCTGACCGGCATCACGCCGCCAATCACGATGCGGTCAATATGGCTGTAGGTCATGGTGTAGCTATCGGCCTCAAAAATGGATTCGATCAAAAACTCGCGACGCAGGCCGGCGGTATCTAACTGTCTGGCATGATCGCTGTGAATACTTTGGCGTACTTGCATGATTTAACCTTCTGTTCTGCGAGCGATAAAAGTCACAGATCGCCCTTTGCTTAAGTGAAATATCAGTGACGTTTGATGGGCGGCATCGCTACCGGTGTTACAGGCGTTATCGCCGGGACAGAGACGGTTCCTGCGGCTAACGTGGTATGCCGCCTCGCCCACAGAGCAGTGAGGATCGGTACCCCTATGGATGTGACGATGACGGAAGTAGCTACCAGCGCCGTGGCTGCGGGGGCCATTGGCTGAAAATGTGGCACCATTTCCGCAATTAATACCGGGGTGGCAACGGCCGCACCGGCTGAACTGGAGGCGGCAAGCCCCGCAGTACCGTTACCTCCTCCAATAAATTTATCGGCAATCATCAGCGGAATGCCGGTGACCACAATCACGCTAAGCCCCAACAGACAGCCCAGCAGGCCCGTCTCCAGAATCACATTCAGGTTGATGGTGTTGCCCAGCGCAAAGCCGAAAAAGGGAATGAGCGTATGGACCGCATTGCTGAAAAATGTCCGCAGGTCGGGATCCAGATTGCCGAGGGCAAAACCAATCAAAAAGGGGAGCACTGCACCGAGGAAAACATGGGGTTCAAACGAGGCGATACCCGCCGTTCCGAGGATAACCATGGTCATCAACGGCCCGGATTCAACTGACATCAGCACAAAGGCCCCGGCTTCTTCCTTGCTGCCATATTGCTGCATCAGCGAGGCGTAAAGTCCGCCGTTGGTCATATCCATTGCCGCCACCAGGGCCAGCGTGGACATACCGGCAAAGAAGCCCACTTCCACGCCATGCTCAGGAATAATTCGCGACGCTATCGCTGCGACGAACCAGGCAACGACGATTTTAGTGACTACCAGCGTACCCGACTTGCGCAAAACAGTGCCGGTCGCGTTAAGCTTGATTGAGGCCCCCATACATAAAAACCAGACGGCCAGA
Source organism: Erwinia magellanica (assembly GCF_039023495.1). Taxonomy (NCBI): domain Bacteria; kingdom Pseudomonadati; phylum Pseudomonadota; class Gammaproteobacteria; order Enterobacterales; family Erwiniaceae; genus Erwinia; species Erwinia magellanica. The sequence continues at coordinate 470,351 of NZ_JBCHVC010000004.1, forward strand.
ATCGGTATCGTGCCGGTCATCAGCCCATTAGTGAATGAACCAAAGTATTTCCCGGACGCCGGTGCGAGTGTATGGATAATTGCCCCAATAAACAGCGGCACCAGCATCATCCCACCGGGGATTTTTTCAATTGCGCATTTGATTTTCATCTTTACTTTATTCAACCTTATTTTTTAAGTGCGAATAAAAGCCGCCGAGATTCGGATGGTTAACTAATAAAGCGTAATGCCGGGTGTCAGTTATCTGAGGAAATCCATTTTTACTTTTAATACTGCTTTTTTTATTCTTTCTCCTTTTCCTTCCGTGGCGCACTGGGGGCGGTGATATTCGCGCGGAAAGAACACCGCTAAATCTCCGGGGTGAAATGTCAGAAACTGCTCATTGCTGATAGTTTTACAGAAGGCAACATCCTGTTTTTCAATAAAATCACCTCCAGCTTCCCCGGCGGCGAGCTGTAAACCATATCCCAGCTTTTCCCGGCCCTCCAGCAGGATTTGCACATCCAGATAGCGGCAATGATACTCTGCCTGACGTTGTTCCTCAGGCTCTGTTTCCGGGCTGGAAATCAGCAAAAAAGCGTCATCGCCGTGAATAGTATGGCGTCCGTCCGCAGGCGTTTCCCTGACAATATCCAGCGCACAGTTAATTAATTTCTTAAGGTGTTCAGGAAAGCATGGCATTTCAGAATAGTCATGGATATTCGTTGCTATCATTCTGTTCATTTCCATTATAAATGAAAGGGCAGGCTTATCGCTGTCTGCCCCGATGGCTTACTATAGCCAGAGGACGAAAATGATAACTGTGATCGATGTCGAATTTAATTATTATTGATACAATATTCCCCTTAAAATAAAACGCTGTTTCATTTTAAAAATCGGTAATGTTAAATACGCAGATTAAATTTTAAAACATTGTTAGTAAGGATGGCGTATTAATAGCTTGCCGCTGGCTTTGATCACACCCGGCACGCTCTGATCTGTTGACGCGGGAAGGGGGGCGATCGGAACATTGCACTCCGTCAGGGCTGACGTTAAGGTAAACCCCCACGAATTTAAAAAGTAGTTAACACGTTATGAGCTTTTCCGCCTTCGGTGACAAATTTACACAACACTCAGGCATAGCCCGTCTGATGGAAGATATGGGTGAAGGATTACGCACGCCGGGTGCGGTGATGCTGGGCGGCGGCAATCCCGCGCAGATCCCTGCGATGAACGACTACTTTCAGCAGCTGCTGCAAGAGATGCACGACCAGGGCAAGCTGGCTGAAGCGCTCTGCAACTACGACGGCCCGCGCGGTAAAACTACGCTGCTGGAATCGCTTTCCACACTGCTGCGTGAGCAGCTCGGCTGGCAGATAGGGCCGCAAAACATTGCCCTGACCAACGGCAGCCAGAGTGCATTCTTCTACCTGTTTAACCTCTACGCCGGACGCCGTGCGGACGGCAGTAAAAAACGGGTACTGTTCCCGCTGGCACCGGAATATCTGGGCTATGCCGATGCCGGGCTGGATGAGGAGCTGTTTGTCTCCACTCGCCCAAATATTGAGATGCTGCCAGAGGGGCAGTTCAAATATCATGTCGATTTTGAACATTTGCAGATAACCGAAGAGACCGGGCTGATCTGCGTTTCCCGCCCAACCAATCCCACCGGTAACGTCATTACGGATGAAGAGCTGCTGAAGCTGGATGTGCTGGCACAGCAGCATGAGATCCCGCTGCTGATTGATAATGCTTATGGTGTTCCTTTCCCCGGCATTATCTTCAGCGAGGCGCGTCCGCTGTGGAACCCGAACATCATTCTCTGCATGAGTCTGTCGAAACTCGGTCTGCCAGGCGCACGCTGCGGCATCATTATTGCCGATGAGAAGGTGATTTCCGCTGTCAGCAATATGAACGGCATTATCAGCCTGGCGCCGGGCGGCATCGGGCCGGCTATCGCCCATGAGATGATCCAGCGCGGCGATCTGCTGCGGTTATCTGAAGAGGTGATCAAGCCATTCTATAAAGCGCGGGTTGAGCAGACAATAACGGTCATTCGCCGCTATTTATCGGAAGATCGCTGCCTGATCCACAAACCGGAAGGGGCAATTTTCCTCTGGCTGTGGTTTAAAGACCTGCCGATCTCCACCGAAGTGCTGTATCAACGCCTGAAAAAGCGTGGCGTGCTGATGGTACCAGGCCACTTCTTCTTCCCCGGTCTGGAGCATGAGTGGCCCCATACGCATCAGTGCATGCGCATGAACTACGTGCCGGAGAGCGACAAGATTGAACGCGGCGTAGCGATACTCGCCGAAGAGATAGAGCGGGCGCACAGGGAAGGATAAAAACAAAAAGGGCCGCGCGATGCGGCCCTTTTCCCGTCTGAAGCGTAATTATTTCATAATTTCAATGCGGCGAGGCTGATTAGCTTCAGGCACTACGCGCTCCAGATCGATATAGAGCAGGCCATTTTCTAATTTAGCGTCACGCACGTTGACGTGTTCCGCCAGCTGGAATTTACGTTCAAAATTACGCTCGGCAATCCCCTGGTACAGGTAGGTACGCTCCTGCTGTTCTTCAGGGTGAGCACCGCGAACGGTAAGCATGTTGTCATGGGCAGTAATATCCAGTTCGCTCTGCGCGAACCCTGCCACGGCAATGGTTATACGATATTTGTTTTCTGCCACCAGCTCCACATTATAGGGAGGGTAGCCGCCATTACTCTGACCCTGGTTAGATTCCAGCAGGTTGATCAGACGGTCAAAACCAATAGAAGAACGGTAGAGTGGAGCCAGATCGAAGTTACGCATTTTATTACTCCTGATTATCAGCGAGTGAGAAGTCAGACCTTCCACAATGGACAGGCCGCAGGCCCTGAGCCATACCCTGACGGCGTACGCTCTGTGACCCTGATAGTAAAATGGTGACGCTGACGAGGCTTTCAAGGGCTAAAAACGCAATTTTTTTAACCCTTGCCTTGTGAATGTCATACACTCAGGGAAGCATTCGTCGGACCAGTGCAGGAATCGCCACAGAGCGAGCGGGACATTCCCGGCATGCGACGATAACAATCAGGACGGCTTTGCCGTGACTGAAGGGATGATGACTATGATAGTAATGAACAAGTGTCGTTTTGCTGGCCTGCTGGCCTGCCTGTCACTTGCTGGCACCGCCGGGTGCTCCAGCTTTATGACCCATTCCGGCCCTGAACAGGGCTACTATTCCGGCACGCGGGCTGGTGCAGCCGTGGTCGCAGACAGCGACAGCGGCTGGGTGATGCGCCCGCTGGCTGCGCTTGATTTGCCCTTTTCTGCGGTAGTGGACACGCTGTTCCTGCCGTGGGATTACTACCGAAAAGGCAGTGACAGTCCGGGCGACTCCCCACGGGAGCGGGTACTGCGCAGCGAGCAGCAAAATCACACTAACGAAAGTCTGGCCCAGGCCGCGCCGATGCCCGCCAGCCCTCCTTCCCGCCCCTCTCCTTAAGCGGAGAGCGTATCGACGCCGACGATAAAGATTTGTTGCCAGCCCCCGACATTGCGCAGATAAGCCACATGCAGGCCGTCGGGAGAGCAGACCACCGCATCAGCCAGCGGCGCTTCGTCTGTCCTTGCGGTCAGTCGGCGCATTTTCCCTGTTGCCACTTCGCACAGCATCACGCTGTTGTCGTTGATCAATGCCACCTGGCGCCCCGATGGATGCCAGCTGAATGCCGACTGAATATCGCTGGCTGAGCGGGTAATCTGATGCGGTTCACCGCCGGTTGGCGAGACCGTCCAGAGCTGAACCACCCCGTTATCATCCTTCATCAGAAAGGCGATGGCCCGCCCGTCTGGCGAGCTGCGTAACCAGTGTCGCGGCGTTGTCGCCAGCCCCGGAAAAGCTCGCTGATGCGTAAAGGTTAGCCTGCGCTGCGCCACGCCTGCTGGCGGAGCGGGTAAGCGAGTTTCTGTTCCGGCAAGTGGCGCGTCGCCTTCCAGCGCGTAGTCTGCCATCTTCGCCGGCAGATCGACGAGAAACACCTCCGGCACCTTTTCGCCCTTTTCAGACAGCGTATCGCCAATAAAGGCCAGCGCCCAGCGCTGACGGTGACCATCATGCCGCAGATATCCCTCTTTACCCACCCAACCCTCTTCATAAGCGCGGTTGATCTCATCACTGCCCGGCGTCGGGGCAGAGGTCGTCTGGCTCACCAGCACGCAGAAATGGCTGCCATCGACTTCGCGGGGGTGATGTTTAACCGGACAGACAGCATGCAGAGGCACGGCGACGCCGACGTTCCGCAGATCTTCTTTTACGTCCAGCTCATGCATCACATGATCGTTATAGGTAAAGCTCAGCCGGGAGCCGTCCGGGCTGAAAACATGAACATGGGAACCGCCGCGCAGCGCGCCAGCGGTAAAAGGCGGGGTGATGTCGCAGGCATCCAGATTTTCGGCATGACCGTGCTGAATAATTACGCCACGGCGATGATGAAAATCGTACTTCCACTGGCTGTCCGGATGTTCCGGTCCGTGGATACAGACATAGCGGGGCGGCAAATCGGGGCTGGCGGTAACCACACCAACATGGGCGCCCTCTTTAGCCTGATAAAGCACTTCCGTTTGCCCGCTGAGGTTGACCCGCTCAACGGTCAGGCTGCTGAAGGTGGATCCGTTGGGCCGCACGTCATAAACCAGCCACTGGCTGTCTGCGGTCCAGATATTGATATTGGTGAGTTGATGATTGCGTGGATCAAATGTCAGCTGTGTTTCCATAATGCTTACCCCTGGCCGTCTCTACAGCTAAGGGTACTGCAATCAGCGGCATTCGGGTACTGGCGTCACCAGTGGCAACCCCGCAAAAAACGCCTCGACGTTATCCAGCACCAGCTGCGACATGGCCCGGCGCGTTGACCAGGTTGCGCTGGCCATATGCGGCGTGATCACCACATTGGGCCGGTTAAAGAGCGCTTCCGGCACCTCTGGTTCCAGACTAAAGACATCCAGCCCTGCGCCACCCAGCGTTCCGGCATTGAGCGCAGCGATCAGCGCCTGCTCATCCACCAGGCTTCCGCGCCCCACGTTAATCAGGATACCTTCGCTGCCCAGCGCCTCCAGTACTTCGCGGTTAATCAGATGCCGGTTACTGGCGGTGCCCGGAGCGCAGATCAACAGAAAATCGCAGCTTTCCGCCAGCGCCACGATATCAGGCTCGTAACGGTAGGCCAGGTTATCAAGCGGCCTGCGGTTGCAGTAGGCAACCGACATATTAAAGGCCTGTGCACGTTTAGCCGCAGCCAGCCCTATCCTTCCCAGCCCGACAATCCCCAGCGATGAACCTGACATTTTTCGTGTCCACGGATAGCTACCCTGCGGCCATTTTCCCTGCTGAATAAACGTCTGTGCGGCAGGGATCTGCCTGGACGTTGCCAGCATCAGGCCAAGCGCCAGATCGGCCACGTCCTCGGTCAGCACATCTGGCGTATGCGTCACGGCTACGCCCTGTTCCGTGGCGGCCTGGATATCCACCCCGTCATAGCCCACGCCGAATACGGCGATCAGTGCCAGATTGGGCAGCGAGGCGATCAGTTCGCGGGTCACCACGGCTTCACCATTGGTCAGCAGTGCCCGAAAATCACCCGCCATGCCGCTGAAATCGGCTTCGGTGAGCGTAACAAGTTCCACAATCTCATAGCGGGCCTGCAACGCAGTGAGCAGAGGAGCAGGCAGCGCGGCCTGCTTCAGCACTTTCATTTTCATTTCAATTACCTGCATGAGGATGGGGTAACGTTTTCAACGCATCACGCGAGGGGCGGGAGATGATGATCCCAATCACGCCTCCGAGGATCAGCGCCACGGCAACGATCAGCAGCCCGTAGTGATAGCTGTTGGTCATATCTTTGATTTTTCCCAGAATGGGCGGTAAACCCAGCCCCACAAAGTTGGCGACGGTATTGATAAAAGCGATAGAGGCAGCAGCAGCCACCCCGGCCAGCTTTTCGGTAGTCACGGCCCAGAAGATTGGCGTCAGTGCAAAGTTGAAGCCTACGGTCAGCACCAGCAGAATGTAGGAGAGCACCAGATTGCCGGACCAGATCGCCGCCGCCAGCGAGAGGCCGGAGAAGATCAGCGGCAGGCCCAGGTGCCAGGAGCGCTCACCAGACTTATCAGAATGGCGACCATTCAGGTACATAAACAGACAGGCCAGCACAAAGGGTACGGCAGAGAGCAGGCCGATCACGACGTTGCTCTGCTCCGCCGCCATGCTTTTGATAATCAGCGGCATAAATAGCGTGATGCCGATAGATCCAAACGCCTGTAGAAACCAAACCAGGCTCAGCAACAGCACGGTTTTATCTTTTAACGCGCTCAGCCAGCTATGATTTTTGCCAATTTCCACGCCTGCGTTCTCCTGTTGCAGACGATCGCGCAGCCAGGATTTTTGTTCAGGGCTTAACCAGGGTGCGTGATCTGGCGTATCCGGCAGGCGCCATAATACCAGGCAACCCAGCACCACGGCGGGGATCCCTTCCAGGCCAAACAGCCAGCGCCAGCCCGCCACATCCGCAATGCCATGCATATTTAAAATAGCGCCAGAGACGGGCAAACCGATAATGGAGGCGGCTACCGATCCCATATAGAAGAAGGACATGGCGCGGGCGCGATTGCTCTTCGGGAACCAGCACGAGATGTAGTAGATGATACCCGGCGCGAAGCCAGCTTCCGCCATGCCCAGCAAAAAGCGCATCACGTAGAGTTGGTTAGCACTGTGCACAAACGCCATGCCGGTGCTGACAATGCCCCAGGTAATCATGATGCGGGCAATCCAGCGGCGTGCGCCAACCTTTGTCATGATGACGTTGCTGGGGATCTCAAACAGGATGTAAGAGATATAAAACATGCCAACGCCCAGGCCGTACATGCTGGCAGAAAGCCCCAGGTCCGCATTCATTTGCAGCGCGGCGATCGAAATATTGGTTTTATCCAGGTTAGCGACAAAATAGCAGATGACGATAAACGGAATAATTTTGCTGTTTAACTGCTTTATTGTAGAGGTACAGAGATCGGTGTTCATAATAACAACCTCATGGGGCGTTACGGCCAGATTCAGGCAGCACGAAGCCAGCCCACGCCGTACGCAGGGATTTTAGGGTGTCTGTTTTATTATTACTGCTCTTGCTTTAACGAATTGCTTTAGCTGTCACCAAAGTTAATCTTCAAGTATTTGGCGCTGTGGCAAGGCAGCAAGAGAGTGAATCCCAATGAGCTTACTCAGGTAAGTGATTTGGGTGAACTCTCGCTGCTAACGCAGCTACAGCGTCAAAGACGCCGAAGATTTACCATTCTGCTACGGTGCCATCGCTGAACCGCCACAACGGATTGCGCCAATCCTGCACGCTCTGACTCCGTTCGATCACCAATGCTTCGTTGATCTCCACGCCCAGGCCAGGCTTGCTCAGCGGCGCAAAATGCCCGCCCTGCATAGCGAAGTCCTCTTTGTTCACCACATAATCCAGCAGCTCCGCGCCCCTGTTGTAGTGAATGCCCATGCTCTGCTCCTGGAATACTGCATTGCGTGAGACAAAATCCACGTGCAGGCAGGAGGCCAGCGCAATCGGCCCCAGCGGACAGTGCGGTGCCAGCGCTACATCATAAGCTTCGGCCATTGCGGCAATCTTGTAGCATTCGGTGATGCCCCCGGCGTGGGAGAGATCCGGTTGCAGGATAGCCAGCCCGCCCGCTTCCAGGACGCGCTTAAATTCAAAGCGGGAGTACATCCGTTCACCGGCCGCAATCGGGATGTGCGTTTGCGCAGCAAGACGAGGATAATATTCCGCCTGCTCCGCCAGCACCGGTTCTTCAATAAACAGCGGGCGGTATGGCTCCAGCTCTTTGATCAGGATTTTTGCCATCGGTGCACTGACGCGACCGTGGAAATCCAGGCCGAACTCAATCTCATTGCCGAAGGCTTCACGGATCTGCGCTACGGTGTTCACCGCCGCATCCACTCTGCGCGAGCTGTCGATAAGCCCCATCTCTTCACAGCCGTTGAGCTTGAAAGTATCCACGCCGATTTCGCGCAGTTTCCTGATGCCCTCAATCACTTCCGCAGGACGATCGCCCCCCACCCAGCTGTAAGCCTTAATGCTGTCACGCACCAGACCGCCCAACAGTTGCCAGACAGGCACGCCCAGCACTTTGCCTTTGATATCCCACAACGCCTGATCGATACCGGCGATAGCGCTCATCAGGATTGGCCCGCCGCGATAGAATCCACCCCGGTACATGACCTGCCAGAGGTCATTGATGCGCGCAGGGTCCTGGCCGATAAGGTAGTCTGAAAGTTCATGAACAGCGGCTTCCACACTTTTGGCCCGCCCTTCAATCACCGGCTCACCCCAGCCCACCACACCTTCGTCCGTCTCTATCTTCAGAAACATCCAGCGCGGCGGCAGGCGATAAGTGGTCAGTTTTGTGATTTTCATTGTACGGCGTCCTTATAAGCGGCAACGAAGGCGCGTGCCTGTTCAACGGTGCGTGAAACGGGCTGCCCGGCACGGTAGAGATCGCTACCCAGACCGGCACCAATGCAGCCTGCGGCCAGAAACGCATGGAGATTTTCAGGGGTGACGCCGCCCACGGCGAACACCGGTACGTCCGCTGGCAGCACGGCTTTCAACGCCCGGATATAGTCTGGGCCAAAGGCAGAGGCAGGAAAGATTTTCAGCGCCTGCGCGCCCGCTTTCAGCGCGGCAAAGGCTTCAGAAGCCGTGGCGCATCCTGCTGCCACCGTCATCCCCTTTTCAACCGCGCGGCGGATCACCGCACTGTCACTGTTGGGGGTCACCACCAGCTGGCTGTTCATGGTTGCAAGCAGGTCAACCTGCTCAGGTTCCAGCACCGTACCCGCGCCAATCAGCGCTTTGTGACCAAACGTGGCGACCATGCTGGCGATACTTTTCTGCCACTCCGGGGAGTTAAGCGGGATCTCAATGGCCTCAAAGCCAGCTTCAATCAGCGCGGCGACATGCTCTTCAGCTTCTTCAGGACGAATGCCGCGTAAGATAGCGATCAGCGGCAGCTTAGTGGACCAGTTCATTGACGATACTCCTGATTCCTTGCTGGAAGGCCCGATCGCCCTCCAGCAGTTGGGCGGTCAGCCCGGTAAAAGCCATCGCTTTTTGGTAGCGGTCGGCCAGAGAATTACCTGCAATAAGGGTTAACGGGGCGTTATCCCCCTGGATAAATGTGCCTGCCATCTGCGCCACTTCATGGCCAATCAGCAGGCCGGAGAGGAACTCACCAATGGTTTCACGCGGGCGGGTTCCCAACAGATGAGCGGCACGGACTTCAAATAACCGGCTCAGAATAGTGCGGTCGTTTGCCCCGGTTTCCACTCCCTGATGAAAGGCGCCGGCATCCGCCTGCTGTTCAGGCAAACCGGCCCCTATCAGCGAATGCTTCATCAGAATATGGTGTAACTCCCCGGTCATCACGGTGCGAAAATCCACGATCTGGCCGCCTTCTTCACGCACCCATTTGCAGTGCGTACCCGGCATCACATAATGTGTGGCGGGAGCAAGCTTTACGGCACCCAACAGCTGGGTTTCTTCGCCGCGCATCACGTTATGGTTGTCGTCGTTCTCTATACTGAGGCCAGGCACAATCCAGGCCCGGTTATCGACGCGGGTCAGGCGTGAGGCAACTTCATTAAGCGACACCGGGCAGGAGAGATAGGGAACGCTCATCCAGCCCGCATTGCTGCCTACCATGCCTGCCATCACCACGGGCAGCTCATTTACCGGCCAGCCTTGCGTGACGGCAGCAAAAACTTCTGGTGGCGTTCTGCCCTCAAGCCGGGTAATGCCCGATTCAGAGCGACGCTCTTCCTGACAGATGCCTTCGCGGTAATACCAGGCGCGAAGATTGGTGGAACCCCAGTCGAGTGCGATATAACTTGTCACGTAATGTCCTTAAGTCTTCGGGTTGAGCTGGCTATCATCGTCAGCGCCGCCTGCTCCGCCTCGTCTGGCTTCTGGTGACGAATGGCGTCAAACAGCGCTTTATGCTCCTGTAATGTCGCGGGCATATTGCCGCTGTCGGGCATATAGGTGCGTTCAAACACGGCCCGCTGCAAAGAGCTGATCGCCACGCTGAGCTGCTGGAGCACCGGGTTGTGTACAGACTCCAGCACCGCCTCGTGATAGCGAATATCAGCCTGGTTAAACGCATCGCGGTCATTGTGGTGCGTAACCATGTCGTTCAGCGCCGCTTCAATCTTCGCTAAATCGCTGGAGGTAGCGCGTTGTGCAGACCAGCGGGCAATTTGCGGTTCCACCAGGTTACGTACCTCGCTCATGGCGGCAATCAACCGGGGATCCTGGTCATGCTTCAGGGACCACTGGAGCACATCACTGTCCAGAAAATTCCACTGGCTCCGCTGCGTGACAAAGGCGCCACGGTAACGCTTCATCTCCACCAGCCGCTTCGCTATCAACGACCGGAACACTTCACGGATGATATTGCGCGAGGTGCTGAACTGGTCACAGAGTTCGGCCTCTGCCGGGAGCGAACCTCCGGGAGCGTACTTACCTGAGACAATTTCTTCGCCCAGAGTCAGCGTGATGCGATCCGTTTTGCTGAGTTCGTCTTTCATGATGTTCCATGCAGTTGAGTTAACGTCCCTGGTACTTTACCGCCGCCCGCAAGGGGATCGCACTACAAAGATGTTTGGATATTGTTAACCAGCAGCTGCATTGTAGTACCTTAAATGCAGGTTGTACTACAATCCAGATCACAAAACAGACAATCGTCTCAGAGGATGTTTTCTCTTCAGGAGGGCTTAAAAGGAGATAAAACTGAGGAGGGCTGCCCCGGCTTAGCCAGGGCAGTAAGACAGGCAGTTACAGCGTAAACTTCTCTATGGCGTGCGCCACGCCATCTTCCATATTGGTTTTGGTAACAAACTGCGCTATCGCTTTTACCGACTCTATGGCATTCCCCATAGCCACGCCGGTTCCGGCAAATTCCAGCATCGCCAGATCGTTCTCCTGGTCACCAATCGCCATCACTTCCTCGCGGGAAAGTCCCAGCTTATCGGCCAGCGCCTTAACGCCAGCGCCTTTGTTGACCTGCTTGTTCAGAATTTCCAGATAATAGGGAGAACTTTTCATAATGGTATAGCGATCGCGGGCCTCCTGCGGCAGACGCGCAATAGCCTGATCCAGCGCTTCGGGCGGATCGATCATCATTACTTTTGGGAAAGTCATGGCGGGGTCCATCTCCTCAACGGCACGGTAATGCAGAGGAATGCCGGTCAGGTAAGATTCATGGACGGTGTAGGGGCTGATATCTTTGTTCGCGGTGAACAGCTGGGATTTGGTCAGCGCCTGGAAATGGACGCCAAGCTCCCGCGCCAGCTTTTCAAAATAGAGATAGTCATCATGCGTCAGCGTCACTTCTGCCACGCAGTCGCCGGTGGCGGCTTTCTGTACCAGTGCGCCATTATTGGTGATGCAGTACTGCCCCTCCAGCTGTAAATCCAGCTCCATCAGATAACGCTGCACGCCGATAAAGGGGCGCCCCGTGGCCAGAACAATCGCTACTCCTTTCTCGCGCGCGGCGTTGATCGCCTGCTTCACGCCTGGGGTAACTTCATGTTGTGGATTCAGCAGGGTGCCGTCCATATCAATCGCAATCAATTTTATTGCCATAACGTCCTCGTCAGCTCAGGGTTTATTCTCATGCTAGCGCGATTCAGCTCACATTGACCAGCGTGATGCACTGCCGCTGTCGTTAACAGCGGCAAAATCCATATTAAATTGGCACTAAAAATGGCTGTTTTACGTGTGTAGAGTTTAACCAGTTATGACAGAATCAGGTTGCGAGACATTCAAGGAGGAAACATATGAATATTGTCATCGTGAGTAAAGACAGCTTTTTCATTTCAGGAGTGATCGGCTTAATTCAGGAGGCCTGGTCGCCGGGGATCGACAGCCCGGTATTTCTGATAGCAGACGAGCACAGGTCATTACTGGTGCCCGATATTGTTATCACCGATGTATGCAAAATGACCGCTATTTCTCTCCATCCAAAGCTGTCAGGGCCAGCTCGGGATAAGGATAATGTGAGGGAGCGTTACGTCTCCTTCTTTCTGGCGGCGCAGTGCCCTGACGAATTAAGATCCTGCTCGCAGCATCTGATTCGGCTTAAAAAGAGGGATTCTGTCCGGCAGCTCCAGAAGCTGGTCAGACGTTTAAACACCCCCGGTTACGCCAAAGAAAATCATAATGCCGTTGTATTAAGCAGGCAGCAGGCAATGGTGGTGAAATATACCCGACTTGGCCTCTCTCTCACCGACATCTCCAGGGTCACCAATCTGAGCATCAAAACCATCAGTACCCATAAACGCGCCTTAATGCGCAAGCTGGACATAAAAAATAACAGTGATTTTTACCGTTACGCGCTGGTGAACTCCACCTCACGCTGAAAAAAGCATAAAAAAAAGGCAGATCCGGAGATCTGCCTTTTTCATTGTTCGCTGTTATCAGATATCGATGTTGGCTGCCCGCAGCGCATTCTCTTCGATAAATGCACGACGTGGTTCTACCGCATCACCCATCAGCGTGGTAAACAGCTGGTCAGCCGCAATGGCATCTTTTACCGTTACACGCAGCATGCGGCGGCTGTCCGGATCCATGGTGGTTTCCCACAGCTGCTCCGGGTTCATTTCGCCCAGACCTTTATAACGCTGTACAGAGAGACCACGGCGTGACTCTTTCACCAGCCAGTCCATCGCCTGCTCAAAGCTTTCAATCGGCTGACGACGTTCGCCACGTTCGATATAGGCATCTTCTTCAATCAGGCCGCGAAGCTGTTCACCCAGTGCACAAAGCTTGCGATACTCGCCGCCGGTCACGAATTCAGTATCCAGCGCATAGTCAGTATCTACACCATGAGTGCGGATACGAACAATCGGCTCAAAGATATGGAGTTCCAGATTCTCGCGTACCAGCCCGGAGTAAGAGCTACCGTGCTGCTCTTTCTCGTTCAGCATCGCTACCAGACCGTCAGTCCAGCTCTGCACCGGTTCCTGTACCGAAAGATCGCTCAGCGTTGAGTGATAGATCAACGAGTTAAGCAGGGCTACCGGATAACGGCGCTCCATACGTTTGATCATCTTACGGGTGCTGTTGAACTCCGCCACCAGGTTTTCCAGCGGTTCACCAGCCAGAGGTGGCGCTTCTGCGTTGGCATGCAGCGTGGCACCGTCCAGCGCAATGGCTATCTGGTACTGATCCATCGCGTCATCATCTTTAATGTACTGCTCCTGCTTGCCTTTCTTCACTTTGTAGAGCGGCGGCTGGGCAATATAGACATGACCACGTTCAATGATTTCCGGCATCTGACGATAGAAGAAAGTCAGTAACAGCGTACGGATGTGCGAACCATCAACGTCCGCATCGGTCATGATGATGATGCTGTGATAACGCAGCTTGTCCGGGTTGTATTCGTCACGGCCAATGCCGCAGCCCAGCGCGGTAATCAGCGTGGCGACCTCCTGCGAAGCGAGCATCTTGTCGAAACGCGCTTTTTCCACGTTAAGGATTTTCCCCTTCAACGGCAGAATGGCCTGATTTTTACGGTTACGTCCCTGCTTGGCTGAACCGCCTGCGGAGTCACCCTCCACCAGGTAGATTTCAGACAGCGCCGGATCACGCTCCTGACAGTCCGCCAGTTTGCCCGGCAGGCCTGCCAGGTCCAGCGCGCCTTTACGGCGGGTCATTTCACGGGCGCGGCGAGCCGCTTCACGGGCACGGGCCGCATCGATAATTTTACCGACGACGATCTTCGCATCACCCGGATTTTCCAGCAGATATTCTGCCAGCAGTTCGTTCATCTGCTGCTCAACCGCCGTCTTCACTTCAGAAGAAACCAGTTTATCTTTGGTCTGCGAGGAGAATTTCGGGTCCGGCACCTTCACGGAAACCACAGCGATCAGGCCTTCACGGGCGTCATCACCGGTGGCGCTGACTTTGGCTTTTTTGCTGTAGCCTTCTTTATCCATATAGGCGTTCAGGGTACGCGTCATCGCGGTACGGAACCCCACCAGGTGCGTGCCGCCATCGCGCTGCGGAATGTTGTTGGTAAAGCAGTAGATGTTTTCCTGGAAACCATCGTTCCACTGCAAAGCCACTTCCACGCCAATACCATCTTTTTCCGTCGAGAAGTAGAAGACATTAGGGTGAATAGGCGTTTTGTTTTTGTTCAGATACTCCACGAACGCCTTAATACCGCCTTCGTAGTGATAGTGATCGTTTTTGCCGTCGCGCTTGTCTTCCAGCTTGATAGAGACGCCGGAATTAAGGAATGAAAGCTCACGCAGACGCTTGGCCAGGATTTCATATTCGAAATCGGTGACGTTGGTAAAGGTCTGATGGCTTGGCCAGAAACGCACGCGCGTTCCGGTCAGGTCCGTTTCACCGGTCACGCTCAGAGGAGCCTGAGGCACGCCATGCACGTAAATCTGCTGGTGAACTTTGCCTTCACGGCGAATGGTCAGCTCCAGTTTTTCCGACAGAGCATTCACCACGGAAACCCCTACGCCATGCAGGCCGCCGGAGACTTTATAGGAGTTATCATCGAACTTACCGCCTGCGTGCAGCACGGTCATGATCACTTCCGCCGCAGAGATGCCCTCTTCTTCATGGATACCGGTAGGAATACCACGGCCATCATCCTGCACGGAAACAGAGTTATCCGCATGAATAGTAACCAGAATATCTTTACAGTGACCGGCGAGTGCTTCGTCGATGGCGTTATCCACGACCTCGAATACCATGTGGTGCAGACCGGTGCCGTCATCCGTATCGCCGATATACATACCAGGGCGTTTGCGTACTGCATCAAGCCCTTTCAGAACTTTGATACTTGAGGAGTCATAAGAATTCGACATCAACGTTTCTCGCTCGTTTAATCTTCAGGTTGAACCGCTATTTTACCCTGTTCTACGTGGAACATCTTGCCCTTTTCGTCAGCCATGTCGAACACGTGTTCGGCACCAATTGCGCTGACAAAAACCTGGGCATGAGTGGCTTTCAGTCGCGCCGCTAACAGCTGCCGACGCGTTTCATCCAACTCAGAGGCAAAATCATCTATCAGATACAGGCAACGTCGCCCGTTCTGTCGGGTAAGAAACTCACCCTGCGCCAGTCTGAGGGCGCACATCAGCAGCTTTAACTGGCCGCGTGAGAGTAAATCTTCCACCGGCGTCCCGTCGGCACGGATACGAAAATCCGCTTTGTGCGGGCCGCTGGCGGTATAGGTTAGCGCCCGATCGCGTTCAAACTGGCGTTCGAGCAGCTCGCTGTAATCGCTCTCTTTATCCCAGCCGCGCTGGAAAGAGAAGTTCAGCTGAAATTCCGGTAAAAATTGTGCGCAGGTGGCGTTGATATCCGCCGCAATCGCTTCACTGTAGGCTGCACGCCATGTGCTTATCTGTTCGGCCAGCGGAGCCAGCTCCTGATCCCAGGCGCGAATTTGCTGATAGCGGGAAACCTGCCGCAACGCCGCATTGCGCTGTTTCAGCAGCCGCCGGAGATTGCTCCAGGCGGTGAAAAAGCCGGGTTCATTGTGAAAGCAGCCCCAGTCGATGTAAGCACGGCGATATTTTGGCCCGCCATTCAACAGGGTAAAGCCTTCCGGGGTGATAAGCTGCATCGGCAGCATCTGCGCCAGCTCGGCCACTTTATGCCCGTCGCTGCCATCAATCCGTACCTTGCTCTCTCCGGCACGGTTTTTTGTCAGGCCGACAGAAATTTCTCTTTCGGCACCTTCGATGCGGCCATGCAGCACAAAAGCGTCCTGATCGTGCCGGATAACCCGTCCCGCCTGTAGGCTGCGGAATGCGCGACCATGGCCCAGGGTGTAGATCGCTTCCAGCACGCTGGTTTTACCGCTGCCGTTAGCGCCCACCAGAAAATTGAAACCGGGAGCCAGCGCCAGATCCGCATTTTCAATATTGCGAAAGTCTTTGATTAGAAGGCGGGTTAAAGCCATTTGAACCACATCCGGGGCATCTCAGAAACGGGAGAAGGCGCAACTGCCGCCTGACGGCCACTCAGGCTGCCTGGCGACAGAGCTGGAACTCTGCCTCGCGTCCCGTCTCCGTTTCGCGTGGCGCCCCAAAGATATGGGGGCAAAAGTTCTGGTTACAACCTCATTGGCATCACAACGTAAGCCGCGCTCTGACTGGCCGCATCCTCGATCTGTACGCTGGAAACGGAGTCCGTTAACAGCAGACGCACATTCTCGCATTTCAGTGCGTTAAGCACGTCAAGCACGTAGCTGACGTTAAAGCCGATCTCTAAATCGGTGCCACCATAAGTGACGTCCAGCATCTCTTCCGCTTCTTCCTGTTCAGGGTTATTCGCCGTGATCTTCAGCTGATTTTCGCTGATATAGAGGCGAACGCCACGGAACTTCTCGTTAGAGAGAATGGCCGCACGCGCGAAAGCCTGCTTGAGAATATCGCAGCCCGCATCCAGGGTTTTATCGGGGTTCTTTGGCAAAACGCGGCGATAATCCGGGAAACGGCCATCAACAAGCTTGGAGGTAAAGATAAAGTCGCCAACGTGGGCACGAATGTTGTTGCTGCCAATCTGCACCTGGAGAGGCGTTTCGCCGCCGTCAAGCAGACGAACCAGCTCAATCACCCCTTTACGCGGCACGATCACCGAATGGTTTGGCAGCGACTGTCCAACCGGCATAGAGCAGACCGCAAGGCGGTGACCGTCAGTAGCTACGGTACGCAGCTCTTCCCCTTCGGTTTCAAACAGCATGCCGTTCAGATAGTAACGAACGTCCTGATGCGCCATTGAAAACTGCGTGGCTTCAATCAAACGCTTCATGGTGGCCTGAGGAAGGGTGAATTCCACCTCACTTTGCCAGTCATCCAGGTTCGGGAAGTCGCTGGCAGGCAGCGTGGAGAGCGAGAAGCGGCTGCGGCCAGAGCGCACCAGCATCCTTTCACCGTCCAGCATCACGGTGATCTCTGCGCCTTCCGGCAATCCCCGACAAATATCAAAGAATTTGCGTGCCGGTACCGTGGTGGCGCCCGGTTCGTGATCCTGTGTCAGCGCGACACGGGCCACCATCTCCATTTCCAGATCGGTGCCGGTCAGCAACAGGCTGCCTTCATTCACCTGTAGCAGCAGGTTGCCGAGGATAGGTAAAGTTGGCCGGCCGCCCAGTGGACTGCTGACCTGCTGTAAGGGCTTGAGTAAATGCTCGCGTTCTACAATAAATTTCATAGCGTCAGGAGGATAATGTTCTGATTAAATTTGAGAAATCTTCTTTAATATCGTGACTTTCTTCACGCAGCTGCTCGATTTTACGACAGGCATGCAGCACCGTGGTATGGTCACGACCCCCGAAAGCATCACCGATTTCCGGCAAACTGTGGTTGGTCAACTCTTTGGCCATTGCCATCGCCATCTGGCGGGGACGCGCCACCGAGCGGGAACGCCGCTTGGAGAGCAGATCGGCCACCTTGATTTTGTAATACTCTGCCACCGTTTTCTGGATGTTGTCGATGGTGACCAACTTTTCCTGAAGAGCCAGCAGATCGCGCAGGGCTTCCCGCACAAAATCGATAGTGATGGCCCGGCCGGTAAAATTGGCATTGGCAATCACACGGTTCAACGCGCCTTCCAGTTCGCGCACGTTGGAGCGCAGACGTTTAGCAATAAAGAAAGCCACTTCCCCCGGCAGACGGATATCGTTTTCATCCGCTTTCTTCATCAGGATCGCCACGCGGGTTTCCAGTTCAGGCGGCTCGATCGCCACCGTTAATCCCCAGCCAAAGCGGGATTTCAGACGATCTTCCACCCCGTTGATCTCTTTTGGATAGCGATCCGAAGTCAGAATGATCTGCTGATTGCCTTCCAGCAAAGCATTAAAGGTGTGGAAGAACTCTTCCTGAGATCGCTCTTTATTGGCAAAGAATTGAATGTCATCAATCAACAGCGCATCTACCGAACGGTAGTAGCGCTTAAACTCTTCAATGGCATTGTTCTGTAGCGCCTTCACCATATCCTGCACAAAGCGCTCGGAGTGCATGTAGACCACTTTCGCATTTGGCTTACGCGCCATAATGCCGTTGCCTACCGCATGTAACAGGTGAGTTTTACCCAGACCCGTGCCGCCATAAAGGAACAGAGGATTATAAGCGCCGCCGGGATTGTCTGCGACCTGGCGGGCTGCCGCACGCGCCAGCTGGTTTGATTTACCTTCAACGAAGTTATCAAAGTTGTGCTTGGTGTTAACGTTCGAGCGGTAAGAAAGCTCTGCCGGTGCCGGCATGTTGTCCCAGCTTGGGCGCGAAGGCGCCGGACGTGAACCCTGCATCGGCGGGCTGGCCTGAGCGGCGCTCGCCATAACCGGCTGGCTGATCTGCCGTGTCACCGGCTTACTGCCTACTTCAAAACGCAGTAACGGCGTGTCTGCACCGCAGAAATCATTCAGCAGGGCGTTAATGTTATTAAGGTATTTATCCCGAACCCAATCGAGCACAAACCGGTTTGGTGCATACAGGGCCAACGTGTTGTCGTTCAATTCGGCCTGCAATGGACGTATCCACATGCTGAATTCGGTGGCAGGTAGTTCATCCTGCAAACGGGCAAGACACTGTTGCCAAAGCGTAAGTGACACGGCGGACTCCACTCGAAAAAATTCGATAAGAAAAAAGGCGCTGAAGCGATAAATTCATCATTGTTGACGTATGCAGATGAGGCGCATACGAACCGCTGTCCGCGGTTATCCCGCCACTGTTCGACCCGGAGGATCGCAAACGGAAGGGCGGATCATAGCGTAAAGCGAAGCAGAGATCTTCACTTTCTACACAGTTTTGTTCCAATTTATCCACAGGCCCAGAGACGCGGGGATAAGTGTAGGCTTTCGGCCATAAAAGGCATTCAGGATCGTCTGCTTTCGGTGAATTTTAAAGGTGCCGTCACGTTATTATCGCAAACGTGATGTAAGAGGATCGCAAGAAGATCCTGGCCGATCCTTGCGCTTTATCCCAGACGCCGTATAATTCTTGCCCCGGCGTATTGCGCTCTGGCCCAAACCGGCTGGTTTTGCGGTCGAATGGGATATCCAGGCGCGGCTTTTTAACGCGAAGTAAATTGACTCCGGACTGTACAATTATTACAATCCCGCCTCTTTATTAAAGACACACTGAGGCGTCGGTCGGTTTTCTGACCATCAAAACGCGTCACCCAGTGAAAATTTTCCAAGTTTAGGTAGAAATCGCCATGAAACGCACTTTTCAACCGTCCGTACTGAAGCGTAACCGTTCACACGGTTTCCGTGCTCGTATGGCAACAAAAAATGGTCGTCAGGTTCTGGCACGTCGTCGTGCTAAAGGCCGTTCACGTCTGACCGTTTCTAAGTAATAAAAGCTAACCGCTGAGTGGTTAAGCTCGCATTTCCCAGGGAGTTACGTTTGTTAACTCCCACTCATTTCACTTTCGTCTTCCAGCAGCCACAAAGAGCTGGCACGCCGCAAATTACTATTCTCGGCCGCCTGAACTCGCTGGGGCATCCCCGCATCGGTCTTACCGTCGCAAAAAAACACGTCAAACGCGCGCATGAACGCAACCGGATCAAGAGATTGACCCGCGAGAGTTTTCGCCTGCGTCAGCATGAACTTCCAGCAATGGATTTTGTGATCGTGGCGAAAAAAGGCGTGGCTGACCTGGATAACCGTGCGCTGACGGAAGCGTTGGAGAAACTATGGCGTCGTCACTGTCGCCTGGCTCGCGGCTCCTGATAGCGGCCATTCGCGTGTACCAACGCGCGATAAGCCCGCTACTAGGCCCCCACTGTCGTTTCCACCCCACCTGTTCTCAATATGGAATTGAGGCATTGCGCAGGTTTGGGGTGGTAAAAGGCAGTTGGTTGACGCTGAAACGCGTATTAAAATGCCACCCCTTAAACCCGGGTGGCGACGATCCGGTGCCGCCACATAACCATTGATACCAGAGAACATTAACGATGGATTCGCAACGCAATCTTTTTCTCATCGCTTTTCTGTTCGTGTCTTTTATGATCTGGCAAGCCTGGCAGACGGACCATGCTCCGCAGCCTGTGCAGACGCAGACCACGCAAAACACGACAGCAACCGGTGATGCCGCAAACCAGGGTGTCCCTGCCAGCGGCCAGGGCAAAACGATCACCGTTAAGACTGATGTCCTGTCTTTACATATCAACACCCGTGGTGGCGATATTGAACAGGCACAGCTGCTGACTTACCCGGACAAACTGGGTTCTTCACAGCCATTCCAGCTGCTGGAAACTACCCCAGGTTTTCTGTATCAGGCGCAAAGCGGTCTGACCGGCCGTAACGGCCCGGACAACCCGGCTAACGGCGCGCGTCCTCTGTTCACCACCACTCAGGAAAGCTATGAGATGGCGGACGGTCAGAGCGAATTGCGTATCCCGATGACCTACACCGCTGAGAACGGCGTAACTTACACCAAAACCTTCGTTCTGAAGCGCGGTGAGTTTGCCATCAATGTGGACTACCAGATCAACAACACCACCCAGCAGCCGCTGGAAGTGGCGATGTTTGGTCAGCTGAAGCAGACCATCGACCTGCCTAAACACCGTGATACCGGCAGCAATAATTTTGCGCTGCATACTTTCCGTGGTGCGGCTTACTCCAGCAGTGAGACCAACTACGAGAAGTACAAATTCGATAAAATCAGCGATAACGAAAACCTGAGCACCACTACCAACAATGGTTGGGTGGCGATGCTTCAGCAATATTTCGCTACTGCCTGGGTGCCTCGTACCAACGGTACCAATACGCTTTACACCACTAATCTGGGTAACGGTATTGCTGCTGTGGGTTACAAATCTTCCCCGATCTCTGTCGCGCCGGGCTCACAGCAAAACCTGGCTGCCACCTTGTGGGTAGGCCCGGAAATTCAGGACAAGATGGCCGCTATCGCGCCTCATCTCGACCTGACGGTAGATTATGGTTGGTTATGGTTTATCTCGCAGCCGCTGTTCAAACTGCTGAAATTCCTGCACAGCTTTATCGGTAACTGGGGCTTCTCCATTATCGTTATCACCTTTATTGTACGTGGCATCATGTACCCGCTGACCAAAGCGCAGTACACCTCCATGGCAAAAATGCGCATGCTACAGCCGAAAATTCAGGCTATGCGTGAGCGTATGGGTGATGATAAGCAGCGCATGAGTCAGGAGATGATGGCGCTCTACAAAGCAGAGAAAGTGAACCCGCTGGGCGGCTGTCTGCCTCTGGTGATCCAGATGCCTATCTTCCTGGCGCTGTATTACATGCTGATGGGTTCGATTGAACTGCGCCATGCGCCGTTTGCGCTCTGGATCCATGACCTTTCTGCGCAAGACCCCTACTACATCCTGCCGATCCTGATGGGCGTGACGATGTTCTTCATTCAGAAGATGTCGCCAACCACCGTGACCGACCCGATGCAGCAGAAGATCATGACCTTTATGCCGGTTATCTTTACCGTGTTCTTCCTGTGGTTCCCATCCGGCCTGGTGCTGTACTACATCGTCAGTAACCTGGTGACCATTATCCAGCAGCAGCTGATCTATCGCGGCCTGGAAAAGCGTGGCTTACACAGCCGCGACAAGAAGAAAGCGTAATTTGCGCGAATAACCGCAAATAACCCAGTAAAATAAGGCGGTCAGATGACCGCCTTATTTTTTGCCTTAAAAAGAGAGTTAACTATGAGTCACAGCGAAACTATTGTCGCTCAGGCGACCCCGCCAGGCCGCGGTGGTGTGGGCATTCTGCGGGTTTCCGGCAGCCAGGCGTCAGAGGTGGCTCAGGCGCTGCTGGGCAAGCTGCCAAAACCACGCTATGCCGATTACCTGCCTTTTTGCGACAGCGAAGGCAACGCGCTGGATCAGGGCATCGCGCTGTGGTTCCCCGGCCCCAACTCCTTCACCGGAGAGGATGTGCTGGAGCTTCAGGGGCATGGCGGGCCGGTAATCCTCGATATGCTGTTAAAGCGGATCGTCTCCCTGCCAGGCGTACGTATTGCCCGTCCTGGTGAATTCTCTGAACGTGCATTCCTGAACGACAAACTCGACCTGGCGCAGGCAGAGGCAATTGCAGATCTGATTGATGCCAGTTCAGAGCAGGCGGCGCGTTCCGCTTTAAACTCGCTACAGGGCGCTTTTTCGCTGCGTGTAAACAACCTTGTGGAAGCGCTCACTCACCTGCGAATCTATGTAGAGGCAGCGATCGACTTCCCCGATGAGGAGATTGACTTCCTTTCTGACGGCAAAATTGAAGCGCAGCTGAATCAGGTGATAGGCGATCTCGACGAGGTGCGTAACGAAGCCCGCCAGGGTAGCCTGCTGCGTGAAGGAATGAAGGTGGTGATTGCCGGACGCCCTAATGCCGGCAAATCCAGCCTGCTGAATGCGCTGGCAGGCCGTGAAGCTGCCATTGTGACCGACATTGCCGGTACCACGCGCGATGTCCTGCGCGAGCATATTCAGATCGACGGTATGCCGCTGCATGTGATTGACACGGCTGGGTTGCGTGAAGCCAGCGATGAAGTGGAGCGTATCGGTATTGAACGCGCCTGGAAGGAGATAGAACAGGCTGACCGCGTGCTGTTTATGGTCGACGGCACCACAACGGGCGCGACAGAACCCGCTGAAATCTGGCCGGACTTCATTGCGCGCCTTCCGAAGTCGCTACCGATCACCGTGGTACGTAATAAAGCAGATGTTACCGGTGAGCTTCAGGGCTTAACGGAAGTGAATGGTCACTCACTTATTCGTCTCTCAGCCCGCACCGGTGATGGCATTGATGTGCTGCGTAACCATCTTAAAGAGAGCATGGGCTTTTCCGGTAATATGGAAGGCGGTTTTCTCGCCCGCCGTCGCCATCTTCAGGCGCTTGAGTTAGCGTCCACTCACTTACTTCAGGGGCGCGACCAGCTGCTGGGCGCACGTGCTGGTGAACTTCTTGCTGAGGAACTTCGGGTCGCGCAGCAGGCGTTAAGTGAGATTACTGGCGAATTTACCTCTGATGATTTGCTGGGGCGCATCTTCTCCAGTTTCTGCATCGGTAAATAAGCCTGCGCCGCTGGCTGACAATTTTTACTTCTCTGTTTTTGTCACCGCGAATCATACCGGGCCGTCAGGGTTCTTAACCTGACGGCCCGGCTCCCTTCACGCTTGTGGTTGTGCTTCAGTTGCTCACCTTCATCTTTCTGTTTTTCATCCAGACATTTTCTCTTCAGGATCTGAGAGGCTCACTTTTATGGCTCAGGCCGTAAAACATGATCTTTATCTGAAAGTTTTCAATTAAAGAGTAAGAGAGGTGATATTTGCTAAGAAAATTCTTACAATAACAGTGATGAAATTCCGACCATTTTCATGGAGCGACAGATGGCAGGTCATTTTGCACGCCGGACACTTGTCCACGGCACCCCGCTGGTGCCCAGACTCCCCCAGAAACTGATAAATTTTGCCGACACCCTGGCTGAAAAACGCCGAACACGCTATCTCGCCGCCCGTTCGCTGCTGGCTGAACTGATGCTGCGGATTTACGGTATTACGCAACTTCCTGAATTAACCCTTTCCCCCTGTGGCCGCCCTCGTTTTGTCGATGGCGATTTGCCTGACTTCAGTATTGGCTATGCCGGGAGTATTGTTGGCGTATTGCTGGCCGAGGAAGGTGGCAGAGCCGGGCTGGGAATGGAGATTATGCGTGCCCACAGCCGTCAGACGATGGATCTCTTTCTGCGCGATCTCTCTTCGGGAGAGAGAGCCTGGATCAATGCCCAAACCGATCCGGCTGAGGCTGCTACCCAGCTTTGGGCAATGCGCAAAAGCCTGCTGAAGCTGACGGATCGGGCAGAAAACCCGCGTGACTCGCTGCGTTTACACCCCGCCTCAGGCAGATTAAGAGCGCTAAATTTTCCGGATATTCAGGCTGTTTCAGACGTTGAACCCCTGCTGCTCTGGTCCTGCGCCTTTTCGCCGGGCAACGAACGGCTGCATCTTTGGGAGCTTGATGAGAAGGAGAACTGGGTCCGGTTGCAGGAGATTCAGATCAACAAAGCCAATATGGGTGAACGCGTGCTGCGTCTGACCAGCATGCCAGCGGAGAGAATAGGGAGCTGTTGATAACCGGCGTCCGGCGAAGAAAAAGAGAGGGAGTAAAAGGTGAAAAACAGGCCGTTTTCACGGCCTGTCTGGGGATCAGTGAGCGTCGATAAAAGCAATTTTCAGCACAAACAGTAGCGCAACAATCACCACGCAAGGGCTGATTTCACGCCAGCGACCAGTGCCCAGCTTCATCACGCAATAGGAGATAAAGCCCAGCGCGATACCTTCAGTAATAGAGAAGCTGAACGGCATCATTGCGGTGGTAACAAATGCAGGAACCGCTTCCGTCAAATCATCCCACTTTACGCGCGCCAGGCTTGATGTCATCAGCACACCAACGTAAATCAGCGCACCGGCGGCTGCATAGGCAGGCACCATGCCTGCCAGCGGCGACAGGAACATCACCAGCAGGAACAGAATGCCCGTCACTACCGCCATCAGGCCTGTACGTCCACCAATGGAGACGCCGGAAGAGCTTTCAATGTAGGCCGTTACGGAAGAGGTGCCGATGTAAGCACCCGCTACGGAGCTGATGCTGTCTACGTAAAGTGCCTGCTTCATGCGTGGGAAAGTGCCTTTTTCGTCGGTCAGGCCCGCTTTATCCGTCACGCCAATCAGCGTACCTGAAGAGTCAAACAGGTTAACCAGCATAAAGGAGAAGATGATGCCAGCCATGCCGACATTGAACGAGCCAGCCAGATCGACCTGACCCACTACGGAAGTGACGCCGGTTGGCACTGAGAACACGCCACCAAATTTCACATCGCCTATAGCCAGCCCAATCAGGGTGGTGATCACAATCGAGATCAGAACGGCAATATGAATGTTACGGGAGGCCAGGATGGCGATAATAAAGAAACCCAGCGCGCCCAGCAGGACGCTGTGGGAGGTTAAATCGCCTACTGCCACCAGCGTATCTTTATTGGGTACCACAATGCCGGCATTTTTCAGGCCGATCATCGCAATAAACAGACCAATCCCGGCGGTAATCCCCACGCGCAGGCTGACCGGGATATTCGCAATCATCCAGTAACGGATGCGGAAAATCGTCAATAGGAGCAGTCCCACCGCCCCCCAGAAGATGGCACCCATGCCTACCTGCCAGGAGATGCCCATTGCACCTACCACAACAAAAGCAAAGAAGGCATTCAGGCCCATCGCCGGCGCCAGCGCAACCGGAAGGTTAGCCACCAGGCCCATCAGGATGCTGCCCCCGGCCGCAATCAGACAGGTGGTCACGAAAACCGCCTGAGTGTTCATGCCCGCCACGCCGAGGATCTGCGGGTTAACGAACACGATGTACACCATCGTCAGAAAGGTAGTGAAACCAGCAATCACTTCAGTACGTGCTGTCGTACCGTGCTCCTGCAATTTAAAGATCCGCTGTAGTAGACCTGAATTATTCATTTTGTGATTCCAAAACGGAGAAAAGTTAACGACGGCTATCCTAACCTATAAAATTTATTTTGGTAGCCAACCGCAGGGATTTTTCGCAACCGATTGCGCTGATCTTGTTGCAAGATCGCAACCGCTAACTGGAATTGACATTTGTTAAGCGCAAACCCTCGCCAGTGAAGTAAAGTGAAAGGACAAGAAAATAACGAAGGGAGTGTTTAATGACCGTTGGCTGCATATTTTTTGATTGTGATGGCACGCTGGTAGACAGTGAGCTGCTGTGTACTCAAGCCTATGTAAACACCTTTGCCCGGTTTGGCGGCGAGCTTTCGCTACAGGAGATGTTTGAAAAGTACAAAGGCGTCAAGCTCTATGAGATCATCGACGATGTCTGTGCAGAGCATCACCTTACTGTGAGCAGAGAAGAGTTTGAGCCAGCCTATCGTAAAGAGGTTGCGCGGCTTTTTGATCTGGAACTGAAACCGATTGCTGGTGCCAGAACGCTGTTGGATCGGGTCACCGTACCTATGTGCGTGGTCTCTAACGGCACCGTGCCTAAAATGCAGCACTCGCTGGGGCTGACCGGTATGCTGCACCATTTTGATGACCGGTTGTACAGCGGCTACGATATATCAAGCTGGAAGCCCGATCCGGCGCTTATGCTGCACGCCGCAGAGCAGATGGGAGTGGCGATTGAGCAGTGCATTCTGGTAGATGATTCAGAAGCGGGAGCCAGAGCCGGTATCGCTGCGGGCATCCCGGTGTTTTACTTCTGTGCGGATGCGCACAACAAGCCGCTCGATCACCCGCTGGTCACCTCTTTTACGGAGATGTCACAGCTCCCGGCGCTGTGGCGTGAACGCGGGTGGGACATCGCGGGCTGAAGAACCGGGGCAAGGGGAATGCCCCGGCATCAGTATGCCGCTGCTGCGTCAGGCTCTTTGCCTGGCTTCAGCCAATAGCCCCCAGCACATCCTCACTCCCCTGCTTTTTCGGCAGCAGAAACAGCGTGGCCGCAATATCCAGCAGGTAAATTAAAGCCAGCAGAGTAATTGCTGCCGTAAAGGAGAGATTAACCACCAGCAGCCCAATAACCAGCGGCCCAAAGCCGCCCACGCCGCGGCCAAGGTTAAACAATACGTTCTGCGCGGTGGCACGGACCTGGGCTGGATAGGTGTCGGAAATCAGCGCACCGTAGCCGCCAATCATACCGTTCACAAACATGCCCATAATCGCGCCGGTAAAGAGCATCACCGTGGGATCGCGAAGCTGGGCATAAACAATCACCATCACTACCGCGCCGAACTGATAAAGCAGGAAAATTTTCCAACGGGCGAAGCGGTCAGCCAGTACGCCAAACAGCCAGATACCAAAGGTCATTCCTACTACCGTCACCGCGGTCCAGAGTCCCGATTTAGTCAGTGAGAAGCCAAAATTGCTGGAGAGATAGCTTGGCATCCAGATCATCAGGCCGTAATAGCCAAAGTTCTGCACCGAACAGAGGATAAAGATCCCCAGGCTGGCTTTGGTGGTGGTGGCATCCTTAAACAGCAGCCTGATACGGGCGGAGAAAGAAAGCCCCTGATTCACGTCAACATGCCGGGTGAAGCCTTCCGGCTCGCCCATGCCGCGACGGATGGCAAAAGAAGCCAGGGCAGGCAACAGCCCCACCAGAAACATGCCGCGCCAGCCAATATAGCCGAGCAGGAAAGGAGTGATAAACGCCGCCAGCAGCACGCCCAGCTGCCAGCCGATGCCAACCCAGGCTGAAGCACGGTTACGCTTGTTGGCAGGCCATGCCTCGGCGATCAGTGCCATCCCGATGCCAAACTCTCCGCCCAGGCCAACGCCCGCCAGCGTGCGATAGAGCAACAGATCCCAGTAACCCTGCGCAATAGCGCAAAGCCCGGTAAAGAGAGAGAACATCAGAATAGTAAACGTCAGGACGCGAATGCGCCCGAAGCGGTCGCTGAGATGACCGAAAATAATGCCACCCATAACTGCGCCAATCAGCGTCCAGGTCACCAGCGAGCCGGCCTGAGAGGGATTCAGCGCCAGTGAAAGGCTGATGGCGGGCAGCATAAAGCCCAGGATCAGCAGATCAAAACCGTCCATGGCGTAGCCGCTAATGGCAGCCAGCATCGCTTTACCCGGAGTGGCGCCCTTTACAGCTCTCTTTTGTGTCATGAGTGTTCCTTGCCAGAATGTCGTGCGGCAAGTATACGTTTTCAGCGGTTACATTCCAGACGAAAAAAGCAGGCCGGGCGAACCCGGCTTGAGGAGGGATCAGGTGGGATTGTTCTCGCCATTGCTGTCGCCGGTTAACAGCTTATCCAGCTCGTCACCGCCAACGTGGCGGAAATCCTGTCCTTTAACAAAGTAGAAGATAATTTCGCAAATGTTCTGGCAACGGTCACCGATGCGTTCGATAGCACGAGCACAGAACAGCGCGGTCAGCACGCTTGGAATGGTTCGCGGATCTTCCATCATATAGGTCATCAGCTGGCGCACGATGCCCTCATACTCCTGGTCTACTTTTTTGTCTTCCCGGTAGATCTCAATCGCCGCAGTGAGATCCATGCGCGCAAATGCATCCAGCACATCGTGCAGCATCTGGATAGTATGGTGGCCAAGGGACTCCAGGCTCACCAGCAGCGGCTGATGACTTTGCCCAAACTTCTCCAGCGCCGTGCGGCTGATTTTTTCGGCCACATCGCCAATACGCTCCAGCTCAGAGATGGTTTTGATAATCGCCATCACCAGACGGAGATCGCTGGCGGTTGGCTGACGTTTGGCGATGATGCGCACACAGGCTTCATCAATCGACACTTCCATCATATTGACCTTCTGGTCGCCCTCGATGACCTGCTTCGCCAGCTCGCCATCCTGGTTATGCATGGCGGTAATCGCGTCCGTCAACTGCTGTTCAACCATCCCACCCATGGTTAATACCTGGGTACGGATATGCTCCAGCTCGGCGTTAAACTGCCCGGAGATATGTTTGTTCAGATTCAGGTTATCCATCGTATTCTCCAGTCAACTCAACCGTAGCGGCCGGTAATGTAGTCTTCAGTTTGTTTCTGATGCGGCTTGGTGAACAGCGTGTCGGTGTCGCTGAACTCAATCAGTTCGCCCAGATACATAAAGGCCGTGTGATCGGAGCACCGTGCAGCCTGCTGCATGTTGTGCGTAACGATAACCACGGTGTAATCCTGCTTAAGCTCGGTGATCAGCTCTTCAATTCTGCCCGTAGAGATAGGATCCAGCGCAGAGCAGGGTTCATCAAGCAGCAGCACTTCAGGGCGAATCGCAATTCCCCGCGCAATGCACAAACGCTGCTGCTGGCCGCCCGAGAGACTGTAACCACTCTGATGCAGTTTGTCTTTGGTTTCCGTCCACAGCGCCGCTTTGGTCAGCGCCCACTGTACGCGCTCATCCATATCAGCACGCGAGAGCTTTTCAAACAGACGTACGCCAAACGCAATGTTGTCATAAATGGACATCGGAAACGGCGTGGGCTTCTGAAATACCATCCCCACGCGGGCGCGCAGCAGGGCGATATCCTGGCTGGCGGTCAGAATATTTTCCCCATCCAGCATGATTTCGCCTTCGGCGCGCTGCTCCGGATAAAGGGAGAACATTTTGTTAAAAGTACGCAGCAGGGTGGACTTGCCACAGCCTGACGGGCCGATAAAGGCGGTAACCTGGTTTTTGGCAATATCCAGATTGATGTTTTTCAGCGCATGAAATTTACCGTAGTAGAAGTTCAAATCACGAACCTGAATCATCTTACGTGAGGTGTTGTCAGCCATTCTCTTTCTCGCTTATTCGCGCCGCCGCAGCCGCGCCAGGAAATTAATGTTTACTACGGGCAAAAATAACGCGTGCCAGGATATTGAGTAACAGCACGCAAACGGTTATCAGCAGCACCCCCGCCCAGGCCAGACTCTGCCATTCGGCAAACGGACTCATGGCAAATTTAAAGATGGTCACCGGCAGGTTAGCCAGCGGCTGCATCATATCGGTACTCCAGAACTGGTTAGAGAGCGACGTAAACAGCAGCGGAGCGGTCTCTCCGGCAATACGGGCAATCGCCAGCAGTACCCCGGTCAGAATGCCGGAGACAGAAGCCTTGAGCGTAATGGCTGAAATCATCTTCCATTTCGGCGTACCCAGCGCATAGGCCGCTTCACGCAGGCTGTCCGGCACCAGTTTCAGCATGTTTTCCGTGGTACGAATCACAATGGGGACCTGCAAAAGCGCCAGAGCAATCACACCAGCCCAGCCCGAGAAGTGTTGCATCTGAGCCACTACAAGGGTGTAAACAAACAGGCCAACCACAATTGAGGGAGCAGAAAGCAGGATATCGTTGATAAAACGGATCACTTCTGCAAGCCAGGATTTACGCCCATACTCCGCCAGATAGATCCCGGCCATGATCCCGAGCGGGGTGCCAATCACTGTGGACCAGAGGATCAGCAATCCGCTGCCCGCAATAGCGTTCGCCAGACCACCGCCCGCCGTATTGGGCGGCGGCGTATTTTCCGTAAACAGCGACAGCGTCATACCATCCACGCCGCGCGTCACGGTGGCAAACAGGATCCACACCAGCCAGAACAGCCCAAACGCCATGGTCAGCAGCGACAGGGTCAGAGCAATGCGGTTCTTCATCCGACGCCATGCCTGCATTTTACGGCGTGACGCTAACAGCTCAGCACGAGTCTGCATCTCCATGGTGGTCATGAACGCGCTCCTTCACTTTTCGCCAGACGTAAAATCATGAACTTTGAGCAGGCCAGCACGATAAAGGTGATGACAAACAGGATCAGACCCAGCTCCATCAGTGCGGCGGTATGCACACCGGATTCAGCTTCGGCAAATTCGTTTGCCAGTGCCGAGGTAATACTGTTACCCGGCATAAACAGTGAAGGACTATCCAGCTGGTAGGTGTTACCGATAATAAAGGTCACAGCCATGGTTTCACCCAGAGCACGGCCCAGGCCCAGCATCACGCCGCCAATCACACCATTTTTGGTGAACGGAAGCACCACCCGCCAGATGACTTCCCAGGTGGTACAGCCAATGCCATACGCCGACTCTTTCATCATCACCGGAGTCTGTTCAAACACGTCACGCATCACTGAAGCGATGTAGGGAATGATCATGATGGCCAGAATAATTCCGGCAGCCAGAATGCCTATCCCAAATGCAGGCCCCGAGAACAGCGCGCCAACGATGGGAATGTTCGCCATCAGGTCGCCCAGCGGCGTCTGGAAGTAGTTAGCAAACAGCGGGGCGAAGATAAACAGCCCCCACATGCCATAGACAATACTTGGGATTGCGGCCAGCAGCTCAATCGCCACACCCAGAGGGCGGCGTAACCAGCCAGGGGCAAGTTCTGTCAGGAACAGCGCGATGCCAAAACTAACCGGAACGGCGATAACTAACGCAATCACCGAGGTCACGACGGTGCCATAGATAGGCACCAGCGCACCAAATTGTTCGTTGGGAGCATCCCAGGTTTTGGTCCACAGGAAAGAGAAGCCGAACTTCTGCATGCTGGGCCAGGAGGAGAAGATCAGAGAGACAATAATGCCGCCGAGCAGAAACAGCACAATCAGCGCAGCCAGTTTTACCAGCGCACCGAAGATGAGGTCACCCTGTTTGCCGGGGGCTTTAAATGTCGGCTTGGTTTCAGCCATAGGATTCCCGATATTGAAAGTGTAGGGGCGGCACGACGATGCCGCCCGATGGAACAGGCCGGATTAACCGGCCCCTACAACCGCTTAGTAAAGCGCTTTACCCGAGCCGTCTTTTACGTTGGTTTTCCATGCTGCGCGGATCTGCTCAACAA
The DNA here is from genome assembly GCF_039023495.1 of Erwinia magellanica. NCBI lineage: Bacteria > Pseudomonadati > Pseudomonadota > Gammaproteobacteria > Enterobacterales > Erwiniaceae > Erwinia > Erwinia magellanica. The sequence goes on from NZ_JBCHVC010000004.1 coordinate 501,748, forward strand.
CAGAGTCCGGCAGTGAAGCGTAGTCCAGGCTGTTAGTGGTTTTGCCACCGTTTTTGTAAGCCCAGTCAAAGAACTTCAGTACAGCAGCACCTTTCTCAGCATTTGCCTGCTCTTTGTGCACCAGAATGAAGGTGGTGGAGGAGATTGGCCAGGCATCAGCTCCTTTCTGGTAAGTCAGGTCCTGTGCGAAAGATTCGCTCCAGTTAGCGCCTTTCGCGGCGTTGCTGAAACTCTTCTCGCCTGGCTCCACGGCTTTGCCGTCGGCATCAATCAGTTTGGTGTAAGCCAGGCTGTTCTGTTTGGCATAGGCGTACTCAACATAGCCGATAGAGCCAGGCAGGCGCTGTACGAAGGCCGCAACGCCGTCGTTACCCTTACCGCCAAGACCGGTAGGCCAGTTTACGGTGTTGCCTTTACCAATTTTGCTGTTCCAGTCGCTGTTAACTTTTGCCAGGTAGCTGGTGAACACGAACGAGGTGCCTGAACCGTCAGCGCGGCGAACCACGTTGATGTTGCTGTCTGGCAGCTTCACACCCGGGTTCAGTTTGGTAATAGCCGGGTCGTTCCATTTTTTGATGGTGCCCAGGTAGATGTCGCCCACGGTTTTTCCGTCCAGCGTCAGCTGGCCAGATTTAATACCCGGAATATTAACGGCCAGCACTACGCCGCCGATCACGGTAGGGAACTGGAACAGGCCATTTTTCTGCAAATCTTCATCTTTCATTGGCGCATCAGATGCACCGAAATCCACAGTCCTGGCAATGATCTGTTTTACACCGCCGGAAGAACCGATGCCCTGATAGTTAACCTGTGCGCCAGTTTCGGTGTTGTAGTCAGCAGCCCATTTATTATAAACAGGCGCCGGGAAGGTGCCGCCAGCGCCGGTCAGATTAGTGGCGGCAATTGCAGAAACCGCGCTCAATGAGAGGGTTACAGCTACGCATTGAGCCAGGGTTTTTTGCATCAGTGTCATGTTCCCTCCAGGGGATTTCAGGTCTGCTGTTTTAACAGGAATAATGATTGTTGCTGGAGGCAAAATAGGACAGTTTGATGACATTACCGTGTACGTAATATGACAGTTTTATGACAAAAGTTGGGGCGGCAGCCAGGTGGGTATAACGGACTGGATTTAGTGCGGCAGCTAACAGGGGGTATCAGGGGCAGGAAGCTTATTTTTTTGTACATCGCGCGAAAACACGGCTGTAAATAAATATTTCATCTGTAAAATAATAAAAGCCCTGACTATGACAGCCAGGGCTTTTAGGGTACTACACTTTCATTAATTAGCATTAAATTACTTAATTTTCACATACTGCTGTTTGTACAACTTAGCATGTACAAGTTCGCAAAGATAATATTAGGTTCTGATTCTATAAATACCTCCTATTATTACCAATTAACACGACCTGCCTTTTTACTCTTACACCAGACAGGCTGAACCAGTACAATTCCCCTCGCGATATCTACTTTTTGATGCGTGGCTTTACATCTTCACTTATTGATGCGTTGCCTTACATCATCGCGACTTTATCCCCACTGCGATCAACATAACAACTACGTGGCCTTAAAACATCATGTGGGCTGACAGCTCCTCACTATGATCCCCATACAACAATATAACGAGGCCTTTATCGCAGATAACTCTTTTACGCTCTTAAGCGTCAAACTACTTACTTACTTACTTACTTACTTACTTACTTACTTACTTACTTACTTACTTACTTACTTACTTACTTACTTACTTACTTACTTACTTAACTAACTAACTAACTAACTAACTAACTAACTAACTAAGAACTTACTACTGACAGACAACTTTCGTCTGCCGTTGACTAATAATCTACGCATCTTTAAAACGAAGTCAATACTGTTTTTAATAACATGTGATTACTTACAGCATTTTCTGCTGTGGCGGCATTAAAACCGGTCTGCGAAAAGATCAATAATATCTGTCGATATTTCCTTCTTAACCCACTCCTTGTGACCGGGTTCTTTAAAGAACCAGCCATATCCTTTTCTCTGCATCACCAATAAAAAATCCGGTCAGCCTTTTAATCGGCATAACCGGATTTTCTCAGGGAAAATCAGTCACTCATCCCACTGTTCTCCCTTGCCAGAGAAGCGGACTATTCCACCGTCACTGACTTCGCCAGGTTACGCGGCTGGTCAACGTCCGTGCCCTTGATCAGCGCTACGTGATAGGAGAGCATCTGCAACGGAACGGTGTAGAAGATAGGGGCAATAATCTCCTCAACGTGCGGTAGCGGGATAATGCGCATCCCTTCCGAATTGCTGAAACCGGCATCCTGGTCAGCAAAGACATAGAGCAGGCCACCGCGCGCGCGAACCTCTTCAATATTCGACTTCAGCTTTTCCAGCAGCTCGTTATTAGGTGCAACCACAATCACCGGCATATCGGCATCGATCAGCGCCAGCGGGCCATGCTTGAGTTCACCTGCCGCATAGGCTTCCGCATGAATATAGGAGATCTCTTTCAGCTTCAGCGCCCCTTCCATCGCAATCGGGTACTGATCGCCACGGCCCAGGAACAGCGCATGATGCTTATCAGAGAACTCTTCAGCCAGCGTTTCAATCAGCTTGTCCTGGGAAAGCATCTGCTCGATACGGCTTGGCAGCGCCTGCAAGCCATGCACGATATCATGCTCGATCTGCGCGTCCATGCCTTTCAGCCGGCCCACTTTGGCCACCAGCATCAGCAGTACGGTCAGCTGGGTGGTGAACGCTTTGGTTGAAGCCACGCCAATTTCGGTACCGGCTTTAGTCATCAGCGCCAGGTCAGACTCACGCACCAGCGAGGAGCCAGCCACGTTACAGACGGCAAGCGACCCCAGATAGCCCAGCTCTTTAGAGAGGCGCAACGCCGCCAGCGTATCCGCCGTTTCGCCAGACTGAGAGAGGGTAATCAGCAGGCTGTTTTTGCGCACCGCAGATTTGCGATAGCGGAATTCAGAGGCAATTTCGACATCACAAGGGACGTTCGCCAGCGCTTCAAACCAGTAGCGCGATACCATGCCGGAGTTGTAAGAGGTGCCGCAGGCCACGATCTGGATATGCTCAACCTGCTTCAGCAGCTCGTTGGCATTGGGACCCAGCTCAGAGAGATCCACTTCGCCGTGGCTGAAGCGCCCGGTCAGCGTGTTTTTGATCGCCATCGGCTGTTCATAAATCTCTTTCTGCATGTAGTGACGGAACTGGCCTTTATCGCCCGCGTCATACTGTACGGTAGATTCGATTTCGCTGCGCTCTACTGACTCACCCTGACGATTAACAATTTTCACGTCACGGCGGGTAATCTCTGCAATATCGCCCTCTTCCAGGTAGATAAAGCGGCGAGTCACCGGCAACAGGGCCAGCTGATCGGAAGCGATAAAGTTCTCGCCCACGCCACGGCCAATTACCAGCGGGCTGCCGGAACGCGCAGCCACCAGCACCGACGGATCGCGGCTGTCCATAATCACCATGCCATACGCACCGCGCAGCTGAGGGATCACGCGCAGTACCACTTCACGCAGCGTCCCCCCCTGCTGTTTCTGCTCCCAGTGAACCAGGTGAGCAACCACTTCAGTATCGGTCTCAGAGGCGAAAATATAGCCCCGTTCCGTCAGCAGTTCACGCAGGGGTTCATGGTTTTCAATGATGCCGTTATGAACGATAATAATATGTTCAGAGATATGGGGATGCGCATTAGCCTCGGAAGGCTCTCCATGCGTAGCCCAGCGCGTGTGCGCAATACCCGTGCCGCCCACCAGCGGGTTGGTTTCCGCAGCTTCGGCCAGCTTAGCGACCTTTCCCAGACGACGCAGACGCGTGACCTGGCCTTCTGCGGTGACCACTGCCACACCGGCAGAGTCATAACCCCGATACTCGAGGCGACGTAACCCTTCAAGCAGGATTTCAGCGATATCACGCTGGGCAACTGCACCTACAATTCCACACATAATGTTATTCCTGTCGTCATGATCCTGTGGATCATTAACTTTGTCTTCTGACCTGATTAGTCCGGCTTTACCGGTTCCCCGAGCCTTTGTAGAGAGTGGGGATTATATTTATAACTGCACTTGCGTGAGGGATAAGTCCCTCAAGAATAATAGTGGGGCAGCATGCGCTGCCCGATTGATTTACTTCTTCTTCGCCGGACGCTGCCAGTCTGTTTTCAGATTCTGCTCTTTGCGGTTGTAAACCAGCCCGGCGGTCAGGACATCTTTCATTATCGTGGTGCCAGCCGCAATGGTTGTGCCAGCGGCGACCGAGACCGGCGCTACCAGCTGGGTATCAGACCCCACGAAGACATCATCGCCAATAATCGTCAGGGATTTATTAACGCCATCGTAGTTACAGGTAATGGTGCCGGCACCGATATTGACGTTTGCGCCGATTTTGGCGTCACCCAGATAGCTCAGATGCCCCGCTTTGGAGCCTTTACCTAAGGATGCCTTTTTCATTTCGACAAAGTTGCCTACGTGCGCGCCTTCTGCCAGCTGCGAGCCGGGGCGCAGACGGGCAAACGGGCCGATGGTGCAGGCCGCAGAGAGTTCCGCTTCTTCCACTACGCTGTAGGGGCTGATTTCACAATCATCGCCAATCACACAGTTTTTAAGGATACAGCCGCTGGCAATTTTAACGCGATTGCCCAGCACTACCCGGCCTTCAATAATCACATTGGTATCGATTTCGACATCTCTTCCGTGGGTCAGCTCACCACGCAGATCGAAACGGGCGGGATCTTTCAGCATCACACCCGCTAACAGCAGTTTCTCAGCCTGTTCCGCCTGATACACCCGCTCAAGCTGAGACAGTTGCAGGCGGTTGTTCACGCCTTCCGTTTCGGTGGTCCGCTCGGGATGCACTGCTTCGGTAACGCGGCCTTCCTGATGGGCAAGGGCGATAATATCGGTGATGTAATATTCACCCTGAGCGTTGTTATTGGTCAGCTTGCTTAACCAGCGCTTCAGATCGGCTCCGTTAGCCATCAGAATGCCGGTGTTGATTTCTTTGATCGCGAGCTGGGCAGGGGAGGCATCTTTCTGTTCGATAATCCCCACCACCGAGCCATTCTCACGCAGGATGCGTCCGTAGCCGGTTGGATTATCCAGCATCACTGTCAGCAGGGCGATACCGCCTTCAGGTTTGGCTTGCTGTAAACGTTGCAGCGTCTCTACTGAGATCAGCGGCACGTCCCCATAGAGCATCAGAATATCTTCATCATCGGCAAAGTAGGGCGCGGCCTGCTGCATGGCGTGGCCTGTTCCCAGCTGTTCCGCCTGCAATACCCAGTTAAGCGAAGGCTCAGGCAGGGCTGACTTCAGCAGCTCGCCGCCGTGGCCATAAACCAGATGGACATGGGCGGCACCAAGCTTGTTCGCCGCATCGATAACATGTTGCACCATTGGCTTTCCTGCCAGGCGATGCAGTACTTTCGGCAGATCGGAGTACATGCGGGTACCCTTGCCGGCAGCAAGGATCACCACGCTCATTGCGCTGTTAGACATAGATATCCTGAATTTCAGTAAGTAAACGGAAGTAAAACTGTTTCGATGTGAAAATACTACATTTTTCTCGGCAAAAAAAATGCCAGTCAGTTTCCTGACTGGCATTCGGGCTGCTTAAACCTGAGTTACATCGCTTTTTTGGTCAACTCGATCACGCGCAGTTTGGCGATCGCTTTAGCCAGTTCAGCCGACGCGGTAGCAAAGTCCACATCACCGTGAGAGCTGTTCATATGCTCTTCGGCTTTGCGTTTCGCTTCCATCGCACGAGCTTCGTCGAGGTCGGTTCCGCGGATCGCTGTATCAGCCAGCACGGTAACCGCGCCCGGCTGCACTTCCAGCAAGCCGCCGGAGAGATAAATATACTCTTCGTCGCCCTGCTGTTTAACGATGCGAACCATACCAGGTTTAATGGCGGTCAGCAGCGGAGCGTGGCCAGGATAAATCCCCAACTCACCTTCGCTACCTGACACCTGGATTCTCTGTACTGTACCGGAGAACATCTGCTGTTCTGCGCTGACAACGTCCAGGTGATAAGTCATAGCCATGATTAACCTCCAGAGAAACTGTTACAGCTTCTTCGCTTTTTCCACGGCTTCTTCGATGGAACCAACCATGTAGAAGGCCTGCTCTGGCATATGGTCGAATTCACCTTCCATGATACCTTTAAAGCCACGGATGGTATCTTTCAGCGACACATACTTGCCTGGAGAACCGGTGAAGACTTCTGCCACGAAGAAGGGCTGGGAGAGGAAGCGCTGCATCTTACGAGAGCGTGCTACCACCAGTTTGTCTTCTTCAGAGAGTTCGTCCATACCGAGGATGGCGATGATATCTTTCAGTTCCTGATAACGTTGCAGCAGGGACTGAACGCCACGAGCGGTATCATAGTGCTCCTGGCCAACAACCAGTGGATCCAGCTGACGGCTGGTAGAATCCAGTGGGTCAACCGCCGGGTAGATACCCAGAGAAGCGATCTGGCGGCTCAGTACCACGGTTGCGTCAAGGTGCGCAAAGGTGGTGGCTGGTGATGGGTCAGTCAAGTCATCCGCAGGGACGTAAACGGCCTGAACGGAGGTGATTGAACCGGTCTTAGTGGAGGTAATACGCTCCTGCAAGACACCCATCTCTTCCGCCAGCGTTGGCTGATAGCCTACCGCAGAAGGCATACGACCCAGCAGTGCTGATACTTCAGTACCGGCCAGGGTGTAACGGTAGATGTTATCGATAAACAGCAGTACGTCACGACCTTCGTCACGGAACTTCTCAGCCATGGTCAGGCCGGTCAGCGCTACGCGCAGGCGGTTTCCTGGTGGCTCATTCATCTGGCCATAAACCAGAGAAACTTTATCGATAACGTTAGAGTCGGTCATCTCGTGGTAGAAGTCGTTCCCTTCACGGGTACGCTCGCCCACACCGGCAAAGACGGAGAAACCTGAGTGCTCAGCCGCAATGTTACGGATCAGCTCCATCATGTTTACGGTTTTACCTACACCCGCACCACCGAACAGACCAACTTTACCGCCCTTAGCGAACGGACACATCAGGTCGATAACTTTGATACCGGTTTCCAGCAGCTCTTGCGAGTTTGACTGATCTTCATAAGAAGGTGCTGCACGGTGAATGGCCCAGCGCTCTTCTTCGCCGATGTCGCCCTTCATATCGATAGGCTCACCCAGCACGTTCATGATACGGCCAAGTGTGGCAGTGCCAACTGGCACTTCGATTGGGTGCTCAAGGTCAACCGTTTCCAGACCGCGCTTCAGGCCGTCGGAAGAACCCATGGCGATGGTACGAACCACGCCACCACCCAGCTGCTGCTGGACTTCCAGCACCAGACGAGCATCACCATTTTTAACCTCAAGGGCGCTGTACACTTGTGGTACTGCGTCCTGAGGGAACTCGACGTCCACAACGGCGCCGATTACCTGGACAATCTTTCCAGTAGCCATCTTGAATCCTCTACCTAATTCGTTTATACCCCGCCAGCTCTGAGCCTCAGCAGGGTATACCTGGTTAAACCGCGGAGGCCCCACCGACAATCTCGGTAAGTTCCTGGGTGATGCTGGCCTGACGAGCTTTGTTGTATACCAACTGCAGCTCTTTGATCAGGTTTCCGCCGTTGTCGGTCGCAGCTTTCATCGCCACCATACGCGCGGCCTGCTCGCTGGCCAGGTTTTCTACAACACCCTGGTAAACCTGAGACTCGACGTAGCGACGCAGTAATGTATCCAGCAGCGCTTTCGGATCCGGCTCATACAGATAGTCCCAGGTACTCTTCTTCACAACGCCTTCGTCTTCATCTGCTGGCGGTAACGGCAGCAGCTGGACGATTTGTGGTGACTGGGACATAGTGTTGATAAATTTGTTGCTGACGATAAACAGCTTGTCGAGACGACCTTCATCATAGGCTTGCAGCATGACTTTCACTGGGCCAATCAGATCGGACAGAGAAGGTTTATCTCCCATGCCGGTCACCTGGGCAACCACGTTGCCACCAACAGAGCTGAAGAACGACAGGCCTTTAGAGCCGATAATGGCGAGATCGCTCTCGACGCCTTTATCAGACCAGCCTTTCATATCTGCCAGTAATCTTTTGAACAGGTTAATGTTCAAACCACCACAAAGCCCGCGGTCGGTAGACACGACCAGGTAGCCGACGCGCTTGACGTCACGCTCTTCCAGGTAAGGGTGCTTGTACTCCAGATTCCCTAACGCAATGTGACCAATCACTTTGCGCATGGTCTCTGCATAAGGACGGCTGGCCGCCATGCGTTCTTGCGATTTACGCATTTTGGAGGCGGCGACCATTTCCATCGCTTTGGTGATCTTTTGCGTGTTCTGGACGCTTCCGATCTTACTACGTATCTCTTTTGCGCCGGCCATAAGCTTCTCCTCAAAGCCTTGCGGCCTGCTCCCTGAGGAGCAAGCCGCCAGACATTACCAGGACTGGGTTTTCTTAAACGTTTCGAGGAGGCCTTTCAGCTTCTCTTCGATTTCGCCGTTATAGTTACCAGCCTGGTTGATTTCAGCCATCAGCTCAGCGTGATCGCGATCCGCAAAAGCCAGCAGCGCCGCTTCGAAGCTGCCAATTTTCGCCAGTTCGACGTCATTCAGGAAGCCACGCTCGGCCGCAAACAGCACCAGACCCTGCTGCGCTACGGACATCGGCGCATACTGTTTCTGTTTCAGCAGCTCGGTCACTTTCTGACCATGGCTCAGCTGTTTACGGGTTGCTTCATCCAGATCGGAAGCGAACTGAGAGAACGCTGCCAGTTCACGATACTGTGCCAGCGCGGTACGAATACCACCGGACAGTTTCTTGATGATCTTGGTCTGAGCTGCACCACCCACACGGGATACCGAGATACCTGGGTTAACTGCCGGACGAATACCGGAGTTAAACAGGTTCGTTTCCAGGAAGATCTGACCATCGGTAATCGAGATTACGTTAGTCGGAACGAACGCAGAAACGTCGCCAGCCTGAGTTTCGATGATTGGCAGCGCGGTCAGTGAACCGGTTTTACCTGTCACTGCGCCATTGGTGAAACGCTCAACATAATCAGCGCTTACGCGTGATGCACGTTCCAGCAGACGAGAGTGGAGATAGAACACGTCGCCAGGGAAAGCTTCACGGCCCGGTGGACGACGCAGCAGCAGAGAAACCTGACGGTAAGCAACAGCCTGTTTAGACAGGTCATCGTATACGATCAGTGCATCTTCACCGCGGTCACGGAAGTATTCACCCATTGCGCAACCGGCATACGGAGCCAGGTATTGCAGCGCAGCAGACTCAGAAGCGGTAGCCACAACCACGATGGTGTTAGCCAGCGCATTGTGCTCTTCCAGTTTGCGAACCACGTTAGCGATAGTCGACGCTTTCTGACCGATAGCGACGTACACACACTTGATGCCGGAATCACGCTGGTTGATGATGGCATCGATCGCCATCGCGGTTTTACCGGTCTGACGGTCACCGATGATCAGCTCACGCTGGCCACGGCCGATTGGAATCATCGCATCGACTGACTTGTAGCCAGTCTGTACAGGCTGGTCAACAGACTGACGATCGATAACGCCTGGTGCAATCACTTCGATTGGCGAGAAGCCATCGTTGTCGATTGCGCCTTTGCCATCGATTGGTGCACCCAGGGTGTTCACCACGCGACCTAACAGGCCACGGCCAACCGGGACTTCAAGAATGCGGCCAGTACACTTAACTTTCATGCCTTCGGCAAGGTCAGCGTAAGGGCCCATCACTACTGCACCAACAGAGTCGCGCTCCAGGTTCAGTGCGATTGCGTAACGGTTGCCCGGCAGTGCGATCATCTCACCCTGCATAACATCGGCCAGGCCGTTTACGCGGATGATACCGTCACTGACGGAAACAATAGTGCCTTCATTGTGAGCTTCGCTCACTACATTGAACTGAGCAATGCGCTGCTTGATCAGTTCGCTGATTTCGGTGGAATTCAGTTGCATATGCTCCAGTCCCCTTAAGACTGCAAGACGTCTGCAAGACGCTCAAGACGGCCGCGTACGCTGCCGTCAATGACCATATCACCCGCACGGATGATTACGCCTGCCATTACAGACTTATCGATTTTGCAATTCAGCTTAACTTTGCGTGACAGACGTTTTTCCATAGCGGCGCTGATTTTGGTCAGCTGTTCGTCACTCAGTGTGGTGGAAGAGATTACCTCAACGTCCGCGGTCGCATCATGTGCGGCACGTAGCTGGATAAACTGAGCCAGAACACTGGGAAGCGCTGGCAAACGTTTGTTTTCGGCCATGACCTTAATCAGGTTTTGACCGGCTTCGTCCAGTTGATCACCACAGATAGCGATGAACTGTGCAGACAACGCTTCCGGCGCAAGCGCGCCGGAAAGAAGTTCTGCTACCTGTTCATTGCTGGCTACCTCGGTAGCGAACGCCAGCATCTGCTGCCAGCGATCGACACTTTGATGCTCAACAGCAAAGTCAAAAGCTGCTTTGGCGTAGGGGCGAGCTACAGTAGTAAATTCAGACATCAGCCCCTCCCTCCTTACAGTTCAGCGACCAGTTTATCAACGATGTCGCTGTTAGCAGCTTCATCCACGGAACGTTCAATGATTTTTTCGGCGCCAGCCACAGCCAGCATCGCGACTTGCTTACGCAACTCTTCACGTGCACGTTTGCGTTCGGCGTCGATTTCAGCCTGCGCCTGGGTGACGATCTTGTTACGTTCCTGCTCAGCCTCAGCTTTCGCTTCGTCCAGGATCTGCGAACGACGCTTGTTAGCCTGTTCGATGATTACCTGAGCTTCTTCTTTCGCTTTTTTCAGCTGATCGGTCGCATTAGCCTGTGCAAGATCCAAATCTTTTTTGGCACGTTCAGCGGAAGCAAGGCCTTCGGCAACTTCTTTCTGGCGCTTTTCGATAGCGGCCATCAGCGGCGGCCATACGTACTTCATGCAGAACAGGACAAACAGGATGAACGCGATAGCCTGGCCGAGGATTGTTGCGTTAATGTTCACAGCACAATGCCTCTTGTTAAGTTAACTTTTTCTCCGGCCGGCAAGCCAACCGGAAGAATCGGTTCATCGCCAGGTGACCAGCGATGAACTATCGGTTATTACGCGACAGCAAACATCACGTACAGACCCAGACCAACAGCGATCATTGGGATTGCATCCACCAGACCCATTACAACAAAGAACTGCGTACGCAGCAGAGGGATCAGATCCGGTTGACGCGCGGCGCCTTCCAGGAATTTGCCTCCGAGGATGCCGATACCGATCGCAGCACCGATTGCCGCTAAGCCCATCATCACAGCGGCAGCCATGTACAGCAGATCCATATTCAGGTTTTCCATGACAGTCTCCAGTTTGTTTCAGTTAAAACGCAGTAGTGTTGAGAAAAAAATCAATGTTCTTCAGATGCCATCGACAGATAGACAATCGTTAAGACCATGAAAATGAAAGCCTGCAACGAAATGATCAGGATGTGGAAAATGGCCCAGGGCACATTCAGAATCCACTGTGACCACCACGGCAACAGACCGGCAATCAGGATAAAAATCAATTCACCCGCATACATGTTTCCGAACAGTCGCAGACCCAGGGAAACCGGTTTGGACAACAGGCTCACACCTTCAAGGATCAGGTTGATCGGAATAAAAATCGGGTGATTGAAGGGTTGCAGTGTCAGCTCTTTAGTAAAGCCGCCAATGCCTTTCATCTTGATGCTGTAGAACAGAATCAAAATAAATACGCCAAGTGCCATTGAGAGCGTGATGTTCACGTCTGCAGAAGGCACAACACGCAACGCTGGCAAACCTAAGAAGTGCTCACCGATATAGGGCAGCAAGTCGATAGGCAGCAGGTCCATGAAGTTCATCAGGAAGACCCAGACGAAAATCGTCAGAGCCAGCGGTGCGATTACTTTGCTTTTACCATGGTACATGTCGCGAACGTTGTCATCGACAAAGCCGACAACCAGTTCAATCGCGGCCTGCATTTTTCCCGGCACGCCGCTGGTGGCTGTCTTCGCAACTTTACGAAACAGCACCAGGAACACCAGTCCCAGCACCACAGAGAAAAACATGGAGTCGATATTCAATACCCAGAACGTCGCCGGTGCGTCGTGTGGATTCACCAGCTCGAAGGTACGCAGGTCCAACTGAAGGTTATTCAGATGATGGCCTATGTATTCCTGCGGCGTAGAGATTTCTCCTGCAGCCATGATGCCTCTTACCCTTTGTTGTTAATTACAGCCGGTGCGACGATTTGCACAATCAGCACCGATAACCAGGCCAGTCCGAGCGGTGTAAACACTGCCCCAAATACCGCCAGCGCCACGACAAGCAAGAGAATGGTGGCCAGAACCTTCAGCACCTCACCCAATAAAAAACTCCAGGCTATACGCCCTTTTATCGGGTCTCCTGCCTGATGACGCCAGGCAAAAATCATAAACACAATGTTTGGCAGCCAGGCTGCCAGTCCACCTGCAAGGGCGGATAAGCTCCATGCCAGATCTTTAAAGGCAAACAGCGCGCCGATTACGACAAAGGTCACCAGCTGAAGCAGCAGCACGGTTCGGGCAAATTTCACTCTGTAAAGGGACACTGACATGACGCTGAAACTCTCCTGCCCCCTCGGGGGTATGTCGCGTGTCGTATAAAACTGCCTTTGCTCTTTTGAGTCAAGCAGCAAAAAACGAGCAAATTATACGGTGCGCCCCTGCGATTTCAATGGATAAGTAGCGAAAAGGTGAACAATTATTTAAATTTCTTTCGCGAGGCCTGTTTTTTAAAACTCAGAAGAACGGCAAACCGGAAGAAATTTCCTGCAAGAGTCGACAAACCTTGCTCATAAAGCGTGCTGAAGATCACAATTCGATAACTTAATGCTTAAGTTATGTTCAGGAATAATCTTAATTTAATAAAAAACCAGCCTGTCTAATAGATTAAATTCAATAGGTTATGGAGATTTATTTTAAAAAGAGACCCTCTCAGCATTTAAAACCTTATATTGACATTTGAAGCATCGAATTATTCCACCAAAGCGCCTTACTCACCTCGATTTATAAACAGAAAATATTTTCCGCCGTTACCATCTGACAGGGAATAATCGCGGTTCGAGGTGATAAACATGATAACAGAATGTGAAATTATCGTTAAATATTACAGAGAGTATCGGATAATTTCAGCGTGCCGTTTTAACCTTATGTAAACAACCTGGCCGCGATAAAAAGTGTGAAGAAGATCGTTTGAGTGCTGCATTTTCAGACAACACCTGCCGGACGGTAGCGCAGAGGTTGCGGTTACGCTTCACGATAGTCACGCAACTTAACTAAAATCCTGTTACTTAAAGCACTTACGGTCAATAAGGCTATTCGGCTTTTACGCGACACTAAGTTTAAAAAACCGCAATAACAGCCGCGCGTTTTGATGATTTAAACAGCAATCTGACCTTATTTATTCACATTTACCACGATCAGATGACGCTCCCCTTCCAACTGAGGTACCAGCAGTTTCACCACCCGATCGACGGTAAATCCTTCCGGCAAATGAGCTAATTCTTCCTGCGGAACTACTCCTTTAAGAGCATAAAACTGACCTGTTTTGCCCGGCAAATGGTGACACCAGTTTAGCATGTCATTCAGAGAGGCGAAGGCACGGCTGATAACCCCGTCGAACGGCGGTTCGGCCGGAAAGTCCTCTACCCTGCTCTGAACCGGTGTGATGTTACTCAACTTCAGTTCATGCTGGACCTGTTTGAGGAAACGGATGCGTTTGCCCAGGCTGTCCAGCAGGGTAAAGTGCGAATCAGGACGGACAATAGCCAGCGGCACGCCTGGCAGGCCCGGACCGGTTCCTACATCAATAAAGCGCGTTCCCTGTAGCGCTGGCTCAACCACAATGCTGTCCATAATATGACGGATCAGCATCTGCTCAGGGTCACGTACCGAGGTCAGATTATAGGCTTTATTCCACTTGTGCAGCATGTTGACATACCCCACCAGCAGATCCTTTTGCCGATCGGAGAGAGAAATATGGGCGGCGTTAAGCAGAGAAGTGAGTTTGGTAATCACACTGAGTTCCTGTGAAAAGGTCTGCGGGCAAATGTATTCGTCCCGCCTTACAAAAACAACAGGGGCGGATTCTCTTCCGCCCCCTTACGTTATGACTGCTGAACAGATCAGGCGCTTTTACGCAGCAATCCCTGTTTCTTCAGGTAGATCAGCAAAATGGAAATGGCTGCGGGGGTTATCCCTGAAATACGGGAAGCCTGGCCAATCGATCCTGGTTTGTGATCGTTAAGCTTGGCGATCACCTCATTTGAAAGGCCGCTCACCTGACGGTAATCCAGTTCAACCGGCAGCAGCGTATTTTCATTGCGCAGCTGGCGGTCAATCTCTTCCTGCTGGCGAGCGATATAGCCTTCGTACTTCACCTGAATTTCAACCTGCTCTGCGGCCTGAGGATCGCTCAGCGCAGGGGCAAAGGTGCTCAGGGTCATCAGCTGCTGATAAGTCATCTCAGGACGGCGCAGCAGGTCTTCACCGCTTGCCTCTTTGGTCAGCGCCGCGCTCAGTACGCCGTTGACTTCCTCAACACACTCCGACTTCGGGTGTACCCAGATGTCTCGCAGACGCTGGCGTTCCTGCTCAATGCTTTCCAGCTTCTGATTGAAGCGCGCCCAGCGGGCATCATCCACCAAGCCCAGTTCACGACCCGCTTCGGTCAGACGCAGATCGGCGTTGTCTTCACGCAGCATCAGACGATATTCCGCACGGGAGGTGAACATACGGTACGGCTCTTTTGTGCCCAGGGTGCAGAGGTCATCAACCAGCACACCGAGATAAGCCTGATCGCGACGTGGCGCCCAGGTCTCTTTGTCTGCGGAAAGACGACCCGCATTCAGACCAGCAAGAAGGCCCTGTGCCGCCGCTTCTTCATAGCCGGTGGTGCCGTTGATCTGTCCTGCAAAGAACAGCCCCTGAATATATTTACTTTCAAGCGATGGTTTCAGATCGCGCGGATCGAAGAAATCATACTCGATAGCGTAACCAGGCCGGACGATCTTCGCGTTTTCCAGACCCTGCATAGAACGGACGATCTGGATCTGTACATCAAACGGCAGGCTTGTTGAGATGCCGTTCGGGTAAATTTCATTGCTGGTCAGGCCTTCCGGCTCCAGGAAGATCTGGTGAGCGTTACGATCGGCAAAACGCATGACCTTGTCTTCGATGGAAGGGCAGTAGCGCGGCCCAATACCTTCGATAACGCCTGAATACATCGGGCTGCGATCCAGATTATTACGGATCACATCATGCGTTTTCTCGTTTGTGTAGGTGATGTAGCACGGCACCTGTTCAGGGTGCTGATTGACATTTCCCATAAACGAGAAGACCGGCATTGGCGTATCGCCATGCTGTGGTGCCAGTACGCTGAAATCAATGGTTCTGGCATCAATGCGTGGCGGCGTTCCGGTTTTCAGACGGCTGACGCGCAGAGGTAACTCACGCAGACGGCGGGCCAGAGGGATCGAAGGAGGATCGCCAGCACGGCCGCCGCTGTAGTTATCGAGACCAATATGAATTTTTCCATCAAGGAAAGTCCCTACGGTCAGCACAACGGCTTTTGCACGGAACTTCAGTCCCATCTGGGTCACTGCGCCTACGACCCGATCGTTCTCAACGATAAGATCGTCTACAGCCTGCTGGAAGATCATCAGGTTTGGCTGATTCTCTAACGCGGTACGAACAGCCTGTCGATACAACACGCGGTCTGCCTGAGCACGGGTAGCCCGCACTGCCGGGCCTTTGCTTGCGTTTAGTATCCTGAACTGTATGCCCGCCTGGTCAATTGCATGCGCCATCAACCCGCCAAGTGCGTCCACTTCTTTAACCAGATGTCCTTTTCCAATACCACCGATCGCCGGGTTACAGGACATTTGTCCAAGCGTATCAATGTTATGGGTTAATAGCAGGGTTTGCTGACCCATTCGGGCAGCCGCCATGGCGGCTTCGGTACCCGCATGACCACCACCGATTACGATGACGTCAAAAGGATCTGGATAAAACATGGTACTGCACCTCGCGATTGTGCGAATGAGAGATTACTGCTGGGCCGTGGATTCTACTCAACTTTAGACGAAGGGGAAAGCGCACAGCCCGGCGTGTATTAAAAAGAAGATCTTTTTTATCTAGAGATCTCTTTGTTAGATCTTCTATTAGGATCGACGATCTCTGTGGATAAGCCTTTTTTCCTGATAACGATCATCAGGTTATTAAGGATCGTATGCTGTGAAAGATCGGTGATCCTGTGGCGTATAAGCTGGGATCTAAATGGCATGTTATGCACAGGCTTAGCCAGGGTACCAAGTTGTTATTGGGATAAACACCGGTTATTACCGGGTATTGAGCATAGTTATCCACAATCGATCGCTAATTTATTGTACAAAAAAGGGCAATATTTACAAAACCTGGGCGCTTTTTTCGACAAAGGCAGCAAAAAGCGGGACGATCTGCCGCCCGCGATCCTCAGTTCAGCAGGTTTTTCCAGCTGGCGATCCAAACCTCAGCTGGATCTTCAGGGATCTCATGCTCAAGGACATCTATTTCGAGACGATCACCTATCCGCTGAGCGCCACAAGAGGCCAGCAGAGCGTCCATTTTCTCAATGGCACCGCAGAAAAGATCGTATTCGCGGTTACCAATTCCCACCGCGCCGTAGCGAACCTGACTCAAATCGGGTTTCTTTTCTTCTATTGCATCAAACAGGGGGAGCAGGTTGTCAGGAAGATCGCCTGCGCCATGGGTGGAAGAGACCACCAGCCAGACCCCTTGCGTGTTTAGCTCATCCAGCTCCGGGCCGTGCAGCATTTCCGTTGAAAAGCCCGCTTCTTCCAGCTTCTCTGCCAGATGTTCAGCCACATATTCTGCGCCGCCTAAGGTGCTGCCACTGATTAAGGTTACGTCCGCCATGATGAAGATCCCTGGATTACAAAGGCGGGTATTGTACGCTGTGATTAAGCAGGGATCTACCTGTGGAAAAGTGAGGGTTTATGTGGGGTACCTGGCTTACTTGCTATTTTCGACTCGGGTAGCGCTCGCGGTCTTTATACACTGAAATATACTGCGGGCGCTGGGTGCTGGCCCAGGCAAAACGCTCTGCGGCGTGAAAAGCACGATCCTCTGAAGGGAAAAACAGCAAAACAGACTGTGGATAATTCTGTGCACAGATCAGGGCTTAATGGTGCGCATGATCGGGTTTTGCAGCGAGATCAGCGTTTCGGTGGACTGGATTTCATCAATGGTCTGGATCTTGTTGATCAACACTTGTTGCAGCGCATCGATAGACCGGCACATGACCTTGATAAAGATGCTGTAGTGGCCGGTGGTGTAATAGGCCTCAACCACTTCATCCAGACTCTCCAGCCGGGCCAGCGCGGAAGGATAATCTTTGGCGCTCTTCAGAATGATGCCAATAAAGCAGCAGACGTCATAACCCAGATGTTTGGGGTCAATCTCCACTCGGGTTCCTTTGATCACCCCGGCCTGTTTCATTTTCTCCACGCGTACGTGGATGGTTCCAGGGCTGACGTTAAATACTTTTGCCAGTTCGGCATAAGCTGTACGGGCGTTCGCCATCAGAGCATTCAGAATGCCCCGATCGAGATTATCTATTTGCAGATTATCTGCCATAAGGGTTCCAGAGTTAGCGAATATGCAGTGTGAGAAGGTTTAATGTGCAGGAAAGGCGGGGAACAGGCAATATCATTGTGGAATAAACAGCGGGCGCTGTTAACGCCCGCTTGCAGTTTAACGTTTACGCCAGATGGTGAGCTGCGCAACGGTGTGCTGATACTTACGTGCGGTTTCGCGGATCACAAAAGGCACATCCTGGGGTGAAGCCATCTCTTCAAAATCATTAGCCAGCAGGCGTTGCAGTGCCTGATAAGTTGTCAGCGCTTCACCGTTCTCACGAATGCCCCCCAGCCAGTTTTCCTTTGGCGTGTACTCTTCAAGCCAGGTATAAGGCGAGGAGAGCATCAGTACGCCACCAGAGCGGATCATCGCCGTTACGTCCCGCAGGAAGCGCTCAGGCTGACGCAGCCGGTCAATGAGATTGGAGGCGATTACCAGGTCGTAACGATCGGGCTGAGGCTTGAGGTTGCAGGCATCCCCCTGGATAAACTGAATGCGGCTGGTCTGCTCCGGCCCCAGACCAAAATCTTTCAGGTGAACCTGACGATACTCCACCAGTTCACCCTCTTCCTGGGTGACGTAGCGGAACGTTTCGCCCGAAGTGAGCTGCAACGCCACATCAATAAAGCGGGCCGAATAATCCATGCCGACGACTTCATCAAAATGGCGGGCAAGTTCGAAGCTGGCGCGACCGGTTGCACAGCCAATATCCAGCGCCCGGCCCCGTTTTTCCGTCATCTGACAGGCGATATCTACCAGCGCTTTGCCATAGTTAGGGGTGCCGAAATAGTCCGGGCCGTACTGAAAGTCCAGATACTGCGAAACCATGCTGTCCGTTTCGTAAGGATTGAGCGCGATTTTTTCCTGGTGAGTGGAAACCACGTAGCGGAAGCCGGCATGTTGAAAGAAGTGACGACGGAAGGCGTAGCGGGCAGATTTCAGCGCTTCATTGCCGGTGGAAATCCAGCTTCCTCCTTTGATTAGTGCATGTTTGCCGTCAAAAGTTGGCGTAGAGAAATCATCGTACAGAGGGTGAACCTTAAAGCCTTCCAGCCCGCTGATGGGCGTGGTAGTCCATTGCCAGACGTTGCCGGTGAGATCAAAGAACTCCCCCTGTGCAAAGCGATCTACCGGACAGGAAGAGGCCCACCATGCCAGATTCAGGTTACCTGACGCTTTAAGAGGCCGATCCTCCGCAACCTGCTCGCGCAGCAGCAGCCATTCAGCTTCGCTGGGAAGCTGAACAGACTTGCCGGTTTCTGCCGCTTTCCAGCGACAAAACGCAGCGGCTTCCAGCTGATTGACTTCTACTGGCCAGTCCCAGGGCATGGCGACTTCTTCAGTCAGCAGGCGCAGCTTCAGATTTTCAGGCGCTTCAGGAGAACCGACCCAGAAAGTGGGCTGTGTGGCCTGGGCAAAATCACGCCAGCCCCGGCCTTCATCATCCCACCAGCGGTTATCCTGGTAACCTCCCGCCAGGATAAATTCAAAGAACTCAGCATTGCTGGTCAGCATTTTGCTGGCTTCAAAGGATTTTACTTCTGTGGTCAGGGTGCCGTACTCGTTATCCCAACCATATGTCTCATCGCTTTTACCTTGCGTCACGCGGGCGCCGGCTACGCTAATAAGCGAATTTTGTGGGACAGTAAAGCGATCGTGACGCGCTGAAGGGCAGGCTGGCCAGTGGGGCTGCGGTTTCACCCATTCAACCGGGAGCTGGCGGATCAGTACGCTGGAGGTCTCCAGATGAATGCGTTCATGCTCAATTCCCATCAGTACAACCCAGGCCGGGCTGTTCCAGTTAATGGGCAGCGTCAGCGGCATCTCTTTTATTAAGGCGCTCACCAGTGAACGTACTTTGCCGCGATAGTCGCGCAGCCGGGCAACAGTGGGCCACTGATACTGGCTGGTATCCAGATCGTCCCAGCTCATCTCGTCCACGCCAATGGCCATCATCGCTTCAATCTGATCATCCACGCGCTGCTCCATCAGCCCGGCAGCCATCAGTTTATTGATATAGAAGGTGGCGGTGTGGCCAAAATAGAAAATCAGCGGATGGCGCAGGGAGATCGCTTTGCTGTAATAAGCCTGTTCATCCGCCAGACAGTCAAACAGGCTCTCGTAGAGAGACCAGGTCTGATTGAAGTATTCGAGGAGTTCCTGACGTTTTTGTTCTGCGCTGCCGCCGCTTAATAATAGTGTTTGGGTGGGTGCGGGTAAGCCTGCTGTAATATCCTGGTTTTGTCCTGACAAGTAATACTCCCAATCTCTCTGGTGGCTGAAGCGTATAAAGCACAGCTGAGACTATAGCAAATAAGCATTGCCGGAGTGTTTCTGCGGGCTTTTAACGCTGCCAGCGACGGAGAAGGCGGCTTTTCAGGCCGGTATCAAAACGCCAGATATGGTTGAAAATGCGCATAATGCCCGGTTTTCCGTGATCGGACAGCGCAACGGCATGAAAACGCTGCTGCTGTTTTAACTGGTGCTGTTTGATTCTTTTTACCAGATCTTCCGGCAGCCGCTGGGCAATAAAGTCGGAAATGATCACCGCATCGGCATCATTCCATACCGGAGTGGCCAGCTTCAGCAATACGGCATCCAGACAGGCGGCAAGATCGGTGCCGCCGCGAAAACGCTGGCTGAGGAAACGAATAGCCTGGGCAATGCCATCGCCCGCCGTAAGCTCATAGCTCACTACCTCATGGGCAAACAGCATAATGTAGCAGCGACGGTTATCGGCCAGCGCAACTTTTAATAACGCCAGACAAAAGGCTTTGGCACAGCGTTCGTTAAAGCCGCCCATCGAACCGGATGTATCCACGCAGACAATAAAGGGGCCGCGAGGCTGTTCATCATGATGCTGGTGGCTGACCGGCCGCATTGTGACCTTGTCGTGCCAGCCTTCTCCCTGGAGGCGATAGGTGAGCAGCCTTTTTTCCACCAGCCGACGATAAAACTCTACTTCCAGCTCACTGATGCCCAGCGTCACCAGCTCGGGCGGCAGCAGGCGCAGGATATCGTCACTTTGATGCAGACCGCTGACCTCTTCAGGTATGGTTTCCGGCTCCCTCACCATCTGGTGGAAAGCTTCCAGCGGCGCCTCTTCGCTGGGAACCGCTTTGGCTTCTTTGCTGCGGCCAAGCTGTTCAGCCAGTTTCTTTAACGCTGGCTGCTGCGCCAGAAATTCACCATATTCCACAATCAGCTGGTAGTCACTCCGCTGCAACGGGCTTTTAGTCAGATCCCACAGGCGACCCGCCGCCGCTTCGTTGTTATCAGAGAGCACGTCAGCCAGCTGGCCACTCATCGCCAGCCGCTGTTGAAGTTCTGCCAGCAGCTTTTCCCGCTCCTGCTCCAGCAGCTGTTGATTCAGGGTCAGGGTTTGCAGCGTCAGGCTGAGCCGCCAGCGTTGCAGAAACAGGGTTTGCTGCGCCGGGCTGAGATTCGTGGGATCGGTATTGGCAAGCAGCTGCGTGGCTTTTTCCGCAAAGGGTGACTGATGCTGACTGAGCCAGGCCAGGAGTTCGGGCAGCTTCTGGCAAAAAGGGGCGTGCGAAAACCCCTGAAACTGCTGAAATAAGGCGAATTCAGCCGCCAGATCTGCCGGAACCGCCGTGGTTCTCATCTGTTCCAGTACGTCATTTTTCCAGCGGGGCAGATCGCGTAAGAGCGCTTTTTTCATGCCGGGGAATTTTTCAAAAAACAGCGCCAGCTGGGGGCTGGCGAGCAGGGCAATCACCAGCTCTTCCAGTAAATCGCCCTCGCTGACCGCCAGCAGCGCGCTCAGCGTATCCAGGGTTATCACCGCCGCGCCTGCTTCAGCTGCTCAGCAACCTGTTGCAGGCTCTCTTCGATGCGCGCCAGCCAGTCGTCACTGATAAACAGGCAGCGCTGGTGCTGACTGAACAGGGTTCGCTGCGCCCGGAGCTGCGTTTCCAGTTCGTCCAGCGCCTGCGCAATCTCCTCCGGCAGACCGCTGGCCTGCTGTTTACCCGGCAGCATCAGTCTGGAAACCTGTAGGCTGATATCGCGCAGGGTCAGGCAGTCATTGCTGTCCACATGGAGATCCAACGTCTGCGCAAAGCCAATGCCGTTCAGCTTGCCACGGATATCGCCGCCTTTTTGCAGCCAGTGATGCAGCGCTTCGCGGGCAATGACCACGTGTGTCACCTGCATATCATGCAGCATCAGCGGCTTTTGCAGCATCAGCGTCAGCGTGTCGTCTGCCAGCGCGGGCGGCAGCTCGTAGTGCGGCTTGCGGCTGAACATGCCGCCATGTTTTTCCAGGCGAATTGCCAGCTCCACGCTTTTTTCCTGCTGCAAAGCGAGACGGCGCGACTCAATCTGTTGCAGTTTGATCAGCATCGGCTGCTGCTGCCAGGCCTGCTGGGTAATCAGATTATCAATCTCCTGATCCAGCAGCTTCATGGAACCGACGTCATGCCACAGGCAATCTTTCAGCAGGATCAGATCCACCGGCGCGATGCTGTTGCGCCCGCTGTAAAACGCGCAGGCCTGAAGCAGATGAATGGCTTTTTTCCAACGGCGGTCAGAGATATAGGGCGCTTCAGGCTGATTCTCTAACTGCTGGCGCAGCAGAAAAATCAGCTCAAAAACCGCATCAGGCAGCGAAACCTGGGAAATGCCTTTCTGCCACTCGCTATACTCTTCATCACTGATACAGAGCGACTCCGCCACCGGGTTGCTGTTCTCATCCTGCTGGTGGGTCAGCATGCTGCGGAAGTTCTGTTTTTCGTGCACGTTGTCCAGCCAGAGGCGGATCAGCATACGGTCATACAGGGCTTCCAGCCCGCTGTCCGCTTCCGGCAGCTCGTTAGAGGCGGTGACCAGCAGGCGCATCGGGATCTTCTCTTCACTGTCTCCGTTGCGGAAACGGCGTTCGTTAATGGCTGTCAGCAGGGTGTTAAGAATGGCCGGGCCAGCTTTCCAGATCTCATCAAGAAAGACAATTTCTGCGTCAGGAAGATACCCTTTGGTCAGACGCTGGTAGCGCCCTTCATCTTTCAGAGCCTGAATAGAGAGAGGGCCAAATACCTCTTCCGGTGTGGAGAAGCGCGTCATCAGGTATTCAAAAGCGCGGGAGTGCTGGAAAGCGTATTTCAGCCTGCGGGCAATCAGACTTTTGGCAATACCCGGCGGGCCAAGCAAAAAGACGCTCTCTCCGCTCAGCGCCGCCAACAGGCAGAGGCGAATCGCATGATGCCGTTCGTAAAGTCCCTTTTCTAATGCGTTGCTGAGGCGGGCGATTCTTTCCGCAAGTAAATGGGGCTGAGGCATAATCAAACATTCATCCTTTTCTACGGTCAGGCCAGCTGTTGACTGGCGAGCGCAAACACTACTGGCTATGATGCTTGAAAGAGTTGATTCGAGTCAGCTTTTTTCTTGTCAAAGAGTGACCCAGGGCAGTGAAGTCATTTTTCTTAACGTAATTAGGATAGGCATTCATCATGATTCATGCATACTGTGCGCGTTTTGATGGCTTGATGAGCAGGGCGCAATACCGCATCACCCGGCTCCAACAAAAGACTGGTCTATGAGTTCTGAGAAAAAGCAGTCCCTGGGTGCCGTGACCTTAGCGGCTATCGGCGTTGTCTATGGTGACATCGGTACAAGTCCACTCTATACCCTTCGCGAATGTCTCTCCGGCCAGTTTGGCTTTGGCGTTGAGCGTGACGCCGTGTTTGGCTTTCTGTCACTGATTTTCTGGCTGCTGGTGCTGGTGGTGTCGCTGAAGTACATCAGTTACGTGATGCGTGCCGATAATGCGGGAGAGGGGGGCATCCTGACGCTGATGTCGCTGGCGGGGCGCAATACCGGGGCAAGAGCCACCGCGGTGCTGGTGATTATGGGCCTGATTGGCGGCAGCTTTTTCTATGGCGAGGTGGTTATCACCCCCGCCGTTTCCGTGCTCTCTGCTATAGAAGGGCTGGAGATTGCCGCGCCCAACCTTGATGCTTATATTGTCCCTATAGCCATAGCGGTACTGACCCTGCTTTTTATCATTCAGAAACAAGGAACCGGGCTGGTGGGGAAACTGTTCGCCCCGGTGATGCTGCTGTGGTTTATCGTGCTGGCGGTGCTGGGCGCGCGCAGTATTATCAACAATCCCGACGTGCTCCATGCGCTCAACCCTTACTGGGCGATGCACTTCTTTATGGAATATAAAGAGGTCTCCTTCTTTGCGCTGGGTGCCGTGGTGCTGGCCATTACCGGTGTGGAAGCGTTGTATGCCGATATGGGCCACTTCGGGAAATTCCCGATTCGCCTGGCGTGGTTTCTGGTGGTGTTGCCGTCGCTGGTGCTGAACTACTTTGGTCAGGGCGCGCTGTTATTAGCCCATCCGGAGGCGATCAAAAACCCCTTCTTCCTGCTGGCGCCTGACTGGGCGCTGATCCCGATGCTGATCCTGGCAACGCTGGCAACGGTGATTGCTTCTCAGGCGGTGATTTCCGGCGTCTTCTCGCTGACTCGTCAGGCGGTGCGCCTGGGTTATCTGCCGCCGATGCGCATTGTGCATACCTCTGAAGAGGAGTCCGGGCAAATCTATATCCCGGTCATCAACTGGCTGCTCTATTTTGCGGTAGTGATTGTGATTGTAGGCTTTGAACACTCCAGTAACCTGGCTGCCGCCTATGGCATTGCGGTCACCGGTACCATGGTACTGACCGCTATACTCTGTACCACGGTAGCGATCAAAAACTGGCACTGGAACCGCTATCTGGTGCTGCTGGTGTTGGTGTTCATGCTGTGCATTGACGTTTCGCTGTTCTCGGCCAACCTGGTGAAAATTTTCTCCGGCGGCTGGCTGCCGCTCTGTCTGGCGCTGGTGATGTTTATCATCATGACCACCTGGAAAAGCGAGCGCTTCCGCCTGTTGCGCCGTATGCATGAGCACGGTAACTCTCTGGAGGCGATGATCGCCTCGCTGGAGAAATCGCCGCCGGTGCGGGTGCCGGGCACCGCCGTTTATATGTCACGGGCACTGAACGTCATCCCCTTTGCCATGCTGCACAATTTAAAGCACAACAAGGTGCTGCATGAGCGGGTGGTCCTGCTGACTCTGCGAACGGAAGATGCGCCTTATGTGCATAATATCCGTCGTGTCACCATTGAGCAGCTTTCTCCCACCTTCTGGCGGGTGGTGGCCAGCTACGGCTGGCGCGAAACGCCCAATGTTGAAGAGATTTTCCACCGCTGCGGGCTGGAAGGCCTGAGTTGCCGGATGATGGAAACTTCCTTCTTTATGTCCCACGAGTCGCTGATTATCGGTAAACGCCCGTGGTATCTGCGCCTGCGCGGCAAGCTGTTCCTGATGCTGCAAAAGAATGCGTTGCGTGCGCCGGATCAGTTTGAAATCCCGCCAAACAGAGTGATCGAACTGGGGACTCAGGTAGAGATTTAGCCTGCGTTGCCGGCAGAGAAAGGGCCTTCTGGCCCTTTTTTATGGCCAGCTGATTTTCACCGCAAATCCCCCTTCTCGGCGGTTGGCAAAGCTGATTTGCATACCGTGGAGGTGAGCGATATTGCTGACAATGGATAGCCCAAGCCCACTCCCGGACTTCTCCTGGCCCGGTGGCCGGTAAAACCTCTCTCCTATGCGCTCAAGGGCATCCTGCGTGACGCCCGGCCCTTTATCCAGTACTTCAAGCGTGTGTGGCGTGAGCGCCAGTTGCACTTCACCGCCGGTCTGACTGTAACGGATGGCGTTATCCAGCAGGTTGCGTACCATCAGCGCCAGCAGCAGAGGCTGCCCCATTTTGATGACCGGAGCCTCAGGCGCCTCCAGGCTGAGCTCAATACCGGCAGCCTGCGCTTTGGCGTAGTGATCCACCACTGCCTGTTGCAACAGCTGTTGCAGGTTAACCGGCTGCTTCTCAAGATCCTGTTCACTCTCAAGTCTGGAAAGCGTCAGCAGCTGATCCACCAGCCGGGTGGCGCGATCGATACCGGCATCAAGATTAGAGAGTGCGTGGTGGCGCATTTGCGGATCGTCATGGGCGAGCTGGGCGACTTCTGTTTGCACCTTGAGCGCTGCCAGCGGGCTGCGAAGCTCATGTGCGGCGTCAGAGGTGAAGCGGCGTTCCCGTGCCAGCATTCTGGCGATGCGCGCAAAAAGCGAGTTCAGTTCATCCACCAGTGGGCGTACCTCCTGCGGCAGTCGACTCTCTGTCAACGGTGTCCGGTCATCAGGTGAGCGGCTGCGCAACTGGCTGGCGATGCGCTTTAAGGGGGCTAACTCGCGGGTGACCAGCCACAGCAGCAGAATAAGCATCACCGGCAGCGCTATAAGCCAGGGCCAGAGGTTAGTCTGCACGATATCTCTGGTCATCTCATCGCGGTACTCCCACTCCTGTCCGACCACCACCACAGAACCATCGGGTGTGGTCAGCCAGACCATTCGCCACAAATCATCGTCATCCTTCAGCTTGCCGTCGGTAAAGCCGTCCCGTTGATAACTGAAAAGAAAGTCTTTGCCGTTGTCGCCATCGTTCATCACCATGCGGCCATCATGAGTAAAGATGGCAAAGGCGAGCGCATCGTCCTCCTGTTCTCCACGATGGTGTTTTATCAGCTTTTTGGTTTCAGGCAGGGTCAGCGGCTCATGGCTGAGCTGTTCCGGGTTAATGGCGGCCAGCCTTTTGGCAAACAGCATCTGCTGGGTATCGAATAATTCGTTGATTTTATGCCGGGTCTGCCACCACGAGCCTACACCGGCGCTGCCCCAGCCGATCAGGATCAGCAGCAGGAAACCCAGCATCAGACGCAGGCGTAAACTTACCCGGCTCAAACCGGTTCTCCCAGCGTATAACCCACTCCGTGGATAGTGCGGATAAACTGGCTACCCAGTTTTTTTCGCAGGTGATGGATATGCACCTCCACGGCGTTACTGGAGACGTCATCATCCCAGCCATAGAGCTTCTCTTCGAGCTGGGCGCGCGTCAGCACCCGACCTTTGTTGATCAGGAACAGCTCCAGCAGCGCCAGCTCGCGGGATTTCAGCAGCAGGGGTTCGCCATCCAGGGTAACAGTATGGGAAGCGCTCTCCATCACCACGGCGCCATGGCTGAGAACGGGTTGCAGCTGGCCGTGGCGACGGCGGATCAGCGCCTGCAAACGGGCGGCGACTTCGCTCAGTGCAAACGGCTTGCAAAGATAATCATCGGCCCCTTGTTGCAGACCAGCAACGCGCTGTTCCAGGGCATCCCTTGCTGTCAGGATTAGCACGGGTTCATCCTGTCCCTGCTGACGCCAGTGACGCAGGATCGCCAGTCCATCGATCCCCGGCAGGCTTAAATCGAGCACCACCGCGTCAAAAGGCGCGCTGCTGAGCGCCGTCATGCCCTCTTTTCCTTCGGTAAACCAGTCGACGCTGAAACCCAGCTTTATCAGCCCGGCTTTGATCCCGTCACCGATTAGCGGATCGTCCTCTATAACTAAAATACGCATGCAAAGTTCCTTATGGGGTTAACGGTTTTATACGAAACCAGCAGGGGCTTTGTACAGCGTCGATCCGGGAAGTTCGGGCTTTTTCGTCAATTTAAACAAATAAAAGCCGTTGTCGGAGCTTCTTAAGATCCTGTTAAGAACCTTTTGTTTTACTGGACCTCAACCAACGCAATAACAACTGTTACTCCTGAAAGGAATAAGGTGAAAACGATGAAAAAGAGCGCTGCTTTATTAGCTATTACTGCCCTGATTTCTATGCCGGTTCTGGCCGCGCAGACCGGTGGATTTGTGGATCCGAATGCGCCTGCTGCCGTGGCGCAGAAAGGCGGTTTCTCTGGCCCCAATGGCACGGTAGCCACGGTGAAACAGGCCCAGGATATGAGTGATGACGCATGGGTCACGATGCGTGGCAACATTGAGAAACGCGTAGGTGATGAGGATTACACCTTCCGTGACGCCACAGGCTCTATGACGGTAGAAATTGATGATAAGCGCTGGGATGGGCAGAGCATCACGCCAGCCGATAAAGTCGAGCTACAGGGCAAGCTTGATAAAGATTTTAACTCGCTTGAACTGGACGTGAAGCAGATCCGTAAAGTTAAGGGCTAGTAGCCTGGCTGGCAGGAGAGGGGGCTTCCTGACTCCTGCCAGATAACATCGCCACCAGATGCAGTACCGCTGGTGAGCGATCCTGCCTGCGCCATGCCAGCGCAATATCGCTGTTCAGCACCGCATCGTCAATCGAATGAAATGTCACCTCAGGGTGATGGATGCACACCAGCGATTCCGGCACGAGGGTAAACCCAAATCCGCTGGCCACCATGCCAATAGCTGAAGCGATTTGCGGAGCCTGCTGCCCGTTACGGGGTTGAAAGCCGGCGCGCAGACAGGCGCTGATAATCATTTCATACAGGCTGGGCGAGACCTCCCGGGGAAACAGCACCAGCGGATCCTTTGCCAGCTGCTTCAGGGAAAGCGTTCCCTCCTGGGCCAGCCTGTGTCCGGGCGGCAGCACCGCCAGCATCTTTTCGCTGGCAATCACCTTCAGATTAAAAGTCTTGCTGCTCTCACAGGGCAAACGGACAAATGCCGCATCCAGTACCCCTTCCTGTAGGTCATGCATCAGCGACGCCATATTCTGCTCACGCGTGTTCATGACCATATCGGGATAACCATCCTGAAACGCCCTTAACAGACGGAAAACCGAAGCGTGAAAAGCGACTGAACTGGCAAAGCCCAGTGAAAGCTGCCCACTGATGCCGCGGGCAATGCCTTTGGCTTTTTCCAGCGCCAGGCCGCTCAGCTCCAGAATCTGGCAGGCGTCGTGATAAAACGCTTCGCCAGCCTCTGTCAGCTCAACGCTGCGGGTAAGCCTTTTCAGCAACGGTAAGCCAATTTCACGCTCAAGACGCAAAATTTGCTGGCTCAGCGGCGGTTGTGAAATACCCAACATTTCCGCTGCCCTGGTAAAGCTGTGCGTACGGGCAACAGCAACAAAATAACGCAGATGGCGAAGTTCCATATTAAAAACGTCTCAAAGTCATGGCTTCCCTATATTGGTATTTACGGCTGAACCGAGTCAACATCCTGTTAATGATTCTTAACCTTTTAGCCACGAGAGAAGCCATGAAACATTCTGTAACCGACTGTTTATGTGAGCAACAGTTGGCGACCACCGTCAGCCTGCTGCAACAAGATAAACCAGAAAGTGTAATCTATCAGACCTCGCTGATGAGCGCCTTGCTCAGTGGCGTGTATGAAGGCAGCATCTCCGTCGCTGACCTGTTGAAAAAAGGGAATTTTGGCCTGGGGACGTTTAACCAGCTGGATGGTGAAATGATCGCCTTCGACAGTAATGTCTACCAGCTCAAATCAGATGGCAGCGCACGTGAAGCCAGCCCGCAGCAGAAAACGCCTTTTGCGGTAATGACCTTTTTCAGACCCCAACATCGTATCCAGCTCAGTGAGCCAGCCAGCCGCGAAGGTATTCATGACCTTATCAATCGCCAGGTGACGTCAGACAATCAGTTCTGCGCGCTGCGTATCGACGGGCGCTTTTCTGCCGCGCAGACCCGCACCGTTCCCTGCCAGCATCGCCCTTACCGCTCCATGCCGGAAGTGTTAGACAAGCAGCCTACTTTTCATTTCAGCCAGCGTGATGGCGTGCTGATTGGCTTCCGTACGCCGCAATACATGCAGGGCATCAACGTTGCAGGCTATCACGAGCACTTCATTACCGATGACCGCCAGGGCGGAGGACATCTGCTTGATTACCAACTGGAGCAGGGCCTGCTGACCTTTGGCGAAATCAGCAAACTGGTGATCGATCTGCCCAAAGACAGCGATTTCTTACAGGCCGATCTGAATCCCGACAATCTGGATTCAGCCATCCGTTCCGTTGAAAGCTAATTATCAGGAGTGATGATGAAAACCCCATCCGACACAACGCTCTGGCAACATGGCGCCGACCTGGTCGTCGCCCAGCTTGAGGCGCAGGGCGTGAAGCAGGTCTTTGGTATTCCCGGTGCCAAAATCGATAAGGTCTTTGATTCGCTGGTGGACTCCTCAATCCAGACCATTCCCGTGCGGCATGAGGCCAACGCGGCGTTTATGGCGGCGGCCGTTGGCCGGCTGACCGGTAATGCCGGAGTAGCGCTGGTCACCTCCGGCCCTGGCTGTTCCAACCTCATCACCGGTATGGCTACCGCCACCAGCGAGGGCGACCCGGTAGTCGCGCTGGGTGGGGCAGTAAAGCGGGCGGACAGCGCCAAACAGGTTCATCAGAGCATGGATACCGTCGCCATGTTCCGCCCGGTCACCAAATATGCGGTGGAGGTAACGGATGCGAACGCTTTGTCTGAAGTGGTCTCCAACGCCTTCCGTCAGGCGGAGCAGGGGCGCGGCGGCGGGGCATTTGTCAGCCTGCCGCAGGATATCGTTGACCAGCCTGCCCGTGGCAACTTGCTGAACAGCAAAGGTCAGGTGCTGCTGGGCGCCGCGCCGGACCAGGCAATTGCAGCGGTAGCGGCTCAAATCGCCAGCGCGAAAAATCCTGTTCTGCTGCTGGGGCTGATGGCCAGCCAGCCAGGGAACAGCGAGGCGCTGCACCGCCTGCTGGATCGCAGCCATATTCCTGTTACCAGTACCTATCAGGCGGCGGGAGCGGTCAGACAGGATCATTTCTCTCGCTTTGCCGGTCGGGTGGGGTTGTTTAACAATCAGGCGGGCGATCGGTTATTACGCCAGGCTGATTTGATCATCACCATCGGCTACAGCCCGGTGGAGTATGAGCCTGCCATGTGGAACAGCGGTACGGCGACGCTGGTGCATATCGATGTACTGCCCGCCGATGCGGATAACTGCTATCTGCCGGATGCAGAGCTGGTGGGGGATATCGCCGCCACGCTGGATAAACTGGCTGCGCGGATCGCCTCTCCCTTACAGCTCAGCGCTCAGGCCGCCGCCATTCTGGCGGATCGGCAGCAGCAGCGTGAACTGCTCTCCCTACAGGGTCAGAACCTGAATCAGTTTGCCCTGCATCCGCTGCGCATCGTGCGGGCAATGCAGGACATCATCAACAGTGACGTGACCCTGACGGTGGACATGGGCAGCTTCCATATCTGGATAGCCCGTTACCTTTACAGCTTCCGCGCACGACAAATCATGATCTCCAACGGACAGCAGACCATGGGCGTGGCCTTGCCGTGGGCGATAGGGGCCTGGCTGGTCGATCCGGGCCGTAAAGTGGTCTCCGTCTCCGGTGATGGCGGTTTCCTGCAATCCAGCATGGAGCTGGAAACCGCCGTCAGGCTGAAGGCCAATATCCTGCACATCATCTGGGTGGATGAGGAATACAACATGGTGGCGATGCAGGAGCAGAAAAAGTACCAGCGTGTCTCTGGCGTGAAATTCGGGCCGGTTGATTTCAAAGCCTATGCCGAGGCGTTTGGCGCGGCAGGCTTTGCCGTGGAGAGCGCGGCAGCGCTGGAACCTACGCTGCGTAAAGCGATGGATGTGCAGGGGCCTGCTGTGGTAGCGGTGCCGGTCGACTATGCCGACAACCCGATGCTGATGGGCCAGCTGCATCTGAGTCAAATTCTTTAATTACCGTTCAGGGAGTAGAGATGAAAACGAAAGTAGCGTTAGTGACCGGCAGCGGTCAGGGAATTGGCAGAGCGATTGCCCTCCGGCTGGCAAAAGATGGTTTCGCCGTTGCCGTGGCAGACTTCAACAGCCAGACGGCACGCCAGGTTGCCGACGAGATTGTCGCGCAGGGAGGGAAAGCGTTAGCCGTTACGGTGGATGTTTCCGACCGCGATCGGGTATTTGCCGCTGTTGAGCAGGCCCGTAAAGAGTTGGGAGGCTTTGACGTCATCGTTAACAATGCCGGAATAGCACCCACCACGCTTATTGAAGAGATCACGCCGGAAATTGTCGATAAAGTTTACGCAATCAACGTAAAAGGGGTGATCTGGGGCATTCAGGCTGCGGTGAAAGCCTTTAAGGCTGAAGGGCATGGCGGCAAGATCATCAATGCCTGTTCTCAGGCGGGGCATGTGGGTAACCCGGAACTGGCGATTTACAGCTCCAGTAAGTTTGCGGTACGTGGGTTAACACAAACCGCTGCGCGCGATCTGGCTCCGGCTGGCATCACCGTGAACGGCTACTGTCCGGGAATCGTGAAAACGCCGATGTGGGAAGAGATCGATCGTCAGATTTCCAGCGCAGCAGGTAAGCCAGCGGGGTATGGCACAGCTGAATTTGCCAAACGCATCACTCTGGGCCGTCTCTCTGAGCCAGAAGATGTCTCCGCCTGTGTCTCCTTCCTGGCTGGCCCCGATTCTGACTATATGACCGGCCAGTCTCTGCTGATTGATGGCGGTATGGTCTTCAATTAATTCCGCTGCACATGGCCGGTTGCTGCCGGCCACTTCTTGCCGATCTCCCGTTTAGCTGTGCCTAAGTCAAACTTCGTCACAGGACAGCGAAACGTTTCGATGGCGATCACAATTTCACACTTTGCTCGTTGTTTTCCCTTCTGCCTCTCATACACTCCCGATCAGCGAAACGTTTCGCTCTGGAGTGAAAGATGAAAAAAGGCACCTTACTGAATTCTGAAATTTCGTCGCTGGTTTCCCGCCTGGGGCATACCGACAGCGTGGTGGTGGGCGATGCTGGTCTGCCGATCCCGGCCGGACCGCAGCGCATCGATCTGGCGCTGACGCAGGGTATCCCGAGCTTTATGCAGGTGGTGAAAACTGTTACGGAAGAGATGCAGGTAGAAAGCGCCATCATCGCGGAAGAGATCAAAACCCATAATCCTCAACTCCACAATGAGCTGTTAGCCCTGCTCGACTTGCTGCAACAACATCAGGGAAACACCCTTTCTATTCAGTACGTCACTCATGAACAGTTCAAACAGCAAACCCAGCGCAGCCAGGCGGTGATCCGCAGCGGGGAGTGTTCTCCCTTCGCGAATATTATCCTTTGTGCTGGCGTGACCTTCTGAGGCCATGATGCAACCTTTACTGCAACTGCAAGGCATTGATAAATCCTTTCCAGGCGTGAAAGCGCTCTCTGGTGCCGCGCTCTCGGTTTTTCCGGGCAGGGTGATGGCGCTGGTGGGTGAAAACGGTGCCGGGAAATCCACCATGATGAAAGTGATGACCGGCATCTATGCACGTGACGCCGGCAGCATTCACTGGCTGGGTAACGAGGTCTCTTTTAACGGGCCTAAAGCGTCGCAGGAAGCGGGAATTGGCATTATCCATCAGGAGCTGAACCTTATCCCGCAGCTCAGTATTGCGGAAAATATCTTCCTGGGCCGTGAGTTTGTGAACGCCATCGGGCGTATCCAGTGGAAGAAGATGCACGCCGAAGCGGAGGTGCTGTTAAAGCGGCTGAATCTGCGCTTCAGCAGCCATACGCTGGTGGGCGATCTCTCAATTGGCGATCAGCAAATGGTCGAAATTGCCAAAGTCCTGAGCTATCAATCCAGAGTGATAGTGATGGATGAACCTACCGATGCGCTGACCGATACCGAAACTGCTTCGCTTTTCCGCGTGATCCGCGAGCTGAAGGCGCAGGGCTGCGGCATTGTTTATATCTCGCATCGTATGAAGGAGATCTTTGAGATCTGCGATGACGTCACCATTTTCCGCGACGGCCAGTTTATCGCTGAGCGTGAAGTTGATTCGCTCAATGAGGATTCGCTGATTGAAATGATGGTAGGGCGCAAGCTGGAAGAGCAGTATCCGCGCCTGGATAAAGCGCCGGGTGAGGTTCGCCTGAAGGTTGAGCACCTTACCGGGCCTGGGGTGAATGACGTGAGCTTCACTTTACGCAAAGGTGAAATCCTCGGCGTAGCCGGACTGATGGGCGCAGGGCGTACCGAATTAATGAAGGTGCTTTATGGCGCGCTGCCGCGGAATAAAGGCCGCATCCAGCTGGATGGCAAAGAGGTGGTCACCCGTTCCCCCGAAGAAGGGCTGCAACACGGCATCGTTTATATCTCTGAAGACCGCAAGCGCGACGGGCTGGTGCTGGGCATGTCGGTAAAAGAGAACATGTCGCTGACGGCGCTGGACTACTTCAGCCATCGCGGCGGTCGGCTGAAGCATGCCGAAGAACAGCTGGCGGTCAGCGACTTTATCAAACTCTTTAACGTCAAAACGCCTTCAATGGAGCAACCCATTGGGCTGCTCTCCGGCGGTAATCAGCAAAAGGTCGCTATCGCCCGTGGGCTGATGACCCGTCCAAAAGTGCTGATTCTGGATGAACCGACCCGCGGCGTGGACGTGGGGGCAAAGAAAGAGATTTATCAGTTAATTAATCAGTTCAAAGAGGAAGGGCTGAGCATCATTCTCGTTTCCTCTGAAATGCCAGAGGTACTGGGCATGAGCGATCGCGTGCTGGTGATGCACGAAGGCCGCCTGAGCGGAGATTTCCCCATCGAACAAGCCACGCAGGAAGTATTAATGGCGGCGGCAGTCGGTAAGCAACTTAGCGTGGAGCAACCATGAGTACCCAAACCCTTCGTGCCAACCGGCCGTTCAGCAAGAGCTGGCTGCTGGAGCAAAAATCCCTGATCGCCCTGATTGTATTGATCGCTATTGTCTCCAGCCTCAGTCCCAACTTCTTTACGCTGAACAACCTGTTCAATATTCTGCAACAGACCTCGGTCAACGCGATCATGGCGGTAGGCATGACGCTGGTGATCCTGACCTCTGGCATTGACCTTTCTGTGGGATCGTTGCTGGCACTGACCGGCGCGGTAGGCGCTTCACTGGTGGGGCTGGAAGTGAATGCGCTGGTGGCCGTGGTGGCTTCGCTGGCGCTTGGCACCGCGATTGGCGCGATTACCGGCACGATAGTCGCGAAAGGCAAAGTACAGGCATTTATCGCCACGCTGGTGATGATGCTGCTGCTGCGCGGCGTAACTATGGTCTACACCAACGGCAGTCCGGTCACTACAGGCTTTAATGACAATGCCGATCTGTTCGGCTGGTTCGGTATTGGCCGCCCGCTGGGTATTCCCGCGCCGGTCTGGATTATGGCACTGGTGTTCCTGGCCGCCTGGTACATGCTGCACCATACCCGACTGGGCCGCTACATCTATGCGCTTGGTGGCAACGAAGCGGCAACCCGCTTATCCGGCATCAGCGTCAGCCGCGTCAAAATTACCGTTTATGCCCTGAGCGGCATGCTGGCTGCGCTGGCTGGCACCATTGAGGTCGCACGACTCTCCTCGGCTCAACCCACGGCGGGAACTGGCTACGAGCTGGATGCCATTGCGGCGGTGGTGCTGGGCGGTACCAGTCTGGCCGGGGGCAAAGGACGTATTATGGGAACGCTGATTGGTGCGCTGATCCTCGGTTTCCTGAATAACGGCCTTAACCTGCTCGGCGTTTCTTCTTACTACCAAATGATCGTTAAAGCGGTGGTGATACTGCTCGCGGTGCTGGTAGATAACAAAAGCAGTAAATAACTCTCCCTACAGGACTTTATAATGAAAATGAAACTGACTGCACTGGCCGTTCTGCTTGGCGTAACCGTAAGCGCTAACGCGCTGGCAAAAGAGACTATCGCGCTGGTGGTTTCCACGCTGAATAATCCTTTCTTCGTCTCGCTGAAGGATGGCGCGCAGAAAGAAGCTGACAAACTGGGCTATGATCTGGTGGTACTGGATTCGCAGAACAACCCGGCGAAAGAGCTGGCTAACGTGCAGGATCTGACCGTCCGTGGCGCTAAGCTGCTGCTGATCAACCCAACCGATTCTGATGCCGTAGGTAATGCCGTCAAAATGGCTAACCAGGCAAATATCCCGGTCATTACTCTTGACCGTATGGCAGCGCAGGGAAAAGTGGTCAGCCACGTCGCCTCTGATAACCGTTTCGGCGGCAAAATGGCCGGTGATTACATTGCCAAGAAAGTTGGCGAAAATGCCAAAATTATTGAGCTTTCCGGCATTGCCGGTACCTCTGCCGCGCGTGAACGTGGCGAAGGCTTCAAAACGGCGGCAGATGCCCATAAATTCCAGATCCTGGCCAGCCAGCCCGCTGATTTTGACCGTACAAAGGGCCTCAACGTGATGCAGAACTTGCTGACGGCGCACCCAGACGTGCAGGCGGTATTTGCCCAGAACGATGAAATGGCATTAGGTGCAATGCGTGCATTGCAAACCGCAGGCAAATCTGATGTTGTGGTAGTCGGCTTTGACGGCACCGCAGATGGTATGAAAGCCGTTGAAGGGGGCAAACTGGCCGCGACCGTGGCACAGCAGCCAGAGCAGATCGGCGTTATCGGCGTGGATACGGCTGATAAAGTGCTGAAGGGCCAGAAAGTTCAGGCGATTAATCCGGTTGACCTGAAGCTGGTCACTAAATAAATCAAAGAAAAGCAGGGCACGCGCCACCTCCATGAGGTGGCGCCTTTTTCTGGACGACACCCTATGAAAAGTACCGACAAGCTGGCCGTCCTTGGCAGCATTAATGCCGATCACATCCTTAATCTGGAAACGTTCCCCCGTCCCGGCGAAACGGTGATCGGTAAGCATTATCAGGTAGCCTTTGGTGGCAAAGGTGCCAATCAGGCCGTGGCAGCCGGACGCAGCGGCGCGAATATCGCCTTTATTGCCTGTGTGGGTGAAGACGATATCGGCCAGCGCATCCGCCAGCAGCTGGCTGAAGACAAAATCGACATAACTTCAGTGGAAGTCATCGCGGGGGAACCAACCGGCGTGGCACTGATTTTTGTGAACGGTGAAGGTGAAAACAGCATCGCCATTCAGGCAGGAGCTAATGCAGCATTAACGCCTGCGCTGGTGGAAAAACATCACCAGATTATTGCTGACGCAGCGGCACTATTAATGCAGCTTGAATCCCCGCTGGAGAGCGTGCTGGCTGCGGCAAAAATTGCCCATCGACACCAGACGAAAGTGATCCTGAATCCCGCCCCGGCAACCCCGCTTTCTGATGAACTGCTGGCGCTGGTGGATATGATCACCCCTAATGAAACCGAAGCCGAGATCCTCACCGGTGTGCATGTTGATTCCGATGATTCAGCAGCGCGCGCGGCGGCGGTTTTGCATAAGAAAGGCATCGACAGCGTGTTAATTACGCTGGGCAGCCGTGGCGTCTGGCTGAGTGAACAGGGCCAGGGCAAGCGAATTCCCGGTTTCAAAGTCGCGGCGGTAGATACCATTGCGGCTGGCGATACTTTTAACGGAGCTTTGATAACGGCCTTGCTGGAACAGCGGCCAATGACAGAGGCCGTGCTTTTTGCTCATGCCGCTGCTGCCATCGCAGTCACCCGGCCTGGGGCGCAGCCTTCCGTGCCCTGGCGTGATGAAACCGATCGTTTCTTACAGCAGCAGGGGTAGCCCGTGGCCACGATGAAGGATGTCGCAAGGCTGGCGGGTGTTTCAACGTCAACCGTGTCTCACGTCATCAATAACAATCGCTTCGTCAGTGAGGCGGTGCGGGAAAGAATCACCTCAGCTATCTCGCAACTTAATTATGCGCCCTCAGCTCTGGCACGCAGCCTGAAGATTAACCAGACCCGCACTATCGGAATGTTGCTGACCGCCAGCAGCAACCCGTTCTATGCAGAAGTGGTACGCGGCGTGGAAAGAAGCTGTTATGAGCGGGGCTACAGTCTGGTGCTCTGCAATACCGACGGCGATGAAAACCGTATGAACCGCAGTCTGGAAACGCTGCTGCAAAAGCGTGTGGATGGTTTGCTGATCATGTGTACCGAAAGTCACATCCCCTCTGCTGAGATCCTTAACCGCTATCCCTCTATTCCCTCTGTGATGATGGACTGGTCCCCCTTTGAGGGCGGCAGCGATATTATTCAGGACAATTCTCTGCTGGGCGGGGAGATGGCTACCCGCTATCTGATCGCGCGTGGTTACACCCGCATTGCCTGTATTGCCGGGCCGCAGGATAAAACGCCCGCGCGTCTGCGGCTTGAAGGCTTTCAGCAGGCGATGGCCCAGGCCGCGCTACCCCTACCGCCAGACTATATTGTGAACGGGGATTTTGAGTTTCAGGGCGGCTATAACGCTATGAACCAGCTGCTGGCGCTCAATCCCTTGCCCGAGGCCGTTTTTACCAGTAACGATGCAATGGCAGTGGGTGTTTACCATGCGCTGTTCCAGGCCGGTCTTTCCGTGCCGCAGGACATTGCGGTTATTGGCTATGACGATATTGAACTGGCCCGCTACATGACGCCGCCGCTGACCACCATCCATCAGCCTAAAGATGAGCTGGGCGAGCTGGCTATCGATACGCTGCTCCATCGTCTGGCAGAGCCGGGCGGCAGTCAGCAGCTGCTGGTGCTGACCCCGGAACTGATTGAACGCGGATCGGTTGCGGAACGCTAAGCTTTTTTCCGGCGTTTCTCACGGTCACTGATCAGATGTCTGCCGTCACCTGGCTTCAGCATCATAAAGACCAGCCCTGAGATCACCGACAACACCCCCATTGTCAGGAAGGTGGCATGGAAGTGCTGAACGGTAGTGCCATCAAAGTTTTCATAGAAGCGGAGCACGGCAGCACTGACCGCCACGCCGAAGCTGATTGCCAGCTGTTGCGTCACCGCCAGCATACTGTTACCGCTGCTGGCGTTGGCATCATTCAGATCGGCCAGCGTAATGGTGTTCATGGCGGTGAACTGGGTCGACATTGCCATACCGAGTATAAAGAGGGGCAGCAGCAGCAGGGTCAGACCCATTGCCGGCGTCTGTAAGGAGAAGCTGGCGATCAGCACGCCGATAATCACACTTATCCATACCAGAGTTTTTCGGTAGCCAAACCAGCGTAGCACCTGGGTTACGGTGGATTTAGCCATTATTGAACCCAGCGCAGTGGGTGCCATCATGCATCCGGCCAGGATAGCGGAATAACCAAACCCGACCTGCAACATCAGCGGCATCAGGAAAGGAATACATCCCGTGCCCAGCCTGGAGGCGATGTTGCCCAAAATCCCCACGGAGAATGTCCGGGTCTTAAACATCGGCAAGGGGATAAGTGGAGTGGGATGTCGCCGGGCATGCACTATATAAAGAAGAAGTAACAGAATGCCGCCTGAGGTCACCGCCAGCGCAATGCTGGAAGCCACAATCTTCTCGCCAAACAGCTCTATCCCGCTCGACAATAAAACCAATCCTGTGCCAAAGAGCAGAAAGCCCAGCAAATCGAACCGTCGGCGCGGCGTGGTAAAGTCCGGCATATACTTGCGTGCGTAAATAACCCCGGCGACGCCCACTGGAATGTTAATCAGGAAGATCCAGTGCCAGGTGGCGTAGGTAACCAACACGCCACCCAGCAGAGGCCCCAATACCGGACCAATCAGTCCCGGCATGGTGACAAAGTTCAGCACGGGAAGTAGTTCACTTCTGGGATAGGCCCGCAGCAAGGCCAGGCGTGCAACCGGCATCATCATCGCACCGCCTACGCCTTGCAGTACCCTGAACAGTACTAAGGTGGTCAAAGAACCTGAGAGGGCACAGGCCAGCGACCCCAGCGTAAAAAGCGAAACGGCGACAATAAAAACTTTGCGGGTACCAAAACGATCGGCCAGCCAGCCGCTAACGGGAATAAGCAGGGCTACGGTTAAGGTATAGCTAATGACTGCGGACTGCATTGCCAGGGGAGAACGGTTGAGGCTTTGAGCTATAGCGGGAAGGGCGGTATTCAATATTGTGGCATCCAGCGCCTGCATAAAAAAGGCCATGGCGGCAATCCAGGGCAGCCCGGCCATACTTCGCGCGGATTTAATCATTTAGCGTCCTTATCTCTGTTCGTTTAAGGCGGGCGTTACGGGCAATGTTTAAAGAATAGCATTTGTCAGCCGCGTTTCGTCAGGGTTAAAAGGGTTTCAGCCTGATAATATGCTGTATAAACAGGCGCAAAAAGCCTGATTTTTCGCCTTTTGGCGAAAAAAGAAACGGTCAGAATTTTTCTTTACAG